>CAWABN010000008.1:0-407540 GCA_963780305.1 uncultured Solirubrobacterales bacterium
GTCGGCGAACGCTGGTCGCTGCTGATCGTCCGCGACCTGCTGCCGGGCCCGCGCCGGTTCACCGATCTCGCCCGCAGCCTCAACCCGATCACCCCGGCCCGGCTGACTGACCGGCTTCGGCGGCTCGAGGCGGCCGGGGTCATCACGCGCCGCTCAGCCACCCGAGGGAGGGAGGTCTGGTACCAGCTGACCGACGCCGGCTTCGATCTCGGGCCGGCGATCGACGAGCTCACCTTCTGGGGGATCGAGCACGCCAAGGAGCCTCCGCGGCCGGATGAGCCCGTCCACTGCGATGCCGTGATGATCGGGACCAAGGTCTGGCTGAATCGATACTCTGCCGCGCCGCCCGACGGGCTCGTCTGGGCCTGGAGGTTCCCGGGCGAGGACAGCTACAGCCTGCGAGCCAAGGACGGTGCCTGGGAGCTGAGTCGCGGCGAGGAGAAGGGCGCCGCGGTCACGGTGAACGCGACGCAGGAGGCATGGGCCGCCTTCCTCACCTCCCCGCGCGAGAACCGGCGGCTGCCGACCAAGGAGATCGAGCTCGAGGGATCCAAGGCCGAGGTGAAGCGGTTCATCAAGGCCTTTGGGGCGAAAGCTGCGGCCCGCTGAGCTCCTCCACCTCCACGCACGCCGTCTCGGGCGGCTGACTCGGGATCAGGATCGCCGCCGCCACTGCGCCGACGAGGGTGATGCGCGACAGCCACCAGGACCGCGATCTGGAAGCCGTCGAAGAAGGCGTTCGAGGCGGCCTCGTGCAGTCCCTGCGCAAGACCGGGCTGCCCGGCGGCGTCGAGATGGGCGGCGATCCCGAACGCGGTCCCGACTGAGCGCTGCGCGCTGTCCGCGATCGAACCGGGGAGTCCGGCCGGGAGCGACTCCGACAGGCGGCTGGCGTAGATCGAGGCATAGATGCTGCCGATCACGGCGACGCCCAGGGTCGCGCCGGTGATGCGCGTCGCGTCGTTGACCGCCGAGCCGACGCCCGCCTTGGCGGCGGACACCGCACCCATGATCGACTCGGTCGCCGGCGCGCTGGTCAGGCCGATTCCTGCGCCGATGAAGACCATCGTTCCGGCGATCTTCAGGTAGCTGCTGCCGGTCGCTGCGGTGGAGGCCCAGGCGAGCCCGATCGCGAGGGAGACCATTCCGCCCGTGACCACCAGCTTCGTCCCTCTTTGCACCGCCAGCTTCGTCCCGAGCACAGAGGTGATCCCGGTCAAGATCGCGACGGGCAGGAGCCTGACGCCGGTCGAGAGCGGCCCGTATCCCTTCAGGAACTGGAAGTAGAGCGTGATCACGAAGATGAACCCCATCAGGGAGAAGAAGGTGATCGTCAGCGCAGCGCTCGCCGCGCTGAAACGGAGGTTCCTGAACAGGGCGATGTCGAGCATCGGGTCCTGGACCCGGCGCTCCCAGGCGATGAAGGCGACGAGAAGGACGGCGGCGGCCACGAAGCCGGCGATGCTGAGCCCGGCCGCCCAGCCACGGTTGGGCGCCTCGATGATCGTGTAGATCAGGGCGGCCATCGCCGCGGTCGACAGCACCAGCCCGGGGCGGTCGGCCGGAGGCGCCTCCGGATCGCGGGAGGTCGGCACGGCGACGGCGACCAGCACCGCCGCGACTGCGGCGAACGGCACGAGCGCGAAGAAGACGCTCGGCCAGGAGAAGTGCTCGAGCAGCCAGCCGCCGATGATCGGGCCGACCGCGATCCCGACCCCGGTGCTCGCGCCCCAGAGCCCGATCGCCCGGGCGCGCTCGCCGCGCTCGGTGAAGACGTTGGTGAGCAGCGAGAGCGTGGCCGGGAAGATCAGCGCGGCTCCGAGCCCCATCACGGCGCGCGCCGCGATCAGCTCGCCGGGGCTGTTCCCCAGCCCGCCGGCGAAGCTCGAGGCGCCGAAGACGACCAGCCCGGCGAGCAGCACGCCCTTGCGGCCGACCCGGTCGCCGAGGTTGCCGGCGGCGAGCACGAATGCCGCGAACATCAGGTTGTAGGCGTCGACGATCCACTCGAGCTGGACCGTCGAGGCGTGCAGCTCCCGGACGAGCGTCGGCAGCGCGACGTTGACGATCGTCGTGTCGAGGTTGATCATGAACGCCGCCAGGAGCAGCGCGACGAGGATCAGCGGCTTACTACGAGGGATTCGAGGGTCCACTGGATATATGACTGACGGGGGAACGCCGGCTCATCGGACGGCCTTGCTCATCCTCCTCCTGAATCACTATCAAATCAGTACGATCGTGTCGATAGTTTCGATATATACCCACGGCGACAGCATCGGCACGACAGTCAAACAACAAGGAAGGAGACCGGCATGGCCGTGATCGTGATCCAGGAGTTCGAGGCGACAACTGACCAGTACGACCAGGTGAACGAGAAGCTCGGAGGCGAGGTGCCGGACGGGCTGATCGCGCACGCCGGGGGCGAGTCCGGCAACGGCAAGATGAAGGTCGTCGACATCTGGGTGTCCAAAGAGAAGTGGGAGAGCTTCCTGAACGGCCGCCTCGGCCCGGCCGTAGTCGAGGTGATGGGCCCGCCGCCTGAGGGAGCGCAGCCCCCGCCGTTCGAGGTCCTCGAGGCGCGTGACGTGATGACCGGCTAGTCCGGGACTCGCGTGCTTAGGCGGGTTGATTAGCGCGACGTTGTCAATCCTCAGGCGTACTCGTCGTGGCGGCGAATCCAGGTTTGCCATGCCTCGCCCTCGTCGCGCCCCTTCGGTGCGCGGTCCAGGATCGGGTAGTAGTCCATCAGGAACTCGACGCCGCGCCCCGTAGTCGCATAGCTCTGGTAGACGGAACCGTTCTGGAGCGTGAAGGCGCTCGCCCCAAACATCTCCAATATGTATTCGAGGACGCTAGTCCCGGTCGCCTTCGCGTTCTGAGCGGCGATCGGCGGCAGCTGGTCCTCGGGTGGCATCTGCTCGCGCATCTGCTCCTCGGTATACGAGGCGCCGAAGTCGAAATTGAAGTCGGTGTTCGCCGAGGAGACCCAGGGGATGTTCCAGCCCAACCTCCGCTTGTACGCCTGAAGCTTCGCCAGCGGAGCTCGCGAAACCAGCAGCAGGGTCAGGTCGCGGGCATGCAGATGCGGCAGGAGGCCATCGAAGCCATCGACCATCGAGGAGCAGGTCGGGCAGCCCGCCTGGTAGCTCGGTCCGAACATGAAGTAGTAGATGAGCAGCTGCGAGCGGCCGTCAAACAGTTCCGCCAGGGTTCGGGTGCCATCGTCGGTGTCGAAGCGGTAGTCCTTCTCGACCCGCACCCAGGGCAGCTCGCGACGCTTGCGGGCGAGCTCATCGCTGCGGTGTGTGAGTTCCTTCTCCTCGGCGAGCAATTCGTCTCGGGCCGCCTGCCACTCCTCGCGGCTGCCGATCTTGTGATCCGTCATCGCACTTGGCTCCTATTTTTGGGGTGTGGATCGTTGATAGGCGATGTAGGCGAGGTCGTCGACGGTGCGGGCCTCGACGAGGCGCACGGGCTTTTGGTCGCTGGTCTCAATGAAGAGGCGCTCCCCGGCCCCGAGCACGACCGGGTAGATCATCAGCCGCAGCTCGTCGACGAGGTCGTGCTCCATCAGCGTGCGTACGAGCTGGATGCTCCCGGCGACGACGATTTCCCCATCCAGCTCCTGCTTCAGCTTCCAGACCTCGTTCATCACGTCGCCCTTCACTACCGTCGAGTTGTCCCACTCGGGATCCTCGAGGGTCGAGGAAACGACGTACTTGGGCATGCTGTTCAGCCTGTCCGCCAGCTCGCCACCCCTGGACGGCCACCGCGCAGCGAGGAACTCGTAGGTCCGCCGACCGAACAGCTGGGCCTCGGCCCTCAGCGCCTCGTCGAGCAGGACCTTGGCCGCCTCTTCGCGACCCCGGTCGCCGATACGACCCACCCAGCCGCCGCGCTCGAACCCTTCCACACCGGCCGGGTCCTCGACGACTCCGTCGAGCGAGACGTTCTCGCTAATCACGATCTCGCCCACGAGTTCTTCTCCTTTTCTCCGTGTTCGGGGGAACCGCGTCTATCGATTAAGAGCGGTCTCAGGGTCGGAACTCATCGGCCCGGGTTGGAGTCCCCGGTGGCGCAATGCGAGCGAGTACCCCGGTGCCGATGAATGCGGTGAGCGCCGCGACCAGCTCGCCCTCGAACGTGACGACAACGAGCACGTCGAGCCGGTCGCGCCCGCTCTCGCGATCGCGCCGGTACCCGGCCATCGCGGGCTGTCCGCCTGCGCTTGTCGTTTCAAACCGCCAGGTCGAGCGGAAGACCCACGCAGTGATGAAAGCCGCAATGTCGTCTTTGCCCCGGAACCAGGTCGGGAGGGGCGGCATCGAGAAGGTCGCCTCTTCGCTCAGCATCGCGACGATCGCCGGGACGTCGGCGCGGTTCCAGGCGTCGAGAAGCGGGCAACGAGCTCGCGAGAGCGCTCGTCTCCGAGCGCTCGCAGCGTCTCCTGCTGCGAGCGGGCGGGGAGCTCCCGCTCGAGCTTCGCGCGCGCCCGCTGCAGGGCGCTCTCAACCGCGGCGGCCGAGGTGTCAAGGATCTCGGCCGTCTCCTTCGCACTGAAGCCGAGCACTTCTCGCAAAATCAGCGCAGCGCGCTGGTTGGGCGGCAAGAGCTGGAGGGCGGCGACGTAGGCAAGCTCGACGCTCTCGCGGCTCTCGTAGCGCAGGAGCTCGTCCGGATAGGGCTCGATCCAGACCGACTCCGCCAGGGGCTGGGCGAGCGGCTCGCGCGGATCGTCACCTTGGCCGGCGCCTCCGGGCAACTCACGCCGCTTGCGCCGCTCGAGCATCCCGAGGCAGGCGTTCGTGGCGATCGCGTAGAGCCAGGAGCGCAGCGAGCTGCGGCCCTCGAAGCCGGCCCGGCCCTTCCAGGCCCCGAGCAGCGTCTCCTGCAGCGCGTCGTCGGCATCGTGCACCGATCCCAGCATCCGGTAGCAGTGGGCGTGGAGCTCACGGCGGTACGGCTCGATCAGCTCGGCGAAGGAGTCCTCATCCGCGACCCGAACCGCGTCTGTCATGCCCAGAGCTTCGCACTCAGGTCGAGAGCTCGACCTTCGCCTGCAAATGCTCAGGCGCGATGGGTCTGGAGCCACCGGTCGATTGACCCCTGATCCGTCCGCGCGGATGCGGCGTGTCTAGGGGTGGACGGCCCTGAAGACGGGCGGCGGCGGCGCTCAACAGGGGGATCACGAGGTTGGGACGGGTGACGGAGTGTGGGAAAGCTCGCGCATCGCCATGGGACCTGTCGCGGTCGCCAAGAGCGGCAATGCACCTCGGGCGGCCGACCGCGTCTCGGATCGCGCAACCCGCGGTCAGCGCCCAGATCCGGCGCCTGGAGGGGGAGCTCGGGGAGGCGCGCTTTTCAATCGCGGTCCACGCGGGATCGCCCTCACTGCAGCGGGCGAGGCATTGCTCCCTCACGCCCGGTCCGCGCTGGCCGCGGCCGAGCGGGGTCGCGAAACGATCGCCTCCCTCGGCGGCATGCTCCACGGTCGTCTGAGGGTTGGCGTCGCAGGGCCCGTCGACCACCGATTCGCCGAGGCGCTGGGGGCGTTCCATCGTGCCCATCCAGCGGTCGAGATCGTGTTCACCCAGCAACACAACGAGCCGCTTCTCGATGCCGTGGCGAACGGCGACATCGAAGCCGCGATCGTCGGTGCGGGAGTCCAGCCGACGCCGCCGCAAGTCAGTACCCGCGTCATCGCCACGGAGCCTCTGGTCCTCGCGGTCAGCCGCGGCGATCCACTCAGTAGCCGTAGGAGCCTCACGCTCGCCCATTTGCGCGCGCAACCGATGATCACCCTCGTGCGTGGCAGCGGTCTGCGCACGGTACTCGAGAACGCCTGCCGCGGCGCCGGCTTCGTCCCCCGGATCACGGCGGAGGCCGACGAGCTTGGTTCCCTCGTCGAGCTTGCCGCCGAAGGACTCGGCGTGGCCGTCCTTCCCGGCTCGGCCGTGCACGGAGCCGACATCAAAGTTCTCGAGATCACCCGCCCACGCCTTCAACGACGTGCGGCGCTTGCCTGGAACGAGGCTGTCACGTCCCCTGCGGGGCGCGCGTTCCTCGCGCTCGCCAACAGACGCTTCGATTCCGTAGACGGCTCGGGATCGTCATGCGCCGAATTAGACTCGCCACTGTGAGATCTCACGGCGCTGAAAGCGACGCGACGCAATGATCGTCCGCGTTTGGCGAGCCGAGATCGATCCCGCCAGGGCCGAGGAGTATGAGCGTTTCGCGCAGGAGCGGTCGCTACCCATGTTTCGCTCACACGCTGGCTTTCGCGGCTGCGCCCTCGTGCGCGTGGGCGCCGATTGCACCGTGGTGACGCTGTGGGAGCGGCCGCGAGGACGCTGCGGCGCTCGAAGGCTCGGATCGCTATCGCGAGACGTGGCGGCGATAATGGCAACAGGGTTCGTCCGACGCACCGAGCAGACCCTCGCGGCACCGCTAACGAGCTGACGCGGGAACCAAGCCGGCGCCAGTCATGAGGTTCGCCCGGCTCCGGCGTCCTCGTACTCGTCGTGTGGCCGGATCCAGAACACTGAGTCCGGTGCCCGCGAGTCCCCCTCGTCGCGCCCCTTCGGCGCCCGATCGAGGATCGGGTAATAGCCCATCAGGAACTCGACGCCGCGGCCAGTGGTCGCGTAGGTCCGGTAGACGACCCCGTCATCGAGCGCGAACGCGGTGGACGTGGGTGTCGGCGCCTCCGCGATGTATTCGAGGACGTCCGTTCCTGAGGCGCTCGCCACCCGGCGCAGCCCCGGCGTCGGGTCGTCCAGCGCGGGGCCAAACTGCTCGCGCACCTGTTCGGGGGTGTAGGAGACACCGAGATCGGAGTTGAAGTCGTTGCCGGCCGTGGAGGCCCAGGGAATGCTCCAGCCCATCCTCCGCTTGTACGCCTGGAGCCTCTCAAGCGGCGCACGCGAGACGAGGAGCATCGTCACGTCGCGCGCGTGGAGGTACGGAAGGAGGTCGTTGACGCTGTCCGCCATCGACGAGCAGATGGGGCAGGCGGCATCGAAGCTCTCCCCGAACATGAGGTGGTAGACGAGCAGCTGGGAGCGGCCGTCGAAGAGCTCTGGCAGCGTCCGCGTGCCGTCGTCGGTGTCGAAGCGGTACTCCTTCTCAACCCGCACCCACGGCAGCTCGCGGCGTTTCCGCGCGAGCTCGTCGCTGCGGCGGGTGAGCTCCTTCTCCTCCGCGAGCAGCTTGCTTCGTTCGGCCTGCCACTCCTCCTGGGTCCCGACTGCGTGCTCCGGCATCGCGTTCCTCCTCTGTCGGCCTGACCTCTGGAGAGGAGAATTTTGCCACTAGCGGGGCGCAGTGACTGTCGGTGCTGCTTTTGATAACTTCCTGGCCCGGGTCTGTGAGCTGGACGCGGGACCGGTCGGCGGCCGCATCGATCAGCTCTGCGCCGGTAGCCGGGTGCGCTACCTTCGCCCGTCGTGCCTGCGGAGCCCGATCCACAGCAGCTGCTCACCGCCCTGACGACTGAGCACTTCACCCTCCAGGGCGCTCGCTCGCAGACGGTCAGCGAGAGTGCCTCGCGGGCCTCGCTTTATCTCTTCTCTGTCTCCAGCACCCTGGTCGCGCTCGGCTTCATCGGCCAGATCTCGGAGGTCGGCGACACGTTCAAGGTATTCGCGCTCACCGTGTTGCCCACCCTTTATGTCCTCGGTCTCTTCACGTTCGTGCGCCTTGTGCAGAGCGTCGCCGAGGACTTCCAGTACGGGCGAGCGATCAACCGAATCAGGCACCATTACCTGGAGCTGGCGGGCGACCAAGCCCACCTGTTCATGATGTCCGCCCACGACGACGCAATCGGGGTGCTCGCCAACATGGGGATCACGCATTCCACCTGGCAGGCCTACTTCACGACGCCGAGCATGGTCGCTGTGATCAACAGCGTCGTCGGTGGTAGCGCCGTCGCGATCGCGGTCGGGGCGATAGCGGACCCGCCGCTCGGAGTTGCGGCGGGGATCGGCGCTCTGGTCGCGGTCATTTCGTTAGCGGCGATGCGCCGCTTCGAGACCCGCTATCTGCGGGCCGGGGTCG
Source organism: uncultured Solirubrobacterales bacterium (assembly GCA_963780305.1). GTDB lineage: Bacteria > Actinomycetota > Thermoleophilia > Solirubrobacterales > 70-9 > CAVVYV01. Next base: position 8,056 of record CAWABN010000008.1, read on the forward strand.
GCGAACTCGAGATTCTCTTTCCGACCCCTAAAGCCTGAATCCACAGTGGGTGCCCCGCGATGATTCCTCGCCCCGGGATCGGTCTGGAGGGTTGACGACCATCCGCGGACAAACTGCAGACAAACGGGAGGACCCCAAATGCGCAAGCTCAACGTGTCGACCCTCATCACGCTCGATGGGGTCATGCAGGACCCAGGCGGGTTCCAGGAGCTCGACCAGGGCGGATGGGGCAACCGCTACTTCGACGATGAGGCCCAGGGGTATGCGCTTGAGCATCTGCGTGAAAGCGACGCGTTTCTCTGCGGTCGAGTCACTTATGAGGTGTTCAAGGAATTCTGGCCCCAGGTCAAGGAGGGTGAGTATGCGGAGACCCTGAATCAGATGCCCAAGTTCGTCGCCTCGAGGACGCTCAAGGAGCCGCTCGAATGGAACGCGACCCTGCTTCAGGGGGACGTCGGCGATGCGGTTGCCGAGCTAAAGCGCCAGGAGGGTCGCGACATCGTCACTTACGGCAGCGCCGGCCTGACGGCCACGCTGATGGAACGCGATCTGATCGACGAGTACCGGATCTGGATCCATCCGTTCGTGATCGGCACGGGTACCCGGCTCTTCGCTGAGGGGGTGCCGACCCGCAACTTGGAGCTCGCAGAGGCCCGAACGCTGGGCACCGGAGTCGTAATCCTGGTCTATCGCCCGCTCTGACTTCGCTGGGATCCGGGCGCGTCGACCGGTCGTCCGTTGTCGGGAGGCCTACCGACCCGTGACGCGGTAAAGCGGGATTGCTCCCAGGCCCTTCAGGCGTCGCTCCCCGGCGGGCTCGACGTGAAGGTCGTCGATCCCCGCCAGTCCGGCCCGGACGGCGTCGTCGACCAGGACGGTGCCGGGAGAGGCGACCTGGGTGATCCTGCTGGCCAGGTTCACGGGCGTGCCGAAGTAGTCCCCGCCTCGGCGCAGAACGCCGCCTTCGGCCAGCCCGCCGCGGGCGGGGGGAAGCCCTAGGTTGGCGCCGCCGTCGAGGATCTGCAGCGCCGCCCGGGCGGCGTCTCCGCTCTCGGGGCAGACGAACATCACCTCGTCGCCGATCAGCTTGACCACTCGGCCCGGCGTCTCCGCGACCACGTCAAAGGCGAGCGACTCGAAGGTGTGCAGCAGGGTGCCGATCGCATCGAGCTCGGTCCGCGTGCTCAGGACGGTGAAATCCGAGAGGTCAACGAAGCCGATGCAGAGCTCCTCCCCGGCCTGCGCGGGATCGAAGCCGGCCTTTGATTCCCGGCGCGCGACGGCGCCCAGCTGGCGGCGCAGCGCGTAGGTGATGAGCCAGTCGAGGTCGGATCCCTCGAGACCGTGCTGCGAAGCCTGCTCGATCAGGCGCTGACGCAGGCCACGCGCCTGCAGCGCGGCCATGGCGTCGAGCTCGGTCGCGGCAAGCGCCGCGAGGTGGGCGCTCAACACGCGCGCCTCCTGGAGGATGAGCTGCAACGCCTCGGCTCGGGCCTCGGGCTCGAGCTCCTCCAGCCCCTCGGTGGCGAGACGCAGGGCCCGTGCGTCCTCTTCGGTATACGCGAGCACGCCCTCGGGCACGTCGGGAAAGCCGAGCGCCCGCCAAAGGGCATCCCCAACGTCGCGGTCAACCCCCGCGCGCACGCAGACCTCGCTCGGGCCGAGGGTCGGCGGCCCGAAGCCGATCAGGCGCCCGACCGGGTCCTCTTTTCTCATTGCTAGGAGGTTCTATCGCGCGCGGGTGAAAGAGGGATCGTGACCGGCTCATTGTTTCGTGGTCGGCCCTCGTGCGTTGGGATCCTCAGACGGTCCGCAAGGCCTCGGTCGGTGAGACGTTCGCGGCACGCATCGCGGGCAGCAGCCCGGCGATGCCCCCGATCGCGATCGCGGCGGCGATCCCGCCCGCCCATGCCTCGGCGGGGATGACCGTCGACCAGCCTCTGGCCGAGGCATAGATCAGCGTTGCCAACGCGCCGGTCAGCACTCCGGCCGCTCCGCCGAGCAGCGCCAGGGTGATCGCCTCGCGAGAGGAACTGGGTGCGGATCTGGGTCCTGGTCGCCCCGAGAGCCCGACGAAGCCCGATCTCGGAGCGACGCTCCAGAACCGAGATGACCATGATGTTCGCGACACCGACCGCCCCCACGAGCAACGCCACCGCCCCCAGGCCGAGGAAGAGGCCGTTGAGAGCGCTCTTGGCCGCCGCCCGCGCGGTGAGCGCATCCGAGGGCTGGCTGACCGCGGCCTCGTTGGGCGATTCCGGGTTCGCGGTTTGGGCGAGGAGCGATTGGACGGTGTCGACTTGGTCGGTCTCCGCTCGGACGTAGATCGTGCTCGGCGGCCCGAGCGTTGAAGTCCCTTTGTAGACGCCGGTGTAATTGAGATAGCGCCGGGCGGCGGGGTATCCGACCAGGACGCTGGTGTCGATCTCGTCGGCCAGCGTGGCGGGCTCGAGAATCCCGGCGAGGTAGAACCACTGCCCGCCCAGCCAGATCCGCTCGCCCGGATGGATGCGGTCGATCCCCAGCCGCTCGGCGGCAACGGCGCCGAGAACGGCGACCGGTTCCCTCGCCGTCGCGGCATTGAGGTAGCGGCCCTGAGCGACCTGGGTGCCGATCGCCGGCAGCAGATTGAGGCTGGCGGCCTGGACCTGAAGCCCGTTCGTCTCGGCGCTGGGGATCAACGGGCTGCGGTAGACCTTGGCGTCCTCGACGAGGCCCGTGTCGGCCTCCCGCTCGACTCCCGGGATGCGCCCGATCATCGACGGCGCCGTAACCGGGAGCTCGGCCTCGGCGCCCGTGAACGTCTGACCCTTGCTGACAGTGAGCAGGTTCGTCCCGAGCCGATCGATCTCGCGGAGCAACCCGGCCTGAGAGGAGGAGGAGAGGCCAAGCACGGCGACGATCGAGGCGACCCCGATCGCGATCCCGAGCGCCGAGAGGCCGGCGCGGAGCCGCCGCGTGCGAAGTCCGACGCTCGCCACCCTGGCGAGGTCGGCAAGCCCGAGCCGTGAGGGGCGAGTCGCACCGTCCGGCCCCGAGGGCGGCGTGCTCACGCCGCAGGACGCTGTCGGCAACGATCCGACCGTCGAGCACCTCGACCTGGCGCGGTAGATGGGCGGCCAGGTCGCGATCGTGGGTGATCACCACGATCGTGGCCCCCTCCCCATTGAGGCGCTCGAGCAGCTCGAGGATCGCTGCCCCGGAGGCGCTGTCGAGGTTCCCCGTCGGCTCGTCGGCGAGCACGATCGCCGGCTCACCCACGAGAGCCCGAGCGATCGCCACTCGCTGGCGCTGACCCCCCGAGAGCTTGCTCGGCCGAAAGGTCTCACGATCTGCGAGGCCGACCGAGGCGAGAGCCGGCCGAGGCGAGTGCTCGACGCTCCTCGACTGGCACCCCGGCGTAGAGCAACCCATCGGCGACGTTGTCCTGCGCGCTCTGGTGTTCAGCCAGAAAGAACTGCTGGAAGACGAAGCCGATGCTGCGGGCGCGGAGGGCCGCCAGCTGGGGATCGTCCAGCGCGGCGATGTCGGCTCCGTCAACTCGCACCTGCCCTGAGGTGGGGCGGTCCAGGGTGCCCATGATCTGCAGGAGGGTCGTCTTGCCCGATCCCGAGGGACCGACGATGGCGACGAGCTCGCCCCGCCCGATCTCGAGGTCGACCCCGCGGAGTGCCGGTACGGGCGGCTGCTCGCCGTAGATCTTCGTCACGCCGTCGAGCTCCAGGACGGGCCCGCTCATGTAGCCGGCACCACGACGCGTTGACCGGCCCTGACACCCGGGCCGCTCACCTGCACGAGTCCGTTGGCGTCGTCGAATGCGCCCAGATCGACCGGCACGAGATGCCGTTCGCCGTCAGCATCGACGGTCTCCACCGCATAGCCACCGGGACGGGCCAGGAGGGCGGTCACCGGGACGCTGAGCGCGTGCGTGACCCTGCCGGTGATGATCGAAACTTGGACGGGGGCCTGCTGGATCCCCCGGACGTCGCGGATCCGCTTCAGCTTGATGAAGACGGGGACCGTCGCGGTGGTCGCGCCGGAGCCTCCGCTGGAGCCGGAGGCCGAAGCGGAGCCGGAGTCAGAGGCAGAGCCGGAATCGGACCCGGACCCGTCGCTAACCACGAGGGTGCCGATGCGCCGGACGACCCCGGGAGTGGTCCGGTTGTTCGGCAGTGTGATCGAGGCATGGTCCCCGACCTTGACGCCCTCGGCCTGGGAAGGCTCGAGGTCGACCTCCACTCGCCGTGCGGTCGAGGTGGCCTCGGCGATCGGCGCGCCCGGCTGGGCCGCGGCGCCGAGGGTGGCGGAGACGCTGCTGATCCGAAGCGGTCCGGGGAGGACGACGGCCTGATCGGGGTCGAGAGAGCCCGTCGGGGAAAGGCCGAGGTCGCCTTTGAGATTCCTTCAGCGCGGAGCGCGTCTCGGAGCCGAAGTAGCCGGCGCGGGTCGAGCTCTGCGCCATCGCGCATAGCCGAGCTCTGTGAGATTGCGGTTCAGCTCCTTTACGTCCCATCCCTTCATGCCCCGGGAGAGGGACCTGTACAGCGGCGTGCCTGCCGCAGAGAAGCGGCACCGGGTGACCGTGGACGCGGTAGAGGACCTGACCGCACTTGATCACGCTCGCCGACGCTCGGCAGCGCGGTCAGGACGCCGGTGGCCTGATTGACCACCGAGTAGCGGGAGCCGTCAGCCTGGGCGGCGTAGGTGAGAGTCCCGGTCGCCGAGACCTGCAGGGCGAGCCTGCCGCGCTCGACCGTCGCCGTCGCCGGGGGATCGCCGCTCGCCGGCTTGCTCGACCCGCCGGCAGACGAGTGAACGACGATCGCGAGGACGGCCAGGACCGTCGCGGCGAGAGCCGCTGCGGCCAGCAGCCAAGGCTTCCGCATCACTGGCCCCGCAGCCCCAGCTCGCCTGAGTAGATAGCGGTGCACTTGTGCGCCGCGGCGTCGGACGGCCAGGACTGCGGCGGCGAGAGCCGCTCCGGCCGGCACCCAGGGCTTCGGCTTCATTGGCCCCCGATTGCCTCGGACGCGTCGCACTTCTGCATCGCGGCGTTGAGAATGCTCATACCACCTGGCGTGTTGGCGGATGGGATTCGATTCGTGTCGACGAGGGGCTGACCATTGGCGGGGTCCGGAAAGTCCGGCACGCCGTTCTCGCGTATGCACTGGGCGAACTTGAGGGCCGCCTCCTGCTGCCCGGAGCTCCGCTCGCCGCCGCCCGTGAACCCCGGCGGCTGCAGGTCCTTGCAGGCATCGATTGCCCCGTTCCATACCGGGCCGTTCGGGTCAATCGACGAGCCATTCAGTACCCCATCGATTGTCAACCGGCCCGACGCATCCGGGTCCGGGAACTCGCTGACGCCGTTCTCCCGCATGCACTCGGCGAACTTCACCGCCTTCTCCTGATTGGCGGCGGTCGTGTTGCCGCCGCTGCTGTCGTTGCCGCCGCAGCCCACGCCGATCAGGGCGATCAGGGCGAGGGCGGCCAGCGGCCATAGCTTTCTACTCATGTCTCTCTCCCGTCGTGTGGTGATTGCGTTGACAGCGGCTCTCTGCGGGCGAGCGGTCACTGCTGCATCCTTGGACCTGCGTAGGGAGGCGACCCCGGCGAGGGCGGCGACCCCGGCGATGAGGGCGACGACCCGGCGAGCGCGGCAATCCCGCCGATGAGGGCGGTGACCCCGGCGAGCCTGGCAACCCCGCTCGGGGGCCCGCCGAGCCAGGCAACCCCGCCGCTGAAGGCGACGACCCCGCCGGACTAGACGACCCCGCCGAGGACGGGGACGCAATCTTGTCCTGATCGGGTGGCGCGCTTGTTGCTCGCGGTGCCGGTGTTGCTGGCGGTGCCGGTGCTGCTGGGCGGTGCCGGTGCTGCTGGCGGCGCCGGTTTCGGAAGGTGCGTTCGAGCCACAGCCCGCGCTGATCACGCCGATCAGCGCGACCATCGCAAAGGCGGCCAGCGGCCAGTCAGTGTTCTGATGGTCATTGCTGCATCCTCGGGTCGTGCGTGGGGTCGGCGTACATGGCAGGGCAGCCGTGATCGATGGCTTCGGGGCGCAGCTCGTAGTGCCAGGGTTCGTTGCCGTAGATCTGGCAGAGCCCGTACTCGGCGCCGTGCTCGGAGAGCCACGCCGTGGCATCGGAGGGCCCGATGTCGACCGCGTCCCCGGATACGTGAGAGGACGTGTCCGGGGTGGCCACCCAGCGGGCGGCTTCCTCTTCTGAGCCGTACTTCGAGACCGCCTCTTGGAGTAGTCGCTCCTGGTAGGCCGGGGAGCGCCAGCCGCTGTCGACGAAGAACTCGACCCCGTCGTCCGCGGCATCAGTTGCGGCCTCGCGCAGGGCGCCGAGCAGATCGGGGTCGAGGTTGGCTACACCCGGAACCTCGTCGTCGAAGACCGTCGTGCCGTCGGGGACGGCGCCGTCGGCCTCGCCAAGCGCACCACCGTGCTCACCGGGGCGGAGGGCACCGTCACCCTCGCCAGGCGCGCCACGGTGCTCACCGCGAGGGACGTCCTTGGGTGTTACGCGCCGTCGAGGACATGGACTCCGGCAACTGGTAGGCGAGAGCCGCGGCGATCGCCGCGATGACGACGAGCAGGCCGGCGACACGGATCCTGCGAATCCGATCCGGCGGATCGTCGTTCGTGCTGGTTGCGCTGTAGGTCACGCCGCCATTCAAGGCAGCGTGGTGTTGCCAGCACGTATGTGGTTTTCGATATGCCGGCGATATGCGCGGGCCCTAGCATCGGAGCATGCGCGTGCTGGTCGTCGAGGACGAGCCCTATATGGCGGAAGCCATCCGCGATGGCCTGCGCCTGGAAGCGATCGCGGCGGACATCGCCGGCGACGGCGACACCGCTCTGGAGCTGCTGAGCGTCAACTCCTACGACATCGCCGTCCTCGACCGAGACATCCCCGGACCTACCGGTGACGAGATCGCCAAACGCATCGTCGCCTCCGGCAGCGGCATGCCGATCCTCATGCTCACCGCCGCCGACCGTCTCGACGACAAGGCCACCGGGTTCGAGCTCGGCGCCGACGACTACCTCACGAAGCCGTTCGAACTCCAAGGAACTCGTGCTCAGGCTCAGAGCGCTCGACCGCAGGCGCGCCCACAACAGGCCACCCGTGCGAGAGATCGCAGGCCTGCGGCTGGATCCGTTCCGCCGCGAGGTCTACCGCGACGGCCGCTACGTCGCGCTGACCAGGAAGCAGTTCGCGGTGCTCGAAGTCCTCGTCGCCGCCGAAGGCGGCGTCGTCAGCGCCGAAGAGCTACTGGAACGGGCGTGGGATGAGAACGCAGACCCGTTCACCAACGCCGTCCGCATCACGGTCTCGGGACTGCGCAAACGGCTCGGCGAACCCTGGATCATCGCCACCGTGGCCGGCGCCGGGTACCGCATCGACACCCAACCAGACACCGGGCGTGAGGGAGGGGACCGTGGATAGGGCCCCTGGTTTGAGCGTTCGCCTCAAACTCACCCTCAGCTATGCCGGGTTCCTCATGGTCGCAGGTGCCGTGCTACTCGCGGCGGTGTGGGTGTTCCTGCTGCGTGATGTGCCCGACGTGACCGCCGCGCCCGGGGGGCTGCTGACGCGCAACGGCCTCGCGCGCAACTTCGCGCCGGCCGCGGGCGCGGCGCTGGTCTTCCTGCTGGTGTTCGGCCTCCTGGGAGGGTGGATTCTCGCCGGCCGCATGCTCGCCCCGGTGACCCGCATCACGGACGCCACACGCATGGCCGCGACCGGATCGCTCTCCCACCGGATCCAGCTGGAAGGCCGCAAAGACGAGTTCCGCGAACTCGCCGACGCCTTCGACGCCATGCTCGCGCGGCTCGAAGCACAGGTCGCCGAACAGCAGAGATTCGCAGCCAATGCCTCCCACGAACTGCGCACCCCGCTGGCGGTCACGCAGACGCTTCTCGACGTGGCCCGCAACGATCCGAACCGCGACAACGGCGAACTCGTCGACCGCCTCCACGCCGTCAACACCCGAGCGATCGATCTCACCGAAGCATTGCTCCTGCTCAGCCGCGCCGACCAGCGGTCCTTCGCCCGAGAACACGTCGACCTGTCCCTCATAGCGGAAGAAGCCACCGAAACGCTCCTCCCCCTCGCAGAAAAACGCGGCGTCACCATCGAGACCTCCGGCGACGTGACCCCCACCATCGGCTCACACGCGCTCCTGCTGCAGATGACTACGAACCTCGTGCACAACGCGATCGTCCACAACCTGCCTGAACAGGGCACCGTGTGGGTCACGACCAGCGTTCACCCCGAGAGCGTGGTGCTCACTGTCGAGAACACCGGCGAGAAGCTCACCCCACAGTTGGTTTCCACGCTTGGCGAGCCGTTTCTTCGCGGCACCAAACGCATACGCACCGAGCACGCAGGTGTCGGCCTCGGCCTGGCAATCGTCAAGAGCATCACCCAAGCACACGACGGAACCCTCACCCTCACCCCCCGGGCCGCTGGCGGGCTCCGCGTCACGGTGCAACTACCCGCCGCGCCACCGCACACTGGCAGATGACGATCAGGGGAATTGCCGCACGCCCCGAGAGGAATAGTCAAGGCCTGTGGATCAGCGTGTCATGCGGCGTGAGTGTCACCGCTTGTTGATTCGGCGGGTCATTCGAGGGCTTCCGCCCTCGCCTGGCCCATCAGGCTCCGATTCAGTGAGTCGGGGCGACTGGATTTGAACCAGCGACCTTTCGGCCCCCAGCCGAATGCGCTACCAGACTGCGCCACGCCCCGATGACGTGCGGCCCGATCCTAGGGCCTAAGCGGGCGACGAGAATCGAACTCGTTCCTCGAGCTTGGAAGGCTCGCGTGCAACCGTTGACACCTCGCCCGCGTGACGGCGGATTCTAGCTGTGGCCTAAGCAGGTCCCTGGTCGAGGAGCAACGCTCGCACGCGGCCACCGCGCCATGCCGTTCGTCGTCTAAACCGGCTTCCCCGCTCGTTACGCTGGCCCGCCGACTCAATGCGATCGCTCATCGACAACAGCCCCACGCGGCTAGCCATTCGTCCCGAAGCGGTGGCCCTCGCTGTCGTCGCCGCGCTCACCGCAGGCGCGATAGCGCTCAGCGTCAACGCCAACGACGCCGAGTGCGCCACCGGCGACAACATCGTCTTCATCCTCACCGATGACCAGGCCGCGAACGAGCTGGCGGCGATGCCGAACATGCAGTCGCTGATCGGCGGCAAGGGGACGACGTTCCGGCGCGGCTACGTCCCCTATCCGCTCTGCTGCCCGTCGCGGGCGAGCCTGCTGACGGCCAATACATGCACAACCACGGCGTCCGCGGCAACCTCCCGCCGTTCGGCGGATGGGAGAACTTCCGGCCCCACGAGGCGAACGCGCTGCCGGTCTGGACCAAGGACGCGGCTACTACAACCTCCACATCGGCAAGTACTTGAACGGCTACGCGGGGGTCCGCACCGACGCCGTTGCCGGTCCCGACCGCTGGGACGAGTGGTACGGGAAGATCTCCGAGGGCCCCCTCTACTTCAACTACCAGCTGATCGAGAAGACCGGGCCGGGCGACACGCCCGAGCTCGCAGTTCTACGGCGACCAGGCGGGCGAGTACCAGACCGATGTCTTCGGAGACAAGGCGAGTGAGTTCATCAGATGGGGTCAACGCCTCTCAGAGCCGTTCATGATGAACGTCTGGTTCAACGCCCCCCACGGCCCGTTCGAGCCCGGCGCCTCGCCATCTGTTCACCCTCTCGGGCGCCGGGCTTCCGAGGGTGCCGGGCTTCAACGAGAAGGACATCTCGGACAAGCCGAAGTGGCTGCGGAAGCAGAGCCGCAAGCGCCTTGGCAAGGGCCTGAAGAAGACGATCACGGTCGAGCGCCGCCGGCGCGTGGAGCAGCTGCTCTCGGTCGACGAGGCGGTGCGGAGGATCGTCGATCCGAGCTCAGCGAGAAGGGGATCCTCGACGACACCTACATCATCTTCGCCTCCGACAACGGCTTCTTCCGCGGCGAGCACCGGATCGTCGGCGGCAAGTACCTGGCCTACGACCCCTCGTCGAAGGTGCCGCTTATGATCCGGGGGCCGGGGATCCCGGCCGGGGCGGTCAGCGACGAGCTCGTCTCGCTCACGGACCTGCCGCAGACGATCCTGGAGATCGCGACGGGCTCGACCGACCCCTCGCTCGACGGCCGCTCCCTGCTTCCATACGCGCAGAACCCAGTCGCTGCGCTCGACTCGCCCGATCCTGCTCGAGGCCGACACCGGCCCGGGCAACGGCAACGCCGGCTCCGATCCGGCCTCGCCGCGAGCCTCGCGCGCACCGCCACCGCCAAGGCGAGGCTCGCCGGCAGCGAGGGCGTCAAGAACCTCGACCAGGAGAAGGACCCGATAAGGCGCTGAAGTCCGCCGCCAACGGGAACTTCGCCCCCGCCTACAAGGCGATCCGCACCGACCGCTACCTCTACGTTCTCTACGCCAACGGGCAGTCCGAGCTCTACGACATGCTCTGCGACCCGGCGCAGGTCCGCTCGCTGGCGGCCGACCGGCGCTTCAAGCCCGTGCGCAAGTGGCTCTTCAATGCGCTCGTCTCGCTCGCCACCTGCGCCGGCGCCGGCTGCCGCGCCGACCTCCCTCCCGAACCTCTGCCCCTGCCGAAGCGGAAGCCGAAGACCGGCAAGCCGGTCAAGTCAAGACGCGCCCGCCTAGCGTTTCGGGCCGACGAACGAGTCAAGGACTGCGACGCTTTCGCGGTGGGAGACCGAGATGTTGCGAGGGTTGGACTGAGTCCAGCGGATCCCAAGCAGGTCGCAGTGATCGCAGAAGATCCCTCGGATATCGGCTGAGTAGTTGGTGAAGAAGTAGCGGGGATACTCGTAGCGGCCCAGCCTGCCGCTGGGGAGCTTCACCGAGAATCGATTGATGCAACGCGAGCCGTCCGAGTGGATCAGCCCGCGGATGAACTCGCGCGGGAACTGGTGGGTGATCACCAGCTGCCAGGGCACCAGCTCGATCTTCCGCTCGTGCTTCTTGCCTGGTCCGTGCTGAGGGAACAGGTCAAGCCAATATCCGCCGCTCGCCTGAAGAATTATGAGGCCTCCCCTGGGACGGTCATACCAGCTAACTCGCGCCGGCTCGAGTTAGCGATCGCGACTGCGCACTCTCGGGCAGCCCGCGGTACTTGCGATCAAGTGTGAACCGGATAAAGACGTGACCCTTCTGGGTCAGCGCGATCGAACCGTCGCCCAAGTACATCCCGAGGAGGTAGCTGTATGCGGGCGCGTCCATCGGTCTCTTCACCGGCTGAACGGGATCGGCCCGACTCTGTCGGCTGTGCATCGGACGACCGCCCATTCGCCAGTTGCGAATCGTCCCTCGCGAAACACCGCTTCTGCGCGCGACTTCGCGATTGCTCAGGGGGGAGTTGAGCAGCGACATCGCGAGTCTCATATTCCGTCTCGGTGTACACGAACGTATGTTCGCACCGTCTCCGGACGGCCCCGGCCTGAAGCGGGTCGGAGGGAGCTGATGCAAAGGCTACGATTGCCGCCTCGGGGCACTGGCCAAATGGCAAGCACCGGCCTCCAAAGCCGGGATTCCAGGTTCGAATCCTGGGTGCCCCGCCTCCAGCGCTGGCGGGTATTAAGTTCCGCGCTGGCCTGCTACCGGCCTCGCCGGGCGGAGACGGCGCGGCGGGTGGTTCGGCGGAGCTCCTCGATCGGCGTGCCCTTCTCGATGTAGCCATCGGCGCCGCGCTCCAGCGCCGACTCGCGCATGCGATCGGCCGAGAACCCGGAGAGGATGACGATCGCGATCTCGGGGGCGCGGCTGCGGATCTCCGAGATCGCCTGGAAGCCGTCCATGTCGGGCATCGAGAGGTCGAGGAGGACCGCCGCGGGCCGCGTCTCGGCGATCCCCTCGAGCGCGCCGCCGCCGTCGGCCGCCTCGCCGACGACCTCGAACCCCGGGTCCTCCTCGAGCCCCGAAGCGGATCAGCTCCCGCAGCTCGGGGACGTCGTCGGCGAGGAAGACCGTGATGGGCCCCCCTCCATCAGCGTCAGCGGGGCGACGACCATCGCAGGCGCGATTCTTGACCTCCTGGCGGCCCGGCCATCCGGCCACCCTCCGTCGGCGGCGCGGGGCATCTGTCAGAGGCCGAGGTTCGCCGGGTCCGAGGCACACCGAGCGGCCGACCGTAGAATCAGCCGCGCCGCGGGCGTGCTGGAACTGGAAGACACGCCGGCTTTAGGTGCCGGTGCTCGAAAGAGCTTGGGGGTTCGAGTCCCTCCGCCCGCATCCCCGCTTTGACTGTGGCGCTCGGCCCGCTCGAGAACATAGACTTGCCGCGCTATGGAAGCGGGAGCGATCCGTCCCGGATACGAGCTCTGGCGGCCGAACAGGGAGAAGCCCGAGGCGAAGAGCGCCCGGGCGCTCGTCGTCTTCCTGCTCCTGGTCTCGGCCGGAATCGCCTTCGTGATCACCGTCGGCGGCTGGGAGCGCCTCGAGGGCGGCAAGATCTTCGCGGTCGGCTACGTCGGTGCTCTACCTCCTGTTCGCCTTCCTCGTCGCCCGCTGGAACCGCGGCGTGCTGCCGGTCGCGGCCGCGCTGGCGATCATCCTCGCGATCTTCGCCGGCATCGCCGCGCCCGCCTGGTTCGACCGCGCCAAGGACGGCCTCGACAGCCCGGCGCTGCCCGAGGAGCTGCTCGGCCTGCTGACGCTGCTGCTGGTCCCGGTCCAGGTGATCCTGATCGCAGTCGCGATGGTCGCCTTCAACCAGAACTGGCACGTCGAGGAAGAGCGCCCGATCGGCGACGAGATCCTCCGACGGGAGGGCGGCGAGCGGCACGATCGCCGGCCCCCTGAGCGCGGCGGCACTCGCGCCGTCGGCGACGAGCAGCCGGTCAGCGCCCTAGAACAGCTGAGCGGCGGGTCCAGCAGGTGCGGGCCGTCCTCGCGGACGCTGTTGACCGCCTCGGAGACCTCGGTCAGCTCAGCTCGTCGGTCGGCCGCAGCAGCGCATCAGCTCGTCCCCGCGGTCGTGCTCGCGGTCGAGCCAGTCCGCCTCCGTCCTCGCGGTCGAGGATCACCGGCATCCGGTCGTGGATCGGCGCAACCAGCTCGCTCGGCGCGCAGGTGACGATCGTGCAGGAGTGGAGCTCGCTCCGTCGGCCCGCTTCGCGCGCGCCCACAGCCCGGCGAACGCGAACGGCTCGCGCTCGGGCCGCGTGATCCAGAGCGGCTGCTTGCCCGTCTCGGTCGCTCGCCACTCGTAGAAGCCGTCGGCGACGATCAGGCAGCGGAAGCCGCGTCGAACGCGTCGCGGAACGCCGGCGCCTCCGCCACCGTCTCGGCCCGAGCGTTGATCAGCAGCCGGTCCGAAGTCGTCCGGGTCGGCGTAGTGCGGGATCAGGCCCCAGCGCAGCCGCCCGGCCTCGCGCTCGCCGCCTCCCGGTCGGTCCGGACCGCGAGCACCGGGTCGGTCGGCGCGACGTTGTAGCGCGGCTCCTCCTCGACCTCGGCCGTCTCGCTCAGCGCCGAAGCGGAACTGCAGCATCCGCGGGTCAGGGTCGGTGAGCGTGAAGCGGCCGCACATGAGCAAAGGCTCTCATGCGAGCAGGCGGAGCGACCCGCCGCGACCCTGAAGTGCAACAGACTGTGTGACGAACCGGCGCGTGAGGTTGAGCAGTCGGCCCGTCGCGTTGTGCCTATTCGCCCGCGACCGATGCCGCCTGCGATGACTCGAGCATGCGACGATCGAGGAAGTCCGTCGTGTCTAGAGGCTGATCGAGGCGTGGCTTCAACGAGTGCGAGGTCGCTCGTGAAGACCGGATTCCGCGCGGACGCACCGTTCGTGGCTGGAGGCAACGGCCTAGTGCACAAGCCGCAGGAAGAGCCGCTCGGTTCGCGAGTCCCGCGAGCAGAGCTGCCCGGCGTCGTGAACACCTCGAAGCACGACCTGGCGCGCGCTCCCTGCGGGTGAATATGCCATACTTGCTGGGCCTCTACCTCGGGTGACGGCGCGTCTCATCCCCGAGTCGTGGCGGCGTCGAGCCGGCTCAGGATCGCGCTCGACCGCGAAATACCACAGGGATCGTCCGCGAGTGTGATCGAGCGATGGCGCAGGCGATGCCGTCTCGAGCCGAGGACGGCGTTCGGACGCAACGCCCGAGCAAGGCTGACGAGGCTGAGCTCGATATCGCGAGCGTGGCCGTGCCTCATTCCTCAGCATCGGACCCGGGAGGAAGCACCTGCGCGAGATCGAGCTGGCAGGCTGGCAGCAAGCCATCGTCGGGAACATCCTGAGCCGCTGCTCCGAGGCTTGATCCACTTGGACGGCTAGCCGACTCCGTGAACACGATCAGGCATCCGAAGAAGACCTACGTCTATCCGCGCTACCTCTTCTCGAAGCAGGTCCGCAGACATCAGAGCGGATCTTCTGCGATGCATGCGATCGCGCTCGGGATCGAATGGCGAGTACATGAACCAAGTACGACATCTCGATCGCCGACGGGAGTCGATCGCCACGATGGACGAGTTCGTCGGACCCAAGGCTAGTGATGCCGGAGGTGGGAGTCGAACCCACACGTCCCGAAGGACAATCGGATTTTGAGAGCCGATCGCGTATACCAGTTCCGCCACTCCGGCGCCCGCTGGAACGATAGCCCCGCGCTCCGGCGATAATCCGCCGCCCGTGGACGACGCCGGGACGCATGGAGCTGATCCGAGAGCTGTGCTCGTTCGAGGGGCGCGGGCCCGGGCACCGACGCCGAGCGGCGGGCGGCCAACATGCTCGCCGGGCGGCTGCGGGCGATGGGCCGCGAGGCGCGAGATCGAGCCGACCTACGTCCACCCCCAGTACGCGCTGGTGCACGCTGATCCACGCCGCGCTCGCGATCGCGGGCAGCGTCGCTCGCCACGGTCGCAGCCGGCGGTCGGCTTCGCGCTGGTCCTGCTCGCGGCCGACCTCGATGTACCTGGACCTGAACACCCGCTTCTACCTCGTCGCGCTCGCTGTTCTTCCGCCGCGCCTCCCAGAACGTCGTCTCCCCCGGCACCCACCCCGAGCGCGCCGGCTGCGCCTGATCCTCGTCGCCCACTACGACGCCGCCCGCTCCGGCTACGTCTTCGGCGAGCGCGGCCTGCCGTCTGGCCGCCGGCTATCCGAGCGCGGCCGCCTGCTGCTGGGGCCGTTCCGGCTCGTCTTCTGGGGCGGGCTGGCGCCGCTGCTGCCGATCCTCGGCGCGCGGATGGCCGGCTTCGACGCCGCCTGGCTCGCGGTCCTGCAGCTCGTGCCGACGGTGCTGCTGATCGTCGCCGCCTTCCTGCTGATCGACATCGCCCTCTCCGAGATCGTCCCCGGCGCCTACGACAACGCCTCGGGCGTCGCCGCCGTGCTCTCGGCCGCCGAGCGAGCTGCGGGACGAGCCGCCCGCGAACCTCGACGTCTGGGTGGTGCTGACCGGCGCCGAGGAGTCGCCTGGGCGAGGGCATGCGCGCCTTCGCTGCGAGCCCACCGCAAGCAGCTCGACCCCGAGCGCACCTTCTTCGTCAACGTCGATTCGGTCTCCTACGGCACCGTCCACTACGAGGTCAGCGAGGGCGCCGTGGTCAGCCTGCCGCATGGACGCCGAGCTGGTCGAGCTCTGCGAGGCGCTGGCCGACAGCCGGTAACGGCCTCGCCGCCGGCCACTCCGCTCACTCGCTGCTCGACGACGCGCTCCCCGCCGCGGATACGCCGGCATGCGCGCGATCACGATCCGGGCCTCGCCGACGGCGGCTGCCCCGCCCCCTGGTACCACACCCACGAGGACACCCCCGAGCGCGTCGACGCGGCGGCGCTGACCCGGGCCACCGAGTTCGTCGTCGCCCTCGCCCGGCTGCTCGACCGCGACGCCGGCCGCCGGATCGCCCCGGCCCGCCTGCCGAGGCGGTAGCGCCGCGGTGGCATAAGCGACCGGTGGCCCGGAGCAGAGGTCGAGAGCGCGAGCGAAGGCCCCGCGCGCGGAGAAGCTCTGGGAGCCGAGCGCCGAGGCGATCGAGCGCTCGCAGATGACGCGCTACATGCGCTGGCTCGCCGCCGAGCGCGGGGTCGAGGCCGAGGACTACGAGGAGCTCTGGCGCTGGTCGGTCGACCAGCTCGAGGACTTCTGGGCGTCGATCTGGGACTACTTCGAGGTGATCGCCGACGCGCCGTCCCGAGCGGTCCTGGCTCGAGCGCGAGATGCCCGGGGCGCGCTGGTTCGAGGGCGCCGAGCTCAACTACGCCGAGCACATCTTCCGCGGCAAGGCCGACGACGAGGTCGCGGTCGTGCACGCCTCCGAGCTGCGCGAGCTCGGCGAGCTCCGCTGGGGCGAGCTCCGCGAGCAGGTCGCCGCGGTCGCCGAGGGCCTGCGCGCGCTCGGCGTCGACCGCGGCGACCGCGTCGTCGCCTACCTCCCGAACGGCCCCGAGGCCCTGATCGCCTTCCTCGCCAGCGCCAGCCTCGGCGCGATCTGGTCGAGCTGCTCGCCGGACTTCGGCCCGGCGAGCGTCGTCGACCGCTTCGCCCAGATCGAGCCCAAGGTGATGTTCGCCGTCGACGGCTACCGCTACGGCGGCAAGGACTTCGACCGCCTCGAGACCGTCGCCGAGGTCGCCGCCCAGATCCCGAGCCTCGAGCGGATCGTCGTCGTCCCCTACCTGAGCCACTCGCCCGACCTGTCCCTCCTCGAGCGCCGCGAGGGCGCGCCGCGCCGATGACCTGGGGCCAGCTCCTCGACCTCGGCGCAGGGCGCGACCTGCGCTTCGAGCGCGTCCCCTTCGACCACCCGCTCTGGGTCCTCTACTCCTCGGGCACCACCGGCCTGCCGAAGGCGATCGTCCAGGGGCACGGCGGGATCCTGCTCGAGCAGCTGAAGAAGGTCGAACCTCCACCTCGACGCGCAGGGCGGCGACCGCGTCTTCTGGTTCACGACCACCGGCTGGATGATGTGGAACTTCCTGATCGGCGCGCTGCTGACGCCCGCCTCGATCGTCCTCTACGACGGCAGCCCCGGCCACCCGACATGGGCGTGCTCTGGGACCTGGCCGAGCGCACCGGCGTCACCTGCTTCGGCACCAGCGCCAGCTACATCGCCGCCTGCATGAAGGACGGCGTCGAGCCCGGGCCAGGGCCGCGACCTCTCGCGGCTGCGCGCGGTCGGCTCCACCGGCTCGCCCCTCTCGCCCGAGGGCTTCGAGTGGGTCTACGAGCACGTCGGCCGCGACACCTGGCTCTTCTCGACCAGCGGCGGCACCGACGTCTGCACCGCCTTCGTCGGCGGCGTGCCGATCCTGCCCGTCTACCGCGGCGAGCTCCAGGGCCGCGCGCTGGGGGCCAAGGTCGAGGCCTTCGACGAGGACGGCAACGCGGTCATCGACGAGGTCGGCGAGCTGGTGATCACCGAGCCGATGCCCTCGATGCCGGTCTTCTTCTGGGGCGACGAGGACGGCTCCCGCTACCGCGCGAGCTACTTCGAGCAGTACCCGGGCGTCTGGCGCCACGGCGACTGGATCGAGATCACCTCGCGCGGCACGGCGATCATCTACGGCCGCTCGGACTCGACGATCAACCGCCAGGGCGTGCGCATGGGCACCAGCGAGATCTACCGCGCCGTCTCCGGGTCGATCAGGTGGTCGACGCGCTCGTCGTGGACATCCCCGAAGCCCGGGACCGAGGGCTGGATGCCGCTGTTCGTCGTCCTGCGCGACGGCGCGGAGCTGAGCGACGAGCTGACCGCCGAGATCAAGCGGCGGATCCGCGAGCAGTGCTCGCCGCGACACGTCCCGAACGAGGTCTTCCAGATCGCCGAGGTGCCGCGCACGCTCAGCGGCAAGGTGCTCGAGGTGCCGGTCAAGCGGATCCTGATGGGCGAGGCGCCGGAGCGGGCCGCCAGCCGCGACTCGCTCGCCAACCCCGCGGCGCTCGACTACTTCGTCGAGCTCGCCGGCCGCATCGCAGCCTGATTCGCCGCTTCTTGACGCCCCCCCGGTGAGCCAGATAGGGGTAGGGCACGTAGGACCCCTCAGCTAACCACCGACTCACCGTGACGGCCACAGACATCCCATCCCGCAAGAGCTGGAAACAGGATCTCGCCCCCTACTTGGAGGTCGACCGCAGCCGCAGCCTCGGTCAGATTGCGAGCGTCGTCCTGCCGTACCTCGCCATCTGGATCCTCGCTCTGCTGATCCAGCCGAGCGCCCCGGTCGCGATCGCTCTCGGCCTTGTCGCGACGGTCTTCCTGACCCGCATGTATTCGCTCTTCCATGACCTCACCCACAACTCGATGTTCGAGTCGCGGCGGGCGAACAGCCGCTGGGGCCACTTCCTCGGCTTCCTCCTGTTCACCCCCTACCGCTGGTGGCAGCGACAGCACGCGATCCACCACGCGCACACGGGAGACCTCGACCATCGCGGCATCGGCGAGATAAACACGCTGACCCTCGCCGAGTACGAGAGTGCCTCCCGACCGCGGCGGCTCTTTTACAGGCTCTACCGCAACCCGATGCTGATGCTGCTGGTGGGTCCGAGCCTCGTGTTCCTGTTCGAGCGCCGGTTCCCCCAGAAGGGCATGTCCCCGAGGATCCTGGCGAGCGTCGTAGCGACTAACCTCGCGCTCGTCGCCTGGGCGCTGGGATGGAGCGGGGTCGTCGGCTGGCAGACCTTCCTCCTGATACAAGGCACGACCTTGGTGGCCGGCGGAGCGATCGCCGCCTGGATGCTCTACATCCAACACCAGTACGAGGACACCTACTACCAGGCGCCCGGCAGCTGGAAATTCGAGCTCGCCGCGCTGCAGGGCAGCTCCTACCTCCAGCTGCCGCGCCTGCTCGCCTGGGCCGTCGGCAACGCCAATTTCCACCACGTGCACCATCTGAGCGCGACGATCCCGAACTACCGCCTGAGTGACGCGCACGATTCCCATCCGATGTTCCGGCGCACGCCTGTCGTCACGATCCGAAGCAGCATCCAGAGCTTCCGCCTGAAGCTGTGGGACACGGAAAGCGAGTCGCTGGTTCCGTTCCCCGGTCGACGCGCCCGGGTAGCCAGTACCTCAGACAGGCGTGACCGGGTTGCGGCGCTCGGCGAAGCGGCGGTCCTTGGTCTCAGCGAGCGCGTAGCGGCGGATCAGCTCGACGCGCAGGGCGTCGGGCTCGACGACCGCATCGACGACGAGCTCGGAGGCGAGGTGGAGGATGTCGATGTCCTCGGAGTACTCCCGCCGCTTCTCCTCGACGAAGCGCTGCCTCTGCTCGGGATCCTCGATCTCCTGGATCTGGTTGAAGAAGACGGCGTTGATCGCCGCCTCGGGGCCCATCACCGCGATCTGGGCCTGCGGCAGCGCGATGCAGGAGTCGGGCTCGAAGGCCGGGCCGGCCATCGCGTAGAGGCCGGCGCCGTAGGCCTTGCGGACGATCACCGAGATCTTCGGCACCGTCGCCTCGGAGACGGCGCTGATCATCTTCGCGCCGTGGCGGATGATTCCCTGGCGCTCGACGTCCTTGCCGATCATGAAGCCGGGGACGTCGGCGAGGAAGAGCAGGGGCACGTTGAAGGCATTGCAGGTCCAGATGAAGCGAGCCGCCTTGTCGGCCGAATCGACGAACAGCACCCCGCCCTTGACCTTGGGCTGGTTGGCGACGATGCCGATCACCCGGCCGTCGAGGCGGGCGTAACCGACCACCAGCTCCTTCGCCCAGCGCTCCTGGACCTCGAGGAGCGAGCCGTCGTCGACGAGCGCCTCGATCAGCTCGCTGACGTCGAACGGGTCCTTCTCGTTGTCCGGGACGATCGCGGAGACCGAGCGCTCGGATCGCGGCTCGGCCGGCGGCGCGGTCGGCGGCGCCTCGCGCCAATTCGAGGGCATGTAGGAGAGGTAGCGGCGGGCGAGGTCGATCGCCTCCTCGTCGGTGGAGGCGAGGAAGTGCCCGCAGCCGGAGACGCCTGTGTGCATCCGGGCGCCGCCCATCTCCTCCAGCGTCACCTCCTCGCCGATCACCATCTGCGCCATCCGCGGCGAGCCCAGGTACATCGAGGCGTTGCCGTCGCGCATGATCACGACGTCGCAGAAGGCAGGGATGTAGGCGCCGCCGGCGGCGCTCGGACCGAACAGCAGGCAGATCTGCGGAACCTGACCGGAGAGCCGCACCTGGTTGTGGAAGATGCGCCCGGCGCCGCGGCGGCCGGGGAACATCCGGACCTGGTCGGTGATCCGGGCGCCGGCCGAGTCGACCAGGTAGAACATCGGCACCTGCTGGCGCAGCGCCCGCTCCTGGATCCGAAGGATCTTCTCGACCGTCTTCGGCCCCCATGAGCCGGCCTTCACCGCCGGGTCGTTGGCCATCAGCGCGACCGTGCGGCCGCCCACGGTGCCCATCCCGGTCACCACCCCGTCGGCGCCGAGCCCCTCCTGCTCCCAGTTGGCGAGCAGCCCTTCCTCGGCAAGCGACTCGGGGTCGAGCAGGCGGCTGACCCGCTCGCGCACCGGGAGCTTCTCCTGCTCGGCCACCTTCTGGCGGTGGCGCTCGGGGCCGCCCTCGAGCGCCGCGTCGAGCGCCGCCTTGATGTCACTCATCGGAACCGCTCAGGTCGCCTCGACCTGATCCTCTTCCCCGACTTCCACGTCCTCGTCCCGGGCGCAGATCGCCCTCTGACTCCTTCTTGTCACGCTCGAGCGGATCTAGCTCCTCGGGGGCGGCAAACGGATCCCGGCCGGACGGGCGGTGCTCCTTGACCGCCTCGCCGAGCTTGCCGGCAAGCTCCTCGGTGTCGGCGAGCACTTCGTCGCGACGGCGAACGAGGTCGGCGATCACCGCTTCGATGTCCTCGCGGCGCCGGCTGCCCTCCTCGACGATTCGGCCCGCCTGTGCCTGCGCCGAGGCGATCGTCTCTCGGGCGTCCTGCTCCGCCTGGGCGCTGGTGGCGGCGGCTTCTCGTCGGCGGTCCTCCGCGTCTCCTCGCTGTAGGCATCGGCGGCGCTCCGGGTCTCCTGCGAATAGCTGTCGGCCTCGCCTCGCGTCTGCTCGGCCTCGGCGTTGGCGTTGTTGATCGTCCCCCGCACCTCGTCCTCGGCCTCGGCGCGGATCTGCTGGGCGCTGTCCTCGGCCTGCGCGAGGATCGCGCCGGTCCGCTCGCCGACTCGCTCCAGCTCCCGCTTGACGGTGTCCGACCGCGATTCGTCTCCACCGCCGGTCTCGAGCCAATCGGCGAGGCGGGCGAGGAACTTCTCGACCTCGTGCTTGTCGTATCCGCGACGCGAGGAGGGGAAGGTCGCGTTCCTGATCCGGTCGAGGCTGGTCTGGTCGACTCCCATGCTGGCTCCTGACTCGGTTCCTTGGAAAGTCCCTACTTACTCCGGTTCCACGGGAACCGGCTTCTCACCAGAGTAATCGTAGAAGCCCCTCCCCGACTTCCTCCCATAATTTCCTGCAGCGACGAGCTTTTTCAGAGTTGGCGGCGCGGCGAATCGCTCCTCCCCGTAGGCGGACTCCATCACCTCGGAGATCGCCGCCAGGGTGTCGAGCCCGACGAAGTCCGCCAGCGTCAGCGGGCCCATCGGATGGCTGGCGCCGGCCATCATCCCGGTGTCGATGTCCTCGATCGAGCCCACCCCCTGCTCGTGGGCCCGGATCGCGTCGAGCATGTAGGGCACCAGCAGGCGGTTGACGATGAAGCCGCGGTTGTCCTTGGCGGCAACCGTCGTCTTGCCGAGCTCCTTGCCCACCTCGAAGCCGAGGTCGTAGGCCTCGTCGCCGGTCTTCTCGGCGCGGACGACCTCGAGCAGCGGCATCACCTGGGCGGGATTGAAGAAATGGAGGCCGAGGAAGCGATCCGTGCGCTTGGTCGCGTCGGCCTGGTCGGCGACCGAGAGTGAGGAGGTGTTGGAGGCGAAGAAGGCGTCGTCCTTGACGATCCCGTCAACCTCGGCCCACATCTCCTTCTTCAGCCCGAGGTCCTCGGTGATCGCCTCAATCACGAGGTCGCAGTCGGCGAGCTCGCCATAGTCGAGCGTGGGGGTGATCCGGCCTCGAACGGCGTCGGCGTCGCCCTGCTCCATCTTTCCCTTCTCGACCGCCCGGCCGAGCTGCTTTTCGATCTTGCCGATGCCCTTGTCGAGAGGTTCCTGGTCGACCTCACGCACGACCACGTCCCAGCCGGCCTGGGCGCAGATCTGGGAGATCCCGTGACCCATCAGCCCGCAGCCGACGACGCCTACCTTGCTGATCGCCATTGCGCTCGCTCCTTGTTAGAACGGGTCGCTCCTCAGGAGCGCCCTCTTAGGTTGGCGGTCGGGCAGCCTAGACGGTTACTTGCGAGGGCCGTCGCCACCCCCGTTACCCTGTGCCCGCTGGACGCTTGGGGGGCCGGGAGCTGCGCAACCGTCGAGCCGGCCCCGGGTTTCAGTGCTGCGATGCGAAAGAGGAGCCGACAGAGAACGCGTCTGACGATCGCCTGCTGCGTGGCCGCCTTGGTCGTCGGTCTCTCCCTGAGCGCGGTCGGCGTGCCCGCGGGCGCCGCCCCGGCCGACAACCCGGGTGCAGCGCAGAAGCAGATGCGCAAGGCAAAGCGGGAGAAACTCCGGCGTGCCAACGCCAAGCAGAAGCGCCCGAACGTGATCGTGATCGAGACCGACGATCAGAACAACGACATGTCGGCGCTGCCGATTGTCCTCGACAAGCTCGGCAGCCACGGCACCACCTTCCGCAACAGCTACGCCTCCTTCCCCCTCTGCTGCCCCTCGCGCGCGACCTTCCTCACCGGCCAGTACGCCCACAACCACCACGTGATCAGCACGGACCTTCCGAACGGCTACAACGGCCTCGACCACACCAATACGCTCCCGGTCTGGCTGCGGAGGTCCGGCTACCGGACGGCAATGGTCGGCAAGTATCTGAATGGCTACGGGCTCAACGACGGGCTGATCGAGCCGGTTGCCGACACCAAGGAGATCCCTCCAGGCTGGAGCGAGTGGTACGCGCTCACCAGCGGCAGCGACCAGCGCCGCTACCAGTACAAGCTGAACGAGAACGGCAAGCTCCAGTACTACGGGACCGGCGCCCGGAACTACGTCACCGACGTTCTCTCCACCAAGGTCATCGACTTCCTCCAGCGGCGCGCCCCCCGCCCGAAGCCCTTCTTCCTCTGGTTCAACCCCACCGCCCCCCACGGAGAGTCCGGGGTGCCGTTCAACTCGACCCGCGATCCGCAGCCCGCCCCCCGGTACCTGGGGGCGTTCGGCGACGGGGGTGCGCCGCGAACTCCCAACTTCGACGAGCCCAACGTCTCCGACAAGCCGGATCTGGTGAAAGACCAGCCGAGGCTCAGCCAGGTCGACATCGACGACATCGACCGCCGCTGGCGCGGGCGCCAGGAGAGCCTGCTCTCGGTCGACGAGACCGTGAAGCGGATCATCGGCAGGCTGAAGAAGGCCCGCGACCTGCGCAAGACCTACATCTTCTTCACCTCCGACAACGGCCTCCAGCTGGGCTCCCACCGGCTGATCTTCAAGTCCTACCTCTACGAGGAGTCGACCCGAGTGCCGTTGATCGTCCGCGGCCCCAGGTTCCCGGCGGGGGTGGTGCGCGACCAGCTGGTGGCGAACATCGACCTCGCTCCGACGATCGTCGAGATCACCAAGGCCCGGCCGGGGCTGACCATGGACGGGATCTCCCTGCTGCCCCTTGCTGCCAACCCGTCGGTGGCTGCCAATCGCGACATCCTCTTCGAGACCTTTGACCTCAACAGCTACGGGATCCGCGACGGCAACTGGCAGTACAACCAGTACAACGGGGGAAGCGAGGAGGAGCTCTACGACCTCGTCGCAGACCCCTTCGAACTGGAAAGCAGGGACTCGGCCGGCGGCTCGTTCGCGACAACCAAGGCCGCGCTCAAGGCCCGCCTGGCGCAGCTAAAGACCTGCGCCGGGGTCTCCTGCCAGTAGGAACTACTAGGTGGCGGCGCCGAGCTCTTCGAGCTTGCGGCCCATCGCCTCGGCGAGGGCGTTGACGCCGCTCATCGGCCGTACGTAGACGGCCAGCTCGTGAACCTTGCCATCCGCGTCGAACCGGATCAGGTCGATCCCGTCGAGCTCGCGGTCGCCGACCGAGGCGCTGAAGGCGAGGGTGGCGACATCGCCGGTCTCGACCTGGTCGGTGTAGCGGAAGTCCTCGAATACCTGGACCACCGCCCCGAGGATCATCGCCACCGCCTCGCGGCCCTCGTATGGCTTGAACACCACCGGGCTCTTGAAGGTGACGTCCTCGGCGAACACCTCGCCGATCGCCGAGACGTCCTTGGTCTCGACCGCAGCTCTGAACCGGTCGCTCTTCACCATTGTCATTAAACGGGTTGCTCCTCAGCTGTGCTTCGGAGCACCCTCACATTACCGGTGCCAGTCGACCGGGCCCGCGGTCAGCAGGTGGGCGCCGAGGGGCCGGCCGAGAACCTTCTGGGCCTCCGAGGAGGCCTCGATCAGCTTCGGCAGCTCCACCCCGGTCCGGACGCCCATCTCCTCCAGCATCGAAACCAGGTCCTCGGTGGAGATGTTGCCGGTCGAGCCCGGGGGCACCGGGCAGCCGCCGAGCTCGCCGAATGAGCTCTCGAAGGAGTCGATCCCCGACTCCAGCGCCGCCAGCACGTTTGCGAGCCCCTGCCCGCGGGTGTTGTGGAAGTGGGCGGTGAGCTCGACCGAGGGCAGCCGGTCGCGGGCAAGCTCGAAGAACTCGCGCACTTGACGGGGGTTGGCCATCCCGGTGGTGTCACCGAAGGCGATCTCGGCGCAGCCGAACTCGACCAGCCGCCCGGCGATCTCGAGGACTCGCTCGGGGGGGACCTCGCCCTCGTAGGGGCAGCCGAAGCTGGTCGAGATCACCCCCTCGCAGCGGATCCCCGCCTCGCCCGCGGCCGCGATCGTCCCCTCGAGGTCGGCGAGCGATTCGGCGATCGAGCGGTTGACGTTCTTCCGGTTGTGGGTCTCCGAGGCCGACAGGAAGAAGTTCGCCTCCTGGAAGCGGTCGCGCTGCTTCAGCGCCAGATCGAGGCCCCTGCGGTTCGGGATCAGGACCGAATACGCGACGCCGTCCCGCGGCTCGTACCGGCTCAGCACCTCGGCCCCGTCGGCGAGCTGCGGGATCACATCGGGCCGCACGAACGAGGTCACCTCGATCCGCCGCAGGCCTGAGTCGGAGAGCAATCCGAGCAGCCGCACCTTCTCCGCGGTCGGGATCACCTCAGGCTCGTTCTGGAACCCGTCGCGAGGCCCAACCTCGCGGATCCTGACCTCTTTGGGGAGCTGCTGGCTCATCACGCTCAGCCTAACCGGGAGGGATCAGCGGTTCCGCGGAACCGCGATATCAACCGATATCCGAGGGGGAGGGCGCCTTTTCGACGAGGACAGATATCCGCGGATATCCACGAGCGTAAGGAGCCGGTCCTGCTGAGTGATATCGAGTGCTATCCGACCGAGGACCGCGAACCCAGCCCCCCGGACGTGGCGAAGATGGCTGAGGTCATGCGCCGGCACGGCCTAACGCCGGCGCCACCCGCCAGCTGACGCGCCTCCGACATCCGGCGGGAGTTTCGCTTTCGTGCAAAGCGTCGCTTCTCGTCCAAAGCGACGCTACTCCGACAGCCCGGCGGCCTGTTAGCTCAGACGGGGAGCAGGTTGGCCTTCTTGATGCACTTCTTGCGCTTCTTGGCCTTCGCCTTGCCCTTGAACTTCTTCTTACACTTCTTGATCGCGGCGGCACGCTGACCCGTATTGCTCGGGAGGCGCGGGCACCGTGTCCGGCGTGGTCACCGTGGCCGAGACGGGGTAGCGGACGAGGCTGCCGGGGGTGTCCGGCGAGACGGGGGTGTTGAGCGGGGGGTCGCCGCTGAACTGGTCAAAGGTGTCGCCGGAATTGGACGTGAACGTGCCACAGTGCCCGAAAGGTGATCCAACGAAGATGCCGATGATGTCTCCGGCCTGCACCGGGATGTTCGCCGGGTAGGTGTTGAGGGCATGGAGGTTCTGGGTCCCGGCTGCCGCTTCGCCGACGAAGAGATAGCCCCCACCCGACTGCGGCCTGGCTACCTTGAGCTTCAGATCCCGGGAGAACATCGATCCCGTTATGGAAGCTCCATGAGGTGATCACCCCAGCCGCAGCGACGGTGTAGGAGTTGCCCGAGGACACCGACGTCTGCAGATCGGTCTGCGCTGCCACAGATAACGTTGCCGGCTTCGAAGTCCTGACCGACCGTCGCGGTGCCCGCGGCTGCCTCTCCCACGAAGAGCAGGAAGCTTGCGACGATGAGCGCCGTCAAGAGGCTAGCCCTACGAATCATCCAACCGCCCTTCTCTCTTGCTTTGGCCCGCCAAGTATCCCCCCATCTGACGGGGCACATCAAGCCCTGACCTGTTGGGGCACGAAACGACGCTCTCCTCCCCGCCGACCTCAGCGTCTCGCGGCCATTCGCGAACCGCCGCTTTCCATGCAAAGCAGAACTAGCTGCTTTTCGTCCAAAGCGGCTATTCCGGGAGTCCTCGTCCCCAGCGGCCGAGATTCCCGCATTCACGCGGAAGAAGCAGACTGGGTGGGTGGCCGCCCACGCTGTCTTCGCGTTCGAAGGAAGGAGGGCGAAGTATCGTCCCCAGACATGGGCATGGCTAGGAGCGGCAGACGCGCGTCGAGCACCCTGCTAGTCGCCAGCTTGATTTCCGCAATGATCGGCGCTGCCCTCGCCGCGCCAGCGGGCGCCGCCAACGGTACTTTCGATCGGGCCTGGGGCAAGGACGTCGCCAGTGGCGGGCCGGGCAACATCGGCATGGGGTTCGAGATCTGCGTGGCAGCGAACGGCGACACGTGCAAGATTGGCATGGTCGGTTCGGCGGGCGGGGAGATGGGCTTCCCCGTTGGTATTGCCACAGACGGGGCCGGCAATGTCTACGTTGCAGACCAGAGCAACAATCGGTGAAGTTCAACTCGGCGGGCACCTTCGAGCGGACGTGGGGCAAGGGGGTAAACATGACGACTGGCGGGAACCTGTGCACCGCTGCCTCGGGTAACACATGCCAGGCCGGCAGCCCCGGCGGTCTGGGCGGCGAGATGAACAGCCCCTGGGGCGTTGCCACCGACACGGCGGGCAAGGTCTACGTCGCCGACTTCATGAACCACCGTATCCAGCGGTTCGACTCGGCGGGCACCTTCGAGCAGATGTGGGGGAAGGGCGTGAACATGACGACCGGCGGGAACCTCTGCACCGCTGCCTCGGGTAACACATGCCAGGCCGGCAGCTCCGGCGGCCTCGGCGGCGAGATGAACTCGCCCGCCGGCGTTGCCACCGACACGAGCGGAACCGTCTATGTCGCCGAGGTACAGAACCACAGGATCCAGAAGTTCGACTCAGCGGGGAATTTCGAGCGGATGTGGGGCAAGGGCGTGAACATGACGACTGGCGGGAACCTCTGCACCGCTGCCTCGGGTAACACATGCCAGGCCGGCAGCCCCGGCGGTCTGGGCGGCGAGATGAGCTTCCCCCAAAGTGTTGGCACCGACGGGGCCGGAAGCGTCTACGTCGGCGATCAGGTCAACGACCGGGTTCAAGTGTTCAACTCAGCGGGGAGCTTCCAACGGACGTGGGGCAAGGGAGTGAACATGACGACCGGCGGCAACCTCTGCACCGCAGCTTCGGGCGACACCTGCAAGGCAGCTGATACGAGCACCGGGCTGGGCGGCGAGATGGATGACCCCTCCGGTGTTGCCACCGATTCGGCGGGGAACGTCTATGTCGTGGATCAAGACAACAACCGGATCCAGAAGTTCGACTCAGCGGGGAACTTCCAGCGCGCCTGGGGCAAGGACGTCGCCAGTGGCGGGCCTGGCAACACCGGCATGGGGTTCGAGATCTGCGTGGCAGCGAACGGCGACACGTGCAAGATTGGCAGCACCGGCGGCCTGGGCGGCGAGATGAATGATCCCCAAGCCCTCAGCACCGACCCGGCGGGTAGCGTCTACGTCGCCGATAAGTCCGGCGCCCGGGTCCAGAGGTTCACCGACCCCGCCCCGCCCGTTCCCCCGCCAACCCCGCCCGCGACGCCAACCCCACCTACCTGCAAGGGAAAGACGGCAACCATCGTCGGCACCGAGGGCGCCGATCAGCTCACCGGCACTCCCGCCGCCGACGTGATCGCGGCGCTGGGCGGAAACGACAAGCTCTCCGGCCTGGCGGGCAACGACACGATCTGCGGCGGCGCCGGAAAGGACACCCTGAAGGGCGGCAAGGGCAACGACAAGCTCTACGGCGAGGCGGGCAAGGACACCCTGAAGGGCGGCCCCGGCAACGACAAGCTGAAGGGTGGGGCCGGGAAGGACAAGCAGGTCCAGTAGCGCCCAGGCCGAGAGCGCTGCTTTCCATGCGAAGCGGATAGCCGCTTCTCGTCCAAAGCACTACTCCGACAGCCCGGCGGCTTCGAGGGCCTCGGTCTGGCTCGCGCGCATATCCAGTCGGACGACCTTGCCGCGCCAAACGTCAGGTCGTCCACCCTGCGTAGCGTTACTTCTTCTTCTTCTTCTTGACCTTGACCTTCTGGATGTTGGACGTCGCGTTGCCGCAGACGTGGGGTCTCGGATAGGACGGCCCGATACTGGAAGGTCTTCTTCACCTTCGCCTCGGTGGAGAAGTTGCCGGCGTTATCGGTCGTGAGCTGCTGGAAGGCCCCGAAGCTCCCCGCCTTTGGCTTCTTTCTCTGAAGCTCGACCGTCTGGCCGACCTCGCACGCGCTCTGGCTCCCCGGCACCTGCAGCGCCGGCGGCACCAGTGTCCTTAGGGAGGCCGGCGAGTCCACGTGCCCGGATAGGCGGACCTTCGTTCCCTTCTTGAGGTTCTTCTTCTGGAGGTTGACGCTACGACCGGGCTTGGGCGCGAACACGATCGCGTCGAGTCGGTCGATGGAGGGTCCCGGACGCCGACCGCTCCCGAGGCCGGTGTTGATCGTGAGCAGGGCGGTCGGCGTCAGAGAAATCTTGTCGGTCCCCAAACAACGTGCCGGCGGCGTCGAAGGCGAGCGCGGCGATCCCATCGCCGGTGGTCCCGTCCAGGTGGCGACCGAGGTGGCGGCGCCGGTGCTGCGATCGACCGTGAAGAGGTCTCCGTCGTCCCCTTGGGGGGCGAGGTAGAGGACGCCCGCGGCGTTGGAGGCGAGACCGCCCCCGAAGGAGCCGATGCCGGAGGGGCCGACGACGGTCGAGGCTCCGGTCGCCTTGTCGATCGTCACCAGGGCGTTCGGAGTCCCGGGTCCAGCCGAACAGGGTCCCGTCCGGGGTGAAGGTGATGTCGCTCACCTGGCGCCCCAGGTCACCCACATCGGTGCCCGCGCCGGTGGTCTTGGTGATCGTGATCAGGTGGCGCGGAGCGTTGTCAGCGTTATTCGCCGTGACCCCGTAGAGCGTCCCGGTCGATGGATCGAGGGCGAGGCCGGTGACGGCGAATCGGATCGGCCCCCCGGTCTGAAGCACGGCCCCGGAGGAGGGATCGAGGAGGTAGAGGTTGGAGGCGGCGCCCCCCCGCCGTTAGCCCCATAGAGCACCTGCTGGGCGGAGGAAAGGGATGCGAACGCGAGCAGAGCGCAGCACGAGGCCACAAGCGCGGCGAGGAAACGGGTGGTCCGGCTCATTACAAGTCCTCCCTGAAGTCGAGGTCGAAACGACCCTAGTTTGAGAGAGGGCGGTATGTCATCCCGCCCGACAGGGCCACGCAGCATCTCGCCCACAACGGCTGCTTTCCATGCAAAGCGGCGCTTCTCGTCCAAAGCGGCAGCTTCTGGCGATTCCTTACCTTTGGCCTGAGCATTTTCCTTTCACGCGACGGGAAGGAGAACTGAAATGGGAAAGATCGTGATTAGCGAGAACGTCTCGCTCGACGGAGTGATCGAGGACCCGGCCGGTGTGGAGGGCTTCGGGCGCGGCGGCTGGGTCGGTCGTGTCGGCGACCGGGGTCGCGAAGAGGCGGCCAAGGTCCTGCTCGACGAGGCGCTAGGCGCCGAGGCCCAGCTGTTCGGTCGGCGAACCTACGAGTTCCTCGCCGCGCGGTGGCCATCCCGGGGTGGCGAACTGG
Organism: uncultured Solirubrobacterales bacterium; assembly: GCA_963780305.1. Classification (GTDB taxonomy): domain Bacteria; phylum Actinomycetota; class Thermoleophilia; order Solirubrobacterales; family 70-9; genus CAVVYV01. Next base: position 38,154 of record CAWABN010000008.1, read on the forward strand.
CAGACAGGTTGAACAGCATGCCCAAGTACGTCGTGTCCTCGACCCTGGAGGACCCCGACTGGAACAACTCGACGGTAGTGAAGGGCGACGTGGTGAACGAGGTCTCGAAGCTGAAGCAGGAGCTAGACGGGGAAATCGTCCTCGCCGGCAGCATCCGACTCGCACGGACCCTGCTCGAGAACGACCTCGTCGACGAGCTGCGGCTGATGATCTACCCGGTCGTGCTCGGGGCCGGCGAGCGCCTCTTCGTGGAGACCAGCGACCAAAAGCCCGTGCGCCTCGTCGAGACCCGCACCGTCGACGACCTCGCCCTCCTCATCTACGAGATCGTCCGAGAGGCCTAATTGGCGACGGACGGCTACCGCTTCGGCGGAAGCGAGCGTGAGCTCGAACCGCCGCTTTCCATGCGAAGCAGTAGCTGTGCGCTTAGCGGAGCCGGTCGCCGCCGGGACGGCTAGTCGCCCGAGACGGAGCCGATCTCGATCACCCGGCGCTCGTGGGTTCCGACGCCGATCGTTCGCTCCCCCTCCTTGACCTCGACCTCGAAGCGCAGCTTGCGCTCGTCCACCACCTCGCGCAACTTGGCATGGGCGGTGCAGGTCTGGCCCTCGGCCGCCGGGGCGACGTGCTTGACGCAGACCTCGAAGCCGACCGTCGCCTTGCCGTCGGGAAGGTTCTCGAAGGAGAGGACCGCCGCGGTGCGCTCCATCATCCCGATCATCCCCGGGGTGGAGAGGACTCTCGCCCCGATCGTGCCGCCGACATCGGTGAGGAGGCGGTCCTCGACCACGAATTCGTCGGTGCGCTCGATCCCGGTCTCGATGCTCATCCCACCATCCCCATTCCCCCGGAGACTCCGATGATCTCGCCGGTGACGTAAGAGGCGTCGTCGGAGGCGAGGAAGGCGACCACGGCGGCGACCTCGTCGGGCGAGCCCAGCCGCCGCAGCTGCGTCCCCGCCTTCATGTTCGCGACGATCTTCTCGCCGATCTCGCCGAACTCGAGCGCCCGCATCAGTAGCGGCGTCTCGATCGGGCCCGGGGCGATCCCGTTTGCATTGATCCCGAAGCGGGCGCCCTCGCGCGCCGTCACCTTGGTGAAGGCGATCACCCCGCCCTTGGCGGCCGAATAGACCGCCGAGCCCTTCGAGCCGATCCGGCCGGCCTCGGAGGCGATGTTGACGATCCGTCCGTAGCCGGCGCTCTGCATGCCGGGTAGGGCGGCGTGGGTGCAGTTGAGCACCCCGTTGAGGTTGACGGCGATCACCTTCTGCCACTGCTCGGGGGTGGTGTCGACGAAGAAGCCGAACTCGTCGGTGCCCGCGTTGTTGACGAGGATGTCGAGCGTCCCGGTCCCTTCAACCGTCGCCCGGGCGGAGTCAAGGTCGGTCACGTCGAGCTCGACGGCATCCCCCGAGATCTCGCCGGCCACCTCTCGGGCCCCCCCGAGGTTCAGGTCGCCGACACTCACCTGGGCGCCCTCGGCCGCCAGCCGGCGGCAGATCGCCGCGCCGATCCCGCCCGCGCCGCCGGTGACCAGCGCTTTCCGCCCCTCGAGCCTCATCGCCCAGGAGCCTATTCGGCAGGGCTCCCTGTAGCTTGCTCGCGGTGGCTGACCCGATCCCGATAATCGGCGGCACCGGCGCCCTCGGCTACGGCCTCGCCCTCCGCTGGGCGCGAGTCGGCCAGCCGACGGTGATCGGCTCCCGCGAGGCAGGGCGGGCCGAGCAGGCGGCCGAGCGCGTCCGAGGGCAGGTCGAGGGCGCCGAGGTCGAGGGCCTCGAGAACGCCGCCGCCGTCGCCCGCGGGCCGATCGCCTTCCTCACCGTTCCGTTTCGCGCCCAGTCGGAGACACTCACCAACCTCAAGCAGGCGCTCAGCCCCGGTCAGATCCTCGTCGACTGCACGGTGCCCACCGCCGCCGCGGTCAGCGGCAAGGCGTCGAGGGCACTCGGCGTCTGGCAGGGCTCCGCCGCCCAGCAGGCCGAGGAGATGGTCCCGGAGGGGGTGATCGTGATCTCGGCGCTTCACTCGGTGAACGCGAAGAAGCTCGCCGAACCTGTAGAGCTCGAGGAGGACGTGCTCGTCTGCGGGGATCGCAAGGCGGACAAGGCGCGGGTGGCGGCGCTGATCGAGCTGATTCCGGGGCTCCGAGCTGTCAATGCAGGGGCCCTGGAGATGGCGCGGATAGTCGAGACCCTGACCCCGATGCTGATCGCGATCAACTTCCGCTACAAGTCGCGCGCCGGGGTGAGGATCACGGATCTCCCCGACGGCGATCCCTGGGAGTGAGCGAGATCGAGCGCTGTGTGGTGCTCGCCGGCGGCACCGGCGGCGCCAAGCTCGCCGCCGGGATGCAGGACCTGCTCGGCGAGGGGCTCTCGGTGATCGCCAACACCGCCGACGACGTCGAGCTGCTCGGGGTCGACGTCTCCCCCGATCCCGACCTGATCACCTACTGGCTCGCGGGGGAGATCGACGAGGAGCGCGGCTGGGGGATCAAGGGCGACTCCTTCACCGTCTTCGAGCGGCTGGTTGCAGCTCGGGGCCCCGGATTGGTTCAGCCTCTCCGACCGCGACCTGGCGACCTGCCTCTACCGCCGCAGCTTCGTCGCCGAGGGCGGGCGCCGCACCGACGCCCAGGCCCAGATCGCCCGCGCACTCGGGGTGCGTTCCGCGGTGCTGCCGATGTGCGAGCAGCGGGTCCGCACTCGGGTGCGGACCCCGGAGGGCTGGCGCGGCCTCCAGGAGTTCCTGATCGTCGATCGCGCCCAGCCCGCGATCGAGGGGATCGAGCTCGAAGGGATTGCCGAGGCCGAACCCACGCCCGAGATCCTCGCGGCGGTCTCCGATGCTGAGGCAATAGTCATCGGCCCCTCCAATCCGGTGATCTCGATCGGCCCGATCCTCGCCATCACCGCCCTCCGCGAGGCGCTCGCGGCCGCCGAACCCCCGGTGATCGCGGTCAGCCCCTATGTGGCGGGAGAGGTCGTCAAGGGGCCCACCGACGCCTTCATGTCGGCAATCGGGCGACCCTCGACCGCGACCGGGGTCGCCTCCCTCTACGAGGGCCTGATCGAGGGAATGGTCTGCGACGAGAGCGACCCCGAGCCGCCACCCGAGGGGATCGAGATCCTCAGTTGCCCGACCCTGATGGAAGGGCCGAAGGGGCGTCAGCGGTTGGCCGAGCAGACCCTCGATTTTGCCCGCAATTTGCGCAGTCAGTAATCTGGCCCGGTACCCTGTTTTCGTCCAGGACGGACACGAAACGAACTCGGGGCGAGGCAGGCAAGCGTGCAAACGACAGCGATCATCCCAGTCAAGCGGCTCGACGCCGCGCTGCGCCGCCTCGAGGGTGCGCTGGGCCCAGCGGATCGCGAGCGCCTCGCCGAGGCTCTGTTCCTCGACGTGCTCACCAAGCTGCCGCGCAGCCGCAACATCACCGACTCGCTGATCGTCACCGCTGACCCGTCGGTCAGCAGGCATGCGCGATGGCTCGGCCACGAGGTGCTGGAGCAGCCCGAGGACATCGGCCATTCCGAGGCCGCGATCGCGGGTGTCGAGGCGGCGAAGGAGGCCGGCGCCGATCGCGTCGCGATGCTGGCCGCCGACTGCCCGCTGCTCGATCCAGACGAGCTCGACCGGCATCTGGGGCGCACGCCTCAGGCGGCCCTGATCGTTCCCGACCGCCACGGCACCGGCACCAACGCCCTGGTGCTATCCCCGCCCGATGCGATCGAACCAGCCTTCGGCCTCGAGAGCTGCTCCCGGCATATCAGCCGAGCCCGCGCAGCCGGGATCGGATTCACCCTCGAGCGGATCGAGTCCCTGGAGATGGACCTCGACACGCCCGAGGACATGAGCGAGCTGCGCGACCGGCTGCTGCTGGACCCCGATCCCGCCCCCCGGACCGCCAAGGTCCTCTGGGAGCTGGGCGCTCAGCCCGAGCCGGCGGTCGCCTAGCCTCGATTGGGAGCTCGCGAGCTGCGGATCAGGCCGCTAGCCGGCCTCCCAGAGATCGGCGAGGGCGACGATCTCGGACGCCTGGTCGTGGATGCGGGCGACCCTGGCGGCGATGAGATCGTCGTGCTCTCCCAGAAGGTGGTCTCCAAGGCGGAGGGCAGGTTGCGCCGGCTCGCGGAGGTCGAGCCAGGGGCCCCGGCTCGGGAGCTCGCCGAGGAGCTGGGCAAAGATCCTGCGCTGGTCGAGCTCATACTTCAGGAGAGCAGGGTGGTGCTCCGCGCCGAGCGGGGGGTCCTGATCACCGAGACGCGCCAGGGGTGGGTCTGCGCGAACGCCGGAATCGACGCCTCCAACCTGGAGCCGGGCTGGGTGTCGCTGCTGCCGGTTGACGCGGATCGGTCCGCCCAGATGATCAGGCGGCAAATCGAAGCGGCGTCGGGAAACCTGCCCGCGGTCGTGATCGCCGACAGCTTCGGCCGCGCCTGGAGGGTCGGGCAGGCGGATATCGCGATTGGCTGCGCCGGGATCGCGCCACTGGCCGACTGGCGAGGCCGCCGCGACGCTCGCGGCAACGAGCTCTCCGCCACCCTGATCGCGACCGCCGATGAGCTGGCGGCGGCGGCGGACCTCAGCCGCGAGAAGGACTCGGACGCACCGGGGGCGATCGTCTCCGGTCTCACCGGGATGACCAGCGAGGAGGATGGCCCGGGCGCGGCGGCGATCCGCCGCCCCGCATCGGAGGACCTCTTCCGTTAGAGCTTCGCGGCCTCGGCTTCGGCTTCGGCCTTGGGCTTGTGCATCGGCGGGGGCGAGGCGCCCTCGACGCTGAACTCGGGCGGCTCGTAGACCTTCCCCGGGGTGGCGCCCATCGCAAGCACCCTGGCGGGCTCGTCGCCCGTGCTCAGCTTCCGCTTCTCCCCAGGGCCCACCCGGGCGAAGACGCCGGGTTCGAGCTCGTGGACCTCGCCGCCGACCTCGAGGGCGATCCGCCCGCTGAGCACGGTGTAGACCTCCTCCTGGCCGTCGTGAGTCTGGTCGTGTGTCGGGTAGTGGTCGAAGTGAGGCGGGAACTCCATCACGGAGAGCCCGAACGATGTGACCCCGAGACCGGCGCGCACCCGGCGAAAGCCCCCACCGAAGATCGCCTCGAAGTCCTCGATGCGCTTGACGGTGACGTCTGCCATTCGTATTCCTCTCCCCGTGGCCTCAGCCGGCAGCCGTGGCGGCGCCGACCCTGAGTACGGCGGCCCCCCGAACCCTACCGCCGCGCAGGTCATCGAGTGCGTGATTTGCGTCCGCCAGGGCATATGGCTGCACCTCCGTACGCACGGGCACCTCGGGGGCGAGGGCGAGGAACTCCTCGCCGTCCTGCCGGGTCAGGTTGGCTACCGAGCGCAGTGTCCGCTCCCCCCAGAGGATCTCGTAGGGGAAGGAGGGGATGTCGCTCATGTGGATCCCCGCGCAGACCACGGTTCCGCCCGGGACGACCGCCCGCAGCGCCTCGGGGACCAGCTCCCCCACCGGAGCGAAGATGATCGCCGCGTCGAGCTCGGGCGTCTCGGGACCGCCGGTGCCCCCCGCCCACTGGGCGCCGAGCTGGCGCGCGAAGGCCTGGGTCTCCTCGTCGCCGGGACGGGTGAACGCGTACACCCGGCGGCCCTGGTGGACCGCAACCTGGCTGATGATGTGGGCGGAGTCGCCGAAGCCGTAGAGGCCGAGCCGCTCGCCCTCGCCCGCCAGCCGCAGCGCCCGGTAGCCGATCAGCCCCGCGCAGAGCAGGGGCGCCGCCTGCAGGTCCGGATAGGACTCGGGAAGGGGAAAACAGAAGCGCTCGTCGGCGACGATCCGCTCGGCGTATCCGCCATCGAGCTGGTAGCCGGTGAACCTCGCATTCACGCAGAGGTTCTCCCTGCCGGAGCGGCAGTAGCGGCAGGTCCCGTCGGTCCAGCCCAGCCAGGGGACGCCGACCCGGTCGCCGGCGGCGAAGCGCTCGGCCCCCGGGGCCGTCTCCTCCACCGTGCCCACCACCATGTGCCCGGGGATCAGGGGCAGCTTCGGGTCGGTGAGCTCGCCATCGACCACGTGGAGGTCGGTGCGGCAGACCGCGCAGACCGCGACCCTGATCGCGACCTGTCCCTCCGCGGGCACGGGATCCTCGACCTCCGCCTCGCGCAGGGGCTCTCCGGGCTTTTCGAGCAGCATCGCCTTCATTCCGGTGTTTCAGCATAGGATCGCGTACAGCAGCGTTGGGCTCACCGACCGCGTCCGGGGAGCCGTAGCGGGGGCAGCGGCTGGAGCCCAGGCCGGCGCCCAGGGCAGGCCGCCGACGCCCTAATAGGTCTCGACGATCTCGTAGAGAGTCGTCCGCTGGGCCGGCTGGCGCCCGGCCCGGCGGGCGGCCTCGATCAGCTGCTCCGGCTCCAGCCGCGTCCCGTGCTGCGAGCCCGCCATCCGGGAGATGTTCTCCTCCATCAGGGTGCCGCCAAGGTCGTTGACGCCCCACCGAAGGCTCTCGGTGGCGGCGTCAAGGCCCATCTTCACCCAGCTCGCCTGCAGGTTGGGGATCGTCCGCCCGAGCGCCAGCCGGAAGGCGGCGGTGTGCTTCAGGTTGTCCTCGCGGGAGATCTCCTCGACTCCGTGGGTGCGCCCGAGCAGGGTGTTGTAGGGGATGAAGCTGAGCGGCACGAACTCGGTGATCCCCCCGGTCCGCTCCTGCAGCTCCCGGACCACCCGCATGTGGCGAGCGAGCTCCCGCGGCTCCTCGATGTGGCCGAACATCACGGTCGAAGTCGAGCGCAGGCCGGAGCGGTGCGACGCCTCGATGATCTCGACCCAGCGCGCCACCGGCAGCTTGTTCGGCGAGATCCGCTGGCGGACGCCGTCGTCGAGGACCTCGGCTGCGGTCCCGGGGGTCGAGCCGAGCCCGCAGTCGATCAGGTACTCGAAGACCGACTCGGGCGAGCGTCCCGAGCGCTCGCACATGTAGTGAATCTCCATCGGCGAGTAGGCGTGGAGGTGGATCTGCGGCGCCGCCTCCTTCGCCAGGCGCAGCCAGCGCCCGTAGTCCTCGAGCTTGTACTCGGGGTGGATGCCGCCCTGCATGCAGATCTCGGTCGCCCCGAAGTCGATCGCCTCCTGCACGCGTGCGGCGAAATCGTCCTCTTGGACGTGGTACGCGTCCGGTGAGCGCTTCCCCTGTCCGAAGCCGCAGAAGGCGCAGCCGACCACGCAGACGTTGGTGAAGTTGATGTTGCGGTTGACGACGAAGGTGGCCCTCTCCCCCGCCAGCTCGGCTCGGAGCTCGTCGGCGGCGAGCCGCATCTCCTCGATCACCTCCGGGCGGGTCTCGGAGAAGAGCGCGGTCAGCTCCTCCTCGGTCAGCTCCTCGCCGCGCCTTCCCCGCTCGATTGCCCGCGGCGCCACCGCGGGCGCCGGAGGCTCGACCTGGCGCCGGCCGGAGCCGCGGCGAGGGATGAAGCTCCAGTACTTGAGCTTGACCACGTCGAGGACCGACTGCTCCATCCACTCGGGGTCGAGGTATTGCGGATAGGCGCAGAGCCGCTCGGTGAGCGCATAGCCCCGCGGCGCCAGCTTCTTCCGTACCTGGTGCGGGCTAGGGAACGCCTCCTCCGGGCTGATGTGGTCGCCGTTGCTCGACAGCCCTCCCAGGTCGGTGGCGCCCTCCTCGACCAGCTGCGGCCACCAGTCGGCGAGGTTGGGCGGCACCTGGATGCCCACCTCGGGCATCAGACGCCTGCACTCGGCGATCAGGCGCTTCATCTCGTCGATCGAGATCGGGTTCGCCCACTCAGGCAACGGAAGCTCCTCAGCGGGGCGTTCACCGCCCCCGACCACTTGGCCCGTGCGGACTCATCCGCGATCTCCGCGACCTCTGCGCCGTAGTAGCGGGGATGCGGGACGAAGTTCTGGAGGATCACCTCCTGGAGGTGGCCGTACTTGGCGTGGACCTCGGCGAGGGCCTCGAGAGAGGCGACGCGCTCCTCCTCGGTCTCGCCGATCCCGACCAGGATTCCGCTGGTGAAGGGAATCCGGAGCTCGCCCGCGAGCTCGATCGTCTCCAGGCGGCGGGCGGGGTGCTTCGTCGGTGAGCCGGCATGGACGGTCTCCATCAGCCGCTCGGAGATCGACTCCAGCATCAGCCCCTGCGAGGCGGTGACCTCGCGCAGGCGCCCCAGGTCCTCGCGCGAGAGCACCCCGAGGTTGGTGTGCGGGAGGAGGCCGCGCTCCAGCGCCCGCTCGCACGTCCAGTGGACATAGGACGTGAAGTCATCGTGCCCCCAGCTCCGCAGGCGCTCCGCCACCTCGGGGTTGATCTCGGGGCGCTCCCCGGTGAGGACGAGCAGCTCCTTGGTGTTTCTCCTCAGCGCCTCGTCGAGGCGCCGCTCGACCTCATCCGGATCGTGGATGTGCGCCCGGTGGGTGGCGAAGGCGCAGTACTTGCAGTAGCACTGGCAGGTGCGCGAGAGCGAGAGCGTGTAGTTACGCGAGAAGGTGACCCTGCGCATCGCAGGGCAAACCTAGCGAACCGTGGCTATCGCGCTAGCTGCCGGCGATGCCGCCGGGAGGCGGCGAGGGCGGTGGGCCGCCGGGTCCACGCTCCTGGCGCAGCGGCGGGGCCTCGCCCGCTGGCGGCGCCGGTCCGCGCGGAGCAACCGTGTCGGCCACCTCCTGAGGCGGCCCGCTGCTCGGCTGGATCACGAACCGGTAGAAGGCTGCGGCGAGCGCCGCGCCGACGATGCGGGCCGACGATGTAGACCCAGGCGTCGGCGAACTCGTTCCCGACCAGCGCCGGGCCGAACCATCGGGCCGGATTGAAGGAGCCGCCGGTGAGCGGCCCGAGGACCATCACCAGGAAGCCGAGCGCGGCACCAATCGTGAGCGCCGCCCAGCGGCGGACCTCGGGGTTGAGGGCCAACGCGAGGATCGTGAGCACGAGGACGAAGGTGCCGATCCCCTCGACCAGGGCGCCCTGAACGGCGCCGCCGAGCAGGTCGCTGATCTTGGGGACTCCGTAATCGGAGGCGCGGCCCTCGTCGAGAAGGAAGGCCTTCGTCAACAGCGCGCCGAGGACGCCGCCGGAGAGCTGGGCGAGGATGTAGACGAGCCCGTCGATCGGGTCGATCCGCCGCAGGACGATGAAGCCGGTGGTCACCGCCGGGTTGAAGTGCCCGCCGCTGGCGACGCCGATGCTCGCGATCAGGACGAAGAGAACGAAAGCGTGGGTGAGGCCGACCACGGCGAAGTCCGAGCCGAACTGGGCGTTCTGGCCGGAGGCGACGTAGAGGACGACGACGCTGGTGACGAAGAAGACCAGGAACAGAGTCCCGACCAGCTCTGCGATATACGCGGCAAGTCCTCGATCTTGCACTGGGAAGCGACCTCCTCGTAGACGCGAGGGTGCTCCGCAGGCGAAGCCGAGGAGCAACCCGTTTCTCTTTGGCCCCACCCGCTGTGAGGCGGCCGCAGTCTAACCAGATTTCCGATCCGGATCACCGCGGTGGCAGCTCCTTTAAGGACCTCTTAGGGGGATCGGGTGACAGCGGCCCGCGCTAGGGTCCGCCGCGGATGAGATCGGTCGCCGCGTCGCTGGCGGCCGTCGTCCTGGCACTCGCCGCGGCGGGCTGCGGGGGCGACGGCGCTGAACCGGGCGCGCCGGAGGGCGCGACCCTGGTGCTCGACTTCCAGCCCAACGCCGTCCACGCCGGCATCTACGCCGCCCAGGGGGAGGGCTTCTTCGAGGACGAGGGCGTCGATCTGGAGATCCGCGAGCCCTCCTCGACCAGCGACGCCGCGAAGCTGCTGGAGGCCGGCCGCGCCGACTTCGCGGTCATGGACATCAACGACTACGGGATCGCCCGCGAGCGCGGCGCCGACCTGGTCGCGATCGCCGCGATCGTCCAGCGGCCGCTCGCCTCGGTGATCGCCCGCGATCGCAATGAAGTCCGCACCGCTGCCGACCTCGCCGGGAAGACGGTCGGGGTCACCGGCGTCCCTTCCGACGACGCCGTCCTCGACACCGTGCTCCGCTCCGGCGGCCTGGACCCAGCCGAGGTCGAGCGGATCACGATCGGCTTCAACGCCGTCTCGGCCCTCGCTGCCGGGAGGATCGACGCCGCCACCGCCTTCTGGAACGCCGAAGGGGTCGAGCTCAACCGGCTCGGCATCCCCACCCGCGAGTTTCGCGTCGACGACTTCGGCGCCCCTCGATACCCGGAGCTGGTGCTGGTCAGGCCACCGGGTCAAGACGAGCTCGCCGATCCCATCGTCGCGGCCCTTACCCGCGGATACGAGATCCTCGGCACGGACCCCGATGGGGCTCTGGAGGACCTCCTGGCCGAGGTCTCCGGCCTCGATCGTTCCTCACAGACCGCCCAGATGGCGGCCCTCACCTCTGGCCACGCCTTTGCGACACGGGGCTCCGCGGCCACCCCGGAGCTCGGCCCCAATTCGATCTCCGGCTGGCGTCGGTGGGCGGAGCGGAGCGGCCTCCTAGCAGGGCCAGAATAGCGTCGGCTCTGCCTCATTCACCGTCGATCAGCCTGGCGGCGAGCTCCGGCAGCTCCCGGACCATGCGGCTGCGCGGAACCACGAGGGCGAGGCCCGCGGCCTCGGCGCGCCTCTTGGTCTCGACGTCGGTGTGCTGGTGGAAGCCGAGCACGGGAACGCCCAGGTCCGCGAGCCGCTCGGGCTCGACCCCGTCGAGGTCGGCGACCACCAGGTCGACGCCGTCGAGCTCATCGGGGAGGGTCGAGCGCTGCTCAACCTGATGCCCCTCGGCGACGAGCGCGGTGGTCACCCGGCTGGCGAGCATCAGGTCGGTGCCGATCGCGACAATCCTGGCCATGATCGAGAGGCTATTTCTCCTCGCTCCTGAGAGCGAGGCAGGGGAGGGCTAGAGGTTCCGCCTAAGGCGGAACTCGCGGCGGACGCTCTCCGGGCGCCCCCACATCTGCACCACCTCCGCTCTTCCCTCCTGGGCGTCGCGGACGCGGAGCTCTCCCGCGATCCCTTCGCGGTCGAGCTTCGCCAGCACCCCCTTGACCGTCTCCGGGGCGGCCGCGTGGCCGAAGCGGTGGGCGACGTTGAGGCGCCAGTGCCAGTCGGCGCGCGAGTAGGGCTGAGCGTTCACCGTGGAGAGCATCACCGCCGCGTCGACGTAGCGGTGCTCGTCGGCGATCCGCAGGTCGAGCTCGAGGTCGGTCCAGTCGTCGGGGAGGGAGTCGACGATGTCCTCGAGGGTCTCGGCCAGGGCCATGCCAGAAATCTACGCGAAGAACAGCTGCTGGAGGAGAAAGGCGTTGAGGGCGATGATCAGCGCCGCCAGGGTGCCGGCGAGCGCCGAGAGCCAGCGCGGGTTGGCGAGTGGGCCCATGAAGTCCCGCTTCGAGGCGATCACCAGCAGCGGCACCAGCGCGAACGGGATCCCGAAGGAGAGCACCACCTGGCTGATCACCAGCGCGTCGGTCGGGGGCAGCCCGACACCGAGCACAACCAGGGCCGGCGCCAGAGTGATCGCGCGGCGCAGAAAGATCGGGATCCGGCGCTGGATGAACCCCTGCATCACAACCTGGCCGGACATCGTCCCCACCGAGGATGAGGCCAGACCCGAGGCCAGGAGCGCGATTCCGAAAACGGTCGCGGCGTTGGCCGAGACCAGGTCGCCGAGGCCGTTGAAGGCGCCCTCGATGGTGTCGATCTCGACCAGGCCCGAGGTGTGGAAGAGCCCGGCCGCCATCGCCATCATCGACAGGTTCACGACTCCGGCGAGGGCCATCGCGATCACCACGTCGATCCGCTCGAAGCGGAGGATCTGATGGCGCTCGCGGTCGCTGCGGCCGACCACCCGGCGCTGGGTGAGCGCCGAGTGCAGATAGATCACGTGCGGCATCACCGTGGCGCCGATGATCCCGGTGGCCAGGAGGACGCTCTCGGTGCCGCCGAAGCCAGGCACCACCAGGTGCTTGAGCGCCTCTCCGCCGTCGGGTTTGGAATTGACGATCTCGAAGGCGAAGCCGAGCACGACCACCCCGACCATCCCGGCGATCACCGCCTCGAGGCGGCGAAAGCCCCGCTGCTGCAGAGCGAGGATCCCGAAGGCGACGGCTCCGGCCACCAGCCCGGCGGTGAACAGGGGCACGCCGAAGAGCAGGTTGAGGGCAAGTGCGGCGCCAACCACCTCGGCGATGTCGGTGGACATCGCGACGATCTCGGCCTGGACCCAGAGCCCGATCGAGGTGCGCCGCGAGAACAGCGCCCGGCAGGCCTCCGGGAGGTTCCTGCCGGTGGCGATCCCGAGCTTCGCCGACTGCGTCTGCACCACCATCGCGATCAGGTTGGCGGCGAGCACCACCCAGAGGAGCAGGTAGCCGAACTGCGCGCCGCCGGCGATATTGGTGGCGAAGTTGCCGGGGTCGATGTAGGCGACGGCGGCGATGAAGGCGGGGCCGAGGAAGGGCCAGATCCGGGGCAGCCCTCGTCTGCGACCCTCGAGCGAGCGGCGCGCGGCCCTGGCGACCGCGGCCTCGCCCGGGAGGACCTGCTCCACCCTCCCATTGCCGTTCGTCGCCGGAGCGGTCACCGGAACCGTGGCCTCTCTGACCTGGAGCGTGGTCGGCTCTGGCTTGCTCAATGCGGCGCCCCCGCCTTCGTCTTGCCGAGATCCTTTACCCGCATACGCTGAGCGAGCTCCGGTCCGAGCTGATGGGTATCACCCCCGATCTCAACCGTGAGCGGCCCGCCGAAGGGCTGCCGCTCCCCCACCCTCAGCTTCGCTCCCGGCTGGATCCCGCGCTCGGTGAGGTAGCGCAGCATCGAGGCGTCGCGGTCGGAGACCCGGGCGAAGACGCCCGACTGGCCCGGCCCCATCTCGCTGAGGGCGACCGTGTCGTCGTCGCTGATCGCCAGCTCGCGGCTGGGGATCGGGTCGCCGTGGGGATCGAGCGCGGGCTGGCCGAGCTTGGTCGCGATCAGCTCCTCCAGGTCCTCGGAGATGTGGTGCTCGAGCACCTCCGCCTCCTCGTGAACCCGGTCCCAGGGCATCTCCAGGACCTCGGCCAGGAAGAGCTCGAGCAGGCGGTGGTGGCGGATCACCTCGAGCGCGAGCTGCTCGCCCCGCTCGGTGAGCCTGGCCCCGTGGTAGGGCGCATAGTCGACCAGGCCCTCGTCGGCGAGTCGCTTCAGCATCCCGAGGCCGAGGCAGGGGTCAACTCCGAGTCGCTCGGCGACGGCGCTGGTGTGGACGGGCTCCTCACCGCGCCCCTGAAGCTGGTAGATCGCCTTCGCGTAATTCTCGGCGCCTTCGTTGGTACGCCGAGCCGGGTGCGCGTTGTGGCCACGGTTCGGCTCCGGCCCGGCGGCGGGCTTGTCGGCGGTGCGCCCCATCAGACCGAGACCAGAAGGCTGGTCGCGTAGAGGATCCCGGCGCCGACGAGGATCCCGGCGATGCTCAGCGGGTAGAGAGACTGGCCCTCGCGGTCGCTGATCGAGGGCAGGAGCTGGCCGATCACCTGGACGATCGCCCCGACGCCGACTCCGATCAGGAAGGTCGGCGAGCTCCTGGTTGTAGGCGGCCGCGCCGATCACCGCTCCGAGCATCGCCGGGCCGCCGGCGATCAGGCCGAGCGCAAGGAGGCGCGCCGAGCGACGGCCGGTCCGCCCGGGCAAGCGGCGCGACGATCGCGAGATCCCTCGGTCGTGTTGTGGATCGCGAACCCGACCACCAGGAATGCGCCGAGGGCGAGCGAGCCGACCGCGTAGGCGGAGCCGATCGCGAGGCCCTCGCCGAGGTTGTGCAGGCCGATCCCGATCGCGACCATCAGCGACAGCCGGAAGGCTCCGGCGCCCGCGCGGCGTTGCCGCTCGACCCCAGCCCGCAGCTCGGCGGTCGATCGCGGTCAGCACCAGGTAGGCGGCAGCCGCTCCGAGGAAGAGGAGCTCGGCGCCGCCGAAGGCGCCCGCTCGACTGATTCCCGATCTCGATCCCCTCGAGGGAGCCGTCGATGACGAGGAAACCGAGGAGCCCGATCGTCACCGCCATGAACAAGCGAATCCAGTCGTCCGCCACCCGTCGTAGCGGCGGGAAGAACAGCATCCCGAGGATCACGGGAATGATCCCCGACGTAGGTTCCGAGCAGGCCTCATCAGGCCGTAGAACCCGGCGCCTGCCTCGGGGGTCTCGACCGCGACGTCGATCTGGTGCTCGATCGTCGCTCCGGTCGAGGTGAGCATCGAGATCGCGTAGGCGGCGCCCTCCTGCCAGGGGTAATCGAGCCTGAGCGTCTCCTCGCCGAGCCGCCCGACCTCGCCATCGGAGTCGGCGGTCGAAGGCGACGTAGGAGTCGTTGACCGCCACCTGCGAGACCTGGACCGGGTCAGGGCCCGTGTTGCGCACCGAGAGCTGGATCTCGCCCGGATGCAGAACGGTGCGCTCGACCGCGAGCTCCTCGACCGGGGGGCCACGCCGCTCGTCGAGCCCGGGGCCGCCAAGGGCGGCAAAGATCGCGATCGCCGCCGCGATCAGCAGCAGCGGTCACGGCGACCAGCGCCCAGATCGGAACGCCGCCCGCCGCCCGCTCGGTGCGCCCGGCGGCCTCCATCAGGTGCTCTCCTCCGGCGGCTCCAGGCTCCGAGCGGAAGGCGGCCGGCCGCCGCTTTCGATCGCCGGCGCCGCCGACGTCGAAGAAGCCCATCCAGCCGAGCTCGGCGAACTCGGTCTTGTGGGCGTGGAACATGTAGTCGCCCACGTAGGGGAACTCGAGCTCGAGGATCCCGCGCTGCGCCTGGCCCTGGATGATCGTGTCGGTGAACTCGACCGGGGTCAGCGACGTTCCGGTGGGGAAGTAGTTGAAGAAGTTGGCGTGGATGTGGAACGAGTTGATCGGGTCGAACTCGAGCAGGTTCGCCAGGTAGATCCGCACCGGCTCGCCCCGCCCGACCTTGATCGGCTCGTTGACGTAGTGGAAGGCGACCGTGTTGATCCCGTAGACCTGGTTGCCCTCGGCGTCGAAGTTGGTGTTGAAGCCGTTCATCACCATCAGCAGCTCGTCGGCGTCGTCCCGCCCCTGCTTCGGGTCGACGATGAAGGCGCCGTAGAGGCCCCTGGTGATGTGCTCGGCGAGAGGCCCGGCGTGGCAGTGGTAGAGGTGGATGCCGAACGGCCGGGCGTCGAACTCGTAGGTCGTCTCCTTGCCGCTCTCGATCAGCCCGGCGCCGATCCCGGGCACCCCGTCCATCTCCGCCGGGTGGAGGCCGTGGAAGTGGATCGTGTGAGGGTGGGCCGATCCGTTCACGAAACGGACCCGGAGCAGGTCCCCCTCGCGGCAGCGCAGGGTCGGGCCCGGGACCCGGCCGTTGTAGGTCCAGGCGGGATAGTGGACGCCCGGGGCGACCTCGATCTCCTTGTCGTCGGCGACCAGCGTCCACTCGCGGAGGACCCGGCCGTTCGCGAGGCGGCGGCTCTTGCCCCAGTCGAAGTCGCGGAGGATCTCGGTCGGGTTGAAGCCGTTCGCCGCGTGGTCGACGACCTCGCCGGGGCGGAAGGTCGGGCCCGCGGCGCCGCCGCCGTGGACCGCCATCGCCGCCCCCTGGGCCGCCCCGTGCGCGCCCGACGCCTGCGCCCCCTCGATCGCGTGGTGGATCCCCTGGTGGGGGACGAGCTGATGGAGCACCGGGAGGCTCGCCCCGGCGGCGCCGCCGATCAGCAGGTTGCGCCGATTGAGCTTCGCCATACGCGAATATTGAAGCACACCCGAAACCTGGATTTAGCCATGGCTAACTTTGTGTCCGTGGCCTTCGGCCGTCCGGGCCCAGGGAGCGCCGCCCCTACAATCGGCCCGATGGCAGACGCCACCGCCGCAGTCGAGCTCGACGGCCAGTACCGGGCGATGCGCGAGGGCGCCGGCGCTGCTCGACCGCTCCGAGCGCGGCAAGCTGCTGGTCCAGGGAGCGGACGCCGCCGAGTACCTGCAGGGCCAGATTACGAACGACGTCGAGGCGCTCGAGCCCGACCAGGGCTGCTACGCCGCCCTCCTCGATCGCAAGGGCCACTTCGTCGCCGACATGAGGGTCCTCCGCCTGAGCCACTCCCACGCCGGGACAATCTGGCTGGACACGGAGGCAACCGCACTCGAGCCGCTCCGCCAGCACCTCGAGACCTACAAGATCGGCCGCGAGGTGGAGGTCGTCGATGAAACGCGGGAATGGGCGATCAGCTCGCTGATCGGTCCGGCGCTCGGCGGAGGTCGCCGGGACCGCCCCGCTCTCGCCGGAATACGCACAGCACTACTACGAGCGCGACGGCATCAAGATCCTCGCCGTGGCCACCGACACGGGCCTCGACCTGATCACCCGCTCAGAGGCGGCCGAGTCCCTGCGCGAGCAGCTGCTCGCCGCCGGTGCGGAGCCCGTCACCGAGGAGGCCGCCGAGATCGTCAGGGTCGAGTCGGGCCGGCCCCGGTTCGGGCGCGACTTCGACCGTGGGACAATGCCCGCCGAGGCCGGGGTCGTGGAGCGGGCGGTCGACTTCGAGAAGGGCTGCTACATCGGCCAGGAGCCCGTCGCGCGCCTGCACTACCGCGGCAAGCCCAATAGGCGGCTGGTGGGGCTGCGGCTCAGCGCCCCCGCCGAGGAGGGCGCCGCCTTGCGGCTGGGCGAGCGCGAAGTGGGAGCGATCGGCTCAGCCTGCGTCTCCCCCGCCCTCGGCCCGATCGCGCTCGCGGTCGTCCGGCGCGAGGCGGAGGCCGGCGACCGGCTCGAGGTCGGCGACGGCGAGCTCAGCGCCGAGGTGGCGGAGCTTCCCTTCGCGTAATCAAACGGGTCGCTCCTCGGCTTCGCCTGCGGAGCGCCCTCGCATCACCGGGCCGCCGGGTTGCGCCCGGCTCTCGAGCATGGGTTAGATTCCTTGCGCATGTCGCGGAGGAGGGGCAGAGCGCTGGTCGCGCTGGCCGTCGGTCTGGCGGCTCTGAGTGTGGCTGCCTGCGGCCGCGATGACTTCGCGAACGACCCCCGGCCACCGGTGCCGGCGGAGATCACGGTAAAGATCGGCAACGGCCAGGTGGTGGTATCGCCGAAGGAATTTGGCGCCGGCCTGGTCAACTTCGAGATCGCCAACCTCGACGACACCGCCGCCACGCTTGCGATCGACGGGCCGACCGAGGCCGTGAGCGAGGAGATTCCCGCCCGCGGCAACAACAGCCTCAAGACAGAGGTGAAGACCGGCAGCTACGAGGCCAGCGCCGACGGGGTCGAGGCGAGGCCCTTCAGCTTCGTGGTCGGCCCGGAGCGCGAGTCCGGGCAGAACGACCTCTTGCTGCCGTAGCTAGAGCATCGCGAGCCGGAGCATCAGGGCGGCGACGCCGAGGACCAGCAGCGTCAGCGGAGTTGGCAGGCATCGAGTCTGCCGAGTGCCGCGGTCGCTCGGAGGCTCTCGAGGCTCATTTGCCTCCCGAATCCAGTCGTGTTTTCGGAGGGGAAACCCGACCCGTGACCCAGGGTTCTAGACGGAATCCCGAGCGGCTACGCCGATTTCTCGGGCTCCTCGACGGACTCGACCAGCGATTCGACCCGCTCCAGCCGCGCCCGGACCGCCTCGACCATCTCATCGAGATTGGCGCGGGCCTTGTCGGAGCTGGTCTTGATCCCGGTGAGCGCGGCGCGTACGGCCTGGGCCTGCCGCAGGCAGGTGACCGCCTCCTCGGCGGCGTCCCGGACCGCGGGGGCGTCGACGGTCAGGTCGCGGTCGCGGGCCATCGCCACCCGGGCGGCGGCCAGCCGGTAGGCGACCTCGAGCGCAAGGCCGTCCGGCTCCTCGCGATCGACGGCGACGATCAGCTTGTTGCCCTCGTACTCGGTGAGCGTCTCCCGGCCCGAGGGGACACGCTCCTCACCGGCGACGACGAGGACCGCGAAGGAGGCGGCGCGGGCGGCCATCGCCTCGTTCAACTCCCGCCAGGCGTCGTTCTTGGAGAGCTTCTTGTCCTTGGCCTCGAAGACGATCCGGTCCGCGGCGGGCCCATCGGCGGCGCCTAGCTCGACCAGGGTGTCCCCCTTCTTTCCCCCGCCCTCGGCGCCCTCCCCGCCGGTGTGCGAGGAGGCGTCGCCGCGGGTCGACGCGATCCGCTCGAGAGCGGCGTCGACTCGCTCCTCGAAGCTCCGGCCCTTGCGGGTTCCCGCCTCCTCGGCCTCATCAAGCGCCTCGCGGCCCTGGTCGAGACCGGCGAGCTCGGCCGCCTTGGCGAGCAGCTCGTCGAGCTTCGTGCTCGAGCTTCTCGTCGCGCGTGTCCTGGTCCTCCTTGCGCTCCTTGGTCCAGGTCCGCAGCCCGGCGAGCAACGGGTTGAGCGGGTTGCGCTCGTCGTCGGCAGCAAGCCGGCGGACGAACTCCTCGTCGCGCTCGTCGAGAATCCGCCTGATCTGCGCCTGGACCGCGCCCTCGCGGTCCTCACCGAAGGTGTCGGCGATCATCTCGGCGAGCTGGTCGCTGTGCGACTCGAGCGCGGCGCTGAGGGCGCCGGGCGCCTCGTCGTCGCCGAGGGCCCGCGTCAGACCCTCCTCGATCCGCTCGACCGCCTCGCGGTACTGCTCCTCAACGGTCTCCCGGTGGGCGTGGGTGAGGTGCTCGAACTCTCGCCGCACGTAGTCGACCTCGACTGCGGTCTCCTCCCGATCGAGGACCCGGGCGCCGATCTCGATCGTTCGGCGAACCACCTTCGCCGGCTCCTCGCCGGCACTGGCGCGCTCGCGGATCACCCGCGCCGTCTGCTCATCGGCGACGGTGAGCTGTTCGATCACCAGCCGGTCGTCGACAAGGCGGACGGTGCCCTCCTGGTCGGCTGGCTCGATCGGCAGTTGGCTCTCGGACGCTCTCATGGAAAACGGGTTACTCCTCGGCTCCGCCTGCGGAGCACCCTCGAATCTACGAAGGTAGTCGCGCCTCCGGACGCAAACCTGACTACGATCCCGGCGTCCGAGGACCGCGAACGCAGGAGTCGATGTGGCCGTAGAGATCGCCGACGTTTCGAAGCTCGACGTGGAGCCCGGGAAGCTCCCCGAGAAGATGGCCGCCTGGGTGATCCGGCCGGAGCGCGAGGGCGAGCCGAAGGACGCCTTCCAGGTCGAGGAGATCGAGGTCCCCGAGCCCGGTGCCTTCGAGGTGATCGTCCGGGTGATGGCGGCGGGCGTCAACTTCAACAACGTCTGGGCGGCGCTCGGCAAGCCCGTCTCGGTCTTCGGCTACGGCGACCACGAGGAGTACGGCCACCACATCGGCGGCTCCGACGCCTCCGGGATCGTCTGGAAGGTCGGCGAGGGCGTCACCA
Source organism: uncultured Solirubrobacterales bacterium (assembly GCA_963780305.1). GTDB lineage: Bacteria > Actinomycetota > Thermoleophilia > Solirubrobacterales > 70-9 > CAVVYV01. Next base: position 57,449 of record CAWABN010000008.1, read on the forward strand.
AGTGGAAGCCCGGCGACGAGGTCGTGATCCACTGCAACCAGGCCTCCTACGAGGACGTCGAGGTCCACGGCCTCGACCCGCTGGCCGCCCCGAGCCAGATGATCTGGGGCTACGAGACCACCTGGGGCTCCTTCGCCCAGTTCACCAAGGTCCAGGCCCAGCAGCTCCTGCCGAGGCCTCGGAACCTCTCCTGGGCCGAGTCGTCCGCCTACGGGCTCACCTACTTCACCGCCTACCGGATGCTGATCGACCAGTGCAAGCTCCAGGCGGGCCACAACGTGCTGATCTGGGGCGCGGCCGGCGGCCTCGGCGTCTTCGCCACCCAGCTCTGCAAGGCGGCCGGGGCCAACGCCGTCGGGGTGGTCTCCTCGGACGAGAAGGGCGAGCTGGTCAAGCGCCTCGGCGCGGTCGACTACATCAACCGCAACGAGTTCGCCGGGATGATGCGCAAGGGCGGCGAGTCGCCCGACGAGGAGAAGGCACGCTTCAAGGAGTCGCGGGGGTTTGCGAAGCGGGTCAAGGAGATCCTCGGCGACGCCCCCGACATCGTCTTCGAGCACGTCGGCATGGCGACCTTCCCGACCTCTGTCTTCGTCGTCAAGCCCTTCGGCAAGGTCGTGATCTGCGGGGCCACCTCGGGCTACACGCTCGATTTCGACGTCCGCTACCTGTGGATGCGCCAGAAGCAGATCATCGGCTCCCACTTCGCCAACGCCTACGAGTGCATGCGCGCGAACGAGCTGATGGCCGAGGGCAAGATCCGGCCGGTCCTCTGGAAGGTGATGGGGTTCGACGGGGTCGCCGAGGCCCACCAGCTCCTCCACGAGAACAAGCACCTCGGCAAGATCTCGATCCTGGTCGGCGCCACCGCCGAGGACGAGGGCAAGACGGAGGAGGGGCCCGGCGCGATCCGGGCCGAGGTTGGCGCCTGATGGCGAACGGCAACGGCTCGCTCGAGATCTGCTTCATCGACTGGCACGTCACCCGTTCCGGGCCGAGCGCTGGTACGAGATCTGGGAGCCGGCGGCGGAGCGGGCGATGGCCTTCGGCGCCAAGGTCGTGGTCGCTCACCCGTGACACTGAGGACCCGCTGCATTTCCGCCAGGCGTCGATCTGGGACAACCGCGCTGACTTCGAGCGCTACTGGTACTCGGACGAGGTCGCCGCGATCCGCGAGCAGGCGCTGAGCTACTACAACAAGCCGGTCTTGCCCGTCTGGCACGCGCTGATCGCCGGCGAGTAGCAGCGACTTCACCGGGCTGCTCGTGTTCTACTCACGCCGGCAGGATCGCCGGCGAAGCGTGACCGTCACCCGCCTTACACCTGCGCTCCTGATCGCCACGGCGCTGCTCGCCGGCGCACCCGCGATGGCCGAAGCCAGGGTCGGCGTCACCTTCGCCGGCCAGGTCCTTACGATCATGGGCGGCAAGCGAGCCGACCACGCCAATGTCATCTGCACGGCCGCGGGGACCGTCCAGGTCAACAACCGCGAGCCTGGGGGCGGGCCGGTGCCGTGTTCGAAGGTCGTCGAAGTCGACGCAGTGATGGGTGACGGCAACGACAGGGTCAACTTCTCCGGGATCGGCGCCCGTTTCGGCGTCGCCGAGTTCCCGGGGTTCGGCCAGGGCACCGGCGCCGCGGCGCAGGGCGGCGGGGGTAACGACACCTACATCGGGAGCGCGACCGCCTTCAACCTCTTCTTCGGCGGGAGCGGCAATGACACGCGCCAGAGGCGGCAATCTGCGCGACCAGCTCGACGGCGGCGCCGGCGATGATGACCTGCGCGGCCTCGCCGACCGGGACTCGCTCCTCGGCCGGGCCGGCGGGGATCGCCTCATCGGCGGTGCTGGAGCCGATCTGCTCAACGGCGGTCTCGATGACGACCGGCTAGCGGGCAGCGGCGGCGCGGATGTGATCGGCGGCGGCGCCGGCATGGACCTGCTCCTCGGCGGCCCCGGCCCCGATCGCCTGATCGGCGGCCCCGGGAGGGACCGCCTGCGCGGAGGGGCCGGCCAAGACGTAGAGATCGAGAAGCGGCCGAGGCCGAAGAAGTGACATCAGGCCGGCGCGCTACCCGCAGGGCTCGATTCGGACGAGAGTCCGACGCCGCGCGCCCTAGTGCTGTTCGAGCGGGGCCATGGTCAGGCCGGCGTCCTTGAGCTGCTCCCAGTAGAGCTCGGCCGGCTCCCGGGGGCCGGTCCAGACGGCGGCCCGGCCGCTGTTGTGGATGCGGTCGGCGAAGGCGTAGCCGCTCTCCAAGGTGATGCCGGGAACCACCCGCGCCAGGGTGTTGGCGACGTGGTCGAAGGTGTTGTGATCGTCGTTGAGGACGATCACGATCCAGTTACCGCCAAGGGCCTCGTCCGGGCCCGCTGAACGCGGTCGCTCAACGGTCGTCGTCGACATGGTCTCCTGGTGATAGACGATTCCCGCTCAATTGTCCGGGAAATCAAGACCGTGCCGCACAGAAAGGCGGCTGGCGTCTATCCGAAGGGGTTGGGAACCCGAATCGAGACGTCGTCGAAGATGCCAGAGACGCCGGCTCCAACCCCCGCCTTGACACCGTCAGTGAGCACGTTGCGGCGGCCGTCGGGCTGATCGGCGGCGGCATCGCTGGTCGAGAGCACGGCGCGCCCGTTGACCATCGCGAGCAGCTGCGTGGTGGTGGTGCCGCGATCAAAGGCCTGGAGCTGAAGGTTGTTCGGCTTCTTGCCCATCCGGACGAATTTCCCGGTTCCCGAGGCCATCGGCGTCGCCCCGGCGCCGCCCTTCGGGTCGCGGAGCACCTGCCACTTGCGCGCGAACGGCAGCACCCTCAGGTAGTAGCCGGCCTCCTCGCTCTGGCGGACGCCGACGCCGACAAAGGCCTTCCGCTGCTGCTTTGCCGAGCCCCCCGAGGCCAGGTTGGCCGTTCCGCTGATCTGCTGGTCGGGCGCCATGTCACTCGAGTCGGCGACCACGGAGCTGCGCAGGATGCAGTTGGTGGTGTCGGCGCCGACGAGGATGCCGAGCGCCCGGTTGCCGCTCCACTTCTTGCTGCACTTGGCGCCGAAGACCTTCTGGAACGCGTTGACGTCGTCCTGGGTGGCGAAGGCGTAGACCGCCACCGGAATCGGCGCCGCCTGGGCGATTGCGGCGGCTGCCAGGGCCGCGCAGGCGACGATCAGGGCTATGAGCTTGGTGCGCATTCGTGGCTGAGGCTACCCGCGGGCACCCCGGAGATTGCAAGAACACGCCTCATGCAGGGTCAGAGCGGTAGTGGCACTTACCATTAGGCAGATGAGCGAGCACCGGCTGCCCGAGCGGGACCGGCCCTGGGTGATGCGTACCTACGCGGGCCATTCCGACGCGCGCCGCTCGAACGAGCTATACCGGCGCAACCTCGCCAAGGGCCAAACGGGGCTCTCGATCGCCTTCGACCTGCCCACCCAGACGGGCTACGACCCCGACCACGAGCTCGCCCGGGGCGAGGTCGGCAAGGTCGGCGTCTCGATCGTCACCAAGGGGGACATGCACACCCTGCTCGACGGGATCCCCCTGGACGAGATGAACACTTCGATGACGATCAACGCGACAGCCGCCTGGCTGCTCGCCCTCTACGTCACCGTCGCCGAGGAGAACGGAATCGAGCGCTCGGCGCTGGCCGGGACCACCCAGAACGACATCATCAAGGAGTTCCTCGCCCGCGGCACCTACGCCTTCCCCCCGGGCCTTCGATGCGGCTGATCGCCGACACGATCGCCTTCACGGTCAACGAGATCCCGAAGTGGAACCCAATCAACGTCTGCAGCTACCACCTGCAGGAGGCCGGGGCAACGCCGGTGCAGGAGGTCGCCTACGCGCTCTCCACTGCGATCGCGGTCCTCGACGAGATCAAGGCCCGCGGCCAGGTCGCCGAGGGGGACTTCCCCAAAGTGTTCGGGCGGATCTCGTTCTTCGTCAACGCCGGGGTCCGGTTCATCGAGGAGCACGCGAAGCTGCGGGCGATGACCCGGCTCTGGGAGGAGATCGGGCGCGATCGCTACGGCGTCACCGAGCCGAAGCTGCTGCGGATGCGCTACGGCGTCCAGGTCAACTCGCTCGGCCTGACCGAGTCCCAGCCGGAGAACAACGTGCCGAGGATCGTGCTCGAGGCCCTGGCGGTGACCATGGGTCGCGACGCCCGAGCGCGTGCGATCCAGCTGCCCGCCTGGAACGAGGCCCTCGGCCTGCCGCGTCCCTGGGACCAGCAGTGGAGCCTGCGGATTCAGCAGATCCTCGCCCACGAGACCGATCTGCTCGAGTACCCCGACATCTTCGAGGGCTCGAAGGTAATGGAGGGGCTCACCGGCGAGCTGGCCGAGGACGCCCGCGCCGAGATGGCGACGGTCGCCGAACACGGCGGCGCCGTCGAGGCGGTCCCCTACATGAAGGCGCAGCTGGTCGAGTCGAACCGCGAGCGCCTAGCCAAGATCGAGAGCGGCGAAATCGTCGTCGTCGGACAAAACAGATTCACCGAGGCAGAGGACTCGCCGATGACCACCGGCGAGGACGGCGGCATCCTCACCCCCGATCCCGAGGTCGAGCGCGAGCGACTCGAGGCGCTCGAGGAGTGGAAGGCTGAGCGCGACCAGCCCGCCGTCGACGCCGCGCTCGAGCAGCTGCGAACGGCGGCCGCCGACGAGGGGGCCAACATCATGCCGGCGACTATCGAGGCGGCCAAGGCCGGCGCCACCACGGGCGAGTGGGCCGGGACCCTCCGCGAGGCCTTCGGCCCCTACCGCGGCCCCACCGGGGTCACCGGCGCCCCCCAGGGCTCCGACGGCGAGCTGCTGGAAGCGGCGCGCGCTCACGTCAAGGGAATCTCTGACGGCCTCGGGCACCCGATCCGGATCCTGGTCGCGAAGCCCGGCCTCGACGGCCACTCCAACGGCGCCGAGCAGATCGCAGTGCGTGCCCGCGACGTCGGGATGGAGGTCGTCTACCAGGGGATCCGGCTGACCCCGGAGGAGATCGCCGGCTCCGCGATCCAGGAGGACGTAGACGTCGTCGGCCTCTCGATCCTCTCCGGCTCCCACCGCGAGCTCGTCCCCCGGATCGTCGAGCTCCTGCGGGCCGAGGGCACCGACATCCCGGTGGTGGTCGGCGGGATCATCCCGCAGGCCGACATCGGGCCATTGAAGGACGCGGGTGTCGCTCGCGTCTACACCCCCAAGGACTTCGAGCTCAACCGAATCATGGGCGAGATCGCGGACCTCGTCGCCGAGCGCAACGGCGTCGGCGCCCCCCAGCCAGCATCCACCTAGATGGCCGAGCCGGAAGTAAACGAGCCCGAGCTGAACGGCGAACGAAGCGCCTGGCTGCGCTGCTACCGCTGCTGGGCCCGCGACCTCGAGGTCCAGCTGCACTACGACGCGATCCTCCGGATCGACCCCGAGACCGGCGAGCCGGCGGATCGCCTCGACGAGGTCTCAGGAGGCGGTCGTCCAGTGCCTGCGCTGCCTCCACGACCAGCCGCACCTGACGGTCCAGGACGACAGGGTGGTGCCGGTCGAGGACCGCTGGGAGCGGATGGTCGCCGGCACACCGTGGGTCGCCTCCTGCACGGTGACCGTCGACCAGGACCAGGTCGAGACCTGCTCCGGGCCCGAGGCCGCCGAGTCGCTCACCTACGGCTCGTTCGGCGAGGCGGGTACCCGGGAGTTCTTCACCCACGTCCGCTTCCACAAGCACGACGAGGAGCGGATCATCGTCCACCTCCTGGTCGAGCTCTACGCGCGCTCACCCGAAGAGGCCACCGAGGTGCTCGAAGAGGCCTCCCGTGGCGTCCTCGAGATCACCTCATTGGCCGAGGAGTCACGCCCCCCGGCCCACGCGCCCGGACGAGGCGCACTAGCCTCGCGAGCCGCGACATCGCCCGCGCAGTAGCTCGCCAGTTCTCACCAACCCTGCGTCGCGCAGTACTGTCGCCCTGTGACCAGCGAGCAGAAGCCGATCGAGTTGATTCAGGCTCGGATGCTGATCTCGAGTCTGTCGACGGCGGCGTTCCTGGTCGATCGCGAGGGAACGCTGCTCTTCTACAACGAAGCGGCGGAGGAATTGCTGGGGCTGCGGTTCGACGAGGCCGGGCCGATGGGGCCCGACGAGTGGGGCACCCAGTTCCGCCCGCGCGAGCCCGGCGGACAAGAGCTCACGGTCGAGGAGCTGCCGCTGACAATCGCGCTGCGCCAGGGGCGACCTGGACATGCCCACATGCACATCACCGCAGCCGACGGCGAGGATCACGAGATCCAGGTGAGCGCCCTGCCGATAGAGGCCGGAGGGAGCCAGCAGGGAGCGTTCGCGATCTTCTGGCCGGGCGCCCCCGAGGATTAGCCAGGGCTCATGCGGGGGACCAGAACCGCCCGCTTGAACTCGGCGACCAGGGTGCCGTCCTGGTTGTAGGCGCGAGTGTGAACCTTGACCACTCCTCGGTCGGGCTTCGACTTCGAGGGCGTCACCTCGAGCACCTCGGACTCGACGAACAGGGTGTCGCCGTGGAAGACCGGGTTCGGATGGCTGAGGTCGTCTGTAGCCAAGTTGGCGATCGCCTTCCCGGAGACGTCCGCCACCGTCATCCCGAAGACCAGCGAGTACACGTAGGGGCCGGCGACCACGTTCTTGCCCTGCTGGGACTTCGCCGCGTAAACATCGTTGATGTGGAGGGGATGGTGATTCATGGTCAGCAGGCAGAAGAGGTGGTCCTCGCTCTCGGTGATCGTCTTCGCCGGCCAGTGCTTGTAGACGGCGCCGACCTCGAACTCCTCCAGGTAGCGCCCGTAGGGGTGGGCGCCGGAGGCCTCGCGGCCGGCCTGGTCGGTGATCAGCTCGTGTTTCTCGTCGCTCATGGGCGCGGGATCGTACCCGGCTAGGGCGAGACGACGTTCACCGGGAGCCCCTCGAAGCGCTCGATGTCCTCGACCTCTGCGTCGATCGCCTTCCGGGCAGCAGCGCTGATGGAACCGGACAGGTTGAACGAGATCTCGATCCCGCCGGCCTTCCGCGAGGAGCGCCAGCCGCCGATCACAACCCCGTCGCGGACGATCACCGGCCGGATCCAGCCGCCGCCACCCTCCTTGACCGCGGCCACGTGGTGGTCGGGCACTGAGAACGAGCGATCCTTCCAGCCGAGCAGGTAGGTGTCGAAGTTGCCGAGCATCCGCAGCTGGCCGGCGCGCGGCAGTCGCGGGAGCTCTCCTCGGAGGGCAAGCAACGTCTCCTCCTCCACCCGCACTTCCTCCAGCTCGGCCGAGATCGCCTCGAGCCCGGCCCGCACCTCGCCCAACCCAAGGCCCGCCCAGTAGGCGAAGTCGCGGTCGGTGGCGGGGCCGAAGGCGCTCAGGTAGCGCCGGGCGAGCTCGGCGAGTGCCTTCTCGCGGTCGAAAGGCGGCAGATCGCCCAGCCAATCCCGACGCAGGACGAGGCAGCTGCCTCCCTTGCGGTCCGGACCGAGGCAGGCGTTGCCTGAGGTGACCGCAAGCCCCATGATGTGACCGCGGGTCGAGTTGTTGAGCTCGATCCCCATCTCGCGGAGCCGGTTCCCGACCTCGGTGCGGGTCAGCGGCCCGTCCCGCTCCAGCATCCGCACCACCTCCCGTAGGGCTCTCTCCTGGGTCCGAGCGGGCATGCCCAGCTGCCCGAGACGCCGCCGCGACCACTTCTCGATCCCCGGCTCGAACAGGGGCAGCCACCAGCCGGCGTCGTCACTTGGAATCAGGTGAATCGTCATCCGCATCACCCAGGTCCGCAGCAGCGAGCGCTCCTCGGTCCTGGCCTGATCGATGTCGGCCGCTTTCAGCCACCGGCTCCGTGAGCGAAAGGAGAGCCGGGCGGCGAACATGTCCTGGGCTTGGACCCCTGCGACCGCGCGGGCGACCTCAACCGGATCGCGAATGGATACAGGGCGGTGCAGCAGCTGCGCCGCTGCTCGCAACCGGGGCAGCCGCGCGGAGTCGGCCCGCCTTTGCGAGGCGGCCAACGCCCTAGTGGACCTTCTTGGTGCGGCCGCGCTCCTCGTGGCGCTGGATCACCTGGGCGATCAGCTTCTGGATGTTCGGGTCGCCAGTGACCCTGATCTGGCCCGAGTCGTAGGCCTCGCGATAGCTCCGGACCGTTCCGTCGGTGGCGAGCTCGTTGAAGGCCGGGCGGGGGATCGCGACCGTCAGCCGGGCGTCTTCGGCCGAAGCCGACTTGGAGATCTTCGGGCCCGGGAGCTCAACCCGGAACATCTGCACGTCGCCGCGGCCGCGCAGCTCGAGTTCGAAGACGAGCTTCAGCTGCGCCAGGGCCGGAACCTCGGCCTGGAAGCGCTCAATCGCGGTTGTGATCAGCTCGGGGGTAGAAGCCATCGTCAAACGGGTCGCTCTTCCGACATTTCACGGTCGCGCCTGTCGCGCGCCCTCGCATGATCGGAGCGCCCTCGCGTAATTCCTAGCAGAGCACTACCAAGGGATGGGCCTACGGTCGCGGAAGAAGCCCCCGCTCCGTACGTCAGGATCGGTGGCGAGCCAAACGGCGGTATCGGCGCCCTGCTCGACCGAGCGCGAAGCCCCGGGTCCGCCCATGTCGGTGCGGACCCAGCCCGGGCACATCGTGTTCACCCTGATCCCGCTTCCCGCTTCGTCGGAAGCGAGGGTGCGGGTGAGCGCGTTGAGCGCCGCCTTCGACAGCCGGTAGGCCGCCCGGCCTCCGTTCATGTCCGACAGCTGGCCCGCGCCGCTCGACACGTTCACCACCCTGGGGTGTTCGCTGCGACGGAGCAGCGGCAGGAATGCCTGCGTCAGCCGCCAGGGGCCGAATGTGTTGACCTCAAGCACCTCGTGCGCCCGCTCGAGGTCGTAGTCGGCGGCCCCGATCGGATCGCCGTAGACGCCGGCGTTGTTGACCAGCGCGTCCAGCCGGCCCGGATCCGCCTCGATCGCGTCACGGGCTGCGTCCACGCTCGCCTGGTGGGTGACGTCGAGCCGGATAGCCCTGATTGCTTCGGACTCGGCAACCCGGCCGGGATCGCGTGACCCGGCGAAGACGAGGAACCCATGGTCCTCGGCCAACTGGCGGGCGATCTCCCGCCCGATCCCGCGATTGGCGCCGCTGACGAGCGCCACCCTGCTCAAATCTTGTTCCGCTCCAGGAGCTTCTTGCCGATGACCATCTTCTGGATCTCGGAGGTGCCCTCCCCGATCACGAGCAGCGGCGCGTCGCGATAGATGCGCTCGATCTCGTACTCCTTCGAGTAGCCGTAGCCACCGTGGATCCGCAGTGATTCCTCCGCGTTGGCAATCGCCGCCTCTGAGGCGAACAGCTTCGCCATCCCGGCCTCGAGATCGGAGCGCTCCCCCGCGTCCTTCATCCGCGCCGCCTTCAGCGTCATCAGGCGCGCCGCCTCGACCCTGGTGCCCATCTCGGCAAGCTTGAACTGGATCGCCTGGTGCTGAGCGATCGGCTTGCCGAACGTCTTGCGCTGCTGGCTGTAGCGAAGCGCCAGCTCCAGGGCCCGCTGCGCGACGCCGACGCCGCGGGCGGCCACGTTCACGCGGCCGACCTCGAGCGCGTCCATCATCTGCACGAAGCCCTTGCCGACGCCGTCCTCCCCGCCGAGGACCCGCTCGGGGGGGCACCTGAACCCGTCGAAGACGAGCTCCGTCGACTCGACGCCCTTGTAGCCCATCTTCTTGATCTTGGGCGGGATCGTCAGACCGGGGACCTGCTCGGCGCCCGGCTCCTTCTCGCAGATCATGCACGTCATGCCCTTGTAGGGCGGGTCGGCCTTGGGGTCGGTCTTCACGAGCACGAAGACCACGCCCGAGCGCAGGCCGTTGGTGACCCACATCTTCTGTCCGTTGATCTCCCAGTCACCGTCCTCCCCCTTCTTGGCCGTGGACTTGATGGCCTGCACATCGGAACCGACCTCTGGCTCCGAGAGCGAGTAGGCGGCGCGAATCTCGGCGGTCGCCATCCTCGGCAGGAAGTACTCCTTCTGCTCTTCGGTGCCGAACTTCATCAGCAGGTAGGAGGCCATGAAATGCGTGTTGACGACGCCCGAGATCGAGATCCACCCGCGCGAGAGCTCCTCGACGATCATCGCGTAGGTGGTCAGGTCGAGGCCCATGCCGCCGTAGCTCCTCGGGGATCGTCACCCCGAACAGGCCGAGCTCCTTCATCTGCTCGACGATCGCCTCGGGGAACTTGTCCTCGTGGTCGAACTCCTCGGCGACGGGGATGATCTCGTTGTCGACGAAGTTGCGGACCATCTCCGTGATCTCGCGCTGCTCGTCGGTCTTCTCCTGGTACGTCGCTGTAGCTACTGCCATGGCTCCTCTACGAGGTCGTTTTCGTGGCGCCTGGTTCCCTGCCGGCGCTGATGCGAAGGATACTTGGGGTCCCGCCAGCCTCGAACGCAGGTGAATCATGGGTGAGTCGCAGACGACAGCCGAGCTGATCGAGTTCATCCGCCAGGGAGTGATGTTCTCGGGCGGAACAGTCCTCGAAGGGAACGAGGGAATCGATCAGATGGCGGAGCTCCTACGGGGCAACAGCCACCCGGAGTTCGTCACCATCATGACGAGCGAATCGGGAAATCCGCTGGAGTACAAAGGGTTGGAGGGGTTTCGGGAGGCGCTCAGCGACTGGATCAGCCCCTACGAGTCGTTCCGCCTGGAAATCGACGAGGCGATCCCCCTTGACGACAAGATCGTCTTCCTGGCCCGCCAGGTCGCCACCACCAAGCATGACGGCGTCGAGATCGCGACACCCAGCGCCAGCGTCTGGTGGCTGGACGACGGCGCGATCAGACAGACGAGCTTCTACCTCGACCAGCGCGCGGGGCTGGTGGCCGCCGGCCTCGATCCCGACCGCGGCCGGGAATGACCCGACCGCGGTCTCACTCCGAGAGCGGCTGAGGGCTAGTCGGCCTCGGCGAGGATCGAGTACAGGCGCTTGCGGGTGTCGGTGAGGATCTCGACGGCCTCCTTCACCTGCTCCTCCTCGCCGGCGCGCCCGATCTGGACCAGCGCCGCGCGGGTCCGGAAGGCCTCGGCCCGGAGCTTGTGGTGCGGTGTGTCCTCGTCGCCCTCTTCCCAAGGCTGCTTCCCCTCCGTGCGCTCTGGGACGGCCTCGCGCCCGGAATCGGTGAGCGCGAACACGTTGCGGCCGTCCACCTCCTCGCCCTTGACCAGCCCCTCGTCCTCGAGCAGCTGCAGGGTCGGATAGATGGAGCCGGCGCTCGGGCGCCAGCGCCCGCCGGTGCGCTCCTCTAGCTCCTGAATCATCTCGTAGCCGTGCATGGGCCGGTCATCGAGCAGAGCCAGGATCGCGCTGCGGACATCGCCCCGGCGGACCCGATGTCGGCCGCGCCCATAACCGGGGCCCCAGCCGCCCCTCATCTCGCGCCCACCCCGGAAGCCGCGGCGGCCGCGCTGTCTTGAACCGTGCATCTCGTTTCCTTTCGATCAATCTCCACGTATCGCGATATATCGTAACAGCCCCGCCAAGCTGACCCGCCGCACGCTCCTCCGCGACCGCCCTACAGGGTCCAGGTGTACTGAATGCCCTTCCAGGCCGGCTGCTCGCGCTCGTAGAAGCGATGGGCATCCTCGCGCGCCTCGCCGCTGTCGAGCTCGAGGTGGGTCGCTCCACGCTCCCGCGCCCAGTCCTTGGCTGCATCGAGGAGCGCCTTGCCGGTTCCCTGCGAGCGGTGCTCGGGACTGACCGCGAGATCCTCGAGCCAGCAGCGCAGCCCGAAGCGGACCGAGTTCAGCTCGAGGTAAACGGTGGCGAATCCGAGCAGCTCGGCGCGATGCTCGGCGACGAGGACCGCGCTGCGCTCGCCCGCGATCGCCTCACTCAGGGCCTCGCGGGCGTGCTCAGGATCCCAGCGCGGCGGCAGCGCCCCCGGCGGCGCGAACAGCCACTCGTACATGCCGAGCACCCGCTCGACCTCCTCCGCCCTCGCCTCTCTGACGTCGCTCATGTCCGCAGGCTAATAGCGTTCGTCAGCATTAAACGGGTCGCTCCTCGGCTTCGCCTGCGGAGCGCCCTCGCCTAACACACAGGAGACGACTTGAGAAACCCCCGCGACTTCTTCCACCCCCTCGCGATCGACGCACCCGAGCCCCTGCGCGAGATCCCCTTCAAGCCCTCGCGGATGATCCACTTCTTCGACGCCTCGAACGAGAAGATGCGGGCGAAGGTCCCCGAGATGGCGAAGTCGGCGGACATCCTGCTCGGCAACCTCGAGGACGCGATCCCGGTGGACAAGAAGGTCCCCGCCCGCGAGGGCCTGATCGAGGTCGCCAAGGAGGTCGACTTCGGCGACACCCAGCTTTGGACCAGGGTCAACGAGCTCGCCAGCCCCTGGGTCCTGGACGATCTCACCGAGCTCGTAACCGAGATCGGAGACAAGCTCGAGGTGATCATGATCCCGAAGGTCGAGGGGCCCTGGGACATCCACTACGTGGATCGCCTCGTCGCCCAGCTCGAGGCGAAGGCGAAGCTCGAGCGGCCACTGCTCCTCCACGCGATCCTCGAAACCTCGCTCGGGGTGGTCAACCTCGAGGAGATCGCCACCGCCAGCCCCCGGATGCAGGGGATGAGCTTCGGGCCGGCCGACCTCGCCGCCTCGCGACGAATGAAGACCACTCGGGTCGGCGGCGGCCACCCCGGCTACCGGGTGATCGAAGACCCGGATCCCGAGAAAGAGGACGCGCCCCGGGCGACCGCGCAGCAGGACCCCTGGCATTACTCGATCGCCCGCATGGTCGACGCCTGCACTTCGGCAGGCATCCTGCCCTTCTACGGGCCCTACGGCGACATCAAGGACGTCCAGGGATGCGAGACCCAGTTCCGGGCGGCCTTCCTGCTCGGCTGCGTCGGCGCCTGGTCGCTGCACCCGGTGCAGATCGAGATCGCGAAGAAGGTCTTCAGTCCGCCGCCCGAGGAGGTCAAGTTCGCGAAGAAGGTGCTCGAGGCGATTCCCGACGGCGCGGGCGTGCACATGATCGACGGCAAGATGCAGGACGACGCAACCTGGAAGCAGAGCAAGGTGATGGTGAGCCTCGCGGAGATGCTGGCGAAGAAGGACCCGGAACTCGCCAAGGCCTACGAGATGCAAGGTTGAGCGGCAGGGGCGGCGGCCAGGCGCTGCACGAGAAGGCCGACCCGAGTACCGGCTGCAAGAAGGCGGCGGCGCGCCACAACAAGCGCAGGAGGTAAGCCCGCCTACCCGATCCGCTTCTTCAAGTCCTCGAGCTGGGCTTGAACCGCGTCGGGGAGGTCATCGCCGAACCGGGCGAGGTGCTCCTCGACCTGGGGAAGCTGGGCGCGAAGTGCATCCCGGTCGACCCTGAGCAGCTCCCGGACCGCCTCGGCCGAGATCTCGAGGCCGTCGGTGTTGAGCTCGCCCTCGGCGGGCAGCAGGCCGATCGGCGAATCGACTGTCTTGCTCTCGCCGACGCAGCGGCGGAAGACCCACTCGAGCACCCGGCTGTTCTCGCCGAACCCGGGCCAGAGGAACTTCCCTTCCTCGTCCTTTCGGAACCAGTTGACGTGGAAGATCTTCGGCATCTTCGCGCCCTTGCGACGACCGAGCTCCAGCCAGTGGACGAAGTAGTCGGCCATGTTGTATCCGCAGAACGGCAGCATCGCCATCGGGTCAAAGCGGAGCTTTCCGACCTCGCCGGCAGCGGCCGCGGTCGTCTCCGAGGACATCACGGCGCCGGTGAAGACACCGTGCTCCCAGTCCCGGCACTCGAATACGAGGGGAACGACGGTCGAGCGGCGACCGCCGAAGAGGAAGGCGTCGATCGGAACCCCCGCGGGGTCCTCCCACTCCTCGGCGATCGAGGGGCACTGTGAGGCCGGGGTCGTAAAGCGGGCGTTCGGGTGTGCCGCCGGCTCATCCGAGTCGGGAGTCCAGTCTTGCCCGCGCCAGTCGATCGCGTGGTCCGGCGGCTCGCCGGTCATCCCCTCCCACCAGATGTCGCCGTCATCGGTCTTCGCGCAGTTGGTGAAGATCGTGCTGCGCTCGATCGTCGCCATCGCGTTGGGATTGGTCTTGTAGCTCGTGTTGGGGGCGACCCCGAAGAAGCCGGCCTCGGGATTGACCGCGCGCAGGCGGCCGTCCTCGCCGAACTTCATCCAGGCGATGTCGTCGCCGACCGTCTCCACGGTCCAGTCGGGGAGCGTCGGGATCAACATCGCCAGGTTGGTCTTGCCGCAGGCCGAGGGGAAGGCGCCGGTGACGTATTTGACCTTGCCCTCGGGCGAGGTGAGCTTCAGGATCAGCATGTGCTCGGCGAGCCAGCCCTCGTCGCGGGCCATCGCCGAGGCGATCCGCAGGGCGAAGCACTTCTTGCCGAGCAGGGCGTTGCCCCCGTAGCCCGAGCCGAACGACCAGATCTCACGGGTCTCCGGGTAGTGGACGATGTACTTGTTGTCGGCGTTGCACGGCCAGGGAACGTCCTCCTGGCCCTCCTCGAGCGGGGCGCCGAGCGAGTGGACGCAGGGGACGAACTCGCCGTCGTCGCCGAGCACCTCGAGGGCGGAGATTCCCATCCGGGTCATGATCCGCATCGAGACCGCGACGTAGGGCGAGTCGGTCAGCTGGACGCCGATGTGGGAGATCGGTGAGCCCAGCGGCCCCATCGAGAACGGGACCACGTACATCGTCCGGCCCTTCATCGACCCGGTAAAGAGCTTGTCGAGCACATCCCGCATCTCGGCGGGCTCGCGCCAGTTGTTTGTGGGCCCGGCGTCCTCCTCGCGCTGCGAGCAGATGAAGGTCCGGTCCTCAACCCGGGCGACGTCGCCGGGGTCGGAACGGGCGAGGTAGGAGTTGGGACGCTTGGCGTCGGAGAGCTTCTCGAAGGTGCCGGCCTCGACCATCTTTACGCAGAGCCGGTCGTACTCCTCAGCGGAGCCGTCGCACCAGTGCACCTGGTCCGGCTTGGTCAGCTCGGCGATCCCCTCGACCCAGGAGACCAGCTTCCCGTGCTTGGTCGGTGCCTCTGCGGCGACGGTGCTCTCACTCACGGGTTGGCTCAACTCCTTGATTGATCAACGATTTCCCCTGCCGGGGGCGAGATGTTTTCACAGCTCGCCCGAGCGAGGGACGATAAGGACCGGGCAGGGCGCATGTCGGATCACCCGGACCGAGACGCTGCCTGCAATCAGCCTCAGCATCGGCCCGTAGCCACGCGAGCCGAGCACCAGCAGGTCCACCCCCTCCCCCGCGTGCTCGAGCAGCTTCGCAACCGGATCGCCCTTCTCGTAGATCGGGAGCGCGCGGAGCTCGTCGGGGAGCTCGGCGACGGCGTCGTGCAGGCGGCTCTGGAAATCTGCGCCGGCCTCTGGCGGCGGCGGAGCGCCGACCACGCCCGGCGCCGGCATCGGCGTCGGGGTCGCCACCCCGATCACCCGCAGCGACGTCCCGAAGCGCCCGGCCAACACGGCGGCCTCGTGGAGAGCCGCTTGCGACTCGGCTCCGCCGTCGAAGCCGACGGCAACCACCCGGGCTTCGTCACGGACCGTCGGCAACGGAGTACCACTCGGAACGCCGTCGGCCTGCTCCCCGGTGGCCTCGGCGGCGAGCATCGCCCTCGCCCGGGCGTAGCCCTTGGGCGCGATCACCAGGCGACAGCGGGCGCCCTTCAGCAGGTGCTCGGCGACGCTGCCAGGCGCCACGAACCCGAACGCCGCCCGGTGGGTGGAGCCGAGGACGATCATGTCGGCCTCTCCATTCTCGGCCAGCTCCCGCAGCACCTCGGCGGGAGAACCCTTCTCGACGTGGACCGTGTTCAGCTCGCCGCCGTCGCGTTCCACCACCCGCTCCGCGAGGACGCGGGCGTCCTCGCCGGGCTCGGTCTCCTCATAGCCGCAGACGACCTTGGGATAGAGCGGCTCTGGCACGGCCCAAGAGCCTAAGCCCGTCGGTAGCCTCCCCCGCCGCGCATGCGCTTCTACGAGTACGAATCGCGCCGGATAGTCGAGCGCGCCGGGATTCCGGTGACCGAGTACGGCTTCTGCACGACCGTCGCCGAGGCGAGGGAGGCCGCCGAGAAGATCGGCGGCCCGACCGTGATCAAGTCTCAGGTGCTGACCGGGGGACGGATGAAGGCCGGTGGGGTCAAGTTCGCCGACACTCCGGAGGAAGCCGCAGAGCACGCCGAACAGATCCTCGAGCTCGAAATCGGCGGCCACATGCCGGTCGGGGTCCTGGTCGACCCGAAGGCCGAGGTCGAGCAGGAGTACTACGCCGCGGTGCTCTGGGACGGGCGGGCGAAGCGGCCGATGATGCTGTTCAGCGATATGGGGGGGATCGACATCGAAGAGGTCGCCGAGAAGCACCCGGACCACGTCGGCCGCGGCCACCTCTCCAATCTGCAGCCGATCCCCGACTTTCGCGCCAAGGAGGTGGTGGCGGCCGTCGGGATGAGCGGCCGGGAGCTCACCCGCGCCACCCCGGTGCTCGCTCGCCTTGCCCAGCTCCAGCGCGACTACGACATGACCCTGGCCGAGATCAACCCGCTGGCGCGGCTCGCAGACGGATCCTTCGTCGCCCTCGACGCCCACATGGAGATGGAGGACGAGGCCGTCGGGCGCCACCAGCAGGTGCTGGCCGAGCTCGGCGTCGAGCTGGACGAGCCGCGGGAGCTCTATGAGCCCTCGGAGTTCGAGCGCAACGTGAAGGCGATCGACGAGGCCGACCACCGCGGCGTGATCCAGGGCAAGGACCACGGCTTCGAGGGCAACCTCGGCCTAGTGATCGGCGCCGGGGGAGGATCGCTGACCCTCACCGACGCGGTCCGCAGCCAGGGCGGCAAGCCCGCCAACTACGCGGAGATCGGCGGCAACCCCTCGGTCGCCAAGTCCAAGGGTCTCGCGATGGAAGTCCTGAAGAAGGACGGGGTCGAGAAGATCGCGGTGATGATGTCGATCGTCTCCAACACCAGGGTCGACATCGTCGCCCGCGGGGTGATCAAGGCCTGCCTGGAGCTGGGCAAGGACCCGGCCGAGACGATCGCCGTTTTCCGGATTCCCGGCGCCTGGGAGGAGGAGGGGGCGAAGATCCTCAACAAATACGGGATCGAGTTCAAGGATCGCTCCGTCTCGATGTGGGAAGCAGCCGGCGAGGCGGTCGAGAGGGTCCAGGGGGGTGAAACGTGAGCATCCTCCTGAGCGAGGACTTCACCTTCATCGTCCAGGGGATCACCGGGCGCGAGGCGGTCAACCTGACCAAGGAGTGCCTCGACTACGGCTCCAAGGTGGTCGGTGGGGTCACCCCCGGGCGGAAGGGCCGCGAGGTCCACGGTGTGCCGGTTTTCGACACCGTCGCCCAGGCGGTCGAGAACCACGGCCGGCCGATCGACGGCTCGGTGGTCACCGTCCCCCCCGCCTTCACCAAGGACGCCGTCTTCGAGGCGATCGAGAACGAAATCAGGTTGATCGTCGTGGTAACCGAACGGATCCCCCGCCGTGACGTCGCCGAGATGGTCGAGCTCGCCGGCCTCCGCGGCGCCCGGATCATCGGCCCCAACTGCCTCGGGATCATCGCCCCCGGCGTCAGCAAGATGGGCGGGATCGGCGGCCCCGCCAAGGACGCCGCGAAGGCCTACGCCCCCGGCCCGGTCGGGGTGTTGTCCCGCTCGGGTGGGATGACGACCGAAATCTCCTCCTCGCTGACCGCCGCCGGCCTCGGCGTCTCCACCGCGGTCTCGATCGGCGGCGACGCGATCATCGGCTCCACCTACGCCGAGCTGATGCCCCTGTTCGAGGAGGACGAGCAAACAGAGGCGATCGTGATCTACACCGAGCCCGGCGGCCGGATGGAGGCCGAGTTGGTCGACTGGCGAGAGCAGGCCGGCTCGCGGCTGCCGATCGTCGCCTTCATGGCCGGCAAGTTCATGGACGACGAGGAGATGAAGGGGATGAGCTTTGGCCACGCGGGCACGATCGTCGAAGGCGCCGAGGACTCGGCGACCCAGAAGATCGCCCGGCTGGAGGCGGCCGGGATCCCCGCGGTCGAGCGAATCGACGAGATCCCCGAAACGGTCAAGGGGCGGCTGGGAGCGAAAGTCTGATGCCAGAGACCAAGCCCCAGAACGGAGTCTTCATCGACGTCGAGGTCTCCGGCGAGGTCGCCGGCGACGCCGAGCTGGCGAAGAAGCTGGAGGAGGTCTGCCCGGTGGACATCTTCAGCTCCGAGAACGGGAGGGTCGAGACCGTCCCCGAGAACCTCGACGAGTGCGTCCTCTGCGAGCTCTGCATCGAAGCCGCCCCGCCGGGCGCGGTGGTCGTCAAGAAGCTCTACGACGGTACCGAGCTGCGGAAGCAGTCTTGACCCGAGTTGCGCAGCGACAGTGATCACGGCCGAAGAGCTGGTCCGAAGCGACGTCGAGCGCGACGCCCTCTCCGCGCTCCGCGAAGCGGCGGGAGAGTCCGGAGGGCCGATGGAGCGGCACTGCATCCGGGACTTCCTGATCGCCGACCGGCTCGCCGGCGCTCGCGAGATCGACATCGACCGGGAACTACTCCTGGTCGCCGCCCTTCTCCACGACATCGGCATTTACGACTCAGTCACCTCCGGGGGCGTCTACGTCGCCGAGGGTGCCGAGCTGTCCGCGGAGCTGACCCGGCGACACGGCTGGGACGAGGAGCGAGTCCGGCTGTGCTCCGACGCGGTCGAGCGCCATCATGAGCTTCGCTCCCAGTGGGATCGCGGAGCCGAGGTCGAGGTGATGCGCCGCGCCGACCTGATCGACTTTTCCGGCGGCCTTGTCCGGTTCGGGCTATCGCGCGAGTGGCTGCGCGATCTCTCTCGCTCGATCCCACGCGACGGCTTCTACAGAGAGCTCGGGGGACTGGTGGCTCATGCCCTTCGGCACCGGCCGCTGACCCTGCCGCAGATCTTTCTGCGCTAGCGGCCCTCGAAGGTTGCGTTCCCCGGGCCCTTCTCGATCAGGGCCCGTGCGCCGCTCTGGAGGTCATCGCTCGCCATCACCTTCGCCCCGGCCTCCGGCAGGGCCCGATCCGCGGTCTCGACTCCCTCGTCTACCGCGAGCCGGATCATCCGCTTTGTCGCGGCGTGGGCGAGGGTAGGGCCGGCGGCAAGGCGGCCGACGAATGCTCGGGTCTTCTCGAGTAGGTCGGCCGCCGGCAGCACCCGGTTGACCACGCCCCACTCGAGCATCGTCTCCGCCGGGTACGGGCGGGCGGTGAGCACCGCCTCCGCCGCCCGGCCGGCGCCCGCCCGGGCGACCAGCCGCTGGGTCCCGCCGCCGAACGGAGTGGCGCCGATCACCCCCTCGACCAGGCCGAGCTGAGCGCCCGCCGCGGCCCAGATCAGATCGCAGCTCAGCGCGACCTCGAGCCCGGCGGCAAGGCAGAGGCCCTGGACGGCGGCGACCGTGGGGACGTCGATCGCGGCGAAGTTCCGGATCGCGGGCATGAACTCCTCGATCAGCTCGCGCGCCGCCGCCTCATCGCGCTCGAGGAACATCTCGACGTTCGCTCCGGCGGAGAAGTTGTCCCCCTCGGCCCGGATCAGGATCGCGCGGGCATCGCTGTCGCGGGCCTCGGCGGCCGCGCTCGCGAGGTCGCGCGAGAGCTCCAGGCCAAAGAGGTTCAGCGGCGGGTCCGAGATCACGATCTCCCCGACAGCACCGTCCAAGCTGAACTCCGCCTTCGCCATCTCGGCTCCTTTCGAGACCCCGGAGGACGTCCGTCCGGACGGCTCAGACTATCCCCTGGTCCCTTCGGCAGACTGCGGCGGATGAACTTCATCGAGGACGTGATGGAGCGGTCCCCGGCGTCGAAGCTGGCGGTGGTGGCGGTGAGCGCCGACGGCGAGAGCCGCGACTGGCACATGGGCGAACTGATCGCCCGCAGCGCCGGCCTCTCCGGGGCGATCGCGGCGCGCGGGGTCGAGCGCGGCGACGCGGTGATGACCCTGGTCGGCAGCCGGATCGAGTGGGTGCTGGCGATGCTCGCCTGCTTCCGGATGGGGGCGGTGGCGCTCCCCTGCAACCCGCAGCTCCGCCGGCACGACCTTGAGGTCCGAGCGAGCGCCGCCGCCCCGAAGCTCTGCATCGGCGAGGAGCGGCTGCTCGGCGAGCTGCCCGAGGGGGTGCCGGCGATGACCGTGGACGAGGTCGCCGATGCGCTCGACGAGGACCGCCCCCAGGAGACCCCCGCCGACATCGCCGAGCTCGATCCCGGGGACCCTGCGGTGATCATCTTCACCTCGGGGACCACCGGCGAACCGCGCGGGGTCGTCTATCCCGCAGCGCTACCTGACCGGCCAGCGCCTTCAGGCCGAGCACTGGGTCGGTGCCGAGAAGGGGGACCTCGCCTGGTGCACCGCGGCACCCGGCTGGTCGAAGTCGACCCGCAACGTCTTCATCGCCCCCTGGCTGCGGGGGGCGGCGGCGCTGATCCACGACGCCCGCTTCGACCCGGCCGAGCGCCTCGATCTGATCGAGCGCGAGGGGGTCACCGTCCTCTGCCAGGCGCCGACCGAATACCGGATGCTGGCCAAGCGCACCGAGCTGCGCCGCATTGCCTCGCTCCGCCGCCTGGTCTCGGCCGGGGAGCCGCTCAACCCCGAGGTGATCCGGCGGTTCCGCAGTGAGATGAGGCTGGCGATCGGCGACGGCTACGGGCAGACCGAGACCGGCCCGGTTGCGGGCATGCGTCCCGACGAGGACGACCCCGAGCGCGACGGGTCGATGGGCCGCCCGCTGCCCGGGATCGAGGTCCGGGTGAACAAGGGGCAGCTCGAGGTCCGCCCGGGAACCGTTCCCACCTTCTTCAGCCACTACCTCGGAGAGGAACCGTTCCACGGCGAGTGGTGGCCGACCGGCGACCACGTCCGCGAGGACGAGGACGGCTACCTCTGGTTCGAGGGCCGCGAGGACGACATCATCCTCTCGGCCGGCTACCGGATCGGTCCCTTCGAGGTGGAGTCCGCGCTCGTGTCGCACCCGAGAGTGGCCGAGGCGGCGGCGGTCGCCGCCCCGGACGAGGAGCGCGGTTCGGTGGTGCGAGCGATCGTCGTCCTCCGCGACGGCGAGCCCTCCGAAGGGCTCGTCAAGGAGCTTCAGGAGCACGTCAGGGAGGAGACCGCTCCGTACAAATACCCGCGGATAGTCGAGTTCGCCGAGGAGCTGCCGAAGACCCCGAGCGGCAAGGTCAAGCGCAACGAGCTCCGGGAGAAGACGGCGCACTAGGCTCGTTCAATGTCCTCCTCGCGCTCCCCCTGGGCGTCCTTTGCAGGGCTCTTCATCGTCACCAACCTCGGCCTCCTGGCCGTTGGGGCGACGCTGCCGGTGCTCCCCCACTTCGTCAAGGACGAGCTCGGCGGCAGCGACTTCGAGGTCGGGATCGTCACCGGGGGCTTCGCGCTCACCGGGATCGTCTGCCGGCCGATCGCCGGCAACATCGCCGACCGCCGCGGCCGGAAGCCGACCGTGATCGGTGGCGCCTTCCTCGCCGCAATCGCCGGCGCCCTCTACTTCGTCCCGGCGGGCATCCCCGGGCTGCTCGTCGCACGTTTCTTCCTCGGCGCCGGCGAGGGAACCGTGTTCACCGCGGGCTCGGCCTGGAACGTCGACATGGCCCCGGAGGAGCGCCGCGGGAGGATGATCGGCCTCTATGGCCTGGCGATCTGGACCGGCCTCACCCTCGGACCGCCGATCGGGGTGCTGCTTCAGGACGCCGGCGGCTTCAACCTGGTCTGGGCGTTCGCCTGCGGGGCACCTCTGCTCGGCGCCGTGATCGCCTCGCGGCTACCGGAGGCACCGGTGGTCGGCGGCGAGCGCTCGCGCGGGCCGTTCATCTCCCGGGAGGCGCTCGGCCCCGGCGTCACCTTCGCCCTCAGCGTGGTCGGCTTCGCCGCCGTCTCCGCCTTCATCGTCCTCAGCCTCGACCAGCGCGGCATCGGCCACGGCGCCGAGGTGTTCAGCGTGTTCGCCGGCACCGTGGTCGCCACCCGCCTCCTGGCCGGCGGCCTCCCGGACCGGGTCGGAGCGGCGCGGTGCGCGGTCGGCGCGGCCCTCATCGAAGCCCTCGGCCTCCTGCTGCTCGGCGCCGCCGAGTCGCTGCCGGTGGTGATCGTCGGCGCGATCGCGATGGGTGCCGCCTTCTCGCTGCTCTTCCCCTCACTCTCCCTGCTTGCGGTCGACCGGGTTGTCCCGGAGCGCCGGGGCGCCGCGATGGGCACTTTCACCGCCAGCTTCGACCTCGGCATGCTGACGGGCTCGCCGGCGGTCGGCGCGGCCGCGGCCCTGGGCGGCTACAGCGCCGCCTTCTATCTCGCCTGCGCCTGTTCGCTCGCCTGCGCCGCGGCGAGCGCCAGGTTCATCCCCCGATACGCTGGGGGCGAAGCCAGTCCTCGACCGCAGGAGAGCTGATGGCCCAGCTTGAGACCGCAAAAGGCGAGTCGGCAATTGATCGCAAGCTGATCAACAAGCTGACGGAGACGCAGATGGCGCGCTTTCGCGAACACACGCCGGTTTCGGCGGAGTACTTCGACCGCGCCCGCAAGGTGATGCCGGGCGGCGTCCCATCCTCCTTCCAGCTCAACGACCCTTGGCCCGTCTACATCGAGCGCGGCAAGGGCGCCCTGGTCTGGGACGTCGACGGCAGCGAGTACGTCGACTTCCACAACGGCTTCGGGGTGATGTGCATCGGGCACGCCAACCCGACGGTCGGCAAGGCGGTGAAGGCCCGCCACGACCTGGGAACGCACTTCGCCGCCCCAACCAACGGCTCGATCGCGGTCGCCGAGAACCTGGTCGATCGCTTTCGCCTCCCGCAGTGGCGCTTCACCAACTCCGGCACCGAGTCGACGATGGCGGCGATCCACCTCGCCCGGGGCAGCACCGACCGCGAGTACATCATCAAGATCGAGGGCTCCTACGACGGCCACCACGACGCGGTGATGGTCTCCTGCTATCCGGACCTCGACGAGCTCGGACCCCGTGAGCACCCCCATCCGGTGCCCTTCGGGGCCGGCTATCCCCGCGAGCTCGTCGAGCTCACCCGCCCGGTGCCGTTCAATGACCCGGAGATCCTGCAAGGGGTCCTGAAGGACCTCGAGGGCAAGGTTGCCGGCCTGATCATCGAGCCGGCGATGATGAACATCAACGTCATCCCGCCGCGCCCGGGCTATCTGGAGCGGGTCCGCGAGCTCTGCGACGAGCATGGCGTCAAGCTGATCTTCGACGAGGTGAAGACCGGGGCGACGATCGCCTACGGGGGCGCGACCGAGCGCTTCGGCGTCCAGCCCGACATGATCTGCCTCGCGAAAGCGATCTGCGGCGGCTACCCCGGCGGAGCGATCGGGATGACCGCCGAGCTCGGCGATGTGGTCGCCTCCGACAAGGTCCACCAGATCGGCACCTTCAACGGCAACCCGCTGGTGATGGCCGCCGCCGAGGCCACCCTGACCGAGGTCCTCGACCGGAACGCCTACGAGCAGCTCGAGACGACGAACGACGCTCTGCTCAAGCGCTGCCAGGAGGTGATCGACAAGTACGAGTTGCCGGCCTACGCCATCGGCCTGGGCGCCAAGGGCTGCGTGATCTTCGCCCCGGAGCCGATCTACGAGTACCGCGACTACCTGACCAAGGTCGACGGCGAGCTATCGACCCTGGCCTGGCTCTACCACATGAACCACGGCATCTTCATGACCCCCGGGGTCGAGGAGGAGTGGACCCTCTCGATCGCCCACGAGCAGGAGCACATCGACCGCTACGTCGCCGCCTTCGAGGCGTTCGCCTCGGACGTCAGCTCGGGCTAGCCGGCCGCCCCGTTCAGATCCAGAGCCGCGCGGGCCTTGTCGGTGTCCTCGGTGACGATCACCAGGCGAACGCCGCTGAAGATCGTGTAGGCGACGTCGATGCTCACCCCAGCCTCGGCCAAGTCGCGCGCGATCTCTCCCATCGCGCCGGGCTTGTTGTGGAGGTCGACGACCACCGCGTCGCGCTCGTCGGCGACGTCGATCCCCGCCTCCTCGAGCGCCTTCCGGGCGGCGGCGGCGTCCTCGACGAGGATGTGGATGAAGCCCTTCCCGTCGCCGACCATCGCGCAGAGCCCCTCGATGTTGACCCCACCCCGACCGGTCGCCTCCCCCAGCTCGGCAAGCTTTCCCGGCCGATTCTCCATCACCACCGTCAGGTCCTTCGCCATCGGTACCTCCGGGTCGCTACCGGAATCCAATACCTCAGGCGGGCAGATGTCAATATCGAGTGGGACTGGCGCCGCGGGGTAGCCTGGAGACATGGCCAACCGACTCGCCGACGAGACCAGCCCCTACCTCCTCCAGCACAAGGACAACCCGGTCGATTGGTACCCCTGGGGCCCGGAGGCGCTCGAGCGCGCCGCCGAGGAGGACCGCCCGATCCTGCTCTCGATCGGCTACTCCGCCTGCCACTGGTGCCACGTGATGGAGCGCGAGTCGTTCGAGGACCCGGAGACGGCCGCCTACATGAACGAGAACTTCGTCCCGGTCAAGGTCGACCGCGAGGAGCGCCCCGACGTCGACGACCTCTACATGGAGGCGGTCCAGGGGATGACCGGGCAGGGCGGCTGGCCGCTGACCGTCTTCCTCGATCCCGAGGGCGTCCCCTTCTACGGCGGCACCTACTTCCCGCCGGAGCCGCGCCAGGGATTGCCGAGCTTCCGCCAGGTGCTGGAGGCGACCGGCGAGGCCTACCGCAGCCAGCGCGAGCAGCTTCGCGCGGCCTCAGACCGGGTCCGCGAGTCGCTCGGCGCGGTCGGACGGCTCGAGGGGTCGAATGACCCTCTCGATCCCTCCCTGCTGGAACGTGCGGTCAACGGCCTTCTGGCGGCAGCGGACACGGCCAACGGCGGCTTCGGCGGGGCGCCGAAGTTCCCGCCGGCAAGCGCGCTCGAGTTCCTGCTCGCGCGCGGGGAGCGCGAGCACGTCCGTCGGACCCTCGACGCGATGATGCTCGGGGGCATCTACGACCAGGTCGGCGGCGGCTTCGCACCGCTACTCGGTCGACGCCACCTGGCTCGTCCCCCACTTCGAGAAGATGCTCTACGACAACGCCCTGCTGGCGCGCGCCTACCTGCACGGCTACCAGGCGATCGGCGAGGAGCGCTGGAAGCGGGTCTGCTCCGAGACGCTCGAGTGGGCGCTCCGTGAGATGCGCGGCACCGAGGGCGGCTTCTACTCGGCGCTCGACGCCGACTCCGAGGGCGAGGAGGGCCGCTACTACGTCTGGGAGGAGGACCGAGGCGCGGGACGACCTCGCCGAGGCAGGGATGCCGGCCGAGGCGATCGAGCGGGTGCTCGGCTACTGGGGCGTGAGCGCCGCCGGCAACTTCGAGGGCCGCAACATCCTCCACGTGCCGATGCGCGCCCGGGCCGAGCCGCCCCCGGGGCTCGACCAGGCCCGGCGGGCGCTGCTGGCACGGCGCGAGCAGCGGGTGCGCCCCGGACTCGACGACAAGCGGCTGTGCTCCTGGAACGCGCTGATGATCTCCGCCCTCGCCGACGCCGGCGCCGCGCTCGGGCGCGAGGACTTCCTCGACGCCGCCCGCGGCTGCGCCCGCTTCATCCACGAGTCGATGCGCGACGACTCGGGCCGCCTGCTCCGCACCTGGAAGGACGGCGAAGGCAGGTTCAACGCCTACCTCGAGGACCACGCCTTCCTGGTCGAGGCGATGCTGCGGCTCTACGAGGCGACCCTCGAGGTGCGCTGGTTCGACGCCGCCCGCGAGACCGCCGACGCGATGATCGAGCGCTTCGCCGACGAGGAGCGCGGCGGCTTCTTCACCACCTCGCACGACCACGAGCAGCTGATCGCCCGCCGCAAGGACCTCGGCGACCATCCGATCCCCTCCGGCAACTCCTCCGCCGCGCTCGGCCTGCTGCGGCTGGCCGCGCTCACCGGCGAGCGCTCCTACGAGGACCACGCCGTCGCGCGTCCTCCGCCTGTTCGCGCGGCCGGCGGTCCAGCACCCCGACGCCTTCGGCCACCTGCCTCCAGGCGCTCGACTTCCACCTCTCCCCCGTCCGCGAGGTGGCGCTGGTCGCGCCGGCGAACGGCGCCGACGCCTCTACCCCACTCGCCGAGCTCGCCGCGGTCGTGCGCGCGGCCCACCGCCCCCACGTCGTCCTCGCCGGCGGGCCGGAGGGCAGCGACCGACCCGAGCTGATCCGCGACCGCGCCGCGGTCGAGGGCAAGCCCGCCGCCTACGTCTGCGAGCACTTCGCCTGCAAGGCGCCGGTGACCGAGCCAGAGGAGCTCGAAGCGGCCCTCGTATAGCGTCCACGCATGCTCGAGGCCGGCGGATGGGGACTGCTCGGGCGCCTCCTCGCTGCTGATCGGCGCGGTTGCGGGGCTAG
Organism: uncultured Solirubrobacterales bacterium; assembly: GCA_963780305.1. Taxonomy (GTDB): domain Bacteria; phylum Actinomycetota; class Thermoleophilia; order Solirubrobacterales; family 70-9; genus CAVVYV01. The sequence goes on from CAWABN010000008.1 coordinate 83,838, forward strand.
TGCTCCCCGTCCCGGAGCGCGCGATCGGACTGATCCTTGGCTTCGGCGCCGGCACCCTGGTAAGCGCGGTCGCCTTCGAGCTCACCGAGGAGGCCTTTCGCCTCGGCGGAGCCGACACCGTCGCCCTCGGGCTCGCCCTCGGGGCCCTCGCCTACTTCGCCGGCAGCGTGGCGATCGCCCGTCGCGGTGGCGCCGGGCGAATGCGCCCCTCCGGCCGCCAGGACGCCGACGCCCCGGCGGCACTGCTCCTCGGCGCGGTCCTCGACGGCATCCCGGAGTCGGCGGTGATCGGGATCAGCCTGCTCGAGGGTGGTTCGGTCGGGGTCGCCGTGCTCGCCGCGGTCTTCCTCTCCAACCTGCCGGAGGCGCTCTCGTCCTCGCGGGGGATGGGCGAACAGGGGGTGGACGCCCGCCGTGTGCTCGGCACCTGGGCGCTGGTGGTGCTCGTGTCTGGGCTGGCAGCCGCCGCCGGCTATCGCTTGCTCGAAGACGCGAGCGGCGACACCATCGGCTTGATCGAGGCCTTCGCCGGCGGCGCGGTGGTGACGATGCTCGCCGACACCATGTTCCCCGAGGCCTACGCGGCTGAGCGCGAAGCGAGCGTGCTCACGCAGAAGGCGGTCGGGCTGATGACCGTCGTCGGCTTCGCCCTCGCTTACCTGCTCTCGACGCTCGAGTAAGCATCGGTCGGGCGCGCTACCTGCAGGCTCCATGCCGCACGGGCGGCCCAAGGTCGCGCGCCCTAGAGGATTGGCAGGAACTGCTCGATCTCGAAGGGGGTGACCTGGACGCGGTAGTCCTCCCACTCCGAGCGCTTGATCTCGATGAAGCGGTTGAAGGCGTGCTCGCCGAGCACCCGCAGGACCAGCTCGGACTCGGCGGCGATCTCGATCGCCTCGCCGAGCGTCTCGGGAAGCTGCTCGATCCCGCGGCGCTGGCGCTCCTCAGGGGTCAGGTGGTAGAGGTTCTGCTCCATCGGCTCGGGCAGCTCGTAGCCGTGCTCGATCCCCTCGAGCCCGGCGTGGAGCATCCCGGCGAAGCAGAGGTAGGGGTTGCAGGCGGGGTCCGGGCAGCGAAGCTCGGCGCGGGTCGCCTGCTCCTTGCCGGGGTGGTAGAGCGGCACCCGGATCAGGGCCGAGCGGTTGCGGCGCGACCAGGCGAGGTAGACCGGCGCCTCGTAGCCCGGGCACCAGCCGCTTGTAGGAGTTGACCCACTGGGCGAACAGGGGCGAGATCTCGCGCGCGTGCTTGAGCTGGCCGGCGATGAACGCCTTGGCGGTGTCGGAGAGGAAGTACTGGTCGTCGGCGTCGAAGAAGGCGTTGCGGCCGTCCTTGGAGAGCGACTGGTGGACGTGCATCCCGGAGCCGTTCTCGCCCTGCAGCGGCTTCGGCATGAAGGTCGCGTGCCAGCCGTACTTCATCGCGTACTCCTTGACCGTGATCCGGTAGGTCATGCAGTCGTCGGACATCGCGAGCGCGTCCTTGTAGCGCATGTCGACCTCGTGCTGGGAGGGGCCGACCTCGTGGTGGGCGTACTCGACGTGGATCCCGAGCTGCTCGAGGGCGAGGATCGTCTCGCGCCGCACGTCGGAGCCGGCGTCGAGCGTGGTCAGGTCGAAGTAGCCGCCCTCGTCGAGGATCTCGGGGACGCCGCCCTCGGGCTTCGCCGAGCGGAAGTAGAAGTACTCGAGCTCGGGGCCGATGTTGTAGGCGTCGAAGCCCATCTCCTTCGCCCGCTCCAGCGCCCGGCGCATGATCCAGCGCGGATCGCCCTCGTAGGGGTCGCCGCCCGGGAACGCGGACGTCGCAGAACATCCGCGCCACCCGCTTGTCCTGCTCGGGGCGCCAGGGAATCAGGCTGAAGGTCGAGGGGTCGGGCATCGCGATCATGTCCGACTCCTCGATCGGGTTGAAGCCGCGTGATCGAGGAGCCGTCGAAGCCCATGCCGCCCTCGAAGGCGTCCTCGAGCTCCGAAGCGTTGATCGAGAAGCTCTTCAGCTGGCCGAGCAGGTCGGTGAACCAGAGGCGCACGAAGCGCACGTCGTTGTCCTCGCAGAAGGCGAGGACTTCCTTGGCGGTTGTGGGGTGTCCGCCACGGGGTCGGGCATCGCCGACGGCGATTCGAGGGTGCTCCGCAGATGCGAGCGAGCTCCAGCAAGGAGCACCTGTTTGAGGGCGGATGAGCACCCGTAATGCGGGCAGATCCGCGTGGCGGCCGCGCCCGTATCTGAATGCAGAACGAGCGCAAAGCTGTATACTTACGACCAGTAAGTAACAGGCTAAAAGTAAAGTAAAGTCGCGTAACAGCCGAGAAAGTCAGCCAGATGACAATCAAGACCGAAGTAAGCCGCTTCCACATCCACGACGAGCTCACCGCCCCGGACGGCAGCGCGCCGCTGATCAAGAGCATCCAGACCGCCGGCGGCGCCGTCTCCAAGTTCCTCGGCGTGCTCGCCGAGTCGCCCGGCGGCGCTGCGCGCCTACACCCGCCTCCGCACCGAGCTGCATAAGGGCGTCCTCCCGCAGGCCACGCGCGAGCGGATCGGGCTGGCGGTCGCCGAGCGCCGAGACGACGCCTACACCCTCACCCAGTACGCGCGCACCGCCCGGGCCGCGGGGCTCGGCCTCGACGAGGTCGCCCGCGCCCGCGAGTTCAAGTCCTCGGACGAGAAGGAGCAGGCGCTGCTGACCCTGCTCGAGGAGACGCTCGACCACGACAGCGCCCGCCCCACCACCTGGTCGAGGAGGCCCGCGAGGCCGGCTGGAGCGACGACGAGATCCTCGAGGCGGTCGCCGAGATGGCGCTGGCCGAGTTCCAGAGCCTGTTCTCCTCGGCGGCCGAGCTGCCGCTGGAGAGCTCGGATCCCGCGGTCCTCCGCTCCGCCGCTGCCTAGAACCCCGTCTTGCGGGCTGCCAGCTAGTGAGCCGGGCGTGACGGTGGCCTGGACGGGCCCGGCGCCGACGTCGAGGAAGCCGAGCCGCTTGGCGGTCTTCTTGGTCAGGTCCCAGGCGTAGCCCTTGCTGTAGGGCCCGCGGTCGATCACCGTGCGCGGTGACCTGCGGCCGTCGTAGGTGAAGGTGACCTGGGTGCCGCAGGGGAGGCTTCTTGTGGGCGGCGCCGATCACGGTCGGCGCCAGGACCATCCCGCAGGCGGTCTGGCTTGCCCCAGAAGCCGGGGCCGTACCAGGTGGCCTTCTTGTAGACGGTCCAGCTCGGCGCCGTCCGCTGGGAGCCGGTGCCGGGCTCGGTCGGCTCGCGTGCGCCCCCGGGATCGCCGCCCGTCTGCGCCTGAGCAATCGAGGCGCTCGCTCGCCAGCAGCGCCAGGCGCAGGCGAGTCCGACAAGAACAGCGCGGTTTTTCGGCTCAGTCTTCAACCTTCCTCTTTCGTTGCTTACGGGGTTAGCTGACGGGCTCGCGCTGAAAGATCGCGCTACGCGGCAAAGTGCCACGATTCGCCCCACTACTGGGTCCCCCGCTCCCCGAGCCCTTTCGTGGCGGAGACTCGGCGGAATGCGCGCGGCACCCTAACAGACCCCGGACGACCTCCGCCACTCTCGCTTCGGAAAGTTCAGCTCCGAACCTTTGCTCGCGAAACGATCCGCCCAGGCACTGATGCCGCAGCGCATATGCTCCCCCCGTGTCCGGAGCCCTCGTCACCGGAGCGGGCGGCGGACTCGGGCTCGGCGATCGCCCGGCGTGCTCGCCGGGCGCGGCTTCCAGGTGGCGGTCACCGACATCGACGGCGCGGCCGCCGAGCGCGCCGCCGAGCGCGATCGGCGACCGGCGCCTGGGGCTCGCGGCTCGACGTCACCGACGCCGAGGCCTGCCGCGTCGCCGCCGCGGCTGGTCGTCGAGCGCGGCCGGCGCGCTCGACGTCTGGGTCAACAACGCCGGCATCCTCATCCCGGGCGTCGTCTACGAGCAGGAGCCCGAGGCCCACCGGCGATGCTCGAGGTGAACGCGGTCGGCACCTTCAACGGGACCCTGGCCGCGCTCGAACGGATGCGCGCCGGCCGGCCGCGGCCACGTCGATCAACGTGGTCTCCCTCGCGGGCCTGGTCGCCGCCCCCGGCGAGGTCGCCTACGCGGCCAGCAAGCACGCCGCGATCGCCTTCACCCTCGGCACCCTCGCCGACCTGCGGCGCTCGGGGATCAAGGGCATCGACGTCTCGGCGGTCTGCCCCGACGGCGTCTGGACCCGATGCTCGAGGACAAGCTCGACGACCCCGACGCCGCCGCCTCCTTCTCGGGCACGATGCTGACGCCCGACCAGGTCGCCGACCGGGTCGAGGGCCTGCTCGACAGCCCCCGGCCGCTGATCGCGATCCCGCGCTGGCGCGGCGCGTTCGTCCGCTTCTTCGACGCCATCCCCGATCTCGCGGTCCGGCTCACCCCGCTGCTGATGCGCGACGCCGCGCCGCCAGGCCCGCTTCAAGCAGAAGGTCGAGGCCGGCCAGGGGCCTCGAATGGCCAGCCCGAAGGAGCTCGATGAGCGCCGCCTCCGCGGGGCCCGCACGATCCGGGCAGCCGGGCCGGCCGCTTCCACACGGCGCGCGGGCCGATGGGCTCTGCGGGCCTGGCTTCGCTATCCGGCGGCCTGGCTGGCTGGCGCGCCGAGGCGCGACCCCGGAGCGGCCCTGGATCGTGCCGGCGGCGTCGGCTGGCTGCGCCGCCGGATCCGCCGCGGCTGGTCGATCCTCGAGCTGGGCTCGGGCCGCTCGACGCCGTGGTTCGCGCGGCGGGCCGGCATCGATGCTCAGCTTCGAGGACAACGCCGCCTGGCAGCGGCAGACGAGGGGCGGCTTCGCCGAGGAAGGGCTCGGCGGTCGACCTGAGGTTGATGGCGGTCGAGGAATTTCCGAGGGCGGATCGTGGGACTCGACGAGGCCTTCGACCTGGTGGTGGTCGACTTCCTCGAGTCGCCCGAGGTGAGCCGTATCGAGCGCTTCGCGCCGCCCGCGAGAAGGTGCGGCCCGGCGGCCACCTGCTGCTCGATGACTCCGACCGTCCCGGCTACGCCGAGGCCTACGAGCTGCTCGGCCGGCTGGCGCGGCGCCGGTTCAGCGGCGTCAAGGACGGGTGGCCGGAGGCCTGCGAGACGACCATCTTCACCCGGCCACCCACCCCTACTACATGACCTTCACCCCACCGCGGAATAGAGAGGCCCCCTTGCGGGGGCCTCTCCTTAGCGAGCCTGTAAGCCGGATCCTGTCGGGGGCAGCCATCTATCTATGCGGCCCACCTGGACCTCGCCGGGCCGGGTCGACGGTCCTGCTTGGCCTTGCACCGGGCGGGGTTTGCCTTGCGCGCCTGCGTCACCGCGGCGCCGGTGCGCTCTTACCGCACCCTTTCACCTTTGCCTGTGCGCGACTCACGTGTGGCCGCGCCATCGGCCGTCTGCTCTCTGTGGCACTTTCCCGCGGGTTTCCCCGGGTGGGCGTTACCCACCGCCCTCGCCCTTTGGTGTCCGGACTTTCCTCGAAGGCATACACCTCCGCGACTGCCTAGCTCGCAGACCCATGGTAGTCCGCTGATCGCGGCTACTGCGAACGGATTCGTTCGAGAGACGCTGCAGCTAGGAGAGCTCGGAGCCGCAGGTCTTGCAACCCGTCGACTCGAGCTCTCCACTGCAGACCGGGCAGTCCGCGCGGCCGTCGGAACGCAAGGCCTCCCAGGCGCCGAGGACGACGTCCTCGAGCGTCACCTCCGACGGCTCGAACAATCTCTGCGCGCTGCCCTGCTCCTGCGGCCGCTTCACGACGGCCGCGGTCTCGGTCGCTAAGCGACGCTCACGAGACCCTCCGGAAGACGCCGACGACCTGACCGAGAATCCGGACGTCGCGGCTGCGAAGCGGCTTCATGCTCTTGTTCTCCGGCTGCAGCCGGACGTGGTCCTTCTCCTTGAAGTAGCGCTTCACCGTCGCCTCCTCGCCGAGCAGAGCGACGACGATCTCACCGTTGCGCGCCGTGTCCGAGGGTCGGACAACGACGAAGTCGCCCTCGAGGATGCCGGCGTCCTTCATGCTCTCGCCGCGGACCCGGAGGATGTAGTCCCCGTCCTCGTCGCCGATCGCGGAGGGGATCTGCATGTAGTCCTCGATGTTCTCCTCCGCCAGCAGTGGCTCGCCGGCCGCGACCTGGCCGACCAGCGGCAGGCCCGAGGGCTTGATCGCCCGCTTCGCGCGCTCGACCAGCACCTCGAGGGCACGGGGCTTGGAGGGGTCGCGCTTCAGCACCCCGAGGCTCTCCAGCTTCGCCAGGTGCGCGTGGACGGTCGAGGATGAATGCAGTCCGACCGCCTTGCCAATCTCGCGGACGGTCGGCGGGTAGCCGTGCCGGGTCAGGTAGCGGCTGATGTAGTCGAAGATCTCCCGCTGGCGCTTGGTCAGGTCCATGCCCATTCCTCCCGGTCGGCTCTCAGTCCCGCTGCTGTTGGCTGTTGGGCGAACACATGTTCGTGAGAGTAGCGCGCCCGGCGGACGGTTTCAAGCCGCTCGCCGGCCCGGGCGGAGAATTTCAGGCTGCCACTAGAATCACGCCCGTAGGCGCCTGTGGCGGAACTGGTAGACGCGCAAGGTTGAGGGCCTTGTGGCCCTAACGGGCCGTGGAGGTTCGACTCCTCTCAGGCGCATCGAGGAAGCGGCTGGAAATCAGCCGCTTCTTTGCGTTGCGGCCTCAGTCGGCACCCGAATCAGTTGGGCCGGCCGCGTCGCAATGTCAGGCCTGCTTCGGGATCTCCGCGTCCTCGGGAACGAGCTGGGTGATGGCCTTCACTTCCTCGGCCGTCAGGTCGATCGCCGCAGCATCAAGATTCTCCTCCACGTGCGTGAGGCTTGTGGTGCCGGGAATCGGAAGCATCAAAGGTGAGGGGTGCAGCAGCCAGGCGATCGCTATCTGCGGGACAGTGGCATCGTGGTTTTCACAAATGGGCCAAGTACATCGCCGAAATCGACCAGCTCGTTGCTGAGACCGAGCCCGGGGGCCGCACCACGACGAGCTCGGGCGGCACCTCGACGAGCTCGGGCGGTGGCTTTGGCTACTGATCTGACCGAAGGTACGCTGCGGGCATGGCCGGCAGCGACACCGACGGCGTCACCGCGGCGCTCGGACGGGTCGGCTTGCCGGCACCGATCGCGGAGCTGGCGGGGCGCGATTGGGACGCTGTCGTCGTCGGTGGTGGGCACAACGGCCTAACCACCGCCGCTTACCTCGCCAGAGCCGGTCGATCGGTGCTCGTTTTGGAGCGCCGCGACCGGCTCGGCGGGGCCTGCACCCTGGAACAGCCCTTTGAGGACGAGCGCTACCTGGTCAGTCCTTGCGCCTACGTGGTCGGCCTCCTCGATGAGCTGGTCGTCCGCGAGCTCGATCTGAGGGCCCACGGCTACCGAGTCTTCGCCGCCGACCCGAATCTCTGGTGCCCGTTCCCCGACGGCTCCTCCTTCGGCCAGTTCCTCGACGACGAGCGCACCGCCGCGCATATGCGGGAGAACGGCTTCTCCGAGGCCGACGTCCGGGGCGCCCTCGCCTACGAGGAGACCTTCGACCGGATCCGCAGCCTGCTTCGCGAGGGCGCCGCCGGCGACACCTGGCTCGGCTCCTCACCCAGCCGCGAGCGAATCGAGGAGATCCTCGGCGACGAGGAGCTGATCTCGATCGTGTTCGAGGAGTCGATCGCGGAGACCCTCGGCCGCTATGTGGAGGACGAGCGGCTCGTCCACGCCCTCTTCGGCCAGGGGATCATCGGCGCCTGGGCGGGGCCCCGCGACCTGGGCACCGCTTCCGTCCACCTGATGCACGCCCAGGGTGACCTGCTGGGCCAGGGACCGGTCTGGGGCTACGTCGAGGGCGGCATGGGCCGGATCTCGTTCGCGATCGCGGAGGCTGCCCGCGAGGCCGGCGCGCAGCTCGCCACCGGGGTGCCGGTGACCCGAATCGTTCCCGGCGAGGGAGTCGAGCTCGAGAGTGGCGAGCTGATCCGGGCGCGGGCGGTGGTCTCCAACGCCGATCCCAAGCGGGTCCTCGGGATGCTCGACTCCGAGGCGCTTCCGGACGACTACCGCGAGCGGCTCGAGGAGTGGAAGGTGCGCTCGCCGGTGGTGAAGCTGAACGCGGCGCTCAGCCGGCTGCCGACCTTCACGGCGACGGGGTCAGTCGAGCCCCACCGGGCGATGGTCACCGTCACCCGCGGCCTCGACGCCACCCAGGCCGCGTTCGAGGCCTGCGGGCGGGGCGAGCCCCGGGTCGAGTTCGCGGAGCTCTATTTCCAGAGCGCTTACGACCCGACCGTGGCGCCGCCCGGCGCCCACACGATGAGCGCCTTCGCCCAGTACGCGCCTTACGAGCTCGCCGAGGGCGACTGGGAGAGCCGGCGGGCCGAAATCGGCGATCGGGTGCTCGACCTGATCGAGGTCTACGCGCCAGACGTGCGCGAATGCGTGGTCGAGCTCGAGGTGCTCGGGTCGCCCGACATCGAGGCGAGGATCGGGCTCAGCGGTGGCAACATCTTCCAGGGGGAGGCTCTGCCTGAGCAGATGTGGGACCGGCGGCTCGACCACCGGACGCCGGTCGAGGGACTCTACCTCTGTGGTGCCGCGACCCACCCGGCGGGGTCGGTGATCGCTCTCAACGGCCGCAACGCGGCGATCGCGGTGCTCGAGGACGCCTCGCTCCCCGTGGATACCGGCGAGCTCGAGGCGCTCGGACCCTCGGAGCTCTTAGGCGCCGATGTCGGTAAGCCAGACCCGGGAGAGGAGGGGAACGGCTCGGGCTGAGTCGATTCCCCGGACCGAGTCCTCGAGCCCGATCCCGAGTGTGGGCCCGCCGATCGCGGAGAGCAGCGGGTCCTCGGCAACCGTCGCGAGCCCCGGGGGACCGAGCGGATCGGCGACCTCGATCGCGCCGCCGTCGAGCAGCGCCAGCCGCCGGTCCTCATCTGGCTCGGCGAGGAAGGCGGCGCCGTCAAGCGCCGGCCCAAGCCCCACCGAGCTCCCCCACCAGCTGGCGCTGCGGGAGAGCTCGATCCGCGTGTCGGAGACGGCGCCGAGCTCGAAAGGCCCGGTGCCGGACTCCTCGGTGGTGCGAAGCCGCGAATTTGCTCCCCCCTGCGGCTCCAGCCCCGCCGGCGAGACGATTCCCAGCCGCGGCGAGGCGAGCCGGCTGAGGAGATCCGGGTCGGGCCCATCTAGGAGGAAGCGCACCTGGTCCGGGCGGGGGGCGTCAACGGCAAAGAGGCCCGGGAGCAGTGCGCGCCCCTTCGGCAGGGTGGTCCAGCGGCGCGAGTTGGCGAGCACCGCGGTGGCGTTGAACGGCGTCCCGTCCTGGAAGCGGACGTCCCGGCGCAGGGTGAGGATCCAGACCGAGCGGTCCGGCGAGGGCTCGGCCGAGAGCGCGAGACCCGGCCGGACGGTGGTGGCGCCGTAGGGACCGGTGAGGCGAGCGACCAACGGCTCGTAGACCTGGCGGGCGATCGTCTGCGCGGTGCGGTCGCTCGCCGCGAGCGGATCGAGGGTCGCCGGCAGCGCCGGAACGGCGTAGACGAGGGTGCCCCCGCCCCCGGCCGGGGGCAGCCCCGTGGAAGCGCCCTCGCCGTCGTCCCCTCCGCCGCAGCCGGCGAGCAGCAGTGCGACCGAGAGCAGCGCGAGCGCAGCGAGCTTGGGCGCTCGGCTCAGATCTTCAGGAGGACGATCGCGTTGAGCGCCCAGAGCACGGAGAAGAAGATGGTCCACCGGGTCAGGTTCCGCTCTACGAGCGACCCTCCCCCGAACGCGCTGCCGCCTCCTCCGATTCCGAAGGCGCCTGAGAGCCCCGTGTCCTTCCCCGAATGAAGGAGGATCAGGAAGATCAGGATCACGCAGATCGCGACCTGAACGACACCAAGCAGGGATTCCATGGGCGCGAAGTCTAGACGGATGGACCGGCGGGCTCGCGCAACCGGTCGATTCGCTTCAGGATCTCGATCGCCTCGCGGCGGAGCTCCCGGTCGAGCCGCTGGAAGTCCTCGTCCGTGAGCTTGCCCGACGCCCGGTCGGCCTCGGCGTCGCGGATCTCGCGGTACTTCGCGTCCTTCCGCGCCTCGAGCTCGGCGAGCTCGGCGTCCGCCCGATCCACCTCCTCCCCTCGCCCCTGCTCACGCCGGAAGACCGGCCAGCCCACGAAGACGGGCACGAGTACGAGCAGGAGGACGATCGCGGCGCCCAGCAGGAGCTCCATGGCGAATGAAGCCTAGGCTCGCTTCAGCTCGCGCCCGACCCGCGCCGCGTACGCGGCCTCGGCCCGCCGCCGCGCCTCCACCGAGGGCCAGCCGGCGAAGACGGCGCCGCCGAGAGCGATCAGGGCGCCGATCCAGATCCAGCTCACCAGCGGGTCGACGATCACCCGGAAGGTGGCCGGCGGCGGATCCTGAGCGTAGGACTCCGCGAGGGCGAGGATCGCGATCCCCTGCGCATTCGGCCCGGCGGAGGCGAGCTGACGGTTGCCGAGCGCGATCTGGGGATCGAGCACCGAGAGATCGGGCTGGAAGGCGGTCCAGAAGTCCTGGCCGGCGCCGGAGCGGAGGCCGACCTCGCTGGTGGACTCCCCCTCGAAGTAGCGGCCGAGGGCCCCCGCCGAGGGGTCCTGGGTCGGGTAGTAGTTTCGGGCGGGCGCGAGGGTGGCGAAGTCCTTGCCGTCCTTGTCGACGTCGAGGAGGGCGCTGAAGGCGATCCGCTCGTTCTCGGGGTCGGCGCTGATGTCCTTGTAGGTGACGGTGTAGTCGCCGACCGTCGCCGAGTCGCCCACCTGGAGACGGAGGTCGCGGTTGGTCTGGAAGCTCGAGGAGGCGGCGATCCCGACGAGGACGACGGCGATCCCGATGTGAACGACGTAGCCGCCGTAGCGGCGGCGGTTGCGGGCGAGCGCCTGCGGCAGCGCCCGAACGAGCGGCTCTCCGGTGAGCGTTCGCCGCGCCGAGCCCGCCCGCCAGAACTCCTGCCCGAGCGCCACCAGGGTGAAGGCGGCGAAGGAGAAGAGGAAGAGCGCCCAGGGGTGGCCGCCGGCATCGCTCGCCACCCCCAGCACCACCGCGGTCGCGGCGGCGGCCAGGCTTGGCCAGAGCAGGAGGCGCCGGGCCGTCCCACGGCTGAGCCGGCCCCAGGCGAGGAGCGGCCCGATCCCGGTGAAGAGGACGAGCGCCACCCCGAGCGGGGTGACGTAGCGGTCGAACCAGGGAGCTCCGAGCGAGGAACGGGTGCCGGTGAAGGCCTCGGCGATCAGGGGGAAGAAGGTGCCCCAGAAGATCACCGCCGCGAGCCCGACCAGGAGCAGGTTGTTGACCAGGAAGATCGCCTCGCGGGAGAGCAGCGAGTCGAAGTGGCGCTCGGGGCGAAGGTCGGGCAGCCGGCTGACGATCAGGACGGTGGATCCGATCGCGACGCATCCGATCAGGACGAGCAGCGGCCCACCGACCGTGGAGGCGCCGAAGGCGTGGATCGACTGGAGGATCCCCGAGCGGACCAGGAATGTGCCGAGCAGCGAGAGGCAGAAGGTCGCCGCGATCAGGCTGACGTTCCAGACCTTCAGCATTCCCCGCTTCTCCTGGACCATGATCGAGTGGATGAAGGCGGTGCCGACCAGGAACGGCATCAGCGCCGCGTTCTCGACCGGGTCCCAGCCCCAGTAGCCGCCCCAGCCGAGCTCCTCGAAGGACCAGCGCGAGCCGAGCAACAGCCCGAGGCCGAGGAAGGTCCAGGCGGTGAGGGCGAAGCGCCGGGTCGAGCGGATCCAGCTCGCGTCGAGGCGGCGGGTGTAGAGCGCCGCGATGCAGAAGGCGAACGGGATCGACCAGAGGACGTAGCCCGTGTAGAGCATCGGTGGGTGGATCGCCATATAGGGGTTGCGGAGCAGCGGGGTCAGCCCGGCGCCCTCGGCGGGGGCGGGGCTGAGCGCGGCGAACGGCTGGGCGGCGAAGATCATCAGCCCGATGAAGAAGGCGCCCAGCCCCATCAGAACCGCGGTTGCGTAGGGGGCGAGCTCGCGGTGGCGGCGCCGGGTCAGGTAGAGCACCCCGCTCGAGGCGAGGGAGAGGACCCAGGCCCAGAGCAACAGCGAGCCCTCCTGGCTCGACCACATCGCGGTCAGCTTGTAGAAGGTGGGGGTGGTGGTCGAGGAATGGTTGGCGACCACCTCGAAGCCGAAGTCGTCGCTGAGGAAGGCCGACTCGAGCACGAGGACCGAGGTGGTCAGCAGCGCCGCCAGGGCATAGACCGCGCGGCGCGACGAGGTGACCCAGCGGCGATCGCCGGTCCTCGCGCCGTAGAGCGCCGCCCCCGCCGCGTAGAGCGCCACCAGCAGCGAGGCGGCGATCGTCGCCGAGCCCAGGGTGGTCACTGGATCACGACGTGCTCGGGATCCTGCTCGGCCTCATCGCTGAACTTCGACGGGCACTTGGTGATCAGGCTGTCGTGCTCGGCGACGAAGGTCCCGTCATCGAGCTTGCCGGTGACTATCACTTCGCGGCCGTCGCGGAACGGATCGGGAACGGTGCCGGTGTAGGTCACCGGCAGGCTCTCGGAGCCGTCGCGGTCAGCGATCCTGAAACGCAGATCGCCCTCGGTGCGAACGATGGACCCCGGCACCACCTTCCCGGTGAGGTCGTAGGTGCCGCTCGCATTCGACGAGAGCAGATCGGACGGCTGCTTGGCCTCGGTCGAGGCGCTGAAGGACGTGTAGACGAGCCCGGCCGCCAGCAGGACGGCCGCGGAGAGCGCGACGATCAGGCGGATCTTTCGCTTCCGGGCGGGATCCACAGCGGGCGAATTATCGCAACGTGGGACTCAGGTCCGGACCCCCAGCCTCCCTACGCACCCGCTGGCATACGATGCGCCGGCCTCGTCCACCCGACCAGGAGGAGCCTTGCCACGATCCGGGATCGCCTGCCTCGCGCTGGTCGCCGCTGCCTCCCTCGGCCTCGTCGCCTGCGGCGACACCGCCGAGAAGAACGACTACGTCGACGAGGTCAACAAGGTCACCTCCACCCTGCAAAGCGGCCTCACCGAGGTCGGCAGCGGCGCTACAGCAAACTCGCCCGATCAGGCGGCGGCGGTGTTCGAGGAGTTCGCGGCGAAGCTCGGGACCGCGACAACGGACCTGGAGGAAATCACCGCGCCCGAGGACGTCGCCGACCTCCAGGACGAGATCGTCCAGAACCTGCGGGCGCTCGAAGACGAGGCGACCGGCGACGCCGAGGAGATCAGGAGCGGTGGCGCCGCGGCGATCGCCGGCGTGGTCGCGCAGTTCCTCACCGAGGCGAACAGGATCGGGATCGAAATCGACTCGACGATCGGCGAGATCAACTCGAAGCTGCAGGGCTAGCGGCGACGACTGGCTAGCGGCGACGGAGCCGGGACGGAAGCGAGGCTGGCTGGGTTACTTCGACCGCGACGAGTCAGCCCTCTTCCCGGTGCGCCGCCGGAGGGCGAACTCGATCGTTCGGCCCACCGGGCGGAACGGGATCACGATCGTCGCGACGCTCCCCGCCAGCTCGATGGGACCGAGCTTCTCGAGCAGCATGCCGAGCTCGTCGGCCTCTCGCTCGCTGAGCTTCGAGGGCCGCCCCTTCGACTTCCGGAGCAGCTCGACGAACCGCGCCCGCTCGTCGGGATCGAGCCGCTTCCAGTGCCGCCGCGTGGTCAGGGCCACCTCGGCGGCGGCGATCAGCCACAGCCGTCGCGCGAACCAGCGGCTTCGCCGGAGGGCCCGCCTTCCGATGCCGCCGATCAGGCTCAAGAAGCGGACGACGGGTCTCGAACCCGCTACCTCGAGCTTGGGAAGCTCGCGCTCTACCAGGTGAGCTACGTCCGCGCTGCCCGCACATTCTAGGTTCGGAGCGCGCTCTCTACGCTTGCGCGTATGAGCGCGAAGACCTTCGTTGCCGTGATGGCGGTGCTGGCCGTGATCGGCCTGCTGGGGTTTGGCCTGCTGAGCAAAGGGGAGGCAGCGATCGCGGTGGGCGACCCGGCGCCCGACAAGGAGCTCGCCAGCCTCGACGGCGGGGGAACGGGCCGGCTCGCGGATTACCGAGGCGGCTGGGTGCTGGTCAACTTCTGGGCGTCGTGGTGCGACCCATGCCGGGACGAGGCGCCCGCGCTCGAGGCCTTTGGACGGGCGCATCAGGGAGGGGATTTCACCGTCCTGGGCATCAACCTCGACGACACCACCGACGACGCGCTGGGGTTCGTGCGGGAGTACGGGCTCACCTACCCCCAACTGAGGGACGGGGATGGGCGCGAGCGCCGGGACGCGTATGGGATGACAGGATTCCCGGAGTCGTTCCTGGTCAATCCAGAGGGCGAGATCGCACTGATCCGCCGTGGGCCGGTTGACGCCAAATACCTCGAGGACGAGGTACTGCCGGCGATCCGAAGCAACTAGCTTGGTCCCGGACCGCCGTCAGCACCTCCGGGGCGGGATTACTCTGGGTACATGAGGAGTGGCGCGATTGGTCTTCTGGTCGCGATCGCCGTGCTGGCCCCCGGGTCAGCCGCGGCGCAGACGCGAGCCTCTCTGCCCGACATCGAGGACGAGGTGATGTGCCCGATCTGCGGCACCCTCCTGCAGCTCTCGGACTCCCCACAGGCGGAACGCGAACGCGAGCTGATCCGCCGCCTGATCGTGCAGGGAGAGGACAAGCAGCAGATCAAGGACGCCCTTGTGAACGAGTACGGCGAGGAGGTCCTGGCAACACCCGACTCCTCAGGCTTCGACCTGACCGCCTGGGTACTGCCCCTGGTGGCGCTCGGGGGCGCCGTGCTCGGGGTGACCGTATGGCTTCGCCGGCGCAGGCGGCTGACCGTTGCCCCGGCGCAGCCACTCGATCCGGCCGAGGCCGAGCGGCTCAAGGCCGACCTGGCTCGCCACCCTCGCTAGGCGCCTTCTGCGCGGTGTTTAGCTCTGCGGCTACATCCGCTCCGGAGCCGAGATGCCCAGCAGCCCGAGCGTGCGGGCGATCGCGCGCTTGGTCAGCAGGCAGAGACCGAGTCGCGCCTCCTCGACGCCTTCGCCCTCGGCGCCAACCACTTGGCAGTCGCGGTAGAAGGCGTGAAAATCGGCGGCGATCGCCATCCCGTAGGCGCAGAGGCGATGGGGCGCCCGGCGCGATGCTGTCTCCGAGACCTCGTCCGGTAGCTCGCAGATCCGCTTGATCAGCGCCCGCTCGGAGGGCTCGACCGGCGACGCGGCGGCCTGGAAGTCGGCCGAGGCCGCCCGCTCCTCGGCGCCCTCGCCGGCCTTGCGGAGGATGCTGGCGATCCGGGCGTGCGCGTACTGGACGTAGTAGACCGGGTTCTCGTTCGAGGTTCGCCTGGCCAGCTCCAGGTCGAGGTCGACCGTGGTGTCGTGGCTTCGCTGCAACATGAAGAAGCGGGTGGCGTCGGTGCCGATGTCGTCGAGCAGCTCGTCGAGGCTGACGAACTCGCCCTTCCGCTTCGACATCTGAGCGCGCTCGCCGCCCTCGACGACGTGGACGAGCTGCATGATCGGCGCCTCGAGCCGGTCAGGGTCATAGCCGAGGGCCGCCAGGCCGGCACGGAGGCGGCCTACGTAGCCGTGGTGGTCGGCACCGAGGACGTCGATCATCCGGTCCGCCCCGCGCTCGAGCTTGCTCCGGTGATACGCCAGGTCGGAGAGCAGGTAGGTGGGGTCCCCCTCCGAGCGGACCAGGACCCGGTCCTTGTCGTCGCCGAAGCTGGTAGTGCGCAGCCAGGTGGCGCCCTCGCGCTCGTAGACGTGGCCCGAGTCGCGGAGGTCGGCCAGCACCTGGTCGAACGCCTTCGATTCGTAGATCGCCTGCTCCGAGGTCCAGCTGTCGAAGACGACCCCGTAGCGCTTGAGGGTCTCCTCCGCCGCGGCGACCATCAGGGCGACCCCGCGCTTGCCGACCGAGGAGAGGTCGCCGCCGTCGATCCCCTCCTCCTCCAGGGTGGCCGCGATCTGGTTCAAGTACTCGCCTTCGTAGCCGCCCTCCGGCACCGGCTCCCCCCTCATCCGGGCGGCGATCGAGGCGGCAAAGCGTTCGATCTGGCCCCCGCGGTCATTGATGTAGTACTCGCGCTCCACCGGGTGGCCGACGAACTCGAGCACCTTCGCCACCGCGTCGCCGTAGGCGGCATGGCGCCCGCTGGCGGCGGTGAGCGGCCCGGTCGGGTTGGCCGAGACGAACTCGATGTTGATCGACTCCTGCGGCTCGGTCCCCGCCGGGCGCCCGATCGCCTCCCCCGCGGCGGCAAGAGCCGAGGCGGCGCCTCGATACCAGTCGTCCGAGAGAAAAAGGTTGAGGAATCCGGGGCCGGCGACCTCGACCCGCTCGAGTTGCGCCTCGAGCCGGCCCTGGAGCTCCTCGGCGAGCCGCTCGGCGATCCCCCGTGGCTGCTCGCCGAGGGTCGGCGCGAGCAGCATCGCGGCGTTGGTCGAGTAGTCGCCGAACTCCGGTTTCGGCGGGCGCTCGAGCACCGGAGCCGAGGCGCCGTCCTCGGCGCCGGCGCTGAGAGCGCTTGCCGCCGCGTCCACGGCCGCGCGAAGATCGGCTACCGGGTCGCTCATCGCGATCGAACCCTAGTGGTCGATCACTGCGTGGCCGCCGGCCGCCAGCCGCCCTGGAACTCGATCTCGCGGATCACTTTCGCCGGGGCGCCGGCCGCGATCACCCCAGCCGGCAGGTCGCGGGTGATGACCGAGTTGGCCCCGATCACGGAGCGCTCGCCGATCTCCACCCCACCGGTGACGACGCAGCCGACACCGAACCAGCAGTTCGAGCCGATCCGGACCGGGCCCTTGGGCTCGAAGCCCTGCCAGGTGACCGGCTTGCTGGGATCGTCGTAGCGGTGGTCGGCGTCGCCGACGAAGCAGTTGTTGGCGAACATCACGTGGTCGCCGATCTCGATCAGCTCCACTGCCGCCAGCATCGTGTTGCGGTTGAGAAAGCAGCCCGAACCAATCGTGATCCGCGCCTGCGGGGAGAGCGTCAGCCAGCAGCCGGGCTCGAGCAGGGTGTCCCTGCCGATCTCGAGCCTGCCGGAGTCGAGGGCCTCGAGCACCTCCCCCTCAACCGGATAGCGGATGAAGGCGCCCGCCTCGGCGATGTGGCGGTTGATCCGCCAGCGGCGCAGCGGGCGGCGGTTGCGCTCGTACCAGCGGCGCTTGATCCACCAGGTGCGCCATTGGGCAAGCGACGCCACGCGAGGAGGTTCTCAAAGTCCAAGGGGTCGCAGCCGCTGCGACTAATGGTGGTACTGCTCACCGGCGAGGATCTTGGTCGCCCGGAAGAGCTGCTCGAGGAGCACCACGCGAGCGAGCTGGTGCGCGATCGTCTGGGGCCCGAGGGCGATCCGCTCGTCGGCGAGCGCCAGCGCGTCCGGCCCCAGCCCCCGTGGCCCGCCGATCAGGAAACAGAGATCGAGCGCGTCGATCCGCCGCTCCGAGAGCCAGCTGCTCCACTCTCGGGAGCTGAGCGACCGACCACCCCGATCCATCGCGACGACGTGGGAGCGTTTCGGCACCCGCCCCGCCAGGTTGACCTCGTCGCGAACCTCGATCACCTCGACCGGCTGATGGCGCTGGAGCAGCTTCCGGTAGTGGGCGTCGGCCGCGATGAAGGGTTCCTTCACCTTGCCGACCACGATCAGGAAGGTCTTCAAGGACGCTTGCCCTGCTCCCAGGCGAGCGCCTCGCCGATCCGTTGCATCGCCGTCGGATGGGTTCCGAGCAGGAAGCTGACGCACGTCTGGGGGATCCGGATCCGAGACGTTGCGCCGCGCGAGCTCCTCCTGGAGCTCGATCAGCCCCTTCGGATCGTCGGTCAGCTGCAGGGCGAAGGTGTCCGCCCTCGCCTCGACCCGCCGCGAGAGCTGGTTGCCGGCGATCCCGATGACGAAGCTGACGACGGCGATCCCGATCGCGAACGCGGGCAGGAAGGAGGGGCGGCCGGGCTCTCCGCCGCCGCGGCGGGCGATCGCCCCGGCGATCCCGAAGGCGGTGATCAGGCTCAGGGGCGTGACGATCGCGAGGAAGAGCAGGCCCCGCTGGATGTCGTGCCCGTGGACGTGCCCGAGCTCGTGGGCGATCACCGAGCGGCGCTCGCTGCGGTCGAGGTCGTTGAGCAGGGTGTCGTAAAGGACCACCCGCTTGGTCGGGCCGAGGCCGTTGACGTAGGCGTTGATCGCGGTGCTCTGCCGGCTTGCGTCGACTCGGTAGACCTCGCCGATGTCGATCCCGGCGCGTTTGCCGAGCTCGAGCACGTCGTTGCGAGCCTTGCCCGGCTCGAGCTTCTCGAACTTGTTGAACACCGGCTCGAGGAGCACCGGAGCGAGCCAGGTGAAGACGGCGGCGGCCGCGACCACCGCGACCGACCCGGGGATCCACCAGCGCCCGCCGTAGCGCCGGATCAGGGCGAGGGCGGCGGTTCCGACGGCGCCCGCGAGCAGCGCCCCGATCCCGGCCGCCTTCAGCCAGTCGACCGCCCAGTCGCCGATCCCCTGGGTCGAGAGGCCGACGTCGACCGAGCGCTCGTGGGCGGCGACGCTGAAGGGCAGGGTGACGACGGCGACCGCGACCGAGAGCCCGGCCGCGGCGGCGGCTCCGCCCAGCACGGGGCGCCCGCCGAGGCGCTCCAGCCCTCGCCTCACCGGCGCCGGGCGACCGGTCGCCAGCAGGACCAGCAGCACTCCCTCGGCGGCGAGGCTGCCGACGAAGATCAGGCGCTGGCCCGAGCGAAAGTCCCGTGCCCGCTCGATCTCTCCCTGGGTGAAGAAGGCGCCCTCGTCGGCGTGCACCGGCTCGATCACGTCGCGAGGGCGCAGCAGCCAGGCCGCCGCCTCGGCGACAACCACGGCCGCGACCGCGGTGGCACCCAGGCGTAACCACCGAGGGGCTTGTCCGGGAGACGGGCCGCGCACCGTCGCCTACGATAGACGGCCTCTTTTCGGCGGCTCCGGCATTGCTCTCATCCTCATGCGCGTCGCCATCCTCACCGACATCCACAGCAACCTGCCCGCGCTCGAGGCCGTCCTCGAAGAGATCGATGACGCCGGCCTCGAGAAGCGCTGGTGCCTCGGGGACGTGGTCGGGTACGGCGCCCAGCCCGACGAGTGCGCGCGGGTCGTCTCCGAGCGCTGCGAGCTGAGCCTGGTCGGCAACCACGACCTCGCCGTCACCGGTGAGATCGACACGGACGTCTTCTCGGCCTCGGCGGCGGCGGCGGTCCAGTGGACGCGCGATCACTCGAAGAAGGAGACCATCGATTTCCTCAAGAGCCTGAAGCCGGAGAACGCGGAGCACGAGGTCGGGCTCTACCACGCCTCGCCTCGCGACCCGGTCTGGGAGTACGTGCTCGCCGTAGACCAGGCCCGCGAGTGCATGGAGGAGCAGTCGGCTCGAGTCAGCTTCATCGGCCACTCGCACGTCGCCCTCTGGTTCTCGGACGGGCCGGGGCCGGGCCCGATCGGCGACGCCGGCGGCGGCCAGGCCGACGGCGGACTCGAGCTCGACGTCTCCGAGAAGCGCTGGCTGCTCAACCCGGGGAGCGTCGGCCAGCCTCGAGACGGCGATCCGCGGGCCGCCTGGCTCGAGCTCGACACCGACACCTGGAAGGTCGTCTACAACCGGGTGAGCTACGACATCGACCGGGCCGCCGACGCGATCAGGGAGGCCGGCCTCCCCGAGCACCTCGCCGACCGGCTCTATGTGGGCCAGTGATCGCAGTGCGAATGCCTGCAAGGAGGGCCCGAAAGGGCATAGCTAGTATCGCCGCGGTGCCCAGAGCGAAGCCAATATTTGCCATCCTCGCCCTCGTCGCATCGCTGGCGGTCGCCGGTTGCGGCAGTGACGACGAGAGCCAGGGCGACCTCCCGCCGGACGACGCCGCGACCCTGCTCGGGCAGCTCGAGGAGGTCGAGGCGAACCTCGACGTCGGGAGCTGCTTCGTCGCCGCGGACGAGGCCGACAACCTGATCGCGGACATCCAGGACCTGCCGAGCAGCGTCGACGGCGACCTCCGTCGGGCGCTCGAGAACGGCGCCGAGCAGCTCAGGGTGCTGCTCGAGGATCCGGACCAGTGCGAGCGGCCGACCACGACCGGCGAGACGACGACCGAGGAGACGACCACGGAGGAGACGACCGACCGAGGAGACCGACCACCGAGGAGACGACCACCGAGCCGACGACGACCACGCACCACTCCGACGCAGACCACGCCGACCACCCCCGGCTCCGGCGGCGTCGGCCCCGGCGGCACCGGGCAGGGGGGCCTGTGAGCCCGCGCACCCCCAAGGGAGAGCTGATCTCAGACCGCTACCGGATCGAGGACCGCCTCGGCTCGGGCGGCATGTCGAGCGTCTTCCGCGCCACCGACACGATCCTCGAGCGCACCGTCGCGGTGAAGATCCTCGCCGAGCACCTCTCCGACGACGAGCGCTTCGTCGCCCGCTTCCGGCGCGAGGCGCTCGCGGTCGCGAAGCTCGTCCACCCGAACATCGTCCAGGTCTACGACACCGGCATCGATTCCGGGCGTCACTACATCGTCATGGAGTACGTGAAGGGGAAGTCGGGCGCGCAGCTGCTGCAGGCCGAGGGCAAGCTCGATCCGGAGACCGCGGTCGAGATCGGCGTCCAGGCCTGCGCCGGGCTCGACTACGCCCACCGCCACGGGATCATCCACCGCGACGTCAAGCCGGGCAACCTGATGGTCATCGGCGGCCCCGCCGGCGGCGGCGACATGACCGTGAAGCTCGCCGACTTCGGGATCGCCCGCGCCAGCGAGCAGACGCGAATCACCCAGGTCGGCTCGGTGGTCGGGACCGCCGCCTATCTGGCGCCCGAGCAGGCCCGCGGCGAGGAGGCGACCCCCGCCTCCGACGTCTACTCGCTCGGCGTCGTTCTCTACCAGTTCCTCTGCGGCCGCCTCCCCTACGAGGGCGCCTCGCTCGCCGAGCTGGCGGTGCGCCAGCAGTCCGAGCAGCCGCTCCACCCCTCCTCCTACAGCGACGATGTCCCGGAGGCGGTCGGCGACGCCGTGCTGGTCGCGCTCGAGTCCGACCCCGCCAACCGCTTCGCGGCCGCCGGCGAGCTCGCCGACGCCCTGCGACGAGGCCTCGGCGGCGAGTCGCCGACGCCACCGGTGCCACCCGGGTGATGGCGCGGCGATAACCGACCGCCGCCACCCGGCACATGCCGCGCACCCAGACCCGCCGCCAGCGGCGCCCGGCTCCGCCGCGGCGCCAGCCGAGCCCCGTCGCCCCAGCAACGCCCGCCGCCGGGCGAATCAGCGGCGTCGCCCGCAACCTCGCTGCTGCTGATCGCGCTCCTGCTGCTCGCCGCCGCGGTCGCCGCGGCGTGGTCGTCGCAACCGGGGACCAACGGCGGCGGGAATCAACGTCGAGCAGGCGGTCAAGGACAACGTCCACGACCAGATCGACACGCTCCGAAACGTGATCGAGGACAACACGCGGAGTAACTAACCGTCAGCGACCGGGTCGCTCCTCGGCTTCGCCTGCGGAGCGCCCTCACACCGACCAGGGGGCGGCGCCGCCGAGGACGGTGTCGGAGTACGAGGCGTAGCCGCCCGCCTCGATCGCCTTCTCGGGCGCCCTCGGTGAGCTGCTCCATGTAGGTGAGGTTGTGCAGGGTGAGCAGGCGGGCGCCGGTCAGCTCCTTCGCCCGCGCGAGGTAGTGCAGGTAGGCGCGGCTGTGGCGGCGGCAGGCCTCGCACGGGCAGCCCGTCGCGATCGGGGCTGTCGTCCTCCGCGTAAGCGGGCCTTGGCGAGGTCGATGCGGAAGCGGCCCTCGGGCTCGGGCGCCAGGGCGACGCCGTGGCGGGCGAGCCGCGTGGGGACCGCGCAGTCGAAGAGGTCGATGCCGAGGGCGATGCCGGCGAGCAGGTCGTCGACCTCGCCGATCCCCAGCAGGTGGAGCGGAGCCTCGGCGGGTAGCTGGGGCACCGTCGAAGCCGAGCACGCCGCGCATCTCCTCCTTGTCGCGGCCGAGGGTGCCGCCGATCGCGACTCCGTCGATCGCCGCCGCGGAGACCGCGCTCGGCCGACTGGCGGCGCAGGTCCTCGTGGACGCCGCCCTGGACGATCCCGAAGACGGCCTGGTCGCTCAGGCCCGCTCCGCCTCGTGCCAGTCGAGGCAGCGGTCGAGCCAGCGGTGGGTGCGCTCGGTCGAGCGGGCCGTGTAGTCGCGGTCGGCGTGGAAGGGCGTGCACTCGTCGAAGGCGAGCGCGATGTCCGAGCCGAGCGCCGCCTGGATCGCCATCGACTCCTCCGGGCCGAGGAAGCGGTCGGAGCCGTCGAGGAGCGACTGGAACGCGACTCCCCGCTCGGAGATCTCGACCTTGCGCCCCGCCCGCGGTGTCGCCGCGGCGGCCCTTGATCTCGTCGGCGACCCCGCCATGGGCGAGCGAGAACACCTGAAAACCGCCGGAGTCGGTGATCAGCGCGCGCTCGCCAGCCCATGAAGCGCGTGCAGGCCGCCCTGGCCGGCGATCAGCTCCTCGCCGGGCGCCAGGTGCAGGTGGAAGGTGTTGCCGAGCACCAGCTCGTAGCCGAGGTCGGCGACCTCGGCCGAGGAGAGGCCGCGGACGCTCGCCCTTGGTGGCCAGCGGGATGAAGGCGGGCGTGCGGACCGCGCCGTGCCCGGTATGCAAGAGGCCCGTGCGGGCGGAGCCGTCACGGGCCTCGATCTGGAATCGGAGCCTCGCCGGGTCGTTCCTCACCCGGCAAGCCTAGGGTGCGGAGTTCCTACTTCTGCTTCCCGGACCCCTCGACGCTGCCCTTCCCGATCTGAACTCGGGTCGGCTGCGTCTCCTCGGGCTTCGGGATGCGCACCTCGAGCACGCCGTTGTCGAACTTGGCCTCAACCTCGTCGGGGTCGACGCCGTCCGGCAGGTTGAGCGCCCGAGAGAATCGGCCGAGAACGCTCCACGCGGTGGAAGCCCTCGCCCTTCTCCTCGTGCTCGTCCTGTGCCTGGCTAGGTAAGCAGCGAGCGGCCGGTCATCGCCTCGGGCTGGGGGATGTCGAGCAGGTCGAGCACGGTCGGGGCGACGTCGGCGAGGATGCCCCCGTCGCGCAGCTCGCGACCGGTGACGGTGACGATCAGCGGCACGGGGTTGGTCGAGTGGGCGGTGTTCGGCGAGCCGTCCGGCTCCAGCATCTGCTCGCGTTGCCATGGTCGGCGGTGACGATGCAGGCGCCCCCCGACTCGTGCACGGCGCCGACCACCTCCCCCAGCCGCCGGTCGGTCTCCTCCACCGCCGCGACCGCGGCTGGGATCACGCCGGTGTGCCCGACCATGTCCGGGTTGGCGAAGTTGATGAGCCCGAACCGGTAGCCGTCGGCCCGCCAGTGCTCGGTGAACAGCCGGGCGGCGGCGGCGGCGCTCATCTCGGGCTTGTGGTCGTAGGTGGGGACGTCCCGGGGTGAGTCGGCGAGATAGCGCTCCTCCCCGGTCCCACTCCTCCTCCCGTCCGCCGTTGAAGAAGTAGGTGACGTGCGCATACTTCTCCGTCTCGGCGACGTGGAGCTGGCGCTGCGCCGTGCTCCGCGAGCACCTTGGCGAGGGTCGTCTCGGGCACCTCGGGAGGGAAGGCGACAGGGTAGGGCCAGCCATGGTGGTACTCGGTCATCGTCGTCACCGGCGAATGCGGGCGCGCCCCGCGCGATCGAATTCGGCAAAGTCAGGATCGCCGAGGGCCATGGTCAGCTGGCGGGCACGGTCGGGACGGAAGTTGATGAAGAGCATTGGCTCGTCCTCGGCGGCGCCGTCATAGTCGCCGATCACGGTCGGCTCGACGAATTCGTCGGTCACCCCCTGTTCGTAGGAAGCGCGCACGGCAGCGACCGCGGATTCCGCCCGTGGCCCGTCAGCGTGGACGATCGCGTCGTAGGCCTTCTTTGTCCGGTCCCAGCGCCGGTCGCGGTCCATTCCCCAATAGCGGCCGCCGACCGTGCCGATCCGACCGGCCTGCCGGAGCCACCGCTCCACCTCCTCGAGGTAGCCGGCCCCCGCTTGGGGGAGGGTGTCGCGCCCGTCGGTGAGCGCGTGGAGGACGAGGTCGGTGACGCCCTCGTCGGCAGCGAGCTCGATTACCGCCTCGATGTGGCTCCAGCCCGAATGGACGCCGCCGTCGGAAACGAGCCCGATTGCGTGGAGGCGGCCGCGGCGCGACTCCCGCGCCTGGGCGCAGGCCCCGCGGAGCGCCGGGTTCTCGAAGAAGGAGCCGTCGGCGATCGCGTCGTCGATTCGGGCGAGATCCTGCTTGACGATCGCCCCGGCGCCCAGGTTGAGGTGGCCGACCTCCGAGTTCCCCATCTGGCCCGGCGGAAGGCCGACGTCGCGCCCGGAGGCCGACAGGGTGGTGCGGGGATAGTTGCCCCAGAGCTCGTCGAAGACGGGCGTGCTCGCCTGCGAGACCGCGTTGCCGGGACCGTCGGGCGCGAGGCCCCACCCGTCCAGCACCACCAGGGTGACCGACGGCACCGGCTCCCCGGCCGGACCGGGCCGGAGGCTCACGAGGCGGCTGCGACGATCGCGGCGAAGTCGCCGGGGTCGAGGCTGGCCCCGCCGACCAACGCCCCGTCAATGTCGGGCTGGGCGAGGAGCTCACCGGCGTTCTCGGGCTTCACCGAGCCCCCGTAGAGGATCCGGACATCGGCCGCCGCATCGGCAGAGCGGGCGTCGATTCGCTCGCGGATCAGGGCGATCGCCTCCTCAGCCTGGTCGGGGGTGGCGGTGCGGCCGGTGCCGATCGCCCAGATCGGCTCGTAGGCGATCACCACGTCCGCGAGCCGATCCTCGGCGATTTCCGCGAGGTCGGCCTCGATCTGCCGGGTCAGCAGGACGCCGGTCTCGCCGGCGTCCCGCTGCGCCTCGTTCTCGCCGACGCAGAGGATCGGATCGAGACCGGCGGTGAGCGCCGCGGGCACCTTCCGGGCGAGCGCCTCGTCGGTCTCGCCGAAGTACTGACGGCGCTCCGAGTGGCCGAGGATGACGCCGGCGACGCCGAGCTCGAGCAGCATCGGGGCGGAGACCTCGCCGGTGAAGGCGCCGCTCTCCGCCTCGTGCATGTTCTGCGCCGCCACCCTGACCCGGCTCTGGACGCAGTGCTCGACCGCGGTCTTCAGCGATGGGTAGGGCGGGCAGATCACCACCTCGGCCTGGGCCTCCGAAACCTCGGGCAGGAACTCGGCGAGATAACGCTCGGTCTCCTCGATCGTCTTGTTCATCTTCCAGTTCGCCGCAAGAACGGGCGTCCGCTCAGCCATTTGCGAGCTCCTTCGCGTCCAGGAGGGCCTCCACCCCGGGCAGCCGCCTGCCCTCCATCAGCTCGAGCGAGGCGCCGCCCCCGGTCGAGACCCAGTCGATCCGGTCGACGAGGCCGAACTTGACCAGCGCCGCGACCGAGTCGCCGCCGCCGGCGACGGTGTACCCCGGCGCCCGGGCGATCGCCTCGGCGACCCCGCGGGTCCCCCCCGCGAACGGCTCGAGTTCGAAAGCGCCCATCGGTCCGTTCCAGAAGACCGTCCCCGCCCCCCCGATTCGCTTCGCGTACTTGGCGATCGTGTTCGAGCCGATGTCGAGCCCCATCCAGCCCTCGGGGACGTCGACGCCGTTCAGCAACTCGACCTCGGTGTCGGCGCTGAACTCACGCCCGAGGCAGAGATCTTCGGGCAGGTGCAGCATCGTCTCGGACCGCTCCGCCTTCTTCAGAATCTCGCGCGGCACGCTCGACGCCCTCCTCCTCGACCAGGGAGTTACCCGTGTCCCGGCCCTCCGCCTTGAAGAAGCTGAAGCACATCGCCCCCCCGATCAAGAGCTCTTGCGCGGTCTCCAGGAAGCGATCGATCACCCCGATCTTGTCGGTTACCTTGGCGCCGCCAAGGACGACCACCAGCGGCGCTTCGGGATCGTCCCGGACCCTGGTCAGCTCGATCACCTCCCGTTCGAGCAGCAGGCCGGCGTAGGCCGGGAGCTGGTGGGCGACGCCCTCGGTGCTCGCGTGGGCGCGGTGGGAGGAGCCGAAAGCGTCGTTGACGTAGAGGTCGGCGAGGGCGGCGAGCTGCTTCGCCAGCTCCGGGTCGTTCTTGGTCTCGCCCGGCTCGTAGCGGCTGTTCTCGAGCAGCAGGACCTCGCCCGCGGCGAGCTCGCGGGCGATCGTCTCCACCTCGGGCCCGACGACAGCCGGTGCCTGCTTCACCGGCGCTTCCAGCAGCTCCCCGAGCCGAGCCCCCACCGGGGCCATCGAAAGCTCAGGGTCCCGGTCCTTCGGCCGGCCGAGGTGGGAGACGAGGACGATCGAGGCGCCCCGTTCGCCGAGCAGCTCGATCGTCGGCAGCGAGGCGCGGATCCGGGTGTCATCAGTCACCTTCCCCCCCTCCAGCGGGACGTTCAGGTCCGCGCGGAGCAGAACCCGGCGACCCGCTACGTCCGCGTCGCGGACGCTCGCCTTGCCGAACCCCACTCCTCCCCCCGCCGGCCTAGGCGCCGACTGTGGCCGGCTGCAGCACCTTCTCGGCGAGCTCCACGCAGCGCTTGGCGTAGCCCCACTCGTTGTCGTACCAGGAGAACACCTTGACGAAGGTTCCGTCGACCACCCTCGTCTGCTCCGAGTCGAAGATCGACGAGTGCGGGTCGGTGACGATGTCGGTGGAGACGATCGGGTCCTCGGTGTAGAGGAGGATCCCCTCGAGCGGCCCGGCGGCGGCCTCCTTCATCGCGGCGTTGATCTCCTCGGCGCTCGTCTCCCGGGAGACGTCGCAGACGAGATCGACGACCGAGCCGGTCGCGACCGGGGCGCGGATCGCCATACCGTTCAGCTTCCCCTGGAGATCGGGAAGCACCAGGCCGATCGCCTTCGCGGCGCCGGTGCTGGTCGGGATCAGGTTGATCGCGGCGGCACGTGCCCGGCGCTTGTCCTTGTGTGGCATGTCCTGGAGGCGCTGGTCCGCGGTGTAGGCGTGGATCGTGGTCATCAGCCCCCGCTCGATCCCGACCGTGTCGTTCAGGACCTTCGCCACCGGCGCCAGGCAGTTGGTTGTACAAGAGGCATTGGAGATGATGTTGTGCTTCTCGGGGTCGTAGTCGGAGTCGAAGTTCACGCCGAGGACCACGGTGATGTCCGGATCGGTGGCGGGAGCGGAGATGATCACCTTCTTCGCGCCGGCCTCGAGGTGCTTCTCCGCGCCCTCGCGCTTGGTGAACAGGCCGGTGGACTCGATCACCACCTCGGCACCGAGGTCACCCCAGGGAAGCGCGGCCGGGTCCTTCTCGTTCAGGACCTTGATCTCCTTGCCGTCGACGGTGATGCCACCATCGCTCACCTCGACCTCGCCGGGGAAACGGCCGAGGATCGAGTCGTACTTGAGCAGGTGGGCGATCATCTCCGGGTCGATCAGGTCGTTGACAGCGACGAACTCGAGGTCCGTTCCCGATTCATGCGCGGCGCGGAACAGGTTTCGCCCAATCCGCCCGAAGCCGTTGATGCCGACCTTCACTGCCATTTAGGGTCCTCCTTGAAAAGCGGGATTGATCCGGGGCTTCAAACCTAGCGCCTGCAACGGGTCCGGGACTACCGGCGAACTACCTAATCGGGATCGGTGCCGACGACGTAGTCACTCGTTGGAGACGCAGATCTCGACCAGATAGCCGTCGGGGTCGTGGAGCCGAGCCGCGTAACTGCCGCTCCCAAAGCTCGCTGCGCTGCCCGGCTCGGATTCCGGCTCCCCGCCGTTCTGGACCCCCGACTCGAATGACGCCTTCACCGCCGGGATGCTCTTCGCCGGGAAAGAGATCAGCCCGTAGCCGGGGCGCTGGGACTCGCCGCCCTTGATGAAGAACTCGGAGCGGATCATTCCCCAGCTGATCGCCTCGGCGCCGTCCTCCTGGCGGCGCCATCCCAGGGGCGCCAGGATCGAGTCATAGAAGGCGCCGCTGCGCTCGAGGTCGGCGACGTTGAGGCTTGCGTAGTGGAGCATGAGACCAACCTTAGTGGGAAGGCCTTCAGCGTCGCGGCTCCCAGCGGAAGAAGCGCACGGCAATCAGGAGCCCGAACACGCCCCACGCCGCGACGACCGCCAGATCCCCGAGCTCGAACCCGGCGCCGGTGGTGTTCGGGTCCCAGGCCGTGAAGAAGGCCTCGAAGAAGTGGCGGACGGGGAAGATGTCGGCAATGTGGAGGACCCCGTTGGGGATCTCGTCCTCCGGAACGAACACCCCTGAGAGGAAGTAGAGCGGGAAGACGATCGCGTTGGTGACCGCCGGCGCCGCATCCTCGCTGGGGATTACCGCAGCGAGCGCGAAACCTAAGCAGCAGAATGAGGCGGCACCGACAGCGAGGGTGACCACGACCGCCGGCATCGTCTCGATCGGGATCGAAACGCCGTAGAAGACCGCGCCGATCACGCTCACCAGCACAACGAGGATCAGCGAGATCACCAGGGAGTTCCCAACCCTTCCCGCGACGAAGACGGATGGGGGCAGCGGTGTCCCGCGCACCCGTTTCAAGCGTGCCCGCTCTCGCGCTCTGAACTCAGGTTCATTGCCAGCTTCACCGTGGTGGCCGAGATCACGGCGAGAGCGACGATCGCGGGAACGTAGTAGGTGGCGCCGTTGACGTGGAGCCCCTGGATATCGGCGTTCTTGAAGAAGGTCGCGAAGATGAACAGGAAGAGGAGTGGGAAGACGGCGGTGAAGAAGACGGAGGCCGGGTTCCGCCAGAAGATCTTCTGGTCGAAGCGAAACTGGTGCGCCACGAGCGCAACCCCGCTCATCCGGCAATCCTCTGGCCGCTGCCCTCCAGCTCGCGCTCGGCGTCGCCGGTCAGGCGCAGGTAGACATCCTCGAGGCTCGGCCGCCGAACCTCGAGGCCGGGGAGCCCGCTGCCGCGCTGCTCGGCCCAGTCGACCAGCGCGCGCAGGTCAGCTAGCGGCTCGCTGCTGGCATGGGCGACCAGCGCCTCTCCGGGTTTCGCGCTCCCCGCGAACGGCTGCGGCAGATCGGACGGTACCGTTCCGTCGGGCAGGCGGAAGCTGATGATCGCCTCGGCGCCGGCGCGGCTGCTGAGCTCCTCCGGGTCGCCCTGGGCGACGAGCTGGCCCCTCACGATGATCGCGGCACGGTCAGCGAGTGCCTCTGCCTCCTCCATGTAATGGGTGGTGAGAAAGATCGTCTTGCCGAACTCGCGCAAGCTCGCGATGACCTCCCACGCCTGCCGGCGGGCGGCGGGGTCAAAGCCCGTGGTCGGCTCGTCGAGGAAGAGGAGCTCGGGGTCGCCGACCAGGGCGAGGGCGACGTCGAGCCTGCGCTGCTGGCCGCCGGAGAGCTTCGAGGTCCTGCGTTTCGGCCTTGTCGCCGAGGCCCGACCAGGCGCACCGTCTCCCCGACGTCTCGAGCGGCGGAGTAGTAGCCCGCGTACTGCTCGACCGCCTCGGTGACCGTGAGCTCGGCGTCAGCCGGGATTCCTGGAGGACGATCCCGATCCGCTCGCGCCAGCTCCTCGTCGGTGAGGACGGATCGACCCCGAGCACGCTGACCTCCCCGCCGTTGCGGTTGCGGTAGCCCTCGAGGATCTCCACCGTGGTCGTCTTCCCGGCGCCGTTCGGACCGAGGAAGGCGAAGATCTCCCCGGCGGAGACCTCGAGGTCGATTCCCTTCACAGCCTCGAAGCCCCCGTAGGACTTGCGCAGGCCCCTGACACTGATCACGGGGTCGGCCACGCGCGGGATGTTATGGAGGAGCCGTACCGGGTCGCGGCTCGGCGGCCGCTAGTCCAGCTCGACGTCGCGGTGGACGACGCGCAGCTTGACGTCGTCGCGACCCTCGAGCTCACGGGCGATCTTGTCGGCGACAGTGATCGACCGATGGCGGCCGCCGGTGCAGCCGACCGCGATCGTCAGGTGCTGCTTGCCCTCGGCGACGTAGGCGGGCAGAAGGAACTGCAGCAGCGGCATCAGCCGGCCGTAGAACTCTCCCGCCTGGGTGCCGGACTCGACGTACTCCTTGACCGCCTGGTCCACGCCCGGTCAGCGGACGCAGCTCATCCTCGTAGTGGGGGTTGGGCAGGAAGCGGACGTCGAGGGTGAGGTCCGCGTCCGAGGGCGGTCCGTTCTTGAAGCCGAAGGTGAGGATGGTGAGAGCGAGCTGGTTCTCCTCCGTTTCGAGGCCGATCAGCTCGGTGGCGATCCGCCGCCGCAGCGCTCCCCCGGTAAGGCCGGTCGTGTCGATGACCACGTCGGCGCGCTCCCGCAGCGGCGCAAGCAGCTGGTGCTCCTCGCGGATCCCGTCGACGATCCGGCCGCTTCGAGCCAGCGGGTGCCGCCGGCGGGTCTCCTTGTAGCGATGCAGAAGGGTCTCCTCGTCGGCCTCCAGGAAGAGCACCTTGAGGTCGAGCCCGGCGGCCTCCAGCTCCTCGATCACCGCCAGCAGGTCCTCGAAGTAATCGCCTCCGCGCACGTCGGAGACCACTGCGGCGTGCTCGACCCCGCTGCCCTCGTGACGGAAGAGCTCGCCAAGCGCCTCGATCATCCGCGGGGGGAGGTTGTCGACGCAGAAGTAGCCGCCGTCCTCGAAGGCGGCGATCGCCTCCGACTTGCCGGCCCCGGAGTGACCGGTGATCACCACCAGCTCCACCCGCTTCTGGCCGGGGCCGCCGCCGTCCGTCGACGGCTTGCCGTTCGGCCCCAGGGCCTTGGCGGCCCGGGATTTGCCGGTCTCCCCCCTACTTGAAGCGCTGGTACTTGGAGTCATCCCGCTCGGTGCAGTTGCCTGTGGATCTCGCGAGCGAGCTTACCGGGCACGCCGGGCACCGCTTCGAGCTCCTCGCGGCTCGCGGAGAGCAGCCGGTCGGGAGAGCCGAAATGCCGCAGCAGAGCGCGCTTTCGCGCCGGTCCGACCCCGCGCACCCCGTCGAGAACGGAGGCGGTCATCGCCTTGTCGCGGCGGGTGCGGTGAAAGGTGATCGCGAACCGGTGGGCTTCGTCCCGGACCCGCTGCAGCAAGCGGAGAGCGTCCGACCCCTCCTCGAGCAGGATCGGGTCCTTGCGACCGGGAACGAAGATCTCCTCGATCCGCTTTGCGAGGCCGACCACTGCCACCCCGCGCTCGATCAGCGGCTCCAGAGCCCGGAGGCCGGCGGAGAGCTGGCCCTTGCCGCCGTCGATCACGATCAGATCGGGGAGCGAGGCGAAGCTCGCGTCGCGATCGGAGTCGTGCGGGGAGAGGTCGGCCTGCTGGACGTGGCGGCCGAGCCGCCGGGTGAGGACCTCGTTGATCGCGGCGAAGTCGTCAACCGGCCGGGCACCATTCTCCTCCTCGTCGCCGCGGATCTTGAACTTGCGGTAATCGGACTTCTTCGGCGTGCCTCCCTCGAAGACGACCATCGAGGCCACCGTGTGGGTCTCGCCGAGGTTGGAGACGTCGAAACCCTCGATCCGCACCGGCACCCGCTCGAGCCCGAGGGCGTCCTGGAGGGCGGCGAGGGATTCCACTCGCTGCTGGCGGCGGTGCTCGCGGCGGAGCTTGTCCTGGGCGAGGGCGAGGTTGGCGTTCTTCACGGCGAGCTCCCGCAGCCGCCGCAGATCGCCTCGGGAGGCAACCCGTACCTCCACCTGCGAGTCACGCTCGCTGCTCAGCGCCTCGGCGAGGACATCGGTTCGATCGCGCAGCTCCGGGCCGACGATCACCCTGGCCGGCACCGACGGCGCGGCGCCGTAGTACTGGAGGAGGAAGGTCTCGGCGACCTCGCCCGGGTCGCGGTCCTCGTCCTCGTCTCCGGCCTCCCCCGCCAGGTAGAAGCCCTGGCGCTCGGCGAGGATCCCGTCACGAACCTGGAACACCTGGGCGTTGGCGTCGGTCCCCTCGACCGCCACCCCGATCAGATCGGCGCTGCCAAGCGAACCGCCGGCGACCTGCTGGCGCTGCATCATGCTCTGGACCGCGTTCAGCCGGTCGCGAAACAGCGCCGCTCGCTCGAAATCCTCGGCCTCCGAGGCCTCCTGCATCTTCGCCTCGAGGTCGTCGGCGATCTCCCGGTAGCGGCCGGAGAGGAATCCGATGATCCGGTCGATGTTGCCGCGGTACTCCTCGCGGTCGATGTAGCCGACGCAGGGCGCCTGGCAGCGCTTGATGTAGTAGTCGAGGCAGGGGACCCCGGAGCGCCGGCCCGGCTCCGGCCCCTCGCAGGTGCGGTACTGGAAGAGCTTGCCGAGCAGATCGAGGGTCTCCCGGACACGCTTGGCGCTGGAGAACGGGCCGAAGTAGGCGCGGTTCGGCCGGTGCCGCTCGCGGGTGAAGTAGACCCGCGGAAACTCCTCGTCGAGGCTGACCCCGACGTAGGGGTAGGACTTGTCGTCGCGCAGGCGGATGTTGAAGCGCGGCCGGTAGCGCTTGATGAAGCTCTGCTCGGCGAGCAGCGCCTCGGCCTCGTTCTGGGTGACCAGGACCTCGATCGAGTCGGTCCGGTCTGTGAGCTCGGCGGTACCGCCCATCCCGGCGCCGCGCCCGCCGCCCTTGCCCGCGAAGTGGGAGGCGACCCGTTTCCGGATCGAGTTCGCCTTGCCCACGTACAGGGCGTTGCCACCCCGGTCACGGAACACGTAGACGCCGGGCGCGTCGGGAAGATCGCGCCGCTGCTGCTCGAGCCTCTCGGCCCGCTCGGTTTCGTCGGTCTTGGCCATCACAACAAGGGTAGGCTCCTGGCTGCCCGGCCAAGACAATCAGGGCGCCTCCTCAGCTTCGCTTCCGGGGCGCCGCGCATCCAGCCCAGGAGGACCGATGCCCGAGACCGCAACATCCGAAGTCAAGCCCCTGACCAGCGACCCGCCCGGGCTCGAGACGCTCGAGATCGAGATCGACGGTCCGATCGGCACGATGACCCTGAACCGCCCGGACTCGCTCAACGCAATGAGCCCGCAGATGCTTGGCGAGCTGCCGGTCGCCGCCTCCTGGCTCGCCGACCGGGCCCCGATTCGCGCCCTGATCGTCACCGGCGCCGGGCGAGCCTTCTGCTCGGGAGGCGACGTCAACTGGTTCAAGCAGGGCGTCGAGGATGAGAGCGTCGACCTGCCCGCCGAGGTCCGCCGCGACGTCGAGGTCCTCCACCAGGCGATCATCGACTTCCGCCGCCTCCCGTACCCGACGATCGCCGCGATCAACGGCCCCGCCGCGGGCGCCGGGATGTCGCTGGCGCTCTCCTGCGATTTCCGGATCGCCTCAGAGGACGCCTTCCTTGCGATCGCCTACGGCCGGATCGGCGCCTCCCCCGATGGAGGGATGACCTACTTCCTCCCGCGGGTGGTGGGACCCTCCAGGGCGCTGGAGCTGGCCCTCAACGATCCCAACCTGGACGCGAAGAGCGCCCTTGCGGAGGGGCTGGTGAGCGAGGTGGTCCCAGCCGAGGAGCTGATCCCGAGGGCGCGCGAGAAGGCGGCGAAGCTGGCGACAAAGGCCCCGTACTACGTGCGGATGGCGAAGCGGCTCCTCCACGAGAGCATCGAGAACTCGCTAAACGACCACCTGCAGCTCGAGCGCCACGGGATCGCCGACAGCATGGGCACCGAGGACCTGCGCCGGGGGGTCACCGCCTTCTTCGCCGGGGAGCAGCCCGAATTCAAGGGCGACTAGCACCATCCGGGCGAGATAGAGTTGGACCACTGAGGCGAAAGAAAGGTGTGCCGATGAGGAAGGCTCTGATTCTGATCGCCGTGGTCGCCCTGGCCGGTTTCGGCCTGGCCGCCTGCGGCGGCGACGACGACAACGAGGACACCACCGCTGCGGCGACGGCCGCGACCGAAACCGCGCCCGCCGGCGGCGGCGCCGGCGGCAGCACGGTCGACATCTCGGCGCCGGCCGACGGCGCCCTCAGCTTCGACCAGAAGGACGTGACGGCGAAGGCGGGCTCGGTGACGATCAACTTCGACAACCCCGCGTCGATCTCTCACGACGTGAAGGTCGAGGACTCCTCGGGCTCCGAGCTCGGCGGGACCGCCCTGGTCTCGCAGGGAAACGCCACAGCCACGGTCGACCTGCAGCCCGGTAGCTACACGTTCTTCTGCAGCGTGCCCGGGCACCGCGAGGCGGGGATGGAGGGAACGCTCACCGCCAACTGATCGCCGGGTGTGAGGCCCGTGGTTTGCGGGCGTGGCCTGGGAGCCACATTCTCCTTCGACTAGCCGGATCAGGCAAAGCGCTTGGCCCGTGGGTCCTGTCACCGCGGTGCCCCCAAGCTGCGGCATGGTGATTCGCTCGCAGGGGCCGCGGTGCCACCCCGCGGGAGGACCGCTTGGTCCTACTCGGGTAGGGCCCGCCCGACCGAATCGGCGACGCAGGCGGGCTTCTCGGATCCCTCGACCTCGACGGTGAAGCGGGTGACGATCTGCCACCAGCCGCCGCCGACGTCCTCGACCTCGGTCACCTCGGCACTCGCCCTCACCTTCGAGCCGGCGGGGACCGGGGCCGGGAAACGGACCCGGTTCCAGCCGTAGTTGACGCCGAGCTTGAAGCCCTTCGAGGCGATCAGGTCTCGGCGGAGGCCGTCGATCAGCGAGAGGGTGAGGTTTCCGTGGGCGACGGTTGTGCCAAAGGGGCTCTCCTTCTTCGCTCGCTCGACGTCGACGTGGATCCACTGGTCGTCGCCACAGAGGCGCGCAAATACGTCGATGTCCTCCTGAGTCACCTCGCGCCACTCGCTGGGCCCGACCGTCTTTCCCATCAGCGCCTTGAGCCCCTCAATCCCATCCACCTCGACCGCGGCCACGGCCGGGCACCCTATCGCGACAAGAGCGCGTTATAGATACACGCATGCGTCGGCTCCTGGCTGCCTGCACCGGCGTTCTGCTGGTGATCGGGATCGCCGCCTGCGGAAACGGCGGAAATGACGGTGACGAGATCGAGCAGCAGCGATTCGACCTTGTGATCGGCGATCCGGCTCCGCTCAGCGGTGACCTCGCCGAGCTCGGCCCCTCGGCCGAGAAGGCGACCGACCTCGCCCTCGACCAGATCAGCTCCGCGATCAGGGAGACGGGCGCCGAGGTGTCCGTCGAGATCGTGCACGGCAACGGCGGCGGCGGCCCCGAGGCCGCGGCCCAAGTCGCGGAACGAATGGTGCAGGCCGACGACGCGAGCTGCCTGGTCGGGGGATGGACCCCCGAGGACACGCTGGAGATCGCGCAGTCGGTCTCGATACCCGACGGCGTCCTCCAGATCTCCCCGACCCCCAGCGACGAGCAGGTCACCGCGCTCGAGGACGACGAGTTGGTCAACAGCGTCGCTCCCCCAACCGCCGCCCTTGGCCAGGAGTCGGCCGCTTTCGACCAGCTCTACGACTCCGCCAGGCCGACCGAGGTCGAGCAGGCCCCCTTCGCCGCGGACGCCTTCGACGCGACGATTCTCTGCTACCTCGCCGCGGTCGCCGCCGGCTCGGCGGACGGAAAGGAGATGGCGCTGATGCTGATCGACAACACCGCGCCCACTGGCACCGAGTACAGCTGGCAGGAGCTCCCGGATGCGGTCAAGGCGCTCGAGGCCGGCGAGGACATCAACTACATGGGCGCCTCCGGACCGATCGACATGGACGAGAACGGCGACGCCTCGGCGAGCACCTCGACCACGGGCGACGGCACCGGCTCCCCCTGAGCTCTCACCTGACCAGCCGCACCTCGAGCGGCGGCGAGAGGAGGACGCCGGCGCCGTTTGCGAGGGCGAGGATCCGGGCGACATAGGCGCGGGTCTCGGCATAGGGGATGCAGGAGCAGGCGCCGACCGCGCCGGAGCCCGCGTTATAGGCGGCGAGGGCGAGCGGCACCGAGTGAAAGCGCCGCAGGAGGTCCGACATCAGCTGGGCCTGAGCGTCGATCGCGGCGACCGGATCGAAAGGGTTCGCGGAGCCCGTAACCGGCGGCGGTGCCGGGCATGAACTGGGCGATCCCCTGGGCGCCGGCCGGCGAGACCGCCTGCGGGTTGAAGCCCGACTCCGCCATCAGCTGGGCCGCGAGCAGCCCCGGCGAGACGTTCCAGCGCGCCGCCGAGCGGATGATCGGGTCGCGGAAGCGGGCGGGGACGAAGGAGGGCAGCCCGGGCGCGCCCTCCCGCGCCCCGGAGAGGGCTGTGCCGACCGCGTTTCCGGCGCCCGAGCAGGGCGGCGGACCGCCGCCGAAGCCGAAATGCCAGGCCTCCCAGGAATAGCGGCGGACGAAGCCGAAGCGACGCGCGTTCGCGGCCAGCCAGCCGTAGGCGGAGGCGGGTCCGAGGTCGAGCTCGGTGGCGCAGCGGTGCAGCGAGTGGCCCGGCGGGGCGACCCAGTGAGGGTCGGGGTGCCGGGCGAAGAGCTCCGCCTGCTCGGCGTCCGAGCGAAACCCGGAGTTGACCACCAGCGAATGTCCCGCGCGCCCAGCCGCCACCGCCATCCGGTCATAGGCCGCGGCGACGTCCGGCCGCATCCCCTCGCCGTTGCGGTAGACCAGCGGCCCCGAGTAGCCCCCTCCGCTCGCCACCCCGGGCATCCCCGACCAGGAAGCGGCGGGAGGGGCGGCCTCGGCGACGGCCGAGGCGGCGACCTCGATCGGTTGACTCCCGGCCGCGTCGAGTCGCTCGCCGCCCGGAAGCCCCTCAGGTTCGATCTCGGCGCTCACCCGGGCGCGGACCCGCAACGGCGGCTGCCCGCTCGAGTCGGGAAAGTCGATCCGCAGACGGGCCGGATCGACGCCGTTGCGGCGAGCGGCGTCGGTGGCCGCCACCTGGGCACGGCTGAGATAGGCGACGCGGGAGAGGCGTCGCGGGTTGAGGGTCCCGTCCGGGAGCGTCCGCGGCTCGGCCAGGCGCGGCATGTCGTCGCGCATGCTGCGGGCGGCCGAGAGCGCCGCCAGGTCGGCCGCCCGCTGCACCCGTCCCTTTCCGGTCACCGCCCCGCCGATCGCGGCAAGCAGCAGCGCCACCATGATCAGGATCGTGCCCGCGCCGAGCAGCGCCGGCAGAGCCTGGCCGCGCTCGCCGGGGCGCTCCGCGCCGCGATCTGGACCGATCCCGAGCAGGGCCGCGGCGATCCGCTTCGCCACACTCGACGGGCGTCCGCCGGGGCGGGCCCCGGCGAGCGCCCGACGCGCCGCGAACGGCGAGGGGGTGGCCGAGGCGACCTTTACTCCCAGGCCTCGGGCCCGAAGCTGGTCTACAGCCAGCGCCGCCAGCGAGCGCTCCCGCGGCAGCTCGACCACGATCAGGCCGCCGAGCGCGCCGATCTCGTCGGAGTCGAGCGCCGGAACCCAGAGGGCGGCGGGCAGGTGGGCGACCGCGACCTCCGCACCGCCCTCCACCATCGTCGCCCCGAGGGTCTCGATCGGCTCGTCGTCGGCACCGAGCGCGAGATGGCAGAGGTGGCCGCGAGCCGACCCCGACCAGCCCGCGATTCGCAGGGAATCCTCCAGCTCTCGGGCGGCCGGCGTCGAGAGCAGGGTCGCACCCCGGCGCCGGCCACCCTCCGCGACCTCGACCAGCAGGGTGCGGGCGCCGGTCGCCGCGGCGGCCTCGACCGCGACCGCCGCGGCCAGGGCGAGGCTTCCGCGGCGCCCGCTGCCGGTGGCGAGGATCGTCGCCGCGGTCATCTCCCCGCCTCTCTTGCGGCGCGCGCCCAGGCTTCGGAGCTGACCTCGAGCCGCTCCGCCAGGGCAGGCAGGGGCGCGGGCGGCCGCAGCTCCACGATCACCCGGCCGGCGTCAGAGCTGACCGTGGCGCGACCGCGGGCCCAGGCGGGCAGCGACTCCCGCGCTGCATGCTCCGGGTCGTGGCCCGCCGCTTCCGCCAGAGCACCCGCCTCGGCGGCGCCGTCGGCGAGGGTCAGCGAGTAGCCGGTGAGCAGAAGCTGGAGAGCGACGAATCCGGCCAGCGCAAGGGCCGGCAGCCCCGCGAGCAGCTCCACCGAGGCCTGGCCCTCAGCGCGAGGCGCCATCCGGATCGGGCTCGAGCCTGGACGCCGCTGCGATCGAGCCCAGGGAGACGCCGGGGAGCAGCGAGGGAACCGCGACCTTG
The DNA here is from genome assembly GCA_963780305.1 of uncultured Solirubrobacterales bacterium. GTDB lineage: Bacteria > Actinomycetota > Thermoleophilia > Solirubrobacterales > 70-9 > CAVVYV01. Next base: position 121,876 of record CAWABN010000008.1, read on the forward strand.
ACCCGGACCCCGTCCCCGTTCGTGACCGCGGCGTCCTCGCGCAGCCGACCCGGAAGCGCCCGCCGCGCCGCGGCCTCGCCATCGCCGCCGACGTGCTCCGCCCGGGCGCCGGCGCGGGCGGCGTTGCCGGCCGTCCACAGCGCCCACCCGGCTCCGGCCGCCTGGGCGGCGATCAGCACGCAGACCGCGAGCGCCGGCAGGATCGCGACCAGCTCCACCGAGGCCTGCCCGTCGGTTCGGCGGCGGTGTTTGTGGCCGCCGTTTATGTAGGCCTCGACCGCCATCGGCCGAACCTAGGAGCGGACAGCGCGCGAGAGACGCGCGGATCGTGCTTTAGGTGTAGCTGCTGGCCTCGCGCCAGACGAGGAAGATCGCCAGCAGCGCCCCGAGCATCAGCACCAGCCAGACGGCGAACCCGCCGGCCCACTCGGTGAACTCCTCGAAACCGACGATCAGCAGCGCGATCGCGCCGACGGCGCCGAAGAGGATCGCCCGGCGGCCGTCGGAGAGGGTCATCATCGTCATCTGCTGCTCGCGGTAGAGGCGGTAGACGAAGAAGGCGATTGCCGCGAGGAAGGCCATCGAGATCGCCGTCAGCGTGGTCTCCGCGGCGGCGCCGCCCCCGGGCAGGACCGCGATCGCCAGGGCCAGCACGGCGATGATCGCGACGTTCCTCAGAGTCGGCATCATCGATGAAATTCTACGGGCGGCGGGATCGCCCCACACCGGAGCGTCGGATCCGCGTCCGCGGTCACGACGCGACCATTTCCTCGCTACTTCCGAACTTTTGATCCGCAGCGAGCGATGTTCTTGCGATCCTTAGTCGCTCCCGATAGGGTTCACATCGTTTACACATTTGCCTCGGCGTTCAGACGAAAGGTAGATGGCGGAGATCTCGACTCGAGTAGAACCGCGGACTGACTCGGATCTGGCCACGACGGCCCTCCGCTTCGCGCGCCGCGCCCACCTCGGCCAGCACCGCAAGCAGACTCACGAGCAGTTCGTCGAGCACCCGATCGCGGTGGCGAAGCTGATCTCGGAGGAGGGCTTGAACGGCCCGATCCTCGCCGCTGCCTACCTCCACGACGTGGTCGAGAAGTCCGCGGTCGAGCCCGCCGAGATCAGGGAGCGCTTCGGGCCCGATGTCGCGGGGATGGTCGACGCGCTCACCGACGACGACTCGGTCGAGGGCTACGGGGAGCGCAAGCGGGCTCTGCGGCATCAGGTGATCGGCTCCAGTCGCGACTCGGTGCTGATCTACGCGGCCGACCGGGTCGCCAACATGCGCGACTGGCGCAAGGTGGCACCGGAGCAACGTGAGGAGATCGGGGAGCGCCTCGGTACGACACTGGAGGAACGGCTCGACCTGTGGACGGAGGATCTCGACGAACTCGGCGCCTACGACCCGGAGCTCCCCTTCCTCGCCGAGATCGAGCTCGAGCTGCATGCCCTGCGCAGCGAAGCGGGCGATCGCCCGAGCTAGCGCTCCTCCGCGCTCAGCTGAGCCCTCCGATAGAGCGGCAGGACCCCCCAGAGCACGGCGAAGGTGAGGCCGGAGGCCACCGTGAATACCACGGTGGCGGTGGTCTTGAAGACGATGTCACTGATCAGCAGCACCGCCCCGGTGAGAGCGACGGCCAGAACCGCCAGACCCCGCCAAGGTAAGCCGGTTCGAGATCCGAACCAGATGCTCCTTTTGGCGTTGGCGAAACAGCAGACGGTGATTCGCGGTAGGTGCGATCAGCAGGGCCGTTGATAGCGCCGTGGACAGCAGCACCCCGAAGTAGAGCTCACGCTGCACCGGCTCCAGCGAGTTGAATCCCTGGCTGAAGGGAACGGTGAGCAGGAACGCGAACAGCACCTGTACGCCCGGCAGGGCAACCCGCAGCTCCTGGAGAAGCTCATTGAGATTGCGGTCGGCGCGCTCCTCGGGCGTCTCGTCGCGACCGCTGCTCCCCCTACCCGATACGGGTCGCTCCTCACCCATTGAGCGGGTCGCTCCTTCGGAGCGCCCTTGGTCGATCGGAGCGCCCTCGCATCTAGGTGTGCTTGACGGCGATCGCCTCGATCTTGTGAGCGGCCGTCTCGGTCGAATCGATCGCCCGCTCCAGCAGCCCGAAGATGTCCTTCCAGCGGATCACCACCATCGGGTCGATGCCGTCCGAGAAGAGAGAGGCCAGGGCCTCGCGCCAGACACGATCGCCCTCGTTCTCGAGCCGATGGATCTCGACCCAGTAGTGCTCGAGCTCGGTGAACCCGCGCAGGTTGGTGAGCGCTCCGCTCACCTGCTCGCATGACTGGGCGAGGATGTTGGAGAGGGTATGAGCCTGCTCCATCGGCGCCTCGATCTTGAACAGCCCCATGAAGTCGGCGGCCTCCTCGATGTCATCGACGATGTCGTCCAGCTGGGTGGCGAGCGCATAGACCTCGGAGGCGTCGAGGGTTCGGACCGGCTCGGAGTTGAGGCGACGGACGATCTCCTGGGTGATCCGGTCGCCCTCCTGCTCCGCCTTGAGGATGTCGCGCGCCACCCCGGTCTCCTCCGGCCAGGTCTCGAACATGTACGAGAGAAGCTGAGCGGCCCGGAGGATGTTGGCGCCGGCCTCCGAGAGGAGCTCGAAATAGACCGCATCCCTGGATATCACCGAGCGCAGCGGCACCGTTTCGCCAAGCTACCAGCCAGCCCCCGCCCGCCGCTAGCCGGCGACCGGCGCCCTCTCCTCCGAGCGCGCTGCGTGCACCTTCATCAGTTCGCGCTGGAGATTCCGGGGCTCGCTTCCGTTGGGCGTGCGCCGCGACCAGAGCCCGTCTGGCTGGAGCCGCCAGGAGCTGGTGTTGTCGGCGAAAGAGCGGTCGAGGACGTCGCTGAGCTGATCCTTGAGCGCCTCCTCGGTGACCGGGGCCAGCAGCTCTACCCGCTTGTAGAGGTTGCGGGGCATCAGGTCGGCCGAGCCGATGAAGATCCACTGCTCGTCCTGTCGCTCGAAGGAGAAGATCCGTGAGTGCTCGAGGAAGCGATCGACGATCGAGACCACATTGATGTTCTCTGAGACGCCGGGGACCCCGGGGCGCAGGGCGCAGATGCCGCGGATGTTGAGCTCGACCGCGACGCCCGCCTGCGAGGCCCGATAGAGCGCCCGGATACAGGGCGCGTCGAGGAGCGAGTTCATCTTCAGCCGAATCCGCGCCGGGCGCTCGGATGAATGCGCCTCGATCGTCCGCTCGATCTCGGTGAGGATCCCCTCCTTCAGGTTGAAGGGCGCCACCAGCACCTTGCGGTACCCCTCCGGCCTCGCGTAGCCGGTCAGGTAGTTGAACATCTCGGCGATGTCCTCGCCGATCTCGACGTCGGCGGTGAAGAGGCCGATGTCGGTGTAGAGGCGGGCCGTTTTCGGGTTGTAGTTGCCGGTGCCGATGTGGATGTAGTGGCGGACGCCGTCGCCCTCGCGGCGGGCGATGAGCACGCACTTGACGTGGGTCTTCAGCCCCGGGATCCCGTAGACGACGTGGACTCCAGCCTCCTCCAGCGACTTCGCCCAGCGGATGTTGGCGCTCTCGTCGAAGCGCGCCTTCAGCTCCACCAGGCAGACCGCCTGCTTCCCGCGCTCCGAGGCCTCGATCAGGGCCGGAACCAGCGGCGAGTCGGCGCTGGTCCGGTAGACGGTCTGCTTGATCGCCAGCACATCTGGGTCCTCGACCGCCTGACGGACGAAGCGCTCGACCGAGCCGGCGAAGGAGTCGTAGGGGTGGTGGACGAGGATGTCGCCCTTGCGCATCGCCGCCAGCACGTCGACCTCGCGGTGGGTCTGGCCCTGCTGAAGCTGCGGTGGGGTCACCGGCTGCCACCGCGGATAGCGGAGCTCGCGAAACCCCGGTAGCGAGACGATGTCCATCAGGTCGTCGAGCCCGAGCAGGCCCGCCTCCTCGTAGACCTGGCGCTCCTCGAGCTTCAGCGCCTCGACCAGCACCCTGCGCAGGCCGGGGTCCATGTCGGGAGCGACCTCGATCCGGACCACCTCGCCGAAGCGGCGCCGCCTGACCTCCTCCTCGACCGCCTGGAGGAGATCGTCGGCCTCGTCCGAGACGTCGTAGTCGGTGTCCCGGGTGACTCGGAAAAAGGACTGGTGGACGATCTCCATCCCCGGGAAGAGGTCGTCGAGGTTCGCCGCGATCACCTCCTCGAGCGGGACGAAGGTGAGCCCGTCGCCGATCGAGAGGAAGCGGCGGAGGAGCTCCTTCGGCACCTTCACCCTGGCGGTCACCTCCTCGTCCTTCTCGGGGTTGCGGAGCAGCACCGCGATGCTCAGCGAGAGGTTGGAGATGTAGGGGAAGGGCCGGCCGCGGCCGATCACCAGCGGGGTGAGCGCCGGGAACACCTGACGCTGGAAGAGCCGCTCGATCTCCTCGCGCTCCTCGGCGGTGGCGTCGCTGAGCGAGATCACCCGGATGCCGTGCTCGGCGAGGCCGGGGCGAAGATCGTCCGAGAAGCAGCGCCCCAGCCGCTCACGCAGCTCCGCCACCCGGTCGCGAATCCGGTCGATCACCTCGCTCGGCGCCATCCCGTCCGCTCCCCGTGCGTCGATCTTGCCCTCGACCGACTCATGGAGCCCGGCGACCCGAACCATGAAGAACTCGTCGAGGTTGTCCTCGTAGATCGCGGCGAACTTGAGCCTCTCCAGCAGCGGGAGACGAGGATCCTCGGCCAACTGGAGGACGCGATCATTGAAGTCGAGCCAGGAGAGCTCGCGGTTGAAGTAGAGGGAGCTGTCGGTGAGATCGGCCTCGGCGCCGCGCTCCGGCGGGACCCTGGCGGTTACCGCCACCTGTCCGTCGCCGGCTGGTTGCTCGGTGGCTTCCGTGCTTTTGTCAGCGGTCTCGTCGGTCATCGGCTTCTTGCCACACCCCTGCCAGGCGTCTGATCAATGCTAGTGGCCAGCCAACAGCGTGCAGCATCGATTCGGCCAGCCGTTGCCGCGGGCGACGGAACCCGGATTAGGTGGCGGGGCGGCGCGTTGTCCGCCGAGCCGCAGCGCCCGTTCGGCTTCGTGTGGCGCTGAGCCGGGCGCGCTCACGCTCCTGTTCAGCGTTCTTCGCGCGCTCGACGGCCTCGCGCCGGGCCCTCTCGGCGGACTCCAGCTCGGCCTGAGCCTTGGCGGCCTGTTTGGCCGCCCGCCGGGCCTTACGTGCGCGCTGCAGATACTTCTCGACCGAGCGCTCCAGGCGCAACCAGGTGCCGGTCTCCTCCTGCTCGCGCCAAAAGGCGACAAAGCGATCGGAGAGCAACCGGCGGCGCGCCTCGAGGTAGACGGCGAGCACGTCGAGGCCCCGGTAGGCGGTCCGGTGAGGCGCTCGCGCGGCCAGCCGGGGATCGAGATCGGGAGTCTCCCCCGCCTTCGCCCGGACGACCGCGGCGTCGGCCCGCTGCAATTCCTTCAGGTGGCGGCGGACGCGAGGGAGCATCACGTCGCAGTCGTGGATCTCCCCGAGGATGTCCTGGAGGTCCCGGGCCCGGCGGCGGGCGGTGTCGGCCGGGCGGCCGAAGCAGAAGCCGGTCAGCTCGAGGACGTAGCGCAGCCGCTTCGCGGCGATCCGCATGTCGTGTTGGGCCTTGGTGCGACCCTCCAGCGCCTTGGGGGCGAACGAGAGCATCTCGTCGAGGCGCACCTGGATGATCCTGGCGGCGTTCTCACCGAGCGCCCGGCTCGGGTCGAGCTTCTTCACCGGGCGCGCCTTCACACCCTCTGCTCCTGCGCCGCCGCCACAAGCTCGTTGAGGCTTTCCCGCAGGGCGGTCAGATTCTGCTCCTCGACCAGCGGCGCGAGCGCCAGGTTCGCCTCGGCCTGCTCCTCGCGGAGACGCTCGATCAAGGAGGCGATCCCCCGCCGGTCCGGCGCCCCCATCTGGTCGTTGAAGCCGTGCATCGCGGCGATCGCCACGTCTCGGTCGCGGCGCTCTCCGAGGCCGTCGGCCAGCCGCTTAACCTCGCCCAGGGCCTGCGCATAGGGCTTCCGCGGGAAGCACGGCTCGAACACCTCGAGGGCGGCGCGGAGGCGCCTGGTGGCGACCCGCATGTCGTGGACGCGCTCGATGTCGCCGGTGTCGAGCACGCCGCGAGCGTGATCGGAGAGCTCGCCGGAGCGGACCGAGACGATCTTGGCGGCCGCCTCCACATAGCTGTCGTCGGCGGAGAGATCGTCGATCGGCTTCGGCTTCGCCACGGCCCTGAACCCTAACGGCCGCCCGTTGTAGCTAGGCCGGCACCTGTCCGGGGCCGTTTAGGCCGCCAACGCCTTGGAGGTCGAGCCGTTGGCGCTGCCGTTCAGGAGGGTGAGAATGATGCCCTCGCGCAGGCCGCCTTTGCCGATCTGCAGGGGCCGGCCGAGCATCTGCGAGAACTTCTCCAGCAGCAGGACCCCGGCGGGCAGCAGCTTCACCCGGCGCGAGTCGAGCTCGAAGCGCTTCGCCACGTCCGAGATCTCGTCGCTGGAGAGGACCCTGACCGCGCGCTCGAGCGTCTCGTACTCGAGCACCGCTCCAACCAGCGTTCGCAACGAGGTGGCGCTGCCCCCGACCGCGACCGCCTGATCGGGCGGCTCCAGCTCGACGTCGTCGAAGAAGTCGGCGATGTGATCGCGCAGTTGGCGGATCTCGGCGGCGGAGGGCGGATCGCTCTCCAGGTGGTCCTCGGTGAGCATTCCGGAGCCGATCTTGAACGAGTTCACCTTGGACACGCCTCCCGCGACGGTGCCGAAGATGACCTCGGAGGAGCCGCCACCGACGTCGACCACCGCCACCGTGCCCTCCACCGGGTGGCCCAGCGACTTGGTGGCGCCGATGAAGGCCAGCCGGCCCTCCTCCTCCTCGCTGAGGACGTCGACCTCCACCCCGGAGGCCTCCTCGATCTCCTTGACCACTTTGTCGCGGTTCTTGGCCTCCCGGATCGCCGCCGTCGCGACGGCCTTGATCACCTCGGCGCCCATCTCCTCCGCGAGCCGCACCTGGGTGGTGACCGCCTCGGCCACCTCGGCGACCTTCTCGGCGGTGATCGAGCCGTTCTTGCTTGCCCCCTTGCCGATCCGCGTATAGGCGCGCTGTTCCATCACCTTGCGGAGCTGGCCCTCCTGTGGCTCGGCAACCAAGAGTCGAGTGGTGTTGGAGCCGATATCGATCGCCCCGCAGAGCACTGGGTTCGGATATTCGCAGAGCGACCGGATAAGCCCGGGTTCGTGAATCCGGTCTATGCGTCCAACACTCGGTTCGCAGCGCCCGGGCTAGAGCTCAACCCCGATCACCTTGAGACGCCGGTTGAGAGCCCCCAGGCCATACTCGGCCAGCTCGCCCGGCTCGACCCCGAGCGCCGCCGAGAAGTCCCGCCCCGTCGGCGAGAGCGTCTCGGCCGCGGCCGGCAGCAGCTCGAGCAGGCGGGCGCGCACCGCCTCGCCCATCGCCGGGTCCTCGGCGACCGCCTCTCGGAGGAACCAGGTGCCGTAGGCGATGTGTCGCTGCTCGTCGGCGGCGATCAGGCCGTAGCCCTCAGCGAAGCCCGGGAGCAACTCCCGCTCCCGAAGCAGACCGAGCAGGAAGTGGGAGGTGACGATGCCCAGGGTCCCCTCCAGCAGCATGTGGTAGATCGTCACGAAGTCGACCTTCGCCTCCCGGTTGGCGGGGTCGGTGCGGAGACGGTCGTGAGCCCCCACCAGTGCCTCGTCGAAGATCTTCCGGAACGGCTCGCCGAGCTGCTCGCGCGCCCGGGCGACGTGATCGGCGATCGACGCCGGATCGTCAACGACCTCGTTCTGGAAGCGGGCGTAGAACTGCATGTGGCGGACCTCGTCCACCAGCTGGGTGGAGAGGAAGCTGCCCTCCTCCTCATCGTCCTGGGCCAGGACCAGCCCGCAGAACTGGGTCGAGATCCGCTCCTCGGCGACCATCAGGGCGCTGAGGGCGAACTGAAGGAGCTCCCGCTCCGAGGGGTCGAGTGACGGCCACTGCTCCGCGTCCGGAGAGAGACCGACATCCTGGGCGGCCCACTGGGCGCGCTCCCAGTCGAGGTAAAGCTGCTGCGGGTCCTTCAGAGCGACGAGCTCACGCGGATGGCATTCTCGCCCGGACGATCGCCGAGCCGGCCTGGTCGTGGACACGGTGGGTCTCCCGCACCTCGACCCGCTCGAAGCCGGCCGCCTCCAGCCCCGCCCGGAACTCCTCCTCGGTGAGGGCGCCGGCGATGCAGCCCGCCCACTGGGACAGGTCGGCGCGGGTGGCATCGTCCATGCCGGGGTCGGCGACGATGTCGGTGACCGCGAAGCGACCGCCGGGACGCAGCACCCGGGCGGCCTCGCGGAAGACGGCGGGCTTCTCGGCGGAGAGGTTGATCACGCAGTTCGAGATCACCACGTCCACCGAATCGTCCGGCAGGGGAACCTCCTCAATCGTGCCCTTCAGGAACTCGACGCGCTCGACTCCCGCCTGGCGCTGGTTGGCGCGGGCGAGCGCCAGCATCTCGTCGGTCATGTCGACGCCATAGACCTGGCCGGTGGGCCCGACCCGCGCCGCCGAGAGGAAGACGTCCTCGCCGCCGCCGGAGCCGAGGTCGAGCACGGTCTCGCCCTCGTGGAGGTCGGCGACCGCAAGCGGGTTGCCGCAGCCGAGCGCCGAGGAGCTCGGGCCGCAGCCGCACTCGGCCTCCGCCGTCGAGCAACAGCTGGGTTCCGCACCAGCGGCGGCAGATCGCGCCGCCTCGGCGTAGCGCTCGCGAACGGCCCCACTGTATCTCGTCCTTCGTCCTCAGTTGCTCAGCCATGTGCTCAGCTCCTCCAGTGCCTCGGGGTTGACGTAGTAGTAGGCCCAGAGTCCCCGGCGATCCGAGCCGACGATCCCGGCCTCGCGCAGGACCTTGAGGTGGTGAGAAACGGTCGGCTGGGAAAGCTCGAACAGGGGGACGAGCTCGCACACGCAGACCTTGCCGGCGTGCTTGCGCAGGACGTCAACGAGCTGCAACCGGATCGGGTCGCCCAGCGCCTTCGCGATCGCGCCCATCCTCTCGGCCGCCGCCCGCTCGATGTCCGGATAGACGACCGGCTCGCAACAGGGCTCGCCGACCGGGCGCTTCTGTTTCGGGGCGAGCTGAAGTTCAACTGCCATTCATTCGTATATATCAATGTAATAGGCGTTTGTCAATGCAAAGCTGGATGGTCCGCCAGACGCTCCATGTGCAGGGTCACTTCCCCCAGGCTCGCTGGGAGGCCCATGTCGACAGCGCTCGGACCCCGCCGCTACTGAACTAGGGGGCCGGCGCCGGGGTCTCGCCCGGGTGCGAGGCGTCCTCGAACTCCCGGAACAGCCCGGTGACCACGAAGGCGACCTGCTCGCCGATGTCGACGGCGTTGTCTCCGATTCGCTCGATCGCGCGCGCGACGAGCATCATCGTCATCGCCCATTCCCGGACGTCCTTCTGCTCGCCGACCTCGACCGCGAGCGCGAAGCACTCCTTGTTCAGCTGGTCGACCACATCGTCCTGCCGGACCAAATCTCGGGCGAGCTCGATGTCCCTTCCCTCGAAGGCCTTCTTCGCCTGGGAGACCATCGAGCGCGCCTGCTTGCCCATCCGCAAGATCCGGTCGACCATGTCCTCGTGCTGGGGCGCGTCATGGCCGGTCAGGGGGATCACCTTTGAGATGTTCACGCACTGGTCGCCCATCCGCTCGATGCTGTGGATGACGTGCAGCATCGCCGAGATCAGGCGCAGGTCCGTGGCGACGGGCGCCTGGGTGGCGAGCAGCGTGAGGATCTCCTGGTGGACCTCCAGGTAGCGCCCGTCGATCCGGTCGTCGTCGGCGATCACCAGCTCGGCGAGCTCGATGTCCTGGTGCTCGACCGCCTCCAGGGTCCGATCCATCGCGGCCACGACGAGGTCGAGTCCGCTGAGGGCGCGGCGCTCGAGCTCCTCGAGCTCTTCCTGGTAGTGGAGTCGGGTGCGCTCCGGCATCAGCCGACCTTCCCGGTGACGTAGTCCTCGGTCCGGGGGTCGGCCGGGTTGGTGAAGATCTTGTCGGTGTCGTCGTACTCGACCAGCTCCCCCCAGCGGTCCTTCTCCGAGGCCGACAGCTCGACGATCAAGAAGGCGGTGCGGTTGGAGACCCGTGCCGCCTGCTGCATGTTGTGGGTGACGATCACGATCGAGTACTGCTCCTTCAGCTCCAGCATCAGGTCCTCGATCTTTCCGGTGGAGATCGGGTCGAGCGCCGAGCAGGGCTCGTCCATCAGGATCACGTCAGGATCGACGGCGATACAGCGGGCGATGCAGAGCCGCTGCTGCTGGCCGCCCGACATCCCGTAGGCGTTCTGATCGAGACGGTCCTTGACCTCGTCCCAGAGGGCAGCCGCGCGGAGCGCCCGCTCGACGCGCTCGTTGACGTCCTTGAGGCCGAGCACCTTGGGGCCGAAGGCGACGTTGTCGAAGACCGATTTCGGGAAAGGGTTCGGCTTCTGGAAGACCATCCCGATCCGCTTGCGGACCTCGACCGGGTCGACCTTCGAGTCGTAGAGGTCCTGGCCGTGGTAGAAGCAGTGGCCCTCGACCGTGGCGCTCGGGATCAGGTCGTTCATCCGGTTGAGGCAGCGGATCAGGGTGCTCTTCCCACAGCCGGAGGGCCCGATCAGGGCGGTGATCTCCTTCTCGTGGACGTCCATGGAGACGTCCTTTATCGCGGGCTGTCCGTTGTATCGAACTGTCAGGTCCTTGAGATTGAAGATCGTGTCGCTGCCCTCAACCGCATGCCCGTGCCGGACACCCTCAGCGACGCCGGAGACGTCGATCTCGGGCGTTGTCGCGGCCCCCGCCGCCCGCTTTGCTTGATCAGCCACTTTTTCCAACACTATCGACCACCGCTTTCGATGAAGTTTCCTTGTCGATTACCACTGCTGCTCGTATCTGTTCCGCAGCCAGATCGCGAACGAGTTCATCGCCAGGAGCACCACCAGCATCAGGATCACTCCGGCCGCCGCCACCACCTTGAACTCATCCTGCGGCCTCAGCGCGTAATTGAAGATCTGTACGGGCATCGCCGAGTAGCCCCCCGACAGCGGCTGCGGATCGAAGGTGACGAAGGTCGCGGCCCCGACCAGGAGCAGGGGTGCCGCCTCGCCGATCGCCCGCGAGAGGGCGAGGATGACTCCGGTCGCGATCCCGGGGATCGACGCCGGCAGTACCTGTCGGCGGATCGTCTGCCACTGGGTGGCCCCCAGGGCCAGCGACCCCTCGCGAATCGAGGGCGGCACGGCCCGGATCGCTTCCCGCGCGGCGATGATCACCGTCGGCAGCACCAGCAGCGACAGGGTGAGCGAGCCGGCAAGGGCGATGAAGCCGAGGCTGAGCGGCCCGCGGACGATGAAGGCGAGCCCGAGGATCCCGTAGATGATCGAGGGCACCGCGGCGAGGTTCTGGATATTGAGCTCGATCAGCCTGTTCCACCAGCGGGTGCTGTCGGCGTACTCCTCCAGGTACACGGCTGCACCGACGCCGATCGGCACCACCAGGATGAGCACCCCGAGGATCAGGTAGAGGCTGCCGATGATCGCCGGCCGGAATCCCGCCTTCTCGGGAAAGATCGTCGAGGGGCCATCGGTGATCAGGTGGAGGCCGAACGAGGGCGCGCCCTTGATCGCGGACTGGACGATCACCGCCGCAAGCGCGAGCATCGCGATCCCGACCGCAAGCAGGAGCAGAGCAAAGAAGACGTTTCCTTTGGCCACGTCCCCCCCGGGCTGGCGGTTCATGGACCCGACGACCGCGGCGCGGGCCCCCGAGGATGCCAGCCGGGTGCGCTCGGACATCGGCTCAGGCGTCCGCCGGCTCACTCGTAGACCTCACGGAAGCGGCGGACGAGCCGGATCGCGACGAAGTTCATCGCCAGGGTCATCACGAAGAGCAGCGAGCCGACCGCGAAGATCGTGTCGTAGGTGATCGTCCCGGTAGCGATGTCGCCGGTCGCTGTCTTGCCGATGAAGGCGGTCATCGTCAGCACCGATTGCGCCCGGATCGAACGTGGCGTTAGCGGTGCCGCCGGCGGCCAGGAGCACGATCATCGTCTCGCCTACGGCCCGGGACAGCGCCAGCACGATCGAGGCGACGATCCCGGAGATCGCCGCCGGGAAGACGACGCGAGTGGCGACCTTGAGCTTTGTGGCGCCGAGGGCGTAGGCGCCCTCCCGCAGACCGCCGGGAACCGCCCGCATCGCGTCGTCGGAGATCGAGGCGATAATCGGCACCAGCAGCAGTCCGATCGCCAGGCCGGCGACACCGGCGGCGAACGGCGGGGTCTTGATGAAGCTCGGGAACACATCCTGGATCTCCGGGCTGAGGAAGGTGACGGCGAAGAGCCCCAGGGCGACGGTGGGGATCCCGGCGAGCACCTCGAGAACCGGCTTGACGAGCTTGCGCACGCGCGGCTTCGCGTACTCGCTCAGATAGATCGCCGACAGCAAGCCGATCGGGACTGCAAACAGAAGCGCCCAGAGGCTCGTGCTGAGAGTGCCGATCACGATTCGGAAGACGCCGAATGTAGGATCGGCCTGGGTGGGCGCCCAGTCGTCGAAGGAGAAGAACTGCCCGAAGGAGACCTCGCCGAAGAAGCCGATAGTCGGCGCCAGCAGCGAGATCACGATCGCGGTGGTTGTCACCACCGAGATCAAGGCGCAACCGGCGAGCAGTCCCTGGATCAGCTTCTCGCCATAGCGCGGACGCGCGGCCACCAGGGGCCGGGAGGGATCTGGCCTCCCGAGCGCCCTGGTGGCTGTCGCGTCGCCTGCTTCCATGCCTATTTACTTACCCCGTACTCGTACGGCCTCAGCCGGTGGTGGTGCCGCCGCCACCGCCGCCAGTGACCTTGTCGAGGTTCTCCTGGGATGCGGAGAGCTGCTCGTCGGTGAGCGGGATGAATCCGACCTGCTCAGCGACAGCGTTGATGTTGTCGAGGTAGAACTGGAGGAACGCGTCGACGGTCTCGTTCTCCAGGGCCGTCGCCGACGGATAGACGAACAGCGGCCGGCTCAGCGGCGTGTAGGTCCCGTCCTGGGCGGTCTCCGGCGACGGGGCGACGCAGCCATCGCCGTCGTCGACCTCGAGGGCCTTGACCTTGTCCTCGTTCTCCTTGAAGAAGGAGTAGCCGAAGTAGCCCATGCCGCCCGTCGGCGCCGGCGACGCCGGTCACGGTGGCGTTGTCGTCCTCACCGATGTCGTTGTAGTCGGTGCGCTGGGCGCCCTCCTCACCGTTGATCGCGTCGGTGAAGAAGTCGAACGTGCCCGAGTCGGTGCCCGGCCCGTAGAGCGCCAGCTCCGCGTCGAACGGGGGCTCGAGCCCCTGGATCTCGCTCCAGTTCTTGATCGTCGACTTGGGCTCCCAAACGGACTTGAGCTGATCGACCGTCAGGCAGGTGACCGGGTTGTTCGGGTTGGCGACCACGGTCAGGGCGTCATTGGCGACCTGGATCGCCTCATACGAGATGCCGTTGGCCTGACACGCCTTAGCCTCGTCGGACTCGATCTCTCGCGATGCGTCTGAGATGTCGGTCTCGCCGGCGCAGAATTTCTCGAACCCGCCGCCGGTGCCGGAGGTGCCGACTGTGACGTTGACGTCGGGGTTTTCGAGCGTTGAATTCCTCGGCGATCGCCTCGGTCAGCGGCCCTACCGTGCTCGAGCCGTCGACGCGGATGTCGCCAGAGAGGCCGCTGGGGGTGGTGCTGCCGCCCCCGTCCCCGTCGTCGTCATCACCGCAGGCGGCTACGCCCGTCGCGAGAACGCCGGAGGCGGCCAAGACGAGCCACCACTTGCTTGACATGCGCAACTCCTCTGTTTGTTTGCGGACGGGGAGCGGCGACCCATCGGGCCGTCTCCCCATTGACGCCGGGCAGCCTTCCAGTAGGGCCAGGTGATCTTGTTACGCGCCTGTGGCCACGTTGTAAAAAAGATGTAAATAGGCACACCGGTCGGGAAAATCAGCCCTCGGGCGAGAATCGGTAGCCGATGCCGGTGTGGGTGTGGATGAACCGCCGCCCGGGCAGCGCCCGAGCGAGCTTCGATCGCAGGCGTCCGACGTAGACGTCCACCGAGCGGTCGCTCTTCTGGTAAGAGCGCCGCCAAACTCGCGCGTAGAGCTCGTCCCGGGTCATCACCCGCTCGGCGTTCTGGGCGAGCTCGGTGAGGAGCTGCAGCTCTCTCACGGTCAGCGTCAGCGGCCTGCCGTCGACCAGGGCGGCGTTATCGGCTGGCCGAATCTCGAGCCGGCCAGCGTAGACCGGGGACGGGTCCGTCCCGGCGATCACAGAACCGCCTGTCGCGCTGGCGCCGTTCTCGCTCTTCACCGGCGCCAGCATTCCCCCGGGCCGCCCCACAGGGGTTACCTACGAGTGAACTTCCGGTAAACGGGATGTGAACGGCGCCCCTAGGGCTACGTCTAGCCGGCTCGCGCCCGCGCCGCCTCTCGGTCGGCAGACGTCTCGACCGCGGCGGCCTCCTCCGCGGCCGGCGGCGGAGCGGCGACCGCGGCGCCGGCGTCGCCGATCGCCTCCGGGTCGAACCGGTAGCCGATCCCGAAGTGAGTGTGGATGTAGCGCCAGTTGGCGGAGTGGCGCTGAAGCTTCTGGCGGAGCTTGCGGACGAAGACGTCGACCGAGCGGTCGCCGTGGGCCATCGCGTAGCCCCAGACCTTCTGGTAGATCTCCTCGCGCTCGATCACCTGGCCGTGCGCCTCGGCGAGCAGCTGCAGGAGCTCGAACTCGCGGCGCGTCAGTCCGACGCTCTGGCCGCTGACGAAGGCCTGGTACTGGTCGGCCCGGATCTCGAGCTCTCCGGCGACCAGCGGGCCGACGTCCTCGCGGGCGGTGGCGCGCTTGCGCCGGCGGACGACGGCCTCGATCCGAGCCATCACCTCCTCGGGATGAGCGGGCTTCCCGATCCAATCGTCGGCGCCGAGGCGGAGGCCGCGGACCCGCTGGGCCACCGTCGACTGCGAGGTGCAGACGAGGACGCCGAGTCCGGGGACGGTCCCGCAGACCCGCTCGAGGAACTCCCAACCCTGTGGGCCGAGCACCGTGAGATCGACCAGCAGCGCGTTCAGCTTCATCGCCACGAGCTCCTCGACCGGGACCACGCCGGCGAGCGTGCGGTGCTCCCAGCCGGCGCCGTCCAGCCTCTTGCCGAGGACGGTGAGGAAGGAGCTGTCGGTGTCGATCACCGCCAGCCGAATGCCTCCTGCTTGATTGTTCATCGAGCCCCTCTCATGGAGCGCCCCCTTGCCGACTGCAGCAGCGCTTCCAGCATCGTCAGTGAGGCGAATGATACGGCCGTGCGCGGCGCCCCAGGCACGAGGCCTGGCCAGGTTCACTGGTTTTTCACAAGCACACAGCGGGTTTCCGCGTCACGCCGGGAAATGGGGGTTGTGGCTGGATATCCGGAATTTCACACCACGAGGGGTCACGGTCGCCATTCTCCAGCGCACTTTCGAGATTCCTCTCTCGTCAGCGCGCGCGACCCCTCCCTGCCCCGGGTCGCGCGCTTTTTTTGGGGCCAACATCATGCGGCCGCCTCCTCGGGTTCGCCTCCGGGGGTGCCTTTGGGCGGATAATCGCCCCGATGGCGCAGCAGCACGCTCACCCGTTGCCGGCCGACGGTGACGCTCGCCGGCTCGGTGGCGCCCTCGCCCTGATCGTCGCCTTCATCGCCGCCGAGTTGGCGGCGGCGATCATCGCCTCCTCCCTCGCCCTGCTCTCGGACGCCGCCCACATGCTCACCGACGGAGTCGCGATCGGGATCGCGATCGTCGCCCTGAGGCTGGCGCAGCGACCGCCGGGCGGGGGCTTCACCTACGGCCTCCGCCGGGCCGAGATCCTTTCCGCTCAGATCAACGGGGTCACTCTGCTTCTGCTCGGCGCCCTGATCGTCTTCGAGGGGATCCGCCGGCTGATCGACCCGCCTGACGTCGAGGGTGGCCTGGTGCTGGCGGTGGCGCTGGTCGGAATCCCGGTCAACCTTGCGGCTGCCTGGCTGATCCGCGGCACCGAGCGCCGCAGCCTCAACGTCGAGGGCGCTCTCCAGCACATCGTCACCGACCTCTTCGCCTTCATCGCCACCGCGATCGCCGGCGCCGTGATCCTTGCGACCGGGTTCGAGCGGGCGGACGGGATCGCCTCGCTGTTGATTGCGGCGGTGATGTTGCGGGCCGCCTTCCTGCTGCTGCGCGACTCCGGCAGGGTCTTCATGGAGGCCGCACCAAGGGAGCTCGACCCGAAGCGGATCGGCGAGGCGCTCGCCGCAACCCCCGGCGTGGTGCAGGTCCACGACCTCCACGTCTGGGAGGTGACAACCGGAATGCCGTCGATCTCAGCCCACCTGATCGTCGGCCAGGACGCCGACTGCCACCAGGCGCGCTGGCGCGCCGCTCGTCTGCTCGCCGATCGCTTCGGCGTCGAGCACTCGACCCTGCAGGTCGAGCACGAGCACGGCGACGAGCTGCTCGAAATCGAGAACTAGGCCGCGCGACGCCGACGCAATCGGATCGATCGCCCCAGCAGGTAGCGCGGCCGCCCTGATCCGCGGCCGCTGATCAGAACGTGGCTTCTCTGACGCCGGTGGCGATCAGCAGAAGGACGAAGGCGCCGGCGGCGTAGCGGTAGATGACGAACGGCCTGTAGGAGTGGGTCCGGACAAGCCGCAGCAACCAGGCGATCGCCAGGTAGCCGGAGATCGCGGAGGCGATCGTGCCGACGATCAGCGGACCGGCGACGTCATCCGGAAGGCCGTCCTTGATCGCCTCGTAGGCGCTGTACACGGTCGCCCCCGCGACCGCTGGGATCAAGAGGAGGAAGGAGATCCGCGCAGCCGAGTCACGGTCGAGGCCGAGGTAGCGGGCGGCGGTGATCGTGATCCCCGAGCGCGAGGTGCCGGGAGCGAGCGAGATCACCTGGGCGAGCCCGATATATAGGCCGTCGCGCAGCCGCATGTCCTCGAGCGAGCGCTGCTGAGGGCGCCCGTCGGCGTTCCAGAGCAGAGCCCCGAAGACGATCAAGAGGATCCCGATCATCCATGGCTCGCCGAGGTGGTCCTCGATGAAGCCGGCGCCCAGCCCGCCCGCAAGCACTGCGGGGACCGTGCCGATCGCGATCGCCCAGGAGAGGCGCTCGTCGACCGTCTCGATCGCGCGCTTCCGCAGGGAGTGGAGGAAGGCGAGGGTGAAGGCGACCACCTCGTGCCGAAAGTAGGAGATCGCGGCCACGAGGGTGCCGGCGTGCAGTGCGACGTCGAAGGTCTTGTTGAAGCTCTCGTGCTGCTCAAGGAAGGTGTAGTCCTGAAGCCAGGGAACGAGGATCAGGTGCCCCGAGGAGGAGATCGGCAGGAACTCGGTGAGGCCCTGGACGATCCCGAGTAGCAGGGCCTCGAGCTCGGACATCGGCGGCATGCTAGGTGAACGCCCCGTAAGCGCGCCTAAGGCAGCCGATGGCCGCCCTCCCTTGCGTTACCCTGCCCGGCATGCGAGCCCTCGTCCGTCGAAGCGCCACGGCCCTCTGCCTGGCGGTCGCCGCGCTCATGGTGCTGGCCCCGCTCGCGATCGCCGCAGATGGCGTCGGGATCTACGGACGGACCGACGACAAGGTCGTCACCTTCTTCGCCTTCGGCCTGATGGGCTTCTTCACGATCCTCGTGATCGTTCTGTCGCTGATCCAGATTCGGCTCGAAAACCGCAAGCAGAGGCGCAAGGAGGACCTCGAGCGCCTCGGGCAGTTCTAGGCAGCGGCGGAAGCCGGATTTGGAGGCCGCCAGGGAAGATTTGCGGACCGTCGGCGAGGACGAGGCTCCGGAGGATGCCGAGCGGGACGAGCGTTCCCGCTCCTTCGACCCGGGTCTGACCACCGGCTACCTGAGGAGGGGATCGCGGGACCACGATCTGCCGGTTGAGATCGGGGCCGCCCCATTCGACCCCGGGCCCGGGACCGGCTACGACGAGCGCCGAGCGAAGCGGGAGGAGAAGCGGCGCCTGCGTGAGGAGGAGCAGCGCCGGAAGCGCCAGGCGCAGGTCGAGCACGAGCGCGAGCTGCGGGAGCACGCCGAGCGCGACGCCCGCGCGCAAGAGGAGCGGGAGCGTCTGGCCAAGATCGAGAGCGAGCGTCTGGAGCGCGAACGAGCCGAGCGGGCGGCACGCGAGCGAGCCGAGCGGGAGGAGCGCGAGCGGCGGCTGGCAGCGCTGCGCGGGCGCGAGCGGCTGGAGCGCAGGCGCGAGGAGATTCGGGAGCGGCAGCGACGCGAACGCCAGGCGACGCTTCAGCGGGAGCGCATGGAGCACGCCCGGATCGAGCGTGAGCGAGCGGCGCGGGCGCGGGCCGACCGCGAGAAGCTGCAGCGCGAGCGCGCCAGGCGCCAGGCCCAGCTGGAGCGGGAGCGCGAGCACCTCCGGCGCTCGGAGCTGGCGCGGCAGAAGGCGAAGCGGAAGGGAACGGCTGCGCCCCACCGCAAGGCCGCGGTCGCAGCGGTCAGCAAGCGGCGCACGCCACCGCCGCGGAGCCGCTCCCACCAGCGCCGTCCCCAGGGACTCGGTTGGCCGACCGCCCGGGCGGCGGTGGCGCTGGCGGCGGTCACCGCCGTCGCCGGCGTGCTCGGGGCGGCCGTCGGACTGCCGGTACCGGTGCTCGGCGGGCCGGGCGGCCCGATCGCCGCCTCGCTGACCGGCAACTCGCTGCTCGACTCCGGCACCTCGCCCGGGCTGACCAAGGGCCCCTACTTCCCCGTGGTCACCGACAACCCCGACTTCGGTGAGGCCGATGCACGGTTCGGCGCCAACCGCTCGGGCCACATCCACCAGGGGCAGGACGTCTTCGTCAAGCTGGGGACCCCGCTGGTCGCGGTCCGGGACGGGATCGTCATCGACGGCGCCGGCGGCAAGAGCTTCTACGCCTACGGCGGCGGCAACAGCCTGGTGACCTACAGCGCGATGGACGACCGCAGCTACATCTACCTGCACATGCTCCATCCCGCCCTCGTCCACGCCGGCGAGACGGTGCAGGCCGGACAGCCGTTAGGCCAGGTCGGCTGCACCGGCTCCTGCGACGGCCCCCATCTCCACTTCGAGATCCGCCGCGGCCGGGTCGGCTACGGGGTGGAGCGGAAGGCGATCGATCCGCTCCCGTACCTCCAGGAGTGGCCGGCAGCGCCGACGGAGTGATCGCCGGGTAGGTCGGCCGCATAGGATCGTTTCGCCATGGCCGAGGTCACCTACGAGCGCCGCGGCGCCGCAGCCGTCCTCACGATCGACCGGCCCGAGCGGCGAAACGCAGTCGACCCTACGACTGCGGACCTCCTCCTGGAGGGGTACCGACGCTTCGAGGCGGATGACGAAGCCCGCATCCTGATCCTCACCGGAGCCGGTGAGAAGGCCTTCTGCGCCGGCGCCGATCTGAAATCGGTGGCGGCTGCGACCGAGGACGAGGCTATCGCCAAGCAGTGGCTCGCCCCCCGTCCCCACGGTCCCCTTGGCTTCACCCGCCTAACCGCATCGAAGCCGACGATCGCGGCGATCTCCGGCTGGGCCCTGGCAGGTGGTCTTGAGCTGGCGCTCTGGTGCGATCTTCGGGTCGGAACCGAGACCGCAAAGCTGGGCTTTCCGGAGCGCCGGTGGGGTGTGCCTCTGATCGACGGCGGCACCCAGCGGCTGCCGCGGATCGTCGGGATGGGACGCGCTCTCGACATGATCCTCAGCGGGCGGATCGTCGACGCGGATGAGGCCCTCGCGATCGGCCTCTTGACCGAGGTGGTCGCTCCCGGCAACCACCTGGCGCGAGCGCTGGAGATGGCGGAGGGCCTGGCCGCGTTCCCGCAGGAGACGATGCTCGCCGATCGCCGCTCGGCGCTCGAAGGCTTCGGGCTCTCGCTCGAGGAGGGCCTCGCTCGCGAGGCCGAGATCGGCGGCGCCGTCAGCGGCGTCGGGGTCGCGGGCGCCGCCCGCTTCGCCGCCGGCGAGGGCCGCGGCGGCTCCGGCGCGGGCGTCTAGCGCCGGCGCTTCTTGCGCTTCTTCGGCTTCTTCTGCTTCTTCGGTAGCGCGGCGCCGGTTCTAGATGCGAAAGGAGGGCAGCAGCCGCTTCTCGGTCTCGCCCTTGACCTGGGCGATCACCTCGACGTGGCCCTCGAGCGGGGTGCCCCGGAGCTTGGTGGCGAGCAGGTCATCGACCTGGAAGATCCCGGCGGAGTTGTTCATCTCGATCTCGACCTTGACCGGGCGCTCGTCGCCCGCCTCGATCCGGACCTCGTCGATCGCCGCCGCGGAGAGGGCGTGGATCCCGAAGCTGCCTCCCTCGATCGGAATCCGCGAGCGTCCCTGAGCCATGTCGAGGGCATCGGCCACCCGCACGACCCCGGCCTCGAGCGTGTAGGGCTCGCCCCGGCGGCGGTGGCCGATGATTGCGTGCATGATCTCCGCCATCACCACGGTGCGCTCGGGCTCGTCGTAGCTGTCGGCAAGCAGGCCGTCGAGCCGGTCGGCGACCAGGAAGAGGCTGAAGGCCTCGTGGTCGACGCGGTGGATCGACATCCCGACGTCGTGCAGCAGCGCCCCGCCGGCGACCACGACCTCGGCGTCGCGGTCCTTCATCCCGTGGTCGCTGACCATCGCCGGCTCGATCCCTCCCTTGACCAGAAGGCGGAGCAACCGGAGGGCGATGTTGAGCACCACCTGGACGTGTACCCAGGAGTGGTCCGACATGCTGAGCCGCTCCGAGGTGAGCTGGGCCATGTACCACCAGGCCCGCACCCGCTCGTCGTCGTTGACGGCGGCGAGGAACCGCTCCAGCCTGCGGTTTCCGCGGGTGGGGGCGTGCACGTTGGCCTTCGCGACGGCGTCCGCCAGCGATTCGGCGCGCACATCGGGGCCCCGTGCTTCCATTTCGTGATCTTCGCAGGGGGCGAGCGCGGGGTGTGAATGACGGGCTGTGGTTACTCACTTTCCGGCTATTTGCTCGGTTTCCGACCGCCGATGTGGTTACCGTGGGCGCGCTTTTGCTTAAAGGAGTCCGGATGAACGTCTGTTCCCACACCGGCGTATCCGTTCCCGAGTGCTCGTGTAGGGCTTGCCTGCAGGCTCAGATCGAGCGCCACATGCCGTCGGTCCTTGGCGCCGCCCGAACGCCGCGACTGGAGGGCGGAATCGAGGCGGTCGTCCACCCCACCTCGGCCGATTCGCCCTCGCGACGCCGGGCGATCCTCAGTCGCCTTCGCCGCCCCCGCCTCCGCCGCGCGGCTTAGATCTAGTCTCGCGGCGTCGGTGTGCCCGGCTCCCGCAGCACCCCGGCGCTCGCCGCCACCACGCAGACGATTCCGGCGACCTCGGCGGCTGCGAGACCCTGCTGCAGGGCGACCAGGCCGACCAGGGCGGCGATCGCCGGCTCGAGACTCATGAGGACGCCGAAGACGCCGACCCGAAGGCGGCGGAGCGCCTCGAGCTCGAGCGAGTAGGGAATCGCCGAGCTCAGCAGGGCGACGGCCGCGCCGATCGCGACCACCCTCGCGTCGAGCAGATCCCCGCCCCCGGCGGCGATCCCGGGCCCGACCAGCAGTGCCGCCGAGACCACCATCGCCAGCGCCAGGCCGTCGCCGCCCGAGAATGCGCGCCCGATCCTGGCGCTGAGGAGGATGTAGAGGGCCCAGAAGCCTCCGGCAGTCAGCGCCAGCGCGATCCCTGCCGCCTCCGCCGACCCCTCGGGGCCGGTGAGGAGGACGATCCCGGCCGCCGCGAGGGCTACCCAGGCGAGATCGAGCGCCCGTCGCGAGCCGAGCGAGGCCGACGGTGAGCGGGCCAACGAACTCGAGGGTGACCGCGATCCCGAGCGGGATCCGGTCGATCGCCTCGTAGAAGGAGAGGTTCATCGCGGCGAGGGTGACGCCGAACGCGGCGGCCAGAGCGAGCGCCCGGGGCGTCGCGGCTCGCGGGTCGGGTCGCCAGACCGCGACCAGGACGATGGCCGCGAACAGGAGCCGGTAGAAGACGGTGCCGGTCGGCCCGATCTCGTCGAAGAGGGTGGTGGCGGCGGCGGCGCCGAGCTGCACGGAGAGGACCGCGCCGATCACCAGCAGCGGCGCGACGCCGCGCCGCGGGTCGGCCCCGCCGGCTCGGCTGCGGTGCTAATCGCCGATCACCTTGATCACCAGGCGCTTCGGGCGCCGGCCGTCGAACTCGCAGTAGAAGACCTGCTGCCAGGGGCCGAGGTCGAGCCGGCCGTCGGTCACCGGCAGGATCACCTGGTGATGCACCAGAAGGTTCTTCAGATGGGCGTCGCCGTTGTCCTCGCCGCCGCGGTGATGGCGGTAGTCCCCGCCGTCGGGCAGCAGCTCCCGGGCGACCTCGTTGGCGGGCTCGCTCCAGCTCGGGGGCGCGATCTTGTCAAGCCACTCGAGCGTGTCCTCGTGCAGGCCGGGCTCGTTGTCGTTGACCCAGACCGCCGCCGTGATGTGCATGGCGGAGACCAGGACCATCCCCTCGGCGACCCCGGCGGTGTCCACGGCCTGCTGGACGTCATCGGTGATCCGGATGAACTCGCGGCGACGCTCGGTCTCGAAGGTCATGTAATCCGTGTGCGACTTCATATCCCTCCGTTCGTTTGTGGTTGGGCGGCATAGGATGGCGCGATGGCGGGTCTCCTCTCGCTCGAGCGCTCGGAGGACGTCGCGATCGTCACCCTGCAGCGCCCGGAGAAGCGGAACGCTCTCTCGATCGACCTGCGGGTGGAGCTGGCGGAGTCCTTCGGCTCCCTGGGCGACGACCGGGAGGTCGGGGCGATCGTCCTCACCGGCGCCGGCCCCGCCTTCTGCTCGGGGATGGACGTCACCCAGTTCGGCGGCGACCGCGCGCACAAGGAGCGGCTGGTGGAGACCAGCGTCGCTTGCTTCCGGGCGGTCGGCAACTGCCCGAAGCCGGTGGTCGCCGCGGTCAACGGCCCCGCCCTGGCGGGCGGCTTCGCGCTCGCTCTGCTCTGCGACCTGCGCCTTGCCTCGGAGGCGGCCAGCTTCGGCTTCCCGGAGCTGCCCCGGGGGATCCCCCCGAGCTATGCGGCGGCACGGGCGGCCCTGCCCGCGCCGATCGCCGCCGAGCTCACCCTGACCGGCCGGCTGCTCGACGCCTTCGGGGCGATGCGGGTCGGGATCGTCAGCGCGGTCCATCCCGCCGAGGAGCTGATGCCGCGGGCGATCGAGCTCGGCGGGCGGATCGCCTCGGGGCCGCGGGCGGCGATTGCCGAGACGAAGCGGCGGATCCTCCTCGACCGCGAACGCAGCTTCGGCCAGCTCTTCGCCGAGGAGGAGCGAGCCCTGCGCGAGGCGCTGCTGGGCGACGATCCCGACGACACGGCGGCCTGAGGTTGGTATCCGTCTGAGCGCTGATTAGTCTCTTTGACGATGAGCAAGGGAGCGGGGGACATCTCGATCGCCGCACCTGGGCGGCTCGCCTGGATCTTCGGCTCCTCTCGCAGCGGCAGCACCTGGCTGCTGCGGATGCTCTCGCAGCTCGATCGGGTGGTCCCGATCGACGATCCCCATCTCGGCCACCACCTCGGTGTCTGGCGGCCGATCCCGCTCGCCTGGGCGACCTCGAAGGAGCCGCCGCAGCTCGGGACGCTGGCGGACTTCAAGCGCCAGAAGCGCGACTACCTGTTCTCGGATCACTACCGCGAGCAGTGGATCCCGGCACTGCGGCAACTGATCCAGGCCCGCTACGAGGCGCAGGCCGTCGAGGACATCCGTGAGCGGGGGATCGAGGATCCAATCGTGGTCGTGAAGGAGCCCGGCTCGCATGCGGCCGACACCCTGATCGACCTCTTCCCCGCCTCGTCCCTGATCTTCCTCCTGCGGGACGGCCGCGACGTCGTCGACTCCTGGCTCGATGCCTACAGCGACGGTAGCTGGGCAACCGAGGAGGGGGCCTATCCGCTCTCGGACGAGGGCCGCACCGCGCTGATCCGGTGGCAGTCCAGCGTCTGGCTCCACCGCACCGAGGTGGTCCAGCAAACCTTCGCGCGCCATCCCCCCCACCGGCGCCTGATGATCCGCTACGAGCAGCTGCGGCGCGACCCGGTGCCCTCCCTCGCCGGCATCTGCCGGGTGCTCGGCATCGAGGCCTCCGAGGAGCAGCTCGCCGGGATCGCGAGCGCCAACTCCTACGCGAAGGTGCCCGTTGACGAGAAGGGGTCCGGCCAGGAGATCAGGCGCGCCGAGCCGGGCAGCTGGGCGGAGACGATGTCGGGGGAGGAGATCGAGGCGATGCACGAGATCCTCGCCGCGAAGCTCACCGAGCTCGGCTACCTGGCGCCGGGGGACGTCCCCTCGCCGCGCCGGACTCTGTTCTTCAGGCGCCGGGCGGCTTAGCCCGCCGCCTACGACAGCGCCGGCCGCCTGAGAGACTGCCCGCGTGACGAAGTTGCTCGCCTTCAGTGATCTCCACCGCGACCTCGAGGGGGCCCGCGACCTCGCCCGGCGCTCGGCCGAGGTCGACGTCGTGATCGGGGCAGGCGACTTCGCCTCGGTCCACCAAGGGCTCGAGGAGGCGATCGACGCGCTCAGCGCGATCGAGAAGCCGACCGTCCTGGTGCCGGGAAACAATGAGACCGAGGAGGCCCTGCGAGCGGCCTGCGAGATATGGGACGCGGCGACGGTGCTCCACGGGGAGGCCACCGAGATCAACGGCGTCCTCTTCTTCGGGCTGGGGGCCGGTGTGCCCGTGACCCCGTGGGACTGGAGCTTCGACCTCGACGAGCAGGCCGCGGAGGCAAAGCTCGCCGGCTGTCCCGATGGGGCGATCCTCGTCGTCCACTCGCCTCCCTACGGACACTGCGACGCGAGCAGCGCCGGTGAACACCTCGGCAGCACCGCCGTCCTCGAGGCGATCGAGCGGACGCAGCCGCGGCTGGCGGTCTGCGGCCACATCCACGAGTCATGGGGCGCCGAGAGCAAGATCGGCTCGACCCCGGTCTTCAACCTCGGTCCCGAGGGCCGGGTGCTGGAGGCCTGACCCTGGCGGGCGGCGGGCGCGGCTAGAGTTCGAGCCGTGAGCCCCGAGATCGAGAGCCCCCGCGCGGCCGAGGAGTGGCGGGTCGAGGTGGTCCTCGAGGACGATGACAACGGCCAGTCGCTCGGCGAGAGCCTTCATCGCCTCCAGCTCGATGACGAGGCCCGTAAGCGGCTCGGCGGCAGCGTGATCGTCAGCCGGGACGGCAACCGCCTGTTCCTCTACGCCTGGCACGAGGACAGTGCCCGGGAGGCCGAGCGCGTCGTCCGCGAGCTGATGGACGAGGACAACCTCTCGGGCGAGGTGCGGCTGGTGCGCTGGCACCCCGCCGCGGACGAGTGGCGTCCCGCCGATCAGCCGCTGCCGGAGGGCGAGCGGGAGCTCGACGCCGAGGAGGAGGAGCACGCGCGAGCTGGGAAGCGCGCTGGGCGCGAGTCCGGCGAGTATGCCTGGGAGGTGGTGATCGACCTGCCCGACCTGCGGAGCACGCGGGAGCTCGCCCACCGGCTGGAGGGGGAGGGCCTACCGGTGAAGCGGCGCTGGAAGTACCTGCTGGTCGGCGCCGACACCGAGGACGCCGCGGTCGAGCTCGGACAGCGGCTGGAGGGCGAGGCTCCGGAGGGAGCGAGGGTCGGGATCCGAGCGAATCCCAAGGACGTCCCTCACCCGGTCTTCGTCATGCTCGGCTCCTGGGAGCCGGGCGTGATGCGGGACCTCGGTATCTAGGCGGAGACGACCGTGTCGCGGCCGGCCGCCTTGGCGGCGTAGAGCGCGGTGTCAGTTTTCTCCACCCGAGGGTCCAAAATGCGGGAAATGAAGGCGCGCCTCCACGCCCACTCGCACGAAGGTCCAGATGCCTAGGGCCGTGGCGATCGACCCCGCGAGCGAGATGGGGCCCGTCGCCCTGACAGTGGCCGATGCCTCTGCGGCGAGCGCCTTCTACGAACAGGCGATCGGGCTGCGGCCGCTCACCGGAACGGAGGATGGCGTCCAGCTGGGCGCCGGGGAAAGAGCGGTGGTCGAGCTGATCGGCGACCCCGGCGCTCCCCAGCGACCACCGGCGACGACCGGCCTCTTCCACCTGGCGATGCTCGTCCCCAGCCGGATCGAGCTCGCC
The DNA here is from genome assembly GCA_963780305.1 of uncultured Solirubrobacterales bacterium. Taxonomy (GTDB): domain Bacteria; phylum Actinomycetota; class Thermoleophilia; order Solirubrobacterales; family 70-9; genus CAVVYV01. The sequence goes on from CAWABN010000008.1 coordinate 148,025, forward strand.
CGGACGCTGCGCCGGGTGGCGAACGCGGGCTGGCGCTTCAGCGGCGCCTCGGACCACCTTGTCAGCGAGGCTCTCTACCTCCAGGACACGGAGGGCAACGGGATCGAGATCTACCGCGACCGTCCCCGGGACGAGTGGCCGGTGGCGGACGGCGAGCTGCGCATGGACACCATTCCCCTCGACCTGCAGGGGCTGCTGCTGGAGCTGCCCGACGGCGGCGAGGAGGCGGGAGGGCCGATCGCCGCGGGCACCCGGATCGGCCACGTGCACCTGAACGTCAGCGACCTTGCCGCGTCCGAGGAGTTCTATGTCGGCACCCTCGGCTTCGAGGTCACGGTCCGCGGCTATCCACAGGCCCTGTTCGTCTCGGCGGGCGGCTACCACCACCACATCGGGCTCAACACCTGGGCCGGCGAGGGAGCGCCGCCGCCCCCTCCGGGCGCCCGCGGGCTGCGCTGGTTCGAGATCCTCCTCCCCACGGCGGAGGCCCTGGAGGAGGTCGAGGAGAGGGTCGCGGCCGCCGGAATCGAGGCGGCGCGGGAAGAAGTCGAGCTGCGGCTCAGTGACCCGTCCGGGAACGCACTGGTGCTGCGGGTCGCCTGAGCTTCGGGCGCGGCTACGTACCGCCGTGGCTGCGGACGGTGGCTAGTCGAGGGCGGCGGTCGTCTGCCCGAGTTCGATCAGATGGCCATCGGGATCGCGGGCGTAGCAGCGGATCTCGGTCTGGCGCTGCATCGGCGGGGTGAGGAACTCGACCCCCTTCGCGCTCCAGTCCTCGTAGAGCTTCTGGATGTCGGCCACCCGGATGTTGAGGAAGGCGCTCACCCGGTTGGGCTCGGGCGGCGTCTCGAGCACCACCTCCGGCTTGTCCTCGGTTGGGCCGCCGCCGACGTTGATAATGATCCAACTGTTGGCGAGCTGGACGATCGTCGGCTCGCCCTCCCGCACCACCTCTCCTCCGAGCAGGTCGGCGTAGAAGTGACGCGAGCGCTCGACGTCGTCGGAGACGATGAAGTGGGTGAGGACGAAGCCCTCACTGGGGAGCGGAGGTTCCGCCACCTACCTACGGCTCCCGCCGCTGGACGAGCAATTGGTCTCCCTTTGGGCGCGGGCCGAACAGCAACCGCGTCAGCCTATGGCATCGGCCTAGTCCTGCGGCGGCGTCCACGCCAGCGTCATGTCGACCCGCTTCCCCCGGAACGGCACCCCCTCGCGCTCGAGCAGCCGGCGTTGGGCCTCGCCTCTGGCGAGCGATCCGTCGGCGCGGACGATCCGCTGCCACGGCACCCCGGGGTGATGGCCCTCGGCCATCACGGCGCCCGCGTAGCGGGGCGCCTCCGGGCAGAGATCCTTGTAGGTGGTCACCAGCCCAGGTGGGATCGAGCGTGCCCGCCGGAGGACCAGCTCGGCGCGGGGGGAGTCGACCATCGTGCCAGTCTGCCACTGAGCGGGCGGGAGTAGGCTCCGGAGGCCGATGGATTTCCTGGTCAACCGGAAGGACCTCCACGAGTTCAAGATGGTCGACCGGGAACCGGCGGAGCTCGAGCCCGGGCAGGCGCTGCTCGAGATCGACTCGTTCGGACTCACCTCGAACAACATCACCTATGGGGTCTTCGGCGAGGCGATGCACTACTGGAGGTTCTTCCCCGCCGAGGGTGGCTGGGGTCGGATCCCCGTCTGGGGCTTCGCCACGGTCGCCGAGACCGCCAACGACGAGCTCCCGGAGGGGACCCGGGTCTACGGCTATCTGCCCCCGTCGAGCCGCGTGGTGATCCAGCCCGACCGCTTCGACCGGCGCGGCTTCGTGGACGCGTCGCCGCACCGGGCGAACCTCCCCTCCGCCTATCAGGGGTATCGTGCGGTCGATTCCGATCCTGTCTACGACCCCGAGCGCGAGGACGAGCAGATCATCTTCTGGCCGCTCTTCTTCACCTCGTGGCTGATCGACGACTTCCTCGCCGACGAGGGCTTCTTCGGTGCCGAGACGATCGTCATCGGCAGCGCATCGAGCAAGACCGCCCTCTCGGCCGCCTTCCTCCTCGCTCAGCGCGACGGGATCGAGGTGATCGGCCTCACTTCTCCCGGAAACCTGGACTTCGTCGAGAAGACCGGCGTCTACTCGCCGGTCATCACTTACGAGGAGGTTGGCTCGCTGCCGCTCTCGAAGGCGGTCTACGTCGACATGTCCGGAAACGCCGACGTCCGCAGCGCCGTCCACAAGCGCTACGGCGACGACCTCGCCTACAGCTGCGCGGTCGGAATGACCCACCACGAGGAGATGGCGGGCGGGTCCGACCTTCCCGGTCCGGAGCCGGCCTTCTTCTTCGCCCCCGTCCGGATCAAGAAGCGGGGCGCCGACTGGGGCGCCGCCAACCTCGACCAGCGGGTGGTCGAAGCCTGGCATCCGTTCGTCGAGTGGACCGGCGCCTGGCTCGAGGTGATTCATGGCAGCGGACCCGAGGCGCTCCAGAAGGCCTACCTCGAGGTCCTCGACGGCAAGGTGGACCCCGCCGCCGGGCACGTCCTCTCGCCAGCCTGAAAATGGAGCCGGTGGGATTCGAACCCACGTCTTCGGCGCCGAAGCACTCAGCGTCTACAGGTATAGCCGGCGCTTTGATCTCGCTCCCCGACCTCCGCTGCCGGCGGGAGATGCCGAAGAGCCAAGTCCCTTGAATGTCCCCGGGCGGTCGGGACGAGCCGCCTGGGTGAGCCCGATTCTGAAGCCGGTGCCCCTCCCCTCGGGCGAGGGAGGGCCGACTCTCACTACTTAGCTACTAACTAAGCGGCGAGGGCGAACTCATGGTCCGCACGTATTGGTTGGTCCCGGTGTTTAACGAGGCCTCCGGGAACCTCGACCTGCAACTAAGCGCACGACGGCCAAATCGATGCCTGTCGGCCCCGTGCTATGTGCAGGCATTTTAGCCCTGCTCTAGGGGGCGATGGCGTCGGCGTGACTCATCCTTATGGGCAGCTAAGGGCGGGCGCTACATTGGATCGAGCAATGGAAGCGCACGAGCTGCCCGGGTACCGCTCGGACCCCGAACAGAAGCCTGAGCCGATCCACCCCGGATCGGGTCGCGGCGAAGGATGGCTGAAGCGAGTCGGCGGAACCGCCGTCGGCGCTGCGCTGCTGCTGGCGACGAAGGGAAAGTTGCTGTTGCTCGCGTTGCCAAAGCTGAAACTCTTCTCGACCTCCGCCTCGATGCTGGTCTCTGTGGTCGCCTACCAGCTGATCTTCGGCTGGGCGTTTGCGGTCGGCTTCGTCCTCCTCCTGCTCCTCCACGAGCTTGGCCACGTGTTCCAGCTGCGCCGCGAGGGGATCGAGGCGTCGGCGCCGATGTTCATCCCCTTCCTCGGCGCGGTGATCTCGGCCAAGTCGCTCGGGAACGACGCCGCAGCGGAGGCCCGGGTCGGCCTCGCCGGGCCGATCCTCGGCTCGATCGCGACCCTGGTGCCGCTGGGTATCTGGCTGCTCACCGGCGAGGACTTCTGGCGCGCCCTCGCATACGTCGGCTTCCTGATCAACCTCTTCAACCTGCTGCCGGTGCTGCCGCTCGACGGCGGCCGGGCGATGGCGGCGATCTCGCCCTGGGTCTGGCTCGCCGGCTTTGCCGCCCTGATCGTCCTGATGTTCTTCTTCCCCAACCCGATCCTGCTGCTGGTGATCATCTTCGGCGGGCTCGAGACCTGGCGCCGCTGGAAGCAGCGAAACACTCCCGAGGGCCGCACCTACAACCGGGTTCCGGCGAGGACGCGGGCTCTCGTCGCCGTCACCTACCTCTCGCTCGCCGCGCTGCTGGCGGCCGGGGTCGCAGAGACCTACTTCGAGCGCAGCCTGTAGCTAGAGCCTCAGCTTCGGCTTGACGACGTCCAGGAACTCCTTGGGCATCCCCGGAACGTGGTCAAGATCATCGAGGGAGCTGAATCCATCCGCGCGCTCCCGGTAGGTGATCACCCGGGTCGCCTGGGTGACTGAGAAGCCGAGCCCGCGAAGCTCCTCGAAGGTCGCCCGGTTGAGGTCGGTCCCCTCGCCCTCTTTCGCACCCTCCTCCTCCCCGCCGACGCCGAGAATGGCGCCGACCGTGCGGCCGAGGATGCCACGCCCCTCGTCGGGCTCCTCCTCGTCTTCCGCGTCCTCCTTCACCTCAGGGGGCTCGCCTCGCTCGGGTGTCGGCGGCTCAGGGGGCTCGGCCGGCTCCGGCGTGGCGAACCGCTCGGGTTCCGGCGGCGATGGGGGCGGGGGCGACGCCGGGGGCGGCTCTGGGGTGACGGTGAGCTCGTCGGCGGTGCGGACGGTCTCGGCGGCCGCCGCCTCGGCGGCGCGGGCACGTGACTCGGCCTCCTTTGCCCTCGCCTCGGCGCGCGAAACTCTCTCCAGTACCTTGCGCAGGCGGCGCTCGCGTTCGGCCTCCTCGGCCTTCAGCCTCGCCAGGCGCTCCGCCTCGGCGGCGCGTCGCTCGGCCTCCTCGACACGCTCCTCGATCTCAGCCAGGCGGCGGTAGGCCTCCTCCATCGCCTTCTCACGCTCGGCCCGCTCGGCCTGTAGGCGGCGCTCGGCTTCCTCGAGCTCGCTGACCAGGCGCTTGTGCTCGGTTCCAAGTTGCTCCTCGGCCTGGAGGCGAGCGCGTTGCTCAGCCTCCTCCCGCATGCGCTCGGCCTCGCGGCTGAACTGCTCGTCGGCCTCCGAGCGCGCCCGCTCCTCCGCCTCCCGGCTGGCCTGTTCGGCCGCCTGCTGGACGCGCAGATCCGCCTCCCGGCGGGCATCTTCGATCGCCGAACGGGTTCGCTCCTCGACCTCCTGGCGAACTCGCTCCGACTCCAGCCTGGCGCGTTCCTCGCTCTCCCGCCGCATGCGCTCGGCCTCGTCCCGCAGCCGTTGCTCGGCGTCGGAGCGCGCCTCCTGCTCAGCCTGACGGCGAGCCTGATCGGCCGCCATCCTCACCAGGCGCTCGGTCTCATCGTTTGCCCGCTCGAGCCGCTCCTCAGCCTGGCGCTGGAGCTCATCCGCCTCGCGCAGGCGCGCCTCGGCCTCCCGATGCACCCGCTGCTCCTCTTCCGTCAGTTGCTGTTCGCGCTGGCCCGCGAGGCGCTCGAACTCCTCGCTCGGAGCGGGGGCGTCATAAGGGCGTTGCATCGAGACGTCCGACTCAGCCGGCGGCCGGCGGAGGCTCAGGCGGCGGCGGGGGCGTGCGTGGAGATGGCGGCTCGGGCTGTGGGGCCGGGCGCTCTTCCTCCTGGCCGGCGACTCGATCAATCTTCTCCTGGAGAGAACTGGGTTCTGCCGCAGGTGCCTCCGCCGCGGGGGGAGGGGCCGACGCCGCAAGCTCGGCGCTCGAGGGGTCGGGGGTCGGGATCTTGCGCTCGGGTGGCTCGGGCGGTGTCGCGGTCTCATCGTCGGAAACGGTGCGCGCGAAGCCTCCGGGGGCCCTCTCGGGCTCGGCCGCGGACGGGGTGAGGGCTGTCTCCTCCTCGGGCTGGGCTTCGTCGATGGGCACCCGTTCGAAGCCGGGCTTTTCCTCCTCCGGCTCCTTGGGCTCCTCCGCGCCGGGCTTCGGGGGGGCAGCGTCGGGGAGGCGGAAGTCGTCGGGGGCGGGTTCCTTGGGGGCGGGTTCCTTGGGGGCGGGTTCCTTGGGGGCGGGTTGCTCGGCGGCGGGTTGCTCGGCGGCGGGCACCTTGGTGGCCTCGTCGCCGTCCGATCGCTCGCCCGGGGCGAGGCCGAGGGCGGCGGCGAGCATCGTCGATTCCTTGGTCTCGGGCCGCTCCTCCTCGGCCTCACCAACGGCCTGCTTCTGCTCAGCGGCCTCGGCTGTGCCCGGCTGCCCGGCGGCCTTCAGCTCCTCGGGCTTCTCCTCGGTCGCGGGCTTCTCCTCGATCTCAGGCTTCTCCTCCTCGGTTTTCTCCTCCTCCTCCGAGGGAACACCGCGACGGCTCGCCTTCCGTTTGCGCCGCTCCTCCTTGCGGCGCTCGCGCTCTGCGCGGCGGCGCTTTCGCTCCTCCTCCCAGGCCCTGCGCTCCGCCTCCTCGGAACGGCGCTTCTCGCTTGCCTTCTTCTCGCGCTCGGCGACCTTCTGCTGACGGCGCACCCTGCGGGGCACCTTGCCCTTCGCCAGGGTCTTCTCTTCCTTCTCCGCCCGTTTCGCCGCCTTCCTCTCGGCGCGACTCGGTTTTGCGCCGGCCTTCGGCTTCCCCGCAGCTTCGTCTCCGGCGCGTCTGCGGCGAACCATCATCGTGATCAGGATCACCAGAAGGATCGCCGCGGCGATCCCGGCGTAGAAAATCGTCGAGTTGTCCTGAACGAAGTTCGAAAAGTCGTCCAGGATCTGGTCCGTATCGATTGCAGCGAGCATCGCTGCGGGCAATGTTCGCACGCGGCGGGCGTTCTGCACGCACCGGGTGTTTTCTCACCCGCGGGAAGACTCTTGCTCAGGTCAACGAGCTGGTCGCGCAGTTAGGTCAGCCGCTGCTTGTAGTCGCGCTCGACCTCCCTGCGCAGGTCGCGGTCGCGGATCTCCCTGCGTTTGTCGCGGCCCTCCTTGCCCTTCGCCAGCGCCAGCTCGACCTTCGCCCGCGGTCCCTTGAAGTAGATCCGGGTCGGGATCAGGGTGAGACCTCGCTCCGCCGTCTTCCCGATCAGTCGCTCGATCTCACGTCGGTGCAGAAGCAGCTTCCGCGGCCGGTCCGGCTCGTGGTTCTCGTGGCTGGCCGGCAGATAGGGAGGGATGTGGGCTCCCCGGAGCCAGACCTCGCCCCTATCGATCACCGCGTAGGCCTCGTTCAGCTGTGCCTTGCCCTGGCGCAGCGACTTCACCTCGCTGCCGCGGAGCTCGATCCCCGCCTCGAAGCGCTCGAGCAGCTGGAAGCGGTGACGCGCACGGCGATTGGTGGCGACGTCGCCGCTCTCCGCGGAGCGGGGACCCTTGCCCTTCTTCGCCACTAGCCGTCCTCCTCGTCTGGCAGGAGGTCCACCCGACCTCGCGGCGCCTCGACCGAATCGACCTTGACCGTGATCGGGTCCCCCATTCGGATCGCCTTGCCGCCCCGCGACCCGATCAGCATCGTCTCGGTCCGGTCGATCTCGTAGCGCTCGCGGCCCCCGATCCGCCGCGCGGGGAGGAAGCCCTCGTAGACGTCGGCGAGGGCACCGCCGAACCGGACGAAGGCGCCGGCCCCGACCACGCCCGATACCTCTCCCTCGAAGCGCGCCCTCGGCCCTCGCTCGAACAACTCCCGCTGGAGAAGGAAGCCGGCGCAGACCTGATCGGCGTCGCGTTCGAGACGGGCGGCGTCGCGCTCTCGCTCGGAGCTCTGCACGGCGGCATCGGGGAGGCGGTCCGCCCGGGGGGCCTCCTCCGCCGCCCCGATCGCTGAGAGAAGCGCCCGATGGGCGACCAGGTCCGGGAAACGCCGGATCGGCGAGGTGAAATGCACGTAGGCCGAGCTGCCGAGGCCCGCGTGTCCCAGGTTGCGTTCGCTGTAGTGAGCCTGCTGGAGGGAGCGGAGCACGATCGATGTATACGCCTCCCTGCCGTGCCCACGCCGCGCCGCCTCCTGCGTGCAGAGCCGGCTCACCTCGATCGCGATCTCGCCGGCCTGCTGGGGCGAGATCCTCTCGGGCAGCGGCGGGGTGGGCACGTCGAGCGCCGCCAGCTTTTCCACCATGTACCTGATCCGCTCAGGGTCGGGTTGCTCGTGCACCCGGTAGAGCGTCGGCACCCGCTTGCGCTCCAACAGCTCGGCGACGCGCTCGTTGGTGCAGATCATCAGGTGCTCGATCAGCTCGTGCGCCTCGGTTTGCTCCAGGTTGCGGGCGCCGACCACATCACCGTCGTCGAAGCGGAACTCGGGCTCCAGGCTCTGGACGTCGAGCGACGAGCCGGCGCGGCGCTCGGCGAGCGCAGCGGCCGCCCGCCTCGCCAGGGCGATCGGCTCAGCCACCGGATCCGGCGCCGCCTCGCGACCGGTGAAGACCTTGTCGAGCGCCTCGTAGTTGAGCCGCGCGTCCGAGCGGACTCGGCTGCGATAGAAGACGACCGAGCGCACCTCTCCCCGATCCGTGAACTCGAGCTCGGTGGTCACCGCCAGCCGCTCCTCGCCGGGGGTCAGGCTGCAAGCCTCGTTCGAGAGTGCATGCGGCAGCATCGGCTCGACGTCCCCCGGGACGTAGACCGAGGTGGCGCGGCGGTAGGCCTCGGCTTCCAGGGCGGATCCGGGCGCGATGTGGGCGGCGACGTCGGCGATGTGCACCCAGAGCCGCACCCCACCCTCCGTCGTTTCGGCGGAGACGGCGTCGTCGAAGTCCCGGGCGGTCGCCGGATCGACGGTGAAGGTGGCGAGCCCGGTGAGATCGCGGCGCTCGCCGCTCTCGCGCGCCGCCCCCTCGGCGGCTTCGACCGCCTCTCGCTCGAGCTCGCGAGGGAAGCCCCGGCGCACCCCGCGGTCGAGCAGTAGTGCCTCGATCACATCCGCGGCGACCGAGGGGGCGCCCAGCTCCCGGATGATCCGGGCGCCCCTGGAGCGGTTGGGGGCGAACTCGACCAGGGCCATCCGGCCGGGGGTCGCCGCCCGGCGGCCTCCCGACAGCGAGATCCGCCCACCCCGCTCGAACAGCAGCTCGCCGACGAGGAAGCGGCCGCGCTTCGATATGACAACTACGCGCCTAATTCGATGGAATTCTGGCGGCGAGCGCCTCGAGGGCGGCCTGGCGGCCCTCATCCGGCTTCGTCTTCAACAGGTCGCGCGCCTTCAGGTCGGGCTTGATCCCGGTGCCGTTGATCGAGGTGCCGTCCCGGGTCAGGTACTCGCCGATCGTCAGGTCGAGGGCGCCGCCGTTCTCGAGCGGGATCACCTCCTGGAAGGTGCCCTTGCCGAAGGAGCGCTGGCCGACCACCTCCGCCAATCCGGCCTGGCTGACGGCGGCGGTGAGGATCTCCGACGCCGAGGCGGTGTCGTGGTTGATCAGGACCACCATCGGGCGTTCGGGGAGGGCGTCGCCGACCGCGTCGAAGGTCTCGTCCCCCTGGGTGCGGGCGGTGGTGGTGACGATCACCCCGTCCTCGACGAAGATGCTGGAGGTGAGAACGGCCTCGGTCAGCAGGCCGCCTCCGTTGCCGCGCAGGTCGAGGACGAGGCCCTCGGCGCCGCTGTCGTCGAGGCGCTCGATCTCGCTGCGAAGCTCGGCATGGGCCCCACTGGAGAAGCCGAGCAGGCGGACGTAGGCGATCGGGATCCCGTTGACGCGCTTGAGGCTCCCCTCCACCGCCGGCACCCGGAGCTGGCGGCGGGTCAGAGTCACCTGGCGCTCGCCCTTGCCGGTCGCTGGGTCCACGGTCAGGGTGACCTCTGTCCCGGGCTTGCCCTTGATCTTCGCGGTGGCGAGGTCGGAGTCCTCGCCGGCGATCGACTGGCCGTCGACCTCGGTGATCAAATCCCCCTCGGTGATCCCGGCCTCCTTCGCGGGCGAGTCGTCGAAGACGGTGGCTACGCGGAGCCCGCGCTTCACCTCGGTGACGCTCATCCCAACGCCCGAGAAGCTGCCTTCGGTGACTTCCTCGAAGCGCTTGAAGGCGTTCGGGCCGAAGTAGTGGCTGAAGCGATCCTTGTGCTCTTTCTTGAGCTCGTTGACGATCGCCCGCACCGAGTCGTTCTCGAGCTCCGCCGGGTCGACCTCCTCGAAGTAGTTGTCCTCGATCACCTCCAGGGCCTGCTCGGTGGCGTCGCCGCTGGGACCGCCGAAGACGTCGTCGATCACGTCGCGGACGCTGTCGACGCGACCAGCGAGAATCGCCCCGGCGACGAACGCGACCGCCACCAGGGCAACGACTCCGAGACGGGCCTTGCTCAAATCCGCAGGAAGCGGCGCAGCGTCAGGCCACTGCCGATCGCGGAGACGCCCATCGCCACCAGCAGGAGGAGGACGGCGAGCTTGCCGAAGGCGATCGTGCTGTCGGTGGAGATCAGGTTGATGCTGTCGGCGAGCGGATCGACCACCGTCGCCTTGCCGAGGAAGAGGATGCCGACCGCGATCGCGCCGCCGATCAGGCCGCAGGCGAGCCCCTCGACCATGAACGGCCAGCGAATGAACCAGTTGGTGGCGCCGACCAGCCGCATCACCTCGACCTCGCGCCGGCGCGCGTAGATCGACAGCCGGATCGTGTTGCCGACCAGGAGCAGCGAGGCGGCAAGCAGGAGCAGACCGATGACCACCAGGAACCATTTGACGGCGCCGGTGACGCTGCGAATCGAGTCGGCCTCGTCGCGGGAGTCGTTGACCTCGTCGATGATCGGGCTGATCGGGGTCGGCTTTCCGTCCGCACCCGGCGGGGTGATCGCCGACTGCACCGCCGGCAGGTTGTCGAGGTCGTCGGGCTTCACGTTGAAGGAGTCGGGCAGCGGGTTGTGGGCGCCCGGGAGCTGCTCGGTCAGGTCGGCCTTGTTCTCGGACTCGAGCCGTTCACCGAGGAGCTTCAGCCCCTCGTCCTTGGAGATGAACTCGACCTCCTTCACATGCGGGATCCCCTGAAGGCTTGTCTCCAGGGAGTCGACGTCCTGCTGGGTGTAAGGGGTCTCGGTGGTGAGGAAGACGCGGAGGCCGACCTGGTCGCGGACCTCCTCGGTCTTCCCGCCCGTCGTCTGCAGGACCGGAATCAGGACGCCGAGCAGCAGGCCGGTAACGGTGACCGTGACGATCGCGGCCAGGCTGGGTGCGGCGCTTCGCCGCAGCGCCCGCAGACCCTCGCTGATGAAGAAGAAGACGCGCCCCATGACCCTCAGATGAGTGACTCCACGGCGCTGTGCGCCTGGGGGCGGTCGTGGCCGAGCAGATCGGTGGACGCAGGGCGAAGCGCTTGCTGGCAGCAAGCGCGAGCCCGAGGACGCCGAGATGCGACGGCCACGGCCGTCATCCAGGCGTGCATGGTCGTGGGGTCATTCATCTCAGTAACGCGGCTCCTCGTCGCCGATGTCCATCTCGTTCCGAAGGCGGGAGGCGAACTCGGAGGTGGACTCGTCGTCGGCGGTGTACATGCCGGCGGACTGATCGCGAACGACCCGGCCGGCGTCGAGGGCGATCACCCGGCGGCGCATCTTGTCCACCATCTCGCGGTCGTGGGTGACGACGACGACGGTGGTGCCGGTGCGGTTGATCCGGTAGAGCGTCTGCATGATCCCGATCGAGGTGCTCGGGTCGAGGTTGCCGGTCGGCTCGTCGGCGAGCAGGAGCGGCGGATGGTTGACGAAGGCCCGGGCGACCGAGAGACGCTGCTGTTCGCCGCCGGAGAGCTGGTCGGGGAGGTTCGAGACCTTGTCGGCGAGGCCGACGAGGCGGAGGGCGTCGGGGACCTTCTTGCGGATCTCCGAGCGCGAGGCGCCGATCACCTGGAGGGCGTAGGCGACGTTGTCGTAGACGCTCCTGGAGGTGAGCAGCTTGAAGTCCTGGAAGACGGTCCCGATCCGGCGGCGCAGGTGCGGCACCTTCGAGCCCGAGAGCTTGGCGATGTCGCGGCCCGCGATCAGCACCTCACCCTCGGTCGGAGCCAGTTCCCGGATCAGAAGCTTGATCAGAGTCGACTTGCCGCAGCCGGTCGGCCCGACCAGGAAGACGAACTCGCCTCGGTCGACCCGGAGGTTGACCCGCTCGAGCCCGACGTGGCCGCCTGGGTAAACCTTGGTGACCTTCCTCAGTTCGACGATCGGCGGCTGGGCCCGGCGCTCGGTGAGGTGCTCGGGTCGGCGCTGCCCGCGGGTGCGGGCGCGCAGCTGTGGGGATGTCTGACGTCTCGCCATTGAGGGGGAGTGTGCCTGCGGACGCAGCCGAACCCTGCGGTTCGCGCCCCGCCTCAGACAGTGAAACAGCGTAGAGAAGCGTTAGATGCGGTTTCGCAAGTTCGATCTCAGCTCGGCTAAGACCAGCCGTCGCCGCGGATCGGGGGGTGCTGGACGAGCGGCTTCTTCAGCAGCGCCTCGCGGGCGAGGTCGGCGATCCCGCTGGCGGTGAGCCCGAAATGCTCCATGCAGGCCTCGGCGGTGCCCGAAACCCCGAACTCGTCGGCCATTCCCAGGGCGAAGACCGGGACCGGATGCTGCTCGGCGGCGACCTGGCGAACCGCGTCGCCCAGCCCCCCGACCACCCGGTGCTCCTCGGCGGTGACCGCGACGCCGGTCTTCGCCAGCGACTCGAGCACGCCCTGCTCGTCGATCGGCTTGACGATCGAGACGTTCACCACCTCTGCATCCACCCCGTCCTCGCGCTCGAGCGACTCGGCAGCCTCGAGGCCGCGCCAGACCATGTGGCCACAGACGAAGATCGAGATGTCCTTGCCCTCGCGAAGGACATCGAGGCCGGTGCCGAGGGTCTCCGGAATGTGGTCGTAGACGATCGGTGTCTTTGGCCGCCCGAAGCGCATGTATATGGGCCCGGGCCGCTCGTAGGACTCGTAGGTCGCCGTGTACGCCTGGTTGTAGTCGGCGGGGACGATCACCTGCATCTTCGGCATCGCCCGCATCAGCGCCAGGTCCTCGATCATCTGGTGGGAGGCGCCGTCCTCCCCGAGGGAGACGCCGCCGTGGCTGGCGCCGATCCGCACTGGGAGCTCGTTGTGGGCGATCCCAAGGCGGACCTGATCGTAGGAGCGGGCGGTGGCGAAGATCGCGAAGGTGGAGGCGTAGGGGATCTTGCCCGTCGCCGCGAGGCCGCATGACATCGACATCATCCCCGCCTCCGCCGCTCCGCAGTTGAAGAAGCGCTCCGGGAACTTCTTGCCGAACTTCATCGACTGGGTGGAGACGGCCAGATCGGCGTCGAGGGCGACAACCTCCTCGTGCCGCTCGCCGAGGTCGACGAGGGCGTCGCCGTAGGCCTGCCGGGTGGCGATCGGCTCGGTCTGGACGGTGGGCATCAGCCCTCCCCCCTGAGCGCCTTGGTCTGCTCCTTCAGCTTCGCCTCCAGCTCGTCCCAGGCCTCGCTTTCCTGCTCCTCCGTGGGGGGCTTGCCGTGGAAGCCGAAGCGGCCCTCCATGAAGGAGACGCCGCGGCCCTTCTTCGTCTGGGCGACGATCGCGGCCGGGCGGTCCAGGGTGCGGCTGCGCTCGAGTGCCTCCGTGATCTGAGCCATGTCATGGCCGTCGATCTCGACCGCGTCCCAGCCAAAGGACTCGAACTTGGCGCGGGCGTCGCCAACGTCCATCACCTCCTCGGTGGTGCCGTCGGTCTGCAGGTGGTTGTAGTCGAGGATCGCGGTGATGTTCGGCACCTTGTAGTGGGCGGCGGCAGCGGCCCCCTCCCAGGTCTCGCCCTCCTGGCAGTCGCCGTCGGAGAGCAGGCAGAAGACATGGGCGGTATCGGCGAGGCGATCGAGCCGGAGCGCCAGGCAGATCCCCACGGACATCGAAAGCCCCTGGCCAAGCGATCCGGTCGAGACCTCGATCCCGGGCGTCCGGTTCATGTCCGGATGACCCTGGAGGTGGGAGCCAATCTGGCGCAGCCCCATCAGGTCCTGGGGCGGGAAGTAGCCATGCTCGGCCAGGGCCGCGTACTGGATCGGCGCCGCATGGCCCTTGGAGAGGACGAAGCGATCGCGTTCCGGCCACTTCGGGTTCTTCGGATCGTGCCGAAGCACCCGGTGGTAGAGGGCGGCGACGATGTCGGCGGCAGACAGGGAGCTGTCGAGGTGCCCCGACTTGGCGACGGCGAGCATCCGCACGCAGTGCATCCGCAGCACAGTGGCGTAGCGCTCCAGCTCCTCGATCGAGGGCTTGGCACCGGTCGCCGGGGTCGGCTGCGGATCGGGAACGGGCTTTAGGTGCGCCATCTCGCGCTCATTTCGCGCCTGCGGGTCAGGAGCCGCCCCGAGCCGCGACCGGCTCAAGACGGGAGCGCGAGGGTAGCAACGAGCCGCACGAACCGCAGGCTATTCGGCGCCGCCGATGGAACCTTCCCGCGCGCCCATCGGGCTCTAGCCTGCCCGGGGTGAGGGCGGGACCCCTATCCGCCGCGGTGCTCGTGGTAATCACGCTGTGCCTCGCGGCCTGTGGCTCAGACGACAGCGGCGCGGAGAGCGCGACGACGGCGCCGGTGGTCGAGACCGGGCCGGCGACCGTGCCGCCGGAGGTGACCGAGACCCATTCCGACGATCACGTCGAGGAAGGCCCGGCGGCCGAGGCGAGCCCCGAGGCCCCGGCGGTCGGCCCGGAGACCGGTGAGCTTGCCGGGATCGACGAGGAGGTGGTCACTCAGACGGTCCGCTTCTATATCGACGCCCTCGATCGCCACGACGCGCGCCTGGTCTGTGACCTGCTGGAGCCGGGGGCCCTGCGGCTCTCCGAGCTTCCGGTGCGGCGGGGCGGCTGCGCCGGCTCGCTGGCCGCATCGATCGGCCATCGCCGACCCGGCGGCACCCCCGCCTGGAGGCGGACGACGATCGGCGAGATCAGGGCGGTGTCGGTCGAGGGGGTGGGCGCCCGGGTGACGGCGACCGTCGTCCATCGCTTCGCCGACCGCAAGTACACCTCGGTCGAGGATGACGTGATCTACCTCCGGCCCGCGGGCGAGCGCTGGCTGCTGGCGAAGCCGAGCGGCACCTTCTACCGGGCGATCGGCTATCCCGAGCCGCCTCTCCGGGCGTTCGAGCCTCCCGGGTAGCGCGCCCTCATCAGGCGGGCGGGCTACCTGCAGGTCCAAGCGCCAGCCAGGACCGAGTCGCTCGCCCTAGAAGCGGTGGTTGCCGCCGCCGCGGGGGGCGCGCCGGCCCAGACGCTTTCCCTTCCGGTCGACCTGGAGGATCCGGGCGTTGGCGCCGCCGGTGCCCGGTTCGAGCACGGTGACGAAGGCGAAGCCTTCGGTGAGGGCGCTGGACCAGAGCTGGCCGAAGCGCCGCTTGAGCGCGAGCAGCACCCGGCCCGGGCCGTGCCCGCGGAAGCGGCGGATCATCAGCCGGCTGCGACGCGCATCGGTGCGGACGTAGGTGAATGACTTCCCCTTTACGGAGGGGTCGAAGAGCAGCATTCGGTTCGAGCGCATCAGGGCCCGGAACTGCTGGGTTCCCAGGGTGTGCTGGACGACCCGGCTGCCGGTCGGGGTGGCGATCGCGTAGAGCAGGTTGGAGCCGTCGACCGCGGGAGGGCTTAGCTGGGCCGAGCCGCCGATCCCGGCGGCCTGCTGGATCGGGCCGGGCCGGGCCGGGTCGGAGATCAAGCGGGCGAATATCCCGTCTCCGCCGCCGGCGAGCGGCGCCCGGTAGACCAGCCAGCTGCTGGAGACGGCAAGCGCGTCCGCGCCGGGAGCCGCAAGGTCGGTCACGTGGCCGAGCGAGCCGCGGTCGAGCAGCCGGACGCTGCCAGGGGCGACGATCGTGGCGACGTAGTTGCCGCCGATCGCGGGGTCGTTCCCGGGAAGGGGCAGATCGCCGCTGCGGCGCAGGATCCCTCCCCCGGTGAGCGGCTCGAAGGCGAGGGCGTCCACCGTCGCCGAGGGATCGGTGGCGGGCGCGGCGACTACCTCTCGGGCGCCAGCGCTGACGGGCACCAGGACCAGGGCCAGGGCTGCGGTGGCGAGGGCGGCGGCGTCCCCGCGGCGGAGACCCAGGTAGACACCGGGGCGCTCGCACATCAGCTCGTTCGCGCGGATTCCCGGGCCTCGGCCGGCGAGTGGCGCCAGGGCCACGATCGGCAGCGCCCGTCCCAGGCCAAAACCGGCACCCAGCAGCAGGCCCAGCTCCGGCTCGCCGAGCGCCAGGCTGATTCCTGCCAGCGCCCAGACCCCGAAGGAGAGGACGAAGGTGGTGAAGCCGATCCCGAGCAGCATCCCGTAGAGGGCCGCGGCCACGGGCATCGGCATCAGCCGGCGCCAGTGCTCAGGCAGCTGGCGGCGAATCTGGGGCACGATCCGCGCCCCCCGCACTTCTAAGCCGGCGGCGAGGAGGGCGATCGCGGCGGCGGCGAGGTAGGAGGCGCGGCCGCCCGCTCCGTGGAGCAGATTCCCGAGCAGGGCGAGGAGGCCGAAGGTGAGCACCCCGCCCGCGATGGCGCCCGGGAAGGAAGGCGAGGCAGGCCGCCACCGTCGTCCTGCGCCCGCCAGTGTGGCCGGTGGGGCCGATCGTCTCGATCACTGAGAGCCCGCACGGCGAGAAGGTGCCGGTGGCGCCGACGAGCAGGGCGACCGCGGCAAGGGAGATCTCCAGGGCGCCCATCGTCAGCAACCCACCATCATCAGCAGGGCACCTGGGTGTCGTAGTACATGACGCAGTAGACCTTGCGGCCGGCGTAGCAGTAGCCCGTGAGGGCGGCGTCGCCGTTGATCCGCCGACTGTTTCGGGAGCAGCAATCGACGAGCTTGCGCACCTTGCCGCCGCAGCAGCGGTACCAGGAGCCGTCGACCTTGGTCCCGATCCGGTAGATGCTCTGCACCCGGTCGCAGACGCGAGTGCGAGGCGCGGGCGGCAGCGGGCGGCCATCGGGGTCGCGCAGCGGCTGGCCGTCGTCACCGACCGGCTGGCCCGCCTCGTTCACCGGGCGCCCGGCGTCGTCGATCGGATGGGCGTCGCCGGCCCGAAGCGGGTATCCGCGGGAGTCGATCCGCGGCAACCCGGTCGGATGCGGGCAGGACCCAGTGGTGAAGATGTGGCCGCAGAAGTGGAAGGCGTCCGACGTCACCGGGCTCGATCAGGGTGCCGACGGTGCGAGCTGCCGTAGCCGCCACCAGGGCACCGCCGACCCGGGCGAGGAAGCCCCGCCGGGAGCTGTCGCGGGCCAGCGTCTCGGTCAGCCGATCGAGGTGCTCAGGCACCCGCGGGAACCCGGTCGAGGGCCTCGCGAATCCCCCCATCGGCATCCGCCTCGATGCCCTCCGCCCGCCGCCGCTCCGCGGTCGCGATCACGCTTTCCAGCTGGGCGAGGTTGTTGAAGGTCCCCTTTGCGAGCACCGTCCCATCGCGATCGAGGGCGACGGCGAACGGGCTCCCCGGGATCCCGAGCCCGCCCCACAGCCCCGCCTCGGCGACCTCGTCGAAGACTCCGACCGCGACCTCGGGCTCGCGAGCGAGGCTCCGGATCGCCGGCTCGAGGCTGCGGCACATCTGACAGCCCTCCGAGGTGAAGATGGCGAGCGCCGTCCGGGCCCGCTCGAGCGGGATCCCCGCCAGCAGCTCCGGCGCCGATCCTCCCAGCTCGGGCCCTCGCCGGCTACCTCGAGGGCTCCGGTGGACCCGAGGCGGAGGCGGAGCATGCCGACCTCTCGCGCCAGCGCCAGCACGGCGACGGCGAGCCCCGCGCAGGCAGCGAGCGCCAGGCCGAGGCCGATCCCAAGCCACTCATCCGTGCTCAGCTCGACGGACGAGACGCTTGGCAGCGCAGCGAAGGAGGCGGCCAGCAGCAGGTTGCGAGCGACCCCCAGCCGGCTGACCCGCGAGCGGGCGCCAAAGCAGGCGCAGGGAGCGCCGGCCTGGCCACGCAGGAGGGCTCCGGCCATCACCGCCGCAAGCAGCAACATCAGAGCGGCGGCGCCGTACGCCGCCGGGTCGGAGCCGAGCGCCACGCCAGTCGCAAGGCCCAGCTCGAGGATGATCAGCGTGGCCCAGGCCAGCGTGCGCAGAGGTCCAGCGGCGAAGCCAAAGCTCGCCAGAGCCGCCCGGCTCGACGACGGAGCCGCGAGCTTGGAGAGCGCTGCGACCGCGAGCACTCCTGCCAGCACGACGCGGAAGATGATCTCAATCATCCCTCGCGGCCCAAGCTAGCAGCCGCGGGTCGCTACTGGCCCAGCCGCGCCCTCACCTTCTTGTTGCAGCGCTTCCGCTTGCGCTTGTTCTTGATCTTCCGGCACTTGGCGAAGGGATTCGTCGCCGTGGGGGGCGGCGGGTTGATCACCATCGGCCTGATCAGGGACTGCGACGGGCCATTTGCGGCCGGCGTCGACCCGCCCGCTCCGTAGACCGGGCCACCGTCGGCGAGGTTCTGCTGGGCCGGGCTCTCGATGAGGTCGACTCGGCCTGGATGTCGAAGCTGGCGGTGTCGGCAATCCGTGCATACACGCCCGGCTTGTTGACCCGGGCGCAACCGACGCCGAAGCTAACAACGCCGACGAGCCGTCACCTGCCCGGCCGTGGTGCTGGGACTGACCAGGGGCCCACCGCTGTCGCCCTGGCACGAGTCGGTGCCGCCGGCGAGCACCCCGGCGCAGACCATCGAGGCGGGAAAGAACGCGCCGTCATAGGCCAGGGGGTCGGCGCAGTCGCTGTCGGAGACGATCGGCGCGGTCGCCGACTTCAGGTTGTCGCTGGTGGGGCCGCCCTCGCTGGTCGCTCCCCAGCCGCTCACAACCGTGGGACTGTTGGCGTCCCAGAATGCCGTCTCGCCGGCGCCGGCGATATCGATGTCGAGCGTGTTCGGATCGGTGTGAGGGGCCGACATGACGATCCAGGCGAGGTCGTTCTGCGAGGTGGCGGGGTCGTATGCGCCGAGGAAGTAGACGGCCTGAACGTTGAGCTCCTGGCCACTGCCCGGCCCGGTGTCTGTGCTGAGGACGGTGCGGCCGACGACGATGTCGGCATCGTTCGGATCGAGGAACTGGGTTCCATCGCCATCGCCGGATCCGGATTACAGGGATCGCTGGTGACGCTTGCCCGTCGGGATCGCAGTCGGGGTCGGTGTCGAATACGCAGTGCGCCGCGGTCGGCACGATCCGCGGCGTGAGAAGGTGCCGCCGCAGATCGGCCCTCGAAGTCGTTGCCGTCGAAGCCCGTCATCGAGCACCACCGCCGCCTGCCAAGGGAAGTCGGCAACGGTCGTGGTCGACCCGCCCACGATGCGCGGACTAGCAGCGACGTCACCGGTTCCGCGAGCGACGCTGCTCGAGGAGGTGTCGGGCGCGGCTTGAACCTCGAGTACGGATGACGCACCTGCACCGCCGGTGCGAGAAGCACCAGGGCCGCCGCCAGGCCGAGCAGTGCAAATCGTGCCCTCCTCCCCATCGCCGCCAATTAAACCGGTCTCAGTTGAAAACGCGCTGGAGCCCGCGGCGCTAGCCGATCGCGACCATGCGCTCGATCGGCAGCTCGCGCGCTCTGCGATCTCCGGCGGCACCTTGACCTCGTACTTGATGTCGCGAAGCGAGTCGCGGACCTTCGGCAGGGTGATCATCTTCATGTACTTGCAGAAGGCCATCCGGTTGGCCTCGACCAGCTTCGCCTTCGGTGCGGCCTGCTGGAGCGGGTGGAGCATCCCGTTCTCGGTGGCGACGATGTACTCGCCGTCGGGATGCTCCTCCACGTGGCCGAGCATGCCGCCGGTGGAGAGCATGTGGACGCCGTCGGGATCGATGTCGCCCGCGGCGACGTATTCCATCGCCTGGGTCGCGCAGCCGCACTCGGGATGGATCAGGAACTCGGCGTTCGGGTGCTCCTCACGCACGGTGGTGATGTCGTTGGGGCGGATCCCGGCGTGGACGTGGCACTCGCCGTCCCAGATATGGAACCGGGCGCGGCGCTCGGGGTCCTCCTTGATCCCGGTCTCGCGCTCGACGAATGCGCCCGAGCCACATGTCGGGGCCGAAGAGGATCTCGGTGTCCTCGCCGTGCTCCTCCCAGACGTGCTCGACGACCGCGACCGCGTTGGAGGAGGTGCAGCAGTAGTCGGTCTCGGCCTTGACCTCGGCCGAGGTGTTGACGTACATCACCACCTTGGCGCCGGGGTGCTCGGCCTTCCAGGCGCGGAGCTGGTCGGCGTTGATCGACTCGGCGAGGGAGCAGCCGGCGCCGAGGTCGGCGATCAGCACGGTCTTCTCAGGGCAGAGGACGGAGGCAGTCTCGGCCATGAAGTGGACGCCGCAGAACTCGATCACCTCGGCGTCGGTGGCCGCCGCCTGCGCGGGAGAGGCCGAGCGAGTCGCCGACGAAGTCGGCCATGTCCTGGAGCTCGGGGAGCTGGTAGTTGTGGGCGAGGATGACCGCGTCGCGCTCGGCCGCGAGGGCCCGCACCTCGCCCGTGAGGGTCGCGATCTCCTCCTCGCCGAGCTTGCGTGGGAGTTCTTGAGCGGTGGGAAGCTGAAGCATGGAAGCCGCCTTCGCCGATGCGAGCCCCGGAGGAGCCGCCGTTTCCTATGTTCGCCTCCCCGGCATCACGCCTCGAGGCAAAGCGAATGAACTGACAAAAGATTAGCGCGCCCTACCCTTGGCCCCATGCCCGAGCTTCCCGAGGTAGAGATCACCGCGCGCCGGCTGTCCACCGCCCTGGAGGGCGCCGAGGTCGAGTCGGCCCTCGCGACCGGCGTCGCGACCCTGAAGACCTTCGACCCCCCGCTGGATGCTCTCGCGGGGTCCCGAGTCGGCGGCGTCCGCCGGATCGGGAAGATGCTCGCGGTCGACTTCGACCCCACCCCGACCGACGGCGGCGAGCCGCTCACCCTGCTGATCCACCTGATGTCGGCGGGACGGCTGCAGCTCTACGACAAGCGGGGATCGCTCCGCGACCGGGCCTCGCGGGTGCTCGTCCGGGTCGACGGCGACCGGGAACTGCGGCTGCGCGAGTTCGGGACCAGGCAGTCGGCCTGGGCGAAGCTGCTTCGGACCGCCGAGGTCGCCGACGACGAGGCGGTCGCCACCCTGGGCCCCGACGCCTGGCCGGCTCCGCCGCTCGCCGAGTTCGCCGCGCCGATCGATCAGCCGCGCCACCTCCATCCGCTGCTGCGCCACCAGCGGGACATCGCCGGGATCGGCCGCTCCTGGGTGGACGAGATCCTCTGGGAGGCGCGGCTTTCCCCCTTCAAGCAGGGGTCAGAGCTCTCCGAAGAGGAGGTCGAGCGGCTGCACGCGGCGCTCCACGTGCTCGGCGACGCGCTCGAGCACTACGAGGAGGTGATCGGCGAGAAGGTCCCCGACAAACTGCCGATGCCGCTCAAGGTGCACCGCCGCGAGGGCGAGCCGTGCCCTCGCTGCGGGACCACGATCGAGGCCGTGTTCTTCGCCGAGCATCAGACCAACTACTGCCCGAAGGAGCAGACCGGCGGCAGGGTGCTCAAGGACCGCCGCCTCTCGCGGCTGCTGAAGTAGTCAGGCGGTCTGGGCGGCGATCGCGGAGTTGCACGCGGCGAGCTCGTAGCCTCCCGGCATGTCGCGGCGCAAGGCGGCAAAGGCGACGGCGCCGGCGACCAGCGGCAGCCAGAAGAGGATCACGCGGTAGGCGAACACCGCCGCCACGGTGCCCGCGGCGGGCGCTCCGTAGACGATCAGGGTTCCGATCAGCCCACCGTCGATGCCGCCGATGCCACCCGGAATCGGCAGCAGGCCGCCGAGCTGTCCGATCAGGTACCCCATCAAGAGGATGGTGAGCGGGAGGGAGATGTCGAACGCATGGAAGGTCGCCCAGAGCACCGCGTTGTCGAAGGCCCAGTAGCCGAGGGCCCCCGCCAGGACGCGTCTGTTTCCCGAGCGCAGGATCTGCGCAGCCTCGGCGCTCCCGGTTATCACCGCCCGCCGCGCGGCGCTCACCCCGCGGCGCAGCCGCGAGTCCTCCGGGCCGGCGGGGCGTCCCGGCCCGAGCCGGGGCAGCGCCGCCACCGCACCGATCGCGAGCGCGGCGACCGCCGCAGGAACGGCGGTCAGCCACAGCGAAAGCTCCGGCCCGACCAGGCCAATCGCCATCACCGCCCCGATCACCGCGACGGCGAGGAAGTTGACGCCGCTCTTGATCAGGAAGAAGGCGACGGAGCGGCGCGCGATCCGCACCCCGTCCATGCCGCCCCGGTGAAGGATCCAGGCACCGAGCGCCAGCCCGCCGGCGCCGCTGGCCGGAACCAGCGAGCCCATCGCCAGCTCGGCGCCGCCGATCTGCCAGCTTCGCCGCCAGCCCAGGCCGGTGCAGAAGATCGGCCCGAACATGACCACGTAGGACGCGAAGGAGGCGCCCTCGAGCAACGTCGCGAGCGCCAGCCACTCCGGTCTGGCGCCGGCCAGGCGGTCCCGAACCTCACCAAGCCCGGGCGCAAAGATGACAATCGCTCCGAGAACGGCGAGTGCCGCGATCGCCTGCAGTCCCCGGCGCCGCAGCGTGCGGGGCTGAAACTCGCCGGGAAGGTCGGCTGTCGGCAGCGCATCGGCTTTGATCTCGACTGCGGGCGAGATGCTCCGATTGTGACGGGCGCCAGCTGCCGGCTACGGCCGTGAGGCGGCGACGCGATCTCGCTAGCTTCCCTGCCGATGGCTGATCAGGCCGCAATTCAGGCAGAAGGACTGACGAAGTCCTTCGGCAAGGTGGAGGCCCTCTGCGGTATCGACCTCAGCGCGCCACGGGGCAGCGTTCTCGGTCTGCTCGGGCCGAACGGCGCAGGCAAGACCACCGCCGTCCGGATCCTGACCACGCTACTGCGCCCCGACGCGGGCAGCGCCCGGGTGGCCGGGCTCGACGTGGTCGCCGACGCGGCGGAGCTCCGCTCGCGGATCGGGCTGGCAGGACAGTACGCGGCAGTCGATGAGAACCTCACCGGGCAGGAGAACCTGGAGATGGTCGGGCGCCTCTACCACCTCGGAGCGAGGGTCGCCCGTGAGCGGGCGACGGAGCTGCTCGGGACCTTCGATCTGACCGAGGCGGCGGAGCGGTTGGTGCGGACCTACTCGGGCGGGATGCGGCGGCGGCTCGACCTCGCCGGGGCCCTGGTGGCGAGGCCGCCGGTGGTCTTCCTCGATGAGCCGACCACCGGGCTCGACCCGGTCAGCCGGCTGGGGCTGTGGGGGACGATCGAGGAGCGGGTTGCCGAAGGGACGACGGTCCTGCTCACCACCCAGTACCTGGACGAGGCCGATCGGCTCACGGATCGGATCTCCGTGATCGACCACGGCACGGTGATCGCCGAGGGCACATCGGATGAGCTCAAGGACCGGGTCGGGGCCGAGGGCCTCGAGGTCCATCTCGAGAAACCCGCAGAGGCTGAGGCGGCGGTCGGAGCACTGGCGGCGATGTGCGAGGAGACCCCGGTCGCCGAGGACGGACTGATCAGGATGGAGCTGAGCGGACGCAGCGGCGCGATCGCCGAGGCTGTGAGGCGCCTCGATCACGCCGGAATAGGGATCGAGGACATCGGCACCCGCCGGCCGACGCTCGACGACGTCTTCATCTCGCTCACCGGACACGCGGCCGAGCCGGAGAGCGAGGACGGCGAGCCGGACGTGGCCGCGACCGAGGAGCGGGCCGCGTGACCGTCGCCAGCTACGCCCTCTCCGACACCCTGGTGCTGGCGCTGCGCAACCTGAAGCGGATCCCGCGGGCACCCGACCTGCTCCTCTCGTTCACCTTGCAGCCGGTGATGTTCGTGTTGCTGTTCACCTACGTCTTCGGCGGCGCGATCGCGACGCCGGGACACACCTACGTCGACTTCCTGATCCCCGGCCTGATCGCCCAGACGATGTTCTTCGGAGGATTCGTCACCGCCGTCGGCCTCTCGGACGACCTGAAGAAGGGGTTGATCGACCGCTTCCGGTCGCTGCCGATGTCACGGGCGGCGGTGCTCGCAGGCCGGACGCTCGCCGACGTCGCTACCAACACGCTCTCGGTGGCGGTGATGGTGGCCGTCGGCCTGATTGTCGGCTTCAGCTTCGACGCCAGCCCGTTCGAGATCGCCGCCGGGGTCGGGCTGATGCTGCTGTTCGGCTACGCCTTCTCCTGGATCTTCGCCTACTTCGCGCTGGTCGCCTCCTCGGCCGAGGCGGCGCAGGCGATCGGCTTCCTGGTGATCTTCCCGCTCACGTTCGTGTCCTCCGCCTTCGTCCCGATCGACACGCTGCCCGACGGGCTGCGGCAGTTTGCCGAGGTGAACCCGTTCACGGTCGCGGTCGACGCGATGCGGGCCCTCTGGATCGGCGATCCCGCGGGCAACAGCATCTGGGGCGCAGTCGTCTGGTCGCTCGGTCTGACCGGGTTGTTCGCCTGGCTCAGCGTCCAGCGCTACAAGCGCACCGTCAGCGCCTGATCACCCGGCGGCGCAGGCGCGGCCGAGCAGCTCGACGATTCGACTGGCGTAGGCACCGTCGCGGTCGAGGTCGGGGTTGAAGTCGGCGACACTGATCCCGATCGGCCGACCCTCTGCGACGAGGATGGTGAGAAGCTCCTCGAGCTCGCTCCAGGAGAGCCCCTGAGGCTGCGGATAGCTGACGGCGGGGAGCTCGCTCTCGTCGAGAGCGTCGAGATCGAGATGGACCCAGAGCGAATCGAGGCCGCGAAGGTAGTCGAGGCTCTCCCGGGCCGCGGGGCCTGGCCCGATCTCGCGGATCCTCGGGGCGTCGAGTTGCTTCACCGCGGGGGGCACACGCTCGAGCTCGAACGCCACGTCCGGGTCCAGATCAGCCGATCTATGGCCGAGCAGCACCGTCCGGGCAGGAGGGATCAGCGGCGGGCGCCCTTCGATCGCGACCAGGGCCCCGGGGCCCTGCCCGTGCAGGATCGCCAGGTCCATGTCGGCGGACTCCCCGGTGGGCGAGCTTTCCCCGTCGTAGTAGTCGGCGTGCCCGTCAATGAAGCAGAGTCCGGCTTCACGATCGGCTCGGCGCAGCCCGCCGGCGACGCCGACGAGCAGCGAGCAATCGCCGCCGAGCAGCAGGGGCCGCTCATCCCGGGACAAAGCCCGGCCGACGGCGGCGGCAATCGCTGCAGAGGCCTCGACCAGGCTCTCGAAGGCGATGATCCCTGTGCGCTCATCCCGCACCGGCGGCCGGAGGACGGCGGCGACGTCGCCCTCGTCGCGGGCGCCGAGCCGTTCAACCAGAGCCGCCGAACGCAGGGCGTCCGGCGCCCGTTCCTCCCCTTCACCGGCCGCCGCCGAGTCGAGCGGAGCCCCCTGCACGACCCAACCGGTCAGCGGCCGATCACCCGCCGGAATAGACCGCGGCCGATCGTCAGGGGATGGCCGACCAGGGTCTCCAGGCGGCCGCCGATGCTGAGGGGGTCGCGAGCGATGCCGAGCTGCCGCAGCATCGTGGCCTGATCGAAGTAGACCCGCTCGCAGACCAGGCGGTCGCCTTCAAAGAGGAAGATCGAGAGGATCGGCAGCTCGAAGGTGCGCCCGGTCGGAGGCAGGCTGCGAAGAGGGCCCAGATGGGTGCCCCGAACGACCGCTTCGACCAGGACCGCGTCGTCTGCGTGGTGCAGGGCGAGGAGCTCGTTGCGCTGGTCGGGGAAGGCGCGCCGCGTCTCTTGGAAATAGCGCTCCACCTCCTCTGTCCCGTCGTAGACGTCGCCGGTAGCGATCAGCTCGTAGCGCGGGTGCTCGAACGTGGCCAGGGTGGCGTCGAACTCGTGCCGATTCTCGGAGTCCATATGCTCGCGGACGATCGACTCACGCTTGCGGCGGAGCACCGGATTCGGCACCGGGCGACCCTACCGCTCCAGCCTCATGCTGAGATCGAGCGCAGGGGCCGAGTGGGTGAGCGCGCCGACCGAGACGAAGTCCACCCCGGTCGCGGCGATCTCGGCGACGTTCTCGAGGGTGACACCGCCGGACGCCTCCAGCTTCGGCGAGCCCTCCCCTCCGCCCTCGCGGGCAGAGGCGACCGCCTGCCGCAATCCCTCGGGGTCCATGTTGTCGAGCAGGAGGCGATCGGCGCCGGCCGCGACCGCCTCGCGGATCTCGCCGAGGTCACCGCACTCGACCTCGACCTCCATCTCCGGCCGAGCCTTGCGGACCCTCCGCACCGCCTCCGCCACTCCTCCCGCCAGAACCGCGTGGTTGTCCTTGATCAGGATCGCGTCGTCGAGTCCCATCCGGTGGTTGGTGCCGCCGCCGGCCCTGACTGCCGCCTTCTCCAGTGCCCGCAGGCCCGGCGTGGTCTTCCGGGTGTCGAGGATCTTGGCACCGCTTCCCTCCGCCGCCTCGACGAAGCGGGCGGTCAGGGTCGCTACCCCAGAGAGATGGCAGATGAAGTTGAGCGCGGTGCGCTCGGCGGCGAGCAGGGCCCGGGCGGGTCCGGCGACAGTCGCCACGATCGCCGGTACCCGATCGCGCCACTCCCCCTCCGCCGCCTCCACCTCGAGGGCGCCGGCGCCCGCCTGGCGGAAGACCTCGGCCGCGGCCTCGAGGCCGAAGACGACGCCGGGCTGCTTCTGGACGATCTCCGCGCGGGCCTCGGCCGCTTGATCGATCACAGCCTCGCCGGTGAGATCGCCGGCGCCGAGGTCCTCGGCGAGGGCGCGGGCGACCAGGTCGCTGAGTGCGGCGCTGTCGGTGGTCGCCATCGCGCCAGCTTAGGCGCGCCCCCCAAACCGCGCCTCCGCCAGATCTCACGCACGCGCGGTGTGAGACGTTTAGTACCCAGATGCCAGATGTTGCCCTTCCGCCATTTCAGGAGCTGCTCGACGAGCACGGCTCCGACGTGCTCGGTTTCCTCATCGCCTCAGTCGGCCCCAGCGACGCCGAGGATTGCTTTCAGGAGACATTCATCGCCGCCCTCCGCGCCTATCCGCGGCTCGAGCACTCCCGCAACCTGCGCTCCTGGCTGCTCACGATCGCGCACCGAAAGGCGATCGATCACCACCGCGCCCGGGGACGGCAGCCGCTGCCCTCGGGGACGGCGGAGGAGGTGGGCGGCGGGATCGCCAGCGAGAACAACGTGTCGAGCCGGATCGAGCGCGGCGGCGGAGAGCTCTGGCGGATGGTCAGCGCGCTCCCCCCGAAGCAGCGCAGCGCGGTCGTCCTCCGCTACGCCGCCGACATGTCGTATCGGGGGATCGGCGAGATGCTCGACTCCTCCGAGGAGGCGGCGCGACGAAACGTTCACGAAGGACTTCAGAAGCTGAGAGGTGAGTTGAGATGAACCCAACGACGAAGAAGCAACTGGAGCAGGCGCTCCGCGATGGCCCCGACGCCGGCGACCTCGACCGCGCGAAGAGCAGGCTGCTCGCCCGCGCCGAGGGCGACGGCCTCATCGACGTCGCCTACGCGACCGTCGACTCCCCCTACGGGAAGCTCCTGATCGCCCGCACTGACCGTGGCGTGGTGAAGCTGGCCCTGCCAAGCCACCGCGGCGACGTCGTCGCCGACAACGAGATCCTGGAGGAGCTGGCGGGCAAGGTCTCTCCGCGGGTGCTGGAGGCGCCGCAGCGACTCGACGACGCCCGCCGAGAGCTGGACGCCTACTTCGAGGGCAAGCTGCAGCACTTCAACGTCCCGGTCGACTGGCGCCTCTCCCGCGGCTTCACCAACCGCGCTCTCCACGCCGTCGCCCGGATCCCCTACGGCGAGACCCGCAGCTACGGCCAGATCGCGAAGGCGGCCGGCAACGAGCGCGCCTTCCGGGCGGCGGGGACGGCCTGCGGCCACAACCCGGTCCCCCTGATCGTCCCCTGCCACCGCGTCGTCCAGGCGGGCGGCGCGATCGGCAACTACGGCGGCGGCCCTGAGATGAAGCGCTCGCTGCTCAGCCTCGAGGGCGCGCTCGCCTCAGGCTGACATTCCTGCAGCTCCGAGGGCGCTCGCGCGATCCGGGTAGACCCTCGCCTCGGTGACCTTGCCGTTCTCGAAGCTGTAGAGGATGACTTCCTCGAACTCGGTCGGAATACCGCTCCCGCGGCCGGTGCCCGTCCAACGCTGAATGCATACGACCTTTTCTTCAGCCTCCAGCAACTCATCGATCTCGGAGCGGAAGTCGGGGAACTCCGCGATGTACGAGGACACTGAGTCGTGGATCTGATCACGACCCTGGAGTACCTCCCCGGTGTCAAGCGGGTTCCCCGGCTGCTCGTAATAGACCGCGTCGTAGTCGAACAGCTCAAGCGCCTTCTCCAGGTCACCCTCGTTGAAGGCTTGATTGGAGCGTCGTACCGCATCGACGTTTTCCTGGGACATAGCTTGCCCAGTATCGCGCCCAGCCCGGGGCAGCTAGCCGCGTGATACTTCAGAGCCAATGTCGGCGGGAAATGTCGAGATCGCGATGGGCGCCAATGCGGCGTTCAACCGGGGCGATGTTGACGTTGCTCTGGAGTTCTTTGCACCTGACGCCGAGCTGCGGGATCTGGCCAACGCTCCCGATCAGGCTGCCGTCATCAAGGGAATCCACTCGATCCGCGAGGCGTGGGCCCTGTGGTCCTCAGCGTTCGACGAGCTTCGTGCCGACTTCGAGGAAGTGACCGAGGCCGGAGACGCCGTTATCGGGGCTGTCCACTGGGAGGGCCGCGGGAAGGCCAGCGGTATGTCGATTGACGTGCGTCAATTCGACCTCTACGAGTTTCAAGGAGGAAAGATCGTTCGAGCCACGCTGGGCCTCAAGTCCAAGGCCGAAGCCCTTGATGCCATCGGGCTGCGGGAGTAGCGGCCTCACGCCGGGAACACGGCCATTGTCGCGGTGAAGCCGTGGAGGAAGTTGCGGCCGCCGACCGGGCCGATCTCGCCGGCGCAGAAGAAGCCGGCGGCGGGGGCGCCGAGGGAGTCCTCGATCGCCGCCGCGTCGTGGTCGGGAACCTCGAACATGTTCGAGCCCCGCCCGTTGCAGGTGAAGAGCAGGGCCCCGGCCGCCCCCTCGGCGCCGAGCGCCTGAGCCTGGGCCCGGAGCGCCTCGCGGAGATCCTCGTCGGCCGAGGCGGCGTCGCGGACGTGGAGGCGGACGGTCTGGCCGACCCTGACCCGCTCGCCGGTCGACCAGCGACCCACTCTCCCGGTCGGCGCCGATGATCGGCCGGACGAGGAAGTCGCCGCGCTCGTAGCTGGGGCGGTTCTCGTCGATGACGATTCCGAGCAGGACGCCCGCGACGGCGAGCTCGCGCTCGCGCTCCGGGAGCGCCGCGATCACCTCGCCCAGCCGCTCCATCGCGGGCTTGCCGGCGAGCTCCGCGATCACGTTGCCCTCAGCCGCCGTGATCGCCATCTCGGCCCCCACCGGAACGGCGCCCTGGGAGACGCAGGGCAGCACCTCGACCCCGGAGAGCAGCGCCGCCACCGCTCCGTCCGAGTGGACGTCGCCGTCGCGGAGCAGGACCGTGCCGCCGGCGAACGAGGCGCTGGCGAGCCCGCCGAGAACCGGCGCCCGGGGCCGGGCGCGCTCGAGCGCCTCCAGGAGCAGCTCGGAGGGGAAGCTGAAGGGATCGCAGAGGGCGATGATCGCGTCGCCGGGCCCGGCGGCATCGTCTCCGCCCGCCTCCGCGAGCTCTTCTGGAAGCCCGAGGAGCCGGAACCCCTCGCCGTCGCGCTCGGCGCTCAGGTGCATCGTGCTCGACCTCCGCGCCCGGGAGGCTCGCCGCCCAGACGACGAGCCCGGGGCCTTCCTCGAGCTCGCGCCCCGTGCGCCAGGGTGCCGCCCGCCCCGCAGCCGATCAGGTTGCGCGGCCCGAGCCGCTCCTGGACCTCCGAGAGCAGCCACTTCGCCATCGGCAGGTGGGGGCCGGAGGCGAAGACCAGGCAGAGGTCGCAGTCGCCGTCGAGCCCGGCGCGAGCGCGATCGGCGGCCTCTGCCGCGGCCTCGACCGTGTCGAAGCTCCTCCGAGAGGCCGACCGAGATCGCGGTCATCGCGCTAGCCGGCGGACGCGCCGTCGCCGCCCGAGGCCCCGGGCCGGGCCGCCGCCTGGTTCAGGTATGCGCGGACGAAGCCGTCGAGGTCGCCGTCGAGGACCCGCTGGGCGTCGCCGACCTCGAAGCCGGTGCGGTGGTCCTTTACCCGCTGGTCGGGATGAAGGAAGTAGCTGCGGATCTGCGACCCCCACTCCGCCGGCTTCTCCTCGCCGCGCTCCTTCGCCAGCTCCTCGGCGCGCTCGCGCTCCTTCCGCTCGAGCAGCCGGGCCTTCAGCAGCTGCATCGCGACCGCCTTGTTCTGGGCCTGGGAGCGCTCGTTCTGGCACTGGACGACGATCCCGGTCGGGACGTGGGTGATCCGGACGGCCGAGTCGGTCTTGTTGACATGCTGGCCGCCGGCACCCGAGGCCCGGTAGGTGTCCACCCGGATATCGGCGTCGTCGATCTCGACCTCGACGTCGCCCTCGACCAGGGGCGCGACGTCGACCTGGGCGAAGCTGGTGTGCCGCCGGGCGGAGGCGTCGAAGGGGGAGATCCGGATCAGGCGATGGACGCCGCGCTCGGCCGCGAACAGGCCGTAGGCGTTCTCGCCGCGAGCGATGAAGGTCGCGGACTTCAGCCCGGCCTCCTCCCCGGCGAGGCCTCCTTCATCTCCACCTTGAAGCCGCGGCGCTCGGCCCAGCGCAGGTACATGCGCAGCAGCATCTCGGCCCAGTCCTGGGAGTCGGTGCCGCCGGCCCCGGCGTTGACCGTCACCACCGCGTCGCCGGCGTCGTAGGGGCCGGAGAAGAGCCGCTCCTCCTCGAGCTCGGCGAGCCGGCGCTCGATCGAGGCGAGCTGGGTCGCGAGCTCGGACGCCATCTCCTCGTCCTCGGAGGCCAGCTCCGCCAGCTCCTCGAGGTCGACGACGTCGGACTCGAGGCCGCGAAGCCCTCCAGCCGCCGCTGGGCGCGGGCGTGCTTCGCGGAGATCTCGGCGGCCGCGCTCTGGTCGTCCCAGAAGCCCGGGCGCTGCATCTCGGCCTCGAGCCGCTCTACCTCTCGCTCAAGCGCGGCTGGGTCAAAGGTAGTCCGCGAGCAGCTTCATCTGCTCACGGATCTCGGCGAGCCGCGCGGAGATTCCCTCCATTGGGAGCGTCTCGGCCATGACCACACAGGGTACGGTGTGCCGGAGAGGCGAAGCTCGTGGAGAAGGGAATCGCGGAGAGAATCCTGCGCTCGGCCCGCTGGGCACGGAGCGCCATCACCTCCGGCCTGCCGCCGGTGCCGACCGTCGGCGGGCGGGCGCTGGCCACACGGATCGCCGGGATGCTGCTACTGGCGGGGGCGGTGCTGATCGTCGTCACCGTGGCCCTGCCGCCGGCGGCGGGCGGATCGGACCTGCTGATCCTCGCCTACGGGGTGATCGCCGGGGCGGTCGGAGCCGTGCTGGTCGCCCGCCGTCGGGTCTCGGAGCCCGTGCTCGGTGCGGTCGCCGCCCTGGGCACCGCGGTGATCACCCTGGCCACCCTGGAGGCCGGAGCCGGGACCGGGGCCGAGGACAACGAGGTCCTCTACCTGTGGGTGTCGCTGTTCTGCTTTCTGGTTCTTCGGCCTTCGCCATGCCCTCCCGCAGCTCGCCCTGATCGGGATCGCCGACGCGGTGCTTCTGATTGATCAGTCACCGATGTTCGCCGCGGGGGTCACCCGCTGGGTCGTCACCATTTCGACGCTGGCGGTGACCGGCTTGCTCGGTGCGTGGTTGCGGCGTTCGCTGGAGCGCGAGCGCGAGGAGGCGGCCCGCCTCGCCGTCGTCGCCGAGCGCATGCGGATCGCCCGCGAGGTCCACGACGCCGCCGGCCACGGGGTCACCGCCGTCTCCATCCAGGCCGCCGCCGGGCTCCGCTCCCTGGACAGCGACACCGAAGCCACCCGCCAGGCCCTGGAGGAGATCAAGCGCACCTCGCGGGTGACGATGGAGGACATGCGCAGGCTGCTGGGCATCCTCCGGCCCGGCACGGAGGGCGAAGCGCAGCTCGACCGCGTCAGCCTCGCCGGCGTCAACACCCTGATCGAGGAGGTCGAGCGGGCCGGGCTCCCGGTCGCACTCGAGGTCTCGGGCAAGCGCTCCCCCCTGCCCACCGCCCTCGATCAGGCGGCCTACCGGATCGCCCAGGAGGCGCTCACCAATGCCCTCAAGCACGCGGGCCGCGGAGCCAAGGCCGCGCTCAACCTCACCTACGGGCCCGAGAACCTGGAGCTCGAGATCACAGACGACGGGGGCGGGAACGGCGTCGAGCTTCCCGCGCGGCACGAAGAAGGGCCTGATCGGGATGCGGGAGAGAGTGGAGATGTTCGGCGGAGCGTTCGAAGCCGGCCCCCTCCCGGGCGCCGGGTTCAGGGTCCGGGCGCGACTGCCGCTCGGCGAACGCCTCGCCGGCGGTCCGACGGGGGTCTGATCCGCTGGCAAGTCTGATCCTCGCCCTCCTCGCTCTCGGCCTGACGCCGCCCGCCGGAGCCGAGGCGACCAGCCCCTACGACGCCGCGATCCACCTTTCGGGCCGGATCGGGTCCCGGCCCGCGGCGAGCCGGAACGAGCGACGAGCCCAAAATTACGTCGCCTCAGAGTTCCGGCATGTCGGCCTCGCGGTGGCGGTCGACAAATTCCGCGTCCCCGGCAAGGGACGGTCACGCAACGTGATCGGCGAGCTGGACGGTCCCGGGAGCTGCCTCCAGATCTTCGTCGCTCATGTCGACAGCGGCCCCGATGGCCCCGGAGCGAACGACAACGCCTCGGGGGTCGGCGTCCTGGTGGCGCTGGCGGTGAGGTTGCGCGACCTGAATCCCAGCTGCGACATCTGGCTCGCGTCCACCGGGGCCGAGGAGCGGGCCTTCACCCATACCGCGAACCACCTCGGCGCCAGCGCCCTTGTCGGCCGGGTGAAGCGGCTTGGCAGAGCGCAGGACCTGCGCTTCGCCTACGACAACGACGAGGTCGGCCGCGGCGGGCGCTTCTGGCTGCGATCGCCCGCACCGGCACCGCGTCCGCGGGTTGAGGAAGAGATCCTCGCTGCCGCCCGCACCGGCGGGGTCACCGTCCGCTGGGTTCGCGACGAGGGGAGCGGGAACTCGGACCATCGCGAGTTCAATCTCGCGGGTCTCGGCGCTGCTGTGCTCGAGGGCTGGCGCGGGCAGGAGCCCTGCCGCGAGCTCCCCTGCGATCGGCCCGGTCGCCTCCAGACGCGCTCGCTCAACCGAGCGCTGCGGATCGCGGAGGAGCTGATCCGCGGCGGCTGACGTCGCCCGACCGCAATGACCACCTTCTGCCTGATCCACGGTTCCTGGCACGGAAAGTGGTGCTTCGAGCGGCTGACGCCGTATCTGGAGGCCGCGGGTCACCGAGCCCTCGCCGTCGAGCTGCCCTCGGACCGGCCAGGGACGACCTGCAGCGAGTACGCCGAGGTGGTCGCGGCGGAGCTGGGGGAGGACGACGACGAGGTGATTCTCGTCGGACACTCATTCGGGGGGCTGACGATCCCGCTGGTGGCCGCGCTGCGCCCCGTGCGACGGCTGGTCTACCTGGCCGCTCTGATTCCGAAGCCGGGGATGAGCATGACCGAGCAGTTCGAGTCGGGCGAGGAGGCGATCGTCTTCGAGGGTGGCCGAGAGCTGAATCCCGAGGGGACGCTGAGCCGGTGGAGCGACCGGGAAGCGGCGACTGCGGCGATGTACCACGACTGCACCCCCGAGGACGCGAGCTGGGCCTGGTCGAAGCTTCGGCCGCAATCCCGGGCGGCTCAGAACGAGGTCTGCCCGCTCAACGAGCTTCCCGACCTTCCAACAAGCTACGTCGCCTGCCGCGACGATCGGATGGCGTCGACCGAGTGGGGGCGCAGGACCGCGCAGGCGCGGCTCGGCACCGACCCGCTCGAGATCGCCGGTGGGCACTGCCCCTTCCTCTCCCGGCCGCGGGAGCTCGCCGACCTGCTGGTCGGCCTCCTCTAGATCGGATCGCCCGGGAAGCGCAGATCGAAGCGCTCGACCAGCCCGGGGATGCTCTCGGGATTCACCTCGAGCTCGTAGCGAGCGGCGAGCTCGCCCAGCGCCTGGCGCTCGATATCCCCGCTGCCTCCGAGGTCGACCAGCTCCTCGAAGTAGCGCTCGAAGCCGGCGGGCGAGATGATCTCGAGGATCCGGGCCGGCTCGTCGCCGGCATTCCAGAAGGTGTGCCACTGGTGGCGGGGCTTGAAGACCAGGTCGCCCGGCTCGCCGCATACGACCTCATCGCCCAGCAGCGCCCCGAGTCGCCCCTCGAGGACGAAGCTGTACTCGTCCTCTCGACTGTGCCGGTGCAGGGGCGCGGCGAGGGCGCGCGGGCCCATCGGGTGCTCAACGAGCGAGAAGCCGCCGCCTGACTCATCGCCGTTGATCATGAAGCGGACGCCGATGCTTCCCAGGAACCCGGCCTTGCCGTCGGTGGGCCCGACCACCTTCGGTGTCGTCGTGTTCATCTCCGCCTCCCTATTGGACAGTGGTGTGGCGGAATCTAGCGCTGGCTCGCGGAGCTGGATGCGACTAGGTCGTGGCCGGCGCCGCCTCGGCGACGACGCCGGGAAGCCAGACACGGACCGCATCCGCGACCGCCCCGAGGTCCTTCTTCAGGCCGTGGTCACCGGGCACCTGGATGACGGTACGAGCGCGGGCAGCCGGCGGGATCCCGAACCGATCCCGCTCCCCCTGGACGATCAGCATCGGCACCTCGACCTCCTCAAGCTCGGGAAGGCGGCTGGGTGACACCTTGCCCCCTTTCCGGGGCGGCGGCTGCAGCGGAAAGGCGAGGCAAAGGACCGCGACGGCGCCGGTCCCCCCGGCGGTGCGGCAGGCCACCCGGGCGCCGAGGGAGCGCCCGCCGACGATCAGCGGCAGCCCACTCAGCTCTCCGTCGCGCAGGTGCTCGACCACCGCGGTCCAGGCGGCGTCCAGCTGGCGCGGCGGAGCGGGAGAGCGGCGGCCGGCGACGCGGTAGGGCTGCTCGACGAGCGCGACGCTGACGCCCTGCGACAGCGCTGCATCCTTCGCCGCGACCAGGTCTCCTGACTCGACCCCTCCCCCGGCGCCGTGGCCAAGGACGAGGGCGGCTCTCGCCCCGTCAGCGGGATGCAGGTGCGCCCTGGCCGGGCCGTGCGGCGTCTCAGTCTCTTCCGTGCTCAGGCGCCGTGGCACTTCTTGTACTTCTTGCCCGAGCCGCACCAGCAGGGGTCGTTGCGGCCGATCTTCTCGCGCTCGTCCTTGACCACCGTCTCCTGCTCGTAGACCGTGGGGGCTCCGTTGCCGCTGTCCGTCGCCGCCCTCGATCGCCTGCTCGGCGGCGACGTCGGCGCCGGAGGCGGTGGCGACGGCCGCCTGGCCCAGCGCCGAGGGCTGCTCGGCGGTGCCGCCCGAGTACTCGACGTTGGCCGGGCGCTCGGGCGGGGGCGAACTGCTCCTGGGCCGCGCGGCGCCGACCTCGACCTCGACGTGGAAGATCAGCGCGGCGAACTCCTCCCAGATCGAGTTCATCAGCGCCTCGAACATCGCGAAGCCCTCGTTCTTGTAGGCGACCAGCGGGTCGATCTGGGCGAAGCCGCGGAGGTGGATGCCCTCGCGCAGGTAGTCCATCTCGGCGAGGTGCTCGCGCCAGCGGTTGTCGATGATCTGGAGCAGGATCGCCGCGCTCGAGCTGGCGCATGATCTCGTCGCCGAACTCCTGCTCGCGGCGGTCGTAGGCGGCGAGGGCGTCCGCCACGCAGCGCCTCGCGGAGGTCCTCGCGGTTGGTGGTCTCGGGTGCGAGGCTCGAGAGGTCCACCTCGGAGGGCCAGAGCTGCTGGACCTGGGTCTGGAGCTCGCCGAGGTCCCAGTCCTCGAGCACGTCGCCGGGCGTGTAGGTCGTCGACCATGCCGGCTGACCACCTCGAGCGAGCTCCTCGCGGGCGACGTCGGACATGTCCTTGCCCTCGAGGATCTCGCGCCGGTACTTGTAGACGATCCGGCGCTGCTCGTTCATCACGTCGTCGTACTCGAGCACGCGCTTGCGGATCAGGAAGTTCTGCTGCTCGACCTTCTTCTGGGCGCCCTCGATCGTCTTCGTCAGCATCTTCGCCTCGAGCGCCTCCTCGTTGCCCTCCTCGTCGATCGGGCCGAGGCGGTCGAGGATCTTGTAGATGCGCTCGCCGGCGAACAGCCGGATCAGGTCGTCCTCGGCGGAGAGGAAGAAGCGCGACTCGCCGGGGTCGCCCTGGCGGCCCGAGCGGCCGCGAAGCTGGTTGTCGATGCGCCGCGACTCGTGGCGCTCGGTGCCGCAGATGTAGAGCCCGCCGAGCTCCCGGACCTCGTCCGCCTCGGCCTCGGTCTGCGGCTCGAGCTCGGCGGTGAGCTCGCTGCAGAGCTCTCCTCGTAGCCGTCGTCGCCGGGCTTGATGCCGCGGTTGTCAAGCTCGTGCGCGCGCCATCTGCTCGGGGTTGCCGCCGAGCTTGATGTCGACGCCGCGGCCGGCCATGTTGGTGGCGATCGTGACCGCGCCCTGCGGCCCGCCTGGGCGATCGTCTCGCCCTCGCGCTCGGCGTGCTCGGGCTTC
This sequence comes from uncultured Solirubrobacterales bacterium, assembly GCA_963780305.1. GTDB lineage: Bacteria > Actinomycetota > Thermoleophilia > Solirubrobacterales > 70-9 > CAVVYV01. The sequence goes on from CAWABN010000008.1 coordinate 184,084, forward strand.
GCGTTGAGGACGACGTGCTCGATCCCGCGCCGCTTCAGCTCGCCGGAGAGCATCTCGGAGGTCTCGACCGAGATCGTCCCCACCAGGACCGGCTGGCCCTGGCGTTGCGCGGCCTCGACCTCGTTGACGACCGCCTTCCACTTGCCGTCCTTGGTCTTGTAGATCGCGTCGTTCTGGTCGGCGCGGACCATCGGCACGTTGGTCGGGATCTCGACCGTCGGCATCTTGTAGATCTTCATGAACTCTGGGCCTCGGTCAGCGCCGTGCCGGTCATGCCGGAGAGCTTGTCGTAGAGGCGGAAGTAGTTCTGGAGGGTGATCGTGGCGAGGGTCTGGTTCTCCTCGCGGATCGAGACGCCCTCCTTGGCCTCGATCGCCTGGTGCAGGCCCTCCGACCAGCGGCGGCCCTCGAGGATGCGGCCGGTGAACTCGTCGATGATCATCACCTGGCCGTCGACGACGGCGTACTCGGTGTCGCGCTTGTAGAGCGACTCGGCCTTCAGCGCCTGGATCAGGTGGTTGACGAGGGTGCCGTGCTCGCCGAGGTAGAGGTTGTCGACGCCGAGGAACTCCTCGGCCTTGGCGATCCCCGCGCTCGGTCGGCGCAACCGTCTTGTGCTTCTCGTCGTACTCGTAGTCGTAGTCGGCCTCGGAGGTGTCCTTGGACTCGCCGAGCGACTTCAGCTTCGGTCTTCGCCGGCTCCCCCTCCATCTGCTTCGCCAGGCGGGCGAAGGTGTAGTAGAGGTCGGCGGCCTGCTCGGGCCGGCCGGAGATGATCAGCGGGGTCCGCGCCTCGTCGATGAGGATGTTGTCGACCTCGTCGACGATCGCGAAGTCGTGGCCGCGCTGGACGCACTCCTCGAGCGAGCCGGCCATGTTGTCGCGCAGGTAGTCGAAGCCGAACTCCGAGTTGGTGCCGTAGGTGACGTCGCAGGCGTACTTCTCGCGCCGGGTCGCGCGGGTCGTCGCCCTCCTGGATCGCCGACGACGGTGACCCCGAGGGCCTCGTAGATCGGGGCCATCCACTCGGCGTCGCGGCGGGCGAGGTAGTCGTTGACCGTGACCAGGTGGACGGCGTCGCCCGGCGAGGGTGTTGAGGAAGACCGGCAGGGTCGCGGTCAGGGTCTTGCCCTCGCCGGTCTTCATCTCGGCGATCGCGCCGGAGTGCAGGACCATGCCGCCGATCAGCTGGACGTCGTAGTGGCGCTGGCCGAGGGTGCGGCGGGCGGCCTCGCGGGTGAGCGCGAAGGCCTCGGGCAGCAGGTCGTCGAGCGACTCGCCGCCCTTGGCGCGCTCGCGCAGCTCGTCGGCCTGCCTTGCGGAGCTCGTCGTCGCTCGAGCAGCTCCATCTCCGGCTCGACCTCGGTTGATCGGCGGCGACCCGGCTCTCGTACTCCTTGAACTGCTTGCCCTCGCCCATGCGAAGGGCGCGATCGATGATTCCTCTGGCCACGATCAGGTTAGCGGGGCAGCCATCCCGAATCGGGTCGCTCCTCCCTAGTAAACGGGTGGCTCCTGTCGGAGCCCCCTCGCACTGCGGGGCGCCCTCTCGTCAGACCGACGGCTGCGCAGCTTCGCCACCATCTGCCGCGTCCGCTGGCGCATGCGCCGCTTCTCGCGGTGCTTCTTGACCTGGCGGCGGATGTCCTCGGCCAGCTCGTGGATCGAGTGCAGCATGTCTGGCGAGGCCTCCTTGGCGCGCAGCGTGACGCCCTTCAGGCGAGCGTCGCCTCGGCCACCATCGGTCGCTGATCCGGGGATTGCGCTCCTCGCGAGCTCGACCTCGAGCGTCGCCAGGTCCGAGACCTGCTTGCCGACGCGCTTGAAGCGGCTGATCACCGCTTCCCGGAGCTCATCCGTCACCTCGACGTTCCTCCGCGGACATCGATCCTCACGGTGGTCCTCCTTCCGTCGGGTGATGGCCGAATGATCGCTACGCCCGCCGTCCCCCTGCGGCAACCCGGATCTTGGGATCGCATCTCCAGCTCGGCGCGAGCGTCAGGGCGACCACCCGCGCGCATCCGCCTGCGCGAGCGCCGCGGCGCAGGCGGCCAGGGTGGCGCCGGTCGTGTGAGACGTCGTCGACCAGCAGCACCCGGGCGGGAGCGGGCCCGACGAGCCCGCACCCGCGGCGGATCGGCGAGCCTGGCTCGCCGCTGCCGCCCCACCTGGCGAGGACCGTGCGGCGCGGCGCAGGCAGGCCGCGTATGGACGGCAGCCGAGCGTGGCGAGAGCGAGCGCGATCTCCTCGGCGGGATCGAATCCGCGCCAGCGCCACCGCCAGCGGCGCCGCCGGCACCGGGACGACGGTCCCCCGCAGCTCCTCGTGCGGGACAGGCCGCGAGGATCGCTTCAGCCGCGACCGCGCGCCAGCGCCAGCCGCCGGCCGAACTTGAGGCCGTGGGCGAGCTCGCGCGCGGCCCCCTCGTACCGCGAGGCGGCCACCGCCAGGTCGACGCCGGCCGGACCGGCTCTCGATCAGCGGCCTCGCCCGCGCCAGCGCTGCACGGCAGCGCCCGCAGAGGACTACCTTCGGCTCACAGGGCTCTCCGCAGCAGCCGCAGCGAGGGGGCGCCACCGCCGCCGCCAGCTGCCGGACGAGAGTCGTGATCACCGCGGCAACCTCTCGCCCTCGCCCTCACGGGTGCCGCGCGAACTGTTGCGAGGGTGATGCGATCAGCCCAGCGGACGATCCAGGTTGGTGCCGTAGACGCCGCCGACCACCACCGGCCCCTCCCCCAGCTCGGCCCGGGGCAGGACGACCGCCTCGCGGATCATCGCGCCCGGCCCCACCTTGCAGCCGTCGCCGATCACCACCGGGCCACGGAGATCCGCACCGACGCCGATCTCGCAGCCCGCGCCGATCAGGACCGGGGGCTTCACCTTGACCGCGTCGAGGTCCGAGCCCTCGCCCGCGTAGATCCCTGCGGCGACTTCGTCGGCAGGCGGCGCGATTCCGACCTTGCCTCGAGGGCGTCGAAGTTGCCCTGGACGAACTCCCCGACCGAGCCGATGTCGTTCCAGTAGGCGTCGATCTCGTGCGAGTAGAAGGGGACGTCGCCGTCGAGCAGCGCCGGGAAGACGTCCATCGCCCAGTCGACGAAGCCCTCCGGCTGGTCGTCGTCGCCGGCGGGGCTGCTGGTGGTCCGGGGCCGGGAAGTGGTCGAAGATCTCGCGGCGGAACATGTAGATCCCGCAGTTGGCGAGGTCCGAGAGCGCCTCAGCCGGGTCGGGCTTCTCCTGGAATCCCTGGATCCGGCCGTCGTCGTCGGTGATCACCACCCCGAACTGGGTCGTGTCGTCGACCCGCTTCGTCGCCAGCGTGGCGATCGACCCCTTCGCCACGTTTGCCTCGTGGGCATCCCGCATCGCGCTCAGGTCGATGTCGGTGAGCGCGTCGCCGGAGATGACCAGGAAGGACTCGGTCTCGGCCAGGAAGTCGCGCGCCTTGCCGACCCCGCCCGCCGTGCCCAGCGGCTCCGGCTCCTCGCTGTAGGTGAGCTCGATGCCGAACTCCGAGCCGTCGCCGAAGTGCTCGCGGATCTGCTCCGGGCAGGTAGGAGAGGTTGGTGACACCTCGGTGAAGCCGTGCTTGGCGAGAAGCGCGGCGATCGTGCTCCACACCGGCACGGTTCAGCACCGGAGCCATCGGCTTCGGCATCAGGTAGGTGAGCGGGCCGCAGCCGCGTCCCCAGCCCAGCCGCGAGGATCATCGCCCTCATCTGAGGAGGCTTCCCACGCGGGGGCACCCTAACCGGGCGCCGCCGCCGGGACGGGCCTAATAGCGGTACTGGTCGCTCTTGTACGGGCCCTCGACCGGGACCCCGATGTACGCGGCCTGTTCGGGGCGCAGCTCGGTCAGCTCGACGCCCAGGGCATCGAGGTGCAGGCGGGCGACCTTCTCATCGAGATGCTTCGGCAGCACGTGAACTGCCTTCTCGTATTCGAGTGGCTGCCCGAATAGCTCGATCTGGGCGAGCACCTGGTTGGTGAACGAGTTCGACATCACGAAGCTCGGATGGCCGGTGGCGTTGCCGAGGTTCAGAAGCCGCCCCTCGGAGAGCACGATGATCGAATGGCCGTCGGGGAAGCGCCATTCGTCGACCTGCGGCTTGATGTTGATCCGCTCGATCCCGTCGAAGGCCTCGAGTCCGGCGATGTCGATCTCGTTGTCGAAGTGGCCGATGTTGCCGACGATCGCCTGGTGCTTCATCCGGGCCATCTGATCGACCGTGATCACGTCCCGGTTGCCGGTGGCGGTGATGAAGATGTCGGCCGAGTCGATCACGCTGTCGAGCTTCCTCACCTCATAGCCCTGCATCGAGGCCTGCAGGGCGCAGATCGGGTCGATCTCGGTGACGATCACCCGGGCGCCCTGGCCGCGCAGTGACTCGGAGCAGCCCTTGCCGACGTCGCCGAAACCGCAGATCACGGCGGTCTTGCCGCCGATCATCACGTCGGTGGCTCGGTTGATCCCGTCGATCAGCGAGTGCCGGCAGCCGTAGATGTTGTCGAACTTCGACTTGGTCACCGAGTCGTTGACGTTGATCGCCGGGAACAGCAGCGTTCCATTCGCGTGCCTCTCGTAGAGGCGGTTGACGCCGGTCGTCGTCTCCTCGGTCACCCCCTTGATCCCCGCGGCCATCTGAGTGAATCGCTGTGGCTCACTGGCGAGGCTCTCGCGCAGCACCTCGAGGATCACCCTCTCCTCCTCGGAGGTCGCGGCCTCGGGACCGGGAACCGCGCCGGCCGCTTCGCACTCAACCCCCTTGTGGACGAGCAAGGTCGCGTCCCCACCGTCGTCGAGCAGCATGTTCGGGCCGGTCTCCCCATTCGGGCCGGGCTCAGGCCAGGTCAGGGCCTGCAACGTGCACCACCAGTACTCCTCGAGGGTCTCGCCCTTCCAGGCGAAGACCGCAATGCCCTTGGGCTCGTCCGGGGTTCCGTCGGGCCCGACCGCGACCGCCGCGGCAGCGTGGTCCTGGGTCGAGAAGATGTTGCAGCTCGCCCAGCGGACCTCAGCGCCCAGCGCCACCAAGGTTTCGATAAGCACCGCAGTCTGGACGGTCATGTGGAGCGAGCCCGTGATCCGGGCGCCCCGCAGTGGCTGCGAGTCGGCGAACTCGCGGCGGGTCGACATCAGGCCCGGCATCTCGTGCTCGGCGAGGCGGATCTCCTTGCGGCCGAAATCGGCCAGGGCGAGATCGGCCACCTTGAAGCTCTGGCCGGTCTGCTGCGGCGCGCCGGTAGCGGTGCTCATGCGGTGATTGTCTCCTAGTTCGCGGGTGCGGGCAGGGGAGGCTACAGGCGCCTCCGCTGCGACGGCTACGGTGATGCGAGGGCGCTCCGTAGGCGAAGCCGAGGAGCGACCCGTCTAATCATGGACGAGACCCTGTTCGTAAATGAGGAGCTGACCATCCCCCTGGGCGAGATCGAGCTCCGCGCCAGCCGCTCCTCCGGTCCCGGAGGCCAGCACGCCAACGTGACCGCCTCCCGGATCGAGGCGGTCTTCGACGTCGCCGCCTCCCCCACGCTCAGCGACGAGCAGCGCAGCCGCCTCCAGGAGAAGCTCGGCCACCGGGTCAGCGCGGTGGCCCAGGACGCGCGCAGCCAGGCGCGCAACCGGGAGCTGGCGCTGGAGCGGCTGCGCGGGCGCCTCGCTGCGGCGCTGGTCCGGCAGAAGAGGCGCCGCCCCACGAGGCCCTCGCGGGCGGCGCGGGAGCGCCGCTTGGAGCAGAAGCGCCGCACCTCGGAGCGCAAGCGCCGGCGGCGGCCGCCGCCGGACGATCACTAGAAAATCGTCACCGTCTTCGCGGCTCCTTCACACATGGCGCTTAGCTCGATTCCGGAGGACCGAGCTTCGCCTTGAGCGAATCGATCGCCTCGACCGGCCATGACTCGACTCCGCTGCGCTCGGCGATCTCCAGGGAGAGCAGGTCCCCGAGCAGGACCAGCTCGAAGAGCCGGGCCGTGCGGGTCTCGGCATCGGCCTCGAGCCTGACGACGCTCGCGGCGGAGCCCTCGATCAGCTCGGCGGTGAGCTCGATCCGCCGCCGCTCCCGTGGATGCTGGTCGCGGTCCTCGAGCAGCACGCATGCGAAGGGCCCGCGCTCGGGCGCCCCGGCCCAGCCCGCCAATTCGTTGTGGTCCGCCTCGGGCATGGTCGAGCTGAAGGCGGGCACCTTTGCGTTCTCGTTCAACTCGCACTTCCATCGATAGGCGATCGGGGCGGTCAGATCGCTGCCCGAGATCACCACGATGGCGTCGCCGAGCTGCTCACCCAGCTGCGCGGCCTTGGCGGCGATCGCCTCGCGGTTCTCCTCGAGGTGGGCCGCGGCGGCGTCGATCTCGGTGTGGATCCGAGGTGCCGCCATCGCCAGCACCGCCAGCTCGGTGGCCGAGCAGAACATGTAGGCGACCGCGGCCCGGGGCTGGAGGCCGGCGGGGAGGCCGATCACCGGGACACCGTCGCGCCTGGCGGCCTCGGCCAGGTCGCCGCCGGTGGTGGCGACGAGGCGCTGCGCGCCGAGCGCCTCGGCGGCGTCGTAGCACGCCAGGGTCTCCTCGGTGTCGCCCGAGTAGCTCGAGCAGAGCACCGCTGAGCCGGCCGGCGACCAGGGGGGAAGCTCATAGCCGCGCACGGTGAACATCTGCCGGGTGAGGCGGTCACCGAGTGCCGCCGCCCCGAGGTCGCCGCCGATCGCCGAGCCGCCCATCCCGCAGACGATTGCCGCCGGCGCCTCCATCGTGGTCAGGCGGGCGCTCTCGATTCGCCAGATCGCGTCGCGGAGATGGTCGGGCATCGCCATCACCGCCTCGCGCATGTCGCTCATCCGGCAGCCCCGACGAGATCCCCTTCGCCGATCACCGAACCTGGCTCAACCTCGGCGGCGGCGGCAACCTCGACCTGTGCAGCGAGGATCGAGTCCCGGACGCTCGCTCCCTCCCCCACCCGGCAGCCGGCCAGCAGTACGGAGCCGCCGACGGTCGCCTGTTCTGAGACGGTGCAGCCGGGCCCGAGCACCGCCCGGGGGCCGACCTTGGCGCCGGACGCGACGCTCGCGCCCTCCCCGAGCAGCGCCGGCCCCTCGACCGTGGCCTCGCTGCTGACCTCGGCGCCGTCCTCAACCAGGATCCCGTTCGCGTCGAGACGCTCGCCGGTGACCGTGTCGACGCCTCGCTCGAGGATGTCCCAATTGGCTTGCAGGAAGCGGTCGGGGGTGCCGATATCGATCCAATAGCCGTCGAGGCGGACTCCGTAAAGGCCCTCGCCGACCAGCCGGGGGAAGACCTCGCGCTCGATCGAGACCTCCCGATCGGGCGGGATCAGATCGAGGACAGAACGCTCGAGCAGATAGGCCCCGGCGTTGATCTCGTCGCTGTCGACCGCAGTTTTATTCGGATCGGGCTTCTCCACGAACTCGGAGATCTCCCCATCCTCGCGGCGGCGGACCAGACCGTAGCCGCTGGGATCGGCGACCGGATAGAGGGCGATCGTCGCCCGCGCCTCGACACTCTCGTGACGCTCGACCAAGGCGCCGATGTCGAGGTCGCAGAGGACGTCGCCGTTGAGAACGAAGAAGCGGTCGCCAAGCAGATCCTCGGCGAAGCGGATCGCCCCGGCGGTGCCGCGGGGGTCCGGCTCCAGGGCGAAGCGAAGCCGCGGCCCAACCAGATCCTCGAGCGCGTCGCGAAGCCCCTCCGCCAGATGCCCGCAGGAGACGATCACGTCGTCGACGCCGTGTCGCGAGAGCCAGTCGATCACGTAGGCGATGTGTGGGCGGCCCGCCAGCGGCAGCACCGGCTTCGGGACGGTGTAGGTGAGGGGACGGAGCCTGGTGCCCTCCCCGCCGGCCAGGACCAGCGCCTGCATCAGGTTTGCGGCTCGCTCGCGCTCGGCCGCCCGATCCCCTCGTAGGTCAGCCCCGCGCCGCGCACCGCCTCGGCGTCGAGGAAGTTGCGCCCGTCCACCAGGAGGGGCGTGTTCATCCGCTTCGCGACCTCGGCCCAGTCGAGCTCGGCGAACTCGGGCCATTCGGTGACCAGGACCGCCGCGTCGGCCCCATCAATCGCGTCCAGGGGGGATTTCGACATCTCCACATCCGAGAGCAGCTCCTTGGCGCGATCCTCGGCGACCGGGTCGTAGGCGACCACCGTCGCCCCCTCGCCCTGGAGGCGGGAGGCAAGCACCAGGCTTGAGGCCTCCCGCATGTCGTCGGTGTCGACCTTGAAGGCGAGCCCGAGGAGCGCCACCCGCTTGCCCGAGAGCGAGTCGAGGTGCTTGGTGAGCTTCGCGAGCACCCGCCGCTTCTGCAGCTCGTTCACCTCGATCACCGAGTTGAGGAGCTGGAAGTGGTAGCCCGAGTTGCCGGCGAGGATTTTCAGGGCGCTCACATCCTTCGGAAAACAATTGTGTGTGACCAAACCGCCGGTCGTCACGAAGGTGTGCGCGCCGGGAACCTCGAGTGAATAGACGCTGCCGCTGAATCGCCTCCGAGTCGCGCCGGTAACCCGGACCCACGCTGCACCGTCCGAGTGTCGGCGGTAACCCGTTGGCGCGATGCGTTTTGCCTGGGCGGACAAGGAGTCGCGGATGGCGGATCGGTCCCGCGCTGGGACTAGGAAGAGCGCATTCTCAATTTGGTCGGCGCCCGCGATCCTTAGCCAGTAGTTGTCCCGTGTAGACATGCGTGTGCGCCCCACTCGAAGCGCGGCCACGATTCCGAGATCACCTAGTAGGCGGAGAATTCCGTCGGCCAGTTCCGAGCTTGCCGTCCCATACTCGAGAGTGACGCTGGGGCCACCGTTGACGTAGCTCCAAGAGCCATCTCCCAGCCAGAGGCCGGCGAGCAGCGCGCGCTTTAGGTCAGCCGGCTGCTGCCAGGCAGCATCGGGGATGCGCTGCTCGTAGCAATTAGTCCCCAGTCCAAGTCCATCGAGCCACCAACGGGCCAGCAACTTCGATGAGAGTGAGACAGCCATCGTCGTCGACATCCGCCGCACTGTCGTCTTGATGCCTTGCGAGGTCCAGTAGTCGGCGACCTCCTCAACCAATTCGGTCTCGCAGTCGGGATGAAAGGACCACTGGAGGCGATGACGATTGTGCTCACCATCTACAGAGCAGTGACCCTCGGCGATGTAGAGACCAGCGACACGCCAGAAACGTTCATCCAGCTCGAGGTCAAAGGGAACGTAGGTCCCGTTCCTAGCTGTCCCCGCAGAGGCACCGTCGAGAGTCAGCTCTAGTCCAACTGCTTCGTCCAATCGCAGGGCGCCAGCGCGGACGATGTCGTGGTAGCGCTGTGTATGCCCGCGATCGTGGCTATCGAGGATCGCTCTCCGAGCCTCAAGCGGAACCTCACCTAGGGTTTGCTTGTCGGATTCCCCAATTCGAACAATGACCTCGCTGCCCTGAATCTCGTTCGCGACCATCCCACTCAAAGCGACCGCCTGATGCGTCATGGCTCCACCACTCGAGGGCAGCCCCTGAGCCAAGGGCAGCCAGTCGTCTGTCCCAAGCTCATCGGCTCGCTTGACGGAGATGTCATTCCCTTCGGGGTTCGCGACCACGAACGGGTGATCAGGAGTACAAGACGCGCGGCGGCCCATCTTTGTCCGGACCTCGAAGATGTCTCCCTCCCAAGAGCGCCGAGTTGCGGCGGACACCGGCAAGAACACAGGCTCAGTGCGGTCGTGGCGCCAAGCGAGGACCTCGAGCCCATCCGGGTGAAGAACCTCGGTGTCTTCAGGGTCGAGCTCGTTTTCGTCGGCAACCAGCTCGTAGAGATCGGCGAGCCGCCACATCCAAACTCGACCCTGGCGGCGAACTAGAACGGTCTCCTCGCCGACCAGGCAAGACCCCCCGTAACCGATCCCGGCCTGAAGGAAGCGAGGGCCGATCCGGTCGTCCATCCCCATCCCCCGGGCGACCTCGGTGACGTCGGCGCCGACCTCCTCGCTGACGTTGGCGATCTCGTTGATGAAGCTGATCTTGGTGGCGAGGAAGGCGTTCGAGGCGAGCTTGATCATCTCGGCGCTGGAGAGATCGGTGCGAACGATCGGCGCCCCGACCGCCTCGTAGGCGGCGGCGACCGCGTCGGCGGCCCACTCGTCTCCGGGTTCTGCTCCGATCACCACCCGATCGGGCTCGAGGAAGTCCTTGACCGCGGTCCCCTCGCGCAGGAACTCGGGGCAGGAGACGTAGGCGAAGCCCTTGGCCAGATCACGGATCCGGCGGCCGGTGCCGACCGGCACGGTGCTCTTCATCACCAGCGCCCGCTCCTCGCCCCTGCCGATCTCCTCGACAGCCCGCATCACCGCGGTCAGATCGGCGTCGCCGGAGTGGGTGGGCGGCGTCTGCACGCAGATGAAGATCAGCCGAGCCGCCTCCAGCACCGGCTCGATCTCGATGGTGAACTCGAGCCGCTCGCGGTTGCGCTTGATCAGCTCGGACAGGTTCGGCTCGTGGATCGGCACCTCGCCGCGCTCGAGTGCCGCCACCTTCTCGGGGAGGATGTCCCGGGCGACCACCCGGTGCCCGAGCTCGGCGAAGCAGGCGGCGGTGACCAGCCCGACCCAGCCGGTCCCGATGACACCGATCGGCTCCCTCTCGCTCACTGCCTCCGTAGCTTTCCAGCCCGCGGGGGGCGCGGGCGTCGGGCCGCAGCGCTCACCCGGCGAGCGCGGGGAGCTCCTTCATCCCCTGGGCGAACTTCAGCATCTCGCGATCCGAGAGTGACTCGATCAGCGTGTTCGAGAGCCAGAAGGACCCCTGGTCGGTCTGCCAGGCGATCATCCTCACCCGGTCGCCGTCGAAGTAGATCTTGTAGTCGCGATCGCCGACCGTCCTCTCGGAGTCCGGGTCATCGAGGATCGGCGGGTCCTTCCAGCGGGTGGCCATGAAGCCGTAGTACTCGCCGAGCCCCGGCCGCGAGAAGACCCACTTGTAGGCGGCGCGTTCGCCCGGCGGCGGGGAGCCCTCCCCGGTCCCGTTGATCTTGTAGACGCGCGGCTTCTGGGAAAAGTCGCTGCCGGTCTCCAGCACCGTCGGATAGAAGATCGGCAGCTTCGGCACCCGGCGGCGCATTGGCCGGGCCAGCTCCTTGCCGTAGCTGGTCGGGGTGAGGCTGAAGGTGTTGTCGACCGGACCATCGCTCGGGTCGGGGGGCGCGGGGGGTGCCTTCTCGCCGGTGGCCGGCGCGACGGGCGTCTGGTCGGGAGCAGCCTCTGGCGTGACCGGACCCTCCGGGGCGGCGGTTTGCCCTGCCTTCGAGCTGGCCTGGACGCCGAGGAACTGGTCGGTCGCGGTCTTGATCTCCTCCGGCGTCGCGGTCACGAACGACGGGCCCAGGGTTCCCTGGAAGTGGATCTCCTTGATCGGCGCGTCGCGGGAGTCGAGGAAGAGCTTCAGCACCTGGAGCATCGTCTGTGGGTCGTTGATGTCCGATGTGGTGTGCTCCGTGAAGATCTCGATCAGCTCCTTGCGGTCCCTGAACAGCCGCTCGGGCGGGATCTTCGCGCGCGCCTCGCGCAGGAACTCCTGCTGGCGCGCGGCTCGGACGACGTCGTTGTCGGTGTGGCGATAACGCGCGTAGTCGAGCGCGTCGAAGCCGCAGAGCGCCTGGTAGCCGGGTTGCAGGTCGATCTCCTCGTAGTCGGCTGCCGCCGACGTGGTGTCGTTGCTGTGGAAGTAGCGGTGATCGACGTCGACATAGACACAGTCGAGCGCGTTGACGGCACGGGCGAAGCCCTCGAAGTCGACGTTGACCAGGTGATTGACCTCGAGTCCGGTCAGGGTCTCCACCGTCTGGAGGGTGAGCTGCGGGCCCCCGTACGCGTAGGCGGCGTTGAGCTTGTCGGTGCCGACGCCGGGGATCTCGACCTTGAGATCGCGCGGCAGGGAGTAGAGCGCGATCGCGTCGCGGTCCGGGTCGAGCCGCAGCAACATCGTCGTATCCGAGAGCCCTTTGAATCCCTTCTGGACGTCCTTTAGCTCCGGGTCCTTATCGGAGCCAAGGATGAGGATCGTCTGCGGGCCGCTGCTGGGCACTTTGGTGAGGAACTTGTCGACGCCCGCGAGCGCGCCGGTTGGATCTTTGAGCGCAGAGGCGATGTCCCCCAGGTAGAGGATGAGGCTGGCCGCAGTGGCGGTCGCCACCGAGGCGACGATCATCAGCGAGGCGGTGGTGAACCTCAGCCAGACAGGGAAGCTCGGCCGCCAGCGCCGCATTCTCCGGAGGCCGGAGGTGGCCTTGTCGCCGGGGCGCAGCCCACCGAGGCTGGATCTGAGCCGCTCGCGCGCTTTACCCACCCTGGCGCCGGCGGCACCAACGAGGGTCTCATCTTCCTCCTCGGCGCTTCCTCCTCGGCTCTTCCTCCTCTGGCTCTTCCTCCTCTGGCTCTTCCTCCTCCGGCGCTTCCTCCTCGGCCTCCTCGGCTTCCTCGCCCTCAGGCCCGTCCCACTCAGCGGTCTCGGCGGAGATCAGCTCCTCGAGCTCGCGCTCCTCCTCGGCCTCCACGAGCTCTTCCCCCTCGACCTCCTCCTCGGCGGGCTCGTCCTCGAGCTCCTCGGCCTCGTCCTCGAGCTCGTACTCCTGGGTCTCGTCCCCGAGCTCGTACTCCTGGGTCTCGTCGGGACGCTCGTCGGGACGCTCGTCCTTCTTATCCTGCGGGCTCACGCCGGGACCATTCCCGGGAAGTCGCCGATAAACCCCTCGAGCGCCTGCCGGTAGCTGAGCAGGGAGCTCACCGAGACCCACTCTTCGGGGCCGTGGTGGCCGCCGCCGATCGGGCCGAACTCGACCGCGGGAACTCCGACCCGCAGGAAGGAGACGGCGTCGGAGGCCCCGTCGCGGCCGACACTGATCACCCGCTCGGGGTGATGCGGCGACGCGGCCTGGCAGAGTCCCGCGACGAAGGGAGATTCGGGCTCGACCACCGCCGGCGGGCGCCGGAAGGTCGTGAGCACCCGGGTGTCGTCCAGACCGTTGATCTGGGCGAGGATCTCGTCGGGGTCCTGTTCGGGAAGAAAGCGCACGTCGACGTCGATAACGCAGGTATCGGGAACTCGGTTGAGGGCGTCCCCGCCCCAGATACGCCCGAGATTGATCGAGGGACGATCGAAGAGCTCGGAACTCTGCCGCGCAAACGGTAGCGATTCGAGGCCGCGGAACACCTCAACCGCCTTGACGATCGCGTTGTCGCCAAGCCACGGGGTCGAGCCGTGCGCGGCCCGCCCGGTGATCTCGAGGCGGATCGCCAGCACCCCCTTCGCCTGCACACCAACCTGGAGGTTGGTCGGCTCGCCGGTGATCGCGAAATCGCCGACGAAGCCGCCGTCCACCAGGGCATCCGAGCCACGGTCCTGCTCGACCTCGGACTCCTCGTCGGAGACGATCCCCAGCCGCAGGCGTACCTTCTCGTGGGTGCGGGCGTCGTGGAGGATCAGGAGCATCACCGCCAGGGCGCCCTTCATGTCGAAGGCGCCGCGCCCGATCAGCCGGTCGCCCTCCACCCGGGGCCGGAACTGCTCCGCGTGCCCGGGGACGACGTCGAGGTGGCCATGCATGACCAGCGTCGGGGCGTCCTCGGGCCCGACCTCGGCCATCGTCACCGGCAGACCCCGGGTGTCGAATTGGTTGACCTCGATGTCGCGCGACTCGAGCCAGCCGCCGACGAACTCGGCGGCGCGCCGCAGCCCGTCCCCCGCGGAGGTATCGAAAGCGATCAGACGCTCTGCCAGAGCAAGTTCGTCCATGCGCTCATCGTAGGTCCGGCTCGCGCCCGGGCGCGGCGGTTGACCCGGGCGCGGCGTTTGTGGCGGCCGTTTATGCGGCGCCGCCCTCGGCAACCCTAATGAACGCCTCGGCGCGCTCCTTGTCCCGCTCTGCCAGCCGGTAGGCGCCGGAGCCCTCCTCGGCGTCGGCGAGGCGCCCCTCGGCGTCCTCGATCCGGCTGCGAAGCTCGGAGACGTCGAGCTGATCGGGCGGTAGAGCTTCCCCGACCAGGACGGTCGCCCGGTTGGCGAACACCTGGAGCCAGCCCTCGGCCTGGGCCCAGCGGCGGACCTCGCCGTCGGGCATGTGCAGGCGGAGCTCGGTCGGCCGCAGCCGGGCGAGGACCGGGACGTGATTGGCGAGGATGCCGATCTCGCCGACCTTCGTCCGGGTGGAGAGCTGCTCGACCTCGCCGTCGAAGACCTCCCCCTCCGGGGTCATCACCTGGGCGTGGAGGGTGTGCTCGCGCTCGGCCATCGCCTAGGCTGCCTCGGCCTTCGCCTCCTCTTCCTCCTTCGCCTCCTCCTGCTCCTTCGACTCCGCCTCGGCGGCGCGCTCTCGGGGTCCTCTCCCCTCATCGCCTTTGCCTCCTCCAGCACCTGGTCGATCCCCCCCTGCATGTAGAAGGCGCGCTCGGGGATCTCGTCGTGCTCGCCGTCGACGATCTCCTTGAACCCGCGCACCGTCTCCTCCACCGGCACGTACTCGCCGTCCCGCCCGGTGAACTGGGAGGCGACGAAGAACGGCTGCGAGAGGAAGCGCTGGATCTTCCGCGCCCTCGAGACCGTCTGCTTGTCCTCGTCGGAGAGCTCGTCGATCCCGAGGATCGCGATGATGTCCTGGAGCTCCTTGTAGCGCTGCAGGACCTCCTGGACCTCGGTCGCGGTGTTGTAGTGCTCCTCGCCGAGGATGTCCGGCTTGAGGATCGTGGAGGTCGAGTCGAGCGGATCGACCGCCGGGTAGATCCCCTGCTCGACGAGCGAGCGCGTGAGCGTCGTGGTGGCGTTGAGGTGGGCGAACACCGACGCCGGCGCCGGGTCGGTGAGGTCGTCGGCCGGCACATAGATCGCCTGGATCGAGGTGACCGAGCCCTCCCGGGTCGAGGTGATCCGTTCCTGGAGGTCGCCCATCTCCGTCTCCAGGGTCGGCTGATAGCCGACCGCCGAAGGCATCCGGCCGAGCAGCGCTGAGACCTCGGAGCCGGCCTGGACGAAGCGGAAGATGTTGTCGATGAACAGGAGCACGTCCTGGCCCCCCTGACGGAAGTACTCGGCCATCGTCAGCCCAGAGAGCGCCACCCGAAGGCGGGCCCCCGGCGGCTCGTTCATCTGGCCGAAGACGAGCATCGTCTTGTCGATCACGCCCGACTCCTTCATCTCGAGCCAGAGGTCGTTGCCCTCGCGGGAGCGCTCTCCCACTCCGCAGAATGCGGAGAGGCCCTCGTGCTCCTCGGCGATCGACCGGATCAGCTCCTGGATCAGCACCGTCTTGCCGACGCCGGCGCCGCCGAACAAGCCGACCTTGCCGCCCTTGGCGTAGGGAGCGAGGAGGTCTACCACCTTGATCCCGGTCTCGAGAATCTCCTGCGAGGGAGCGAGGTCCTCGACCTCCGGGGCGCGGCGGTGGATCGGCCAACGCTCGGTGCCCTCGACCGGCGGCCCCTCGTCGATCGGCTCGCCGAGCAGGTTGAAGATCCGGCCAAGGGTCTCGTTCCCGACCGGAACCGTGATCGGCCCGCCGGTGTCGATCACCTCGTCGCCTCGCTGGAGGCCGTCGGTGGCGTCCATTGCGATCGCCCGGACGCGGTCGTCGCCGATGTGCTGCTGCACCTCACAGACCAGGTCGAGGGAGGTGCGGCCCTCCTCGGGCGGCACCTCGATCTTCAACGCGGTGAAGATCTCCGGGATCTCGTCGGGAAAGAGGACGTCGATGACGACCCCGGTCACCTGCTCCACGGTGCCCACGTTGCGGTTTCCCTTGCTTCCGTTGCTCTCGTCAGCCATTCGTCTCCTTCACTCGTTCCAAGTCTGTTGTGAGAGGGGGCTCCGCAGATGCGAGGGTGCTCCGTTCAGGAGCAACCCGTTTTGTGTTGGAGGAGCCACCCGATTCTTCATGAGATCCCCTCGGCTCCGGCGACCACCTCGAGGATCTCCTGGGTGATCTCCGCCTGGCGCACCCGGTTCATCTCCAGGGTCAGGTCGCTGATCACCTCCTTGGCGTTCTCGGCGGCGTTCCTCATCGCGGTCATCCGGGCCCCGTGCTCGGATGCGGTCGACTCGAGCAGAGCGCGAAAGACCGAGAGCTGCGCGTACTCGGGGATCAACTCGGCGAGCAGCTCCTCGGGCTCCGGCTCGTAATCCCAGAGCGCCCGTCGGTGGGCCTCGACCAGCTCCTCGTCGACGTCCTCGCCGGCAGGCGTCAGCTCCTCGACGCCCTCGCCGAACACCTCGGCCTCCTGAATCGGGAGGAGGATCTGACGGCGCACGTACTGGGTCAGCGGCGAGACGTAGCGGTTGTAGATCAGGTCGACCCGGTCGAGATCCTCGTCGACGTAAGCAGCGACGAGATCATCGGCGATCTCGCGAGCATTGGCGAAAGCGGGCCGGTCGGTGAAGCCGACGTACTCGTTCCGGAGCTCCTCGCCCCGGAAGCGCATCGTCGAGGCGCCGCGCCGGCCGACCACCGAGAAGATCGTCTCCTTGCCCTCGCTGCGGAGGTCGCGCTGGAGCTGGATCCCGCCGCGGATGATCTGCGAGTTGAACGAGCCGGCGAGGCCGCGGTCGCCGGTGACCAGCAGCACCCCGATCCGCTTCTGGTCCTCGCGCTCCTGGAGCACCGGCAGGTTCCGGGCCTCGGCGCCGGCCGCCTCTGCCACCTGCTTGGTCATGTTGCGGAGGGTGCGGGCGTAGGGCCGCAGACGGTCGATCCGCGCCTCGGCCCGGCGCAGCCGCGCCGCCGCCACCAGCTGGAACGCCTGGGTGATCTTCTGGACGTTCTGCACCGAGGCGATTCGGCTCTTGACTTCCTTGCGGGTGGCCATCGGTTACGCGGGCGCTCCCGCCTCTTCCTCCTCAGCCTCGGTCGCCTCCCCCTCGGAGGTCTCCTCATCGGTGTCGCGAGGCGCCCGCTCCCGCTCCTCCCCGGACTTGATCCGGTCGGACTCCCCCTCCTCCAGTGGGTTCCCCTCCTCGTCGAAGTCGGGGCCGAAGTCGTCGACCATCTCGGCGATCGCCTTCCCCAGCGCCTCCTCGTCCTCGTCCGAGAGGTCTCCGGTCTCGTTGATCCGATCGAGCAGCTCCTGGTTCTCGGCGTGCAGCCGGATCAACAGGTCGTCGAGGAACTCGGTCACCCGCTCGGTCTTGATCCGGTCCAGATAGCCGCCGGTGCCCGCATAGATCGAGGCGACCTGCTCGGCGATCTCCATCGGCTCGCGCTCCTTCTGGTTGAGCGCCTCGACCATGCGCTCACCCCTGGCCAGGGTGGCCTGGGTCTCTGGATCGAGCTCCGAGCCGAACTGGGCGAAGGCCTGGAGCTCGCGGTACTGCGAGAGGTCGAGCCGCAGCCTGCTCGCGACCTTCTTCATCGCCTTGGTCTGGGCGTTACCACCCACCCGGGAGACCGAGGTGCCGACGTTGATCGCGGGCCGGACCCCCGAGTAGAAGAGATTCGTCTCGAGGAAGATCTGGCCGTCGGTGATCGAGATCACGTTGGTCGGGATGTATGCCGAGATGTCGCCCGCCTGGGTCTCGATGATCGGCAGCGCGGTCAGCGAACCCGCCCCCTGCTCGTCGGAGAGCTTCACCGCCCGCTCGAGCAACCTCGAATGGAGGTAGAAGACGTCGCCCGGGTAGGCCTCGCGGCCGGGCGGGCGGCGCAGCAGCAACGACATCTGCCGGTAGGCCGCGGCGTGCTTGGAGAGGTCGTCGTAGATGCAGAGAGCATGCTTTCCCTGGTAGAGGAAGTGCTCGCCCATCGCGCAACCCGCGTAGGGAGCGATGTACTTGACCGGCGCCGCCTCGTCGGCGGGGGCGGCGACGATGATCGTCGAGTCCATCGCCCCGGCCTCCTCCAGGGTCTCCATCACCTGGACCACCGTGGCCATCCGCTGCCCGATCGCGACGTAGATGCAGATCAGGTCGGAGTCCTTGTTGTTGATGATCGTGTCGATCGCGATCGCGGTCTTTCCGGTTTGGCGGTCGCCGATGATCAGCTCGCGCTGACCGCGGCCGATCGGGATCATCGAATCGATCGCCTTGAGGCCGGTCTGCATCGGCTCCTTAACCGGCTGGCGATGGACGACGCCCGGGGCCTTGAACTCGGCCGGGCGGGTCTCGCCGGTGTTGATGTCGCCCTTGTCGTCGAGCGGCCGACCGAGCGGATCGACCAGGCGGCCGAGCATCTGCTCCCCCACCGGGATCTCCAGCAGCCTCTTGGTCCTCTTCACGGTGTCGCCTTCGGAGACCTTGTCCCACTCGCCGAAGAGCACAGCGCCGAGGTTGTCCTCCTCCAGGTTGAGGGCGAGCCCGACGACGTCGTGCGGCAGGTCGAGCATCTCCAGCGACATGCAGTTGTCGACGCCATGGATGCGGGCGATCCCGTCGCCGATCTCGAGCACGGTCCCGACCTCGGAGAGGTCGGCGGTCCCGGTCTCCATGCCCTCGATCCGCTCGCGCAGGATTGAGGCGATCTCGTCCGGCTTGATCTCCATCTAAGTCAGTTGCTCCTTTGACTGGTCGTCATTGGGGTCACGCCGCTTGGGCGATGCTCTTTCGAAGTTTCTCCAACCGGTTGCGGACGCTCGCGTCCAACACCATGTTGCCGACCTGGACGACGAGGCCGCCGATGATCCCGTCGTCGACCCGGCTCTCCAGCTCCACCTCGTTGCCCGTCTGCTTCTCGATCTCGGCGCCGATCCGCTTGGCGATCTCCGGGTCGAGCTCGACCGCACTGGTCACGGTAACGCCCAGGCGCTTGTTCTCCTTCGCCCAGAGGGCGTTGAAGGCGCGCTCGATCCGGTAGATGACCGGGACCCGGTGCTTCTCGGCGAGGAGCTCGAGGAAGTTGATCAGCTCCGGCTCGGCGCCTTCCAGGACCTTCTGGAGCCCGTCCCGCTTCTCCGCCGAGGAGAAGTAGGGGCTGAAGAAGAACAGCTGCATCTCCCGGTTCTCGCGCAGGGCGGTGACGAACTGGGTCAGCTGCTCCTTCAGGACGTCCAGCTTGCCTGTCGCCTTGGCGGCCCGGAAGAGGGCGTCGGCGTAGACGCGGGCGATCTCCTCCACTACCTCGATCCCTCCAGGGCGGAGAAGTCAGCCTCGGCGAGCGCCTCCTCGACCAGCTTCTTCTGGTCGTCGCCGCTGAGCGTCTTCCGGGTCACCTTCTCGGTGGTGAGGATCGTCAGGTCGGCGACCTCCTTGCGGATCCGCTCGAGCGAGCGGCGGGTCTCCGCCTCGATGTCGCGGCGGGCGGCGGCGAGCAGCTCCTCGCGCTTGCTCTTCCCCTCCTCGGTCGCCTGCGCCTTGGCGCTGTCGGCGGCCTTCCGAGCGCGGGCCATGATCTCGTCGGCCTGCTCGCGTGCCTCCTTCAGCCGGGCCCGGTACTCGGCGAGGATCTGATCCGCCTCCTGGCGCGTCTTCTCGGCTGACTCGATCGAGTCCCTGATCGCGTTGGCGCGCTTATCCAGTGCCTCCTGGATCCTCGGGAAGGCGAGCTTGCTGAGGACCCACATCGTGAACAGGAAGACGGCGAGGGTCCAGATCATCAGCCCGAGGCTCGGGGAAACGAGGAAGCTCCCTCCCGAGTCCTCGCTGGACTCCTGGGCGAGGAGGACGAACTGCCCTATGTCTGGAACGAAATCCAACGGCCTAGAGGAAGAAGGCGATCAGGCCGAAGATGAAGGTGTAGAAGGCGACCGCCTCGGTCAGCGCGAAGCCGAGCCAGCGAATGCTCTGCAGCTCGTCCTTCATCTCCGGCTGGCGGGCGACCGACTCGATCTCCTTGCCGAAGATGAAGCCGATGCCGATGCCGGCGCCGATCGAGCCGAGCCCGGCGCCGACGCCGAGGGCAATCGCCTTGCCGGCGTCGGTAATCCCCGTGTCGGTGACGCCCTCCGCGGCCTGGGCAATCGGGATCAACAGGTCAGGCATGAATCATCAGCTCCTTTGTTAGTGGCCTTCTTCGGCGACGGCGCCGCCGATGTAGATCGCAGAGAGGGTGGCGAAGATGAACGCCTGAAGCGTTGCGATCAGCCCCACCTCCAAGATGAAGAAGACGAATGCGAGCGGGAAGGTGAGCGCTCCGAGCGCGGCGAGCCCGAGCAGCACTGCCAGCCCGCCACCCATGAACAGCAGCAGCAGGTGACCGGCGAGGATGTTGGCGAACAGTCGCACCGAGAGCGAAACCAGCCGCATGAAGTGGGAGAGCAACTCGATCCCGAAGATCAGCGCCTTGCCGACCGGGTTCATGCTCTCCAGACCCGCCGGGAGGAAGCTCTTCAGGTAGCCGAACAGGCCCTTCGCCCTGATCCCCTCGACGTGGTAGGAGATCCAAACCACCAGGGTGAGCACGAGGGCGAAAGAGATGTTGGCGGTGGCCGCGTAGATCGCGAACGAGGGGATCGCGAGGCCGAAGACCGAGACCGTCTCCTCGCTGTTGGTGGGCAGCGGGACATATCCGATCAGGTTGGAGAAGGCGATGAAGAAGAAGAGCGTGGCGATGAACGGGAACCAGCGAATCGCCACCTCGCCGTGCAGATTGGCGCCGGTGATGTTGTTCTTCGTCAGGTCATAGGCGACCTCGACCGCGGTCTGTACCCGGTTCGGCTTCTCCTGCATCCGCCGCGCGATGTAGGTCATCACCCAGATCGTCAGGCCGCTGGCCAGGATCAGGTAGACGACCGCCTTGGTGATCGAGAGGTCGACGCCGCCGATGTGGATTGGGATCCAGGGCTCGAGCTTGAACTCGTTCTGGGGCTTGAAGTCGTCGTTCTTGCCCTCGCTGGGGAAGAGCAGGAGGAGCGCGATCGTCACCCCGAGGTAGATCCCCACCCCGAGGAGGACCTTCTGCTTGGTCGACAGTCGGCTCAAGAACGCAGCCATCAGTGTCCGCCGCTCTCCTCGGGCTCCAAGGCGCGGGCGAGCAGGCGCCCGCCGAGATGGACGGTGAAGAGGATCACGGCGAAGACCGCGGCCGCCAGGCCGGCCTCGCGGTCGGAGAGCAGGCCGACCAGGAGGATCGCCAGCATCACCAGCCACACCCGAGCCAGGGTGGTGGCCCCGATCCAGCCCATCGCCGCGCGGCGCTCGCCACGCTCCAGCGCTCGTGCGGCGGCGCGGTCGGCGGCGAACTCGATCGCGTGCTGAGCGAGCCAGACGGCGGCGATCACGGCGTAGCCGGCCATCGGCAGGCCGGCGGCGATGAACACCGGGAGGCCGGCGGCGAGGAGCACCAGGTCCACGTAGCGGAGCGCGGTGGGGCCGCGGGAGGGGCCGGCCACGTCGCTAGCGCCGTCTAGAGCGAGCGAGGCCAAGGGCCATCAGGGCTGTCGAAGTCGAAACGGCGCAAATCTGTTTGTCCCCCACAAGGCGGAGGCTGCCTCCCTCGGCGATCGGGCCGGAAGGGGCGGGAATCGTATCCAATGCCCGTCAACCGTCCTTGCCGACCGCCTCCATCTCGCCGGTGTCGGGATCCACCGCGGACATCTCGCCGGTATCGGGGTTGACCGCAGCGTAGGTGCCGGTCTCCAGTTCACGTGCCACCCCCTCGTCGACCTCGGCCTCCACCGGCACCGGCGGCCTCGCCACCCAGCGCCCGAGTCGCTGGCGGAGGCGAAACCGGCGCAGCTTCAGGATCTCGATCGTCTCGACCACGTAAATGCTGGTCGCCAGGGCACCGAGCAGCAGCAACGCCATGACCACTGTCCAGAACGGATCGAAGTGGCCGTGGTCGTCGCTGTAGGGAATGAAGCGCAGAGCCAGGGCGAGCAGCGCCAGCACCAGGGTCCAGCTGTAGAAGTAGGCAAGTGTGCGGCGCTGCGCGAAGCCGATGTTCGCCATCCGGTGGTGGAGGTGCCACATGTCGGCCTTGTAGACGGGCCGGCGGTACTTGAGGCGCTTGGCCACGACGAAGCTGGTGTCGAGAATCGGCACCGCGAGAACCAGCAGCGGCAGGGCAAGGGCGAGGACCGCGTTCGTCTTCAAGGAGCCCTGAACCGCGATCACGGCGAGCATGTAGCCGAGCAGGTTCGAGCCAGTGTCTCCCATGAAGCTCGATGCGGGCGGGAAGCCGTGGCGGAGGAAGCCGATCGATGCTCCCGCGGTGAGCGCAGCCAGGACTCCGGCCTCGTTGCGATCGAGCGAGAGGGCGATCACGGCGAAGGTGATCGCCGAAATCCCGCAGACCCCTGACGCGAGGCCGTCCACCCCGTCGATGAAGTTGACCATGTTGATAACCGCGACGATCCCGATCACGGTCGCTGGATAGGCGACCCAGCCGAGCTCGATCTGGCCCACGAACGGGAGCGTGGTCGAGTCGACGCGCAACCCTGCGAGCACGGGGATCAGCGCGGCGCCGACCTGCCCGAGGAGCTTCGGCAGGGCGGAAAGGTCCCAGATGTCGTCGACAACCCCGACAGCGGTGATCACAACCGCGCCGGCGAGGATCGCCCTGGTATCGCTGTCCCAAGGCAGCCAGATCAACATCGCGCCGGCGATCGCGACCAGGATCGCCAGTCCACCGAGCTTCGGGGTGGGAACGTCGTGAAGGCCGCGCTCCTTCGGCTCGTCGATCGCCCCGATCCGCTTCGCCACCCACTCCGCCGCGGGCACCAGCGTCCAGGCGACCGCGGCCGCAAAGACGAACGCGAGTACCGCATCCCACGGGTCCAGGACCAGATGCATGGTCGTGATTGTCCCCTAAGGAACCTGGGCGTCTTCCTAGGCCGAGGCCGGCTCGCGGACGCCCGCGTAGCGCTGCACCCACAGGGTCAAGGCCATCAGGCCCCAGATCTGGCGACTGTAGTCGTGGCGGCCGGAAACGTGCTCGTCGATCAGCCGGGTGACCGAGTCTGGGCTCAGATAGCCCTGACTCCGAATCGCCTCCGGCGAGAGCACCTCGCGCGCGAAGGGCTCGAGTTCGCCCCGCAGCCAGGCCGCCACGGGAATCGAGAATCCCTCCTTCCTGCCCTTCACGATCGAGCGGGGAAGCAGCGGCGCCAGCGCCTGCCGCAAGAGCCGCTTCTTGGCGAATCCCCTCACCTTGTGGCGAGTGGGAAGCGCCAGCGCCAGCTCGGCCACCACCTGGTCGCAGAACGGCACCCGCGTCTCGAGCGAATGCGCCATGCTCGCCCGGTCGGTCTTCACCAGCAGGTCGTCGACCAGGTAGACGCCAACGTCCACGTCCTGTAACCGGGCCAGGAATTCGGCGCCCTCGGTCTCGGCGTAGCGGGCGCGGTAGACCTCGAGCGGATCGCGACCTCTCCGCCGGCTCGCCAGCAGCTCGGCCCGCGCCGCATCGGAGAAGATCTCTTTCCAGGCATGGTGGCGCTCGAGCGGGGGCAGCCGCGCCCCGCCGACGAAGCGCTTCGCCTTGTAGTCGAAGCTCGCCTTCGCCGAGGAGCTCGGAAGCCGGCGAACGAAGGGGCCGAGCGCGGGCGCCAGCGGCCCAACCCGTCGGGCGATCAGGTCCGCGACGTAGGTGTAGTAGCCGCCGAAGAGCTCGTCGCCCCCCTCCCCGGAGAGCGCCACCTTGACCGAGCCCGCGGCAAGCTCGGAGACGAGGTAGGTGGGCAGGGCGGAGGAGTCGCCGAACGGCTCGTCGAAGGCCTCGACCAGGCGCGGCAGCAATTCGACGGCGTCGGGGCGCAGTACCAGCTCGTGATGGTTTGTCCCGTAGCGCTCGGCGAGCAGACGAGCCTGCGCCAGCTCATCGAAGGAGCTCTCCTCGAAGCCGATCGAAAAGGTGTTGACCTGCTCGGGGCTCTCCTCCGCCGCCAGAGCGGTGAGGCCGGAAGAGTCGATCCCCCCCGAGAGCAGCACCCCCACCGGCACGTCCGAGACGAGATGCGCCCGGACCGAGTCCCGGAGACGCTCCCGGAGCTCCGCCGCGAGGTCGGCCCCAGACTCGGGGCGGACCGCCTCGGCGGTCACCGGAGCGGGCCTGGCGTAGCGCCGCAGCTGGAGCTCGCCGCCTTCCCAGACCATGACGTGCCCGGCGGGCAACTTGCGCGCCTGCCTGAAGATGGTCAGCGGAGCGGGGATCGAGTTGAAAGCGAGGAAAGCCTCGAGCGCGTCGACGTCGATCTCGCGGGAGAAGTCCGGCTGGCGCAGCAGGGCCTTGAGCTCGGAGCCGAAGGAGAGCAGCCTGCCGTCAGTGCGGTAGTAGAGGGGCTTGATCCCGAAGCGGTCCCGGGCGAGAACCAGCCGGCGCTTCCGCGCATCCCAGAGGGCGACCGCGAACATCCCTCGAAGCTCCTCGACGAAGGCAGGGCCATGCTCCTCATAGAGGTGGACCAGCACCTCGGTGTCGCCGTGAGTCGAGAACCGGTGGCCGCTGCGCTCGAGGTCCTCGCGCAGCTTCCGGAAGTTGTAGATCTCGCCGTTCTGAACCACGTGCACGCTGCCGTCCTCGTTCGCGATCGGCTGATCGCCTCCGACCAGATCGATGATCGAGAGGCGCCGGGCGGCGAGGCCGGCGGGCCCGTCGATCACGATTCCGTCGCTGTCCGGGCCCCGGTGAGCGAGAGTCTCGTTCATCGCCGCGAGCAGCTCCGGGTCGGGCGAGGAGCTCCCGTCGAGGGCCACGAGGCCACAGATTCCACACATGGCGAGAGAGTCTAGGCGCGCGGCCGGGGGCCTCGGTCAGGGCGAGGAAGGCTTGCCCTCGCCCCTGGTGATCCGATGCAGGACCCTCCAGAGCGTGGCCGCAAGTACTCGCAGATAGAGGCGAACGGAGCGGTCGGCGATGTACTCCATGTCATGGACGAACTTGTCAGCCCAGGAGTCCTCGCGGGTGATCCTCGTCTGCGCGAAGCCGGTGACCCCGGGCCGCACGACCAGGCGCTGCCAGTAGCCCGGAATACGCTCGCAGAGCTCCTCGAAGAAGGGGGGCGAACCGGGCGCGGCCCGACGATGCTCATGTCCCCCCGAACCACATTCGAGCAGCTGCGGGACTTCGTCCAGGTGGGTGGGCCGTAGAGCTCGCCCGATGCCGGTCAGCTCGGCCTCGGTGCGCCGGGTCAGCTCCTTCCCCAGGTACGGGCCAAGGCGGCTCTCGGCGTCGGCGGCCAGGGTCCGGAACTTGTACATGGTGAATACCCGGCCTGCCCGCCCCACCCGGTCGCCGCGGTAGAGGACGGGTGTGCCCGTCGTGATCAGCGTCGCCAGCGGCCACCAGCAGCACCAGCGGGCCGAGCAACACCAGCACCGCGCTCGCGATCACGATGTCCATCGCCCGCAAGACCACATCGATAGGGCGGCCCTCATAGGCGTGGGCCATTCGCGCGTAGCGCTCGGCCAGGGTCTCTGAGGCCGGATCGATTCCGGCTGCTGGTGAGGTGCCGACGCTCACTCGACGGTGCCAAGCATAAGCTCGACCAGCAGATTGGGGTCGCGACGGTTGATCCGCCGCTCGCCCTCGTGCTTACGCAGCTCGAGCGCCCTGGCGTCGGTAAGCGGCTGCAGCTTTCCGGAGCGGATCAGCGACTCGTCGACGCCGCCGAGCCGCCCGCCGTAGGTCGTGTACACCGGCGTGTCCAGGGCGACCGCCTCCCGGTTCATGGAGCCACCTGCCGAGACCACCAGATCGGAGGCGGCGATCAGGCTCTGGGCGTCCACGGCGCGCTCGGGGACGATCACCGAGGGCATGGCAAGGGATTTGACGAACTTGCGTTGCGCCTCGGTGCGCGGCAGGACCACGGCGTGAACGCCCTCCTGGCTGCCGACGTGGGCGAGCACCTGCGGGAACAGCGGGTTGGAACGGCGGTGATAGAGCGACACGTCTGGCGGCGGTCGCACCACGACGACCACCCGCCCGCCGTCGACCCCGAGTCGATCCAGGATGGCCCGATCGGGCTCGAAGTCGGCGAGGTAGTACTCCTCCTTGATCCCGGGATACTGGAAGAGCTTCTCCGGAGTGACCCCGAAGCGCCGCAGGCGCTCGGGCGGCACCGCTTCGGGGAAGATCACCCGCTTCGCCAGGCGGCAGCCGACCTGGTGCTGGGCGACCGCGAACTCGTAGTCGTGCATGTTCGCTTCGGGGATTCTCAGCGCCCGCGCCGCGATCGCGAGGTCGTTGGAGCCGTGGGCGATCGCCAGCCCGTAGCCCTGACTCTTGCCGAAGCGCCGCATGCGCCAGCGTCCGCGTGAGCAGTCGCTGGAGCTTGCGCGCCCGGCTGGCGCCTCCGTGCTTGCCGATCGCGGTGTGCTCGATCCCGTGGAGCTCGAGCAGCTGTTGGGTTTGCGTGTACTCGCGGGACGTGACCGTGACCTCGTGCCCGCGGTCGCGGAGCCGCTCGATGATCGGGCGGAGCACCAGCACGTGCGCCGGCGCGCTCATGTCGATCCAGATCTTCAGGGTCTCGTCAGACCGTGGCCGCGCTCAGCTGCGGATACAGCGGGTACTTCTCCATCAGCGCCCGGCTGCGTTCGAGGAGATCGTCCTTCTCGGAGTCGAAGTTCTCCCCGAGGGCGGCGCCGATCACCTCGGCGATCTCGCGCATGTCGTCCTCGACCAGCCCGCGGGTGGTCAGCGCCGGGGTGCCGATCCGCAGACCGGACGGATCCATCGGCTTGCGTTCGTCGAATGGGATCGCGTTGCGGTTGACGGTGATCCCGACCTCCTCCAGGCGGTTCTCCGCGTCCTTGCCGAAAACGCCGGTCGGGGTCAGATCGACCAGCACCAGATGGACGTCGGTCCCCCCTGTGAGCACGTCGATTCCCGCCCCGGCAAGGCCCTCCGCGAGCGCTCGCGCGTTGGCGATCGTCTGGCGCTGGCGTGCCTTGAATTCCTCGCTCGCTGCGATCCTCAGAGCCACCGCCTTGGCGGCGATGATGTGCATCAGCGGCCCGCCCTGCTCCCCGGGGAAGACCGAGCGGTTGATGTCCGCGGCCAGCTCCTCCTTGCAGAGGATCATCCCGCTGCGCGGACCGCAGAGGGTCTTGTGGATCGTGGTGGTCACCACGTCGGCGTCCGGCACCGGGCTCGGATGCTCACCGGCGGCGACGAGGCCGGCGAAGTGAGCCATGTCAACCATCAGCTTCGCCCCAACCGAATCGGCGATCTCGCGGAAAGCGGCGAAGTCAAGGTGCCGTGGGTAGGCCGACCAGCCGGCGACGATCACCTTCGGCTTGTGCTCGTCCGCGAGCCGGGCGACCTCGTCCATGTCAACCAGGTGGTCCTCCCGGCGGACGTGGTAGGCGACCACCTTGTAGAGCTTGCCGGAGACGTTCAGCTTCATCCCGTGGGTGAGGTGGCCGCCATGATCCAGGGCCATCCCCATGATCGTGTCACCTGGATCGAGCATCGCCATGTAGGCGGCGTTGTTGGCCTGCGCCCCGGCGTGGGGCTGGACGTTGGCGTGCTCGGGGCCGAACAGCGCCTTCGCCCGGTCGATTGCGAGCTGCTCGGCGACGTCGACCTCCTCGCAGCCGCCGTAGTAGCGCTTGCCCGGATACCCCTCCGCGTACTTGTTGGTCAGCACCGAACCCGCGGCGTCGAGGACCGCCTGGGGGACGAAGTTCTCGGAGGCGATCATCTCCAGCGTCCCCTGCTGCCGGGCAAGCTCACGGTCGAGCACCCGGGCGATATCCGGGTCGACCTCGGCCAGCGGCGCCGCTTGGAAATCGTCAGGGAGGGTCATATGCGCCCGGCCAAGATTGACATATGGGCTAGCCGGACCGCGTTGAAACCGGAGCAGGAAGCGGCCGCCGGCTGAGCCGGCGGCCGCTGTGCGCATCTCTCCAATTCCAAACGGGTCGCTCCTTCGGAGCGCCCTCGCATCTAGAAGACGAACGCCGACAGCTTCGACCCCGGAGGAGCCGTGAAGTCTGTCGTCGTCGTCGTGACCGGCCCCGCGCCGTTGCGGCCCAGGGAGGTCAGGGTGGCGGCATCGGAGCCCGCCGTCGGGCAGATCACCTGTTCAACGCCCTTCACCCGGATCGTCACCGCCAGGTTGCCTGGGGCGCCGAAGAACCGCACCAGGTGCTGGAAGCCGAGGCCGGCCGGAGCCGGGACGATCTCGCAGAGCCCGGTCAGGTTCGGGTTGCGCGGCGGGGTTCCACCGAGCGGCGTCGGAACGCCGCGGTCAGAGGCGAACACGTGCGGCAGCTGCCCGAAACTGGAGCCAAACAGCTGCGGATTGCTCGAATCCGCCGTTAGGACGAGGTTGCCGATGACGAGCGTGTCGACCTGGGGCGCGGCCTTCTTGGCCTTCTTCTTGCCCTTCTTGCCCTTCTTGCCCTTCTTGGCCTTGGCGCTCGTCGCCGCCTTCTTGCCCTTCTTCACCTTCTTCACCTTCGCGGCTTCGCCGCCGATGAAGGCGTCTGAGCCGTCGCCGGGTGCCCAGATGAAGGCGTCGCTGCCGGCGTTTCCGTAGGCGATGTCGCTGTTGGGCAGCGGCGGGGCGGGCTGTCCGCCCTCGGTGCCGCCCACGATGACGTCATCGCCGGCGCCGGCCGTGATCACGTCGGAACCGAGGCGCCCGACGATCGTGTCCGGCCCGCGGCCGCCGACGAGCTGGTCGCTCTTCTTCAGCGACTGGTCGGGCCCCGGCGGCGTCGGGATCGGCTGAATCGTCGGGTCCGAGGGGTCGTCGTTGTCGGCCCCGACCAGAACCTGGCCGCCGATCGCGTTCTCGTTGCCCTGAAGCGCGGCGTAAGCCGTGCCAATCAGGCCGAACGCAACCAGCGCTGAGACCGCGCCGAAGAGCCGTACTCGGTTGATCTTGATGGATCGCATTCCAGTACCTCCTTGGTCGATTGCACCCGCAAGGACGGCCGCGGCCACGATTTAT
Source organism: uncultured Solirubrobacterales bacterium (assembly GCA_963780305.1). GTDB lineage: Bacteria > Actinomycetota > Thermoleophilia > Solirubrobacterales > 70-9 > CAVVYV01. Next base: position 212,863 of record CAWABN010000008.1, read on the forward strand.
TCCGCCGATTGGTGGAATAGTTGGCGCCGCGCAGCGTCTGTTGAAGTAGGCGATGACCGACCCCAGATCCGGCAACGACGAGCTCGACGAGCGCACCAGCCGTGAGCTGACGCAGCTCGCCGACGGCACCCTGAGCGGCGCCAAGCGCACCGCCCTCGAGGAGCGGGTCCGGTCCTCGCCCGAGCTCGCGGCGGCGCTCGAGCGCCAGCGGTCCGCGGTCGCCGCGCTTCGCGGCCTCGATCTGCCGGCCCCCTCCGGACTGCGGGCCCGGATCGAGTCCCAGCGCGAGCGGCCCGGCGCCCCGATACGGCGCCGGCGCCTCTCGATCGCGGGCGGGCTCGCGGTTGCCGCGGCGGCCGCCGCCCTCCTCGCCGTTCTCGTCCTGCCCACGAGCTCGGGCGGGCCGAGCGTGGTCGAGGCCGCCCAGCTCTCCGACCGCCCGGCCACCCAGGCGTCTGTGCCCGTCGATCCGTCGAACCCGAAGCTCCTCGCGGCCTCTGGCGACGGCGTCCCATTCCCGAACCTCGAGGGCGAGTTCGACTGGCGCGAGGCCGGCGCCCGCAGCGACGAGCTCGACGGCCGTCAAGCGAAGACCGTCTTCTTCGAGCGCGGCGGCAAGCGGATCGGATACACGATCGTCTCGGGCAAGGCGATCGACCCGCCGGATGGCGCGACGAAGACCGAGCTGAACGGGGTCGCCCTCGCCTCCACCACCGACGGCCCGAAGCGGATCGTCACCTGGCTGCGCGAGGGGCGGACCTGCGTGATGTCCGGCAACGGGGTGAGCACCGCGGAGCTCCTCGAGCTCGCCTCCTGGAAGGGCGAAGGGTCGGTCCCGTTCTGATCTCGCTCTTCGTCCAGGGGGAGGTGCGCAAGCTCGACCCCGAGGGCGCCGGGGACCACATCGACGCACTCTTCCGGGCGGCGTGGGCGATGAGCGGCTCGCGGCAGATCGCCGAGGATCTTGTTCAGGAGACCTACGTCAAGGTGCTCTCACGCCCTCGCCTCCTGCGGCGCGATGATGACCTCGGCTACCTGGTCAAGGCGCTGCGCAACACCTGGTACAGCCACCTGCGCAAGGAGCGGGTGCGCCGCGAGGTGACCGACCCGGGCTCGCAACCGCCGGAGGACTTCCCCGCACGCAGCTCGCGCGACGACCCACAGGCCGCGCTCGAGGCCACCGAGGTCCTCGAGGCGCTGGCGGCGCTACCGGAGCCCTACAGGGAAACGCTGGCCGCCGTGGACGTGGCGGGCCTCAGCTACGCGGAAGCGGCGCGGGCGCTGGGGGTACGGCAGGGCACCGTGATGAGCCGCCTGCACCGAGGCCGCGACCAGCTCGCCCGCGGTCTTCAGCCTGGATAGGCCCTGGGCAGTCTGCTTATTTATTGAACTAGAGAGCTCTACCCTTCGGCGGCCGTGCCGGGCGAGAACGTCGAGATCGTCAAGCGAGGGTTCGAGGCTTTCGATCAGGGCGGGGTCGAGGCTCTGTTGGAGTTCATCCACGAGGACTTCGAGGCGAGCACCCCGCCTGGACTCGCCTCCGAGCCGGACACCTACCGCGGCCACGAAGGGGTCCACCGCTACTTCGACTCCTTCTACGAGGTCATGGACGACATCCGCTGGGAATCCCACGCCTTCCACGAGGTCGGCGACAAGGTCGTGGTCGAGTTCACGCTCTATGCCCGCGGCAAGAGCACCGGCCTCGAGTTCGGCCAGCCCGCGGTTCAGGTGTGGACGCTCCGCGACGACAAGGGCATCGGCCTCGAGCTCTATCCCACCCTCGAGGAGGCACTCGCTGCCGCTGGCGACGACGGCTGATTCGCCCTAACTCGTTTTTCGCTGCGGCTTGTAGCGGACCTTCAGCTTCCAGCAGTTGAGTACGCCCGGATTGCCCGCGGTGCCGTCGATATTCCCCGGGAACGAGTCGAGTAGTTCCAGCGTCCATTTGCCGTGAAGCTGTCCGCCGTTCAGCCCGTTGAGGGACGTCGAGGGCACAAATGACCCAGCGAATGGAGGGGTGCCCTGGAAGATCGAGGTGGTCGCCTGGCTGTCGAACACTGTTGGGACCCCGGCGCAGCTGGCGGGCCCGGCGCCGAAGTCGGCGCCCTTCGGGTCGTTCCGGAACGCGTGCTCCTTCAGCCGGGCGCCCTTGAAGGTGGGCCCCTGGAACAGGATCTCGAGATCGCGGTCATCCGGGATGGTGACCCGGACGGCGACGTTCACGTCCTTGATCCTGCCTCTGGGCTTCACCTGGATCGAGGAGGTGATCGGGAAGGCCTGGATCCCGACGGGCTCAGGAATCTGACGATTGATGTTCCCGCTCGAGAACGTCTTCGTCTTCAGCTTGGCGTTCGCGGCCGCCACACCGGCGGGCAGGCAGACCACGGCCACCCCAAGGCATACCCCGAGAAAGCTCGCCCCTCCGCGCATTCGTCCCCCTCCTGTTGACCGCGGGATTATCCCATCGCCGACAAAAGCCGATCGACCTCCACGGCCGGCATCGCTCCCGCCCTCAGGATCCGCCAGCCGCCTCCCGAATCGATCTCGGCGACGTCGACCACTGTTGAGGGCGAGCCCCCCAGCCCTCCCCCGTCGATCGCCAGATCGGCCGCCTCGATGATCTCCGCGTCGATCTGCTCGAACGAGGATGGCGCCGGGTAGCCGCTCGGGTTGGCGGAAGTCTGAAAGACCGGCAGCGGCATCCCCGCCAGCGGGCCCTCGATCAGCCGGACGCCGAGCCGCCCCGGGTCCTCGCGGGAGGCGAGCGGGTAGCGGCGCTCGCGGTTGGCGACGACCAGGGTGACCGGGCCGGGCAGCAGCGCCCCCACCGCCTCCAGGGTCCGAGGACCGAGGCCCGCGAGCAGCTCCCGCATCGCCAACGGCGCGAAGTACATCACCGCCGAGGACTTCCCCTCTGCCCGCCCCTTGATCCGGTGGATCCGTTCCACCGCCGCCTCGCTGAGCGGGTCGCAGGCGAGCCCGTAGAGGGTGTCGGCGGGGAAGATCGCCACTCCCCCGTCCCAGACGCATTCCTCGAGGGCGATCCGAGCGGCATCGGCGCCGTCCTCCTCCACCGACACCACCTCGGTCATCTCCCCACCACCACCCGCTCGATCCCGGAGAGGTCGCGTCGCTTCTCCACCTCGCCGAAGCCCGCGGCGCTGACGAGCCGGACGACCGCGTCGGCCTGTCCCGCGCCGACCTCGAGAGCGACCGCTCCGGGCCTCCGCTCGAGCTCCGCCAGCTTTGGCCAGTAGCGCCTCGATCGTCTCCAGCCCGGTGGGGCCGGCGACCAGCGCCTCCCGCGGCTCGTACTCGCGGATCTCCGGGGCGAGGCCGTCCCACTCCGCCTCGCTGACGTAGGGAAGGTTGGCCAGCAGCAGATCGAATGGCCGGCCATCCGGCTCCGCACCGGCAAGGGAGCTGACGCCTCGCGATACGACGTCGACTCGATCTCCCAGGCCAAGGCGGTCCGTATTTGCCTGAGCCACCCGAAGGGCATCCATCGAGATGTCGATGGCGACCACCCGTGTCTCCGGCAGCTCATCCGCAACCGCCAGAGCGATCGCCCCGCAGCCGGTGCCGACGTCGAGCACCCCCTGGGGCCTCAGCTCCAGCGCCACCTCGACGAGGAGCTCCGTCTCGGGCCGGGGGATCAACGCCCGCGGCTCGACCACCAGGTCGATTCGCCTGAAGCCCTTCCGTCCGAGGATGTAGGCGACAGGTTCGCGGCGCAGGCGGCGTCGAACCATCGCGGCGAACTCTCGGGAGGCTCCTACGGGGATCCGCGAATCGGGGTGCGACGCGATCCACGCCCGCTCCCAGTCGGCGGCCTCAGCCAGCATCAGCTCGGCGTCCAGCCGCGGCGTCTCGACTCCGGCCGCGGCGAGCCCCTCCGTCGCGGCCTCGAGCGCCTCAGCGGCGGTGGCGACCATGTGTCCTGGTCAGGAGGCCGGCTCGGCGGTCTGGGCCTCGAGCCGGCGTCGCTTCTCCTCGCCCGCGAGGGCGTCGGTGAACTCGTCGAGTTCCCCGGCGAGCACCCGCTCCACCCCGCTCACATTCAGCTTCACCCGGTGGTCGGTGACTCGGTCCTGGGGGAAGTTGTAGGTGCGGATCTTCTCCGAGCGTTCGCCACTGCCGACCTGGGCCCGGCGCTCGGTGGCGATCTCCGCCCGCTGCTCCTCGATCGCACGTTCGAGCAGGCGGGCCCGGAGGACCCGCATCGCCTTCTCCCGGTTCTGGAGCTGCGACTTCTCGTCCTGCATCGAAACGACCACCCCGGTCGGCTTGTGGGTGATCCGCACCGCCGAGTCGGTGGTGTTGACCGACTGGCCGCCCGGGCCGGAGGAGCGGTAGACGTCGATCTGGAGGTCGTTCTGGTCCACGGCCACCTCGACGTCCTCCGCCTCGGGCAGCACCGCGACGGTCGCGGTCGAGGTGTGGATCCGGCCCTGGGACTCGGTCTTGGGCACCCTCTGGACCCGATGAGTCCCCCTTCGTACTTGAACACCGAGTAGGCGCCCTCGCCCTTGATCGCGAAGGTCACCTCCTTGAAACCGCCGACGTCGGCGGGAGAGGTCGAGAGCGCTTCGGTGGTGAAGCCGCGCCGCTCCGCGTAGCGGGTCAGCATCTTGTAGAGGTCGCCGGCGAACAGCGCGGCCTCGTCCCCTCCGGTGCCCGCCCTGATCTCGACGATCACGTTCTTGTCGTCGTTCGGATCGCGCTCGACCATCGCCAGGCGGATCTCCTCCCCCAGCTCCTCGAGGCGCCCGGGCGCGTCGGCGAGCACCTGCTTCAGCTCCGGGTCGTCGCCGTTCTCGGCGAGCAGCTCACGCGCTCCGTCGAGGTCGTCCTTGAGCGTTCGCCACTCGCTCGCAAGGCGATGGGCACTCTCCAGCTCGCGATACTCGCGTCCGACCTCGGCGTAGCGCTCCCGGTCGGCGATCACCTCGGGATCGGACATCTGCCGCTCGAGCTCCGCGAAGCGGCTCTCGATCTGCTCGACGAGCTCATCGATCACACCTCAGATTGTCGCGCCTCGAGGCCGGCTGGCCGCGGGCGATGGCAGGCGGCCAAGGGCCGGGCCGACGCCTGGGGCGCCGACGGCGGCAGGAACCGCAGACGCGTCAGGAAGACGATCGGCAGCGCGGTCACACCAGGATCGCCAGCAGCCAGGGGGTGCCGGCGTCGGTGCCGGAGCCGAGGGTGTGGATCACCGCGAGCACGTAGACGGCCAGCGTCCAGCGGTGCATCTGCCGCCAGAGCTTGGGTCCGATCCAGCGCCGGACGTAGAAGCTGAGGCCGAGGATCGCGGCGAGCCAGCCGCCGATGATCCCGAGCCCGGTCCAGGCGGGCTGGTTGGCCATCGCGAAGGGCATCGCGATGCCCGCGAGCCCGGGCCGCAGGTAGGAGTCGCCGAGCAGGGTCAGGCCGTGGCCGGCGATCGCGATCAGCGCGGTCAGCGCGGTCGCCTCGTGGAGCTGCTTGACGCGCGCCGGCGACCCGGGCCCGCGGGCCGAGCGGCTCGCCATCGCCAGGCCGAGCCCGACCGAGAGCGCGACGAGGACGAGCGCCACGACTCCGAGGGCGCGGCTGGCGAGCCAGAAGATGTGCTGGCCGGGATCGGTGTACGCGTTCACGCCACCGCCCCCTCGCCGCCGGCATCGGCGGCCAGCGAGCCGAACAGCTCGACCGAGCCGTCGTCGAGCACGATCAGCCCGCCGTGCTCGCCGAGGATCGTCGCTGCCGCGCTCGGGGCCGGAGAGAAAGGCCATCTTGGCCAGCGTCTCCGCCTCGAGCGCCGTCGCTGCGAGCGCGGTGGCCTGGATCACGCCGGTCCAGGCCGGCTCGCCGGTCGAGGGATCGAGCAGGTGATGGGCGAACCCGGTCTCGGTTCGCCAGAGCCGCGTCTTGATCCCGCTGGTGGCGACGGCGCCCCGGTCGCAGCAGGAACTCGTGGGCGAGCTCGTCCCGAAGCGGATGCTCGATGCGGACCGCGCGCTCGAGCGGCCGCTCGCCGCCGATTCGCAGATCGCCGCCGGCGTCGACGACGTGGGTCGCGTAGCCGGCCAGCCTCTCGGAGGCGAGGTCGGCGGCAAGTCCCTTGCCCGTCCCGCCGGTGTCGATCCGCACCCCGGGCGGGCGACGGACGACCCGCGCGATGGTGTCGACCGAGATCGAGCGCCAGCGGGCTCGCAGGTCGGGCCGGGCCGGGCGCCGCTCCGGGGCCGCGGCGAGGGCGGCCTCGATCGCGGCCGGGCTGCCGCCTTGGCCCGCGAAGTCGCATAGCCGGCCCGCTCGAGCTCGCCGAGCAGAGTCGGGTCGATCAGGCCCTGCGAGCGCTGCGCCGCCCAGACCGCCGCATCGACCGCGGCGGCGAGGATCGAGCTCGACCCGGCAGACGCCGGCCGGGCTCGCGTTGAGCGCGCACAGCTCGCTGTCGGGGTCGAACCTGGTCAGCCTCCGGTGCAGGACCCTGAGAAAGCCCTCGAGCTGGAGCCCGATCGCCTCGGGGGACGGCAGCCCGCACGGGTCGGAGCGCCGATCAGGAGACGCACGCGAGACCCGAACAGCTCGAACCGGCGCTCGTGCTCGAAGACCCCATTGATCTCGTCGCCGACGGTCACGAGGTGCTCGTGGTGACCGGTGCCGGAGCCGCCGACACCGGAGGGGTCGTGGTCGCGCTGGTGGAGCCGCTGGAGGAGGCGCCGGAGCCAACGCTCGGTGTCTGCACGCGCCTGATCACAAGCGTCTTCACGACCCGCCTGGGCTGCTGGCCGCTCTGGGCGGTCGCCTGCGGCCCGAGAGCCGGGTCGGCCCCTTGGGCCATCTGCCACGAGAGGCCCGCCCCGAGCACCAGGGTCGCAGCTCCCGCGAGCGCCGCAACGCGTGTGGTCAGCGCGCGGGTGGAGAGCCGGCGCCGACCGTAGTCAGTCCGACTCTCCACGTTCCACCTCGCCGACCTCGCGCTCGGCTTCACCTCCACCGCCGCTCGCAGGGGAGGTGCGGGAGGTGACCGAAGCCGGTGCGGGTGCGGAGACCGGAGTCGCCGTCACCGCGGTCGGGGCCGAGGACCCGGTGGCGGCTGAGCCGGCCGGGACCTGAATGGTGCGGACCTTGCGCTTATGGATCACCTCGGGGGCAGTCGCGGCCTGACCGCTGCCGGTCGCCGAGCTCCCGTGGCGGAGAGCAAAGCCTCCCGCGACGGTGCCGGCGATGAACAGGGCCGTGGCCGCGGTCGCCACCTGAAGCCTGCTTGCTCGTCTCATGGCGGCAATGCTCGAAGCGGCGTCTGAAACGCCGGTAAGGGTGCAATGAGAATCCTCTTAGCCACGTTTGAGGGCAATCGAACCGCGCTTAGCATTGACCGCAATGCGAGTCCTGGTGGTGGAAGACGAGCGCCCGATCGCCGAGTTCGTGCAACGCGGGCTGGAGGCGGAGGGCTACGCGGTCAGCTGCGCCGAGGATGGCGAGAAGGGCCTATCCCTAGCCCTGACCGGCGACTTCTCCCTGGTCCTGCTCGACGTCCGGCTGCCGAAGATGAGCGGGCTTCAGGTCGTCGAGGAGATCCGGGCCAAGGACCCGCGCTCCCCGTGATCATGCTGACCGCGCTGGGCGAGACCGAGGACAAGGTGGAGGGCCTCGACGCCGGCGCGAATGACTATCTGACCAAGCCGTTCGCCTTCGAGGAGCTGCTGGCGAGAGTCCGGGCACAGCTCCGCCAACCCGGCCAGCGGAGTGGCAGCTCGCTCACCGTCTCCCGGCTGAACCTCGACTTCAGAACCCGCCGGGTGACCAGGAACGGCACCGAGATCAAGCTCACCGCCCGCGAGTTCGAGCTGCTCGCCTACTTGATGCGCCATCCCGATCAGGTGCTCTCGCGAGCGCAGATCCTGAACGCTGTCTGGGGCTACGACTACGACCCGGGCACCAACGTGCTCGAGGTCTACATCGGCTATCTCCGTCGCAAACTCGCCGAGGCCGACGGTGCGGCTCCGATCGAGACAGTGCGCTCGGCCGGCTATCGGCTGGTCAGCTCCGATGCGTAGCCTGATCCCGGGCGGGCTCCGCCTCCGACTCGTGCTGGCGATCTGCGCCGTGACGATGGCTACCGTGGCGGCCAGCTTCGCCGCCCTTCATCAGGCCACCTCCGCCAACCTCCGCGACAGGATCGATCGCGAGCTCGAGGATCAGTACTCGGAGTTCAAGCAGGAGGTCCTCGACAGCGGCGGGGCGAGCGACCTAGCTGCGCTGGAAGGAGCCAGCAAGAGGTTCGTCAGCAGCCAGCGCTACCACCCCGAGTCGCGCATCTTCGCGATCGCGATCGACGGCAGGCCTCAGGTCACGAACGAGCGGGAGATCGTCGAGCGCGAGATCGAGGACGGTGCGGCCGAGCGCGACGAAAGCGAGGCCGAAAGCGCGAAGTCCGAGGACGGCGCGGGCAGAGGGATCATCAACACCCCGGATGGGCGCACCACCGTCTCGACCGAGGAGACGGGACGGCTCCGGGTGCTCAGCGTCCCGATCGAAGTCGATGGCACTCGGGCAGGCACCTTCCGCGTCGCCGATCCGCTCAGCTCGGTGGACGAGGCGCTGCAGGGACTCCGCAACACCTTCATCGCGGTCGGTCTGGGCGCGCTCCTCCTCTCCGTAACGATCGCGATCTGGCTGGCGAACCTGATCTCAAGGCCGCTTCGCCGCATGGCCGGGGTCGCCTCGGCGGTCGACTCGGGCGACCTCAGCCATCGGATCGACTACTCGGGCGACGATGAGGTGGGCGTCCTTGCCGAGGCCTTCAACCACATGCTCGATCGTCTCGAGGCGGGGTTCCAGCGCCAGCGGGAGTTCGTTGCCGATGCCTCACACGAGCTGCGCAGTCCCCTCACCGTGCTCCGCGGGCGGATCGAGCTGCTCACGCAGAAGGCCGGCGATCCTGACGCGATCGCCGCGGAGGCGAACGGACTGCTGCGCGAGGTGCGCAGAATGGACCGGCTGATCAGCGACATGCTGACCCTGGCACGGGCTGAGCGCGGCGCTCTGATCGAGCGCCGCCCCGTCTCGATCGAGGACTTCGCCGCGGACCTGCGCCGGGACTTACCGCTGCTAGGCCCTCGTTCGTACAGCGTCGAGTCGAGCGTCAAGGGGACCCTCGACGCCGATCCGGACAGCCTCGCACAGGTGGTGCGCAACCTCGTCGCGAACGCCGTCCGACACACCGCGCCGGACGGGCACATCGCCGTCTCGATCGGATCCAGCGACGGGGAGGCGGTATTCGCGGTCAGCGATGACGGCGACGGGATCGAGCCCGAGCGCCTGGCGCGGATCTTCGATCGCTTCTACCGAACCGACGAGGGCCGCGGCCGCGAGCAGGGCGGCAGCGGGCTCGGTCTCGCGATCGCGCGGGCGATCGTCGAGGCGCACGGCGGCTCGATCGCCGCCGACTCCCAGCCCGGCGAGGGCGCCACGATCCGCTTTCGGATCCCAGGCTTCAATCCGGCGGGCTAGACGGCTACGGGTGGATCTGCTCGCCGGTCTCGGCGTCAATCAGGGTGATCGCCCCGGAGGGGCACGCCCTGGCCGCGTCGATCAGCTTCGGCCCCGGCGCGTCGCCGACCTGGCGCGCCACGTCGTCGACTTCGAAGGCCTCGGGGGCGAGCTCGGCGCAATCGCCATAGGCGAGGCAGGAGTCCCTGTCGATCAGCACCTTCAGTTTCATCGCGACGATCGTCGGGCACCTGGCTAAGCCGTGGATATGGCCAGGATGAGAGGTGGCTTAGTCTCCGCCGTCAGCCGAGGCCGCTAGGCGACGATCTCGATCTGCTGGCCCTTCTTCGCCTCGTGAGGATCCTCGACCGCGAGCACCGCCTCGAGCGAGCGGATCGCGACCTCGAGCTGCTCTTCGTCGGGCTCCCGGGTGGTCAGGTTCTGGAGCATCAGCCCCGGCCACATCACCGCCCTCACCCAGCGCTTGTTGCGGTTCTTGCCCGCCCACTTGATCACCTCATACGACAGCCCCGCGATCAGGGGGATGCCGAGGATCCGCGACGCCAGCAGCCAGTACCACGCCGGCAGCCCGATCGGGGCAAAGACGAAGATCGCCAGGACCATGACGATCAGCAGAAAGCTGGTGCCGCAGCGCGGATGGAGGCGCGAATAGTGCTTCGCCCGCTCGGGCGTGAGCTCGTCGCCTGCCTCGAAGGTGGAGATCGTCTTGTGCTCGGCACCGTGGTACTCGAACACCCGGCGCAGGTCCCTCAGCCGGCTGATCGCAACGATGTAGCCGATGAAAATCGCGGTGCGGAGGATCCCCTCGACCAGCCAGAAGAGGAGAGCGGAGCCGAGCCAATCCTTGATCAGGCTGGTGGCCCCGACCGGGATTACGAAGAAGAGCCCGATCGCCAGGGCCAGCGAGAAGGCGATCGTCAGGCCCCAGATCAGGCCGCCGATCTCCTCCTTCTCGCCCTCCTCGTCGTCGGGGAGCTGGGCGTTGGCGGAGATCGCCAGGGCGCGGAAGCCGATCTTCAGCGACTCGGCGAGTGCGACAACGCCGCGGATCACCGGCCAGCGCAGCACCCGGTGACGCTTCGCCCAGGAGACGATCGGCTCCGAGGTGACCTCGATCTCGCCCTCGGGGTTGCGCACCGCCACCGCCCAGGTGGAGACGCCGCGCATCATCACCCCCTCGAGCACCGCCTGACCGCCGATCGGAGCGTCGCCGACTGCGACGGGCTTCCCGTCGGGCATCCGCTCCGACTGCGAGGTCAACGCGCGCGCTTGGCCGCGCGGCGACGGAAGCGCTCGACCCGGCCGCCGGTGTCCACGAGCTTCTGTTTGCCCGTGTAGAAGGGGTGGCATTGCGAGCAGATCTCCACATGCAGCTCCGGCTTGGTGGAGCGCGTGTAGAACTCATTCCCGCACGAGCAATGGACGTGCGAGAGAACGTATTCGGGATGTATCTCCGTCTTCATCTCCCTCGATTCTAGCCGCCGCTGCCTGAACCTTCGCCCTCGCGTTTGACATACAGTCTGTATGTGGTATAGCTGCAGGCTCTATGGAAGAGGCCCGGCTGCCGCAGGGGACGATCCACTACCGCGAGAGCGGCTCCGGCGAGCCGATCGTCTTCGCTCACGGCCTCCTGGTCAACGGCCTCCTCTGGCGAAAGGTGGTGCCCCTGCTGGAGCGGGACTTCCGCTGCATCGTCCCCGACCTTCCGCTGGGCTCACATCCCGAGCCGATGAACGCGGACGCCGATCTCTCCCCTCCCGGCCTCGCCCGGATCGTCGACGAGTTCATCGCCTCCCTCGGCCTCGAGCAGGTGACCCTGGTCGCCAACGACACCGGCGGCGCGATCGCCCAGATCACCGCCGCCAACCACCCCGACCGGATCGGCCGGCTGGTCCTCACCAACTGCGACGCGTTCGAGAACTTCCTGCCCCCCGCCTTCCGTCCCCTCCAGTGGACCGCCCGGGTCCCCGGCCTGCTCACCGTGGCGTTGCAGGGGATGCGCTTCGATCTCCTCCGCCGGCGCTCGCCGATGGCCTTCGGCTGGCTGATCAAGCACGACCTGAAGGGGGCGCCGCTGGAGGAGTGGATGCGCCCCTTCCTCTCCAATCGCGGGATCCGTCGCGACACGGTCAAGGTGCTTCACGGCATCCACCCCCGATACACGATCGAGGCGGCGGAGCGGCTGCGTTCGTCCGACCGGCCCACGTTGATCGCCTGGGCGGAGGAGGACCGCTTCTTCAAGCTCTCCTTCGCCGAGCGGCTCGCCGCCGCAATCCCCGGCGCCCGCCTCGAGCTGATCCCGGACTCCTACACCTTCGTCTCCGAGGATCAGCCCGAACGGCTGGCCGACGCGATCGGATCGTTCACGCGGGAGACAAAGCCGGCGAAGAGAGCCTCGGCCGCCTAGCGCTAACAGCTGCCCGGCGCGGTCGCCTTCACCGTCGCGACGCGGCCGTCGGCGAGCGTCGCGTTGGCGCTGATCCGATTCTTGTTGCCGCCCAGCCGAGCTGGCGCCGATCTCGCCCCTGAAGGGGGCGCCGCCGTCCTTTCCCGCCTTGCGGGCCCCGACGAAGAAACGCACCGATGCGATCTCGCCGGCGTCGGTCCCGCCGAGCTTCGCCTTGACCGCCCCGGCGACACAGCCGCCGCCGTTGCTGAAGAAGAGCTTCAGCTTCAGACCCGGCCTCGCCGCGCAGCCCCCGCCGCTGCAGTTGGCCGAGGTGGCGAGCAGCCGCTCGAGGTCGGCCTCGACCGAGGCGAAGCTCGGGTCGGCGTGCCGGCTCTGCAACTCGTAGGGATCGAGATAGAGGTCGTAGAGCTCCTGCTCACCGGTCCCGTAGCGCGCGTACAGGTAGCGGTCGGTGCGCACCGCCTGGTAGTTGGTCGGGGGCGTCTCTGGGTTCTCGTCGGGATCGTCGGCGTTGAAGAAGGCCTCGAGCACGATCGGCCGGCCCGGTGAGAACAGGCTCGTCGTCCATCAGCGGCAGCAGCGAGCGCCCGTCCATGCGGCGCTGGGCCTTCGCGTCGGCGAAGTCGACGATCGTCGGCGCGAGGTCGATGTTGGACACCGGCTGGCTGCGCTTCTTGCCCTTCGGCACCCCGGGGCCCCTGATCAGCAGCGGCACTCGGATCGACTCCTCGTAGAGGCGGACCTTGCCCTGCCGGACTCGGTGCTCGCCGTGGAAGAAGCCGTTGTCGGCCGTGTAGATGATCACCGTGTTCTTCAGCTCGCCCTCCGCTTTCAGGGTGTCGGCGATCCGCTGCCGATCATCTCGTCGACAGCGAGCAGCGACTCCGACTGGGCGCGGTACCGGGCGCGCACCGCCTCCTGCTGGGTGGGGTTCATCAGCGTCAGGTTCTGGATCGACTGCAGGCTTGTCGGAGACGTCGGCCTCGTTGAAGTTGGGCCGCGACAGGAGGGATCTCGCTGGCGAGCGCCCCCTCGTGGCGGGGCGCGGCGCGCGGGTTGTTGCCGTCGCAGTGTGCACGCCGCCCGCTCTCGGTGTGGGACGCGAGCGGTGCCACCGAGAGGAAGAAGGGCTTGCTCTTCGGCGCGCGGCGGCGCGACGAAGTCCGCCGCCTTGGCCGCGTAGACGTCGGTCTGGTAGGTCGCGGGGTCGACCACGTCCGGCGTCGAGCCGTAGTGGACGATCGAGCCGTTCTCGTTCAGCGTGTAGCCGTACATCGTGTAGGTGCCCCCGGTGTAGGCGTCGGGGTCGTCGAGGGCGCCGTACCACTCGCTCCAGCCGGGCGGAACCTCGGTGTCGGGCGAGGTGTTGCCGTAGCCGTTCAGGAACTTGCCGATGTGCGCGGTGTAGTAGCCGGCCTTCTGCAGCCAGACCGGCAGCGTGTTGCCGACGTGTGGCGCGAGCTTGCTGTAGCCGCCGGCGGGCAGGGTGTTGCCGCGGACGCCGTGGTTGTGGGCGTACTGCCCGGTGAGCAAGGTCGCGCGCGAGGGGCAGCAGAGCGGGTAGCTGACGAAGTTGTTTTGCGAAGGTGACGCCGCCCTTGCCGAGCAGCGCGTTCGTCTTCGGCATGTACCGCTGCGTCTCGGCGGCCTGGTCGTCGCTCATCACCAGTACGATGTTCGGGCGCTTCTGCTTCTTCGGAACCTTCTTCTTCGCCTCGCCCCCGCTCGGCGCCACCGCCACACCGGCGCAGATCAGCACCGCGACGAGCAGGGCGCCTGCCGGGCGCCGTCCACTCGTCGTCTTTTCCGCCCTCCGCATGTTCCCGCCTGTCCAGTCAACAGCCGGCCCAGTTTGGAGTTGCGCAGACCCCGCATCGGGTTACTGTGTGCGCTGTGGGAACCCCGGGGGATGGCGCGAAGGAGGGCGGGGACGAGCCGATCACGGTCGTTCTCGCCGACGACCACGCGGTCGTGCGCAGCGCCCTCCGCCTGATGCTGGAGGGCGAGCCTGGGATCGAGGTGGTCGCCGAAGCGGGAGACGCCGACGCGGCGGCCCGCTACGTCGGCGGCCACCTGCCGGCCGTGCTGATCCTCGACATCAACATGCCGGGCGGCTCCGGGCTCGCGGCGATCCCGAGGATCCGGGAGCAGTCACCGGACACTCAGATCGTGGTGCTCACGATGCAGGACGAGACCGCCTTCGCTCGCGAGGCGCTCCAGGCGGGCGTCCTCGGCTACATCCTCAAGGAGGCAGCGAGCGAGGAGCTGGTGAAGGCGGTGCGGATGGCCGCCGCGGGACAAGACCTACCTACAGCCCGAGCTGGGCGCGCGGCTCGCGGCCGAGCCCGACGTGGTCTCCCCGGATGACCTCAGCGATCGCGAGCTCGAGGTGCTGCGCCTGATCGCCCTCGGCCACACCAACAACGAGATCGCCGAGCAGCTCTACCTCAGCGTTCGCACGGTCGAGTCCCACCGCGCACACATCCAGCAGAAGCTCGGCCTCAGCACCCGCTCGGAGCTGGTTCGCTACGCGATCGAGCGCGGCCTGATCGAGGTCTAGCTATCCGTGTCGCGGTCGCCGCCCTGGTTGTAACCGGCTTGCTGGCCGGCTGCGGCGACGGCGGCAGCGGCGAGACCGTCGAGCAGCCGAGCGCCACCAGCGGGGCGCCACTCGCCCCGGCCGAGGAGCAGCCCCTCTCGCCGGCCGAGGAGCACGGGCGCAAGCTCTTCGTCGAGACCTGTGGCTCCTGCCACACCCTCGACGCCGCTGGGACCACCGGGCAGATCGGCCCCAACCTCGGCGACATCCCGCTGGACGAGACCGAGGTGCGGCAGGCGATCGAGATCGGCGGCAGGGGCACCGGGAATATGCCGCCCAACCTCCTGAGCGGCAAGGACGCTGCCGACGTCGCCGCCTTCGTCGCCGTGTCGGGGCCGGGGCCCTCGCCCCCCTAGGCAAATCGAGGGCTAGGCGCTCTCCTCCACATCGGTGCGGTCGCCGTGCTGATCGACGACGTCGGTGGTGACGATCTCTTCATTGACTGCAAACTGGGCGACCGGCCGGTCGAGGAAGAAGACCTGGAAGGCGGCCCGCATGGTTCGCACCGTGTCGGCCTTGCCTCCGTTGAAGAGAGTCCGCTCGATCACCGTGAGCCCGTTTCGCAGCACGCAGACGATCACGTCGTCGAGGGCGTATGTCTTGGCCGCCGTCGGGCCGCGGCCGAAGTGCTCCCGGTAGAGCGCGACGATCGAGCTTGTGATCCGGCTGAGGGTCTCGCCGCTGACCTGCTCCGGTGCCTGCTCCTCCGGCACTCGCTCAGCTCGATTCGCTCGACTCGATCGAGCCCCTCTCGCCGTCGGTCTCGTGAACGCCGTTAGGGGTGATCGAGCCGTCGAGGAAGAAGACCTCGATCGCGAGGTCCGGGTTGACGTGCGCCTGGCTCAGGAAGGCGACCACACGGCGGCCGGTCATGCCCTCGACCACCGCGTTGAACCTGTCGGCGACGGCGTCCTGGAACGCCGTTCGCATCTCGCGAACCGAGTCCGCCCTGCCCTCGGCGAACAGGGTCCGCTCCACGGTTGTGAGGCCGTCCCGGAGCACGCAGATGACCAGGTCGTCGAGGACGTAGGTCTTCGCCTTCGTCGGTCCCTTGCCGAAGTGCTCGCGGTAGAGGCCGACGATCCCACTCGAGATGCCGGCGAGCACCTCACCGCTTGGCCGGTAGATCTCGCTCTCTTCGATTTCCGCCATCCGGACCCGCCGCCTCCAAAGTCGCTCAGACGGGGCTGCAGCGGCCGCTCAGGTCTCTTGGTAGAGCGGCCCGTCGCCGCCCTCGGGCAGGGTGAGGCGGCCGCCCTTGGCCGTGATCGCCCCGCACTGGACGCAGTTCGAGGGGGTCACCTGCACGTCGACCACGGCGGCCCCGCTCTCCTGTTCCTCGTCGGGGATCTCGTAGACCTGCGCCGGGCACATCGAGACCCAGGTCTGGGCGATCTCTCGGGGCACCCGCTCCTGGATCCGGATGTGGTTGGGGGCATCGTCGCGGGTGGCGTTCCCGGAGAGGAAGACGGAGTTGAGCTTGTCGAAGGTGTACTTGTTGTCGGGCTTCGGATATTGCTTGGCCGCACCGTCGATCTCCACCGGCAGATCGGCGTCGTCCTCGTTCTTCCAATGTCCCCCGGGGAAGGCGCCGCGAGTGATCGTCATCGCGCTGGCGAGCGCACCGCCGACGAAGAATCCCTTGGAGAAGACCTGGCGCATGTTCCGGGAGCGGTAGAGATCGTCCTCGATCACCGAGTGCTTGACCTTGCGCTCGTAGTCCTCGAAGTTGACCGAGTCCTTCTTCAGCGCCTCGACGATCGCCTCGGCGGCGTAGATGCCGGCGTGCATCGCGTAGTGAATCCCCTTCAGGGTCGGCACGTTGACCATGCAGGCCGCGTCACCCGCGATCACCATCCCCGGAGTCGAGAGCCGCTTCGGCATCGACCAGTAGCCACCCGAGGGGATCGTCTTCGCCCCCCAGGCGACACGCTTGCCGCCCTCGAGGATCCTCTTCACAAAGGGATGGAGCTTCAGCTCCTGGAGGCCGTCGTGGCAGGAGAAGGTTGCGTCGGTGGTGTCGAGCCCGACGACCAGCCCGATGGCGACCTTGTCCTCGCCCATCGGGTAGATGAAGCTGCCCCCGAACTCGTTCCATTTGGCGCGCTTGCGCAGCGGCCAGCCCATCGTGTGGATGACGCGATCGAGGGGCTTCTCGACCTCCCAGACCTCCTTCACCCCGATCTCCCAGCGCCGCGGGTTGGCACCGTGGAGGTCGAAGTAGTCGAGCGCCGCGTCGGTCAGATGGCCGAGGGTGCCCTCGGCGAGCACGGTCGCCTGCGCGACCACGTCTGAGCCCGGCTCGAAGTTGGAGAGCTCCTCGCCGTCCTTGCCGCGGCCCTTGTCGCCCGAGCGGACGCCGCGGACGATCCGGTCCTCGACCAGGAGCTTGTCCGCCGAGGTCTCGCTGAGGATGTAGACGCCCTTCTCCTCGGCCTTCTCGCCGAGGAAGCGGCCGAGCTTGGCGACCGAGGTGACGTAGTTGCCGTGGTTGCGGAAGTTGGGCGGCATCGGCTTCAGCGGCAGGGCGAGCTTCGGGGTGAGCAGGTAGACCGCGTCCTTGGTCACCTCCTGGTAGACGGGCCAGTCGGAGGGGTCGAGGTCGGGGAACAGCTCCCGCATCGCCGAGGGCCGCATGTTGGCCCCGGAGAGCAGGTGGGCACCGGTGGTCTTGCCCTTCTCGATCACCGCGATCGGGACCTCGCCGAGCTTCTCCGCTAGCTCGGGCTCGTCCTCGAGGAGCTGCGCGGCCTTGATCGCGCAGGCGAGCCCGGCGGGGCCTCCGCCGGCGATCGCGATCCCGACCTCGATCCGCTCCTCCTCGGGGTCGGTGACCGGAGCGATGAACTCCTCCGCCGGGTTCACCGGCGGTGGGAACTCAGCCGGAGCGCGCGGCACTAGCTGCCCTTCTTGGCCTTGATCGCCTCGGTCAGCTTGGGGACGATCTTGTGCAGGTCGCCGACCACGCCGAGGTCGCAGAACTCGAAGATCGGCGCGTTCTGGTCCTTGTTGATCGCGAGGATGTTCTCGGAGCTCTGCATTCCGACCTTGTGCTGGATCGCGCCGGAGATGCCTAGCGCCAGATAGAGGTTCGGCGCCACGGTCTTCCCGGTCTGGCCGATCTGGGCCGCGTACGGGTACCAGCCCGCGTCGACCACCGCTCGCGTCGCGGCGACCGCGCCGCCCATCGAGTCCGCAAGCTGCTCGGCGATCTCGAAGTTCTCCTTCTTGCCGAGCCCGCGGCCGCCGCCGACGAGGATGTCGGCGTCCTCGATGTTGACGTCCTCGCCGCGCTGCTCGCCGCGGGTCACCATCTTCGCCTTCGTCGACCACTCCGAGAGCTCGACCTGGACGTCCTCGACCTCGGCGGTGCCGCCCGTCTCGTTCTCGTCGAAGGCGTTGAGGCGGCCGATGATGATCCCCGGCTCCTCGACGTAGCCGACTTCGGCGATCTGCGAGTCCTGGAGGATCGGGCGCTCGGCAACCAGCTTGCCGTCCTGGACGTTGACCTCGGTGACCTCCATCGTCACCCCGGCGTTGAGGCGGGCGGTGAGCCCGGCGCCGATCTCGAAGCCGAGCAGGCCACCGCCGAAGAGGGCGTAGGAGAAGTCGTTGTCGCTCATCACCTTCGCCATCACGTCGACGATCGGCTGGGCGAGACCCTCGGGCGCCTCCTTGCCGCGGTAGACCTTCTTCACGCCATAGGCGCCAAGGCCGGCGGCGGCTTCATCGGAGACGTCGCCGACGACCACCGCGGCGGCGTCGGTGCCGAGCTCGCCGGCCAGCTTCGAGGCCTCGGAGAGGGCGCCGAGCGAGTTCTTGTTGAACTCGCCCTCGTCATCGTGCAGTGCGTAGACCAGGATCCCTGCCATCTAGATCAGCTTCCTTTCCTCGAGCCAGGCGACGATCTTCTCGACCGTCTCGGTGGTGTCCTCGTCCTCGATGATCTCGCCCGCCTCCTTCTGGGGCGGCGGCTTCAGCTCGAGCACCGTGGTCCGGGAGCCGCTCTCGCCGACCCGGTCGGCCTCGATCCCGACGTCGCCGGTGGCGTGCGTGTCGAGCGGCTTCTTCTTCGCGCCCATGATCGCCTTCAGGCTCGGGTAGCGAGGCTCGTTGATCGCGTCGCCGACGCTGATCACGGCCGGGAGCTCGACCTCGACGGTGTCGTAGCCGTACTCAGCCTGGCGCTCGCAGGTGATCTTGCCGTCGGCGGCGTCCATCTTGATCACCTGGGTCAGCGAGGGCATCTTCAGGTGGTCGGCGACCACCGCGCCGATCGTGTAGCACTCGCCGTCATCTGACTGCTGGCCGAGCAGGACCAGATCGGGGCTCTCCTTCTCGAGCACCTTGGCGAGCGCGTATCCGGTCGCGCAGACGTCGGATCCGGCGAGAGCGGCGTCGGTGAGGTGGACAGAGCGGTCGGCGCCGAGGGCGACGGCCTTGTGGAGGGCGCGCACGGCGCTCTCAGGGCCCATCGTCACCGCGACGATCTCCTCGACGTCGGTGCCCCCCTCCTTGATCTGCATCGCCGCCTCGATCGCGTGGGTGTCGAAGGGGTTGAGGTTCTTCTCTCCGCTGCGGTCCAGGCGCTTGGTCTCCGGATCGATCCGCTTGTTGACCGCGGCGTCCGGCACCTCCTTGACGAGCACGCAAATCTTCAACTTCAGGCCTCTCTTTTGAATCGGGTGGCTCCTCGGCTTCGCTTGCGGAGCCCCCTCGGGCAAACTGGCGGCGCGGGATATTAGCTGTTTGCCGGGCTGGTTGACTGACCAGTCAATCGGCCGGTCGCGCGCAAATGAGGCCCCTCACCCGTCCCGGACCGCTTCCGAACCCCGGAGCGGCGCCGCCGACGCTCAGAGCCGCGCGACCAGCGCTTCGCCCTGGGCCGGCAGCAGCCGGACCACCGAGACATCGTCGAGGGGGACGGGAATTACACCCCCCCAGCCCCCGTTCTCGGGGTTGATCACAAACGAGCGGAGCGGGATCCGGATGCCGTCGCTCATCACCAGCTCGGCGCCGCGGACCGCCGCTCGCTCGGCGGGGTCGACGATCACCAGCAGCCAGGAGGGCGAACCGTGATAACCGAACACGGTTCCCACCGGGCCCTCGCCGGCGCCGTAGAGATGCGCGGCCTGAAACCCCTCTCCGTTCGCCTCGGCGAGGGTGCCGCGATAGTCCGACGCCAGCTGGAGGTCGTCCTCGACGACCAGCAGGGTGCCGGTGACGGCGAGGGCGGCGGCCGTGGCGGCGACGGCGATCGGCACCAGCGCCCGCCGCCTCCGCGACCGCGGCCGACGGACGCGCAGCGGCGCCAGCGCACGCGACTCGAACCCGATCGGAATTTCGCGGCTGGGCGCCAGCAGCAGCAGTCCGTCGGCGATCTCGGAGAGCTCCTCGACCGCTCGCCGGCACTCGGCGCAGACGGCGAGATGCTCGAGCGCCCGGGCGCGCTCCTCGCCGTCCACCACCCCGAGGGCGAGCTCGGCGGCGAGCTCGTCGACATGTTCGGACCTCCGCTCGCTCATCGCTCCGCCTCCAACTGCGCCCGCAGCTTCAGCATCGCGCTCCGGATCCGCGTCTTCACCGTGCCCAACGGCAGCCCGTCGAGCTCGGAGATCTCCCTTGCTGTCCGACCGAGGTAGGCGGCCAACACCAAGGCGCGCCGCTGGTCCGGCGGCAGCCCGGTGATCGCGCGCCTGAGCCTCTCGCGCTCATCTGGCGGAGGGTCGATCTCGTCGGCGGCCGGCGTCGCGGCCTCGAGCGAAAGCTCGGCCGCCACCAGCTCCGGGTCGGCCGGCTGGGTCCGCCGCGTCCGGGTGACGTCGATCGCCAGGTTGCGAGCGATCGAGAGCAGCCAGGTGGCCACCTGCCCGCGACGGGGGTCGTAGGCGCCGCCGTGTCGCCAGACGCGGGCGAAGGTCTCCTGGGCTAGCTCCTCGGCCACCGCCGAGTCGCGGACGATCGTCAGCGCCAGCCCGTAGACCCTGCCCTGGAAACGGCGCACGAAGGCGGCGGCGCTAGCCGGATCGCCGCTCGCGTAGCCGGCAAGCAGGGCCTCATCCGATGGGTCCACACCAGGATCTACGTTCGTCCCGCCGGCGCGGATTGGCGCCCGCGGCAATCCGCAACGCCGGCGTCGTCGTAGTACCGGATGCTCACCGGCGCCCCTGGCGGAGCGTTCGGACATCAGCTTCAAGGTAAAGGAGGCAGGAATGAGCTCTCGACGACCGACCGGCCTGAGGATCGCGGGGCTCGCCCTGGTGGCGATCGCCGCCTCGTTCGCGCTCGCGGCCTGCGGCGACGACGATTCCGACTCGGAGGACACAGCCGCGGGCTCCAGCACCGCAACGGTCGCCGCGGCGGGCACGATCTCGGTCCAGTCGGTTGATGGCCTCAACGCCCTGGTCGACGCCGACGGGAACGCCCTCTACTTCAATGACCAGGACACCGCGAGCAAGGTCGCCTGTACCGGCGAGTGCGCCGCCATCTGGGTGCCGGTGACGACCCAGTCCGGGCAGCCGAGCTCCGACGACTCGAGTGTCGAGGCGAAACTGGGCGTGGTCACCGGCCCGAACGGCGAAAGCCAGGCCACCTTTGAGGGCAAGCCGCTCTACACCTTCACCGAGGACAGTCCCGGCCAAGTGACGGGGAACGGCTTCACCGACAGCTTCGCCGGGGTCACCTTCACCTGGACGGCGGCAACGGCGGACGGAGCCCAGAAGGGCGCCGGCACGACCACCACCACCGAGACCGAGTCGGGGTCGACCGAGACTGACGATTCGGGTGGCGGCTCGGGCTCGGGCGGCTACGGCTACTGAGGAAGGAGCCTGCAGCGGGGCTCGCGTCGGGCTGTTGAGCCCGCCTCGACCCTAGGCGGCCGAGGACTGGCCGACCGCCCCGCGGACGAAGTCGACGATCTCGTCCGTCGACGCCCCCGGAGTGAATACCTCGGCCACCCCGAGCTTCTTCAGCTCCGGGATGTCGTCGGCCGGGATCGTGCCGCCGACGGTGACCACCACATCGCCCGCCCCTTCCTTGTTTAGAAGCTCGACCACTCGCGGTACCAGCGTCATATGGGCGCCGGAAAGGATCGAGAGCCCGACGGCGTCGGCATCCTCCTGGATCGCCGTCTCGGCGATCTGCTCGGGCGTCTGGTGAAGACCGGTGTAGATCACCTCCATCCCGGCGTCCCGCAGAGCGCGGGCGATGATCTTGGCGCCGCGGTCGTGCCCGTCGAGCCCGGGCTTGGCGACGACGACGCGAATCTTTTTCTCGGTGGCGGTGTTCATAGGTTCGTTCGCGAGCGAATTAGGTGCTTAACCGTATTTGAACAGGGACTTTCTACGGTTTCGCGAAGGGGGTCTGGTAACGAGACTGTCCCTAGGTAGGGATACGCAATGGAGGCACAAGCGGTGTACGACGTTCTCTATTTGGACCGCAGCAAAGGACAGAAGATCGTGGCCAGTGGCCTGGCGCGGCAGGATGCCTGCGACGTTGCCAAGGCAGAGGCCCAACGCCGAGGGGTCGGCAGGATGTTCCTCGCCGGCTCCGAGCTGGGGCGCTCGGACGAACTGGTCTTGATCGTCGACTCCAACCGCAAGGTCGGCTAGTCCGGTCGACCAAGCGCAACTCTGAACCGCTCCGCTTGTTGGCGGGTTTCAGGGGCCTGAGGTGTTTCCTCGGGATCTGAAATCCGACGAGAAAGGGAGAACATGAAGCGATTTCGCAATCTCCGTACGCCGAGTCCGGCGATGCTGATCGCCGTGATCGCGCTGGTCGTCGCCCTCACGGGCACCGCCATCGCCGCCAAGAAGCTCAGCCTCGGCGCGCTGTCGGATGCCGCCAAGAACAAGACTGTTGGCGTCGGCAAGCTGACCTACGTGAGCACACCAAGGAAATCCCGGGCACTGCGGGCTCGAATATCAATGTCGCGGTGAGCGCGAAGTGTCCGTCCGGGCTCAGGGTGATCGGCGGCGGCATCAAGGTTCCCGAGCCGCGCCCGGCGCCCAACAACGACGACATTTTCGTCGACGGACAGCTATCCGACAACCACCGGTTGGGCGGGCCGGGTGGACAACTACGCAGGCGCTGCCTTCCCGGCAACCGCGACGACGGCAGCGATCTGCGCAAATTCGCGTGCGGT
Source organism: uncultured Solirubrobacterales bacterium (assembly GCA_963780305.1). Classification (GTDB taxonomy): domain Bacteria; phylum Actinomycetota; class Thermoleophilia; order Solirubrobacterales; family 70-9; genus CAVVYV01. Next base: position 235,519 of record CAWABN010000008.1, read on the forward strand.
CACAGGCGCACCACCGGCCCCGTAGGCGAAAAGCATCAACGCACGACTGAAGGGGCCGGCAACAGCCGGCCCCTTTTCGTTGCCGCGAGGCCGCCTGTCGCTCAGAAGACCGGCGACTCGGTGTAGCGGCCGAAGACCTGCTGGAGGGCGGTGACCATCTCGCCCTGAGATGCGCGAGCCCGGGCGCACTCGAGGAAGTGGGGCATCAGGTTTGCGTCGGTGGCCGCGGCCTCTCGAAGCGCCGCCAGGGTGCGCTCGACCTCGGCCGAGTCGCGCCCGGCGCGGGTCGCCTCGAGGCGGCCCCTCTGCTTCTGCTCCAGCTCGCGGTCCACGTGGAGGGTCGCAATCTGCTCTTCCCCCTCCTGGACGTAGTCGTTGACGCCGACCACGATCCGCTGCTTGGAGTCGACCTCCTGCTGGTAGCGGAAGGAGGCGTCGGCGATCTCCCGTTGGGGGAAGTTCTGCTTGATCGCCTCGACCATCCCGCCAAGCTCGTCGATCCGGGCGAAGTACTCGTAGGCCGCCCTCTCCATCTCGTCGGTGAGGGTCTCGACGAAGTAGGAGCCGCCCAGAGGGTCAACGGTGTTGGTGACCCCGGACTCGTGGGCGATCACCTGCTGGGTGCGGAGCGCCACCCTCACCGCCTCCTCGGTCGGCAGGGCGAGCGCCTCGTCATATGAGTTGGTGTGGAGCGACTGGGTGCCGCCGAGAACCCCGGCGAGAGCCTCGATCGCGGTGCGGACGATGTTCACCAGCGGCTGCTGGGCGGTCAGCGAAACCCCGGCGGTCTGGGTGTGGAAGCGCATCCGCCAGGACTCCTCGCGCTTGGCGCCGTAGGTCTCGCGCATCTCACGCGCCCAGATCCGGCGCGCGGCCCGGTACTTGGCGACCTCCTCGAAGAAGTCGATGTGGGCGTTGAAGAAGAAGGAGAGCCGCGGGGCGAAGTCATCGACGTCGAGCCCGCGGGCGATCGCCTTCTCGACGTAGGTGAAGCCGTCCTTGAGCGTGAAGGCGAGCTCCTGCTGGGCGGTCGAGCCCGCCTCGCGGATGTGGTAGCCGGAGATCGAGATCGGATGCCAGCGGGGCATCTCGGCCGAGCACCACTCGATCATGTCCTCGACCAGCCGCAGGGCGGGCTCGATCGGGAAGCACCACTCCTTCTGGGCGATGTACTCCTTGAGGATGTCGGTCTGGATCGTGCCCCCGAGGCGCTCGGGCGGGATCCCCTGGTGCTCGGCGGCGACCACGTAGAAGGCCAGCAGAATTGCCGCAGGGGCATTGATCGTCATCGAGACGGTGACCTCGTCGAGGGGGATGCCGCCGAACAGGGTCTCCATGTCGTCGAGGGTGTCGATCGCCACCCCCTCCACCCCGACCTCGCCGAGGCTGCGGTCGTGGTCTGAGTCGAGTCCCATCAGGGTTGGCATGTCGAAGGCGGTCGAGAGGCCGGTCTGGCCGTGTGAGAGCAGGTAGCGGAAGCGCTCGTTGGTCTCCTCGGCGGTGCCGAAGCCGGCGAACTGGCGCATCGTCCACAGCCGCCCCCGGTACATCGAGGGATAGACACCGCGGGTGAAGGGATATTCGCCCGGATAGCCGAGCTCACGCTCTGTGTCGATCCCGGCGCGGTCCTCCTCGGTGTAGAGGGGTCTCACCGGCTCGCCGGAGATCGTCTCGAAGAGAGCCTCGCGCTCCTCGAGCCTCGCGTATACCTCCTCCAGCCATTCATGGGCGCGCCTGCGCGCCTCCGGCTCCACAGCCATGGGGAAAGTCTAGGCGGGGGCTCAGCGGCGAGCGCGAAGGCCCCGAGAGCGGCGGCTCTCGCGGCGCCTGGCTGCGATTCCGGAGCCACTTACCACGGCCGCCAAAGCGGTGGCGCCGGCGATCGCAAGCTTTCGCCGTATCCGCTCGAAGCGCATCACAGGCCAGCCCTCGGCCTTGGCGATCTCAGCCAAGGCGGCGTCGGGGTTGACCACCACCGGGTGCCCGACCGAGCGCAGCATCGGCAGGTCGCTGGCGGAGTCCGAGTACGCATAGGAGGCGTCCATGTCGATCTCGTGCTCCTCGGCGAAGCGGCGCATCGCCTCCACCTTGCCCTCCCCGTAGACGAAGGGCCCGTCCATCTCGCCCGTGTAGGCATCGTCGGAACCAACCTCCCAGCGGGTGCCGATCCCGCCCTCCATTCCCAGAACCCGGGCGAGGCTGGAGACCAGGTCGTTGCCGGCGGCGCTGACGATGAAGGTGGCCCGGCCCTCGTCCTGGTGGCGGTGCACCTCGTCGAGCATCTGCGGGTAGATCCGCGGCAAGATCCCCGCCATCAGCTCGGGGGCCATCCGGGTGATGTCCCGCTCTGGAACATCGGCGAAAACGCTCTGGGCGACTTCGAGCACCGAGTTGGTCTGCGCGTCGGAGGCGCCACGCAGCCGGTAGAGGAGGTGGTCCGCCCCCCACTTGGCGAGCTGCTTGCGGGGGACCAGTCCGTGCCGATTGGCGACCCGCGCGAAGACCATCCCCGACGACCCCGCCATCAGGGTCTTGTCGAGGTCAAAGAAGGCAGCCCCGCGGCCGCCTCCCCCGTCAGCCTCCATTGACCTCCAGGACGATCGCGTCGCCCTGGCCGCCGCCGGAGCAAATCGCCGCGACCCCGAGACCGCCGCCGCGGCGGCGGAGCTCATGGATCAGGGCGCCGGTGATTCGGGCGCCGGAGGCACCGATCGGATGGCCGAGGGCGATCGCGCCGCCGTTGACGTTGACCTTCTCCGGGTCGACGCCGAGCATCCGGACGGAGTTGATCGCGACCGAGGCGAATGCCTCGTTGATCTCCCAGAGGTCGACCTCGTCGGGCTTCTTGCCGATCTTCTCCAGCGCCTGCAGGGCGGCCTTGGCCGGCGTCCGCGCCAGGTAGGCGAAGTCGTCGGCGACCTGGCCGTAGCTGAGCACCGTCGCCACCGGGGTGCTCGTTGTTCTGGTTCGCCCACTCCTCGGAGGCGACCACGACGGCGGCGGCGCCGTCGTTGACGCCGGGGGAGTTGCCGGCAGTGTGAGTGGCGTCCTCGCCGCCGACCGCCTTCAGCTTCGCCAGCACCTCGACCGTGGTGTCGGGTCGGATCGCCTCGTCGGCCTCGACCACGTTCTCGCCCTTCTTCGACCTGACCGTGACCGAGACGATCTCCTCGGCCATCCTGCCGTCCTCGGTCGCCTTGTTGGCGAGCTGGTGCGAGCGCTCGGCCCACTTGTCCATGTCGGCCCGGCTCATCTCCAGCTCGTTCGAGACCTCGCTCGCCTCGTTGATCATCTGCTTCTCGGTGAACGGGTTGGTGAGCCCGTCGTGGGTCATCGCGTCGATCGCCTTGACGTCGCCCATCCGGAAGCCGAAGCGGGCGTCTGGAAGCAGGTAGGGAGCCTTGCTCATCGACTCCATTCCCCCGGTGACGGCAATGTTCAGATCCCCGGCGCGGACCGCCTGATCGGCGATCCCGATCGTCCGCATGCCGGAGGCGCAGACCTTGTTGACGGTCTCCGAGGGCACCTCCCTGGGGATCTCGGCCTTGATCTGGGCCTGGCGGGAGGGGATCTGCCCCTGGCCGGCCTGGAGGACCTGGCCGTAGACGACGCCCTCGACCTGCTCGGGCTTCACCTCGGCGCGCTCCAACGCGTCGGCAATCGCTGTGCCGCCGAGGTCTGTGGCGTCGAGCGTTGAGAGGCCCCCGCCCATCTTCCCGAAGGGGGTCCTGGCGGTCGAGAGGATGACGGTCTTCGGCATCAGCACCTTTCGTCAGGCCGGCCCCTGCGGCCGGCGATTCAAGTTCAAAGGAAATGCTAGTCGGGCGGCGCCCGGAGCCGCCCCGACCCCGCTCCTATACTGCCGCCCCTCGTGCGGGTCGAGGTCACCGATACGCCGCTGGCGGAGATCGAGTCCGATCTCCTCGCCGTGATGCTGTTCGAGGGCGAGGAGCTTCCCGAGCCGCTCGCCGGAGCGCCGGGCGCGGCGGACGCCAAGGGCGGCTACCGGAAGACGGCGCTCCTGTATCCCGAGAGGCCGGGCCGGGCCCTGGTGGTTGGGCTCGGAGACCGGGACGAGTTCGAGCCGGAGCGCGCCAGGGTGGCCGCCGCCCTGGCCGCCAAGCAGGCCTCCTCGTTGCGGGCCTCCTCGCTGGCGCTGGCGGCGCCCGACTCGGACCAGGGCGAGGCGGTCGCCGCGGCCCTGGTCGAGGGCGCGATCCTCGCCTCCTACCGTTTCGATCGGTTCAAGACCAAGACCGAGGACGACGAGGATGGGGACCGGTGACGGCGACGGCAAGGGCCTCGAGTCGATCTCGGTGGTGGGCGACCCCGCGCTCGGCGAGTCGGTCGAGGCCGCCCGGGTGACCGCCGAGGCCGCCAACCGGGCCCGCGAGCTCCAGGACCTGCCCGCGAACGTCGTCACTCCCACCTACCTGGCGGACCGCGCAAAGGCGATCGCGGAGGAGCGCGACTCCGTCTCCTACGAGGTCCTCGGCCGCGAGGAGATCGCGAAGCAGGGGATGGGCGGCCTGGTGGCGGTCTCCCAGGGGACCGCCCAGGAGCCGAAGCTGATCGTGCTCCGCTACCGGGCGGACGCTGACGGGCGAGACCATAGGCCTGGTCGGCAAGGGCGTGACCTTCGACACCGGAGGCATATCGATCAAGCCAGCCGGCTCCATGCAAGAGATGAAGATGGACATGTCGGGGGCCGCAGCCGTGCTCGAGGCGGTTGCGGCGATCGCGGAGCTCGAGCTGCCGGTGAAGCTGCTGGCGGTGATCCCGGCGACCGAGAACATGCCAAGCGGCACCGCGGTGAAGCCCGGGGACATCATCACCCAGCTGAACGGGAAGACGGTCGAGGTCAACAACACCGACGCCGAGGGCAGGCTGATCCTCGCCGACGCCCTCGCCTACTCCGTCCAGCAGGGGGCCGACCGGCTGGTCGATCTCGCCACCCTGACCGGGGCGGTGCTGGTCGCGCTTGGCTCGACCTACGCGGCGCTGATCTCCAACGACGATGAATGGGCCGAGCGAGTCGAAACCGCCGCCGAGCGCACCGGCGAGCTCGCCTGGCGCCTGCCGCTGCACCCTGAGTACAAGGAGCTCACCAAGGGCACCGCCGCCGATCTCACCAACGCTTCGGCTAAGCGGAAGGCCGGGACGATCTACGCCGGCTCCTTCCTGGAGGAATTCGTCGACGAACGGCCCTGGGTCCACCTCGACATCGCGGGCACCGCCTGGGACGTCGGCCGCGAGTACGTCGGCAAGGGCCCGACCGGCTACGGGGTGCGCCTGCTGGTTGAGCTGGCGCGCAGCGGTTCGGACACCTAGACCGCGAGCAGCCTCAGCAACCTCCGGGCGAGGGCTCCGTCGCCCTCGATCCGCACCCTGCCGCTCGCCAGCCGGTGAAGCCCCCGCCGGCCGCGCGCCTGGCGCGGATCGGGAAGCCCGCCGAAGCGTCCGCCCAGGGTCGGCACCGTCGCCATGTGGACGATGTCGGGCAGCCGCCCCGCGACCACCAGGTCGGGCTTGCGCAGATCGCCGTCCTCGATCACCACCGTCCGCGGCCGGAAGAAGATTCGCAGCGGCGAGAACTCCTCCGCGAACCGGAAGACGACCCGGCCGCGCATCTCCGACGCGAGGCCGGGCTCGCGTGCGACCCCGCGCTCGATCAGTCCGAGGATGCTGGGAGCGACCCCGTCCTCGACCATCCTTCCGAGGCGCACTTTCGGCTTGCCGTTCGGGGCAGCCGCATCGGCCGATCCCAAGTCGCGGCCGATGGCCGCCTGGCGACGCTCGTAGCCGCTCGATGATCAGACAGGTACTCGTGCCGGTGGCGAGGAGCTTGCCAGTCTCGGCGGCAACCAGGCGCGCCTCCGCGGTCGCCTGGGTGCGCCCGCGGTGGACGACCTCGGCCTCCGCCCGCACCCGGCCGGTGTCGCGGGTGATCGGGCGAACGAACTTGGCCTCGAGGGTGAGGCTGGTGTACGCGAAACCCGCGTCGAGGGTGGTGTGAACGGCGCAACCGAGCGCCGAGTCGAGCAGGGTCGAGGCGTAGCCGCCGTGGACGACGCCGATTGGGTTGTAGTGCTCCTCCCCGGGATCGCCCTCGAAGACCGCCTTGCCATCGGAAAGCTCGACCATCGCCATGTTCATCACGACGGCGATCGGAGGCGGTGGCAGCTCACCGGACCTGATCGCCTCCACGTACTCCCTCCCGGACAGGCGCGCCCCCGCGGCTGCCGCGGGGAGCGGGTCTTGCCAGGTGATCGTCCTGCTCCGGGTGGTATCGGGAGAGCGCTCGGCGAAGGCGAGCGCCGATTCGACCGCCCTGCCGTCAGCGCCGGGCGCGTCGACGGCGCTCAAGCGCGCCTCTCGCTGCGGAGGGGCGCTCGCTTGGGCGCCGGCTCCGGCGTCGCCCTCGGCGCCGGATAGAGAAGGTCTGCGAGGATCTCCTCGGAGCTGATCTCGATCGGCTGCAACTCCAATCTGAAGGCCGGCTTTCTCATCGTTCCTCCCTTCCGGAGGGTGGTTGCATCAAGCAACTGCATTGCAGCGACCCTAGCATCGTAGGTTGCATCATGCAACCAAGTGTGAAAAGATCACACTCGTGCTACGCAACGACTACGAAGGTCAGGTCTGCTCGATCGCATCGGCCTTGGAGCTGGTCGGCGAGCGCTGGACGCTGCTCGTCATCCGTGAGGTGTTCAACGGACACCGCCGCTTCGGCGAGATGCAGGAGTCGCTCGGGGTGGCCCGCAACGTGCTCGCCACCCGCCTGCAGCGGCTGGTCGACGAGGACATCCTCGAGCGGCGCCCCTACAGCGAGCGCCCCGAGCGCTACGAGTACTTCCTCACCGAGAAGGGGCTCGACCTCTGGCCGCTGATGATCTCGCTGATGCATTGGGGCGACAAGCACATGCCCTCCCCCGGTGGGCCGCCGATGATCGTCGTCCACAAGGGCGAGTGCGGCGGCGAGGTCAACGACCGGCGCGTCTGCACCCGCTGCGGCAAGGAGCTCGACGTCCGTGAGGCAAAGGCGATCGAGGGACCGGGGATGGAAGCCGCGCTCGAAAGGCTGAAGGCCGCGGCGTAGGTCTCCTTTGCGGGGCTGGTTAACTCCCCGCCCGATGGACTTCGAGCTCAGCGACGAGCAGCGGCTGCTAAGGGACACCGTCCGCGACTTCGCCCGCCAGGAGGTTGGCCCGGTCGCCGAGGAGCTCGACCGGACGAAGGCCTTCCCCTACGAGCTGGTCGGGAAGATGGGCGAGCTCGGCCTGATGGGGATCCCGTTCCCCGAGCAATACGGCGGCGGCGGCGCCGACACCCTCGCCTACGCGCTGGCGGTCGAGGAGCTGACCCGGGTCGATTCCTCGGTGGCGATCACGATGGCCGCCCACACCTCGCTCGGGACGATGCCGATCGCCCTCTGGGGCAGCGACGAGCAGAAGGACGACTGGCTCCCCGCCCTCTGCAGCGGGAAGAAGCTCGCCGCCTTCGGGCTCACCGAGCCCGAGGCGGGCTCCGACGCCGGCAACACCAAGACCCAGGCGAAGTTGGAGGGTGGCGAGTGGGTAGTGAACGGGGCGAAGCAGTTCATCACCAACTCCGGGACCGAGATCTCGGGCTGCGTGACGATCACCGCGGTCACCGGCGCCGACAACGGTGGCAGGGAGATCTCCAACCTGATCGTCCCCAACGGCACCCCAGGGTTCGAGCCCGGCGAGCCCTACCGGAAGATGGGCTGGAACGCGTCCGACACCCGGCCGCTCAGCTTCGACGACTGCCGGGTCCCGGAGGGCAACCTGCTCGGCCGCCGCGGCGACGGCTTCAAGCAGTTCCTGCAGATCCTCGACGGGGGACGGATCGGGGTGGCAGCGATGGGCGTCGGGCTCGCCCAGGGGGCGCTCGACGAGGCGATCTCATACGCAAAGGAGCGCCGCGCCTTCGGCCAGCCGATCGGCAAGTTCCAGGCGATCCAGGCGAAGATCGCGGACATCTCCGCCCAGATCGAGGCGGCGCGGCTGCTCGTCTACCGGGCCGCGATCCTGAAGGAGCGGGGCGAGCCCTTCACCCTGACCGCCGCTCAGGCGAAGCTGATCACCGGCCGCCTGGCGGTGCGGGCGACCGAGGAGGCGGTCCAGATCCATGGCGGCTACGGCTACATCGAGGAGTACCCGGTCTGCCGCTTCTATCGCGACGCCAAGATCCTCACGATCGGCGAGGGCACCGACGAGGTCCAGCAGATGGTGATCGCCCGCCAGCTCGGCTGCTAGCAGGGCTTAGTCGATCAGAGCCCCGGCGCTGACGTTGATGATCGCCGCGGTCACGCTACGGGCCCAGTCGGAGGCAGCGAACACGGCCGCGTTGCCAACGTCCTCGAGGGTCGCCGCCCGGCCGAGCAGGGTGTCCGCCTCGATCATCGCTGTGATCTTCTCCCCCTCCTCAAAGTCGTCGGGGAAGGTCTGGGGGATCCCCCCGCTGGCGAGCGTGACGAAACGCACGCCGTGCGGGCCCAGCTCGGCGGAGAGCTGCCTGCGAATGGTCTCGATCGCGTCGAACGCGACCTGGGTCCCGCCCAGGTAGTAGTCGCGCGAGGGCCCGCTGCGGTCGCCCGGCCCACCGAAGGCGAGGATGACGCCGGACCTCTGGGAGATCATGTTGCGGGCCGCCGCCTTCGCGGTGATGAACGTGCTCCGCGCCGCGACCTCCACCGGCGCCATGAAGTCGTCGGCAGTCATCTCGTGGAACGGAACGCCGTGCGTGTGCGGGTGCGTGATCAGGTTGAAGGAGATGTCCAGGCTTCCGCCCTCTTTCGCCACCGCATCCGCGTGCCGGTCGACGGCCTTCTCGTCCATCGCGTCGAGCTGCGCCGTCTCGGCCTCCCCGCCAGCCGATCGGATCTCCTCCGCGACCCGCTCGAGGCTCTCGGGGGTGCGCCCGGCCAGGAAGACCTTCGCGCCCTCGCGCGCGAATGCGCGCGAAACCGCGCCGCCGATTGATCCCCCGCCTCCATAGATCACCGCGTTCTTGTTCTCAAGCAGCATTTCGACCCCTCCTTGGTTGGGCAGCGCCGTTCGCCGCCTTCACAGTGACGACGAGCGAATCACCCCCGATTCGACGTTTCCGGTGAGATCGCGATACACAATCGCCACCGCACAGCTCAGTCCGCGGCCGGGACGGCGGTGACCTCATGGTCGTCGCGGTCGGCGAGCTCGGCGGCCCGGCCCTGCCCCTCGCGGATGCCCCAAAGGGCGCAGAGCTCGCGCTCCTGTCCGGCGGAGAGGGCCTCGTCCGGGTTGAAGCGCGGCGCCTCCTTCACCGGGTCGCGCTCGAGGCCGCCCAGAGCCGGCCGGCACCCTCGGCGACGTGCTCGAACGGGATCCGGTGCGAGCCGGCGAGCGGCCCGTCTCAGCCATCGCGGCGCTCGAGGATCTCGGTGGCGGCGCTGGCGGGGTCGAGCTCGCGCCTGACCACCCGGTCGAGGAGCTCGGCGACCGCGGCGTCACCCGCGAGGTCAGCCTCGAGGCTCCGGCGGAGGCGGGCGGCGGCGAGCTCCAGGACCTCGTTCCGCAGGTTCCTAGCCCGGCGCTCCTCCAGGGTGCCCTCGGCCTCGATGTGGGCGCGGTGCTCGGAGATCTTCTCCGCAAGCTCGGCGACGCCGTCGCCCTTGGCGGCTTCGGTGCGGACGATCGGCACCCGCCAGGAGCGCGAGGGGCCCAGGGAGAGCACCCCGCGGATCTCCCGCACCATCGTGTCGGTCATCGGGTGATCGGCCTTGTTGACGCAGATCACGTCGGGAATCTCCATCACCCCCGCCTTCAGGGCCTGGATCGAGTCGCCGGAGCCGGGCTGCAACACCAGGACGACGGTGTCGCCGTGGTCGACGATGTCGATCTCGGCTTGGCCGACCCCGACCGTCTCGATGAAGACGTCGTCCTTGCCCGAGGCGTCCATCAGCAGGGCTGCCTGAAGGGTTGCCTCGGAGAGGCCCCCGAGCGCGCCCCGGCTCGCCATCGAGCGGATGAAGACGCCGGCGTCGAGGAAGTGGTCCGACAGCCGGATCCGGTCGCCGAGCAGAGCGCCGCGGGTGAAGGGGCTGGAGGGATCGATCGAGAGGACCGCGACCTGGCGGTCGGCCTTTCGCATCTCCGCGGTCAGCGCCCCGATCAGGGTGCTCTTCCCCACCCCGGGCGGGCCGGTGAGGCCGATGATCCGGGCCCGCCCGGTGTGCGGGTAGACCTCGCGGACCAGCTCCCAGCCGGCGGGCTCGTCGTTCTCGATCAGGCTGATCGCCTTGGCCAGCGCCCGCTTGTCGCCGGCCAGCAGCCGCTCGGCAAGCTTCGCGTCCGATTTCTGGGCCGCCTTCGCCATCCGGCCGCAGTCTAGAAGGGGGGCTGGTCAGCCTCGAACCGGCAACAGGTCCCCCGAACCTAGAATCGCCTGCGTGTTCAAGCTGCTCGGATTCCTGCGGCGCAACCGGATGCTCAACCTGCGCTACGCACGGTTGCTCTGGCGCTACTTGTGGCGGCGCCTGCTCACCCCCGCGGGCTGGCGGTGGAAGACCAACGGCCCGGTCTTCTTCGGCAAGGACCTACAGCTGCAGATCGGCAAGCGGGCCGAGGTTCACTTCGGATCGCTCTGCTGGATCGGCGACGGGACCAAGATCCGCTGCCACGAGGGCGTGGTCGAGATCGGCGCGAAGACGGTGATGGGCCAGGAGTGCACGATCTCGGCCTACAAGCGGGTTCGGATCGGCGAGCAGTGCGTGATCGCCGACCGGGCGATGTTCATCGACTTCGACCATGGCGCGACCGAGGTCGAGCGGCCGATCCGCCACCAGGGGATCTACAAGCGCGAGACGATCATCGGCTCCAACGTCTGGATCGGCTACAACGCCTGCTTCCTGCGGGGGGTCCGGGTCGGCGACAACTCGATCGTCGGCACCAACGCGGTGGTCACCAAGGACATCCCAGCGAACGCCGTGGTCGGCGGAGTGCCGGCGAAGCTGATCCGGATGCGAGAGGCGCCCGAGACCCTGAGCTGGCCCGACCCGGTCGAGCCGTAGAGCCACGCCCTGGACGCAGTGGACGAGGAATCGGCGCCGCTCGCGTACCCGTTTGGCATTACTCAATTTTGCGGGGGCATGAGCGCCCGCTACTTGGGATGAGGCCAACATCGAAACGGTCACACAACTCAACGCCAACGCCTGTCCCGCCCCGAGCGACGTCGGCGATCTCACCACAAATCTGAGCGTCCTCGGCATCGTCCCGCAGACGGTCACCGGCAACCTCTACAACCTGGTGCCCCAGCCCGGTGAGCCCGCTCGCTTTGGGATCGTGCTGGTGCCGCCGCTCGGCGGCGTGCTGCTCGAGAACATCATCATCCAGTCGGGCGCCGAGCTCCGCCAAAGCGACTTCGGGCTTGACTCCGTCATCAACGACATCCCGAATGTCGCCAACACGACGCTCGGACTCGGGTTGCCGATCGACATCACGAGCATGACAGTGACGCTCTCGGGAACGGTCAACGGCCAGCCCTTCGTGCGAAACCCAACTTCCTGCACAGCGGCCACGATCACGGTCACAGCGAACTCCTACGCCTCGCCGGGTACCTTTGTTAGCGGAGACGACACCTTCACCCCAACCAACTGCGGCGCCCTCGCCTTCTCACCAACCTTCAGCGCCAGAATGGGGTCTCCGGGGCAGAACAGCCCACTGGGCAAGCCGCCGGTCTCGACGGTGATCGAACAGGATGCCGACGAGGCCGGCCTTGCTCAGGCAGCGGTTCTGCTGCCGCCCGACCTCGGGGTCGACCTGGCCCAGCTGAACGAGAGCTGCCCGCTCGACGTCTTCAACGCAGCTGCCTGCCCGCCGAACACTGTGATCGGCTCGGCGATCGCCACCTCGCCGCTGCTCACCCAGCCGCTCACCGGCCCGGTGACGCTGGTGCAGCAGCCGGTGCTGCCCGACATCGGCCTCAACCTCGCCGGCCCCCTGAACCTCAATCTGCACGGGACACTCGACTTCTCCGGCTCGGTGACCTTCAGCGGGCTGCCCGACATCCCGATCTCCCACTTCGAGCTCAACTTCATCGGCGGCCCCGATGGCCTCAATGTCGCCAACCGGGAGCTCTGCCTGCCGCCCCCGCCGCTCTTCCACGAGACCTTCAGCGGCCACAACGGGGCCACCACCTCGCTCGACACCCCCGCCACGGTCGAGGGCGGCTGCGGCCCGGCGCTCAAGAAGTGCAAAGCGAAGGCGAAGGCAAAGAAGAAGGGCAAGAAGAGCGAGGCCAGCGCCGCGAAGAAGAAGCACAAGAAGAAGGCCTGCAAAAAGAAAAGGAAGAAGCGGAAGAAGCCGTAGCTAGAGCCGCTTGCCCGAGGCGAACAGGGCGGCGCCCCCGAGGCCGAGTAGCCCGCCCAGCACCCAGAAGAGCAGCCGCCCGCTGCTGGCGGCGGCCACCACCAGGGCGAGGCCGACCACGAGCAGCGGCAGGCCGAACGAGATCGGGACGCTGACATTGAGCCCGGGCCCGAAGCTGGGCGCCCGGCGCTTCCCGGCCGCCTCTTTCGACGGATAGACCTCGCGGCGCCCCTCGTCGAGCCTCGTCATCAGCTCGAGGAGGCGGGCGCGGCGCTGGCGGCGAGCTCCTCGTAGACGCTCGCGGTGCGCTCGGCGACGTCGCCCCAGTCGAAGCGGCGCAGGTGCTCGAAGGCCTCGGCGGTGAGGCGGCGGCAGAGCTTCGCGTCGTCCAGCACCCTCACGGTCATCTCCGCCAGCGACTCGGGGTCGCGGGCCCGGAAGCGCAGGCCCACCTCGTCGTGGGGAACCACCTCGCGCAGCCCGCCGGTGTCGGCGACGATGCAGGGACAGCTGGAAGCCATCGCCTCAAGCGCGACGAGCCCGAACGGCTCGTAGATCGAGGGGACGACGCAGACGTCGGCGATCCGGTAGAGGGAGTGAAGGACGTCGTCGCCGATCCAGCCGACGAAGGTGCCGTGCTCCATCAGCCCCAGCTCCCCGGCCTGGCGGCGGAGCTCCTCCTCGTGGGTGCCAGACCCGGCGACGATGAAGCGGGTGTGCGGCTGCCGCTCGATGATCTCGGGCAGCGCCTCGAGCGCGACCTGGAATCCCTTCTCGTAGACGAGCCGCCCGACCAGGAGCACCAGCGACTGCTCGGGCTCCGCGAACTCGGCGCGCAGGCGGCGCAGGTGCTCGTCGTCGTGCCGCTGCAGATCCTCGGGATCGATCCCGTTCGGGATCACCTCGATCGCGCCCTCGGGGACCCCGAAGACGTCGACGATCTGCTCCCGCATGAAGGTCGAGCAGGCGATCACCCTGTCGGAGCGGTTTGTGATCCAGCGCTCCACCCCGTGGATGTAGGACTGAGGGTGCTTGTCGACCCAGCCCTGGTGGCGCCCGTGCTCGGTAGCGTGGATGGTGGTCACGAGCGGTGTGTCGAAGCGCTTCGCGAGGTGGTCGCAGGCGTTTGCTACCAGCCAGTCGTGGCCGTGGACGAGGTCGAAGCTGTGGCGGTCGCCGAGCTCGACTCCGGCGGCGAGCATGTCGGAGTTCATCCGCTCGACCCAGGCGACGAACTCGTTGAGCTCGGCAGGGCGGTTCGGCTCCCGGACCCTGTGCACCTGGACCCCGGCCACCACCTCGACCGGTGACTCCTCTTCCCCGCGGGTGAGGACATGGACCTCGGCGTCGCGCTCCACCAGGCCCTCGGAGAGCTTGCGGACGTGGCGGGCGAGGCCGCCCTCGATCAGCGGCGGGTACTCCCAGGAGAGGATCAGTACGCGAGTGATAGGTGCTTCGCCTCCTCAGGGCTCCAGGAGCGGCGCCAAATTGATGTCGGGGGCGAGATTGCGCACGCTCGGCTCGGGGGCCTCGGCGGAGTCTATGGCCTGCAGCAGAGCCTCCGCATGCGCGGTCACCCGCCGGAAGGGGTAGTCGCCGGCCTGGCCGCGGTGGTCCATGAACGCCCAGTCGCTGGACTGGACGGCGAGCAGCTCACGGGCGGCTCGCAGCGCCGCATCCCCCCGCGGGCGGGCCGCCAACGACCGCAGCACTCGCAGCTCCAGACGGCGCGCGCCCCAGGCGAGGTCGGCGACCGCGGGCGAGTCCCAGGTCTCGAGCGTCTTCCCCTCGCCCCAGCTCGCCTCCGCGACAGGCCGCTCCTCCGCCTCGTGCTCGCGCAGCGCCTCGGGCAGGGTCAGCAGCCGCACCCCTTCCAGCTCCGCCCCCCGCAGGACCTCGCGCAGCCAGATCGGCCCCTCGGCCCACCAGTGGCCGAGCAGCTCGGTGTCGACGGCGAACACGCAGAGGCCGCGGCGACCGCGCTCCGCCCGGTGCCGCTCGAGCCGATCCCTGACCGCGGCCAGGAACCCGGCGGCGTGCTCGCTGGCGCGCTTGGCGGCGACCGCCGCTGCGTAGGGGCGCCCTCCCACCGACCACAGCCTGATTCCGTTGGGCGAGAGCCGGTGATACTCGAGGTAGGCCGGATCAGAGGGATAGCCGCCGTCCGACCAGACCAGCCGGATGGTCGGCCAATCGATCGTGAAGGCGACCGGGCCTCCCGGCAGCCGGACCGGATCGAGGGCGGCGGTCCCGCGCTCGTGGGCGCTCTGGTCGAGGCAGGTGTAGGCGATCCCGCGCTCCGCGAGAACGGCCTCGAGCCCGCTGACGTAGGCGCACTCCGGCAGCCAGAAGCCCTCCGTGGCGCCGAACCGCCGCCGGTGCGAGCGCAACCCGGCGTCCACCTGGAGCCGCCTACCCGCCAGCGTCGCAAGCTTCGGGAGGACTGCGTGCGTCGCCGCCGAGGACATCACCGCGATCCGGCCTTTGAAGTGCGCCTCCTGGAAGGCACGAAGCGCCCTGCCACCCAGCTTCTGGAGCCGCTCGATCGCCCGGGTGTAGTGCTCGGCCTCGAGCTTCGCCGCGGGCCGCAGCTCGAGACCTCGATCCGCGACGTCGCGGTCGGCCGCGTCGACGCGGTGGCGCCGGAGGAAGGTGAGCATCCGCTCCCCCACCCCCTCGGCCTCGAGCTGGTCAGCGAGCACCGGGGTCACCGTCATCGTCAGCCGTTCGGCGACGTCGAGGACCGGGAGGTGGGAGCGGGCAAAGGCATCGAACAGCCACTCCTCGCCAAACGGATATGTCCCGAACCCCTCGACGTAGGGCATGTGGCTGTGAAGGACGATCGCGAGGTCGCCCGCCGTGCGCTCAGGCATTGCAGACGGCAAGGAAGTCCAGTGCCCGATCCAGGCCGTCCGGCTTCAGGCGGAAGTCGCTGGCGCTGATCGAGGGGATGAAGCGGTCATAGAACGGACGGGTGAGGTGGAGGGTTCGGTGGAGGCGGTCCCAGCCGAACCGGATTACGAGCTCGTGGGCGCGGAGCTTGCGGGCGTGGAAGAGGCCGAGGATCTCGACCTCGGTGAAGTGGGGCTGGAGCAGCGCCCGATACCCGCCGAGGTCGTACTCGCGCAGGTGCCACGGGTTGTCGGACTTCTCCGCCCCCGGCGGCGCCAGGGTGAGCCGGTTGGGAGTGGAGATGTAGGCCACCGGTGCGATCCGAGCGAGCCGCTGGAGCAGGCGCTCGGGCTCATGGATGTGCTCGATCGTCTGCAGGAAGACCACCACGTCGGCTTCCTGGTCGAACCCCTCCACCAGGCCGCGCTGAAAGCCCAGGTTGGGACGCCTGTAGCGCAGCCGGGCGTGCTCGTATGCCTCGGGATTGGCGTCGACGCCGGTCACCTCGGCCGCGCCCCGGGCAAGCAGGTCGGATCCGTAACCCTCACCGCTCGCCAGGTCGACCACCCGCAGCCCCGCACAGCGGGTCGCGATCCACTCGTACACGGCGACGTGCCGCTGATACCAGTAGTTCTCCTCCGGCACGTCGGGGAGGGTGCGTTCGCCGGTCAGCGGCAGCGGCGGGACGCCCGGCGGCTGGTCTCGCTGCAAGTGCTCCATCCGGCGCAACCTAAGCAGGTCCGGGTCGAGACCCCCGCGTAAGATCAGCCGCGATGTCCGCCCCCGCGAGTCCCGACCGGATCAAGGACGTCAACGAGCGCTACCACGACGCGGCCGCCTCCTCCTACGACTCCAAATGGGGGATCGACTTCGGCCCGGTCGGCCAGCAGCAGGTCCGGGCGAAGCTCCGCAAGGCGCTCGGAGGCTGGCCCTCGGACCCCTTCGTCGACGCGCTCGAGATCGGCGCCGGCACCGGCTACTTTTCGCTCAACCTGCTCCAGGCGGGCGTGATCGAGCGGGCTACGGCGACGGACATCTCGCCGGGGATGCTGGCGACGCTCCGGGAGAACGCCGCGGAGCTGAATCTGTCGGTGCGCACGGTCGCCACCGAGGCCGAGCGGCTCCCCTTCGATGACGGCAGCTTCGACCTCGTCTTCGGCCACGCCATCCTCCATCACATTCCCGACCTGGCCGAGGGATTCGCCGAGTTCCACCGCGTGCTGCGCCCCGGCGGGACGCTCGCCTTCTGCGGCGAGCCCTCCCGCTACGGGGACCTGCTGGCGGCGATCCCGAAGCGGAGCGCCCTGCTGGCTGCGCCGTTCTGGCGGCGGCTGATCGGCGCCTCGCGGCGGCGGCGCGACCGCCCGGCCGGGGCGAACGGACAGGCGCTCGAGCAGGAGGTGGACGTGCACGCCTTCTCTCCGGGGGTTCTCCAGCATCTGGCCGCCGGCGCGGGCTTCGACCAGGTCCGGGTCCGGGGCGAGGAGCTCCTGGCCAGCATCCACGGCTGGACAGTTCGTGCCCTTGAGGCGACCGCGGAGCCCGAGGAGGTGCCGCTTCGATGGCGCCGCTTCGCCTTCCGCAGCTACCTCGCCCTCCAGCGCCTCGACGATCAGGTGCTCGAGCGCCGCCTGCCGCCGCAGCTCTTCTATAACCTCTTGATCTCGGCGCGCCGGCCCTAAGCCGGGGTCAGGGAGACCATGTGGTTGGCCCGGATCAGCTCGTCTGGGTCCCACTGACGCTTCACTTCGGTGAGGCGCTTGCAGGTCGCTTCGGGGAGGATCGACTCGACTGCGGACGGGCGCTCGGCGAAGTTGAAGTAGCCGCCCTCGGCAGCCCAGGGCTGCATCGTCTCCTCGAGACCGTCGAGCGACTTCTCGATCGCCTCGCCCATCTCCGGCGCCATCGGCAGGCCGACCGCGAGCATGACGTAGTCGGCGTCGAGCTTGTCGAGGGCGCCGGCGTTGTCGGCTGGACGGCCAAGCGCGCCACCGAGGTGGCGGAGCTCGGCGAGCAGCAGCGGGGAGCCGGCATCGGGGCCCGCTGCCCCGGCGAAGGCCTCGATCGCTTCGTCTGAGAGCTCCTTGACCACCGTGTGGTGACCGAGGCCGGGCACCGGCGGCTCCGGGTCCATGTGGATCCGGCTCAGCCCGCTCGCGGGGATCTGATCGAAGGTGTCCATGATCGGCTCGCCGAGCTCGCGGAGGGGGGCGATCATCTTCTCGCCTTCAGCCTGGCTGCCGATGACCGCCCCATCGATGGTGAGCAGGGGCCTGTCGCGGAGGGGCTCGGGAACGTCAGGGATCGGCGGCGGCCGGAGGAAGCGGACGACCGTGGTGACCTCGTCGGGGACGGTGGCGGCCCAGTCGCGGTAGGCACGAATCGCGTCGGCGCCGAGCTCGGCGGGGAAGAGAAGCGCCCCGGCGTACACGTCGGAGACCGGCACCAGGTCGAGATGGAGGGCGGTGACGATCGCGTATCCGCCTCCTCCGCCTCGGAGCGCCCAGAAGAGGTCGGGCTCGTTGTCGGCGTCGACCCGGCGCTGCTCACCGTCGGCGGTCACCAGCTCGATCGCCCGGACCCCGTTGCAGGCGAATCCGTGGCGCCGCCCCAACCAGCTGAGGCCGCCCCCCAGGTTGAAGCCGATCACTCCAACGTTCGGTGAGGATCCGGGCAGCGAGGAGAGGCCGTGCTCCTGGGCGGCCTCCCCCAGCTCGCTGACGTGCACGCCGGCCTCGACCCGGGCGGTCCTCGCGTCGCCGTCGACCTCGACCCCGCGCATCCGCTCGGTCTTGATCACGATCGTGTCCTCGAATGAGCCGACCGCCACCGCGCCGTGCCCGGTGCCCTGGCCGACCACCATATGGCCGGTCTCGCGGGCGAAGCGGATCACCTTGGCAACGTCATCCGGGCCCTCGACGAACGCCACCGCGCTGGGCTGCGGGTCCGCCGCAAGGTTCCACGCCTGCCGCGCCTCGTCCCAGTCCGAGTCGCCGGCAGTGGCAACTCTCCCGTCGAGTTCTAGGTCGCTGAATTCCCCCATCCAGGGCCCACTCTATGCGAAGACCGCTATGCGAAGACCGGCCGGCCGCGTTACGGCCGAACGCTGACGGTGGCTTAACCGGGCTGCCTGCGGCGGGCGCGGTGAACCGGGATCTCGCCCTTCATCCCCTTGAAGTGATGCTTGCCGACGAAGGAGAATTCGAACCGGGGATCGTCCTCCAGGGCCGACTTCAGCTGGTCGTCGACGACGACGGTGTCGGGGCGGGCGAAGCTGGTGATCCGCGCGGCGAGGTTGACGGGGCGCCCGTACCAGTCGCCACCGCGGGCGAGCCCCTCCCCAAGCGCCGCGCCCGCCCTCAGCGAGGGCATCTCCTCGTCGCCGCCCGCCTCGACCAGCCCAGTGACGGCCTCGAGCAGGGGGGCGGGTTCCGGGGAGGCAAACATGGCGGCGTCGCCGATCATCTTCACCAGGCGAACAGGCGGTCTCGCGGCGTCCGAGGCGAGCTCGAAGAGGCGGCCGGTGAGCCTTCCGATCGCGTCGATCTCGAGGCGTTCCCCAAGCAGGGTGAAGTCGACCAGGTCGGCAAAGGCGATCGCCACCTGGTCCGATCCCGCCAGCCTGCCCTCGGCAAGCTCCCTTTCGGAGATCACCGCCTGCCTGATCGACTCCCGCAGGTGCCGGTCGTGCACGTACCGGAGGGTCTCGCCGAGCAGCGGTGACATCGTCTGCGCCGCCGCGGCGTAGCGGAGGGCCAGCTCCCGCTCCCCGACCCCTGGCTCCAGGAAGGCGTCGCCGATCAGTGCGCGGTTGGACTCGGCCAGCTGCGCCATCGTCACCCCGATGATCCGCGAAGTCTCCAGGAGGCCGTCCGGAGGCAGCCCGGCGTCGAGGAACTGCTTGACACGTCTCGCTTCCTCCAGGTCAGCATCGGTGAGGACCCTCTCATTGGGCCGGGGCATCGTGAAGCCGAGTGCCTGCTGGAGCCGGATCAGGTAGTCGAGGTCGAGCCCGGTTTGCTCCGCGATCTCCTCCGGCGAGTAGCGCTCGGTGCCCGGCTCGAAGACGCGCTCGACCGGCACCAGCGCGAGACGGTCCTCGGCGACCGCACGGCGCAGCTCCTCGAGGGGGACCCCGGCCTCGGAGAGGTCCCGGAGCAGCGCCATGCGCTCCTCGCGCGCCTCCCCGCTGACTCCATCGAGCAGGCCCTCGGCCTCGAAATCGATATCAGCCACGGCGGCATTCTCTCGCTCCCTAGAATCGACGGTGATGGCGGGAAGCGAGATGCCGATCTTCGAGCTGCCCCTGGCTCTGCTGCCCGGGGAGCAGCTGCCCCTTCACATCTTCGAGGAGCGCTACAAGCGGATGATCGGCCGCTCCGTCGACGAGGGGGAGCCGTTCGGAATCGTCCTCCGCGACGACGACGGGGCCCGCTCGGTCGGCTGCACCGCCCGGGTCGAGGAGGTGCTGGAGCGCTTCGACGACGGGCGGATGAACGTCGTGGTCAGCGGCGAGGAGCCGTTCAAGGTCCTCGACCGCTTCGAGGCTCCCGAGTATCCGGCCGGCGAGGTCGAGCTGATCGACGAGGACGACGGTCCCCCGATCGACGAGGACTCGGCCAGCGCCGCCCGCGAGGCCTTCGCCGAGCTCGCCGAGCGAGCCACCGGCGAGCGGCCCGCGGCCGAGGAGCTGGATGGTGCCTCCGCCTACGCGATCGCCGCCCGGATCGAGCTGCCCGCCGACACCAAGCAGAAGCTGCTTGAGCTCCGCGATGAGGACGAGCGGATGGAGCTACTCGCCAACGCCCTCGGCGCCGTCGAGGCAGCCCTGGAGCGCGCCGAGGAGGCCGCCGAGCGGGCCAGCGGCAACGGCAAGGTCCACTTCGAGTAGGGCCAGCCGCGGTTAGCCGACCACGGCGACCGCGCCGCCGCGGCGGGGGTCGCCGCCGCCGCTGAGCTCCCCGGTCGCCGGATCGCGGGCGACCGCCTGGGCGCCGCCGAAGTAGAGGTTCTGGCGCCTCCAGCGCACCACCGGCACCCCCCGCTCCTCCAAGCGCGCGAGGCCGTCGGGATCGACGCCTGGTTCGGCCTGCACCGTCCCGGCCTCGAAGTGAAGGCGGCCGGCCCGCACCGCCTCGTCCGCGTCCATCCCCTCCTCGAGCACCCGGACCACCGTCTCCAGGATCGCCGAGCGGATCCGATTGGAGCCGGCGCTGCCCAGGCCCAGCACCACCTCGCCGTCGCGGAGGGCGACGGTCGGGGACATCATCGAGCTCACCCGTCGCCCGGGCGGGATCCGGTGGAAGCCCTGCGGGTTGAGGTCCTCCTCGCCGAGCATGTTGTTGACGTGAACCCCGGTCCCTGGAACGAGCACTCCCGAGCCGGTGCCGTTCGAGCAGGTGACCGAGGCGCACATGCCGTCACCGTCGAGCACCGCGATGTGGGTGGTCGAGCCCAGCTGATCGCCAGGTCCCCCTGCCCCACCGCCGCCGCCCACCCAGTCGCCGGCCCGGATTCGCTCGGCGACCTCGTCGAGCAGCGCCGGATCGAGGAATCCCTCGGTGAAGCCGTCTCGGTGGAGGGCCTCGTGGAAGTCGCCCTCGCGATGCGCGTTGGCGGCCTCGGTGACGGCGACGATCTCCTCCACCCCGCTGCGGTCCCCGAGCCGCTCCAGCAGCCCGAGCGCATAGGCGATCAGGATGCCGCCGGAGGAGGGTGGCGGGTTGGTGAACACCTCGTTCCCCCTGAATCTCGCCCGCACGGGCTCGCGCTCGATCGGCTCATACGCCTCCAGGTCGTCGATGCCGAGGGTGCCGCCCCGCTCCCTGACCCATTCGGTGACCGCGCGGGCGGTCTCGCCGCGGTAGAAGGGCTCGGCGCCCTCGGCCGCGAAGCGCTCCAGAGCGTCGGACATATCCGGATAGCGAAAGGTGTCCCCCTCACGCAGGATCCGGCCCTCCCGCGCATAGAGGGCGGCCGCCTCGGGTGTCGAGGTGACAATCGGCTCCAGGACCTCGAAGAGGTAGGCCTGGGCGGCGGTCACCTCCACCCCCTCCCGGCCGAGGGCGATGCCGGGCTTTGCCAGTTCCGCCAGGGGCCGCGAGCCGAAGCGGCTGGCGACGCGCTCGAGGCCGGCCGGATTTCCCGGGACCCCGCATGAGGCGGCGCCGCAGTAGAAGGTTTGAGGCGTCTCGTCGAAGTAGACGGGGATCGGGATCAGCTCGGAGCCGCGCTCGATGCCGTCGGCGCCCCCGGCGGCGACGAAGAAGTCGACCAGGGTGTCGCGGTCGCCGTCGTGGACCATCATGAACCCGCCGGCGCCGAAGCCGGTCAGGGGGCTCTCGGCGACGAACGAGGTGAGCACCGCGCAGACCGCAGCGTCGACCGCGTTGCCGCCCGCCCGCAGCACCTCCGCCCCAGCCTCCGCCGTCAGCGGATGCCCGGCTGCAACCACTCCGTTGCGGCTCGACATGTCGAGCAGCCTAAGCCGCACTTCGCTTCTTGGGCGCTCAGTGTCCGGGAATGAACTCGGGCACGTCCAGCACTCGCCCGCCGCGGCCCGTGCCCGGCTCCGGCGGGAGACGGTCCTGGCCGCGGCCCTTGGCGCCGTCGCCGTAGAGCTCCTCCGCGCTCCGCGCCTTGCGGACGGGGCCGCCGGTGCCCGCGCGCCAGTCGCCGACCGGGTCGGCGTAGCGGCTCCGGTCGCGGTCGTCGCCGGCACGCTCGGGGCCGGTGCGGAAGTCGTCGCGGTCGCGCTTGCGTGGCTCCCGCGGCCCGTCCTCACGGTTGCGCCGGTGCCGGTTTGCGAAGGCAGTCTCGAATCGGGTGGCGATCACCGTGATCCAGACCTCCTCGGACATGTCCTCGTCAATGCTGGCGCCGAAGATGATGTTGGCGTCGGGGTGGGCCGCCTCCTGAACGATGTTGGCCGCCTCGCTCGCCTCGACCAGGGAGAGGTCGGGCCCGCCGGTGATCGAGAGCAGCAGCGAGTGCGCGCCCTCCACCGAGGTTTCCAGCAGCGGCGAGTTGACCGCCTTCTCGGCGGCGAGGAGCGCACGGTGCTCCCCCGCGCCCATGCCGATGCCGAGGATCGCGTCACCCGACTCGATCATCGTCGTCCGAACGTCGGCGAAGTCGAGGTTGATCAGGCCCGGCAGCATCACCAGGTCGGAGATCCCCTGGACCGCCTGGCGGAGGACGTCGTCGGCGACCCGGAAGGCGTCGGTGATCGAGGTGCGGCGCTCGAGGATCTGGAGGAGGCGCTCGTTCGGGATCACGATCAGGGTGTCCACCTCGGAGCCCAGCGCGGCGATCCCCTCCTCGGCCTGGGCCGCGCGGCGGGCGCCCTCGAAGGTGAAGGGCTTGGTGACCGCGGCGACGGTGAGGGCGCCGACATCGCGGGCGAGCTTCGCGACGACCGGTGCGGCGCCGGTGCCGGTGCCGCCGCCGGCGCCGACGGCGAGGAAGACCATGTCGGAGCCCTTGAGCAGCTGCTTGATCTTGTCCTGCTCGTCGAAGGCGGCGCTGTAGCCGACCCTTGGGTCCGAGCCGGAGCCGAGGCCGCGGGTTAGCTCGGAGCCGATGTGCAGGGTGACGTCGGCGTTGGAGTTCTGGAGGGACTGAAGATCGGTGTTGATCGCGACGAACTCGACCCCGGGGAGCTGGGCCTCGACCATCCGGTTGACCGCATTGACGCCGGCTCCGCCGACGCCGACCACGCGGAGCACCGCCTGATGGATGCGCGGCACGGTCGTGGAGCGGGCGTTCTCGGGCTCGTCGCGGCCGTAGGCCGGGCGGACCTCGCCATCGTCGTTGCCGCCCATTAGGCGCTCGAGACCTTCGTGCTCGGGGCCCGCCTTCTCGACCACCTTGTAGGCGCGCTTCTCGCGCTTCTCGATCTCCCCGATCGCCGGGTCGGTGGCGGGATCGACGGAGCCCTCGGTCTCGGGCTGGCGAATCGGCTCCGGGGGCGGGACCGGATCCGGAATCGGCTCGGGAACCGGTTCGGGGGTCGGCTCCGGAACCGGCTCGGGCACCGGTACCTCCTGCTGCGGCTTCTTGGGCTGCGTCTTCTTGGGCTGCGTCTTCTTCGGCTTCGGCTTGGGCTCCTTGGCCCGCTTTGTTGCCTTCTGCTTGGGGGCCTGCTTCTCGGGAGCGTCCTGGGTCTCGGGAGCCTCATGCTTGGGCTCCTGGATTGCGACCTCGATCTGGGTGGCCCCGCCGCCGTTCGCCTTCACCTGGATCTCCTCGCCCTCCAGTGACTCCTCGGTGGAGCGGAAGAGATCGGCGAGCGGGCCCTCGCGCATGCTGGCGCGCTTACGAGCCATGGGTGAGGACCTCCTTGGCAAGCTCGCGATAGGCGCGGGCGGCCTTGCTCTTCGGGTCGTACTTGAGCACCGAGGTGCCCCGGACCGGCGCCTCGGCGAACTTGATCGCCTTGCGGATCCGGGACTCGAAGACCAGATCCCCGAAGTTCTCCTCGAGGATCTCGATCGCCTCCTTGGCGTGGACGGTGCGCGAGTCGAGCATCGTCGGCAGGATCCCCTCGATCTCAACGCCGGGGTTGAGGTTCTCGCGGATCATCTGAAGGGTGTTTTGAAGCTGGACCAGGCCGCGCATAGATAGGTACTCGCACTGGACCGGCACGATCACCTTGTTGGCGGCGGTGAGCGCGTTGACGGTGAGCAGCCCGAGGCTGGGCGGGGTGTCGATGCAGACGAAGTCGTAGTCGTTGCGGACCTCGTCGAGAGCCTTCTGGAGGGAGCGCTCACGGCCGATCTGAGCGCTCATCGCGATCTCGGCGCCGGCCAGGTCGATCGAGGCGACCGCGACGTCGATCTCCTTCTCGACGATCACCTCGCGGATCGGCATCCGGTGAACGAGGACGTCGAACATGCTCTTCTCGACCTTGTCGGGGTCGACTCCCTGGCTCATCGTCAGGTTGCCCTGGGGGTCCATGTCGACGGCGAGCACTCGGTGGCCCGACTCCTTGAAGGCGACCGCGAGGTTGAGCGCGGTGGTGGTCTTGGCGACTCCGCCCTTCTGGTTGGCGAAGGCGATTACCTTGGCCGGGCCAGACTTCTTCGGGGTCGCGCCCTTCTTGGGCTTAGATCCGGCCGCGGCTTTTGTGGCGGCCGAATTGGTGCCGGCGGACTTGCCCTTGTTCTCGGACTTGCCCTCGTCGTCCTTGCTGGCGCGCTTCGGCCCGACCACGTCGTCGGGCCGCAAGCGTCCGATCTCGGACGCGTTTGACGCCTTCTTGTTGCGTCGCAAAACTCCCATCAGCGGGCTATTTCGCAGGCGAGGGCTTATTTCCTCCCCCGTGTTGGAAGAATCCTCCCGGGCGTGCCGGACCTATTCGACAAGCGGCTGCTTTTTGTGACCGGAAAGGGGGGCGTAGGCAAGTCGACGATCTCCCTGGCGCTGGGGTTGGCGGCGGCCTCGCGGGGCAAACGGACGATCGTCTGCGAGGTTTCCTCTCAGGAGACCGCCTCGCGGGTCTTCAAGAAGGGCGAGATCGGCTTCAACGAGGTCGAGGTCGCCCCGAACCTGTGGGCGATCTCGATTGACCCCGACGAGTCGCTGCGCGAGTACCTGCTTCTGCAGCTGAAGGTGAGGGCGATGCGCGACCTGCTGGTGCGCTCGAGGCTCTTCAACTACCTGGCGGCGGCCACCCCCGGGCTGAAGGAGCTGGTGACGATCGGCAAGATCTGGGAGCTCGCCCAGACCGACCGGAAGGTGAAGAAGGCGAGCGGCTACGACCTGGTGATCGTCGACGCCCCGGCAACCGGCCAGGGGGTCGGCTTCCTGCAGACGCCGCGGACCTTCGCGGGCATCGCCCGGGTTGGACCCGTCCACTCGCAGGCGAAGGAGCTCGACCGCTTCATCACCCAGCACGAGACAACCGGGGTAGCGATTGTGGCGCTCCCCGAGGAGATGCCGGTGAACGAAACGGCCTCGCTCGAGGGCCAGCTCAGCCACGAGATCGGGATGGCGGTCGACCGCGTCTACATGAACGCGATGTACCCGGAGCGCTTCAGCAAGGGGGAGACCGGCAGCCTCGAACGCGCCCTCGACGACGCCGATGGCCCCGCGCGGGCGGCGATCCGCGCCGCCCTCTCCGAGCACCGCCGTGCGCGCTCCCACCGCGCCCAGCTGCAGCGGCTGAAGCGCCGGGTGAGCAGCCCGGTCAGGACTCTGCCCTTCATCTTCGAGCCCGCTCTCGACGTGCCCGAGCTCAAGCAGCTCGCCGGGGGGCTCACCTGATGGCGAACGTCGGCGAGATCCTCGAGGACCGCAGCATCTGCATCTGCGCCGGCTCCGGCGGGGTCGGCAAGACGACGACCTCGGCGGCGCTCGCCGCCGGCCTCGCCGCTCGCGGCCAGCGGGTCGCGGTGCTGACGATCGACCCCGCAAAGCGCCTCGCCGACTCGCTCGGCCTCGACGAGCTGGTGAACGAGCCGCGACGGGTCGATCCGCGCCTCTTCGAGCGCGCTGGGGTGGAGATGCGCGGCGAGCTCTGGGCGATGATGCTCGACGCGAAGGCGACCTTCGACGATGTCGTCCGCCGGCACGCTCCCGACGCCGAGACCCGCGAGCGGATCCTCCAGAACCGGATCTACCGCCAGATCTCCAACGCCCTCGCCGGCTCCCAGGAGTACATGGCGATGGAGAAGCTGTTCGAGATCCATCAGGAGGGGCGCTATGACTTCCTCGTCCTCGACACCCCGCCCTCGCGCAACGCGCTCGACTTCCTCGACGCCCCCAAGCGCCTCACCCAGTTCATCGAGGGCCGCGGGATGGCGATGTTCATGAAGCCGACCGGCTTCGCCACCCGGGTCGTCGGTCGCGGCAGCTCGATGGCCTTCAGCGTGCTCAAGCGGATCACCGGGCTCGACCTGCTCGCTGACCTGAGCGAGTTCTTCCAGGCCTTCAGTGGCATGGTCGACGGCTTCCGGGAGCGCGCCAAGCGCGTCTCGGAGCTCCTCTCGGACCCCGCGACCACCTTCATGGTCGTTTGCGGCCCCCAGGGAGAGCCGATCTCTGAGGCCGTCTACTTCCACCGGAAGCTGGTCGAGGCGCAGCTGCCGGTCGGCGGCGTGATCGTCAACAAGGTCCACTACCAGGCCGACGTGGAGGCGGGCGGCGAGGCCGAGGTCGACCTGCGCGACCTCCTCGACGATGAGCTCGCGGCGCGGGTCGCCTCGAACTTCGCCGACTACCAGGCACTCGCCCGGCGCGACGCCCGCAACGTCGACCACCTCGCCCGCGAGCTCAACGCCCGCCGGGTGATCCGGATTCCCTACATGGACGAGGACATCCATGACCTCGAGGGGCTGCTGAAGATCGACCGCTACCTGTTCGCCACCGAGCAGCAGCGCGAGGCGCTGGCGGCAAGCGGCGCGGCGTAGACGGCTTCGCCATCAGGACGCGGCCACGGGCGGCCGCCCCTCACAAGTCGCTCCGGGCTACGCCCTTCGCTCCGAAGTACGGCGGCCTGGTGGCCGCTGGCGCTCGTAGCGGAGCTCGCCCACGTCCCAGTCGGTCGCGTCGGGGACCGGGAAGAGGTGGCGGACGGTGTCGCTGTGCTTGGGGCGCTCGCGCTCCCGCTCGGGTTTGCGGTTACGGTCCCGGCGGGGGCTGGCGAAGGCGGGCCAATCGACCTCACCGTCGCCGGCGCTGAACCAGTCGGTCCTGTCCTCCTCGGACGTGCTCGGATGGTCGTCCTTGGACATGCTCGGACGGTCGCTGTCAGCGGCCATGATCTCGGGTAGTTCGACGTGGTCGACGATGATCCTCGTCGTCTCTGTGGTCTTTTCTCCCAGCACTTCCCCTTCGTCGTCGCCATCATCCGTGGTCCGGCGGACGTCAATATCCCCGACGTTAGCGTCGGCGATCACCGAGAGGTCCAGCCCCTCCGATTCCTGATCAGAAGTGAGGTCCGGAAGGCGCCACTCGGCGGTCTCGCCGCGGCTGGGACGGATCGTCTCGGCAACGCCGAGGCCGTGGGAGAGCAGGCTCTCGTCGGCCGCCGCCCGCAGGTTTCCTGCGAGCTCGCCGGTCGCAAGGCCCTTCAGCAGCCTCCTGAGCAGCTCCTCGAGCTCCGCGATCACGTCCAGGGGGGAGGCATCGGCGGTGGGCCGGTAACGGGCGCCGCTCATCAGCTTGCGTTCGAGCGCCAGGGCGCGCTCGACGCAAAGCCGCCCCTCCTCGCGCTCGGCGGGCGCGCAAGCGAGCGCCGCGACCCGCGCCGAGAGAACGGTATTTGCGGGACCACCACCCTCCAGGAGCCCTCGCAGGGCCAGGAGGTAGTCGCTGAGGGCCTCGATCAGGGAGGCACGCTCGGCGCCGAGCTCGAACCGAGAAGCGGCCCAGGAAAGGGCAGGCAGGCGGGCACTGCGCTCGGTCAGGGCTTTCGCGAACTGCTCGAGCTCGGCGGCCTCGGCGCCGGTCAGCCGGTAGCCCCCCTGGCGGGCGCGTCCGGCGCCCGTCCCGAATCGCTCCCACCCTCCGGCGCGCCGAGCCCAGCCATGGGCGGCGAGCCCGACCGCACCCGGTCGGAAGAGGCGAAGCGTGCGCAGGGCGCGGCGAAGGTCGTCGGCGACCGCGGCCGCCGGGGCGACAGCGGCCACCCCGCAGCTGACCCGGGCGATGAAGCCGCTCTTTCGCCCCGGCCGGGAGCGGGTCGCTTCGATTGCGTCGAGTGGAAGGTCACCGATTGAGTCCGCGCGGACGATCTGGACACCGTCGAGGGTGAGCTCGTCCTTGGGCATGTGGAAGCCGACGAGCGGGACGATGATCTCGCCCGCCGGGGTCCCCTCCCCCTCGTCCGTGGAGATGCTGGAGAGGACCCCCTCGATCGCCCCCTGAAGGCGATCGCCGGCGATCTCGAATTCGGTCCTCCCGTCCCAGAGCCCGACCATGAAGCCGATCGCCGCGTCCTCGCCGGCGATCTCCCGGACTTCGACGAACGCCTCGAGCCGGCGAACCTCGGCCAGATTGCGCTCGATGAACTCGCCGGTGAGGGGTGCGTAGGAGTACATCGGCAGCGGGCTGTCGTCGCTCTTGCTCGCCTCGAGGTCAAAGGGCAGCTCCGCCCCGCTGGCGAGCAGCTCCTCGAAGACGTCGGCCGCCTCGACGGCCAATCGGCGCAGCGCGTCGGTGAGCCGCTCGGTGGTGCTCTCGAGTGTTGTCACATAGAGCAGATTCCGCCGCGCCTGGGCGCGTCCTGCGTCTGCAGGCGCGATTGCAGCGGAGGCGCGGGTGGCGGAGGGTTAGACCGTCGCCGCTGCCGGCTCGCGCTGGTCCTGTGGGAGCCAGCGGCTGCCGTAGGTGCGCATGTCCTCGATCAGGGGGACGAGGGCGGTGCCCTTGTCGGTGAGGGCGTACTCGACCCGGGGTGGGACCTCCGGATAGGTGCGCCGCTCGACGATCCCCTCCTCCTCCAGGGCCCTGAGGCGGAGCGAGAGCGTCCGCGGGCTGATCCCCTTCAGCGAGCGCTCGAGCTCACAGAAGCGGAGCGAGGAGTCGGCGAGATCGCGAATGATCAAAAGAGTCCACTTGCCGCCGATGACCTCGGCCGTGCGGCAGACAGGGCATTCAGGATCGAACACCACTTCAGAATAGCGCCAAAGCTTTACAAAGTGAAGCGAGGGTGCTCTACGGGCAGCTTCGAGCTGGTCACGCGCCTCAGCTTTAGGCCGGCAGATCACCACCGGCCATCAGGGTCGTGTGATCAGGGCCTGATCTCCTCGATCACCTCGTAGACGCCCTCGAGGGGGATGTCGTGCACGGTCTTCCCCATCGCCTCCTGTCGCTTCAGCTCCTCGTCCTCGTCGCCGCGGACCTTGTCTCTGTCGGCGGCGTCGCCCTCGAAGATGCCGAACGAGATCACCTCGTCGGGGTCCTTGACGTTGCGCGCGTGGTAGATGACGACCGCGCCTTCGGGCAGGTCCTTTTTCAACTCATCACCGCTCGGCCCCCAGGCCTCGCGGAACTCCTCCCATCGTTCGGGCTTAAGGCGTCGTCCGCTGAAGCGCACAAGCATGTCTCCTCCTCGGGTCGCGGGTACGACCCGACAATAACCTGAGCGGCGAGGAGCTACTCGCTGCTCAGGCGACTTCGCGAAGCTTTTGCGCTTCGGCGAGGCTCTGCAGCTTCTTCAGTGACTGGTTCTCGATCTGGCGGATCCGCTCGCGGGTGACGTTGAAGGTGCGGCCGACCTCGTCCAGGGTCCGTGGATGCTCGCCGCCGAGCCCATAGCGGAGCTCGAGCACGCGGCGCTCGCGGTAGGAGAGGTTCTCGAGGGCCTCCTTCAGCGCCTCCTTGGTGAGCAGCTCGGCGGCGCGCTCGAAGGGGGACTCGGCGCGCTCATCGGCGATGAACTGGCCGAACTCCGACTCCTCCTCGTCGCCGACCGGCTTCTCCAGCGAGACCGGCGCCTGCGCCGAGCGCTTGATCGAATCGACCTCCTCGGGCTCGATCCCTGTCACCTCGGCAATTTCCTCAGGGGTGGGCTCGCGGCCGAGCTCGGTGACGAGCTTGCGCTCGGCGCGGCCGATCTTGTTCAGCTTCTCGACCACGTGCACGGGGATGCGGATCGTGCGCGCCTTGTCGGCGAGCGCTCGGGCGATTGCCTGGCGGATCCACCAGGTCGCGTAGGTCGAGAACTTGAAGCCCTTGCGGTAGTCGAACTTCTCGGCGGCGCGGACCAGGCCCAGCGTCCCCTCCTGGATCAGGTCGAGGAAGGGCAGGCCCTGGTTGCGGTAGTTCTTCGCGATCGAGACGACCAGGCGGAGGTTGGACTCGACCATCTTCTGCTTTGCGTCGAGGTCGCCGCGCTCAATCCGCTTCGCGAGCTCGACCTCCTCGGCCGCGGTCAGCAGCCGGACCTTGCCGATGTCCTTGAGGAACAGCTGCAGGGAATCGGTGGTCATGTCGGGCTTCAGGTCGAGCGCCTGCTTCTGGCGCTTCCGGCCCCGGCCCTTGCCGGCCTCGGCGGCGACCGCCTCGGCCTGCTTCTGAGCGGGGTCGAGGTCCTCGACCAGCTCGATACCGTTCTTCTCGAGGTGTCCGTAGAGGTCCTCGACGTCCGACTCGTCGAGCTCGACCTCCGACACCGCGGAGGCGACGTCACCAAAAGTCAGCACGCCAAGCTGCTGACCCTTGGTGATCAGCGTCTTTACTTCCTCAAGCTCCTGTATCTCCGCAACTAGCATTCGCTTAGGCTCCTCTTCCTTCCGTGGTCGCCGCTCATTTCCTCGCTCTGCTTCCGTATACCCAATTCGAGCGGTTCACGCTGACTTTCGACTCGGGCCACGAAACCTTTACGGTGAGCGCCTCAAGACCACAAACGCGGATCGGGAAGTTCCCAAATCCGCATCCAAACATCCACTTGGGGCGAACCTGCCCCTTCGTTCTTCCACTCAAACGTCTGTTCGTATCCTAGCCACTATATTTTCTGAAGTCAACGGGCACCCGCCCGCGTGAGCCCGCCTTGCCATGGGGAAACAGGCAACTTGCGCAAAAGTTCCGCAAGCCCCCCTCTTTACACCCCCCTGGACGTTCGTTACGCACCGCGCGGATGAGCTTCCTGCGCCGATTCGTGCCCTTCCGCGGGCAGCCCGCCGCGCCCTCCCAGACTGAGTGGCTGAGGGCCTTCTGGAACCGGGCCTACAAGGAGAACATCACCGGACTCTCCGGGATGGTCGCCTACAACCTGCTGCTGGCGGTGTTCCCGTTCGCCCTCCTGGTGCTGTTCGTCTTCGGGCAGGTGGTCGACAGCCCCGACATCGAGCGCAGCGTCATCCTCGATATTCAGCGGCTCTTCCCCAACATCGAGCAGGAGGCCCTGATGAACGCGATCGAGCGGGTCCGTGAGAGCTCGACCACGATCGGAATCGCCGCGGTCGTCGGCGGCGTCTGGATCGGGGCCTCCTTCTGGGGCGCGATGGACACCGCCTTCTGCCGGATCTATCACGTCGAGTGCCGGGGCTGGGTCCAGCAAAAGCGCTGGTCGCTGGTGATGCTCGTCGCCCTCACCCTGCTGCTTGGCGCGAGCGTGATCGTTCCGAGCATCGAGGGGGCGGCCGTCTCCAGCGCCGAGGACCTGCCGCTGGGGCTCTCGGGTATCGGCCCGACCCGGACGATCGTCCTGATCGTCGGCGGCTTCGCCGTCACCTTCGCGATCATCTCGGCGATCTACTGGGCGGTGCCGAAGGGGCACATGCCCTGGCGATCGGTCTGGCCGGGGGCGGTCTTCTTCTCGGTCGTCACCTCGATCGGCTACTACATCTTTCCGCTGTACCTGGACAACGTCTCCGACTTGCACCGGATCGGCGGCACGATCGGCTTCATCCTCGTGGCGATGGTCTGGTTCTACCTGATCAGCCTGGCGATGCTGGCGGGAGCGGTGATCAACTCGCTCCGCCATGAGCGAGACGACACCGGGAGGATGCCAACGGACGGCTAGGGCGCCTTGTGCGTCACCACGTCGGCCGCGCAGCGGTGACGGTGCTTGCGGTTCTTCTTCAGCACCTTCTTCGGGGTGAAGGCGGTCACGTCGTCGCCCTTGGGCGGCCTCGGTCCGGTCACCGTCCAGTTGCCCGCCAGGTCCGAGGTCGCGGTCGCGATCGGGACGCCGGCGTGGGTGATCGTGATCACCCGGCCCCTCGTGCACGCCGCCCGCCGACTCGTCACCTTCCCGGAGAACGTGTCGGTGGTGTCGGTGAGGGTGTCGATCTTCAGCTGCAGATTGGTGTCGTAGACCACCTTGTGGCCGGTCGCCGGCAGCGCCAGCGCCAGTCCGAGTGCGCAGATCGCGGCGACCGCCGTGGTCAGCCTGATCCCGAGTCCTCTCCCTCTGCTCTTCATCCGTCCTCTCCCTCCGGTTTGACTTGGTGGGCGGTTCCATGCGCCCTCAGGTTCTAGAGCGCCCCCGGCTCGCCCGGGGGTACGGCTCTGGCAAGACCCGCCCGAGGTCAAGGGATCGGCGCGCTGTGCTTGGAGATGACGCCAGAGAGGACGTCTCCACGGACATCGCGGCTGACCAGCACCTTGACGTCGGCGCCCGGCGGCGGCTTCGCCCCCGTCACCGACCAGTCGCCATCGGCGTCGGTGACCGCCTTCCCGATCTGGCTACCCAGGTAGGAGACCTCCACCGCTCGAGCCCGGCGGCATTTCCTCGCCCCCCTTCAGGCCCTGACCCTGCGCCTCCTTCGCAAGCTTGGTGGTGACCTTGCCGGAGTAGGTGGCCATGGTCGGATCGAGGGCGGTGACGATGATCGTGGTGTTGGTCTTCACCGGGACCAAGCCAAGTGCCGATTCGGCCCCGACCGCGAGGAGAAGGACGCCCACGGCCACGATCACCGCCGCAGTCCGGCCTGCTCCCGCGCTTCTCCGCTCGCGCCTACTAATTCAAACCATTTCTTGCTCAGCGGGCGGCCTAGCCGTAGAGGCTGCCGGTTACCTCGCGCAGCTTTGGCCGGTCGTGCCGGGCCTTGACCTCGCGGATGGTGCCGGAGCGCGAGCGCATCACCAGCGAGTCGGTGGTCGCGTGTCCATCATCGAGGTAGCGCACCCCATCGAGAAGATCGCCGTCGGTAACCCCCGTCGCGGCGAAGAAGACGTCGTTGCCGCCGACCAGGTCGTCGGTGTCGAGCACCCGCTCGAGCTCATAGCCGGCGTCCTTGGCGGCCTGGCGCTCGTCGTCGTCGCGTGGCCAGAGCCGTCCCAGAATCCGTCCTCCCAGGCACTTGATCGCCGCCGCCGAGAGGACTCCCTCGGGGGTTCCGCCGACGCCCCAGAGGAGGTCGATACCGGTGTCCCGGCTGACGGCGAGGAGCGCCGCGGCCACGTCGCCGTCGGAGATGAAGCGGATGCTGGCGCCGACCTCGCGCAGCGCCGCCACCGCCTCCTCGTGCCGAGGGCGGTCGAGCATGATCACGGTGACGTCCCCGGGATCACCGCCCTTGCGCTCGGCGATCCGCGGGATCACCTCCTCGAGCGGGTCCTGGAGGCTGATCAGGTCCGCGGCGCGGGGACCGGTGGCGATCTTCTCCATGTAGACGCAGGGGCCGGGGTCGAACATCGTCCCCCGCTCCGAGAGCGCGATCACCGAGAGCGCCGCCGGCTGGCCTCGGGCGGTCAGGGTCGTTCCCTCCAAGGGGTCGACGGCGATGTCGACGACCGGGGGGCTGCCGTCGCCGATCTCCTCGCCGTTGTAGAGCATCGGCGCCTCGTCCTTCTCCCCCTCGCCGATCACGACGATGCCGTCCATCGGCACCGTGTCGAGCATCAGCCGCATCGCGTCGACCGCCGCGCCGTCGGCGCTCTCCTTCTCGCCGCGCCCGACCCAGCGGCCGGCGGCGAGCGCCCCCGCCTCGGTCACCCGGACCAGCTCGAGCGCCAGGTTGCGGTCCGGATGGGATCCGGAGCGGACGTCGTGAGAGATCACGTGGTCTTCAGAAGCCTGGGCCACGAGTAAAGACGTTAGATGGCGGGCTCAGAATGTGGCGGGCGGTTTTCGCTGGGCGCCGCCGCCGCTCTCCACCGCCCGGAAGCCGCCGGCGAAGAAGATCCCCAGCGAGGCGAGGAGCGCGAGCCAGTAGCCGAACGAGAGGCTGATCCCGATGTCGTTCGCGGATGGCTTGTCCACCAGGCCGTTGTAGGCAATCAGGACGAAGGCGGTCAGCCCGACGATCGCGGTGAGCTCGCCGCGCGGCCACGAGAGCGCGTGTCCCCGGAGCACGATCCAGGCGAGGATGAATGGAGCCGACGCGGCCGCGATCAGCAGCCAGCGAAGGATCGGGAAGCTGTCGAAGCCGCTGCAGCTGTTGTTACCCACGCCGCAGACCCAATCGTCGGCCTCGTCGCGGGCGACATTCTCGGTCTCCAGCGAGAACCACTGGAGGAAGAGGCTCCCCACCAGGACCAGAGCCGCGATCATCCCGAGGATCTCGGAGCGGCTCAGCTTCTCCATGCCCATGGCGCGACCCTATCCCTTTCTATAGCCTCGCGCGACGGTGCAACGCTGGGGACTGACGCTGCCGCTTCCCGCCATTTCGCTCGCTGAGAATGCCGAGCATGTGAAGGCCGCCGAGGCGGCGGGCTACACAGACCTCTGGTCCGGCGAGACCAACGGGCCGGACGGCTTCACCCCTCTGGCCCTTGCCGCCGTCTGGACCGATCGGCCGCGGCTCGGCACCGGGATCGTCGGCGTGCTTACCCGGGGGCGAGCGCTGCTCGCTCAGGAGGCGGCGGCACTCGCCGACGCCTCAGGCGGGCGGTTCGCGCTGGGGATCGGCGCCTCCTCCGACCGGATCTGCGAGGGGTGGAACGGGATGCCGTTCGAGCGTCCCCTGAGCCAGGTCTCGGAGAGGATCGACTTCCTGCGGACGGCGCTGGCAGGCGAGCGGGCCGACGGCGGCTTCAAGCTCGAGCGCGCACCCGAGGGAGAGATCCCGATCATCGTCGCGGCGCTCCGCGGCAAGATGCTGAAGCTGGCGGTGGAGAAGGGAGACGGCGCCTTCACCAACTTCCTGCCGCTGGCGGGGCTCCCGAAGGTGACCGAACAGCTCCAGGGGGCTCCCGAGGGCTTCGAGCTCCTCTGCCGCTTCTTCTGCCTGCCCGGCCAGCGCGAGGAAGTGGAGGCGCTGGCGCGCTTCATGTTCTCCTCCTACATCACCGTGCCGGTCTACGAGGCTTTCTACCGCTGGCTCGGCTACGGCGACCAGATCGACGAGATGGTCGCTGCCTGGCAGGCAAAGGATCGCCAGAAGGCTGCGGCGGCGGCCCCCTGGGAGCTGATCGAGGACACCTTCATCTTTGGCAGCCCGGAGGAGATGAAGGAGCGGCTCGCGGCCTACGTGGCCGGCGGGATCACCCTGCCGGTGATCACCCCGATAACGACGCCGGACGAGCTCGACGAGCTGATCAGAGCGCTCGCGCCAGGCTGAGCGCGTAGAGGCCATCCGCATCGGTCCACCAGTCGGTGAGCTCGAGGCCGGCCTCGGCGTAGATCCCCTCGAGGCCCGGCCGCGCGAACTTGGTCGAGATCTCGGTGCGCATCTCCTCGCCGGCGGCGAACGGGACCAGCATCTCGAGCGCCCCGACGTGCACGACCTGATTTCTGAGGGAGCGGAGCCTGATGTCGACCCAGAGGTTCTCGGGGTCCCAGCGGGCGACGTGCTCGTAGGCGTCGAGGTCGAAGTCGGCGCCAAGCTCACGATTGAGGACCCGGAGCACATTCCGGTTGAACTCGGCGGTGACCCCGGCGGGATCGTTATAGGCGAGCTCCAGGGTCTCGCGGTCCTTGACCAGGTCGGTGCCGAGGAGGAAGCGGTCGTCCTGATCAAGCAGGTTGGCGACCCGCCGCAGAAAGCCGGCGCGCTGCTGGGGCTCGAAGTTGCCGATCGTCCCCCCGAGCAGGGCGATCACCCGGGGGCCGCCGACCGGGATCCGCTCCAGGTCGAGCTCGAAGTCACAGACCTGGCCGCGGACCGCGATCCCCTCGTACTCGGAGGCGATCCGCTCCGCGGTCTCGCGGGTGATCTCCTCGGAGATGTCGACCGGGCAGAAGGCCTGCAGACACCCCGCCGAGCGCATCGCGTCGAGAAGCACCCTGGTCTTGGTGGCGGAGCCGGAGCCGAGCTCGATCAGGCTCACCGGGCGATTGGCGGCCTCGCAGATCTCGGCGGCTTGGAGCTGGAGGATCTCCCGCTCGCAGCGGGTCGGGTAGTACTCGCCGAGCTTGAGTGATCTCCTCGAACAGCTGGGAGCCTCGCTCGTCGTAGAAGTAGCGGGGGGAGAGCTCCTTGAAGGGGCGGGTGAGGCCGGCGCGGACGTCGGCCGCCATCCCCGACAGCGGTCCGCCGGGCGGCAGGTTGACCTCGATCGTGATCCGGTCGGTTGTCGTGTCGGCGGGGTTGATCGCGGGCGCTCAGGGGTTGATTGCGAGGTCGCTCTCGGTTCGGATCAGCCGCTGTCGCTCGCGCATCGGAGGCCGGCGAAGATCTGGCGCCGCTCGGCGAGGTCCCAGTTGCGAAAGCTCGTCCGGATCACGTCGCGCCGGGTCGCCCAGGCGCCGCCCCGGAGCACCTTGTAGGTGTCGCCGAAGAAGACCTCGGAGTACTCGGGATAGGGGAAGGCCTCGAAGCCGGGATGGGCGGTGAAGTCGGAGCTGGTCCACTCCCAGACGTCACCGAGCATCTGGACGGCGCCGCAGTCGGAGGGGGCGTCGGCGTAGGCGCCCGCCGGAGCGCAACCGAAGCTGAGCTGGTCGAGGTTGGCGCGGTCGCGGTCGGCTCCAGCCGCCGCCACCTCCCACTCGATCTCGGTCGGAAGGCGCTTGCCCGCCCAGCGGGCGAAGGCGTCCGCCTCGTGCCAGGAGACGTGGATAACCGGGAGGCCGGGATCGACCGGCTCGGTCCTTCCCATCGCGGTGCGGGCCCAGCCTCCGTCACCGTCCCGCTCCCAGTACATCGGTGGCTCGGCGCCGGTGTCTTCCAGGAACTCGATGTAGGCCGCGTTGGTGACCGGGGTGCGGTCGATCCCGAACGGCACCAGCACGACCTGATGACGGGGGCGCTCGTTGTCGTAGGCAAAGCCGCGGGGGCCCGCGCCGATCTCATAGGTGCCGCCCTCCACCTCGACCATCTCGGGGCCGTCCGCGGGGGGCTCGGCCGCCGGGGCCGAGTCGACCTCGAGCGGCTCGTAGCTCTCCACCATCTGCAGCAGCTGCAGGATCGTCTCGTTGTGCTGGTGCTCGTGGGCGAGCAGCATCTCGTAGACGAAGCCGTCGGCCAGCAGCGGGTCCTCGGGATCGAGCTCCACCTCGTCGAGGACCTCCAGCGTCCGCTCCCGCACCCCCTCCATATAGGGCCGAACCTCGTCGGCGCGGAGGATAGGCAGCTCGCCCCGGATCTTCCGGGGCTGCTCGATCGCGTCGTAGAGCTCGCCGAGGTCGCCGCGGAGAGGCTCCCGGCCGCCGATCTTGCGGACCAGCCAAAGCTCCTCGAAGTTGGCGATGTGGCCGAGGTCCCAGATCAGCGGGCTGAGGATCGGTGAGTAGACCCGGTTTAGCTGCTCATCGGAGAGCGGCTCGATCAGCTTCAGGGTGTGGCGGCGCCCCTCAGCGAGCCGCTCCGCGACCGAGGTCTTCAGCTCCCGGCCGCGGCGACGACCACCCTCCTCTTTCGCTGCGGCAACCTCCTGGGCGATCTTCAAAGGCTATCGAGACACCGGTATCCGCCCACGGCGGAGGCGGCCCCGATGATGCGAGGGCGCTCCTTTGAGCGACCCGTCATCTGAGGGAGGAGCCGCCGTTGATGAGTAGTCTGCCGCGGCGATGAGGATCAAAGGTGCGAGCGCGCTGGTCGCCGGCGGGGCCTCGGGGCTCGGCGCCGCCACGGCGCGGGCGCTGTACGAGCGCGGCGCCTCGGTGGTGATCGCCGACCTCAACGCCGAGAAAGGCGAGGCGCTCGCCTCCGAGCTCGGCGAGCGCGCCGGCTTCCTCGAGGCCAACGTGATGGAGCCGGAGCCGGTACAGGCGGCGGTCGACGCCGCTGCAGAGGCCGACGGCGGACTGCGGATCTCGGTCTGCTGCGCCGGGATCGGCTGGGCCCAGCGGACCGCGGGCAAACAGGGACCCCACGACCTCGAGGTGTTTCACAACGTGATCAAGGTGAACCTGATCGGCACCTTCAACGTCCTCCGGCTCGCCTGCACGGCGATGAACGAGAACGAGCCCGACGAGGAGGGCGAGCGAGGAATCTGCGTCAACACCGCCTCGATCGCCGCCTTCGACGGCCAGATCGGCCAGGTCGCCTACTCGGCGTCAAAGGGCGGCATCGTCGGCCTCACCCTGCCCGCCGCCCGCGACATGTCGAGCCGCGGCATCCGGGTGAACACGATCGCCCCGGGCCTCTTCGACACGCCCCTGCTGGCGGCGCTGCCCGAGGAGCAGCGGGAGGCGCTCGGCGCGGGCATCCCGTTCCCCTCGCGGCTCGGGCGGCCGGAGGAGTACGCGCAGCTCGCCTGTGAGATCGTTGCCAACCCAATGCTGAACGGCGAGACGATCCGCCTCGACGGCGCCCTCCGGATGCCCCCGAAGTAGGCGGCATAGCGACCGTGAACCTCGGATTCCTGCTCCTGGCCGATCACAGCGAGGCCATCAACGGCAAGATCTATGCGATGGGCGGGGGCTGGAATGTCCTCCGCTTTCCCCGACTTCCTCACGAGTGGGGATTCGCACTCGCGATGGGCGTCGATGTTCCCTGGGACGAGACCAACCAGACATACAGCCTCTCGATGCACATCGAGGATCCCGACGGGGAGCTGCTCGGGGACGAGTTCTCGATGGACTTCGAGGCCGGCCGCCCACCGGGTTCGATCCACGGCTCCGATCAGCGAATAGTCATGTCGCTGCAGACCCGAGCGACCTTTGCGACCGCCGGCCCGCATGCAGTCGTCGTCAAGATCGAGGACGCCGAGATCGGCCGCAGCCGCTTTTACGTGGTCGAGGTGCCGCAGCAGACACCGCAAATGCTCTCTCCGGAGGACCAGCCTCCGACCTAGTCGGTTCCGGCGTACTCCGGGTCGAAGTAGACGCGTTTTCGCCATGGCGGTGTGATCGCGAAGGAGGCGCTGTCGCGGCCGGAGAGAGTCTCGATCGGGATCAGCCGCAGCCGGTGGTCCTTCGTGGTTCGGGAGACGGTCTTCCCGGTGCTGGCGCTGCCGGCGTGGCTGCCCCCTGAGATGTAGAGCACTCCCGCCTCGGGGCCCCAGCCGTTGAGGGTCGGCGGCGCTCGCCGCACGGTCCAGGCACCCGCCCGGTTCCGGCGGAGGCTGTAGCCGGCGAGGCCGCGGCCGCTCTCGTAGCTGTAGGTGCGGTGCGCGCTGGCTCTGGCGAAGCGCCCGGCCGGGCCGATCCGCACCTGGTACGCCTCCCAGTCATCGGGGTGGAAGGTGGAATGCCCGAGCTTCGAGCTCACCGTCCGGATCGGGCGCTTGAGGAAGGTGCTGCCCTCGGCGGTGGCGCTACCCGGGTAGTAGAGCCAGTAGTGGAGGTAGAGGTTGCCGGCCCGCTCTCCCGAGCAATCCGCCCCCGCCGCCTCAGTCGCCGCCGCAGCTTCGGGCCGGCAGTCGACGGCATGGGTGAAGGCGACCGGTGGCTCGCCCGAGCTCGACCTCGCCACCGCTCCATCTCCCGGGGCCGAGGCGCAGCGGTCCTCGCGGCAGCGTCGGTAGTCGACCGGCAACGCCGTCATCCCATCCTCGTAGAGCAGGGCCGGGGCGTGGGCCTGGAGCAGCGCCGCCACCTCCGCTCCGTTGGCGGCCTTCAACTCAGGGGCGAAGCCGCAGTCCTCGGTGAGCCTGACCGCGCAGATGATTTTCGCGGCTATCGACTTCGCCGGCAGCAACCCCGCGATCCCGGTGCCCGCCACCCACGCCAGGGCGGCGAGCACCAGCGCCACCAGCGCGACCAGGCCCAGCCACTCGACCGTGCTCTGACCCCGCTCGCCACCTCCCTCCGACCCTCTCCTCACTCCCGTCGTCACACCGGAGCGACGCTAGGGGCGAGCGGCTCCCCAGATCCCTGACCGGGTCACGAATGACCCACGGATCTGCCCCGGAGCGCCTGCTAGGGTCGCGCCCGAGATGGAGGGAGCACCGGCATCGAGCGGCCGCGGCGCGAGGTTCTGGGTGATCGTGGCGGTGGTTGTGCTTGCGATCATCTTCGCGGCGGTCAACTTCCAGAAGGTGACGATCGACTTCATCGTCGGCGACACCGAGGCGCCGCTTGTGATCGCGCTGCTGATCGCAGGCTTCTTCGGCTTCGTCATCGGCCTCGCCCTGCCCCGCTTCCGCCGCCGCGACTAGAGGTTCTCGAGCTCGCTCGTGATATCCGCCGCGGCGCTCTTGGCGTCGCTGAACAGCATCGAGGTCTTGTCCTCATAGAAGAGGTCGTTGTCGATCCCGGCGAAGCCGGGGCTGAGGCTGCGCTTGATCACGATCACCTCCCGAGCCTGGTTCACCTCGATGATCGGCATCCCCGCGATCGGGGAGTTGGGATCGTTCTTCGCTGCGGGGTTGGTGACGTCGTTGGCGCCGATCACCACGGCGACGTCCATCTGCGGCATCTCGGGATTGATCTCGTCCATCTCCTTGAGCTGCTCGTAGGGGACGTCCGCCTCCGCGAGGAGCACGTTCATGTGTCCGGGCATCCGCCCGGCAACCGGATGGATCGCGTAGCTGACCTGCACCCCGCGCTTCTCCAGCGCGTTGGCGAGCTCCTTGACCGCGTGCTGGGCCTGGGCCACCGCCATCCCGTAGCCGGGGACGAAGACGACCGAGTCGGCGTAGCCGAGCTTGATCGCCGCGTCCTCCGGCCCGATCGAATGAACCGGACGTTCCTCCCGCTCCCCGCGCGGCGGCACTGACCGCGCCGAAGCCGGAGAAGAGCAGGTTGCC
Source organism: uncultured Solirubrobacterales bacterium (assembly GCA_963780305.1). Classification (GTDB taxonomy): domain Bacteria; phylum Actinomycetota; class Thermoleophilia; order Solirubrobacterales; family 70-9; genus CAVVYV01. Next base: position 276,246 of record CAWABN010000008.1, read on the forward strand.
GATCGAGCGGTTCATCGCCCGGCTCATCTCGATCGTCAGGATCGTTCCCGAGGAGCCGACCAGGGTGCCGGCGACGATCAGGACGACGTTGTCGAGCGCGAACCCTGCTGCGGCCGCGGCGAGGCCGGTGAAGGCGTTGAGCAGCGAGATCACCACCGGCATGTCCGCCCCGCCGATCGGGAGCACGAAGAGGTTGCCGAGCACCGCCGCCCCGATCAGGACGGCGATGTAGAGGGCCTGCGAAGGCGAGTCGTGATCGATCCCGAGAACGATGCAGCCGGCGAGGATCGCCGCCAGCAGCGCCCCGTTGAAGATGTGCTGAAAGGGAAGCTGGATCGGCCGGCTGGGCACCAGGTCCTGGAGCTTTCCGAAGGCGATGTTCGAGCCCCAGAACGAAACGGAGCCGATCACGGTCGAGAACAGGATCGGCACGAAGATCTCCAGCGGGATGCCCGCGCCTCCCGTCGTCGCGTGGCGGAACTCCGACCACGAGATCAGGGCCGCCGCACCGCCGCCGACGCCGTTGTAGAGCGCCACCATCTGCGGCATCTGAGTCATCTGGACCCTGAGTGAGGCGACCGCTCCGACGGCGGTTCCGATCAGGATCCCGATCACGATCAGGGCCCCGTTGCCGATCACGTCGAGGAAGAGCGTGGTGACGATCGCGATCGCCATCCCGGTCGCCGCGATCAGGTTTCCTCGCCGCGCGGTCCGCGGGTGCGTCCCCTGGCTGATCCCGAAGATGAACAGCGAGAAGGAGACGATGTAGCAGGCGATCACGAAGTCGCTGTTGGGCGACAGCGCCGCGAGGAGAGTCACTGACCGGTCCCCCCGCCGGCGTCGGACTGATCCGAGGGCGCTCCGTCAGGAGCGACCCGATTAGTGCTGGTCTCGGTCTTCTCCTCCTTCTGCTCCTTGCGATCGCGGCCCCGGAACATCCCCAGCATCCGGTCGGTGACCATGAAGCCGCCGACGATGTTGATCGTCCCGAAGGCGATCGCGATCACCCCGATCACCTTCCCGAGGGTGTCGTCGGCGGAGCCGATCACGATCAGCCCGCCGAGCATCACGATCCCGTGGATCGCGTTGGTCTGCGACATCAGCGGCGTGTGCAGGGTGGTCGGCACCTTCGAGATCACCTCGAAGCCGACGAAGGCGGCGAGGACGAAGATCGTGATCTCGGTGATCAGGTCCATTCTCAGTTCCCTCCCGCGGCTTCCTTCGCTCGCTCGTTGACGATCTCGCCGTTGTTGGTGAGGCAGGCTCCGGCGACGATCTCGTCCTCGAAGTTCAGATTCAGCCGGCCGTCCTCGACGATCAGCTCGAGCAGGTTCTGGAGGTTCTTGGCGTAGAGCGCCGAGGCGTTACGGGCCATCTCACTCGGGAGGTTGGCCGGCCCGATTACCTTGACCCCGTTCTCGACCACCGTCTCCCCCGGCTTCGATCCCTCGACGTTCCCGCCGCTCTCGGCAGCGAGATCGACGATCACCGAGCCCGGCGCCATCCCGCGCACGGCGTCGGCGGTGATCAGGAGCGGCGCCGGCCGGCCGGGGATCTGAGCCGTGGTAATGATCACGTCCTGGCGCTTGGCGGCTTCGGCGAGCTCACCGCGCAGACGCTCGTTCTCCTCGTCCGTGAGTGGCCTCGCGTAGCCGCCCTCGCCTTCAGCGTCCTTCACTGCTTCCACCTCGAGGAACCTGCCGCCGAGCGACTGGACCTGCTCCTTCACCACCGAGCGCACGTCGAAGCCGGTGACCACGGCGCCGAGCCGCTTCGCCGTGGCGATCGCCTGGAGGCCGGCGACTCCGGCACCGAGGACGAGGACCTTGGCGGGCGGGACGGTGCCGGCCGCCGTGGTCATCATCGGGAACAGCGAGCCCGACTCGCGAGCGGCGATCAGCACCGACATGTAGCCACCCAGGTTGGCCTGCGAGGAGAGCGCGTCCATCGACTGGGCTCGGGTGATCCGGGGGATCGACTCCATCGCGAAGCTCGTCACGCCCTTGGCCGCCAGGGAGCGGGCGAGCTCGGGGATGGTGAGCGGCTCGAGGAAGCCGATCAGCACCTGGCCCTGCTTCAGCCGCTCGACCTCGTCGGCGGTCGGAGGGTTGACTTTGAGGACCACGTCTGCGCCCCAGACGTCGCCATCGAGCGTCGCCCCAGCCTCCTTGTATTCGGCGTCAGGGTGGGACGCGCCCTCCCCTGCTCCCGGCTCGACCGCCACTTCGATCTCCTTCGCGATCAGCGCCTTGACCACGTCAGGAACGAGCGCCACCCGGCGCTCTCCCTCAGCCGTCTCCTTTGGGACTCCAATCTTCATCAGGCCGATTCGCTCCCGCCGCAGGCCGGGATTGAGCGGGCAATCTATTCGACTTGCGGCGGATTCACTCCGCCACACCCGCCGCCTCGAGGGCCTCGGAGCGCGTGGCGTAGAACTCGACGCGCGCGACCTTCCCGTCCTCGACGCGGTAGAGGTACGAGTTTTCGCCGCGCACCTCGACGCCGCTCGCCCGGCCGCTACCCCCGTGGGTGGCGTGGATGAAGATCAGGTCGCCCAGCTCCCGGGCCTCGTGGATCGTGAAGCGGTAGTCGCGACCAAATGCCTGGAACCAGTCGCCAAACCACTTCCCGACAGCCTCCTTCCCCTCGTAGGTGCCCGGATTCGGAACCGGCTCCCCCCTGGCGACCAGCACCACCTCGTCGGCGTAGAGCGCCATCGCCCGCTCGAAGTCGCGCTCGTTGACGGCATCGAACTGGTCGCGAACCACTTCGATGTCCTGCTCGGACACGCCGCGATCGACTAGGCCGGCGAGCCGGCGCCAACCATGTCGGCGAGCCGCTGGAGCGTGTGGAGCCGCTCATCGGGGGCGCCGTGGACGGGCGAGACGATCAGGCGGGCGACGCCCGCGTCGGCGAACCGCCTCACCCGCTCCGAGACCTCATCCTCGGTGCCGATCATCGAGGTGGCGTCGACGAGCTCGTCGGGGATCGCCTGGTAGGCCTGATCCTTCTTCCCGTCCAGGTAGAGCGACTGGACCTTGTCGGCGGCCTCACCAAAGCCGAAGCGGTGGGTGAGGTCGACGTAGAAGTTGGTCTTCTTCGACCCCATCCCTCCGAGGTAGAGAAGCAGCCCGGCCTTGACCACATTCCGGGCGGTCTCCAGGTCGCCGTCGATCGCCACCTGAACCGATGGGGAGACCTCGAACTCCTCACGGGAGCGGCCCCCCTTGGCGAGCCCCGCCTCGATGTGCTCGCCCCAGGCCGATTCCCATTCATCGACGGAGAAGAAGATCGGGATCCAGCCGTCGGCGATCTCCGCCGCGAGCTCGACAGACTTCCGGCCGATCGCACCGAGGAAGATCGGGATCTCGCTGCGAACCGGATGGAAGTTCAGCTTCAGCGCCTTGCCCTGGCCGGTGACGCCCTCTCCCTCCTTCAGCGGGAGCTTGAAGTGCTTGCCCTCGTACTCGAGCCGCCCCTCCCGGGCGACGATCTGCTTGACGATCTCGACGTACTCGCGGGTCCGGCCCCAGGGCTTCTCGTAGGGGACGCCGTACCAGCCCTCCGACACCTGGGGCCCCGATGGCCCGAAGCCGAAGATGAAGCGACCGCCCGAGAGCGCGTCGATCGTGGCCCCCGCCATCGCCGCCGCCGCCGGCTGCCGAGCCGGCACCTGGAGGATCGCGGCGCCGAGCTGGATCGTCTCGGTCTTCCCCGCCAGGTAGGCGAGGACGCTGACCGCGTCCGAGCCGTAGGACTCGGCCGCCCAGACCGAGTCGTAACCGGCGCGCTCGGCGGTCTGGACATACCCGACTGCCTCGTCCCCCTGGGGGCCGATCCCCCAGTAGCCGAGGTTCAGTCCGAGCTTCAGCGCCATCGATCAGCAGCCTAGTTGGAAGCAGCGGATTAGTGCTTTCTGGGGTGGCAAACGGCCGGCTTGAAGCCGATCAAAGCCGGGAGATGACCACCGAGCAGATGATCCACCGCGCCAAGCGGGCCGAGCAGCTCCACAAGCGCCTCACCGAGGTGGAGCAGGAGCGCGAGGCTACGGGCCTCTACGAGGAGGCCCTGGAGGCGAGGCGGCTGCGCCTCGAACACGAGGCGGCCGCCCTCTACTGGCGCTCGCGGGCAAGGGCGGCGCCCCCTAGGGCGCCCACCAGACCCCGGTCGAGCCTCCGCGCGGTTCCCACCGGCCCGCTCCGCTATCAATGCGTCGGTGAACGATGAGCGGCATCCGGGTGGGCTCTCGAGCAAGGAGGCGGCGAAGCGGCTGCGGAAGCTCGGCCCGCCCGAGAACCGCTCCAGCCGCTCGGTGGCGAGCATCGTCGCCGGCAACGTCTTCACCCTCTTCAACGCGATCATCGGGGTGTTCTTCATCGTCATCCTCTCGTTCGGGCTGTTCGCCGACGCCCTCTTCGGGTTCATCGCGATCCTCAACAGCTACATAGGGATTCGCCAGGAGATCAAGGCGAAGGAGACGCTCGAGAGCCTGGCGCTCCTGGTCGCCCCGAGGGCGAAGGCCATCCGCGACGGCAAGGTGGTCGAGGTTCGCGCCGACGAGGTGGTGCCCGGCGATTGGATCCGGGTGGAGCCGGGCGACCAGCTGGTCGCCGACGGCGAGGTGACCGAGACCCGCGGCCTCACCCTCGACGAGTCGATGCTCACCGGCGAGGCCGAAGGGGTGCGCAAACGAGTTGGCCAGCGGGCGCTCTCGGGGTCATTCGTGCTCTCAGGATCGGGCTACTACGAGGTCGACGCGGTCCGCGAGGACTCCTACGCCGAGAAGGTCGCCGGCGAGGCCCGCGCCTTCCGTCACCCGCCCTCGCCTCTCCAGGAGGAGGTGAACAGCGTCCTCCGGGCGACCACCTGGCTGATGCTGCCGCTCGCCGTGGTCCTGATCTTTGCCCTTAACGCCCGTAACGAGCCGGCCCGCGAGGCGGCGCAGACGGCGACCGCCGGATTGATCACCCTGATCCCGGAGGGCCTGGTGCTCCTGATGAGCGTCACCCTGGCGGTCGCGGCCGTCCGCCTGGCCCGCCTCGACACTCTCGTCCAGCAGATGAGCGCCACCGAGGCCCTGGCGGCCGTCGACACGATCTGCGTCGACAAGACCGGGACCCTGACCACCGGCGAGCTGAAGCTGGTCTCGGTGGAGGTCGCCGACCAGTCGAACGCGGGGGACGCCCACCAGGCGCTCGCCCGGTTCGCCGGCAGCTCGGGCGAGCGCAACCGAACCCTCGAGGCGATCGCGCAGCAATACCCGGCGACCGGGGAGCGAGTGGCCGCCGAGGTCCCGTTCTCCTCGGAATGGAAGTGGAGCGGGCTGACCCTCTACGGCCGGCGTGGGGGCGAGACTTACGTCCTCGGCGCCCCCGACGTGCTCGCTGCCCGGGGAGCGCTCGAGTTGCCCGCCGCCCTCCAGCAGGCGCTGGAGGAGCACACCCGAAACGGGCGCCGGGTGGTCGCCTTCGGCCGCGCCACCGGCACCCTCCCCGAGGACCCCTATTCCGAGCCGCCCCCGCCAATCGCCCCCCTGGCGCTGGTGGTGCTCGAGGAGACCCTGCGCCCGGACGCTCGCGAGACGATTACGTTCATGCGCGAGCAGGACATGGACCTGAAGCTGATCTCAGGCGACGCCCGGCAGACGGTGACCGCGGTCGCGACCGCGGTCGGGGTCCCGGCGGACGCCGGAGTGGTCGAGGGAGACGAGCTCCCGGAGGACCACGTCTCGCTCGGCCGGATGGCGGCGCAGAACACGATCTTCTGCCGGATCCGGCCGGAGCAGAAGAAGGCGCTGGTCTCGGTGCTCGCCGAGCGCGGGCGGTTCACCGCGATGATCGGCGACGGGGTCAACGACGTCCCGGCGCTGAAGCGCGCCCGCCTCGCGGTCGCGATGGGCTCCGGCAGCCAGATCACCAAGGGAATCGCCGACATCGTCCTGCTCAAGGACCAGTTCTCGCGGCTGCCTCGGGCGGTCGCCGAGGGCCGGCGCATCGCCCGCAACATCCACCGTCTTGGCCGCCTTTACGTCACCAAGACCATCTACGCGGCCGCCTTGATCGCGGTCGTCGCGATCCCGGGCTGGGCCTTCCCCTTCCTCCCCCGCCACCTCACCCTGGCGGCCTTCCTGACGATCGGGATCCCGAGCTTCGTCCTTGCCCTCGCTCCCAGCGACGGCCCGCTCTACCGGGGAAGGCTGCTGCGGGCGTTGGCCGCGTTCGCGGTCCCGGCGGGGCTCGCGATCGCCGCCGCCTCGCTCGCCTCCTTCTTCCTGGTCGACACGATGTTCGGCGGCTCACTGGAGGAGGGCCGGACCGCGGCGACCACCACCCTGGTGGTGCTCGGCCTCTGCTTCATCCTCCTGCTCGAGCGCGGACCCGGCCGCGAGGACATCGCGATCCAGAGCTACATGCTGGCCCTGGTGGCCGCGCTGGGGGCCCTCTACGCCCTGGCCCTGGCGGTCCCGTTCCTGCGCGACTTCTTCGAGCTCAGCCAGCTCGCCGGCGGCCAGCTCTTCCTCGCTCTGCTCTCGGCGGCGGCTGGCCTGGTGCTGGCGAGCGTCGTCTGGCGGGTGCCGATGATCGAGCAGCTGGAGGAGCGCCCCCCGGCGCCCGACGAGGCGCCGCACGGCCCTGTGACCGCGCCGACGGCGGAGCAACCGGGTGCCTGAGATGGCGAAGGCGATGATCCTCGACATCGACGGCACCCTGGTCGACACCAACTACCAGCACGCGCTCGCCTGGTACCGGGCCTTCCGCCGACATGGAGTGGTGCTGCCGATCTGGCGGATCCATCGATCGATCGGGATGGGCGGCGACCAGCTGGTCGAGGCGCTGGCGGGGCGCGAGGTGGAGGAGGAGCACGGCGACGAGATCCGCGGCGCCGAGGGGCCGCTTTACATGGAGCTGATCGACGAGGTCGAGCCCTTCGAGGGAGCGAAGGAGCTGATCGGCGACCTGCGCGAGCGCGAGCGGACGATCGTCCTCGCCTCCTCGGCGAAGGACGAAGAGGTCGACCATTACCTCGACCTGCTCGAGGCTCGGGAGGTGGTCGACGCCTGGACCACCTCCGCCGACGTGGAGGCGACCAAGCCCGAGCCCGACCTGGTCGAGGCGGCGTTGGAGAAGGCGGGGACGCGCGATGCGCTGATGGTCGGCGACACCGTTTGGGACGTAAAGGCGGCGGAGCGCGCCGGGCTCGAGACTGTCGCCGTGCTCAGCGGCGGCTATGGGGCGGCCGAGTTGCGGGAGGCCGGTGCCCGCGAGGTGTTCGAGTCGATCGCCCAGCTGGTGGCCGAGCCCGAGGCGTTGGCGCGATGAGCGACGCCGGCCGCCGGACGAAGATCGTCGCCACCGTCGGCCCCGCCAGCCGCGAGCCGAAGGTGCTGCGGGAGCTGCTCGATGCCGGGGTCGATGTCTTCCGGCTCAGCTTCTCGCACGCGACCGCGGACGAGCACGCCGAGGTCATCGCCCGAATACGCGACGCCGCCGAGGGGGCCGGGCGAGAGGTCGGCATCCTCGGCGACCTCCCTGGCCCGAAACTGCGGCTCGGCGACCTCGAGGGCGACGTCGCCGTGCTCCACTCCGGCTCGACCGTCGTCCTTACGGGCTCCGCCGACGGGCCGCCCGGGAACGCCGAACGGCTGCCGGTGCAGTGGCCGGGCTTCAGCCGGGCGGTGAAGGAATCGGATCCGGTCTTCCTCGCCGACGGCCGGGTTCGGCTCAAGGTGCTCTCGGTCTCCGACCCGGATGTCACCTGCGAGGTGGAGGCGGGCGGCGCGGTCAGCTCCCACCAGGGGGTGAACCTGCCGGGCGCCGACGCGGAGCTCCCTGACACCGGTCACGCCGACGAGGAGTGGGTCGACTTCGCCTGCCGCAACGGCGTCGACCTGCTTGCGGTCTCCTTCGTCCGCCGCCCTGCTGACCTCGACCGTGTGCACGCCGCGATCAGTGCCCGCGGCGCCAACATTCCCCTGGTCGCCAAGATCGAGAAGCCGCAGGCCGCCGAGCGGGCCGCCGAGATCATCGCGGCGGCCGAGAGCGGGATCATGGTCGCCCGTGGCGACCTCGGGGTCGAGCTGCCGCTCGAGGAGGTGCCCGGGACGCAGAAGCGGCTGATCGAGCTTGCCGGCAAGGCATCGAAGCCGGCGATCACCGCCACCCAGATGCTGGCGACGATGGTCCGCGCCTCCCATCCCACCCGGGCCGAGGTCACCGACGTCGCCAATGCGATCTACGACGGCACCGACGCGGTGATGCTCTCCGAGGAGACGGCGGTCGGGGAGTACCCGGTGGAGGCGGTGCGTGTGATGGACCGGATCGCCCGCACCACCGAACAGCGGTTGCCCTACCGGGAGTGGGTCTTCACCCGGGTCGAGGAGCGCGAGCACGACGTCGCCGAGGCGGTCACCCAGGTGGCCGTCGCCGCCTCCTACCGGTTGAACCTGGCGGCGATCGTCGTCCCCACGACGTCTGGCCGCACCGCGCGGCTGGTCTCCGCCTACCGGCCTCGGATGCCGGTGCTGGCGGTGTCGGCGCGGATCGAGACGGTCCGTCGGATGAACCTGCTGTTCGGCGTCCGCGCCACGATCGCCGAGGAGTGGACCAGCCTTCGGCGGCTGCTCGACGACTGTGCCCGCCTCGCCCGCGAGCAGGGGATCGCCTCCTCCGGCGACCTGGTCGCGGTCACCGCCGGGCTACCCGCGCAGGAGCTGGGCACCAACCTGTTCGAGATCCACCGGGTGCCCTAGATGCGAGGGCGCTCCGATGCTGCGCGGGCGCTCCGTAACGAGCGACCCGTTTGATGTCAGAGGAGCGACCCGTTTATGAGACCGCGTCCCGGGCTTGGGCCGTGTCACCGAAGAACTCGGCCCCGATGAGCTGGCCGTCCTTCACCTTGTAGAGCCAAACCGAGCGGCCGCTGAGCTCCTTCCCGGCCTTCGTCTTGCCCACCCCCTCGACCGTGACGATCACCGTCTCACCGTCGTCGGCCTCGAGGAAAGCGGTCGGCTTCGGATCGACCGACTCGAAGTTGGATAGGAACTTCTGGATCATCTCCTTGAATCCGTCGGGGCCCCTGTAGGTGCCACCCCAGGGCAGGGTCTCCGGCATCACAATCTCCGCGTCCTCGCTCGTGGTCGAGACCGCGCCATCGAGATCGCCCTTGCCAAAGTCGTCCCAGCGGGCCTTGACAGCATCGGCGTTCTCGCCCATATCGAACCTCCTTCTGTAACTCCCGGGCAGTCCGACCCTAGCTCCGGCGTCGCTGCCGCGCAAGTGTCATGTCGGCCTAGTCCCCCGGGGGATAGTCGCCCGGGGCGGGCCGCTCGGCGCGCGGGTCGCGGCCGGGGAGGACGAACTGGGTGACGACCAGATTGGCGACGAGCTTCTCGCCGTTGAGGACCCGGGCCTCGATCACCGCGGTGCTGCGTCCGATGTGGAGGGGCCGGGCCTTGCAGATCAGCTCGTCGCCGAGCTGCGCGGGACCGAAGACGTTCAGCTTCAGCTCGATCGTGGTGAAGTCGTGGTTCGGCGGCATGTTGCGAAAGGTCGCCCAGGCGGCGACCGAGTCTGCGAGCGCCGTCCAGACACCGCCGTGGACGAAGCCGCCGGGGTGCAGGTGGCGCTTGTCGACCACCATCCGGCCGGTGGCGAGCTCGTCGGTGATCTCGACCGGCTCGATCGCCATGTCGCCGGGGAAGGTCCCCGGCAGCCACTCGGCGATCGCCTCGGCGGTGATCTCGTGGTTCATCGCCGCGGCAGTATCGCAGCGGGCTAGCGGCCGAAGTCCTCGAAAGGCTCGTCGCGCTCCCGCACCGCCTCCTTGAAGCCGGCCTCCGCCGCCCGCTGCTGGAAGCCGAAGCCCTCCTCGGTGTGCCTTGCGATTCCGTCGAAGAAGGTGCCGAGCACCTGGGTCGCGTGCAGTCCCTGCGCGTAGAGCGCCTGGTTGATGAGCAGCTTGTGCATGACCAGCTGGTTCACCGGGATCAGGGCGATCCGCTCGAGCAGGTCCTCGAATCGCCGGTCGAGCTCGTCCGCGGGGGCAGCCTCGGTCGCCAGCCCCCACTCGGCCGCGGTGGTGCCGTCGATGCTGTCGCCGGTGAGCAGCATCCGCTTCGCCCGCGCGGGACCGATCCGGAAGGCCCACATCGCCGTCGTCGGCACCCCCCATACCCGGGCCGGCGGGTAGCCGATCTTCGCCTCGTCCTCGGCGACGACCAGGTCCGAGCAGAGCGCCATGTCGGTGCCACCGGCGACGCAGTAGCCGTGGATCTTGCAGACCACCGGCTTCTCGGAGTGGAAGAGGCTCATGAAGCCGCGGACGTTCCGGCTCATCATCTGGAAGTCGACCACCGGGTCCCAGGTGCCCTCGGGGTCGTGGTTGCGCATCTGGACCAGCGGATCGAGCGGGGACCCCTCGGGAGCATCGGGGCTCGCCACCCCCTCCATCCTTCCCTCCGCCGAGGCGACCAGGTCGTAACCGCCGCAAAAGCCGCTGCCGTTGCCGGCGAGGGCGATCACGTGGACGGCGGGATCGAGGTTGGCCCGCTCGACGCACGCAGCCAGCTCCCGCGGCATCTCCAGGGTGATCCCGTTGCCGCGATCGGGACGGTTCAGGGTGATCCGGGCGACGGCTCCGGTCACCTCATAGGTGATCGTCTCCAGCTTCTCCATCTAGTCGGTGGTCCGGTAGCTCGGCTTCTCCTCCGGCGGCAGCCCGTTGAGGACCTCGGCGGCGTCGACCACGTCGCCCTTGTTGTAGTAGTCGACCGCGACGATATTGGGCAGGGCGTCGTTGCGGAGCTTTCCGCAGCGCCGAGCTCGGTCGAGCAGGAAGTCGAGGTCGTTGACCTTCTCGGCGGTGCTCGGCGAACGCGGCAGCTTCTCCACCCAATGGTTGAGCTGGAACAGCGGCTTCCCGACCCCGCCCCGGTTCTTGACGCAGCTCGCCGGGCTCGCCAGCTCGCCGGCGGAGCCGAACGTATACGGGGTCTCCATCGCCAGCTCAAAGCCCTGGTGGTACCAGGGGATCGCGCCCTCGCCCGAGTCGACCTCGGCCATCACGAACAGCCGCTTGTCGGACTCGATCAGCTCCCTCAGCGTCGGGAGGGCCTCGCCGGGCTTGTGGATGTAGGCGTAGGGGAGGATCCCGCTCTTCTCGAAGGCGGTCGCGGTGTCGGTGGGCGAGACCTTGTCCTCGATGAAGAGGATCAGGAACTCGTCCGGGTGGCTCTGGAGGAAGTCGCGGAACCAGCCCAGGGTCTTCACCATCGCGATCGATCCGAGCTCGCAGACGATGTGGCAGAAGTAGGAGCCGGTCTTCCCCTCGCCGCCGCGGTGGGCGTACTGGGCCTGGATCGACTGGAAGGCGGCCGCGGCCTCGGGCCCCAACTGGGCGGTCACTCCCTCGAGCACCTTGCTGGTCCCCTCCCGCTCGAGGTCGGTGAGGACCGGGCCGCTCGGCCGTTTGACCCCATAGTGGCTGTCGATCAGGAACGCTCTGATCCCGTCGTCGAGCTGCTCGCGGATGTCGTTCCGTTGGTTCGGCTGGTACCAGCCGGGCAGCTCGGCCGCGGACATCGCGTTGTGGGCGGCGGGGAAGGCGACCTCGTTCAGGGGCCGGTCGCAGAGCTGGGAGAAGCCGTTGCAGTTGACCACCGGGCCGGACGGGCGGGAGATCTCGCGCTTGCCCTCGTCGCCGCCGCTGACGAGGACGACGACCGCGACCACCAGCACCGCCAGCAGCGCGGCGCTGCCGACCACCACCCGGAGCGGCGGCGTGGCCCGGGGCTTCCGCTCCCGCACCTCCGGCGGCGGCGCGATCATCCCGAGCAGTTCGCAGGCGGCGAAGAAAAGCCCGTAGGCGCCGATCACCACGGCGACGATCTGGAGAGCCAGGGTCGGCTGGAGGACGAAGAGGAGGCTGACCGCGCCGATCGCAACCGCCCGGCCCGCCCGCGCCCAGTTGGTCGCCGGGGTCCTGGTTGCGAAGCCCAGGGCGCGGCGGGCCGGCACCACCGGGTCCCGCTCGCGGGCCATCGCCGCCGCCGAGGCGAGGAGGATCGCGAAGAAGCCGAGCCCGAGGATCCAGGCGCGAAGGCCGCCGAAGAACGCCTCCCAGACCGCGGCGACCGCGAGGTGGACGGTCTCATCTTCGAACTGGGAGAGAACGACCGCCCTCGCGATCAGGAACCCGAAGAAGCCGATCATCGCCGCCACCGCGACCGCCGAGGAGGCGACCAGGAGCGCCTGGCGGCGGTCGACCGCGACGACGACCGAGCCGGCGAGACAGAGGAGCGCCACCAGGGGTAGGAGGAGACCGAAGAAACGCACGTCCTCGGAGACCCGGACCACGGTGAGCAGCGCGTTGCTCTCGGTCAGCTCCACCAGGCGGTCGCCGACGCTCCTGGGGATCTTCGCCCCGAGCTTCGGCGACTTGGCGGAGACCGCGTCGGCGACGAGAACGTCGGCGTTGGCGACCGTGAGGGCGATCTCGTCACGGTCCTTGCTGAAGACCGCCTTGTGCACCTTGCGCGCCCCTTTCCGAAACACCGAGCGGAAGGGGGTGCTGGCGAGGACACCCTCGGTTGCGGAGAGCAGCAGGGGGCGGGCGTTGATCAGCGCATCCGGCCCCCTGTCGATCGCCTGATCGACGATCGGGTCGGCGAGCGCCTGCTGCACCTGATCGTCCTTGAGGGTCTCGGCGGCGTTGTCGGCGAAGGCGTCAGAGTCGAAGATCTGCTCGCGCGCGTAGTACGCCACGCCGCCGGCGAGCGCCAGGACGCAGCCGATGACCACGAGCGCGATCGAGGCGACCCGCCGCGTCCTCGCGCTCACCTCTCCTCCTCCACACCACGATTCAATCAGCGCGGGCGGCGTGGCGGCCGATCGCGCCGGTCGTCGAAGATGTGCACGTGGCGAAGGGGAACTACACGACGATCGAGGCGGCCGGGCGGGAGGTTCGCCTCTCCAGCCCGGACAAGGTCTTCTTCGAGACACCGGGCTTCACCAAGCTCGACCTCGCCAACTACTACCTCGAGGTCGCCGACGCCGCCGTCAACCAGCTCCGCGAGCGGCCGGGGACGATGAAGCGGTTCGTCAACGGCGCAGGCGGCGAGTTCTTCTTCCAGAAGCGGGTGCCCGAGAAGGGGAGGCCGAAGTGGCTGCAAACCGCCACCTTCACCTTCCCCAGCGGGCGCACGGCGACCGAGCTGGTCGTCAACGACGCGGCGCACCTGGTCTGGGCGGTCAACCTCGGGGTGATCGACTTCAACCCGCACCCGGTCCGGCGGGCCGACCTGGATTGCCCGGACGAGCTCCGAGTCGACCTCGACCCAACGCCAGGGGTGCGCTGGAACACCGTTCGCAAGGTGGCGCTCTGCGTCCGGGACGTCCTCGAGGAGCACGGGCTCCGTGGATTTCCGAAGACCTCGGGGTCCCGGGGTATTCACGTCAACGTCCGGATCGAGCCGCGCTGGGACTACACAGAGGTGCGACGGGCGGCGCTTGCGCTGGCGCGGGAGGTGGAAAGGAGGGAGCCGAAGCGGGCCACCAGCAAGTGGTGGAAGGAGGAGCGGCACGGCGTCTTCGTCGATTACAACCAGAACGCCCGGGACCGGACGATCGCCTCGGGCTACTCGGTCCGCCCGGTTCCGGATGCCCGGGTCTGCTGCCCGATCGACTGGGACGAAGTCCCCGATGTCGACCCGGCCGAGCTCCGCCTTGACACCGTCCCCGCGCGGGTGAAGAGGAGGGGGGACCCGTCGGCCGACATCGACGATCACGCCGGATCGCTCGAGCAGCTGCTCGAGCTGGCCCGGCGCGACGAGGAGGAGGGGCTCGGCGACGCCCCCTGGCCTCCCCACTTCGCCAAGCAGCGCGGCGAACCGAGGCGGGTACAGCCGAGCCGAGCGAAGGAAGAAAAGCCAACCGCAAAGAAGAGGTCAGCCTCAAAGAGGGGGAGCCCGGCGCGCAAGAAGTGATGGCGATCCCGATGCTGCTGGCCTCGGCGACTGGGAGGTCCACGTCTGGCCCTACCTGTTGCGAGCCGCCTCGCCGCTCAGCTAGCGCACTCCCCCTTCCACCCTTTTACGCCCACTCAGCGCTGCGACCGGCCGGCTACCGCCCGTGTGGTCCCGAGCCGGTCGAGTGACCGTTGCCACGCCCCGCCCCTTGCCCATTGCCTCATGCTCGAGTCGAGTGCTTCGAGGTCGAGTGCTTCGAAGTTGAGTGCTTTGAGTGCTTCGGATAGGAGGAGTGCCCGCTGCTCGAACCCCCGCGAGTCGCGCCTCCCGAGGCGGCGCTCGACCCGTCTCCGTTACCCGACCTGGCCGCGGGCGTCGCCGGCTGCGGCGTCGAGGGGCCGGGGGAGGTGGTCGCAGGCGGGACCACGTTCGCCTGGGTGCTGGCCTTCGCCGCCTTGCCCCCCTTGCCCGGATTGCCATGTTTGCCGGCGTTCTGATTCCCACCCTTGGCGCCGGTCGGCCCAGGCCCCGGTCCTACCCCCGTCGCCTGCGGCGCCAATGGCGGCGATGAGGTCGAGGACGGCTCCGCCACCGAGCCTCCGGAGGTGTCGCCACCCGGGGCGAGGTCAAGCTCGGCGACTAGCGCGTCGGCGCCGTCGCGTGATTGCGGCCATAGCTGGAAGGACACCAACCCGACGAGAGAGATGAAGACGATTGCGGCGCCCGCGAGCAAGCCTCCGCTGACGCCGGCTCCGGCGATGTAGCTCCGTTTGATCCTCTGTGTCGGGTCGGCTGCGTGGACAGGCGCGACTCTAGCGACGGCCCCAGCGGGCGTCTATGCCTAATAGTCGGGCTACTTAACCGAAAGTGGGGCTACCGCCACTGCCGTTTGGGGCGACGGAGCGCCCTAAACCAGCTGGTCGAGCGAGCAGGACCTCGGGTCCTTGTCGTCGCGCCAGCGAACGATCTTGGAGCCGTGGCGGATCCGGCCGCCGCTCGTGTGGTCGTAGGTCACTTCGACCACGAGCTCGGGCCGGAGCGAGAACCACTCGAGATCGCGGTCGGCGTCCCAGCGACTTGGGTCGCCGCTGCCGCGCTCGCCGGTCTCGTATGGCTTCAGCGTCTTCACCAGCTCACGCTTCTCCTTCGCCTTCAGGCCCGAGGTGTGGCCGATTGGGTGGAGCTCACCGTTGCGGTCGTAGAGCCCGAGGATCAGCGAACCGACCGTCCCCTCCTCCTTTCCCGGCCTCCAGCCGACGATCACGCAGTCGATCGTCCGCACCCGCTTCACCTTGACCATGCCCTTGCGCTCTCCCGGCTTGTAGACGGCGTCGAGCTGCTTGGCGATTACCCCCTCGCCTCCCACCAGCCACGGCTCTGCGGTCTTCGCCGATTTGGTCAGCGGCGTCAGCTCCACCGATCCAGAGGCGCTCTTCTTGCGGCCCGGCGCTTCGGCGATCAGCTCCTCGAGCGCCGCCCGTCGCTCCTCGAACGGCTTCCCGGTCAGCTTCGAGCGGTCCTGCGCAAGGAGGTCAAAGGCTCGAAAGCGGGCAGGGGTCTTCTCGGCCAGCATCCGCACCCTCGACTCAGCGGGATGGAGCCGGTTCTGGAGGGCGTCGAACTCCTCCCGACCCTCGCTGTCGAGGATCACCAGCTCGCCGTCGAGCACGTAGCGGCCCTCGGGGAACTCGAGCTCGGGGAAGTAGCGCAGCAGCGGGCGCCCACCCCGGGACTGCAGGTAGAGGTCCTTTCCATCGACGAAGGCGAGTGCCCGGAAGCCGTCGTACTTCGGCTCGTACACCCACTCGTTCCCCTCGGGGAGCTCCTTCCGCGACAGCGCCAGCTGCGGCTTGATCGGGGGCTTCAGGGGGAGGGCCATCGACCGCCGTAGGATCGCAGGCGTGGGCGAGCCGCGACGCGAATCTGAGGTCGCCGTGGTCGGCGCCGGGATCGTCGGGCTTGCCGTCGCCCGCGAGCTACTCCGCCGGCACCCGGACCTCAGCCTGGTGGTGCTCGAGCGTGAGGCCGAGATCGCGAGCGGCCAGACCGGCGAGACGAGCGGGGTTATCCACGCCGGGATCTACTACGAGCCCGGCTCCCTGAAGGCGCGGCTCTGCGTCGAGGGCGCCCGGGAGCTGTACGCCTTCTGCGAGGAGCGGCGGATCGAGGCGCGCCGGGACGGCAAGCTGATCGTCGCCACCTCTGAGGAGGAGCTGCCCCGACTCGACGAGCTCGAGCGCCGCGGCCGCGCCAATGGGGTGCCGGGGCTGCGGCGGATCAGCGCCGATGAGATCGCTGGGATCGAGCCCCACGCGCGCGGCCTCGCCGGGCTCCACTCGCCAAACACCGGGGTGGTTGACTTCGTCGCCGTCGCGGAGGCGCTCGCCGGTGAGATCCGCGGGGCCGGCGGCGAGGTCGCGCTTGGCTCCGGGGTCGAAGGGTTCTCGTCCGGCGCCGACTCGATCCTGCTCCGTCACGACGGAGGGGAGACCCGCGCCCGGTTTGCGGTCTGCTGCGGCGGGCGCCGCTCCGACCGCCTCGCGATCGCCGCAGGCGCGCCGCGGGAGCCGCGAATCGTCCCCTTCCGGGGCGCCTACCTGCGGCTGCGGGCCGAGCACCGCGAGCTGGTCCGCGCCAGTGTCTACCCGGTCCCCGACCCCGAGCTTCCCTTCCTCGGCCCCCACCTGACGCGGACGATCGGCGGCGAGGTGCTGCTGGGCCCAACGGCAATGATGGTGGGGGGCTTCGCCTATCCCGGCTCCTGGCGGCTGGCGATCCGGCACCGCCGGGCGGCGCTCGGCGAGCTCCGGCACGCGCTCAGCCGGGGCGCCTTCGTCCGCGAGGCGGCGCGCGTGGTCCCGGGATTGGACCCCTCCGATTTTGAGCCCGGCCCCTCCGGCGTCCGCGCCCAGGCGATGCGCCGCGACGGCACCCTCGTCGACGACTTCGTCGTCCACCGAACCGAGCGGGCGCTCCACGTCCGCAACGCCCCCTCCCCCGCGGCTACATCTTCCCTGGCGCTTGCCCGCCTGATCGCCGATCTCCTCGACGAGGAGCTCGGCTAGCGGCTAGCAGCCGACGATCAGGAGGAAGAGGAGGATGACGACGACGATCGCCGCGCCGATCGCGATCAGGCGGCGCCGGGCAAAGACGTCGCCGCCGCCGTAGCGGCTCATCGGCCCGGGCCTGTGGCTCGGTGTCTCCAGCACTTCCTCGTCGCCGGGCTCGGGCCGCCCCTCGCGGGCACGGGCCCGGGCCTCGGCTGCCGCCTGGCGCTCCTCGGGGCTGCGTCCCCGGCCTTCCATGCCCCCAAATCTATGGGGAAACGCCCAGCTCTTGCAGGCTCGATAGCAGATTGCCGATCGGCTTGAACCCGCCGCCCGCGGGAATCGTGATCTCCTGGGGCTCGCCGACCTCGCTGAGGACCACGTCCGCCGCCAGATCCTCGCCGGCGTCGATCCGCAGCTCCCGGACGAGCCCGTCGTCGATCCCGATCCAGGCCTGGATCGTCCCGCGCTCGATCGGCGGACGCACCGGCGGCAGGCCGAGACGGCCGCCGAGCCCTTCGAGGTCTGCCGCCAGCCGGGCACCGCGCAACGGCGCATCGATCCGCGCCGTCGCGGTGCCCTCGACCTCCTCGTCGCCCTCGTAGGTGGCCGGCCCGAACCACGACCTCGGATCGAGCCCGGGATCGGAGAGCGCCTCCCGCCGCGCCGCCACCGCCGCGCGCCCCAGCTGGTAGTTGTCGCCGAAGACACTGAGATAGACGTTGTCGCCGGTGGAGACCAACTCGCCGTCGACCCCGAATCCGGCCACCTCCGCCTCGAGCTTCCAGTCGGCGCTCGGGATCCGCCCCCCGCCCCCGCTCACGTAGGGCCCCTCCAGTGAGAGGCTCACCGGTACCGAGAGCGACGGCACCGCCTCGGCGCCGGCGACGAAGTCAATCCTGGTGACCGCGCTGCTGACCGGCTGGCTGAAGGCGGAATCGAGCAGGGCCTCGGGGTCGACCGGCCTGGGTTCCTCGCTCCCGCCGCAGGACGCAATGCCCAGGCCCGCGCAGAGGGCGGCGATGATGGCCAGCCGGGCTCGGGTCACCTCGGCGACCCTAGACCGTCGAGTGCGGGGTAGGCTGACCCGGTGGCCGTCAGGGAAGCGATCCCGCGCGAGCCGGAGGCCAAGGAGGGGGTCTCCTCGTTCACCAAGTCGCTGTTCCTCGGCGAGATCCACGAGGAGCTGGTCTTCCCCTGGCCCACCCCCGACGCCGAGGAGCAGGCCCGGATCAAGGCCCTGAACGCGCGTATCCGCGAGTACTGCGCCGAGCACTACGACCCGCGCCGGGCCGAGGAGGAGCGCTGGATCCCGGATCGGATCCTCCGCGACCTCGGCGAGATCGGGGCGCTGGGGCTCTACGTGGACGAGCGCTACGGAGGCCAGGGCCTCTCACAGACCGGCTATGCCCGCGTCTTCGAGACGATCGGCCAGATCGACGCGACCCTGGCGATCGTCCTCGGCGTCCATCAGTCGATCGGCTACAAGGGGATCTCGCTGTTCGGCTCCGACGAGCAGAAGGAGCGCTTCCTGCCCGACCTCGTGCTCGGCAAGAAGCTCGCGGCCTTCGCCCTCACCGAGCCCGAGGCGGGCTCCGACGCCTACCACGTCCGCTCGCGGGCGGTCCAGCAGCCCGACGGCTCCTGGGTCTTGAACGGCGAGAAGCGGTTCATCGGCAACGGCTCCCGCGCCGACGTGATCACGACCTTCGCCCGGGCCGAGGTCAACGGCGAGGACAGGCACATCGCCCTCCTGGTGGAGAAAGGGATGAAGGGGCTCGAGGTCGGGGAGCGCTACGAGACGATGGGGCTGCAGGCCAACGACCTCCGCCGGCTCTATTTCAAGGACGTCAAGGTGCCGGCCGAGAACGTGCTGGGCGAGCCCGGCGAGGGCTTCCGGGTGGCGATGCAGATCCTCAACAACGGGCGGATCGGCCTCGGCACCGGTTCGGTCGGGGGGGCCAAGAAGCTCCTCGACCTGACCATCGACCACGTCAAGGAGCGCCAGCAGTTCGGCCAGCCCCTGGCCAACTTCGAGCTGGTCCAGGACAAGGTCGGCTGGATGGTCTCCTACCTCTTCGGGCTGGAGTCGATGTGCTACCTGACCTGTGGACTGGTCGACGCCGGCGTCCCCGACTACTCGCTCGAGTCGGCGATCTGCAAGGTCTCGGGGACGGAGTTCCTCTGGTACGCGGTCAACCGCTCGCTGCAGCTGGCGGGGGGCGAGGGCTACCTGCGGGACTTCCCCTACGAGAAGGTGGTCCGCGACACCCGCATCTATCCGATCTTCGAGGGGGCCAACGACGTCCTCCGGGCCTTCATCACCCTCGGCGGCATCAAGCCGGTGGGCGAGAAGCTCTCCGAGCTCGGTGAGCTCGAGCTGTCCGACCCGATCCGCTCGATCGGCCTCCTGGTCGAATATGCCAGCGAGCGGATCCAGCGCGAGGTCCGTCCCGACCGAATCACGATGGCCCACGAGGAGCTCAAGGACCACGCCGACTCGGTCTCCGACCAGGTCAAGCAGCTGCGCGGGTACACCGAGTCGCTGCTGCGCGAGCACAAGAAGGGGATCATCGAGCGCCAGTTCCAGCAGAAGCGCCTGGCCGACAACATCGCCGACATCTACGGGCAGATCGCCGTCCTCTCCCGGGTCAGCCAGACCTTCGAGGACCAGGGCGTGGAGCCGTCGGGCCAGGAGCGCTACATCGCCGACACCTTCTGCTCCCGGGCGGCGCACCGAGTCCGCGGCCGCTTCGAGCAGATCGAGTTGAACGACGACGAGCGGATGGTCGCGATCGCCAAGCTCGCCTACAAGCGCGGCGAGTACGGCTACGCCCTGTTCGAGGACTAGCCCGGCGGGCGAGAGCTGTTTGATGGGCGCCCGTAACCTCTCCAGAACGGGCGGCGCTTACGCGGTAGAGCGCCCGTCTGAGGCGGGCCGGTAAAGAAATGCTCAACAAGGAGGCTCGATGAGAAGACAGACGCTTGGAACGGTTCTCGGGGTCGCACTAGGTGCGGCGCTCGTCTTCGCCGCGGTGGCGATGGCGGCGACGATGCTCGGGACGCAAGGCAACGACAACATCACCGGCAGCGGGGGGCCGGACAAGATCATCGGCAAGAAAGGCAATGACACCGTCAACGCGCTCGGCGGGGACGACCGCGTCAGCGGCGGACGGGGCACCGACACCCTCAACGGCGACGACGGCAACGACTCGCTTTGGGGCGGCGCCGATAACGACACCCTCAACGGAGGCCTCGGCGACGACTCGCTGCGGGGCAAGGCCGGCAACGACACCCTCAACGGCGACGCCGGCAACGACTTCCTCAACGGAGGTAAGGACGCCGACACGAACACGATCAACGGCGGCGACGGCGATGACTTCGTGTTCAGCCGCGGCGACGGCAACAAGGCCGACAATGTCGACTGCGGCGGCGGGACGAACGACACCGTCAGGGCCGACAAGAACGACGTGCTCGTGGGCTGCGAGCACATCGATCGCAGCGGCGACGGCAACACGACCAAGCCGCCGAAGCCGCCCAAGCCGTAGGCAGCGGAGACGCACGGACGGGGCCTCTGGCGGGAGGCCCCGTCCGTTGTTCTGGGACGATCCCGGCAGGTCCCGCTGGCCGCGGATCTAACCTACAGGCTGTATGCCAAGGGCAAGGACAGCCGAGCGCCCCCCGAGCCGTCGCGATCAGGTGGCGCGTGCGACCCGCGACGCCCTCGTCCAGGCCGGGCTGGACCTCTTCGCCGAGCGCGCCTACGCCGAGGTCGGGACCGAGGAGATCGTCGCCCGCGCCCGGGTCACTCGCGGCGCCCTCTACCACCACTTCGAGGACAAGCGCGATCTCTTCCGCGCCGTCCACGAGCGGGTCGAGGAGGAGCTGATCGAGCGGATCGGCGCCGCAATGGGCGAGGTCGCCGATCCCTGGGAGCTGATCCTGGCCGGGACCCGCTCCTTCCTCGACGCCTGTGAGGAGCCGGCGGTGAAGCAGATCGCCCTGATCGACGCCCCCGCGGTCCTCGGCTGGGACGAATGGCGAGAGATCGACGAGCGCTACGGGCTCGGGCTCACCCGTGCGGCGCTCGGCGGCGCGATCGACGCAGGGGTGCTGAGGCCGCTGTCGCTCGAGCCCCTATCTCATCTGCTCCTCGCGGCCCTCTCGGAGGCGGCGCTGATGATCGCCAATGCGGAGGACCCGGCCTCGACCCGGAAGGAGGTCGAGGCGGCGCTGGTCGAGTTGCTCGAGGGGCTCCGCGCCTAGAGCCCGGGATCGGGCGGCGGCGCCGGTGCCTCGGAGTTCGGCGGACCGCGTCGCCGCTCCCGCCGGCGCTCCAGCGCCCGCTTGATCCGCTTCCGCAGGAAGAGGACGAGGCCGATTCCGATCGCGAGCAGCACGATCACGATCGCGAGCGCAAGCAGCGGCTCCTTGAGGACGAGAGCGATCACCACGGCGACGATTCCGTCCTCGATGAGGCTGACGAGGATGTTGGAGAATGGCTCGGGGGAGGTGTTGATCCCGAGCCGCAGCCCCGCCTTCAGCCCGTGGCTGACCAGTGCGGTGGAGCCACCTGCGGCCCCAGCCACGACCTCCTCCGACCCAGTCACCTGGTCGAGCTCGGCGAACGAGACGCCGATCAGGCTGCCGATCGCCGGCCGGATCGCGGTGTGCAGCACGTCCCAGGCGTTATCGATGTAGGGGACCTTGTCGGTGACGAACTCGATCGCGTACAGCACCCCGGCGCCGATGATCACCCCGTCGCGGGTGAGCTCCTCCGGGACCTCGCCAAAGCCGGCCCTGCCAAGCAGCCCGAGCAGCAGCACGGTCCCGTAGGCGTTGAGGCCCGCCGCATAGCCGGCGCTGATTGCGGTCGGGATCAGCTCCACGACCGCGGCACCCTACCTTCGGCCTCCAACCGGGCTGACCGCGCTCGGTTCGGTTCAGCGCCGGATCAGGCGCTCAGTTGAGGCGCTCGACGATCATCGCCTCGCCCTGGCCACCCGCCACGCACATCGTCTCCAGGCCGACCTGGTGGTCGTCGGTCTCCATCGCGTTCAGCAGGGTGCCCATGATCCGGGCCCCGGTCATCCCGAACGGGTGACCGAGGGCGATCGCGCCGCCGTGAGTGTTGAGCTTTTCGAGAGGGATGTCGCACTCGGCCATGATCGGGATCACCTGGGCGGCGAAGGCCTCGTTGAGCTCGACGGTGCCGACATCGCTCATCTTCATCCCGGCGCGGCCGAGCACCTTCTTGATCGCGCCGATCGGGGCGACGCCCATGTACTCGGGCTCGATGCCGTGGGTGGCGGCAGTGATGATCTTGGCCCGGGGGCTCAGCCCCAGCTCCTTCGCCTTCTCGTCAGACATGACTAGTGCCGCGGCGGCGCCGTCGTTGAGCGGGCAGGAGTTGCCGGCGGTCACCCCTCCCCCTCCCTCGAAGGCCTCGGGCAGCTCGGCGAGCTTCTCCAGGGTCGAGCTGGGACGGGGGCCGTCGTCCTTTGCCACCTCGTTGCCCTCGTGGTCCTTCACCGGGACGATCTCGCGGTCGAAGAAGCCGTCCTCCTGGGACTTCACCGCGAGCTCCTGGGAACGCTGCGCGTACTTGTCCATGTCGGCACGGCTGACCTCGTAGCGCTTCGCGACGTTGACAGCGGTGATCCCCATCTCGATGTAGGCGTTGGGGGTGCCGTTCTTGCCCTGGAGCTTCTCGTTCTGGTCGGCGGCACCGGCGGGCTCGGTGCGCTCGTTGTAGCGGCTCACCCACTCGACCCCGGCGGCGACGTAGGTGTCGCCCTGCCCGGCCCTGATCGCATTGGCGGCGTGGCGGATCGAATCGAGGCTCGAGGCGCAGTAGCGGGACATGGTCACCCCGTTGACCGTCTCGGGCAGCTTCTCCGAGAGCAGGACCATGATCCGGGCGATGTTGAACGCCTGCAGGCCCTGCGGCATCCCGCAACCGCAGAAGACGTCCTCGACCGAGGCGGCCTCGACGTCCGGGTTGCGCTCGAGCAGCTGGTCGATAACGAAGGCGCCCATCTCGTCGGGCCGGAGCTGCGCCAGGGAGCCCTTGAAGGCTCGGCCGATCGGCGTGCGGATGGTGTCGACGATCACTGCTTCGGGCATCTTGCGCTCTCCTTTGGTCGTGGGCGCGGGGCCGTGGGTAGGGAATGGTATGGAACGTTTGATCGCCGGCGCTCTCTAGGATGGTCGGCAATGGCTGACGTGGAGTACGGCTCCCGACGCAGCAGGTTCCTCCAGACTCTGCGCGAGGGGTGGAAGCCGCCGCAGAGGCGCTCGAAGGCGACCGACCCCGCGACGAAGACGACCGAGGCCGCGAAGGCAACTGAGGGCTCCCAGGCGACCAAGGAGGCGGCAGCGACCAAGGCCCCGAACGGCGCCAACACTATGTCGGCGGCCCCAAGAAGCGCGAGCACTAAGTCGGCGGCCACAGAAACCGCCGCCGGATCTAAGCCGCCCGACCCGAATCTGACGGAGCGAATGGAGGGCGTGCAGGGCTGGATGGCCGAGCTCGAGCGCAAGCAGGGGCGGATGACCTACTTCGGCGCGGCCGCCACCGCCCTTGCGCTGCTGGCCGCGGCCGCGGCGCTCTACCTCGCGATCACCACGCCCAACAGCGCCTCCAAGGACGACTTCGACGACCTCGAGGCCCAGGTTCAGACACTCCAGGAACAGATCAACCAGGCGACGGCGGACCAGGCCCGGCTGAAGGCGCTCAACTCGAGCATCCAGTCGCTCGATTCGAGGGTCGCCGCGTCCGAGCAGAAGGCGGCCCAGAACGCGAGCGAGATCGCGGCGCTGAAGACCCAGGTCGCTCAGGCCGCGGCCGCGGCCACCCCCACGCCCGCGCCGGCGGCCACGACACCGACAACCCCGCCCGCGGGCAAGACGAAGCCCTAGAGCTCGCGGGTCGCCGAGCCGCCTCTCCAGCCGAGGCGCCGGGTGACCTTGGGCGAGCGCGGCCGCGCCGGACCCGTGCTTGTGCGTATACGCACATTTCCTGAGGACGTCTTACATCCTCGTCCGGTAACTGCTCTAGCGTGACCGCGCCAAGGTTGTCCAGGCACGATCCACGGGTAAGACCTCGGGTAAGCCACGCGAGGCTCGAAAGGAGGTCCTTTATGGCTGAGGGCTACTGCGTCAAAGAGCGCAAGAAGGTCGAAATTCAGGACCCGCAGCAGGTCACGATGAAGAACGGTCGCCCCGCGATCCAGGGCACCTGCCCGGACTGTGGGACGAAGATCTTCAAGATCGGGAAGCTCGAGGCCTAGTCCTCCTCTTTTGAACTCGTGGGGGTCCCCCCACGAGCGCCCGGCGGCCAGCCGGGGTGGGTGGCACGCATGCTCTGACCTCATCGAGCAGGCGCGTCGCCAGCTCTGGGGCCTCCTCTCCCGGCGCGGGAGCGCCGCCGGCGGGCCTGAAGAAGGTCACCCGCACGCGTGGGCGGCGGGGGAAGCGGACGTACTCGGCGCACCCCTCGACCGCGCAGAGGACCACCTGCGCCCCCGGGCACGATTTCGCCAGCCGGCCGACGCCGCTGCGGGCGCGTAGGCGCTCGCCCCAGGAGAGCCCGCCCTCCGGGAAGACGCAGACCGACTGTCCGGCATCCAGGGCCTCGACCGCCTTCTCCAGGGCGACGGCGTCGCCGGCGCCGCGGCGGATCGGGATCTGGTTGAGCGCGTACAGCAGGGGGCCGAGGCCGGGAATCCGCCAGAGGCTGGCCCGAGCGAGGAAGCGAAGGCGGCGGCGGGGCTTGATCGCGAGTCCGATGAGGACGGGGTCCCACTGGCTGTCGTGGTTGGGCGCGACCAGCAGCGGACCATCGGCCGGAACCTGGTCCAGCCCGGTGACCCGTAGCCTCCCCCACCAGGCAAGGGGGCGGAGCAGGGCGGCGACGGCGTCGTAGACCACGGTCGCGGAACCTACTAGCGTCCAGGCGCCCGACGACCGTATGGAAAGGCGACCAGCCCTCCCAGTACCCCGGCTCGACGGCCCGGGCGCCGGTTGGTCGGGTGGCATCCGTCACCTGCGTGCCCTCCTCCTGACACAATCGCCGCCGATGGAGCAGAAGCCGCTGGAGTTGGTCCTGGCCCGCAATTTCCTCACCAGCCTCTCGACCCCTGCCTTCCTGGTCGACGAGCGCGGAGACCTTCTGTTCTATAACGAGGCCGCCGGCGCCCTGCTCGGAATCTCCTTCGAGGAATCGGGGCGGATGCCCGCCTCTGAGTGGAGCAAGGCGCTTGGCCCCCTCGGCGACGACGGCAAGCCGATGCCGATCGAGGAGATCCCGACCACCAAGGCCCTGCGCAAGGGGCGGCCGGCCCACGGACGCTTCACCGTGCGCTCGGTGCGGGGCGATACCTACGAGATCGAGTCCAGCGTCCTACCGATCGTCGCCGACGGCGGTCAGGAAGGTGCGATGATCTTCATTTGGCCTACCGATGCAAATTCCGGGAATAGCGATTAGAACTCCGGGATCGGGGCAGGCACTCAGGCGGAGGACGAGACAGATGAAGAGGATTCGGGCAGGAGGACGGGAGAGGTGAGCAGGAGATGAAGGTCAAAGTCTGGGGAGCACGGGGTTCCATCCCGGCGCCGGGACCGGAGATGAACCGCTACGGCGGCAACACCTCCTGCGTCGAGCTCGAGCTCTCCGACGGCTCGACCTTGATCATCGACGCCGGCACCGGCATCCGCAGCCTCGGGGTGGGGATCGCCGCGAAGCTGCCGAAGGTCAACATCCTCCTCACCCACCTCCACCTCGATCACATCCAGGGGCTGATGTTCTTCGCCCCCTGCTTCCGCTCCGACTCGGAGCTGACGATCTGGGGCCCGTCCTCACCCGAGGCCTCGCTCGAGGAGCGGATCGCCCGCTACATCTCGGCGCCGCTCTCGCCGGTCGAGGTCCGAGAGCTGCCCTGCGAGATGTCCTTCCTCGACACCCCCGCGACCGAGTGGGAGCTCGGCCCGGCGACCATCCGGGCCGAGGCGGTCACCCATCGCGGCCCCACCCTCGGCTACCGGATCGCCGACGCGGGTACCACCCTCACCTACATCTCCGACCATGAGCCGGGCCTCGGCGCACCGCTGGAGTCACTGGAGCCGGAGTGGATCTCGGGCTACGACCTCGCCCGCGACACCGACCTCCTGATCCACGATTGCCAGTACACCGATGCCGAGTACCCCGACCACGTCGGCTGGGGCCACTCCCGCCTCACCGACACCCTCACCTTCGCAAACCGCGTCGACGCCCGCCGGCTGATGCTCTTCCATCACGACCCCCTTCACTCGGACAAATTCCTGGATGCCTTCCAGGAGACCGCGACCGAGCGCTGGTCGGAGATGGGCGGCGACCCGGCCGCGATCGAGATGGCAGCCGAGCGCGACGAGTTCGAGGTCATCGCGCCCCAGACGGTCGCGGCGGTGGCAAGCCGCGGCTGAGCGCCGCCTGCGCCTAGACCAGGTTGGGCCGGCGGTCCGCCCAGGGCCGCTCCGCCTCGACCTGGGCGGCGAGCGAGATCAGAGTCGGCTCGTCGTTGGGGCGGGCGACGACCATCACCGAGCGCGGCAGGCCGCCCTCGGTGAACCCGGCCGGGATCGCGGCCGCGGGCTGCCCGGTGTAGTTCCAGGCGGCGCCATAGGGATAGACGTTGGACATCCCCCGGATCGTGCTCAGCGCCCCCTTGTCGCGCCAATGCCCGACCTCGACCGGAAGCTTCGCGGTGGCCGGGGTGATCAGCAGGTCGAAGTCCCGAAAGAGCTCCTGGATCCGGGCTGCGGCCCGGGGCTGCCGCTCGCGAACCCGGCGCAGATGCCGGTCGCTGTAGAGCCGGCCGAGGCGGACGAACCCCTTGGTCTGGTTCGAGAGCCGTTCCGGGTGGGGAAGACTGTGCGCCTCGTCGCGGATCCCGCGGAAGTAGAGCGGATAGAAGTCGGTGATCAGCGGGCCATATCGCGGGGCCGCCTCGGTCACCTCGTGGCCGAGCGAGCGGAGCAGCTCGATCGTCTCCTCGTAGGCGGCGATCACCTCATCGTCCTTGGGCACCGGGAGGATCGTCTTCGTAGTGCAGGCGATCCTCAGCTTGCCGGGGGGCGTCCTCGCCGCCTCGACCAGCGGGCGATCGTGCGGCGGCGGCGAATCGAAGTCACCGGGTGCCGAGCCGCCGATCGTGTCGAGATAGAGAGCTGTGTCGCTCACCGAGCGGGCGACGCAGCCCGAGACGGAGAGCCCGTGCCATTGCTCCCGGTCGGGAGTGAGCGAGACGCGGTTGCGCTGGGGCTTGAGCCCGAAGAGGCCGCAGTAGGCCGACGGATATCGGATCGAGCCGGCGCCGTCGGTGGCGTGGGCGATCGCGCATAGCCCGGCCGCGGTGGCGACGCCGCTGCCGCCGCTGGAGCCCCCGCAGGTGCGCGAGGGATCCCAGGGGTTGCGGGTGTCGCCCCAGGTCGGGGACTCGGTGAAGCCGTAGATCGCGAGCTCAGGCAGGTTCGTCTTCCCGATCACGATCGCGCCGGCCTCCCGGAGCTTCCTGACCACGTAGCTGTCCTCGGCGGCGGGCGCGCCGTAGGCGGCGGTCCCGTGGGCGGTGATCTCGCCCGCATAGTCGACGTTGTCCTTGATCGCCACCGCCACTCCGAGCAGCGGCGCCTCGTCTGAGCTCTGCAGCCGCTTCGCGGCCTCGTCGGCCTCGGCGAGGGCGCGTTCCGCGAACACCGTGCGGTAGGCGTTCAGCCCGGGATCGATCCGCTCGATTCGCTCCAGGTAGAGCTCGACCAGCTCCCTGGGCGAGACCTCCTTCGCCCGCACCATCTCGGCCTGGCGAGCGGCCCCCGCGAAAGCGACGTCGATGTCGCGCGCTTCGCTGAGCTCGTTGACCGCTCCCATGCGGCGCCGACTATAAGCGCCAGCCCTCGGCGTCGAGTGCCTCCTCCGCCGCCCGCTCGCCCGAGCGCACAGCGCCATCCATGTAGCCGCACCAGATGGTCGCGGTCTCGGCACCGGCCCAGTGGATCCGGCCGGACGGCCGCCGCAGCGCCTCGCCGTAGGCGCTCAGGGCCCCGGGCGCGGGCGAGCAGACGGGTCCGCCGCGGCTCCACTCCTCCTCCGCCCAGGCCCGCTCCAGGTAGATGCCCGGGTGCGCGGCCTCCTCCCCGAAGAGGCGCACGAAGCAGTCGAGGACGACCCGCTGGCGCTCCGCTTCCGGCCGCCGAGCGTGGCGGATCGCCTCTGGCCCAGCGACGAACCCGAGCATCACCCCCGGGGAGCCGTCCGGCGGCGAGTTGTCGAATGTGGTGCTGATCGGCCCGGCGTCGCTGACCGCCTGGCCGGTGAGGCCGCGCTCGCGCCAGAAGGGTTCCGGGTAGACCGCCGCGCACTTGGTCAGGGCCCCTCCCGCCATCCGCTGCTGCAGCTGATCGCGCTGGCCGCCGAGCGAGGGCGAGAAGGCGATCCGCGCCGCCAGCGGCGGCGGCACCGCCACGATCGCCCGCTGGGCCCTGGCCGTCAGCCCCTCCGCCTCGACCACCACACCCGCCCCGTCCTGGGCGATCCCGCGAACCGGGGTCTCGAGCACCACCGCGTCGCCTAGCGCCGCCGCCAGCTTGATCGAGATCTCCTGCGAGCCACCCAGGAAGCGGTCTTGCTGGGCCCCGCCCTCGGTGTCGATCAGCGCATCGAAGCTGCCGGCGGAGCTGACGTAGGAGAGCATCGAGAGCAGCGACTGCTCCGCGCTGCTGGTGCCCATCACCGTCCCGACCGCCACCTCCAGCAACGCCCGCGCCCGCTTCGTGTGGGTGCGCCTGGCGATCCAGGTGTTGAGGGTCTGCGAGTCGAGCTCCTCCGCTTGGGCGGCGCTCCAGGGCGCCTCCGACGAGACGCCGCCGGCGAGCTTGCGCAGCCTCCGGCGCACCCGGTCGATGTCGAGCAGCGCAAGCGGCCCGAGCCGCGGGATCGTGCCCTTGTAGGTGCGGAGCTTGCCCCGCAGCTGCAGGAGGTTCCGCCCCTCGTAGTAGGTCGGGAAGGTCTCCACTCCCAGCTCCCGCGCCAGCGCCAGCACCCGATCTTGGGTCGGCCCCACCCACTGGCCCCCCATCTCGACCACCTTGCCGGCCCCGATCGAGGCGTTGACGGTGCGGCCGCCGACCCGCTCCCGCGCCTCGAGCACCAGCACCGAGCGGCCGCTGGCGGTCAGCTGCCGAGCGGCGACCAGACCCGCCAGCCCGGCGCCCACCACGACAACGTCGGCGTCGCGTCCTCGGGGCGGCCCGGCAACCACGCGGCGAGGCTATCGATGGGAGCTAGCGCCGGGCCTTCCGCTTGCAGCGCCGGGCCAGTGCGCGCCGGCCCTGGCTGCGCTTCTTCGCCCAGCATTTCCTCGGATTCGATGCGCCGGTTACTGCTCGGGGTCCCTCTAAAGCGCGCAGTCGACCGGCACATCGAAGCTCTCGGAGCCAATCGTGACCGCAGCGCCCCGTCGCTGGTGCAGGCGTAGAGACCTGCCGCTGTCCAATCGATCCGGAGATGCTCACCGACGGCCCGACAGCCACGAGCCACGGTCGGCCGCTACTGCTCGGCGAGGATCTTCGCCTTCTCCCGCTCGAACTCGGTGTCGGTGATCGCTCCCGACTCCTTCAGCTTCTGCAGTCGCTCCAGCTTGCCGATCGCATCTGCCGACGAGGTGCGGCCACCCCCGGCAGAGCCCCACTGCATCCGGGCGCCGATCCCCTGGGCGGCCTGAGTCTGCTCGAGCCCGGCGCGCATCCGCCCCATCACCCCGCTGGCCGCCCCCGCGCCCGTCGATCCCGGCGCGGCCAAGGGCCGCTCGTCACGACCACCGAAGCTCTTCGCCAATCCCCAGAGACCAATCAGCAGAGCGGGCACGCCCATTGGCGAGAGGCTAGATCTTGCAGGTGGCGAGACCGCGCTTCTCGAGGTAACGCTGGTGGTAGTCCTCGGCCGGCCAGAAGGTGCCAGCGGAAACGATCTCGGTGGCGATTGGCTTGTCGTGCTTCTCCTGCTCGCGCTCGCGCGAGGCGATCGCCTGCTTCTCCTGCTCGGGAGTGTGGAAGAAGACCGCGGTCCGGTACTGGGTGCCCACGTCCGGTCCCTGGCGGTTCACCTGGGTGGGATCGTGGAGGCCCCAGAACACGTCGAGCAGCTCCTCGTAGGAGACCTCGTCCGGATCGAAGGTCACCTCGACGGCCTCGGCGTGACCGGTCCTGCCCGTGCAGACGTCCTCATAGCTCGGCCGCTCGGTTGAGCCGCCGATGTAGCCGACCACAGCGTCCTTGACGCCGTCGGTGTTCCGGAACTCGACCTCGACCTGCCAGAAGCAGCCGGCCGCGAAGGTTGCCTTTTCGAGGAGCTCTGCCATTGCTCCGCCCATCTTAGGCGGCGCGCTGAAGACGTCTTAAGCGGGATATGGCGCCCTCGCCGAGGGAAGCAATCCCCGCAGCCTCCGCCAGCGGTATTTCCGGACCGCCTTCCGGACGAGCTCGCGGTCGTGTTCGTAGGTGAGCAGCTCGTCGGCCTCCCGCCTGGTCAGCCAGCGCAGCTCGTCGACCTCGCCATGGGGCTCGAAGTGCCCCTCGATCGGCTCCATCATCCAGTAGCGGACCAGCTTCCGGCGGCCCCTGCGATCGAGATAGGAGACCGGCGGCAGTTCGTCGCCG
Source organism: uncultured Solirubrobacterales bacterium (assembly GCA_963780305.1). Classification (GTDB taxonomy): domain Bacteria; phylum Actinomycetota; class Thermoleophilia; order Solirubrobacterales; family 70-9; genus CAVVYV01. The sequence goes on from CAWABN010000008.1 coordinate 306,948, forward strand.
GCCTCACAGCGATAGCGGATCTCCTCCTCCACCTCCCGCAGCGCGGCCTCCATCCAGCCCTCTCCCTGCTCGAGCTTCCCCTTCGGGAGCGACCAGTCCATGTACTTGGGGCGATGAATCACGGCCACCCGGGCCTTGCCGTCGTCCCCGCGCCGCAACACGACCCCGCCGGCGGCGGCGATTTCCGGCTTTTCGTCACCGATCTCGAGGTCGCCGCGCGCCATGGGATGCGGGAGCGTACGAGCTACGCGGCGCAGAAGCCGCGCAGGGCCTCTTTGCCGCCGCCGATCATCGGCTTGCCGTGGGCGAAGAGGAGGTTGTCGAAGTCACGGTCGAGCAGGCGCGAGTACGAGTCGCGCAGGCCGAGCTTGACCGACTGTGGGTCGTTGCCGAGGAGCCAGTCGGGGACGAACTGGAGCTGGTCGGAGTAGTGGATGATCCCGTCGGCGATCATCAGGGCGCGGGCGTCGCGAAGCATCAGCGCCGTCTCGTCGGGGCAGATCGCGCCGACGTCGAGCGCCTCGATACCGGGCGCCACCTCGTCGCCGAAGTCGAACGCCTCGACTACGGGTCCGCCGTCGAACTCGTGCAGGCCGGGCCTCGAGCAGAGGATCCTGCAGCCAAGCTTCGCTGCGAACTCCTCGGAGTCGCGAAGGTGGTGGCGGTTCGAGAGCAGCACCCGATCCGGAGTCTGCTCGCGGAAGACGTCCAAGCCCTCGCCCGGCGGTAGCAGGGGGTCGAACACTGCCCCCGCCCGCGGGACCCAGTGCGAGCTGACCTCGATTCCGATCTTCGGATGGGTGGCGGTCCAGTGCCAGACGCCCGGCAGAATTTCCTCCACCGCTCGACGTATGCCCGGGGCGCAGATACGCGCAAATACGATCGCGACATGCGGACCCTGGGCATCGACCTCGCCGCCCAGCCGAAGAACACCAGCGCTTGCTTGATCGGCTGGGACCCAAGGCGCGCGACGGTGATCGAGCTGCGCTCGAATCTCGACGACGAGGCGCTGCTCGAGATGATCGGCGGGGCGGACAAGGTCGGCATCGACGCGCCGCTCGGCTGGCCCGACGACTTCGTCGACGCGATCGCCGCCCACCGCGATCGCCTCGGCTGGCCCGGACGCGGCCAGGACCAGGACGCCTATCGCTTTCACCTCAGCTTCCGCGCAACCGACCGCCGGCTGATCAGCGACGGAGTGCGCCGCCCCCTCAGCGTCTCCACCGACCTGATCGGCGTCGTCGCGATGCGGGCGGCCTTCCTGCTCGACCGCCTGGCGGCGCTCGGCGAGCCCATCGACCGCGCCGGCACCGGCAAGCTGGTCGAGGTCTATCCGGCGCCGGCGCTGGGCACCTGGGGGATCAACGCGGTCGGCTATAAGAGCAGGGCCGGAGCGGCGCGCCTGCCGGAGCTGCTGCGGGAGGTCGAGCGGCGCCTGGGACGGCTAGACCTGGACGTCCGGCAGCGGGCGCTGGCGGAGTCCGACCACAACTCCTTCGACGCGCTCGTCTGCTCCCTGATTGCGCGCTCGAGCGCCCTCGGGCTGACCGCGGGCCCGCCGGCGGAACTCGCGGATCGCGCAGTCCGCGAGGGCTGGATCCACATCCCGACGAACCCGCTCTCGGACCTGATGAACGGCGGATGACGCCGGAGGAACGTCCCGCTCAGCTCCCGATCCTCGGCACCCTGACCGAGGCGCTGCGGCTCTACAAACGGCACTGGATATGGCTGGTCCCGCTTGGCCTCGTCGTCCTCCTCCCCCAGGCGATCATCGACTCGGCGGTCGGCGGCTTCGAAATCGAGCATCTCGAGAGCTTCGGCGACTACCTGAAGCTGCTCGCGATTCCGTTCACGGTGGTGATCAGCCTCGGCGGCGAGGCGCTCCTGGCGGGCGTGATCACCGCCCTGGTCCTCCAGTGGCGGCTCGGGCGTCGCCCCCCGGGGCTACTGACCTTTATCGGAGCGCTGGCCTGGGTGAGGCTGATCGCGGCCGACCTGCTGCTCGCGGTCGGCGCCGCGATCGGGGTGGTGTTGCTGGTCGTCCCCGGCCTTCTCGTCCTCGCCTACTTCTCGATCACCCCCGCGGTGATCGAGATCGAGGACCGTGGGGTCCGCGACGCTTTCCGACGCAGCGCCGGGCTGGTCCGGGGGCGGGTGTGGCCGGTCTTCGTCCTTGTCGTCGGGGTGATCCTCGTAACCGAGGGCATCGCCCAGGGGCTCCTGGCGTTGTTCCACGGCTTCGTCGGCGAGCTCGCCTCCGAGGTCGCCGTCGACGCCATGCTCGAGTCGATTCAGGGACTGGTGATTGCCCTGGTGGCGATCAGTCTGATCCAGCTTCATGGCGAGGCGCTGCCGTCGCCGCAGGTGGGGCGCTCTCCTGGCCGTGAAACGGGTCGCTCCTCGGCTTCGCCTGCGGAGCGCCCTCGCGTATAAAAAACGGGCCGCCCCCCTAGGGCGGCCCGTGGAGTGAAGCGGCGAGCGGTTTCCATTCCTCCCCCGAATGAAGCCCCATCTTCCCCCGCCGAGAGCCACGCGTCATCGGCATTAATCCGCGTAACGAATCCGTAGTTCTCCCGGGCCCGACGCGGGCGGCGCTAGGATCGGGCTCGTGCCCGGCGATTCGATCCGCGGCAGCCAGGAGACGTCGTCGTCGGGCGAGCGGCAGGAGGCCCTCTCGGTCAGCTACCGAGAGGTCACCAAGGTCTATCCGGGGCAGACCGAGCCCGCGATCCGCGTGCTCTCCCTCGAGGTGCCCGCCGGCGAGATCTGCGTGCTGGTCGGCCCCTCTGGCTCCGGGAAGACGACCGCGCTCCGGATGGTCAACCACACGGTGGAGATCACCGAGGGCGACATCCTGATCGGTGACACCTCCGTCCGCGAGCGCGACCCGACCGAGCTTCGGCGGGAGATGGGCTATGTGATCCAGCAGATCGGGCTCTTCCCCCATCGCACCGTTGGGGACAACATCGCCACCGTGCCGAAGCTGCTCGGCTGGGATCGGGCCCGGGTGGAACGCCGGGTGGTCGAGCTGCTCGATCTGATCGGGCTCGAGGCCGCGATGCGGGACCGCTACCCCGCGCAGCTTTCCGGCGGCCAGCAGCAGCGGGTCGGCGTCGCCAGGGCGCTCGCCGCCGATCCGCCGGTGATGTTGATGGACGAGCCGTTCGGTGCGATCGACCCGATCAGCCGCGAGCGTCTCCAGAACGAGTTTCTCCGCCTCCAGGCCCAGATCCGGAAGACCGTTCTCTTCGTCACCCATGACATCGACGAGGCGATCAAGATGGGCGACCGGATCGCGATCCTCAAGCAAGGTGGTCGCCTCGCCCAGTACGCGACTCCCGCCGAGCTCCTGATGTCGCCCGCCGACGACTTCGTCGAGGACTTCGTCGGCGCCGACCGCGCCCTGAAGCGTCTCTCCCTGATGCGCGTCCGCGACATCGACCTCTGGCAGGCGCCGCTCGCCTATGTCGGTCAGCCCACAAGCGAGGTGAGGGCGAAACTCGAGGGCGCCGAGGTCCCCCATGCGCTCGTCGTCGACTCCGAGCGCCGCCCGATCGGCTGGCTCTCGGAGGCCGATCTCGCCCAGGAAACCGTGCCGGCTCGCCCCGACAGCGGCCCCGAGCCGATCCTTGATCTCGACGACGTCATGCGCGACGCCCTCTCCGATCTGTTGCAGACCGAGACCCAATACGCGCCGGTCACCGACGCCCAGGGGCGGATCGCGGGAGTGCTCTCGGTCGAGATCATCTCCGAGTTCCTCACCTCGCCCGAGGCGCAGGTCGAGGAGCATCCGGCCGCCGAGAGGCCCCTCGCCGAATGACCGCGGTCCTCAACGCTCTGCCCTTGATCGGCCAGGTCGAGATCCGCAACCGCGCCGGGGAGAGCGGCTGCGTCCAGGACAACGGCACCTTCTGCTTCGGCTGGGCCGCCGACAACCTCGACCGCTATGTCACCCCGACGCTTGAGCACCTGGTCCTGGTCGTGGTCTCGGTGGCGCTCGGCTTCGCGATCGCCTTCGGTATGGCGATCCTCTCCCACCGCCGCCGCTGGCTCGTCCCCACCTTCACCGGGGCGACCGGGGTCCTCTACACCGTCCCCTCGATCGCCTTCTTCTTCCTGCTGTTGCCGATCACCGGACGAGGGACCACCACCGCAATCATCGCCCTCACCGCCTACACACTGCAGATCATCTACCGCAACATCGTCGCCGGCCTCGCCAATGTCCCACCCGGGCCCCGGGACGCCGGCCGCGGGATGGGGATGACCGACAACCAGCTGCTCTGGCGGGTCGAGCTACCGCTGGCCTTGCCCGAGATCATCGCCGGGCTGCGGGTCGCCACGGTCTCGACCGTCGCCATCGCGACACTGGCGGTCTTCGCCGGGGCGGGAGGCCTCGGCGACCCGATCTACGCGGACCTCACCTTCAAGACCAACATCGTGATCGCCGGAGGGATCGCGATCCTGATGGCGATCTCCTTCGACGCCCTGCTGCTGCTCGCCCAACGGCTGCTCGCTCCTTGGCGCCTGGCGGAGCCAGGACCGAAGCGGCGTCACCGGCTGGCAACGCTGCGGACGGTCCCGAGGCTCACCGGAACATGAGCGCTGCGGGGATTCAGCTCGGCTTCCTCGGGCTCTTCGGGGACGCCATCGACTTCATCCTCCACCAGCAGGAGGCGAGGACCGGCGACACCCTGGTGGGCGGGCCGGACCAGGTCCTCGAGCTCACCGGGGAGCACCTGAAGGTGACCTTCCTCGCCCTCGGAGCGGCAATCGCGGTCGCCCTCCCGGCCGGGCTGATCCTCGGCCATCTCGGCAAGGGGGAGATGTTCGCCGTCTCGCTCGGCAACGCCGGGCGGGCAGTCCCGGAGCTGGCGCTGATCGCCTTCGTCGCCGCCTTCATCGGCGTCGGACTGCTCAACGTGACCCTGGCGCTGGCGGTGCTCGGGATCCCGCCGATCCTCACCAACTCCTTCGTCGGCATCCGCCAGGTCGACCGCGACGCGGTCGAGGCCGGCCGCGGGATGGGGATGAGCGGATTCCAGGTCCTCCGGCGGATCGAGCTGCCGCTGGCGGTGCCGACGATCATGGGCGGGGTGCGGACGGGCGGGATCAACATAATCGCCACCGCCACGATCGCTTCGCTCGCCGGCGTCAGCACCCTCGGCGACTTCATCCTCGGCCGCAACGTCTACGGGGACGAGGGAGTGCTCGCCGGCGCGATCGTCGTCGCCCTGCTTGCCCTCTCGCTCGAGCTCGCCCTGGCGGGCATCCAGTGGCTGCTCACCCCACGCGGACTGAAGCTGGCGCGCGAGCCCGCCGCGGCATAGGATCCGCAAGGTGCAATCACGCCCCGGGCGGTATGAGGACGCCCATGAGAGAGGGAGGATCATCGTGCTGAGCGACTCACGCCTACGCGCGCTGTTCGCGCTGCTGGCCGCGTTCGTCCTCGCGCTCGGCGTCGCGGCCTGCGGCGGCGACGACGACGACGACGGAGACGGCGGCGACCAGTCCGCGAACCTGATCGAGTCCAATCCGGACAACGGGGGAATCCAGATCACCGTGGGTTCCAAGAACTTCACCGAGGAGTTCATCCTCGGCAACATCTACGCGCAGGCGTTGGAGGCGGCAGGCTACGACGTCAACACCGACCTCAACTTCGGGTCCGAGGTGGTCGCTCTCAAGGCTCTCCAGGACGGCGAGATCAGCGGCTACCCCGAGTACACGGCGACGGCGCTCACCTCATTCTTCAACAAGGAGCCGAACCAGGTTCCCGTCGACGCCCAGGAGGCGGCCGATGAGGCCAAGGCCGAGTTCGAGAAGGAGGGATTGACGTCGTTCGCGCCGGCGCCCTTCGCCGATTCAAACGCGGTCGGACTACTCACCACCAAGGCCGACGAACTCGGAGTGGAGAAGATCTCGGACCTCTCGGGCAAGTCGCAGGACCTGACCCTGTACGGCTCGCCCGAGTGCCGTCAGCGGGTCGACTGCCTGGTCGGCCTCGAGGACGTCTACGGGCTCCAGTTCAAGTCGTTCAACCCGGTGGACATCGGGCTTCGCTACACGGTCCTCGACCAGGGCCAGGCCGACCTCTCGATCGTCTTCACCTCGGACGCGCAGCTGTCCGCCAACCCGGACAAGTACACCCTGCTCGAGGACGACAAGGGAATTTTCCCCGCCGCGAACCCGATCTTCATCACCGATCAGAAAACGGTCGATGAGGCCGGGCCCGACTATCAGGCGACGATCGAGAAGGTGCAGGAGGGCCTCACCCTCCCAGTGATGCAGGAGCTCAATGCTCGCGTCGACATCGACAAGCAGGATCCGGCCGATGTCGCCACCCAGTACCTGCAGGAAGATGGCTACATCAACTAGCCGGCGCGCCTAAAAGACGACGCATAAATGAGGGCCGGGGCGCCAGCCCCGGCCCTCTCTCCTCGCAATTGCTGTTGCCCCCTGTCCCCTGGCGGGCGGTATTTCTCCTCCAGCACCCGCCTACCCGCCAAGCCCGGAAGAAAACGGCAGGATGTGGACAGGCATGAACGGCTCCGCCCCCGAGCCCCTCAGCGTCGATGACGCCCAGATCCTTCGCCTCGAATCGGTGGCGATAAAGGGGCACACCGGCAAGCTTTTGGTGCTCGCCCCCGACGCCGGCGGAGCGGGCCTCGACCCCGCCGTCCTCCGGGATCGGGTGGGCGAGCGGATCGCGAGCTTTCCCCGGCTGCGCCAGCGGGTCGAGCTCCCCCGCCACGGTCAGCCGAGCTGGGTCGAGGCGGCCCCGGATCTCAGCTGGCACGTCGCCCAGGCTGGCGCCGGCGCGCCGCTCGACGAGGAGGGCTTCCGGCTCGCCGCCGGCGAGATCCTCGCCCGGCGCCTCGACCACGAGCGACCGCTGTGGAGGCTCGATGTGCTGGCGCTCGAGGACGGCCGCACCGGAATCGTCGGGCGGATCCATCACGCGATGGCCGACGGGGTGACCGCGATCCGGATCGCCGCCGGCTTGCTCTGGGACCTACCTGAGAAAGAAGACGGCCGCGCGCCCTCCGAGGGCGCGCCGAAAACGGAGGCTCGGCGGGCCGAGCAGGCTGCAGCGGCCGCCGAGCACGCGCCGCTGCCGCCGGAGCACCGCGAGCGCCCCCTGCTGGTCCGGCTCCCGGGAGCCCTTCGCCGCGAGCTTCGCCCCGGCGCCGACACCCCGCTGGATCAGCACATCGGCTCCGAGCGCGAGATCGCCTGGACGGTGGTTCCGCTGGCGCGCCTGAAGCGGATCGGCCGGGCAGCGGGCGAGGGCATCACTGTCAACGACGTTGTCCTCGCCGTCGTCGCCGGCGGGCTCCGGCAGTGGCTCGAGGGCGCGGGGTCTCGGCCGGACAGCGTGCGCGCCCAGGTCCCTGTCTGCCTTCACCTGCGCGAGGGCGGCACGGAGGTCGGCAACCGCGATTCCTTCCTCAACGTCGACCTTCCCCTCTCCGAGGCGGACCCGGTCGAGCGTCTCCGCGCGATCAACGCCGAAACCAGGGAGGCGAAACTCGACCACGACGCCGCCACGCTCTACTCCTTCTTCCATGCCCTCGGGCGCTTCCGGCCCCTCTACGACGGGGTGACGAGGATCATCTCCGGACCCCGCGAGTTCGCGCTCTCGGTCTCGAACGTCCCGGGCCCCCGTGAGCGCCCGCTGATCCTCGGCCATGAGGTGCACGAGTTCTGCTCGTTCGCCGAGCCAGCCGACCGCCACGCGCTCCGGGTCGCGGTGATCTCGCTCGGGGGCGACCTCGCCTTCGGCCTCTGCTCCGATCCCGAGGCGATCGGTGAGCTCAATCACCTCGCCGAGGCGCTCGAGGCCTCGGTGGCCGAGCTCGAGTCGGCGAGCTGACGATGGCCAAGTCCAAGCCCAGGTCCAAGGCCAGGTCCGATTCCAAGTCCAAAGCGAAGCGGAATGCCCTGACCGAGTACGAGCGCAAGCGCGACTTCTCGAGGACGAGCGAGCCCTCGGCCCGGCCACGGCCGAAGGGCAAGCGCAGCCCGAAGCGGCGCCACCCGCGATTCACGATCCAGAAGCACGCGGCCACCTCTCTGCACTACGACCTCCGGCTCGAGGCGGACGGCGTGCTCGCCTCCTGGGCTGTCCCGAAGGGGCCGTCGACCAATCCGGCCGACAAGCGGCTGGCGATGCGGACCGAGGATCACCCGATGGAGTACCTCGAGTTCGAGGGGGTGATCCCGAAGGGCGAGTACGGCGCCGGCCCGGTGATCGTCTGGGACCGGGGCGTCTTCGAGAACATCTCCGAGACGCGTCGCGGCGAGAAGCTCACTCTCGAGGAGGCCCTGGAGAAGGGCGACATCAAGGTCTTCCTCCTCGGGGAGAAGATTCGCGGTGCCTACGCCCTGGTCCGCACATCGGAGCCCGGCGACCGCGAGCAGTGGCTGCTGATCAAGAAGAGGGGCGAGGGGGCCGATCGCCGCCGGAAGCCGACCTCGAGCCAGCCCGAGTCGGTGCTCACCGGGCGGACGATCGAGCAGGTGCGCAGGGAGGAGGGGTAGCCTGAAACCGATGGCGACCGTCACTGAAGCAACGACGCTTCCCAACTACATCGGCGGCGAATGGGTCGAGGCCGACGCCGGTTCGACCCTCGAGGATCGCGATCCCGCCACCGGCGAGCTGGCGGCGCACGTCCCGCTCTCCGGCGCCGATGACGTCGACCGGGCCGTCCGCGCCGCCCGGGAGGCCCAGCCCAGCTGGCGCGCGACGCCGCCGCAGGACCGGGCGCGGGCAGTACTGGCGCTGCGCGACGCCCTCCTGGACCACCGCGAGGAGCTCACCGCGCTGGTCACCGCCGACATGGGCAAGACCCTGGCCGACGCCGACGGCGAGGTCGGCCGCGGGATCGAGTCAGTCGAATCTGCCGCCGCGATCCCGCATCTGCTCAAGGGCGAGACGCTCGAGGGAGTCGCCTCCGGGGTTGACGTCGAGATGGTCCGGCAGCCGGTCGGCGTCGTCGCCGCGATCACCCCGTTCAACTTCCCAGCGATGATCCCCCTCTGGTTCCTCCCCTACGCCGTCGCCTGCGGCAACGGTTTCATCCTGAAGCCATCCGAGCGAGATCCTCGACCGGCGCAGAGGATCTGCGAGCTGATCGCGGAGCGCCAGATCTTTCCGCCCGGGATCGTCAACCTCGTCCACGGCGGCCGCGAGGCGGTCGAGGGGATCCTTGAGCACCCCGGCATCGACGCGATCTCGTTCGTCGGCCAGGCGACCACCGCCCGCTTGATCGGCACCGGCGCCGCCGAGTCCGGCAAGCGCGTCCAGGCGCTAGGCGGGGCGAAGAACTCGCTCGTCGTGATGCCGGACGCCGACCTCGACGCCTCCGTGCCGGCGATCATGGGCTCGGCCTTCGGCGCCGCCGGGCAGCGCTGTCTCGCCGGCTCGGTCTGCGTGATCGTCGGCGACCGCCGCCGCCAGGACGAGGTGCGCGACCGGCTCAGGGAGGCCGCGTCGTCGCTGACTACCGGGCCGGGATCCGATCCCGCAACCGACGTCTGTCCGATGGTCGCGCCGGAGGCGCGCGAGCGGGCCGAGGCGGCTGTCGAGGCGGCTGCCGCCGAGGGGGCCGAGGTGGTCCTCGACGGTCGGCTCGGTGGCGGCGAGGCCGGCACGGTGCTCGGCCCGACCCTGGTCGAGGTCGCCGACAACGAATCGGAGCTCGCCCGGGAGGAGGTCTTTGGCCCCGTCCTCGCTCTGGTCCGGGTCCCGGACCTCGGCGCGGCGCTCGAGTTCACCAACGGCTCCCGCTACGGCAATGCCGGCGCGATCTTCACCTCCTCCGGCGAGGCGGCGCGCGCCTACCGCTACGGCGCCGAAGCGGGCATGCTCGGCGTCAACATCGGCGTTCCCGCCCCGGTCGCCTGGTTCCCGTTCGCGGGGTGGAAGGACTCCTGCGACGCCGACCTACACGCAAATGGCACCGACGCGGTCGACTTTTACACCCGGAAGAAGGTAGTTACGAGTCGCTGGTAGACGGCTTCGCCATCAAACGGGTCGCTCCTCAATCACCAAACGTGTCGCCCCTGCGGAGCGCCCTTGATCATCGGAGCGCCCTCGCATCTAGGCGTTTCCGATCAACGCGCCGGTGATCGCGACGATCAGGCCGCCGATCGTCACCTGGATCAGCGAGGAGGAGAGCGAGACCTCGAGGAAGCGCTTCCGGATCCACGCGATCGCCACCAGCTCGCAGGCGACCGTTATGTAGGCGACGGTGAGTGCGGTGCCGAGATCGCTGATCAGGAAGGGCAGCGCGTGGAAGCTGCCGCCGAAGAAGGTGGCGCCGCCGGTGATCAGCCCCCGCGAGAGGGAGCTGCCGCGACCGGTGACCGAGCCGTCGTCCGAGAGGGCCTCGGAGAGGCCCATGCTGATTGCCGCGCCCAACGCCGCCGCCAGCCCGACCAGCAGCGCCGCGCGCGGGCCCGCGATGAACGCGGTGGCGAAGATCGGCGCCAGGGTCGAGACGGTTCCGTCGATCAGGCCGATCAGAGCGGGTTGAACGCGCTGGAGCATGAACCGCTCCTCGTCCTCCGGGCGAAGGCCCGCAGTCAACCTTGCCACCAGCTCCGTCATCGGCGGTGATAATACAAGAGAATTAAGATAAGGTCTGCCTAACAAGAACCAGCCGCTATTAGGGAGACCGAACCTTCCCTACACTTTGGCTCCGATGAAGACCACAAGCGGCATCCCCCATAGCGACCAGGAGCTCAGCGAGCGCCTCCGCGAGCGCGGCCTCCGCGCCACCTCGCAGCGACTCGTCATCCACCGGCTGCTGCGCGAGCGCAACCGCCACCTCACGGCGGAGGAGCTGCTCGACGAGGCGAGCGCGCGCCTTCCGGGGATCTCCCTCCCCACCGTCTACTCGACCCTGGAACTGTTCGAGGAGCTTGGGGTCGTCCACCGCGTCAATGGCGGCGGCGGCACCCTGCTCTGGGACACGCGCGGCGACGACCACCATCACCTCGTCTGCCGCCGCTGCGGCCGGGTCGAGGACATCGACTCCCCGCTCGACCTCTCGGGCGCCCGCCGCTCGGCTCAGCGCGCCGGCTTCGCCGCCGACCGCGCCGAGGTCGTGGTCAGCGGCCTTTGTGCGAGCTGCGCTCGGGGTGCAGGGCGTAGCGATTAATGATGGGCGCGAGCTACCGCGGTTCCGGGTAGTCCGGCTCCATCAGCGCGAAGGCCGCCCCCTGCGGATCGGTAAATACGGCGAGCTTCGCGACCGGGACTTCCAGCGGGCCGAACAGCAGGTTGCCGCCGGCGGTCGTAGTCGTCTCGATCGCGGCATCGAGGTCCGGGACGAGGAAGTAGACCTGCCAGTGAGGTGGTAGGTCGGTCGGCATGTCTGACCCCATCTGCATCAGGCCACCGAGTCCCTCTGGCCAACGCTGGCCCTCGACCTGCCACGTCAAGACGGACTCTGGCGTCTCGTCGCTGTGGGTCGCTTCCCAGTCGAACACTTTGCCGTAGAAGTCCTTGGCCTGATCGAGATCGCGCGTCATCAGGTTGTTCCAACTCCAGGCGCCGATCTCGTTGACAAGCTCGGCTCCCGCGTGCTGCTTCTCCTGGATCACCCCGAAGAATGCGCCGCCGGAGTCCACGCAGATCGCCATCCGCCCGGAATCCGCGGGCAGGTCGATCGGCCCGAAGAGCACCTGGCCGCCCGCGTCCTTGACCTTGGCGGCCGTCTCGTCTGCGTCCTTCACCCTGATATAGCTGGTCCAAACCGGCGGCTGACCCGGCTGCTGGACCGGCCCGTAGCCGGCGACCATCTTGCCCCGCTGGGTGAAGAACCCGTAGCCGCCGGTCTCCTCAGGGTCGCCCGGCGCCGGCTCGGCATCGACCCCGAGCAGGTCCCCGTAGAACTCGGTCGCCGCATCGACGTCGGTAGTCGCCAGGTCGACCCAGCAGAACTCGCCGGGCTTGTACTCGGTGCGCTCACTCACGACGCCGGGAGCCTATGCGCAATTGGCGCCGACGATGTCAAGCCGCGGTTACGGCTTGTCCAGCCCATCGGGGGGCGCCCAGCGGCCGCGCTGGGCGTCCATCTAGACCCCGCCAGTGCCCTCGAGGACGACCCGGGCCACAAGGTCCGGGTCGTCCCATGTGGGCACGTGGCCGCAGTCGGGCAGCTCCACCTGCCGCACCCGCTTCGGCAGCGCCCCATCCCCGAGTGGCCGCGACCGGACTACATGGTCGAACTCGGCCCAGGCGAGGGTCACCGGCACCTTCACATCGTCCAGCGGACCGACCTGGCCGGCCCGCATCAGGTCGCTCGCCCGCGAATAGGCAGGGGCAGTGACATAGGCACGAGCCATGCTCTGCGCCTCGGCCGGGCTGAGCCGTTCCGGGTGATGGACGAAGCGGCCAAGCGCTCGGCGGCGCCCCGCCGCCGTCGACATCATCGGCCCGAGCGCGGGCAGCAGGGCCCGTCCGGCCTGGCGAGCGTGGTTCAGCCGGTTGCTGCGGTTCTCCGGTGCGCGCCTCCAGAACCCCGCCGTGCAGACCCCGACCACTGAGCTTGCCCGGTTCTGGCGCGCGCACTCGAGCGCCACCCAGCCGCCAAGGGAGATCCCGGCGACGTGCGGGCGACCGAGCCCGAGTGACTCGTGGAATGCGAGCACCGCCGCCGCCAGGTTCGCCGCGCTCGGTTCGACCCCATCCGGCAGTGGGGGCGATTCGCCGAAGCCGGGCATGTCCACCGCAACGACCTCGCGATCGGCCGCCAGCCGCTCGAGCACAGGCGACCACTGGACCAGCGAGCCGCCGAGCGAATGGAGCAGCAGGAGCGGCTCGCCGCCGCCCGCGCGGACGTGGTTGAGCCCGCCGCTCGGCTCCCACCGGTGGCCTCGGATCACAGCCCGAGTTCGTACTCGATAAAGGTCTCCGCGGCGGCGCCGGTGCGGTCGTAGACCGCCTGGGCGCGATGATTGTCCGGGGCCGTTAGCCACTCCATTGCCGGCGCGCCGCGTTCCCGGCAGCGCTCCGCGCACGCCTCGATCAGCGCGTCGGCGATCCCGCGGCCGCGGGTCTCGGGCGTCACATAGAGGTCCTCCAGGTAGCCGATCCGCGCGCCCTTTAGGCTCGACCACTTCCAATCGAGGGTGGCGAAGCCGACCGCCTCACCTCCATCGCGAGCGATGAACATCGCCCCCTGCTTCGGATCCGCGATCAGGGTTCGAGCCATCTCGAGCAGGCCCTGGTCCGGGGGCGAGGCCTCGTAGAAGTCGCAGTAGGCGCGCATCAGCGGCAGCAGGTCCTCGGCCTCCTCGGGGCGGGCGTCGCGGACCTCCACCCCGTCCGCCAGTGCTCTCGGCGTCTCGTCCTTGCCGGCCATGGACGGTATGGAAGCCGATCTGGGCGCGAATCGCGGCCAGGAAGCTGAAAGCGGGGGGCGAATAAAGGGGGTCGGCATGGCCAGAATCGACTCGTCCCCCAGTGCGATCGCCCGCGCCGTGCTCGTCGTCGCGGCGGTGGTCCTGATCCTGTACATCCTCTGGCTGCTGAGAAGGCCGATCAGCTGGCTGATCATCGCGGCCTTTATCGCGGTGGCGCTCGCCGGTCCGGTCAACTTCCTCCAGCGCTACATGAGGCGGGGCCTCGCGATCGCGCTCGTCTACTTCTCACTGGTCCTGATTCCGATCGGCCTCGGCGCTCTCCTGATCCCGCCGGTGGTCAACGAAGTCGGGGATGTCGCTGACAATGCTCCCGCCTACGCCCAGGACGTCGAGGACTTCGTCCAGAAGGACAAAACCCTCAACGACCTCAACGACAAGTACGACATCACCACCAAGCTCCAGGAGGAGGCGGGGAAGCTGCCGAGCAGGGCCGGCGACGCCGCCAAGGTGCTCGGCGACATCGGCGTCGGCGCCGTCAACCGGATCTTCGCCGGGCTCACCATCTTCATCCTCAGCATCTTCATGACGGCCGCCGGGCCCCGCTGGGTCAGGAACTTCATCCAGATGCAGCGGCCCGAGCACGCCGAGCGAATCGAGCGGACCCTGAACCGAATCGCCAACGCCGTCGGCAACTATGTCGGTGGAGCCCTGCTGCAGGCGACGATCGCCGGGGTCAGCTCCTTCATCGTCCTCAGCCTGCTCGGAGTTCCCTTTGCCGGCCCCCTCGCCCTCGTGGTCTTCTTCTTCGACCTGATCCCGGTGGTCGGCGCGACGATCGCGGCGTTCCTGGTGGCGATCGTCGCCGCGCTTGTCAATTTCCCCGTCGCCCTGATCATCTGGGTGATTTTCGCGATCGTCTACCAGCAGGTCGAGAACTACCTGATCCAGCCTCAGATCCAGAAGCGAGCGACCGAGATCGAGCCCTTCATCGTCCTCGTCGCGGTCCTCTTTGGCGCCACCCTGTTCGGCATCCTAGGGGCGGTGCTCGCGATCCCCACCGCGGCCTCGATCCAGATCGCCGTGTACGAGTGGCGCGAGTACCGGGCCGAGGTAAGGGCTGAGGAGGAGCGGCGGGCGAAGCGCAAGCCCCGGAAGACCCGCCCGAAGCCGAAGCCGGCGACCTAGCCGGTCGACGCCGAGCGCTTCGCGATCGTGCGCTCGTAGCTCGAGCGCATCAGCTCGATCACCCGGTCGGCGTCCTCGTCCGTGTCGAGCTCGATAGTCACCCAGCCCGAGTCGGGCGGCGTGTAGCGGTGATCGCGGGCCTTGCCCGATGAGACCAGCTCCCGGGCGACCTCGGGGCGCAGAGGGAGGTCGGCAATCCTGTCGCCGTGCAGGTGGCCGAGCTCTCGCCGGCCGACGGTGAAGCGGACGCTGCCGAAGCGGCCGGGGCCGGTCTCGACTCCATCCCAGCTCTCTACCTCTCTCTTGATCCGCTCGCTCGCGCTCATTGGCCGGATTCCTGATCGGCCGCGATCGCCCGCTCCAGGATCTCCTTGAGCTTGCGCTGGTCTGCCTCGGGCAGGGAGGACAGCCATGGCGGCGGCTCGGCCAGCCGCTCGGTGATCTCCTTGCGGAGGCTCTCCCCCTCGTCGGTGAGCACCAGCAGCTTCACGCGCCGGTCCTGGTCGGACAGGGTGCGGCGCACCAACCCTCGCTCCTCGAGCCGATCGGTGATCCCGGTGACGTTGGAGCTGTCGCACATCAAGTACCTGGCGAGCTCGCCCATCGGGCGCGGGCCGGCGCCGAGGATGCGAAGCGCGATCGCCTGCTGGGGGGCGAGGTCGAACTCCTGGTTGATCGCCATGAACCGGCCCTTGTTGGAGATCATCAGCCAGTGCATCAGGCTCCACGCCTGGCTCGCCGGGTCGGTGCGCCCGGTCTCCTCGGCCAGCCATGAGAAGCCGCTGAGCTCCGTCCCCTTTGCGATTTGAGCCTCAGTCGAGGTCTTCGGATTCATCGTGCCTGAAGATACTACTCGTCCCTGTCAATAATTGCAAGCCTCAATTATTGTGATAGGCTGCCATCCACACTGGCAAGGACTTCAACCCAGAGCATACGGAAGGAGTCGGAGCAGATGACTGACAGTCCGAACGGAACCAGCGCGAGCGCCCCCAGCCTCTCCCGCGACAACGGGATCGAGGCGCAGGGCCTGGTCCGCGAATTCAAGGGCGGCATCCGGGCGGTCGACGGCATCGACTTCGAGGTGCGCCCGGGTGAGATCTATGGCTTCCTCGGGCCCAACGGCGCCGGCAAGTCCACCACTGTCCACATGCTCACGACGCTCCTGCCGGCCACCGCCGGCAGCGCCAGGGTCGCCGGCCACGACGTCGCCACCGAGGGCGCCCTCGTCCGCGACTCGATCGGCGCCGCCCTCCAGGAGGCGGCCCTCGACCCGCAGCTCTCCGCGAACGAGCACATCCGGCTGCAGGGCGCCCTGCACGGGATGTCGAAGCGGGAGCGCGTCGCTCGCGGCCAGGCGCTGCTCGAACGAGTCGGCCTCACCGACGCTGCCGACCGGAAGGTCGCCACCTACTCGGGTGGGATGAAGCGAAGGCTTGACCTTGCGCTCGCTCTGCTCCACGGCCCCAGGGTCCTCTTCCTCGACGAGCCGACCACCGGCCTCGACATCCAGAGCCGAACGGCGCTCTGGGACGAGGTCGCGCACCTCTCCCGCGACGAAGGGGTCACCGTCTTCCTCACCACCCAGTACCTGGAGGAGGCCGACCAGCTCGCCGACCGGATCGGGATCATCGACCGCGGCAAGATCGCCGCCGAGGGAACCCCCGCGGCGCTCAAGGCCGAGGTCGGGCGTCCAACCGTGGAGGTCACCCCGGCCGATCAGGCTGAGCGCACCCGCGCGGCCGAACTGCTCGAGCCCTTTGGCGAGCTCGTTCCCGGCCGGCCGAACGGCGCCGCGGTGCGGCTCTCCGACGGCAGCGAGGAGCTCGCCAACATCGTCCGCGCCTTCGACCAGGGCGGCGTCAGGGTCGCGAACCTGGAGCTGCACGCGCCCAGCCTCAACGACGTCTTCCTGGCGAAGACCGGTCGCTCCCTCGAGGGCGCCCAGGCCGAAGCCGCCCAGGAAGCCGACACCGGCGAGCAGCCGGCACTCGAGGGGGCGCCGGCGTGAGCGCGACGGTCGTCGCTTCCCGCAGCGCCCCACCGCTGCGTGTTCAGATCAAGGAGCTGGCACGACGCTCGATCGTGCGGACGATACGCCAGCCGGCGATGATCGTCCCGGCGACGATCTTTCCGCTGATCCTGCTGGCGATCAACTCGGCCGGCCTCGATTCGGCGACGACGATTCCCGGCTTCCCGACCGACTCCTATCTCACCTTCGCCCTTGCTTTCGCCTTTCTCCAGGCGGGTGTGTTCGCGGTGATCGGCACCGGTCAGAACCTCGCCGAGGACCAGGTCAGCGGCTTCTGGAACCGGATGCAGCTGACCCCGATCCGCCCGGCCGCCCTGGTGGCGGGCCAACTCGCCGGGACCCTGGCGCTCGGGCTGTTTCAGGCCGCCACCTACATCGCCGTGGGGTTGGCCGCAGGGGGGCACATCGAGGCGGGGATTCCCGGTGCCCTGGTCCTGATCGCGCTCGCCACCCTGATCACCCTCGCCTTCGGCTCGATCGGGCTGATCGCCGGAATGCGCGCCAGCTCGCCCGAGAACGTCCAGGGGCTGTTCCCGGTGGTGTTCGTCTTCCTCTTCATCAGCTCGATGGCGATGCCTCGCAACCTGATCGAGACCGACTGGTTCCGAACGATCGCCACCTACAACCCGGTCAGCTACATGATCGAGGGGATCCGCAGCCTCCTGATCTTTGGCTGGGACACCGAAGCCCTCGCGCTCGGCTTCGGTTGCGCGGCCGCGATCCTTGCCGTCGCGTTGACCGTCGCCTCGCTCTCGATCAAGGACAGGATGGTGAGAACGTGATCGCCCGCTACTTCTCGGTCGCGGGCGGGATCGCTCGTCGGTTGCTCGACAACTTCATTCACAGCCCGGCGTTGTTCCTGCCCCCGCTCTTGATGCCGCTCTTCTTCTTCGTCGCCTTCGCCGGCGGGCTCTCGGCGATCGACCAAGCGCCGGGATTCGATTACCCGGCCGGCTACACCGCTTTCGAGTTCGGCTTCGTCCTCCTCCAGGCGGCCGCCTTCGGGGGCGTCTTCACCGGCTTCTCGATCGCCGCCGACTTCCAGTTCGGGTTCGGCAGGCGCCTGCTGCTCGCCACGCCCAACCGGACCGCCCTGATCCTCGGCTACGGCTTTGTCTCCATGGTCCGGGCCGCGATCACCCTCGCGGTGGTCACCGCAGTCGGGCTGGCGGCCGGAATGGAGGTGCTCGGCAGCGGCACCGAGATCGTCGGCCTCTACCTGCTCGCCGCGATCGTCAACATCGCCGGAACCCTTTTCGCGGCGGGGATTGCCCTGCGGTTCCGCAGCCTCCAGGCGACGCCGCTGATGATGGTGCCGACCTTCCTCTTCCTCTTCCTGGCGCCGGTCTACGTGCCGCGGGACCTCCTCGGCGGCTGGGTGCACGCGGTCTCGGGCTTCGACCCGGCGACGCCGATCATGGAGACGGTCCGCGAGCTGCTCGCCGGCCAGCCAGCCGACTTCCTGCTCGCGCTCGGGGTCGCCGTTGGCTTGGCGGCGGCGCTAGCGGTGTTCGCGGTCAGAGGCCTGCGGAAAGCCGAGATGGCTGGATGAGCACCCGGCTCTCAGATCCCCAGCGCCTGGTCGAGCTCGTCGCCGACCAGATGTTCCGCGAGGAGATGGGCTCGCGCAACGGGCACGGGCGGGCGGGTGACAACGCCGCCTCGACTGCGGATGCGGACCCGGCCCACAGCGCGGAGGCGGGCGCCGAGCAGAGCTCGCCCTGCGATCCTCCCAGCTGAAGCTTCCTCCCCCGCGCCCCCTCCCCGCAGGTCGAGCCGGTCGGGTTCTCGGGGCTGACCGCGCATCTCGGCGAGGGCGGAAGGCAGGGAAGGAGTACGCCCGATCGGCCGGGGCCCCGCCCCGGACCTGCTGGTGCCGCTCAGCGGTCTGGCGATCATCACGGGCGGACTGATGGTCGTCTTCGGAGTCTGGGCCGACCTCGGCGCGATCCTGATCATCGGCTTCCTGGTTGGGATCACCCCGATCATGCACGCCTTCTGGAAGGTCGAGGACGAGCAGATGAAGGCGATACAGGCGGCGATGTTTTTCAAGAACGTTGCCCTCCTCGGCGCCGCGATCATCATCTTCTGGCTCTTCAATCAGCTGGTCGATCCGCCCCTGACGATCACCGACGCGCTGTTCGATCGGATCGACTGACGATCGTCTCGTCCGCTCGCCGCCGGGCTCGGGCGCCGACCAAGCGCCCGAGCCCGCCGCGGTGATCGGCGACGAAGCGGTAGCCCCGCGCGCTCAGCCTCGGCGCCCGCGCCGCCAGCGCCGCGAGCGGGGCGCCCCCCGGGAGCAGTCGCAGGAGGCCGGGGAATCCCGCGCCCGCCGAGTGGACAGCCCCGGCGGCATCGACCAGATGCCAGGAGGCCAGCCGCTCCTCCTCGCTCATCCCAGGCAGCAATGTCCTCGCCTCGGGGTCCTGGAGGGCGACCGGGCGGAGGGCGTGGCGCCGGTCCCAGCGCAGCAGCTTCGCCAGCGACCAGCGGCAGAAGCCGCAGTCGGCGTCGTAAATGACGGTCGCCCGGGCCATGCGTCAACCCTAGGCGCCTACGCCTTCCACCTCGACCGGGAGTCGCCGCGAGTCCTCTGGGCCCTCCCCCTTCAGACCTTCGTCTACCGCCAGCTGATGTATCTGGTCGTGCTCCAGTCGGTCGCCAGCGCCGTCCAGGGCTTGAGATTGCGCTGGCAGCACGTCGAACGGAGCGGCGAGGTCGAGGTTTCCACTCCGGGGGTGACGGCGCCTGACTAGTCTGGCGCGGTGAGCCCGGGGAGCCGCGGATGAAGCTGGCTGCGACGCTCGCCGCGGCCGGCCTGTTTGCCGTCGCCGCAATCGGCCTGCGCGAGCTCGGGGTCTTCGGAAACGAGTCCTTCGAGGGCGGGATCGACCCGCCCTCTCTGCATCTCGATCTCGTCGGGATCGCCACCGATCGGCCCCTTGCGGAGCTTGACGAGGACGGGACCGCGTGCGAGCGGCTCGCCGGGCTGGCAAACGCCCTCGGCGGACGGGAGTCGACGCCCGGCGGGTTCCTCCGCGCCCTTGGCCTGGCCGCCGCCGGAATCCGCCCCCCGCCGCGGGCCCTCGCCGACCTCGCTCGGGGCGGCCGCGACCTGATCGCCGGGGGCGGCTTTCGCCCCGCCTATTCGGACGGCAGCGCCGGGCAGGTTCGGCACTTCGCCGGGGTTGCGGTGGCCAGCGTCTACGGTGGCGCGGCCGCCACCAGGCTCGCCTCGGTCTTCCTTCGCCGAGACCCGGTGGGATCCGCCGACGGCCGGCTCAGCGAGCGTGCCCTCGACTTCGCCTCACTGGTCGAGTCGGGCAAGCTGCCGCTCGAGCAGGCTGGGGCCTGGATCCTGGAGAACATCTGTCGCCCGACGGGTCTTGGAGCCGGGCTCGCGGGGCCGGGCGAGGGGTAGTCTGGGGCGGTGAGCGTCGCGGAGGAAAAGGCGAGTTCGAAGCGCCTGGCCGAGGAGATCGTCGACAGCCTGAATGCGATCAACGGTTCCCATCCCGGCTTCCGGGCGGTGCACGCGAAGGGGACCGTCTGCTCGGGAAGCTTCACTGCAAACGCCGAGGCGGCGGAGCTCTCCCGGGCCGCCTACCTGCAGGGAGAGCCAGTGGGGGCGACGGTGCGCTTCTCCAACGCCAGCGGCAACCCGAAGACCTCCGACGCCAATCCGATCGCCGGGCGCGGGATGAGCGTCAAGTTCCACCTCCCGGACGGCGAGGCCACCGACATAGTCGCGGTGCCGCTGGCCGTGTTCATGGTCAGGACCCCTGAGGACTTCCTCGCTTTCACCCAGGCCCGGGTCCCCGACCCGGAGACCGGGCAACCCCACATGGAGAAGCTCGGCGCCTTCCTCGCCGAGCACCCGGAGACCGGCGCCGCGATCCAGGCGGGATTGCCGAAGCTCGCCCCGACCACCAGCTTCGCCACATCGGACTACAACGCCCTCCACGCCTTCGCCCTGGTCGATCGCTCCGGCGAGCGCCACTGGGGCCGGTACAGCTGGCAGCCCAGCGCCGGGGTCGAGTACCTCACGGAGGAGCAGATCGCCGCGGCCGACCGTGACTATCTGCAGGCCGAGATCCGCGAGCGCCTCGCATCTGGGACGGCCCGCTTCGCCCTCGAGTTCACCCTGGCGGGCGAGGGCGACTCGCTCGACGACCCCACCGTACCCTGGGAGGGAGAGCACGAGGTGGTCACCCTGGGCGAGCTCGAGCTGACCGAGGTGATCGAGGACCCGGAGACGCCGGAGCAGCCGTTGGTGATGGACCCGATGCGTCTCACCGATGGAATCGAGCCCTCCGAGGACAAGATCCTGGCAGCGCGTCCTGAGGCCTACTCGGTCTCGATCGAGCGCCGGTGCGCCTCGGCCGGCTGAGCCGTCCTACCGGGCCTCAAAGCGGATTTCGAAGGCGGGGTTCTCGGCGGCGATCTCGCGCAGCTGCTCGTCGGTGGCGTCCTTGCCGACCCCGAGGAAGTCCTTCGCCTCCCAGGCCCAGCGATCGACGTAGAGCCGCAGCAGCGGCAGCTTGTCGGAGTCGGCGACCTCCTCGGCCCGGAAGCGCCGCGCCCTGCTCCCCTTCCGCAGCTCCCCCTCGCCGGCGGCGCGGAGGTTGCGCACCCACTCCGTCGTCCCCCGCGGCGCCAGCAGGTAGGTGCGGCCGCCGATCTCGAACGGGTTCACCGGGTTGGTCCGGATCTGACCGCTCTTTCGCCCCCGGACGGCGAGCGTCTCGGCGCCGGCGGGGCTGATCCCGAGGCGACTCAGCCACTGGACCGGCCGGTTGAAGAAGTTTTGGGTGAACCAGCCGGGGCGCTTGTACTTGACCTCCGCCAAGGTGAGTCACCATAGCGCCGGCGCGCGCCTCGAAATCTGGCTCGGGTTACCAAATCGTCGCGTTTGCGGGGGAACCCGCCGGGTAGCGCCTGGTCATGTACCGACGCGGCGGACCCGGACTGCTGACGTTCATCTACCTGCTGATCGGCGTGTTCGCGGCCGGAGACCACAACTACATCCACCACGACACGATCGGACAGGTGATCTCGGCGATCCTGGCGATCCTGCTCTGGCCTCTGATCCTCCTCTTCGACGTCAACCTGCACATCTCCTAACCCGTCTGATTAGGTTTCGCGGGTGAGCGTCGCCAGCCCGATCCGCTGGCCAGCGGAGCACCGCCCCGAGGTCTCGCGATTCCTCGCCGTCAACGAGCTTCAGATGGAGGCGGAGCCTGAGGACGTCTTCGCCTGGCTCTGTCGGCCGGACCTGTGGCCGAGCTTCTACGGCAATGCCCGCCTGGTCAGGCATCTCGACGGGCCGTGGCCGCAGGTCGAGCTCGGCAGCCGCTTTCGCTGGCTCACCTTCGGCGCGTTCATCACCTCCGAGATCGTCGAGTACGACCCCGCCGAGCGTCTCGCCTGGTCGGCCGCCGGCATCGGCAGCCGCGGCCACCACGCCTGGGTGCTGCGCCGGCAGGAGGGCGGCACCTTCGTCCATACCGAGGAGACCCAGCGCGGCTGGGGGATCGCGATCGTGAAGCCGGCGCTGCGTCCGCTGATGGTCCGCCAGCACCAGCGCTGGCTCGAGGGGCTGGCCGGGGCCGCTGCCCAGGGGCCTCCATCGCCTTGAGCTACGACGAGCTCCGCGAGCGCCTCGGCCGGATCAACGACCTCAGCCGAGCGGCCTCCCTGCTCGCCTGGGACGAGCGGACGATGATGCCGAAGGCAGGCGCCGAGGCCCGCTCCGAGCAGCTCGCCACCCTGGCGCGGGTCCGTCACGAGATGTTCACCGACGAGGCGATCGGCCGCCTGATCGATGAGGTGCGCGCCGGCCTTGACCCCGACGCCGAGCCCGGCTCTTCGATCGAGGCCGATCTGGCCCGGGTGGTGGCCCGCGACTGGGAGAAGGCACGCCGGGTTCCCGCCGATCTCCGCGCAGAGCTCGCCCGCACCACCTCGGTCTCCGAGCACGCCTGGGTGGAGGCAAAGCGGGAATCAGACTTCGGCGCGCTGCTGCCGCACCTGGAGAAGAACGTGGAGCTCACCCGCCGCTATGCCGACTGCTTCGAGGGCTTCGAGGGCTTCTCCCATCCCTACGACCCGCTGCTCGACGAGTACGAGCCTCAGATGAGCACCAAGGAGATGCGGCGGGTGCTCGGCGAGTTGCGCGAGGGCCTGGTGCCGATCGTGCGCGGAGCGACCGACGGGGACGGCGGCGAAGGTCCCGGCGACGACAGCCTCCACGGGGACTTCCCCGAGGATGCGCAGCGGCAGCTGGTCGAGGAGCTGATCTCCGAGCTCCCATTCCCCGAGGGCTCCTGGCGCCTCGACCCGACCGAGCACCCCTTCGCGACCTCGGTCGGGCACGGCGATGTCCGCCTCACCACCCGCTACGACGAGTCGAACCTCGGGATGGCGCTGTTCAGCGCCCTGCACGAGTCGGGCCACGGCCTCTACGAGGCGGGCGTCGCCCCCGAATTGGCGCGAACCCCGCTTGCGTCTCCCCGTTCGCTCGGGCTGCACGAGTCACAGAGCCGGCTCTGGGAGAACTGGGTCGCCCGCGGCCGGCCTTACCTCGAGCGGTTGCTTCCGAAGCTGCGCGAGGCCTTCCCCGGAAGCTTCGAAGCGGTCGAGGTCGAGCGGCTGCTGCGTGACTCGAACCGGGTCGAGCGCTCCTTGATCCGGATCGAGGCCGACGAGGTCACCTACAACCTGCACATCCTGATCCGCTTCGAGCTGGAACTGGAGATCTTCGAAGGCGAGCTGGCCATTGCCGAGCTGCCCGAGGCCTGGAACGCGCGCTACCGCGAGTACCTCGGGCTCGAGGTGCCGGACGATGCACACGGGGTGCTCCAGGACGTCCACTGGGCCGCGGGCGCCTTCGGCTACTTCCCCACCTACAGCCTCGGCAACGTGATCGCCGGCCAGCTCTGGGAGGCCGCCGGTTCGGATATCCCCGACCTGGAGCGCCGGATCGGGACTGGCGATCTGGCGGCGCTGGGCGAGTGGCTGCGTGATCGGGTCCACCGCCACGGCCGTCGCCTCTCACCGGCGGAGATTCTCGAGCGTGCCGGCTGCGGTGCGCTCTCGGTCGAGCCACTGCTCGACCACCTCCGCGAGCGGGTCGTGATCGCCGCCTAGGTTTGTCCACGATCACACCCCCGGTCGCATCGGGACCGCAAATTGCGGGTATCTTCCGCATGGAATGCGCGTCGCGATGGGCCGCAACGGGATCTTCAGCGGATGGACCCGCGCGGGAAGCCAGCGCGTCTACGTTCGCGTCACCACCGCGATGAAGGAGCGCGCCGCGTCGAGCAACGGCGACGGGCTCGGCTACGAGGGACCGCCGATCGTCCTCGTCCACGGGATTGGGGCCTCGAGCCGCTCGCTGAAGCCGATCATCCACACGCTCGGCGAAGAGCACGCGGTCTATGCCCCAGATCTGCCGGGCTTCGGCCTAAGCGACTTCCCCACCCACCCGCTCGACGTGCCCGGTCTGGCCGAGGCGCTGAGGCGCTGGATGCTCGACAACCAGATCGTGTCGGCGGCCGTGGTCGCCGTCTCCTCCGGCTGCCAGGTGGCGGTCGATCTCGCCGCCCGCTATCCGGAGCTGGTCGAGAGGCTAGTTCTCTACGGTCCGACGATCGATCCCGCCGGGCGCGGCCCCCTGCGGCTCGCGAGCCGCTGGGCGCGAGGCGCGGTATTCGCCTCCCCGACGCTGGCGGCGCACCAGGTTCACGACCTGATTGACGCCGGCCCCTGGCGCGCCGTCCGCAGCCTCAGGATGGCACTCGACGATCCGATCGAGTCGAAGCTCCCCGAGGTCGAGGCCCCGACCCTCGTGATCCGTGGCCGCCACGACCAGCTCGTTCCGCGGAGCTGGGCGGAGCGGGTGGCCGAGCTGATCCCGGAGGCCGAGCTCGCCTCCGTTCGCGGCGGTCATATCCCCGGCCCGCGGGCAGCGGCCCGCCTGGCACCGCTGATCGAGCGCTTCGTCTTCGAGCCACTCGACGAGCCCGCCGCGCAGGGCGGGGCAAGGGCTAGCCGAAGCTAGGTTCGGGTTAGCCGCGCGCGGGACGGGAACGAGCGGCCACCGGGCCTACCCGGCCCTTCTCACCGCTCAGCCGCTGACCGCAGTTGACGCAGACCTTCGCCCGGCCCTTCACGTGGACCCGGCAGCTCGGGCATTCCTGCCGGCGAGAGGGACGGGTCCTGCTCAGGCCTGGGAACCTCATCGTCCGGGCAGGATCAAGCAGCGGGACCCGCCCTACATCGGACCTTGACCGCAATGTTCGACTCGGGGGATTACGTAATCGAAAATGCGGTCGGCAAAGCGCCTTGGACACTGACGGAGAGGAGCAGCTGATGGATGAGATCCGACGACACCGGGGGCTGATCCGCTTCGCCCTGATCTACATGGCGCTCGCGGTCGGCCTGGTCGCGGCCTGGATCCTGATCGCGCCGAAACACTTCTACGACGAGTTTCCCGGGCCCAGCCACTGGGTGTCTGCGCTTCCCCCCTACAACGAGCACCTGATCCGCGACTTCGGCTCGGCGGGCCTCGGGCTGGCGGTGCTCGCCGGCCTCGCGGCCGTCTGGATGGAGCGGCGACTGGTGCAGGCGGCCGCGATCGCGCTCTTCCTCGGCTCGCTACCCCACGCGATCTACCACTCGACCACCACGGAGGCCTACTCGACCTCGGACAACATCTTCAGTCTCGGCGCCCTCTACCTGCAGGTGCTGCTGCCGCTGCTGATCCTCTACCTGGCGACCGGCTGGCGCCAAGCGCCGCGGGCCGCGCAGGCGTCTACATCCGCCACCCGCCGGACAAGCACGACGGAGGCCTAGCTAGGAACGAAGGCCCTGGCGGACCTTGCGCACCGCGGCGATCGAGGTGCTGCAGGCCTTGGCGATCTCGCCGTCGGCCCGGTCCGGAGCGCGCCGGATCTCGAACTCGAGTCGTGCGGAGGCCTGAATCTGCTGGCGAACGTCCGCGGGGGCATCGGCGGGCGCGGCCTTGAGGGCCGTTTCCGCCGCCAGCTCGCGGCGGCAGACGAGGCAGTGGACCCCACCCTTCTCCTTCTTCCACCCGGCGGGCATCTTCGGTCGCGCGACCTCGGGCATAAAGCGAGCCGTGACCTCACAGCGCGCACACGTCCAACTGGCCTCTGCAACCTTGCTCATCCTCTAATTCCTTTCCGGGGTCCCCCTCTGGGCAAATCGCACGCGGGAGAGGGGGAAAGCCCGTCGAGCGATTCCACTACAGGGTAGCGGGCGACCGTGTCGGAGTCGCCACTAAGCCTGCAAATAGCCAAAAAACACGCACGGATCGTGCCTGGGCGAACCCTTTGGGCAAGGCTCAGCCCTTTCCCGAGATCAGCTCCCACGCACGCTTCAGCTTCGACTCCAGCGCGCTGTCGGGCTCCTCGGCAGGGTTCTCGCCGATCGCCGCCGGGTTCTCGCTCGGCTCGGGGAGCCGCTCGGCGGACTCCCGATCGAGCTTCAACAGCACCCCGCGCTCGAAGATCTCCTCGATCTGGCTGGCATCGCAGAAGCGATTTCCGCCCGGCAGGATGCTGGTGTCGAGGACGATTCCGTCGAAGATGTCCTCGTCAAGCGCCGCGAGCACGTACTCCACCCGCCCGACCTCCTCGCCGTCGGACGAATAGACCCTGGTCCCCTTGGCGAGGATCAGATAGGAGCTCGGCTGCCCAAGGTCCGGCATTCGAGGCGAGGCTAGCGCAGGCCGGTCGGTGCGCGATGGGTCCTGATCCGCCACCACGACGGATAGGATCGCGCCGCGTGTACGACACCCTTCTCTTCCTGCACGTGCTCGCCGGCTTCTTTCTCGCCGCCGGCGTGGTCATCTACAGCGCCTTCGTCCTCGGCGGCCCGGTAAACCGCCCAACCCGGCTGATCGCCGAGATCCTCTGGGGGATCGGCGGGTTTGGGACGCTGGCGCTGGGGATCTGGCTGGCGCTCTACCTCGATGCCTACGAGATCTGGGACGGCTGGATCATCGCCGCGTTCATCCTCTGGGTCCTCGCCACCGGGTCCGGCGCCCAGGCCAGCAGGGGAGTCCAGCCGGTCGGCGACAACGCGCCGGTGGCGGTCGACCGGCGGACGATGTTCGCCCACTGGATGCGAACCGTGTGGTTTGTCGCCCTGCTCGTCGTCATGGTCTGGAAGCCGGGCGCATGAGCTTGCTCGCCGCAATCCGTCCCGACTCCTGGGATCTACCCCTCTTCCTCCACATCATCGGCGCGATGACCCTGGTCGGTGCGACCACCCTCGCGGCCACCTCGCTCGCTGCCGCCTGGCGCAGCGGCTCCCTGGCTCTGACCAGGCTCGGCTATCGCGCCCTCCTCCTGGGGGTGATCCCGGCCTGGATCGTGATGCGGCTGAGCGCCGACTGGATCGCCGACAAGGAGGGACTCGAAGACGCCGACCTGGCCTGGATCGACATCGGCTTCATCGCGGCGGAGCCGGTCTTACTCCTGGTGATCATCGCCACCGTGCTCGCCGGGCTCGCGGTGCGGCGGGCCGGCCGCGGCGACGCCGCCGGCCCCAGCGTCGGCGCCCGGGTCGCCACCGGCCTCGTCTCCTTCGCCCTCCTCGCCTACCTGGTGGCGGTCTGGGCGATGACCACGAAGCCGACCTAGCTAGTTGACGGTGATCGCCTCGTCCTCGAGCTTCAGCAGTTGGATGTCCTGGGCAAGATCGGCGAGGAAGATCTCGCCCGCGCCCGAGACTCTCTAGACGGCGGTCTCGGCCGCCGCCGCCAGCCGGCCAAGCTCCCGCCCGAGCGTCTCCGGGGTCCAGTCGGTGGACTCTGAGAGCAGCAGGCGCGCCCCGCCTTCGGCCAGCGCCGCGATCGTGTAGCCGAGCAGCCGGGCGGTCGCCTCTGGGCTCCGGCTTCCGCGGCGACCTTCGCGGATTTCAAGCCAGCCGCGCGCCAGCACGGTGAGCGCGTCGATCTGCGCTTCGCGTCCGCGCTGGATCCGCCGGGCGACTGCCGCGTTTCCGCCCCCCTCGCCGAGGAAGATCAGCCGATAAACGTCCGGCGAGGAGGCGACCGCCCGCAGGAACCCGGTGTAGCCCTCGATCAGGGTGCTCTCCGGGTCGCTGAGCTCGGTCCCCTCGAAGGCGGTCTGGATCTCACTGAGGATGCGGGTCTCCTCGCGAGCGAGCAGCGCCCGGAAGAGGGAATCCTTGCTCGAGTAGCAGGCGTAGACGACCGGCTTCGTCACCCCCGCCTGGTCGGCAACCGCCTGCATCGAGGTGCCGTCGTACCCGTGCTCGAGGAAGAGCTCGAGGGCGGCGTCGAGGACCTGAGGGCGTCGGCGTTCGGGCCCAAGGTGGGCGGCGCGCCGGCGCTTGATGCGAGGGCGCTCCGCAGGCGAAGCCGAGGCGCGACCCGTTTCCTGTTGGGTGTGTGACGAAGTCCCTGTTTCCGCCATTCCTACTCAGCGTAGCATTTTGCTACCCTCGGTAGCAATCTAGGGCCCCTCGATGGGGAACCCGAAAGGAGACTCAAAGGTGAGCGAGAGGAACCAGGCGGCGGCTACGACCACTACGAGGTGGTCTTCGAGGACGGCAGCTGCACGGCGACCGATCAGCCCAAGCGCGAGCCAAAGGTCACCCTCAAGGTTGGCGCGGTCGACTTCCTCAAGCTGGCCGCCAGCAGGGCCTCGGGCCCAACCCTGTTCATGACCGGGAAGCTGAAGCTGCAGGGCGACGTGATGCTCGCCAGCCGGCTGACCGGCTTCTTCCGTATTCCGAGCGCCGACTGAGTCAACCAAGGAGACTGGAGACCATGGCCACCGAGGACAAGACGACGACCACCCCCGACCAGAACGGCGCCCCAGCGGGAGTGGAGGGTGAGATCTCCGAGCAGCTCGGCATCGAGATCTCGGACTCCCCCTTCTCGATGGAGCTATCCCAGGACCAGCGGGACATTCGCGACTGGGTACATGGCTTCGCCGACAAGACCGTGCGGCCAGCCGCGCATGAGTGGGATGAGAAGGAGGAGTTCCCGTGGCCGATCGTGCAGGAGGCAGCGAAGATCGGGCTCTACGGCTTCGAGGCGATCGCCCAGTTCTGGGCCGATCCCTCCGGGCTCGCCTTCCCGATCGTCAACGAGGAGCTCTTCTGGGGGGACGCCGGGATCGGGATGTCGATCTTCGGCACCACTCTGGCGGTCGCCGGGATCTTCGCCTCCGGGACCCCAGAGCAGCTGGGCGAGTGGGTGCCGCAGTGCTTCGGCACCGCCGACGACCCCAAGGTGGGCGCCTTCTGCTCCTCGGAGCCCGACGCGGGGTCCGACGTCTCCAACATCAGGACGACCGCGAAGTACGACGAGGCGAAGGACGAGTGGGTGCTCAACGGCCAGAAGGCCTGGGCGACCAATGGCGGGATCGCCAACGTCCACGTCGTGATCGCCTCGGTCGACCGTGAGCTGGGCTCGCGCGGCCACGCGGCCTTCGTCATCCCTCCGGGGACCAAGGGCTGCGAGCAGGGCGCCAAGGTGAAGAAGCATGGAATTCGGGCGAGCCATACCGCCGACGTCCACCTCGACGACTGCCGCGTGCCCGGATCCTGCCTGCTCGGGGGCAAGGAGAAGCTCGACGAGAAGCTCGCCAAGGCACGCGAGGGCAAGAGCTCCAAGGGCCAGGCGGCGATGCGAACCTTCGAGCTCTCCCGCCCCACGGTCGGCGCCCAAGCGGTCGGCATCGGCCGGGCGGCGTATGAGTACGCGCTCGACTACGCCAAGGAGCGCGAGACCTGGGGCCGGAAGATCATCGAGAACCAGGCGATCGCCTTCACCCTCGCCGACATGAAGCTGGAGATCGACGCTTCCCGGCTGCTGGTCTGGCGCGCCGCCTGGATGGGCAAGCAGGGGCACGATTTCAACAACGCCGAGGGCTCGATGTCGAAGCTGAAGGCGGGCGAGGTCGCCACCTGGGCCACCGAGCGCGCGATCCAGATCCTCGGCGGCAACGGCTACTCGCGCGAGTTCCCGGTGGAGCGCATGCACCGCGACGCCAAGATCTGGACGATCTTCGAGGGCACCTCGGAGATCCAGCGGCTGGTGATCAGCCGAGCGATCTCGGGCGTGCACATCAGGTGAGCTCCGAGCACGGCACGGCGATCGCCTGGCCCGCGGGCGGAGAGGAGCTGGGCCCCTACGAGGAGGTCACCCTGCACGGCCACACGGTCGGTTTTCAGGCCGCCGGCTCGGGGCCGCTGCTCGTCCTCCTCCACGGGATCACTTCGACCTCCGCGGCCTGGCGGGACGTGATGCCGCGGCTGGCGGAGCGCTACACGGTCGTCGCCCCGGACATGATCGGGCACGGCCGCTCGGCGAAGCCCCGCGGCGACTACTCGCTCGGCGCCTACGCCGCTGGCGTTCGCGACCTCCTCGCGGTGCTCGGCTTCGAGCGCGGCACGGTGGTCGGGCACTCGCTCGGCGGCGGGATCGCGATGCAGTTCGCCTACCTATTCCCCGAGTACGTCGAGCGGATGGCGCTGATCTCCTCCGGGGGGCTCGGCCGGGAGGTCCACCCCCTGCTCCGCGCCGCCACCCTCCCCGGCTCCGAGTGGGTGCTGCCGTTGCTCGCCCGCGAGTGGTCGGTGTCCGCCGGCGAGGCTGTGCGCTCGGTCGCCGCCCGGCTTGGCCTGGAGGCGGGTCCCGACCTGGCGGAGTTCGCCCGCGGCTACGCCTCGCTGGTCGAGGAGGGTGCCACCGACGCCTTCCTCCACACCATGCGCAGCGTCATCGGGCCCGACGGCCAGCGGGTCTCGGCCCTGGATCGCCTCTACCTCGCCGACCAGCTTCCGACCCTGATCGTCTGGGGTTCGGACGATCCCGTGATCCCGGTCGAGCACGGGCGCAACGCCCACCGGATCGTCGCTCACAGCCGCTACGTCGAGATCGAGGGCTCCGGCCACTGGCCGATGCTCGACGCCCCCGACCGGATCGTCCGCGAGTTCACCGCCTTCATCGAGGAGACCGAGCCGTTCCAGTGGTCCCTCGAGCTGGTGCGTGACCGGCTCCGGCGCGGCCCCGACTAGCGACTGCCAGGCCGCCCTACTTCGGAGCGGAGGGCGAAGCCCGAAGCGACTTATGTGGGGCGGCCGCCCGCAGTCGCGAAATGCTGCGGGGCCTCACCCGAGGACGCTTGGCTGCCGCCCGCGGGCGGGTCGTACCATGGAGCGATGGCGACGACGCCGAAGCTCGATCCCAGCGGCGTCGCCGAGGTCGGCTCGCGCCTGAGAGAGAACATCGCCGGCGCGGTCAAGGCCCCCGACGCCGTCATCCGTGACCTCGTCGTCGCTCTCCTGGCCGAGGGCCACGTGCTGATCGAGGACGCGCCGGGAGTGGGCAAGACGGCCCTGGCGCGGGCGCTGGCCCGGTCGCTCGCGGCCGAGTACGCGCGCGTCCAGTGCACCTCGGATCTGTTGCCCGCGGATCTGGTCGGGACCAACGTCTTCAACCAGCGCGAGGCGCGCTTCGACTTCCACCCGGGGCCGGTGTTCGCGAACGTCGTCCTGGTCGACGAAATCAACCGGGCCTCGCCGAAGACGCAATCGGGGCTGCTCGAGTGCATGCAGGAGCGCCAGATCACCGTCGATGGCACCAAGCACGAGCTCGCTCGGCCGTTCGTGGTCCTCGCCACCCAGAACCCGGCGGAATACGAGGGCACCTACCCCCTGCCCGAGGCCGAGCTCGACCGCTTCATGGTCCGAGTGGCGCTTGGCTACCCGGCAAAGGAGGCCGAGGCGGAGATGCTCGGCGAGCACGCCGACCGCGACCCGGTCGCCGAGCTCGAGCCGGTCGTCGATGTGGTCGGGGTGCGGGCGGCCCAGGCGGCCCTGGCGGCGGTGGAGGGAACGGAGCCGCTGCGCCGCTACGTCGTCGCGATCTGCGAGGCGACCCGTGCCGATGAGCGGACCGATCTCGGGGCGAGCCCGCGCGCCGGGCTGATGCTCTTCCGGGCGGCAAAGGCGCTGGCCGCGCTCGAGGGCCGCGACCACGTCCTTCCCGATGACGTCCAGGAGCTGGCGCCCTCGGTACTCTCGCACCGGCTGTTGCTCGCCTACGAGGTCGATGGCGACCAGCGCGAGACGGTGGTTCGGGAGGCGGTGGAGCGGGTCCCGGCGCTGTGAGCGGGCCGCGGGCGCCGGTGACCGGTGCGCTCGGCGCGGCCCTGGCGCTGGTCGGCCTCGGCCTCGGCCTCGAATCGGCGCTGCTGCCCGGGATCTCCCTGCTGCTGATCGCGGCCGGCGCCTACGGCTGGGTGGAGTTGGCGAGCCGCCGGGGGCGGCTGGAACGCGACCCGCTCCCGCGGCGAATCGCCGAGGACGAGCCCCTCGCCCTACGGATTCGCCTTCGGGGGACCGCCCTGCGGCCCCCGGGAGGGGAGCTCTCCGACCCGTTGCTGGCGAGGCCGCTGCCGGTCGGGCCGCGGCGGTCCCGGAAGCTGGAGCGGGTGGTGCATCTGCGGGGCCCCGGCCGCCAGCGGATCGCCCCCTCGCACCTCGTGATCAGCGACCCGCTCGGGCTCTGGTCGCGAGAGCTCTCCTCGGGCGACACCGAGGAGATCGTCGTCCTGCCCCGGGTCGAACCTGTGCGCCCACTCCGTGCGAACGGCGCGAGGCTTGCCGCCCGCGGCGGCTACGACTCCGATGACGCCGACTCGCCGGGGTCCGCGGTCGCCCAGCTCGAGGTGGACGGCCTTCGCCCCTACCGGCACGGCAGCCCCGCCTCGCGCATCCACTGGCCGTCGGTTGCCCGGAGCGGAGAGATGCTCGAGCGCCGGATGGTCGGCGGCGGCGGCTCTCGGCCCCTGGTGGTGCTCGATCCCCGCAACCCGCGTGAGCCGGAGGGGCTCGAGCGAGCACTCCGAGCGACCGCCTCGCTGTGCGTGGCGCTGGCCGCTGCCGGTGGCTGCGAGCTGCTTCTGCCCGGCGAGCGGCGCCCGATAGCGATCGATCCGGGCCTCCGCGCCTGGCCCGAGGCCCACGTCAGGCTCGCAGTCGCGAATACCCACGCCGCTCCGGCGCTGGAACCGAGCGGACGCGCCGGCGCGCTCTTCTGGGTGGCGGCGGGCCGGGGCCCGGTCGGTGGGCTCGGTCGGGGCCACGGCGGGTTCCTGATCGGCCCCGCGGTCAACCAGGAGGCCGCGGCCTTTGGCGTCGCCGGCTTGTTCGGGCGCCGGCTCGCCGCCCGCCGCGCGCGTCCGGCTCCGAGGCGGGCGGCCTGAGATGGCGGCTCCGCGCGACTCCCTGCGCCTGGAGCTCGCGTGCTTCGCTGCCCTCGCCGCCTTCGCGGTCCTCGAGTGGACCTCGCTTGTCGCCGACCCGCCGACGCTTCGCGCGCTGCTGGTGGTCGCGATCGCTACCGGCGCCGGGCTTGCCCTCGCCGCCCTCGGCCGGGTGGAGCTCAGCCGGACCGCTCGCCTCTCCCTGATCGCGGCGCTGGCCCTCGCCACCGTCGCCCTGGCAATGGTGGCGATCGGACTGCCGGCCGAGCTGCTCTTGCCCGGACACTGGGACGAGCTCAGCGCGAAGCTCGGTCGGACCCTCCCCGGGGTCGGCGACGTCTCGACCCCCTACCGAGGCGCCGACGGCTGGACCCGTCTGACGATTCTGCTGGCGGCGCCGCTGACGGTCGTGCTCGCCGCGCTGGCCGCGTTCTGGCCGGCCCGCCGGCGGTTCCTCGGCCGTCTCGCCGCCCTGGCTTTGCTGATTACGCTCTACGTGACCGCGGTCGCCTCGACCACCCCAGGAGGTGAGCTGGGGCGGGGGCTGCTGCTGGTGATCCTGATCTGCGCCTGGCTCTGGCTTCCCGGGCTGGCCGCCCGGCGGCGCGGCGCGGGGCTGCTCGCGATCGCCGCAGCCTCGGCGATCGCGCTGCCACTGGCGGCACTCGCGCCCAGCCGGCCGCTGCTCGACTACCGCTCCTGGGAGCTGCTCAGCACCGACGCGATCAGCTTCGACTGGGATCACTCCTACGGTCCGCTCGACTGGCCCCAGCGAGGCAGTCTGCTGTTCCGGGTAGCCAGCGACGGCGCCCACTATTGGAAGGCGACCAATCTCGACAGCTTTGACGGGGTCGTCTGGCGGCGCAGCGACAGCGCCGCCCCCGAGCCCCCCCTTGGCAACGTGGAGACGCTCGTGGGCACAGGGCAGCTGGGGGGTGGCGCAGGTCCTCACCCCGAGTGGGTGGACCAGATCAACTTCGAGGTCCGCGGGCTGAGCAGCGACGTGGCAATCGGCGCGGGCACCTCCCTCGGGGTGCGCGGACTTGTCGGCTCCCCCACCCCCGATGCGACCTGGGAGCTCTCGCGAGGGCTTCGGCGGGGTGCCTCCTACACGGTGCTCGCTTATACCCCGGAACCGAGCGCCGCGCAGATGCAGGCTGCGCCGGCCGCCTTCCCGGCCGCAGCCGGCCGCTACACCGCCTTCTCCCTGCCGTCGGGAGCGGGCTATGTCCAGGCCCCCTTCTGGCGGCCCGACCAGGATGCGGCGCTGGCCTCACGACTCGCGGGCAGCCCCTACGAGACCACCTACGACCTCGCCCGGCAGGTGACCACCGGTGCCGCAACTCCCTACGAAGCCGCCCGCCGGCTCGAGCTCTACCTCCGCGCGACCTATGAGTACGACCAGGATCCGGGTGAGCACACCTACCCCCTCCCCGCGTTCCTCTTCGAGGACCGCCGTGGCTACTGCCAGCAGTTCTCGGGGGCGATGGCGTTGATGCTGCGGATGATCGGCATCCCCTCCAGGGTCGCGAGCGGCTTTTCGCCGGGCGGCCGCGACCCCCAGCGCGGGCTCTTCCTGGTCGAGGACATCGACGCGCACTCCTGGGTCGAGGTCTATTTCACCGGGATCGGCTGGGTGCCGTTCGAGCCGACCCCGGCCGCCGCACCCGCCGAGGCTCAGCTCGACGACAACGCGATCGGCGACACGGCAGGCGGGCCGACCTTCTCCAGTGGCGAGACCGACCCCGCCCCCAGCCCGGATGCGAGCGGCGGCGACACCGCCGCCGCCAAGCCGCAGCCGCAGCCGCTCTCCGACCAGGGCGGCGACTCGGGACCTGACGCTGGGCCGGTCGCCGGGGCGGCGGCGGTGGGGATCGCAATCGTTCTCGCCGGCGGCTATGGGCTGCGGTCGCTGCGGCGCCGCCGGCTCGACCCGGAGGCGCTTGGCGAGCGCGAGCTCAACGAGCTCGTCAGGGCGCTCGCACGGCTTGACCGGCCGCTCCCAGCGGGCGCCACACTGCTCGAGGCCGAGCGGCGGCTCGAGCAGCTGGCCGGGCCCGAAGCCGGCGGGTATGCCTCAGCCTTGCGCGAGCGCCGTTATCGGCTTCCCTCGGCATCGCCGCCCGGGATCGCCGAGCGGCGCGGCCTTCGCCGGGCGCTGCTGGCGGCGAGCGGCTGGCGGCGAGCGCTCGCGGTCCTTCTCGCGATCTCGCCCGGTGGCCCTGCCGGCCGCCGTCACTGAATCACAGGTTGTCCGACTAACGTCCTCGAATTTGGGTAGATTGTTCCCGTCGTTGACCCTGCCGAGTCTTCCGCGTCGTCTGTGGGAGAGCGGGGGAACCAAGTGGAGCGAGAGCTCCAGGGGCGAATCGGACCCGGTCCGTAGCGCCGCTCTTCAGCGCAAGCCCGACAGCTAACCCCGTAGGCCCGACGAAGAGAGGTAGCAAGTGACGACCTTGATCGAGCATCTGGCTCACGACCGGATAGCCAGAAGAACTCTGGTGACGATCTACGCGGTTGGGATCGTGGTCGGCGGGGCCCTCGCGGCCGCTCTGCTGCTCGCGATCAGCTGACAAGACGGCCTCCCGCTGAGGGATGGGCGGGGGGCCGTGTCGCTTCACGGCTTCGCCATCAGGTCGCGACGTGCGGCCTGGCAGTCGCTTAGGCGGGCTGCGCCGCCTCGGCCTGCGCCTCGCCCATCTCCACGTGGGCGCGGGAATCGCGCGAGCGGATCAGGATCAGGGTGAGCACCATGCCGAGCGCGGCGATCACGGCGCCGCCGAGGAAGGCCGCCTGGAAGCCCTCGTTGAGCGCATTGGTGATCGCCGAGGGATCTCCGCCGGCGCTCGCCGTCAGGTCATCGGTGCGCGAGATCGCGATCGTCGAGAGGACCGCGAGGCCGAGCGCCCCGCCGATCTGCTGCGAGGTGTTGATCAGCCCGCTGGCAAGGCCCTGCTCGCGAGCCTCGACGCCCGAGACCGCGGCGATCGTCGAGGTGACGAAGCCGAAGCCGAGCCCGGTCGCGGCCAGCAGCGACGGCCCGAGGATGTCGGTGAGGAAGCCGCCACCGACCGAGACCTGGCTGAACCAGAGCAGGGCGACCGCAACCAGTCCCATCCCCGTCGCCAGCACCGGCTTGAACCCGATCCGGGTGACGAGCTGAGAGGCGACCACCGACGCGCCCATGATCGCCAGCGCCAGGGGCAGATAGCTGAGGCCGGCGTGGATCGCGCTGTAGCCGAGGACCTGCTGCATGTAGAGGGTGATGAAGAAGAACATCGAGAACAGCGAGGCGCCGAGCAGCACCCCGACGACGTTGGCGCCGGTCAGGGTCCTCAGCCTGAAGATCCGGAACGGCACCAGCGGCTTCGCCGAGCCGGAGCTCGATCGCGACGAACGCCGCGAGCAGCGCCGCCGCGGCGGCGAGCAGGCCGAGCGTCTGGGTCGAGCCCCAGCCGGCGTCGTTGGCGTCGACCAGCGCGTAGACCAGGATCGAGAGGCCGGCGGTGACGCTGACCGCGCCGGCGGTGTCGAAGTAGCGGGTCTCGGACTCGGCGCGGCTCTCGGCGATCAACCGCGGCGCGAGGAAGGCGGCAATCAGGCCAACCGGAACGTTCACCCAGAGCACCCACTCCCAGCCGAGGCCGTCGGTGAGGATGCCGCCGAGGAGGACGCCGGCCGCGCCGCCGGAGCCGGCGACGGCGCCCCAGGCCCCGAGCGCCTTGTTGCGCTCGGCGCCGTCTCTGAAGGTGGTGGTGACGATCGAGAGCGCCGACGGAGAGACGATCGCCGCGCCGAGGCCCTGAGCGGCGCGCGCCGCGATCAGCTGGCCCTCGTTGGAGGCGAAGCCGGCGAGAGAGCGAGGCGAAGGCGACCAGGAGCAGGCCGGCGATGAACACGCGGCGACGACCGAGCAGGTCGGCCATCCGCCCGCCGAGCAGGAGGAAGCCGCCGAAGGTGAGCACGTAGGCGTTGACGATCCAGGAGAGGTTCGACTCGGAGAAGTTGAGGGCCTCGCCGATCGAGGGCAGCGCCACGTTGACGATCGAGGCGTCGAGAACGACGATGAATTGCGCCACGCAGAGAAGCCCGAGGGCGAGCCAGCGGCGCTCCTTGTAGTCCTGTGCTTCGGTCATCGGGTTCCTCCTGCGTTGCTTTCGTACGACTTCAGTGCCATAATCGGAACGTGAGTTCCGGTTTCGGTTATAACTATACGGAATCCGGTTTCCGTTTGCAGTCCGATCGTCTCTATCCATATGACGAACGGGAGGTCCGCAGATCGACACCCGGCTGCGGACACTCACACAGAAAGGTGAACCTGACGATGACGCCGGTCACAAAGGCCAAGCCCGCTCCTCCCGAGGAGACTCCCCAGGGCGAGCGCGTGCTCCGTGCCGATGCCCGCCGCAACCGGGAGGCCGTGATCGCGGCGGCCACAGAGCTGTTCGCCGAACAGGGGGTGGACGCGCAGATGCCCGACATCGCCAAGGCCGCCAGGGTCGGCGTCGGGACTGTCTACCGCCACTTCCCCACAAAGGACGACCTGATCGAGGCATTGGTGGAGGCTCGGTTCGAGCGGATCGCCGAGCGCGGCCGGGAGGCGCTGAAGGAGGCGAACGACGACCCCTGGAAGGCCTTCTGCGACTACATGCGGTTCTCGGTCGAGCTGCAGGCGAACGACCGCGCCCTCTCGCAGGCGATGGCGTCACGAGCGGATGTGATGCAGGCCCACGCCGAGAACTCCGGCGTGTTCGAGATCAGCGGGAAGCTGGTGGCGCTGGCCCAGAAGTCCGGCGACCTGCGCGAGGACGCCGAGGTCTGGGATGTCCCGATGATCATCTGCGGGCTCGGCCACGTCACCCAGGCCGCCCGAGCGGGTGAAATGGCGCCGGGGATGTCATGGGAGCGCTTTCTGGCGATCGTCCTCGACGGGCTTCGCGCCCCCGGCTCGGGCAAGCTGCCCGATCGCGTCGTCTAGGCGCGGGCCAAGGACCTCGAGGTATCCCGTCCTGCGGCAGCGGGACGGTGCCGTAGTCGGTGGCGACGCCGATTTCGGACGAATGTCCGCCCGCGCTGGCGCCGAGCAGGGGCTTTAAGCGTTCTCTCAGACACTCGCGCGAGACTGGGGACATGCGAATCCTGGTCGTCGACGATGAGCCGCAGCTGAGACGCGCGCTCGAGCGCGCCCTGAAGCTGGAGGGCTACGAGGTCGGGCTGGCCGCCGATGGCGAGGAGGCCCTCGGGGCGATCGCCGGCGGACCTCCGGACGCGGTCGTTCTCGACGTGCTGATGCCGAAGCGCGACGGGCTCTCTGTCTGCCGCGAGCTGCGCGAACGCGGCGATCGCACCCCGGTCCTGATGCTGACCGCCCGCGATGCAGTCTCCGACCGGGTCGACGGTCTCGACGCCGGCGCCGACGACTACGTGGTCAAGCCGTTTGCGCTCGAG
Source organism: uncultured Solirubrobacterales bacterium (assembly GCA_963780305.1). Lineage (GTDB taxonomy): Bacteria > Actinomycetota > Thermoleophilia > Solirubrobacterales > 70-9 > CAVVYV01. The sequence continues at coordinate 345,258 of CAWABN010000008.1, forward strand.
GAGCTGCTGGCGCGCCTCCGGGCGTTGCTTCGGCGCTCCGAGGCCGGGGGCAACGGCGAGCTCGGCTACGCGGACCTGATCCTCGATACCGCAACCCGCGACGTACACCGCGGCGGCCGCGAGCTGGAGCTGACGAAGACGGAGTTCGCCCTGCTCGAGCACCTGCTCAGGCATCCGAAGCTGGTGCTGACCCGCTCGCAGATCTTCGAGGCGGTCTGGGGCTACGACTTCGGCCCCCGCTCCAACTCGCTCGAGGTCTACGTCGGCTACCTGCGCCGCAAGACCGAGGCCGGCGGCGAGCCGCGGCTGATCCAGACCGTCCGCGGGGTCGGCTACTCGCTGCGCGAGAAGTGAGCCTCCGCCGCCGCCTTGCGCTGCTTTCGGGGGCCGCGGTCGCGCTCACGGTCCTGCTGGCATCGGTGACCGTCTACGCGCTCGTCCGAGATCGGCTCCGCGACCAGGTCGACGACGACCTCCGCGGCCAGGCCGACCGGACGATGGCCCGCCTCGAAGGCGTCTTCACCCAGGCCATCGATCCGGGTGAGGCGATAGCCCCAGGGGCCCTTGGCGGGATCGTCGCCCGCGCCGAGGCGCCGCCCGCCCAGGGCACGTCGCCGCAAGGCGGATCGCCGATGAAGGGCCCGACTACATCGGATCAGGTCCTCGCCCCCCTGCCGCCACCGGCTCCGGGGACCGCCCCGGCGCTCGCGCAGATCATCGGCGCGGACGGGACCGCGATCTCGGGACCCGGAGCCGCGATCAAGATCCCCGTCTCCTCCTCTGCCCGGGAGGTCGCCGCGGAGGCCCAGGAGCCCAAGCTCGAGGACGTCGACGTGGGGGGCGGTACGACCTTGCGAGTCCTGACCCAACCACTGGTGAAGGGCGCCGCCCTGCAGGTCGCGAGCTCCCTGGAGCCCACCAACGACACCCTCTCCAGCCTGGTCGTGATCCTGTTCCTGGTCAGCGCCGGCGGGGTCGCGGCGGCGGCGGCGCTCGGGCCCGTGGTCGCGAGGACCGCGATGGCGCCCGCTGGAGAGGTCTCGGACGCGGCCGAGGAGGTTGCCCGGACCCACGACCTCACCCACCGGATCGACGTACGGGGCAGCGACGAGCTCGGGCGCCTGGCGGCCAGCTTCAACGAGATGATGGCGGCGCTGGAGCGCTCCGAGTCAGCCCAGCGCCGCCTGGTCGCCGATGCCTCACACGAGCTGCGGACTCCGCTGGCGACGCTGCGCACCAACATCGAGACGCTCGGCCGCCGGGAGGAGATCGATCCCGTCGAGCGCGAGCAGCTGGTCGGCGACGTCACTGACGAGCTCGAGGAAATGACGGAGCTGGTCGCGGACGTGGTCGAGCTGGCCCGCCTGCCGGGTGAGGACGGCGGCGCCGTTCGCGAGGACGTCGCCCTGGACGAGCTCGCTCGCGACGCGGTCGAGCGCTCGCGCCGGCGGGCTCGGGAGCTGCGCTTCGAGGAGCGGATCTCGCCCTCGTTGGTGCTCGGGGACCGCCAGCGGCTGGGGCGGGCGATCTCCAACATGCTCGACAACGCCTGCAAGTGGAGCCGCCCCGGGGACGCGGTGGAGATCGAGGTGGCCGACGGCCGGGTGGCGATCCGCGACCACGGCCCTGGATTCTCCGGAGGAGGACCTGCCGCTGGTGTTCGATCGCTTCTGGCGCTCGGACGAGGCCCGTGGCAAGCCCGGCTCGGGGCTGGGCCTGGCGATCGTGCAGCGGGTGGCCGAGGAGCACGGCGGCACAGCGAAGGCGGCGAACGCCAACGGCGGCGGTGCGGTGGTCAGCATCGAGCTCCCCGCCGAGCTGCCGCAGTCTCAAGCCGGTTCTTAGGGCGATCTCAGGCCGCTCTCAGGCTCGCCTGGCTAGATCTGGGTCGAGCCCGGCGAGACCGGGGAGCGAAACCGAAGGAGTAGTGATGAAGAAGATGCGAAGCGGCGCCATCGTCAGGCGCCTCGGGCCGCTCGGCCTCTCGCTGGTCGCCGCGGCGATCACCGCCACGGGCTTCGCGGCGATCTCGGTGGCCGCGAAGGACGACGAGGGCGGCGGGTCGAACGGTGGCGGTGACCGAATGCGGTTCCATGGCGCCCCCGGCGGCCCCTTGGAGAACCTGTCGGCGGAGGATCGTCAGAAGCTGGAGGACTTTCGCCAGTGTCTGAGCGAGCAGGGCGTCGAGCCGCCGGAGCGTCCGAGGTTCGATCCCGAGAACCCGCCAGAGCCTCCGTCGGCCGAGGAGATCCAGAAGATGCGTCAGGCCCACGAGGCCTGCAAGGACAAACTGCCGGAGGGCCTCCAGGACATGCCCGGCCCGTCGATCCGCCTACACGGCTGCGGACCCGGCGGCCCACCGCCCGCTCGCAAGGAGAGCGGCGAAAACGAGGGCGGAAACCAGAGCCAGGGCTTCGTCGTCCCGGCCCCCGCCCCCTCGGGCACGAGCTAGAGCTCCTCGCCCACACAAACGGCGCCGGCCGGATCCCGGCGCCCTTATCCAAGGGTGCTCCGCAGGCGAAGCCGAGGAGCAACCCGTTTAGTGAAGGCGAGCGGGGCCCGACCGGGCCCCGTTCTTATTCGAGGCGTGCTCCGTTTAGGCGACGAGCCCGACCGCGGCAAGCGCGTCGGAGATCTCGGTGTAGGCGGTCACCCGGGCGAGCTTGCGGTCGCGCTGCTCGAAGACGTGGGCGAGGGGAACGTCGAGCTCGTCGCCCTCCTCGGCGCTCTTGAAGTGGAAGCGCCCGAGCACAACCCAGCGGTCCTTGCCGGCGAAGCGAAGGCCGACTGGCTGGAAGCGATCCTCCTCGAAGAGCTCTCCCATGTCCCGCCGCCAATTGTTGAAGCCGCGCACCCCGCGATAGACCTTGCCGTCGAGGAAGACCGTCTGCATGTGCAGCTCGAAGTCGGGATGCAGCAGGGCCGAGAGGCCCTCCGACACCCGCTCGAGCTCGTCGTAGATCCGCTTCACCGCTTCCAGGGAGGAGCCGGTATCCGCCTCCTCCATCGCGGTGTTGAACTGCCGCTCGAGCGCCTCTACATCCTGCTTCTCATACATCACGTTTCAGTATCTCCCCAGTGGTGCCGATGACGCAATGAGGGCGGTTGGGCAACCTATCGGAGCAATCGGGGAAGCAGCCTTGAGCGAGGAGGGTGGAAGAAGGGCCAGAAGCCGAAGCAGCGGCATTAGCGAGCTAAGATGAGCGCCGCTCCTCACTCAATCTGCAAGGGGAACGCGAACTTCGACCTGAGCACCGATCGGGTGAGCATCGAAGGGCGCGCTGAATGCCACAGGGTCCTACCGACACTCCTGTCTTTGAGATCGCCTCGGAGCGCGACTCCGACGGCGTCTTCATCGTCCATGTAAAGGGCGAGCTGGACATCTCCCACGAGGAGGAGCTGCGCGCGGAGCTAAATCGCGGCGTCGCCGAAAACAATGGCGGGATCGTGGTCGACCTCACCGAATGCGAGTTCATCGATTCGAGCGGCGTCCGAGCGCTGCTGCTCGGCCGCGAGGCTCAGCGCGCGGACGCCGACGGCCAGGGCGGGCTTGTGATCGCCTCGGGCAGCACCCAGATCGTCCGCATCCTCTCGGTGATGGGAGTGGACGAGGCGATCCCCGTCCGGCCCAGCGTCGAAGAGGCGATCGCCGAGCTGCGGGCCTAGTCGGTCTTGAGCCCCGACGCTCTCGAACGCCTGCCAGCGGTCTGTAGCGGTTGACTTCGTGCCCGAGAAGCGCTTTCGGCACATCCGCGGGCATCGCTAGATGTGGTACATCCGGGCCGGGGGCCGGTTTTCCGCTTGCCTATGCGGTGTGCGCCAGCGGCGCGCCAGTCGGTGCGCCAGTCAGCACCTGAGGACCGCACGACACCCGTTCGCTGGGCGCCCAAGGGGCGCTAGCGTCCCCCCCGTGAGCTGGCTCACCGACCTCCTCAGTAAGCGCTCCCTCGACGACCGCCTGCTGACAGGTGAACTCTCGCCCGACAGCGGCCAGGGCAAGGTGAGGGCCGAGCAACTGCTGAGCGCGCGCCACCGGGCGCAGAGCGCCAAGGCGCTCAGAGAGCTCGTCGAGGAAGCTCAGCGGCCCCGGGCCTCGTTCTTCAACGCGAACCTCCGCGTACAACGGCTGGTGATCAGAAAAAACCAGGCACTGATCCTCACTCTCGCGCGGGAACTCGAGGAGCTGGCAGTGGTCAACCCGCGCGGTGTGATCCTCACCGATCGGCTGATCAAGGATGGCGAGTCACCGGCCTACACGACTGAGTCCGCCATTGAGGACCACGGGAAGCTCGCCCGCGAGGTGGAGCGGGCCCGTGCGGCGCTGAAGGCCGACTGACGGGAGGTGGTTTCCCGCAGCGGCTTCTAGGCCATCCGTCTAGAGCCCCGTACCCATTTGAGGCCCCTACAACGCTCCTTGGGTAGAGGCGAAGGAACGCCGGGTAGAGGCGAAGGAACGCAATGGGTTGAGCACTTGGCGTTCACCCCGGGGCGATCATGAGGCGGGCATAGGTGACGGCACTGTGGAAGGTGATCCGCTCCAGCCCAGCGGCTGCGGTGTTCAGCGCTCGGTTCGGTCCCTCCCCTCGAGGATCCTGAGGGGATTGCGGAGCGCTGGCAGGAAGCGACGCGAAGGCATACACCCGAATGCGCGGCGCGCGACCCCGACGAACCGAGGCGTGGTGCCGGGCGATCTAGTTCCGGGCCGTTGGGCGCTCCTTGTGGAGCGCGACCTCATAGAGGCTGATGTCCAAGCCCCCCGCCGCAATCCGTGTCTGTTCGTCGTCGGTCGCAAGCGGCTCCCGTTCAGTCGATGATGGCATAGCCCACTATGCGTGGATGGTGGCGAAACCCACTATGAGTCCGACAATCATGATCGCCGTGAGTACCCACACCAACATGATCAGCCCACGGTTCTGAGTTCCTGCATCCATTGGATCACCATCCTTTCTTCGCCGTTCGTGATTCTTGCGAGCGGTCGGCCGGGCTGTCAAGTCAACACGCGCCTGCCGTCCCAGGTTGTATTGCTCCGAGCCGTGGAGCATTGGTCACCCGCGCCCTAGACTGACCGCGGAGGGCAATGCACGACATCGCCGAGTTTCTGCGGCGCCATGACCCGTTCGGCGGGCTCGACGAGGAACAGCTCGAGCGGCTGGCTGAGCGCGTCGAGATCGAGTACTTCGCCGCCGGCACGACGATCTTCCCGCAGGGGACCCGACACAGACCAGGTCCGGGTGGTGCGCCGGGGTGCGGTCGCGCTCGTCGATCGTGGCCGGGTGGTCGATCTCCTCGGCGAGGGTGAGCTGTTCGGGCATCCCTCGATGCTCTCCGGGCAGCCGACCGGATTCGAGGCGCGCGCCCACGAGGACGCCTCTGTTATGCGCTCGCCGCTAAGGACGTCGTCCCGCTCCTGGCCCGACCCGTCGAGCATGCGTTATCTGCGCCCAGCTCGCTTCTCAGGCGCCGCCGGCCCGGAGGCGCCGACGAGACCGATCTCGCCAGCTGCCGAGGTGGCCCAGAGCCGGCCGGGAGCTGATCCGCCGGCGGCCGGTGATCTGCCGCCCGAGACCCGGTGCGGGAGGCGGCCCGAGCGAATGGGGGCCGAGGGCGTCAGCTCCGTGCTCGATCCGAGCCGACAACGGGCGGCTCGGGAATCGTCACCGACAGCGACCTGCGGCGCGGGTCGTCGCCGAGGGACTAGCGCCGACGCTCCCGTGAGCGAGGCGATGAGCTCGCCGGTCGTCACCATCGGAGCCGATCAGACGGGGCCGAGGTGATGCTGGCGATGCTCGACAACGACATCCGCCACGTCCCGGTCGTCTCCGCCCGAGGCGAGGTTCTCGGGGTGATCGTCGGCATCGATCTGGTGGCGGCGGAGGCGCATGCGCCCTTCATGCTCCGCCGGGCGATCGGCGAGGCGGAGACCGCTGAGGAGCAGCTGCGCGGAGCCTCCGACCAGCTCAATCCGATGGTTGTCGCCCTGCACGGCGCCGGGCTCGGTGCCGCTCAAATCAGCGCGATCATCTCGGTGGTGGCCGACGCGCTGGTCAGGCGGATGATCGAGATCGCAGTCAAGTCGGCGGGCCTACCGCCCGGCGAGTTCGCTTGGATCGCTCTGGGCAGCCACGGCAGGCGCGAGGCGGTGCCCTCCTCGGATGTCGACTCGGGGATGGCCTGGGCGGAAACCCGGACCCGAGCCGACGGCTCCGGGGCGAACCGGGTGACCGGCCGCCGACGAAGATCAGCGGCTACATGCACGCGATCGCGGAGGAGGTCGCCGATGCAGCGGTCGGTCGGCTGGCGGCTGGATCCGCACGGGGTGACGGCAGCGGGCAGCTTCTCCGCGAGCTCGATCGGGGAGTGGCGGCGGCAATCCGCGCTGGCTGGGCCGTCCCAGCGACGAACGGGTCCTGATCGCGACCTCGATCCTGCTCGACGGGCGGACCGTCTACGGGCCCGAGCACGTACTCGACGTGAAGGGATCGCTTGTTCGAAACGAGTGATCGCGCCACCCTCTTGCGCTGGATGCTGAGTCTGGCGCTGGCGTCGAAGCCCCCCACCGGGTTCCTGCGCGACATCGTGGTCGAAGCGGGCTCGGGCGAGCATCGCGGCACCTTCGACATCAAGCAGGGGGTCTGCTGCCGATCGTCGACCTGGCCCGCTACTGCCGGCGCTCCGCGCCGGCATCAGGATCACGCCGACCGTCGAGCGCCTGCGTGCCGCCGCCGGACGAGGGGGTGCTCGACCCGAGCCGGGCGGGGATCCTCGAGGAGGCCTATGAGCTCTTCGCGCCATGCGGCTCGAGCACCAGGTGAACCAGCTCGAGGCGGGGCGGAGCCCGACAACCACATCGATCCGAAGCAGCTCAATCCCCTCACCCGCCGCTATCTGCGCGACGCCTTCCGCGAGGTCGCCGCCGTCCAGCGGTCATTGGTCAGCCGAGCTCGACCGGGATGGTACGGTGAACGAGACTCGCCCGCCAGCGCGGTCCGCCTACCTGCGGGCTCCCTCCCCGCCGCCGCCACCCCCTGGCGCGATGCCGTATTCAGCGTGGTCGACCTCGAGCTCACGGGTCTCGACCCGGCGGTCGACGAGATCATCTCGTTCGCCACGGTGACCGTGGCCGGCGGCGGGTCCGCCTTGATGACGCTAGGTACGCGTGGTTCGCCCGACGCCGGATGCCCGACGGCGACACGATCCGCATCCACGGGCTCCGCGGGAGCGATCTCGCCCAGGCACCCCGCTATCCGAGGTGCTCGACGATCTGCTCGAGGCGTTCACCGGAAGGGTGCTCGATCGCCCACGTGGCCGCGATCGAGGAGGATTCCTCGACGCGGCGCTCGGCAGGCGCATGGCCTCGACCTGCGCAATCCGGTGATCGACACCGCGGCGCTGGCGAAGGAGCTTCGAAGGCGTGCGGCGGCGAGCCCCGCTGAGACCGGCGCACCGCCGGTGTCGCGGCTCCTCGCCCGGACTCCTCGGCTCGCTCGCTCTCGGCCTACCGGTCCACCGTCCCCATCACGCCGACGGGGACGCCCTGACCGCGGCGCAGGTCTTCCTGGCCCTGGCCACCCATCTGGATCGGCTCCAGCCGCAGACCGTCGGCTCGCTGGAGCGATGTCGCGGCTCCGACGCGACCGGGCGTTGCCGTCGCTTCAGAAACTCGCGGCCTCAGCCGGCCGCGACAGGCTTCTTACGAGCTGAGATCGGCCGCCTGGCTCGCCCAACGTCGCGCAGATCTCCTGGCCGATCCGTACAACTCCCGGAAATCAGAAATTGGGCTTGACGATCATCGACCCGCGGGCATAGGGTCGCACGCAGGAATCCGGTACAAGGCCGGGCGCAGGAAGCGGCGCGCGCGGCGACGGAGGGAGAGGAGCGTGACACCACCTGAGGGCATCTCGGACGTCGATCAGGTCAAGCGCGACGAGCAGCGGCTCGCCGAGCTCGGCTACCGCCAGGAGCTCTCGCGAGGCTGGAGCGCGTTCACCAACTTCGCGATCTCGTTCACGATCATCTCGGTCCTCGCCGGGACCTTCACCACCTTCGCCCTCGCCTGGAACAACGGCGGCCCGATCGCGGCCTCGATCGGCTGGCCGGTGCTCTGCGCCTTCGTGCTGATGGTCGCCTTCTCGATGTCCGAGCTGACCTCGAAGTACCCGACCGCGGGCGGGCCCTACTGGTGGGCGCACGACCTCGGCGGCAAGGGCTGGAGCTGGATGACCGGCTGGTTCAACATCGTCGGCCTGCTCGGGATCGTCGCCTCGGTCGGCTACGGCGCCGCGATCTTCCTCAACACCCTCTTCGGCCTCTACGGGCTCGACATCTTCGGGATCAACTTCGGCGACACCGACCACATCCTCAGCGAGCAGTTTCCTGCTGTTCCTGATCATCCTGGTCCTCTACACCGCTGGTCAACATCTTCGGCGACCGCCTCTGGCCTTGATCAACAACATCTCGGTCGGCTGGCACCTGCTCGGCGTCGCGGTGATCATCGCGCATGCTGATCTTCGTCCCCGACGACCACCAGGACCTCGGCTTCGTCTTCGGCGAGCGGCTCAACATCAACGGCGCCTTCGGCGGGTCGACCGGCGGCCCTCGGCTTCTGGCTCCTGGTGTTGCCGGTCGGCTTCCTGCTGACCATGTACACCCAGACCGGCTACGACGCCTCGGCGCACACGGCCGAGGAGACCGTGGGCGCCGCCCAGGGCGCCGCCAAGGGCGTCTGGCGCTCGGTCTTCTTCTCGGCGCTGATCGGCTGGCTCGTGCTGCTCGCCTTCCTGTTCGCGGCCACCGACGTCGCGGCGATCAACGAGCCGCCGGCTACTCGATCTCGATCTTCGACCAGCGCCCTCGACTCATGGGCGGCGAAGATGGTGATCCTGATCGCCACCGTCGGGCAGCTGTTCTGCGGGGCGGCGGGCCTGACCAGCGCCTCGCGCACCTGGTACGCGTTCTCGCGCGACCGGGCGATCCCGGGCTGGTGCGCTCTTCCGCCGGGTCAACCGCGACCGGGTGCCGTTCAACGCGGTGATCGCGGTCTCGTTGTTCTCGCTGGTCGATCGCGATCCCGGCGCTGTTCGGCAAGAACAACGTCCCGTTCGCGTTCTTCGCGATCACCGGGATCTGCACGGTCGGGCTCTACATCGCCTACATCCTGCCGGTGTACCTGCGGCTGCGGGCCGGCGACAGCTTCGAGCCCGGCCCCTGGAACCTGGGCAGGCGCTACAGGCTCGTCAACGTCCTGGCGATCGTCTTCGTGATCCTGGTCGTGTTCGCCGTCGACCTGCCGTTCACACCGGCGGGCCTGCCCTGGAACGACGGTTTCGACGCGAGCCTGGTCAACTACAGCCCGTTCGCGATCCTGATCCCGCTGATCTTCGGGGGCTGGTACCTGGTCTCCGCCAAGAACAAGTACCAGGGCCCGGTGCAGACCCTCGAGGAGGACGACGTCACCAGGGACTGAGGCTGCGCGGCCGCCCCGTCGCACCAACTGGACGCGGAGCTGCAGCCGCCAACGGTGCCCGGCTCGCGCCTAACGCGGGCCGGGCGCCGCTGCCTCGATCGCCGCCGCCGCGTGTCTGGGTAGGGTGAGGCGCGACGAGTGAGCGCCCTCGACCCACTCGAGTTCCTCCCCTGGGAGACCGAGCTCCACGGGCATCGGGTGATCTACCGGATGGCGGGCAACGGGCCGCCGGTGGTCCTGATCCACGGGATGGTCAACTCCTCCGTCCACTGGGAGCCGGTGGCGCTGCGCCTCGCCGAGGACCACACGGTGATCGCGCCGGACCTGATCGGCCACGGCGACTCGGCGGCGGTGCGAGGCGACTACTCGCTGGGCGCCCACGCGTCGAGCATCCGCGACCTGCTCGCGGCGCTCGGAGTAGAGCGGGCGACGATCGTCGGCCACTCGCTCGGCGGCGGGATCGCGATGCAGTTCTTCTACCAGTTCCCCCAGCGCACCGAGCGGCTGGCGCTGATCTCGAGCGGCGGCCTGGGGCGCGAGGTGAGCCCGATGCTGCGGGGCGCCGCGATGCCCGGGCGCCGCGGCGGCCCTCTGGGCGGCCGCCCACCCCCGCCTCCTCGATGCGCTCTCGAGGTCGGCGAGCGGATGCGTGAGCGGGGCCGCGGGCTGGGCGTGTATCTGGTGGCGATCGCGCGTGCGCTTGCGACCGCTGCAGCAGGCGGGGGCACGCCGCGCCTTCCTCCAGACGCTGCGCTCGGTGATCGACTTTCGCGGCCAGCACGTCAGCGCCCGCGACCGGCTCTACCTGCTCGACGGGTTCCCGACCCTGATCGTCTGGGGCGAGCGCGACCACACGATCCCGCTCGCCCACGGTCGCCGGGCCCACGAGGCGATCCCGGGGAGCCGCTTCGAGACCCTGCCGCGCGCCGCGCACTTTCCCCACATCGAGGATCCCGAGGGGCTCGCGGACGCGCTGCTCGAGTTCCTGCGGACCACCGAGCCGGGCCGGATCGAGGACGGCGACTGGGGCGAGGTGATCAAAGCGCGGCCACCGCGGCGCCAGGCGGAGCCGCGGATAGAGCTAGCTCGGGTCGAGCGCCTCGGTCGCCCTGACGAAGTCGCGCCAGCGCTCGTGCTCGGCCGAGCGCCAGTCGTCGTCGCGCTCGGGCTCGACCCGGCGATCGGCGGGCAGCAGCTCGGGAGGCCGCTCGAGCGAGTCGATCACCCCGCTGCCGACCGCGGCGAGGGCGGCGGAGCCGAGCACCGTGGCGTCGGCGCCCGCGGCCTCGACCGGCGCCCCGATCGCGTCGGCCTGAAGCTGGAGCAGCAGCGGCTCGTTGGTGAGCCCGCCGTCCACGCGCAGGGTCTCGACCTCGATCGTCTCGCGGATCGCGGCGACGATGTCGGCGACGCGCCAGGCGATTCCCTCGAGCGCCGCGCGGGCGACGTTGGCGCCGCTGGTGCCGCCGTGGATTCCCGAGATCACCGCGCGGGCGTTGGGCCGCCACCAGGGCGCGCCGATCCCGGCGAGGCCGGGCAGCACGCGCGCGCCGGCCGAGTCGCCGACCTCGCGCGCGAGCTCGCTCGAGCGCCGGCGGGTCCTCGGCCAGGCCGAGCTCGTTGCACATCCACTCGAGCATCGCCCCGGCGGCGAACACACCGCCGTCGAGCGCGTACTCCACCTCGGCCGTCGATGCTCCAGGCGACCGTCGGCAGCAGCCCGCCGGCCGGCTTCGGGCACCTCGTCGCCGACGTGGGCGAGGACGAAGACGCCGGTGCCGTAGGTCGCCTTGACTCGGCCGGGCACGACGCAGGCGGCGCCGGCGAGCGCGGCCTGCTGGTCGACGACCTGGCCGCACAGCGGGAGCTCGACCGGCCAGCTCTCGTGCTCAGCGTCGCCAGTTCGCCGGCGGTGTCGCGGACCTCGGGCAGGACCTCGGGCGGGACGCCGAAGATCTCGCAGAGCTCGGGGTCGAAGCCCGGCTTGCCGAGCGTGTGCAGCTGGGTGCGCGAGGCGGTCGAGGCGTCGGTGGCGAAGCCGGCGCCGAGCCGGTCGCAGAGGAAGGAGTCAACCGTGCCCATTCGCAGCGTTCCCGCCTCGCGGGCCTTCTGCACCGCGTCGTTGTGCTCGAGCAGCCAGGCGAGCTTCGCGGCGGAGAAGTAGGGGTCGAAGGGCAGGCCGCTGAGCTTCCTGCACCTCGTCCTCCTGGTCGGCGAGCCGGTCGAGGACCTCCTGCGAGCGCTTGTCCTGCCAGACGACGATCGGGCTGAAAGCGGCTTGCCGCTCTCGGCGTCCCAGGCGAGCACCGACTCGCCCTGGTGGTCGAGCCCGCAGGCGACGACCTCGCCGGGCGGGTCGGTCGAGCAGCTCGGCGACCGCCTCGACGACGGCGTCGAGCACCTCTTCGCCGTCCTGCTCGACCCAGCCCTCCTCGCGGGTGGCGGTTGACCTTGTCGCGGCGGGCCTCGGCGACCGGCTGCAGCCGCTCGTCGAACAGCGCCGCCTTGACTCCGGTCGTGCCCTCGTCGACTCCGAGCAGGAGGCGGTCGCTCATCGCGCCAGCCTATTCTGACCGCGACGGCGATCTTCCCGCGGTTCGGGTCGACATTTTTCGCCCAGTCGGCCGGGATGTGGGCCGAGCGGCCCGGGACCAGACGCGCAGCCGGCCTGCCCACAGGACCTCGCCGCCCTGCTCGCACCTCCAGACGCGGCGCCCGAAGGAACGCCGACGAGCGGAGCAGGAAGCGGTCGCGGGGCGGCGCGTCCGCCGCTGCCGCGACCGAGATTGGGCGCGACCCATCGCAGGGGCGGGCGGACCTCGACCGGGACGTGCGGACGGCCAGGCCGCGCAGCCCGCCGTCGAGGTGATCGGCGACGGCCGCCGCGACGTGACGCCGTCGAGCGCCGAGACGTCGGCGGTCTCGGCGGGATGGAGGAGGTTGCCGGCGGCGAACACGCCGGGGACCTTGGTGCGAAGCGCCGGGTCGAACGAGCGGGCCGCGCGTGCCGGGGTCGAGCTCGCAGCCCGCCATCACCGCCAGCTCGTGGTCGGGGATCCAGTCGGCGGTGAAGACGACCAGGTCGCAGGCGACGGTCCGCCGTCTGCCCCGAGTCGAGGTCGGTGAGCTCGACCTCCTCGACCCGGTCGGCCGCCGTGGATCGCGCTCACCGCCGTCCGCGTGCAGCACCGGCGCCCGGTAGCGGATCGCGGCCCCGAGCCGGAAGGCGGCCAGCGACTGGTGCGCGGCAGCTCGGTGACCAGGCGCGGCGACCGAGGCGCCGCCGTGGGCGAGCGTCGCCACGGCCGAGAAGCTGACGTGCTCGGCGCCGACCACGACCGCCCGCCGGCCCACCCGCTGGCCCTGGAGGTGGACGAGCTGCTGCAGGGTGCTCGTGGTCATCACCCCGCAGGGCCGCGAGCCGGGCACCAGGCGCGCCGAGCGGGGGCGCTCGCGGCAGCCCGTGGCGAGCACCACCGCGGCGGGCTCGAGCTCGGCGCGGCCGCGCGGGACCGGTGAGCCGAAGGCGCCGCCCCGTCCCAGCCGGTGACCATCGTCTCGGTGACGAGCTCGACCCCGCGTCCGGCCGCGAGCTCGCGGTAGCGGCGCGCGTAGCGCGGGCCCCGCATGACCCGCCGCAGGTCGCGCGAAGCCGAAGCCGGTGTGGTCGCTGTGGCGAGGGATGCCGCCCGCCTCCGCTCGCGCTCGATCACGGTCACGGGCCCGACGCCGCGCGCGCCGCAGCTCGATCGCGGCCGCCAGCCCCGAGGGGCCGCCGCCGACGATCACCACGCCGTCAGACTCGATCGCCATCCTCGCTCGAGGATCGCCTCGCACCTCGGCTGCGCAGAAGAAGCCCTGGCAGCGGCCCATCAGCACACGGGTCCGGCGCCGCAGGCCGTCGAGGTCGGCGGGCGGGATCGGGCCGGCGATCGCCGCGCGATCTCGCCTCGGGTCACCCGCTCGCAGAAGCAGACGATGCGGCCGAAGTCCGGGTCGCGCTCGATCAGCTCGGCTCGCTCGTAGGGACGCGGGTCTGAAGCTCGCCGATGTTCGGCATCCGCAGCGTCGACCTCGCGGCCGCTCGGCCAGCGTCAAGGCCGGCGTCGGCGAGGCCCTCGCGGACGTGCTCCGGCGATCGCCATCGAGGCGGTGACGCCGGTGGAGCGAATGCCGCCCGCGCAGGCGTAGCGCTGCTCGGCGTGGATGCGAAGCTGGTAGTCGGCGATCCTCGGTCGCGGCCCGCAGGCCGACGTAGGTCGCGGTCACCTCGTGCTCGAGCAGGCGCGGCATGATCCGCTCGCCATCGTCGGAGCAACGAGGCCAGGCCTTCGGCGGTGGTCGAGCGGTCGTCCTTGCTCTCGACGTCGTCGGCGGTCGGTCCGAGCAGCACGTTGCCGTAGACGGTGGGCGAGACCAGCACGCCCTTCGTCTTCGCCGTCGGCACCGGGAGGAGCACGTGGTTGACGCAGTCCCCGGGCGAGCTTGTCGAAGACGATCAGCTCGCCGCGCCGCGGCCGCACGGTGAATCGTGGTGGCCGAGCATCGCGTCGATCTCGTCGCTGTGGAGCCCTGCGGCGTTGACCAGGTAGTGGGCGTCGATCTCGCCGCGCGCGGTCTCGAGCGCTGAAGCGGCCCTTGCGCTCGATCGCGATCACCCGGCGCTGAGGGCGAGTGCGCAGCCTCCCTGCACCGCCTCGGTCGCGAGCGCAAGGGTGGTCGTGAACGGGCAGACGATCCCCTCGTCGGGGATCTCGAGCGCTCCGTGGCGCCGGGCCCGAGCGCGGGCTCGCGCCGGTAGAGCTCGTCATGCCCAACCTCGGCGAGCATCCTCGATACCCGTTCTCGACCGCCTTCGCCTCGATCGCCGTCGAGAGCTCGAGCTGCTCCGGCGTCCACGCGACCAGCAGCGCTCCGGTCGTCGCGACCGGGATCCCGACCTGATCGGCGTAGGCGCCGAGCAGCCCGTGACCGCGCGCGACCAGCTTCGCCTCGATCGTCCCCGGCTTCGCGTCGAAGCCGGTGTGGAGGATCGCCGTGTTCGCCTTGCTGGTCCCGGCGCCGACGTCGGCCCCGGCCTCGATCAGGACGCAGGAGGCCCCGTAGCGAGTCAGCTCGCGCGCGATCGCGCAGCCGACCACCCCGCCGCCGACGATCGCGACGTCGAACGGACCTCGTGGCAGCAGGCCCTCCTTCACCTCGCCCACGATATGCCGCCGGATAACTTAGGGTTGTGCCCAGGCCCCTGATCGGAATCTGCGCCGCGGTCGAGCCCGCGAGCTTCGGCCCCTGGGTCGAGGAGCCGTCGGTGCTCTTACCGGTGGGCTACGCCCGCGCGGTGCAGGGCGCCGGCGGGATCGCGGCGATGCTGCCGCCGGATCCCGGCGCGGCCGACTCCCCAGGGGAGCTGCTCGATCGCCTCGACGCTCTGATCCTCGGCGGCGGCGCCGACCTCGACCCAGCCAGCCACGGCTCCGATCCCCACCCCGAGACTCGCGGCACCAACCCCGAGCGCGACCGCTTCGAGTTGGCGCTGGCCCGCGAAGCGCTGGAGCGAGACCTGCCGCTACTCGGCGTCTGCCGCGGGATGCAGGTGATGAACGTCGCCGAAGACGGCACCCTCGATCAGCACCTGCCGGAGCGGGTCGGGCACGAGCGCCACCGTGCGGTGCTCGGCAGCTGGGGCGAGCACGACGTCCGCCTGGCGCCGGGCTCGCTCGCCGCCGAGGCGGCCGGCGCCGAGCGGCTGACGATCAAGAGCCACCACCATCAGGGTGTGGGCGAGATCGGCCGGGGCTTCGAGGCTACCGGCTGGGCGACCGACGACGACACCGTCGAGGCGATCGAGCAACCGGATCGGAGCTTCACCCTCGGCGTCCTCTGGCACCCCGAGGAGGTCCCGGGCGACCGGCTGATCCCGGCGCTGCTGGAGCGAGCTCGAGCCGCCTCTGGCCGGACCTGACGCCAGGTCAGGCCTTCCCCTCTTTGTGGAGCATTACCTGGATCAGGTTCATGTACTGGACCAGGTGACGCGAGCCGAGGAACTCGTCGAGCACCCGCTGGCGGGCGGCCTGACCGATCGCCCGCGCCCGATCCGGATCGTCAAGGAGACCATCGATGGCCCCCGCGACCGACGCAAGGTCGGCAGGGTCGTCCACCAGCACCCCCGAGACGCCGTCGAGGATCTGGTCCTGGATCCCCCCCACCCTGCCGGCGACCACCGGCCGCGCCTTCCACATCGCCTCCGCCACCGTCAGGCCGAAGCCCTCGGCGAGGCTTTTCTGCAGCACGACGTCGGCGTGCCGCTGGATCGCATTAACCATCGCGGCGTTCTCCTCGACGTCGTCCATCGGCAGCGAGGCCAGATGTGTGCGAGCGCGAACCTCGTCGGGAAGCGAGGCACGCAGCCGCTCGACCTCGGCGAGCACCTCCGCCCCCTCCGGGTCGTCCGCCACCTCCGCCACCGAAGGCCCGGCGACCACCAGGTGCGCTGACGGGTGCCGGAGGTGCTCGGAGAAGCAGCGCAGAACCCCGGCCGGGTCCTTGAGCCGATCCCAGCGCGAGACCTGGGCGATCACTGGGGCGTCCCCGGGCAGGGGCCCGTCCTGGGTCAGCTCGGCACGCCGGTCGACCCGAGCCAGGCTGCCGTCCTGGCGCCGGAACACAGGCGCCGGGCGGTCGTCCGCCGCCAGCCCGATGGTGGCGAGGATGGAGCCCACGGCGACCGGGTCCAGGTCCTGGTTCTTGGGAGAGAAGGCGTCTATCGAGGGGGGCACGATCCAGAGCTTCCCCTGGTCGAGGCCGTCCCAGACGAACTCGCGCCGGGAGAAGACGAAGGCGTTCGCCTCTTCGATGTAGGGGGTGAGGAAGGCCCACACGCGGCGCGCGAGGTCGTTGGGCTTGTCGATGCCGACGTGGCAGCGCCAGATCACGCTCACCCCGGCGTCCCGGGTCATGCGGGTGAGCGCGGCCGTCTGCGGGTCGTGGAGGTAGACGATGTCGCCGGGGCGGACAAGCTCGGCAAGGGCACCGGCGCTCGCCGCGAGCGCCTCCTCGTAGATCGCCCTCTCGGCTTCGCCGAGCCCGCCCCCGTCGCCGGGCGAGCCGTGGAGGTTGTTGTGGATCCGTTTGGTGACCGCGAAGAACCGCTCGTTCCCGGAGATCGTCAGCCATCGGACGTCCACCCCCGTCCCCCGCGCGTAGGCGAGCAGCGAATGAAGCATCTCGGCCACGCCGCCGCCGCGTGCGGTCGAGTTGACGTGCCAGATCACTCGGCCGGCGAGCAGCCGGCGCGCCGTCCTGGTCGCCTCCTCCAGCTCGGCGAAGCGCTCGCCGAGCAGCTCCCGGAAGCGCTCCGGGGAGACCGCCGCCACTGGGACTTCACTGATCGACTCGTCGGCCATCGCCTCGATTAGATCACGACCAGCACGTCACCAGCCGTCTCTAGCCGAGCTCGGCCTCGCGCTCCACTGCCTCGATCCCGCGCGGGCGTCCCGCCTCCAGCCAGCGCCAGTAGAGGAAAGCCGGCAACCAGCGCGGTGCCCGCGATCGAGAGCAGCGGCCAGCCGCGCGCCAGGTTGACGATCAGCGTGAACACCACCGTGACCGCGCCGATCAGGTTCAAGGCCGTCATCAGACGGTTCCCCTGCCGCCGGGCGAAGTGCGCCATCGCCAGCAACCCCGCCAGGAAGCTGACGAAGACCGCCACCGCATAGACGAGCACGAGCTCCTGCTCCTGGCCGCTGGCGGCGAGGATGATCGCCGCCGAGATCAGGGTGTAGACCACGACCGCGGCAACCGGCGTGTGATGCCTGTTGGTCTCTCCCAGGACCGGCGCCAGCATCCCCTTCTGGCCGGGCCTGCGTCCGTGGGCCAGCGCTTTCAGCAGCCCTGGCCCTGCCTGGAAGGAGGAGGCGGCGGCGGAGAGCAGCAGCAGCCCGCTCGAGAGCTGGAAGAACGCGAACAGCGCCCCGCGCCCGGCGGCAGCCTCGGCAAGATCGCCGATCTGAGTCGAGTCGGTCGCCGGGATCCCGACGTTGAGGTGGACGGCGAGGGCGGTGAGCCCCATCGTCAGCCCGCCGACGATCACGATCGTCAGCCCCAGCGTGCCCCTGCCGAACCGCGATCGGCCCGGTGTCGTCGAGCTGGGCGAGTTGGGCGATCGAGGTCGCGGGGGCCTCGGTGCCCGTGGCAAGCGCCATCGCGACCGGAAACGCGAGGATCACCGCGACCAGGGCGGGGTTGGCCGAGCCGTGATCGGGGCCTGCCCGTGGGTCTCGTGCGGAGAGACCCAGCCCAGGGCGAGCACGGCGATCGCGGCGATGATGAACAGGCAGGTCATCACCGCGAACACGAGGCGACCTCCGTGGCCGAACCAGGTGATCCCCGCGACGACGAGCAGCAGGCCAGATCGCGAGCGGGAGCCGGATCGAGGAGAGCTCGGGAAAGTAGTCGATCGCCGCACTGCCGGCGGCTGCGATCGAGATCGCGATCGTCAGGGCGA
This sequence comes from uncultured Solirubrobacterales bacterium, assembly GCA_963780305.1. Lineage (GTDB taxonomy): Bacteria > Actinomycetota > Thermoleophilia > Solirubrobacterales > 70-9 > CAVVYV01. The sequence goes on from CAWABN010000008.1 coordinate 363,224, forward strand.
AGTCCACAACGAGGGCGCCGATCGGGAGGAAGGTCCAGCCCTCGCCAAACGCCGTGCCCGCCGCCTCCGGCGAACCACCGCCCTGGGGGAACGCGCGAATCAGTTGCCAGTAGTTGAGGGTGATCAGGGCGATGATCCCGATCACCAGCCCCATGGTCGGCAGCAGGAGCTCGAGATGGCCGTTGAGCGCCCGCAGCGCCGCTTCGATCGCGTAGGCGACCGAGGAGACTGGGTCGGCCATCACCGCCAAGGCAAAGGCGAAGAAGAGAATCGTCTTGCCCGGTCGCCTGACCATGCGGGCCGGCCAGGTGAGCGAGTCGGGAGAGGCCACCGGAAGCTCCTTGGGGTCGACAGTTGGACGCCGACCAGACTTCCCGGCACACCCTGACGTCGAGACTATCTACCCGCGCCCCGTCGGACAGGCTCTCCGGTGCGACCCTTACGGAATCTCTACGCCGACTGGCCGAGTGCTTAGCCGCGCTCGAACATCCGGCGGCGCTCGTAGTCGGTGACGACCTCGTCGAACAGCCGCTGCTCGAGTGCGGCCGTAGTTGAGGTAGTGCTTGTGCACCGGCTCGCCGAACGCCTGCTTCGCGAAGTCGCTGTTCTCCCACAGGTCGACCGCCTCGCGCAGCGAGGACGGGAACGGCCTCGGCCTCGCCGGCCTCGTAGGCGTTGCCCTTCAGCTCCGGGCCGGGGTCGGTCTTGTTCTCGATCCCGTCGAGGCCCGCGGCGAGCAGCGCCGCGAACGCCAGGTAGGGGTTGGCGTCGGCGCCGGGGATCCGGCACTCGACCCGCGTCGACTGCCCGTGGCCGACGATCCGGAAGCCGCAGGTGCGGTTGTCGCGGCCCCAGGAGACCGAGGTCGGCGCCCAGCTCTCGGCCGCGTAGCGCTTGTAGGAGTTGATCGACGGGCGCGACGAACAGCGCCAGCTCGCGGATGTGGTCGCGCATGCCCGCCGAGGAAGTGGCGGAAGGTGTCGGTCTCCTCGCCCTCGCCGTCGACGAAGGCGCTCTTGCCGTCCTCGCCGACCAGGCTCGTGTGGATGTGGCAGGAGCTGCCGATGTCCTTCTCCGACGGCTTCGCCATGAAGGTCGCCGAGATGTCGTTGAGGAAGGCGATCTCCTTGACCCCGTTCTTGTAGATCGTGTGGCGGTCGGCGGAGGTGACGGCGTCGGCGTAGCGGGTGTTGACCTCGTGCTGGCCGTACCAGGCCTCGCCCTTCGAGAACTCGACCGGGATCCCGGCGGCGTGCATGCCGCGGCGGATCGGCCCGAGGTACTGCTCGTCCATCGTGGTGGCGAGGATGTGGTAGTCGAGGATGTAGGGGATCGTCGGGGTGAGGTCCTTGAAGTCCTTCTCGTGGGCCTCGGCGTAGCTCTCCTTGTAGAGGTAGAACTCGAGCTCGGAGGCCAGCATCGGCGTGAAGCCCATCTCGCGGGCGCGCTCGTACTGGGCGATCAGGATCTGGCGCGGCGAGGCGACCACCGGGGAGCCGTCGTGGTTGACGACGTCGCAGAGGACGAGCGCGGTGCGGTCGAGCCACGGGATCCGCCGCAGCGTCGACATGTCGGGCTGGATCCCGAAGTCGCCGTAGCCCTCCTCCCAGTTGGCCATCTCGTAGCCGGGGAGCGGCTCCATCTCCATGTCGAGCGCGAGCAGGTAGTTGCAGCCCTCGACCGCCGTGCTCGGTGACCTCGTCGAGGAAGTACTCGACCTACGATCCGCTTCCCGAACAGCCGCCCCTGCATGTCGGTGAAGGCGGTGACGACGGTGTCGATCGTCCCGTCCTCGACCTCCTTGCGGAGATCGTCGACGCGAGAGCATCCCGCCGTCGCCGCCCGGTCCACCCGGGCGGGGCGCTGCCGTCCTTCGCTACTCTCCCCGTGGCCTCGAGTGCCATCGTCGCCTGAGCCTATATCTTACGCCTGACCCCATGTGCCCGCGACTGCCGCCGCGCAGATCGAGGTCGTCGAGCCCGCCACCGAGGAGGTGATGGCGGAGCTGCCGCGCGCCGGCGTCGAGGAGGTCGACGCCGCGGTCGCCCGGGCGAAGCAGGCGTTCACCGGCCTGGCGGGCGGTCGCGCCCGCCGACGGGCCGGCTCGCTTCACCGCGCTCGCCGACGCGCTCGAGGAGCGGCTCGAGGAGCTGGCGACGCTCGAGGCGCGCAACGCCGGCAAGCCGATCTCCGACGCCCGCGGCGAGATCGGGATGGTCGTCGAGACCTTCCGCTACTACGCGGGCGCGCCCGAGCGGCTGCTCGGCGAGACGATCCCGGTCGCCGGCGGCGTCGACATGACCTTCCGCGAGCCGCTCGGCGTCGTCGGGCTGATCGTGCCCTGGAACTTCCCGCTGGTGATCGCCTCGTGGAAGGTCGCCCCGGCGCTCGCCGCCGGCAACACGGTCGTGCTGAAGCCCGCCGAGCTGACCCCGCTGACGGCGCTCGAGCTGGAGCGGATCGCGCTCGAGGCCGGGCATCCCCGAGGGCGTGCTCAACGTCGTCGCCGGGCCCGGGCAGCGTCTGCGGCGCGCGCCTGGTCGAGCACCCCGACGTCGCCAAGATCGCCTTCACCGGCTCGACCGAGGTCGGGCGCGGGATCGCCGCAGGGCGCCGCGGCGACGATCAAGCGGGTGACGCTCGAGCTCGGGCGGCAAGTCGGCCAACGTCGTCTTCGCCGACGCCGACCTCGAGGCGGCCGCCGCGTCGGCGCCGATCGCGGTCTTCGGCAACGCCGGCCAGGACTGCTGCGCGCGCTCGCGGATCCTCGTCGAGCGCTCCGCCCTCGACGAGTTCATGGCGGCGCTCGAGGACGCGGTCGAAGGCGCTGCGGGTCGGCGACCCGCTCGACGAGGAGACCCAGATGGGCCCGCTGATCTCGGCCGACCAGCGCGAGAAGGTCGCCTCCTACGTCGACGACGACGCGCCGGTCGCGATCCGCGGCTCGGCGCCCGACGGGCCCGGCTTCTGGTTCCCGCCGACCGTGCTGGCGCCGGTCTCCAACGACGACCGCGCCGCCGCGCGAGGAGATCTTCGGCCCGGTCGCCTGCGTGATCCCGTTCGAGGGCGAGGACGAGGCGGTGCGGATCGCCAACGACACGATCTACGGGCTCTCGGGCTCGATCTGGACCGCGCGACGGCGCGCAGGCGCTGCGCGTCGCGCGCGCGATCGAGACCGGCGTGATCTCGATCAACTCGAACACCTCGGTGCGCGTCTCGACCCCGTTCGGCGGCTTCAAGCAGTCGGGCGTCGGCCGCGAGCTCGGGCCCGACGCGCTCGACCACTACACCGAGGTCAAGAACGTCTACTACGCGACCGAGGAGGGCTGATGGCCGGACGGCTCGAGGGCAAGGTCTGCGTGATCACCGGCGCCGCCAGCGGGATCGGCGCCGAGACGGCGCGCGCTGTTCGCCGCGCGAGGGCGCCACGCGTGGTCGGCGTCGACCTCGACCGAGGGCGCCGAGGGCGAGCTGGCGCTGCGGGCCGACGTCGCCGACGAGGACGCAGGTCCGGGACGATGTACGCGCAGGCCGCGAAGGAGATGGGCCGGATCGACGTCCTCTTCAACAACGCCGGGATCAGCCCCGACGACGACGTCTCGGTGCTCGACACCTCGCTCGAGGCCTGGCAGCGGGTCCAGGACGTCAACCTGAAGTCGGTCTTCCTCTGCTGCAAGCACGGCATCCCGCACCTGCTCGACGCCGGCGGCGGCTCGGTGATCAACACCGCCTCGTTCGTCGCCGTGATGGGCGCCGCCACCTCGCAGATCTCCTACACCGCCTCGAAGGGCGGCGTGCTGGCGCTCTCGCGCGAGCTCGGGGTCGAGTTCGCCCAGCGCGGGCGTCCGCGTCAACGCGCTCTGCCCCGGGCCGGTCAACACGCCGCTGCTCCAGGAGCTGTTCGCCAAGGACCCGGAGAAGGCGGCGCGCCGGCTCGTCCACCTGCCGATGGGCCGCTTCGCCGAGGCCGCGCGAGATCGCCCAGGGCGCCCTGTTCCTCGCCAGCGACGACTCCTCGTACGTCACCGCCTCCACCTTCCTCGTCGACGGCGGCCTCTCGCGGCGCCTACGTCACGCCCGAGTAGCAGTGAGCTGATCGAGGAAGCGGCCGCAGAGGTCGCGGCCGAACTCGTTCCAGCCGGCGATCTTCTCGCCGGGATCTCGGCACGCAGCGCCTCCGGGTCGAGCCCGATCCGCACCGCGTCCTCGTCGCTCGCGCCAGCCGTCGATCCACTTCGTCGAGGTCGGCCGCGGTGACCTCGGCGTGGAACTGGATCGCCCCAGGCCCGCTCGCCGATCCGGTAGGCCTGCGGACAGACCCTGCTCTGCTGCCAGCGACGACCGCCCCGGGTGGCGGGACGCCTCGTAGCTGTGCCACTGGAATGCCTGAAAATCCTGGGACCCGGGCGCAACGACGAACTTGACATAGGGCGCAAGGTCCCTGAGGGGCGGATCACCGAACAGCGGATCACCCCGAGCTTCTCGCCTAACCGAGACCTCGTGCCAGCCGATCTCCGGCTCGCGCGATCGTCGCACCTCCCCGCCCGCCGCGTCCGCCAGTAGCTGGGTGCCGAGGCACGCGCCCAGTAGGGGCGTCCCCCGATCGAGCAGCTCGGCCAGCAGGTCCTTTTCGCGGCGAATCCAGGGGTGCATCTCCTCCTCGTGCGTGTTCATCGCCCCGCCGAAAATCATCACCGCGTCGTAGCCCGCCGGATCCGCCGGCGGTTCCGGCTGCTCGGCGATCAGCCACTCGTCGAACTCGACCCCGCGCTCCCGGGTCTCCTCGGCGAAGACGCCGGCGCCGGCGTCGCGCTGATGAACTATCGCCAGGACTCGCATGCGGGCAGGATCGCAGGCGCACCGTTCGTCTCGGCTCAGCGATACTCAGTCGGGGCGCCGAGCGAGAGGAGGTCGCATGAACGCAGCGGAACTGGAAGGACGGCGGGCGATCGAGACCGGGGACGCTCCGGAGCCGATCGGCGCCTACTCGCAGGCGCTGGTCGCGCAAGGCGTGCTCTACTGCAGCGGCCAGGTGCCACTCGTCCCCGAGACGGTGAGCTGATCGAGGGCGGGATCGCCGAGCAGGCGCGCCGCTGCCTCCTGAACCTCGACGCCGTCTGCCAGGCGGCGGGAGCCCGGCTCGAGGACGCCGCCCGGATGACGATCTATCTCACCGAGATGGAGGATTTCCCGAGGTCAACGAGGTCTACGCCGAGTTCTTCTCCGAGCCATACCCGGCCCGGATCACGGTCGGCGTCTCGGCGCTGCCAAAGGGTGCGCTGGTCGAGATCGACGCCACCGTGCCGCTGGCCGGGTGCGCGGCTTGAGCGAGGAGGTTTCGCTCGAGTCGATCCGCGCCGCGCGGCCGGTGGTCGCACGAGAGGCCGGCCGTACCCAGCTGATCGAGTCGCGCTTCCTCTCCCGGACCACGGGCGGGACAGATCGCGCTCAAGGCCGAGAACCTGCAGCGGACCGGCTCATTCAAGCTCCGCGGTGCGCTGAACAAGGTCGCCTCGCTGAAGCCCGGCCTCGCCGGGGTCGTGACCGCTAGCGCGGGCAACCATGGCCAGTCGCTTGCGTATGCAGCCCGAGCGCGCGGTGTCGGCGCGACCGTCTTCATGCCCGAACGTGCGGCGCTCGGCAAGATCGCCGCCGACCGAGGAGTCGGGCGCCGAGGTCATCTTCAGGGCACATCGGTTGACGACTGCGTCGGCGCGGCGCAGGAACGCGCGCCGAGGCGAAGGGATCGCGTTCGTCCACCCTTTGACGATCCCGGCGGTCATCGCCGGCCAGGGGACCTTGGGCTCGAGAGTGGTCGAGGAGGCCCCCGACGTGGCGCGAGTGATCGTCCCCTCGGGGGCGGCGGACTCGCCGCCGGGAGTGGCGATCGCGGTCAAGGCCCGCAGCCCGACGTCGAGGTTGTCGGTGTTCAGGCTCAGGCGTGTGCGCCGCTTCCGGCGTCGATCGCCGAGTGCGAGCCGACGACGGTCGAGCGCCGTCAGCCTCGCCGACGGGATCGCGGTCAAGCACCCGGGGGAGCTCACGCGGCCGCTGCTCGCGCGCACCGTCGACGAGGTCGCGCGGTCGGCGAGAGCCCGATCGCGGACGCGATCGTGATGCTGCTCGAGCGGACCAAGCTCGTGGTCGAGGGGGCCGGGGCGGTCGGCGTTGCGGCGCTGATGCAGCGGCCGCGGTCGCGCCCGCGGCGCCGAGGGAACCACGGCGTGATCCTCTCCGGCGGGAATATCGACCCGGGGATGCTCGCCGACGTCACCCGCCGCCACGAGACCGCCAACGGCCGGCGGCTGCGGCTGTTCACGACGATTCACGACGAGCCCGGGTCGCTGGCCGCACTTCTCACCTGCCTCGGAGAGGGCGGGGCCAACCTGATCGACGTCGCCCACGTCCGCGAGGGCGTCGGGCTCGAGGTCCGGGATACCGGGGTGGAGCTGGTGATGGAGACGAGGGGCGACGAGCACGCGCAGCGGCTGCTCGCCCTGATCGAGGAGCGCGGCTACTCCGCCCGCGTCCTCAGCTGACCCCCATCGGGCGGGCGCGTAGCTGGAAAACCTCGCGGGAGCCCGAACCAGGTCCGGGCTCCCGCGACTGTCACGTCAGAGTCGCTCGGCTTCTCTCGTCCTCGCCGAACACGATGATTCCGTAGACGACGTAGACGCAGAGGAAGAAGATGGCGAGCGACCACCACGGGTTGTTCTGGCCGATCGAGAGCAGGGCGCCGATCGCGCCGACGGCTGCCTCCGACGATCCCGATCACCCGCCCGTAGGGGTTTCCGGCCAGCAGCGAAAAGCCCCCGGTGAGCTGGATCACTCCGAGAATGATCAGGACCCAGCCCAGAGCGTTCAGGTTGGTGAGTACGTACCTGGTGTCGTTGGCAAAGTAATTGGCATCGTCCAGGGCGCCGATGCCGTAGATGATGTTGAGCGTGCCCACAATCACCAGCACGATTCCTGCGAACACGACGCGTCCGGCGCCTCTCATTTGATCTCCCTTTCTATAGGGGGCGTCCTGCCCCAGTTGGCGGGACTATATGCATTCGCCCAGTCGCTCGGCGATCCTTCTGAACTAAACTGCTCAAGAATGCTCTTTCGTCAGATCGTCCACGAGGATCTCGGCTGCGCCTCGTATCTGGTCGGGGATTCGTCGGCAGGGGTCGGCGCCGTGATCGACCCCCAATGGGACATCGCCCCCTACCTGGAGCTGAGCCGCCTGCACGGGATCCGGCTCGACCACGTCCTGGAGACCCATAACCACGCAGATCATGTGTCGGGCCACGGGCGCCTCGCCCGGGCGACCGGGGCGACGATCCACATCCACGCCCTCGCCGACGCCGAGTACCCCCACGAGGCCTTCGAGGACGGCTGGAAGCTTCGCCTCGGCAAGGTCGAGATCGAGGCGCTCCACACCCCCGGCCACCGGCCCGAGCACACCTCCTTCCTGCTCCGCGACACCGGGCGCGGCGGCGAGCCCTGGGCGGTGCTGACCGGCGACTCGCTGTTCGTCGGCGACGTCGCCCGGCCCGACCTCGCGATCGAGCCCCGCGAGGGGGCGGCGGAGATCTACAGGTCGCTGGTCGAGCGCCTGATGCCGCTCGCCGACCAGGTCGAAGTCTGGCCGGGGCACCTGGGCGGCTCGGCCTGCGGCAGCGCCGGGATCGACCTGAAGAGCTCCTCGACGATCGGCTTCGAGCGGGCGCACAACCGGGCGCTCCAGTTCGAGAGCGAGGCGGAGTTCGTCGATGATGCCCTCAGCACCCTAGGCTCGCCCCCGCCGAACGTCGAGCAGATCGTCGCGATCAACCGCGGGCCGCTTCATCGAGCAGCTCGGCACCCCCACCCCGCTCAGCCCGCGCTCGGTCGAGCTGGCGATCGCCGAGGAAGCGCTGGTGATCGACGCCCGGACGAACGAGCAGTTCGACGAGGCCCACATCCCGGGCGCGATCAGCGCCTCCGCCTACGACACCGGCTTCGCGACCAAGGTCGCCCAGGTGCTGCCGCCGGAGGCCGAGCTGATCGTCGTCGCCGCCTCCGACGGCTACGAGCTCGAGGCGGCTGAGCTTCTTTCCTCGGTCGGTCTCCGTGTACGTGGCTTCCTCGCCGGCGGGATGACCGCCTGGCGCTCGGAGGGACGCCCCGTCAGCCGCCTGGAGCTGATCGACGCCGCGCAGCTCGCGGAGCGACTGGAGGACGGCGTCGCCCCGCTCGTGCTCGACGTCCGCGACGCGGACGAGTGGGAGGAGGGTCACATCCCGGGCTCCATCCACGTGCCCTACGCCGAGCTCCTCGGCCGCCTCGCGGAGCTGCCGGAGGACCGGACGATCGCCGCCGTCTGCAGCGGCGGCAAGCGCAGCGGCCTCGCCGCCTCGATTCTCCAGCGCGAGGGCTTCGACGACGTGATCCACGTCGGCGAGGGAGGCGTCGGCACCTGGCGCAGCCAGGGCCGCCCCATGGAAGGTGGCGACTAGCTAGTACCCCGCGGGATGCCGGGCGACGTAGCTGGAGGCGTCGGAGCGCATGATCGTGCTCCAGCGCGGCCCGCTGCCGCCGCCGGGGCCACCGGTGTCCCAGCGCAGCCCGGCGATCATCGCCCAGGCGTGGCCGCTGTTGGCGAAGACGGTGATCCAGCTGCCGCCGCCGGGCGAGCCCCAGACCTGGAGGCCGCCCGAGTCGAGCGGGCTGGAGAGGAAGCCGCCGCCGTGGAGCGCGTAGCTGACCGCGCCCGAGCAGTCATAGCCGCTCGACTCGAACGAGCCGTGGCCGCCTCCCCACACATAGGGGGTGTCGTTGATCTGGTTGGCCGCCTCGATCACGGCCCGGACCGCGAGGGGCGCGTTCGCGGGCGGGATCGCCTCGCCGTTGACCAGCGCCGCCCGGCCGGCGGGCGCCGGAATGTCGGAGAGGTCGCCCATGATCTGCTGCTCCTTCTTCAGCAGCGCATCGAGGGCGCTCTGGCGGGCGTTGCGAGCGGCGGCCAGCTGGGCGTGCTGCTGCTCGATCTGGGCGCGGGCGCTCGCCAGCTCCCTCTCCTTGGCGGCGACCTCGTCGCGGGCCGCCTTGATCCGCTCGCGGGTACTGGTCAGCTGCTCGACCAGGGTGGTGATCTCGTCCCGGAGCCCCCGGACGCGCGCGACCACCTCCTCGTCGTAGCTCTGGATCCGGTCGAGGTACTCCTTGCGGGTGAGCAGGTCCGACCAGTCGGAGGACTCGAGCAGGACCGCGACGACGTCCGGGTCGTTGGACTTGTACATGTCGACCAGGAGGTCCTCGAGCGCCGAGTACGCCTCCTGCAGGTGGGCGCGGACGGCCGCCAGATGCCGCTTCTGCTCGTTGAGCTCGGCTGTCGCCGTGTCCAGCTCCGCCTGCTTCGCGGCGAGGTCGGCCCTGACCGCCGACTCCTGCTGGCGGAGCACGGACTCGCGGCCGATCAGCTGATCGACCTCGGCGTTCATCGCATCGATCTGCGACTCGAGCGGCCCCTTGTCCTCCTGGATCCGGTCGAGCTCGCCGAGCTTCTGCTCGATCTTGTCGGCGGGGCTTTGGCCGGAGGCGCTCTGGCCCACCAGCGAGGCGAGAACGAGGGCGATCAGGACCATCAGGCCGAGCACGGCCGTCCGCCCCTTGGCGGTCCCCGAGGGCCTGCGCGGTCTTTGGGTAGCTGGAGTCGGCATTCCCGCTGCCCGGCGTGGCACGGCAGCCGGCCGGATCAGTGGGCGGCAGGCTAGTGGTTTCCCGTACGAATGTCAGCAGTTGCTAACACGCGTGCAAGATCTGTTGCGGAATCGCACCCCTTGAAAATGGCTCCAGATGAAGGATCCCACGGCGCTGTGCGCCTGAACTGGCATCCTGAGTGGATGACCGAGCAGTTCTGCGACGTCGGACGGGGGATCACTCTCTGTTACGAGACCTACGGCGACCCGGCCGACCCCCCGGTGGTGCTGGTGATGGGCCTGGCCACCCAGATGATCGCCTGGCACGAGGAGTTCTGCGAGCAGCTCGCCGACCGAGGCTTCTACGTGGTCCGCTTCGATAACCGCGACATCGGCCGCTCGACCCACCTCGGCTTCCGGCCGCCGACGATGGGCCAGATGCTGCGCCGCCGGGTCGGCCCCGAGCAGTACTCCCTCTCCGACATGGCCGAGGACACCGCGGGCCTGATCCGCGAGCTCGAGATCGCGCCAGCCCACGTGGTCGGTGCCTCGATGGGCGGGATGATCGGACAGGTCCTTGCCGCCGAGCACCCCGAGGTGGTCCGGTCGCTGACCTCGATCATGTCGACGACCGGCAGCCGCTGGCACGGGCAGCCCGCCCTCTCGGTCTACAAATATCTGCTCCGGCCGCCGCCGCGCGACCGGGAGGGCTACGTCGAGCGCGCCGCCGAGGTCTTCGGGCTGGTCGGCTCGACCGGCTTCCCCCGCGACGAGTCCTACATCCGCGAGCGCGCCGCCCGAAGCTACGACCGCAGCTATGACGTCCGGGCCGGCGGGCGCCAGCTCGGGGCGATCGTCGCCTCAGCCGACCGCACCGAGCAGCTGCGGACGATCCGGGCTCCGACCCTGGTCATCCACGGCACCGTCGACAAGATGATCAAGCCCTCGGGAGGGCGGGCCACCGCGAAGGCGATCCCCGGCGCCCGGCTGCTGGAGATCGAGGGCATGGGCCACGACCTCCCTCGGGGCGTGTGGCCACAGATACTTGACGCGATCAGCGAACACAGCCGCGCCGCAGACGGTGCGCGGTCCCGCGCCGCAGCCTAGATCTAACCTCTGGTATCGATTGATATCCACCGGGTAGGAGCGTTCGGTGGCCATCACCGGCGTTTATACACAAACTTGATCGAGTAAGTGGGCTTTAGCTTTGAGTTTGATCGAGCCAGGAGTTGATCGAGTAACTGCCCTTTGCCCCAAATCGGAGGGGAATAATCGGCGACCGCAGGCGTCAGATTGGGCATCTGGGGTAAATGGCTCTGGATGGAGCAGAGCATGGGAACGATGGACGAGAGTCCCGATCCGGAGCTTCTCGCCTTGGGCTTCACCCAGTCCGATCTCTCGTCGGTCAGGCGCCTGGTCGAGGACGAGGCGGCGGCAGCGGGCCTGCCGCCCGAGCGGATCGCCGACGTCGTCTTCGCCGTCAACGAGATCGCCACCAACGCCCTCCGTCACGGCGCCGAGCCGGCCTGCATCCGCGTCTGGCACCAGACCGGGCGCCTGCTCTGCGAGGTCAGGGACTCCGGCAACGGGATGCCCGATTCCTTTGCGCCCGGGCGGAAGCCCGCGCTCCACTCCGGCGGCGGCTTCGGGCTCTGGGCCGCCCGCCAGCTCTGCGAGGCGATCGAGTTCCGCGCAGACAGCTCGGGGACGGTGGTCAGGGTGCACGCCTCCTGGCCCGCCACCGGCTGAGCTCTCAGCGCTCGCTCAGCTGAAGACGGCCCACCACCAGATCAGCGCCGCCAGGACCGCGACGACGATCAGCCGGATCCCGAGCTCACGGTCGCTGCCAAGGGTGAAGAGCCCGATCAGGGCCCCGGCCGGCGGCAGCACCACCGCGATCGCGAAGGGAAAGAGGGCGGTCGCCCGCTCGAGCACACGAGCAGCTTAGGGAGATCGCTAGGCGTCGAAGGGGAGGATCGCGTCGACACCGGTCAGCCGAATCACCCGGTCGACCTGGCCCACCCCACGTGTCAGGCGAAGGCGCCCGCCGTCGCGTCTGGAGCGCCGATCAGCCTCAACAAGCACGCGAATGCCGCTGCAATCCATGAACTCGATCCCGGTCATGTCCAGCACGATCGCCTCGGCGTCGGTTGCCTCGACCCGCTTCAGCTCCGCTTCTAGCGGCTCGGCCGCGGCCAAGTCGAGGGCGCCCCGTGGCCTCACCACGTGCGTCTCGCCCTCTCTGCCGCTCTCGACCTCCAGTGGGCCGCAGCGGACCAATCGCCCCGATGAGCTCATCTCTCGTTCCAAGCGCCGAGGTGGCGCCAGGGGTTACGCCCACATATCGCAATTTGCGGCGAGGTCGGCGAAGACCACCCTGACTTGACTCTCTCCCCCCTGGTGGCGATAGGCTCGCGCCCGCGCAGCGGGTGCTTTTGTCGTCCAGGAGAGAGAGGGAGCATCGTGAAGCTCGTAATCGGCATCGTCCGACCCGAGAAGGCCAACGACGTCCTGGAGGCCCTCTACCGGGCCGAGGTGCGGGGCGTTTCCATCAGCCGGGTCCAGGGACATGGCGGAGAACTGGACCGGGTCGAGACCTACCGCGGCACCACCGTCAAGGTGGAGCTCGCCGACAAGGTCCGCTTCGAGATCGCGGTCTCCGATCCGTTCGTGCAGGCAACGATCGACGCCCTCTGCGAGGGCGGCCGAACCGGCGAGGTCGGCGACGGCAAGGTCTTCGTCGTCCCGCTCGAGCGCGCGGTCCGGATCCGAACCGGTGAGACCGATGAGACCGCCGTCACCCCGGTGGGTGCCTGATGGATGCCCTGCTGGACATCCCCCTGATCGCGCAGGCCACCGAGGTTGACACCGGCGACACCGCCTGGATGCTCGCCGCCACCGCACTCGTCCTGATGATGACGATCGCGCTCGGGGTCTTCTACGCCGGACTGGTGCGCTCGAAGAACGCCCTCAACACCTTCATGATGTGCGTGAGTTCGATCGCGATCGCCGGAATCACCTGGGCCCTGATCGGCTATTCGCTCGCCTTCGACGGAACCGGCGACCTGATCGGCGGCCTCAATTACGTTGGCCTCCACGATGTCACCTTCGAGCCCCGCGACGGGACCACGATCCCGCACCTCGTCTTCTTCGCCTTCCAGGCGACCTTCTGCATCATCACTGTCGCGCTGATCTCGGGAGCGGTGGTCGAGCGGATGCGCTTCGGCACGTTCATGGTGTTCGCTGCCCTCTGGTCGGTGCTCGTCTATGCCGTCCTTGCTCACTGGGGCTTTGGAGGCGGTTGGTTGTTCGAGGGCGGCACCCTCGACTTCGCCGGCGGGATCGCCGTGGAGATGGCATCGGGATTCTCAGCTCTCGCGGCCGCCCTCGTTGTTGGGGCGCGAAAGGACTACGGACGCCAGGCCCTGCTCCCACACAACGCGGTGCTGGTCCTGCTCGGCGGTGGGCTGCTCTGGTTCGGCTGGTTCGGGTTCAACGGCGGCAGCGGGTTCGGGACTGGCGACGCCAGCGTGCTCGCCTTCACCAACACGCTGCTCTGCCCGGCGTGCACGCTGTTCGTCTGGTTCGTGCTCGATCTGGTGCGCGGCAGGCGGGTGACGGCGGTGGGTGCCGCGACCGCGATCATCGTCGGTTGCGTCCTGATCACCCCTGCGGGCGGCTTCATCAGCCCGGGGTGGGCGATGGTCCTGGGTGCGCTCGGCGCCTTCCCGGTCTATGCGGTGATCGTTTGGCGGCCGCGGACCCGGGTGGACGAGACGCTCGATGTGCTCGCCGCCCACGGGATTGCCGGCTTCACCGGCATCCTCGCGATCGGCTTCGTCGCCCAGGCTTCCTGGAACGGCGTGTCGGACGGACTCTTCTACGGGAACGCCGCCCAACTCGGTGACCAGGCGCTGGCCGCCGCGGCGACGCCCGCCTACGCCTTCGGGGCCACCTTCGTCCTGTTGAAGGTGATCGGACTGGTGATGCCGCTGAGGGGCCCCGAGGACGACGAGTCCGTGGGGATGGACGCGATCTACCACGGCGAGGAGGCCTACCCGACCGGCGAGGGCGCGATTCTGGTCAGCCCGGAGGCGGGCGAGGAGGAGCCGGTGCCGGTCGCCCAGCCTTAAGGGCCACAGTCGGGAGCTCAGGCACGAGGTTTGACCGTTCGCTGAGCGAGCAGGCTCTTCAAGATGACGATCGGCACATCTCTTTTCCTGATCACGGTCGGCGCAATCCTCCGCTACGCGGTCAAGGACGAATGGGCCGCGGTCGACATCCCGACCGTTGGGTTACCCGCGGGCGCGAGGTGATGAGCGCGCAGCAGTGGCGGAGATCTTGCGATGGATTGCCGGACTCCCCGGGGTGCCCGGCACCGAGACGCGCTGCACATAGGGTCCCGATCCGGGGAAGGTCGCACCGCGGGCATCGGGGCCTTCGGGCTCGCGCTCGGCCTGTACCTGACCTCTTCGCTCGCCTGGAGGCGGCAGAGGCATCGATCTCCGGGAAGGTGTAGCCAGTCTCTCGCCCCCGGAGCTTGCTCTTCTCCACGTCAACGCCGGCGGGCTCGCCGGCTCCGGCGACCCGCGCGACTGGGTCGACGGCGGCATCACGCCAGTCGCGAACTTGGCGCAGACGTTTGGCCGCGAGCCCGGCAACGCGGTCGAGTGGTACTTCCCGCGGCGCCTCACAATCGACACCAACGGCGCCGACCAGATGCGGATGAACGACGTCGCCCGCTTCCTCGGCCTCCGACTCATGCACACCGACCGCATCGACGTGCCCGTCTACGCCTTCCAGACCGATCTCACCGGCGGCGACGTACTCCAGGGCGCGAGGCGGCTGGTGGAGCGGGCCCGCACGACCGAGCGCGACGCGCTGCTCATTGACGGCGCGCCCGAGCAAAGCCACCTTGACCCGCTCATGGCCGCCCCCGAGCAGAACGAGTTCCTGAGCGGACTCGAGGAGTTCCTGGCCTTCCAAGTCAAGCACCTCCTACGCGAGCCCGGCTGACCCCCTCGGTCCCCGTGCCCGATAACCCTGCAGCAAGCTCGGCGCGGAGATTTACCCGCGACGCCAAGAAACACCAAGGGCCCTCCCTATAAGGGCCCTTGGCTAGTAGCGGGGGCGTAACTACTTGCTGAGCTGACCGCGCACCGCGCCGGCCGCGAAGTTCGGCAAGCTGTGCACGTTCACGTAGTAAGCCGAGGGGTTCTTGCGGATCGCCTTGATCAGGCCCCGATCGACGCCCTCAACGCAGTCGCTGATGTCGCCCGTGCCGGCGAACGAGCCCGCGAATAGCGGCACCACGATCGCTCCTGGCACGCCCACTGGCGCGATGTGGATGTGGCCGGCGTTCACCGTTCCATCCACATTTGTCCAGCTGACGTCGAAGCAGACCCGCCTCTGGCCCTGGTTGAGCCTCAGGTCCGCCTGACCGGTGGCGTCCGGATCACCGGGGCCCGGCGCCTCCTCCGCCCCGGTCATAGGTGTCGAGAGCGGCCGGCCCCCAGTTCCCGCCGTAGCCACGCCCGCCACTGCAAGCGTGACTGCGAGGCCCGCGACGAGGGCTGCGATGCGGCTGCCCATAGCTCCTCCTCTCTCCGGGCTTAACCCGGATTGATCGTTGAACCAGGCTCATACCCGCTTCGACGTTCCACTGCACCTGCCCTTCGCCGAGGTATTCACAAGCGAGGAGTCCCTTTTCGGAGGCCCCTCTTCTCGTCTTCGGTGATCCTTTCGCTTCTGCTTCGGAAGGAGCAGCGTTTGATCGAGGGCTCGGGCGGACGCTATCGTCGCCCAATCACGACCGCGATCTCGCCCGACGACCCCGCGTACGCCGGAGCAGCGCGCTATACAGCCGGCTTCCTAAGGGTCTACGACACGGTTGTTCTGAGGTTCAACGGGCACCTCGCGTGGCGATGCCCTCCGCGGCGTCTCGTTCGGCTCTACGACGAGCACGTCTCCGCCCGTCATCTCGACATCGGCGTCGGAACCGGCTACTTGCTCGACAAGTGCCGCTACCCGACGCAGTCCCCAGAGATCACCCTGATGGATTTGAACCCCGCCCCTCTCCAGGTCGCCGCCGAGCGCCTTCACCGTTACCGGCCCAAGACCCATCAAGCGAACGCGCTTGAGCCGTTCGGGTTGCCGGCAGGCACGTTCGAGTCCGTCGGCTTGAACTGGCTGCTGCACTGCCTGCCCGGCAACATCGCAGCCAAGAGCGTCGTCTTCGACCACGCCAGGACGGTGCTTGCGCCGGGCGGCGTCGTTTTCGGCAGCACCGTTCTGAGCGGTGGCGTGAGACACACCGCGTGGTCGCGGTGGATGATGGAACGGCTCAACCGCGACGGCACATTCACCAACCGCGACGACGACCTCGACGGCCTGAAGACGCAACTCGACCAGCGGTTCGAGAGCGCCCAGGTCGAGGTGGTCGGTGCGGTAGGCATCTTCTCTGCTCGCACCTGACGGCCCCTGCGACAAGGAAGGAGCCGCCCCGAGCGCGACCACCTTCGCCGAGGTGTCACAAGAGAGGAGCCCACCGAGCTGGCGGCCCGATCCGATAAGAATGTTGGCGGTGACGATCAGGCGCGCCGTCGCGAACATCAGCTCCGATCAGCCCGCTGAGACCAGAGAGTTCTTCGTCGACCTCCTCGGCTTCGAGGTGGCGATGGACCTGGGCTGGGTAGTGACCCTCGCCTCACCGACCACCCCCACGGCCCAGGTGACGATCATCGGCAACGACGACCCGGCGGCGCCCGGCATCTCGGTCGAGGTGGATGACGTCGACGCCGTCCACACCAGAGCGGTGGAGCTTGGCCTCGAGATCGCCTATCCCCTGCGCGACGAGGAGTGGGGTGTCCGGCGCTTCATGCTTCGCGAGCCGAGCGGGACGACCGTGAACATCGTCTCCCACCGCTCGGATTAAGCGAACCTGCATCGCAACCCGCAGATGGACGGTGCCCCAGGTTCCGTCCCATTCCCGAAGGTCTGGCGCTGCCGCCCTTGCTCGTGGGGATTTCCAGCCGCTAGACACTTCGACGACGACTTCACCCGGCTTCGCGCGTGCGAGATCACGCTCGACCGGAGCAGATCGACCGCCGCCTGGCGCGTCGACGGCCGCAGGGTGTACGAGGCCCACGGCACCTTGATCCCCGAACGCGCCCGCATCGCGTTCGGGATCTACACGCAGCTGCCGATCCGGGACGGTCGCAGTCGCTCGCTCGACGGGCAGGGCATGAACGCGCGGTGGCGCCGGTTCCGTGTACGCGGGGTCGACGCGTGATCGACGTCACGGAGCTCGCGGGAATAAATCCGGGGCGGGCGCGTCTTCACCTCCAGACCTAAACGGCCGCCAACAGGCGGCCCGATCTGGAGGTAATCGAGATGAAGAGGTTCCCCAAGCGGGCGGCGCTCGCCGCTGCCCTGGCATCGATCGGCGCGCTGGCTGTCCCCTCGGCGGCGAGCGCGACGGTCACCAGCACGGTCGACCAGGCCCAGCACCGGCTCACGGTCGACAGCAACGAGGACGCAGACAGCATCGTCCTCGCCGTGTCGGCCGGCGCCATCACGGTCAACGGCCAGCCGACGGCGACGCCGCTGACCGCTGACGACGACGCGCAGATCGTGATCAACGCCGGCGGCGGCAACGACACGGTGGACGCGAGTGCGCTCGTGGCGGCCAACTACGGCACGCTCACGATCAACGGCGGGGCGGGCGACGACCTGCTCACGGGCGGCGCCGACGCCGACACCCTGGACGGCGACGTCGGCAACGACCGGCTGATCGCCTTCAAGAACACCGTCCCCGGCAGCACCGACGTCGTCTCCGGCGGCGAGGGCGACGACGTGATGGTGTGGAACAACGGCGACGGCACCGACATCAACGACGGTGACAACGGCACGGACGAGGTGGAGGTCAACGGATCCACCTCCCCGTCCGCGGGCGACGCCTTCATCTACAAGGCGGACCCGAACAACGCCGCTCGGGTGCAGTTCAATCGGACCAACCTGGTCCAGTTCGGGATCAACTTCACCGCCGAGCGGCTGACGGTGAATGGCCTGGGCGGTGACGACACCGCCGCGCCCGACCCGAACGCCCCGGGCAGCTCGATCGCCGCGCTCACCAGCCTGACGGTGAACGGCGGACCCGGGAAGGACAACCTCGCCGGCGCCGACGGTGCCGATCAGATCAACGGCGGCGGCGGGAATGACACCCTGGTGGGTGGCCCGGGCACCGACACCGTCCATGGCGGCGACGACCTGGACCTGCTCAGCGGGGACGCGGGCGATGACCACCTGATCGGCGATCGCGGTCCGGACGGGCACTTCGGCGACGCCGGTGACGACGTGATCGTCTGGAACAACGGGGACGGCAGCGACCTGGCGTCCGGTGACACCGGGTCCGACCGTCTCGAGGTAAACGGCTCGGCGACCGGGGGCGACGTGTTCCTCCTGTCACCGAACATCAACGACGCCCTCTTCGAGCGGACGAACCTCGTCCCGTTCTCGATCGAGCTGGTCAGCCCCGGCGAGCCAAACGGCGGGATCGAGACCGTCTCGGTGAACGGCGGCGCCGGCAACGATGAGCTCACCGTCTTGCCCGGCCTGCCCGTTCTGGCGGTGCGCGCCGACGGGGAGGCGGGCAGCGATGCGCTGGTTGGCGGCGAGGAGGCGGACAGCTTCTTCGGCGGCTCCGGCGAGGACGCGCTGGTGCCCGGCCCCGGGAGCGACCTCGCCGACGGCGAGGCCGGCGCCGACACGCTGCTGACGCGTGACGGAACGGGCGACCTGGTTCGCGGCGGCGCCGACATCGACACCGCCCAGACCGATCCGGCCACGGTGGACGTCGTGGACGGCGTGGAGAACCTGGACGCCAATCCCGCCCCGATGCCGCAGCCGGGCAACCAGCCGGACACGCAGGCCCTGCTGCCCGACGTCGGCAAGGTCTCGCTCGTCCGCAGCGGCGCTCGACTGGTGGCGCGCGTGCCCGTCTCCTGCCCGATGGCGGAGGCCGGCGGCTGCCATGCCTCGATCAGGGTGGAGACGGCGAAGGCCGTCCGCCACGCCGGGGCGCGGCGGGTCCTCCTGCTCGGCTCGCGGAGCGTCGACCTCGCTCCCGGCCAGCAGGCGACCGTCTCGGTCCGGCTCGCCGGAGCGGCGAAGCTCGCCCGCCACGCCAGGCTCGCGACGCGCGTGCGGATCGCGAGCACCGACTCGGTCGGCAACTCAACGGCCGGCTCGAGGGTGATCGCTCTGCGCATCCCGCGCGGCTGAGCGAAGCGCCGGGACCGCGGGGGCCCCGCCGTCAGGCGGGGCCCCCGCTTCGGCGTGCCACGGGCGACCGCGGTGCCACCGGTTAGTAGCGTGAAGCCGTGGCTTCCGTGTGGCCCGCCATCTCGTATGAGTCATGGAGCGCGACCTGCGACACGCTCCACGCGCACACGCAGGTACTCGGAAAGCTCGCGGTGGAGCTTGCCCCGCCCGAGCCCCAGCTCCAGCACGCCGCCCTTCGGCTGAGCGCGCGCGGCTGGGAGACGCTTGCGCTGCCGGCGCCGGACGGCTCGGGCGCGATCGTCGCCGGGCTCGACTTGCGTACTCATGAAGCTTTGGTGGAGCACAGCGATGGAAGAGAGACGCGGTTCGCGCTCACACCACACCGGCCGGTGGCCGAGGTGACGGGCGAGGTGCTGGAGGCGGTGGGCCGCTTGGCGGGGGCCGTGGAGATCAACCCGACGCCCCAGGAGGTCCCATGGAAGGTGCCTCTGGATGAGGACCGGGAGCACGCGACCTACGAGCCCGACCAGGTCGCCTCCTACTTTGCCGCCGCCACACAGGCGGCCCTCGTCCTGGCCGACTTCCGTGGGCCGTTTCGCGGGCGCTCGACGCCGGTCAACGCCTGGTGGGGCACCTTCGACCTCGCGGTCAGCTTCTTCTCAGGACGGCCGGCCGATCCGCCGTCGGACGACTTCATCATGCGCAACGGAGGGGACGCCCAGCAGGTCGGAATCGGCTGGTGGCCGGGGGATCCGAACCACGAGCGAGCGGCCTTCTTCGCTCTCGCATACCCGGCGCCCGATGGCTTTGCGGACGCGAACCTGAGCCCCGCCGCGGCGCGCTGGGACGGGCAACTCGGCGAGTACGTGCTCGACTGGGAAGATGTCCGGGAGACCCCCGATCCACATGCCCTCGGGCTGGAATTCGCCCGCTCCACTTTCCGCCACGCCTGTGCGGTGTGCGAGTGGGACCCCGTTCTCGCGGCCACGGCAGAGGGTGTGCCGCCACCGATCAGGTGACGGTTCGCCGCGCGCGATAGCCCCGACCTTTATGACCCCTCCTCCCTGGCCGGGACGACGCTCGATTCGTGCGTCTCCGAAAGGTCGCATCGGGGGCCCGATTCGTCTCTCGCTACGACGGTCCGAGGATCGTGAGCCAGTCGGCATCCCTGCGTTGCAAGCGGGGAGCGAAGGCGGTGTCATCGTAGCCGCGTGAAGTCGAGGGTCAGAGTCGTCGGGCGGCGGGTGGTGGTCGTTGCCGTCGTGGTCTTGCAACTCGGGTTCGTGGCGCGGGGCTACTGGTCCGACCACAAGGAGTTCGCGTTCCAGATGTTCCCGGAGTCGAGCACCTGGCGCGCCGATGTGGTCCGGGTCACCGCCGACGGACGGCGCGTCCCGATAGAGCGTCCGTGGTCGGGGTACCGCTGGGACGAGCTGGTGCCGAACGTCGGGCTGAGCTACCCCTCGATCCGCCACCACGCGAGCGCCGGGCTCGACAACCAGCTGGCGTTTCTCGAGTCCGCGCTCGACTGGGTCGCGAGCAACACCCCGCGCGACCGTGAGACCCGGTACCTGGAGGCCACGGTGACCTCCTGGCACAACGCCGATCCACCCCGAGGTCGGGGTCCTCCGGAGCCGTGTACGAGAGCGCGCGGAGTAAGCGGGGCCGGCCTTGGCGCGCCGCCCATGCCGCGGCCTGATCGCCGCGTTCGACGAGCTGCTCGGCCGTCCGGTCAGCATGCGGGCCCTCGCCCTGCTGAGGGTGCTGGCCGGCCCGGTCGTGCTCCTGCATCTGGAGCCGTTTCTCTCCGACAGCCTGGACGGGCGGATCTACCGGGACGCCTTCTACGAGCCCTACGCCGCCTGGTATCCGGAGGTGCCCGACGCGGTCTACGTCGGGCTGCTCTGGCTGGCGGCCGTGGCCGCCGTCGCCATGTCCCTCGGCTTGCTCACCCGCCTGGCGACCGCGACGACGTTCGCGATCGTCACATACAACCTGTTCCTGTCGACCACGCACTTCCACAACAACCGGGCCTACCTGGTGATCGTTCTCGGGCTGTTGGCGGTGGCGCCGTGCGGACGGGAGCTGTCCCTGGACGCGTGGCTCCGCCGCCGCCGGGGCCGACCGGCACTCGACCTCTCGGCGCCGGCCTGGCCGTTGTGGCTGCTCCGGTTCGAGTCCGCCGCGATCTACGGGGCGTCCGGGCTGAGCAAGCTCCTCGATCCCGACTGGTTCGGCGGCACCGTGACCTGGCAGCGCGTCGTGCGAGCCCGGGACGAGCTGGAGGCGTTGCCCCTGCCGGACTGGGTCGTGTCGGTCCTGACCGACCGCAGCTTCCACACCGGAGCGGCCAAGGTGATCGTGCTCACCGAGCTCTTCATCGCGGTCGGGCTGTGGTGGCGCTGGCAGCCGCTACCTGGCCGTCTGGGTCGCCGTCGCCTTTCACGTCGCGATCGAGATCTCGGCATCGGTACAGGTCTTCTCGTTTCTGGCCATCGCCGTGCTGGTGGTCTGGGCGGTGCCGTCCACCCGGGATCGGGTGATCCGCATCGATCCGACCGATGGTCGCCAGCGGCGATTGGGCGCGGTGGTCCGGGGGCTCGACTGGCTCGCCCGATTTCGCGTCGAGCCGGCTCCGCCCGGTTCTCCGCTTGAGGTCGTGGACCGGGATGGCACCACCCTCCGCGGCGCGCCGGCCGTCGCGTTTGCGTTCAGCCGCCTGCCGCTGACGGCGTGGTTCGCGCTCCCGACGCTGCTCCTGCCCGGCGTCCGCCGGGCGCGCGAAGCGATGATCGCCAGTCGCGTCTGGCGGGCCGGCCTGACCCTGGCGCTGATCGTCGCCGCGCGCGTTCGCGGTGGTGGCGCCGCCGGAGCGCTGCCCGTCGGTCACCACTGCAGAGCTCCGAGGCTCGGCGCAGGCCAGCGTCGATTGGTTCGTCCGTAACCAGGACGCCGATGGCAGCTGGCTCTACCTCTACGACGCCGAGGACGACTCGACCCCGTCCGAGTACAACGAGGTTCGCCACGCCGGGGTGACGATGGGCCTCTACCAAGCCGCCGCGGCAGGGCTGCCGGGGGCGTCGCGCTCGGCCGACCGGGGTACCGAATGGGCGCTCGAGAGGCTCTTTCAGCGCAATGGCTGGGCCGCGCTCGACTACCAGGGCGAGGTCAACACGGGCGCAACCGCGCTCCTGGCCGCTGGGCTGACCATTCGCCGGGAGGCCACCGGTGACACCCGCTACGACGACCTGCTGGGCCGACTCGGGCGCTTCCTGCTCGCTCAGACCGAGCCGTCGGGGGCGGTGCTCGCGTCCTATGACCTGGCACGCGAGACGCCGGAGGCCGGCGTGTACTCGAAGTACTACACGGGGGAGGCCTATTGGGCTCTCGCCCGCCTCCACAGGGCCTTCCCGGGCGAGGGTTGGGGCGAGGCAGCGGACCGCATCGGCGCCTACCTGGCGAAGTCGCGCGACGAGGTCGAGGATCACTGGCCGCCGATTCCCGATCACTGGGCCGCCTATGGCGCAGCCGAAACCGTGGAGTTCCCCGAACGCAGTCACCGCCCGCTCACCGAGGACGAGGTGGACTACGCGCGCCGGCAAGCCGGGCTGTTCGGCGCCCAGGCGCGGTGGGTCGCTCAGCGTTTCGGACCGTGGGGCGGGTTGGTGCGGGGCAGCTACACGCCCCGTGGCGGCGGCTACGGCGTGATCAGCGAGGCGTTGACGGGGTGGTGGCTGGCCGCCCAAGCGGAGCCCCGGCTGGCCGATCTGCGAGAGCCGATCGCCGAACGTGCCACCTGCGTCGCCGGACTCGCTCTGGAAGCCCAATCCGACGGCGAGGACGCCGCGGGCGCCGCCCGGCCGGAGCGGGTCGAAGGCGCCTGGTTCCGCGACGGTGAGACCCGCATGGACGACCAACAACACGCACTTGCCGGGCTGTTGCGGACCATCCCGATCGTCGAGGCGGGCGAAGGGTCGGACCTGGGGAGCTCGTCGGAGCCCGGCGATGACGCGCCGTCGGGCTGGCTGTGGGCCGCCGTGCTGGTGCTGGCGCTCAACCCGGCCCGGGCCGCGTTCGGGGTCCCTCGCGCTGGGCGGTCGCCCCGGAGCGTTGTCGGCGTGGCCGCCGCCGGCGGGGCGATCGGCGGGCTCGCGGTGTGCGCCGCCGCGGCCGCGGGAGGCCCGCTGCTCGATGCACTCGATGTCAGCGAGCCCTCGTTCCGCATCGCCGCCGGGATCGTGGCGGGGCTGGCCGGCGCCATCGACCTGTTCCGAAGGCCGCCCCCGCCGGAACCCGACGCTCGACGGCTGGCGCGCCGCGCTCGTCCCGGTCGCGATCCCCGTGGTGGCCCGCCCCGCCCTGCTCGTGATCGCCCTCGGTGCGGGCGCCGATCAGGGTGTCCTCGTGAGCGCCGGCGCGATGGCGGCGGGTGTCGCGCTGCTGGTCGGGCTGGTGGCCGGGTGGCCCACCGAGGGCTCCGGAGGCCGGGTCCTGCGGTGGGCGGGCCGGCTGCTGGCGGCCGCGCTTGTCGCCGGCGGAGTCATCCTGACCGTCGACGGGGTCCTGGACGTTTAGGGCTGCGGATACATGACCAAGGAACCGGAGGATGTCGACCTCGTCGCTCTGCTGACGCCAGATCCATGGAGCGAGAGCCCCACCTCAGGATTCGGGAAAGCGGCGGGACGGGTCAACTCAAGGCTGGCGCCTCGGGGAGACGCTCGAGGGCTGAGCTGAGCTCGTCCTCCGGCATCGCGAGATCCTCAAGCTCGCCCGCGAAATAGGCCTCATAGGCGGACATGTCGAAGTGGCCGTGGCCCGAGAGGTTGAAGAGGATCACCCGCGGCTCGCCGGCCTCCTTGGCGGCCTCGGCCTCGTCGAAGACGGCCCGGATCGCGTGGGCGGGCTCGGGCGCCGGGATAATCCCTTCGCAGCGGGCGAAGCGCACCGCAGCCTCGAACGCCGCCGTCTGCGCGATCGCCTTGGCCTCCATCAGCCCCTCCTTGACCAGGGCGGAGAGGCTCGGCGCGTCGCCGTGGTAGCGGAGCCCGCCGGCGTGGACCTGGGGCGGGACGAAGTCATGGCCAAGCGTGTACATCGGCATCAGCGGGGTCATGCCGACGGTGTCGCCGAAGTCATACGCGTAGCGCCCCCGGGTCAGCGTCGGGCAGGCGGTGGGCTCGGCGGCGACGAAACGGATCTCGGCGCCGTCGCGGATCCGCTGTCTCAGAAACGGGTAGCTGAGCCCGGCGAAGTTAGAGCCGCCGCCAACGCAGCCGACGACGACGTCGGGCGGCTCTCCCGCCAGCTCCATCTGCGCGATCGACTCCTGGCCAACCACCGTCTGATGGAGGCAGACGTGGTTGAGGACCGAGCCGAGCGCGTAGTTGGTGTCATCTGCGCCGGCGGCGACCTCGACCGCCTCGGAGATCGCGATCCCGAGACTGCCGGAATCGTGCTCGGCCTGTGAGCGGCCGGCCTCGGTGAGCTCCGAGGGGCTGCGGTGCACGGTCGCGCCCCAGGTCTCCATCATCGCCTTGCGGTAGGGCTTCTGGTCATAGCTGACCCCGACCATGAAGACCTCGCAGTCGAGCCCGAACAGCTGGCAGGCGAGGGCGAGCGCCGAGCCCCACTGGCCCGCCCCGGTCTCCGTCGAGAGCTTCCTGACTCCCGCCTCACGGTTGTAGAAGGCCTGCGCGACGGCCGTATTCGGCTTGTGCGAGCCGGCCGGCGAGACGCCCTCGTACTTGTAATAGATCCGGGCCGGTGTGTCGAGCTCGCGCTCCAGCCGGTGCGCCCGGTGCAGCGGCGTGGGCCGCCACAGCTTGTAGATCTCGCGCACCTGCTCCGGAATCTCAATCTCCGGCTCGGCCGAGACCTCCTGCTCGATCAGCGCGACCGGGAAGAGCGGCGCCAGGTCGTCGGGCCCCAGCGGCTCACCGGTGCCCGGGTGCAGGGGGGGCGGTGGCGGATCGCCGGGAAGGTCGGCGAGCAGGTTCACCCACCTGGTCGGGATCTGCTCTTCGGCGAGCAGGAACTTCACCCTCTCTGGCATCCCGTCGATTGTATGTTGACGGCCAGGGAGCTAATTACGAGCCCCGCTTCAGTGCACTGGGAGCGGCCGGGCCATCCTGTCGCCGCTACGCTGGTCCGCGTGGGCCGCGCACGGTCACTTTTCGCCCTTCTCGCCACCACGGTCGCTCTTGGTACTGAGCATCGCACCCACCGCCGCCGCGCAGGATCCTGGACGCTGGCTGCTCACCGGAGCGAGCTCGGTTCCCACCTTCTACTGGCAGGGGCTCACCTCCGACCCGGCCGAGGAGAACCTGTACTTCGTGGGAGTTTTCGAGGGGTTGTGGCGCACCACGCCGCTGCTGCACCAGACCGCGGGCGTCCCGAGCGCGATCCCGCCCGCCGTCGGGGAGGCGGAGGGCTACAACCACATCGGCGACCCGACCTGGAGTCCCGGCGAGGGCGGCCGCGTCCTGCTGCCGCTGGAGTGCTTCACGCCCGGGGTCGGCAATACCTGCGGCACCGGCTCGTTTGGCGTCGCCGATCCCGCCACGCTCGACTTCCGCTACTACGTGAAGCTCGACCCCGCGGAGATCCCGAAGGCGATGTGGGCCGAGACCTCGCCTGACGGCTCGCTCATCTGGACCAGCAGCGGTGACGATCTGCTCGCCTACCGCTCGACCGAGGTCTCGCAGGCCAATCGCGCCCCCACCGGGCCGCTGCTCCAACCCGTCCGCCGCCTCGTCGGCGCCGTGCCACCGACCGGCGTCACGGGCGCTGTGTTCCGGGACGGCCGGCTCCTGCTGGCCGGTGAGGCCAACGGCGTCTATCAAGTCTGGGCGGTCGATCCCGACACCGGCGAGCGGCGGCTCGAGCTCGAGATGAGCATCTGCGGCGAGTCTGAGGGCCTCGACGTGATTCCCACGCTCGGCGGAGAGCTTCACTGGCTGATCGCGCCATTCGACCCCGGATGCCGTCTCAGCTTCGGGCCGACCAGCGCGTTGCTCCACTTCGTGCCCGCCCCGGCCCACAAGCGCTTCGAGGTGGAGGTCACGGACAGCGACGTCGGGGCGCTGCCGGGCGAGGTGCGGGCGACGGTTCACGCAACCCGCGACGGCCGGCCCCTGCGCCAGGCGCGGGTGAGCTTCGCCGGCGCAACGGCCCGCACCGACAAGGAAGGCATCGCGACCGTCTCCACCACGCTCGAGCTGCGGGGACGCTTCAAGGCGCTGGCGCAGAAGGGTCAGAACTACGGTGTGTCGGAGCTCGTGCCGAGTCGGCGTCGCACCGTCGGCGCTGGCGCATGCCCGCGCCGCAGTCGGGCGCCGGCTAACGCGAGACAGCAACGAAGCCGGTTCGCCACGATGCTTTTGCCCGCCGACCGGCGCACCGCCCTTCCCGATCAGACGAAGGCCTGCCCTAGCGGGCCGTCAGTTCGGTACCACGGCTGGTACCACGGACGAGTTGTCGATACTCGACGGCTCGGCTTGGAGAGACATTCGATACTGTCAGTCGCGGTCGGTTGATTCTCCTCACTGAGCGGAGTCGCGACAAGGAGAGATCCAGTGGGAACCTCGCGCAGGGACGCGCAAACTCGATCAGAGCACCGGGCCGGTGCCAGGCCAGCGCGGTTCGCAGCGCTACTCGGCCTCGTCGGCGCCGTCGCGCTGTTCGCGCCTTCCGCGGCCTCAGCCGCCGCCTGCAGCCCGACCGCGACGTCTGGCACCCAGACGACCTATGCCTGCGACATCCCGACGGGGACGATCGGTGGCTACGAGGTGAGGCAGTCGGTCGCAGCCGCACCGACTCCTCCGCTCGACGGCTTCATCACGCACATGGAGACGGACATCGTCGACGCCGACACCGGGCAGCAGGTGCCGATCTCGCGACTGATGCTGCATCACATCGTCTTCGTGAACCTCAGTCAACGCGACCGTACCTGCGGCAGCTTCGTCGGCTTCGACGGGCGAGACAACTTCGGCTCGCTCGCTCCGCAGCGCTTCTACGCCGCCGGCGAGGAGCGGGCGAAGATGTCGCTGCCCCCAGGCTACGGGTACGGGACCAAGGCCACCGACATCTGGGGTGTCGTGGCCATGGTCATGAACCACCGGGCGACGGCGGACCATGCCCTGATCCACTATGAGGTGACGGTCGACACCAGTCCGTTGACCGCCGTCAAGCCCTACTGGCTCGACGCGCGCGACTGCCGCGCGGACCCGATCTACAACATCCCGGGCGTCGCGCCGAAGGTGAAGAAGAAGCACAAGCGCGCCGGCAGCAAGGCCTCCGCCGCCAGGAAGTACAAGCGCGGGAAGATGAAGATGAAGAAGGGCTGGAACTCACGCCCGACGACGAACGAGGCCCGTGATTACGTCTTCCCGGAAAGCGGCAGGATCGTCGCCGGTGGCGGCCACGTCCACGGCGGGGCGATCGGCCTGAGGCTGACCGAGCCCGGCTGCGGAAATCGGCAGGTCGCCGGCTCCGACCCGACTTGGGGCCCTCCCGATCACCCCTTCTACAACGTGCGTCCGGTCCTGCACGAGCCGGGTCCGATCAACATGAGTGCATTCCGCAGCACCGCGGGCCTCCCCGTCCGTGCGGGCGAGACGATAAGGCTGAACTCGATCTACGACAACTCGTTACCGCACGTGCGGGTGATGGGGATCATGATCGTCTACCTCGCCCCCGACCCGTCGGTGACCCAGCCCTGCGGCCCGATCCCCAACTGGGAGATCCTGAAGACTGACCAGCCCGGCAGGCCCGGTCCAATCCCGTTCACGATCCCGCTCACCGGACTGGACGCCAACGGCCAGGCCGCGACGATCAACGCCCCGCCCGGGCCGCTACAGAACGCTTCGTCTGGCACGATCGTCCCCGTCGGTGATCGTTTCTTCGGGGCTCCGAACCTGAGGGTGAAGAGGGGCTCCAGCCTCACCTGGCAGTTCTCTGGCGCGGAGCTCCACAACGTGACGCTGGCCAACGGGCCGCTCGGAATCGGCTCGGACAATCTCGACGGCGACCGCACCTTCACGCAGCGGTTCGACCGCCCGGGCACCTACCGGTTCTTCTGCGCCATCCATCCCACGCAGATGCAGCAGCGGGTGGTCGTCAAGGACAAGAAGAAGCGCGTCAACAAGAAGCGGCACGGGGCCACAAGACCAATGAGAAGGGCGCGCGCCGCCTGCCTTGGCGCGGTGGTGGCCTGCGCCGTCTCGGCAGGGACGACCGGCACGGCCCAGGCAGTGCCGTTCTCGACCAGCTTCGACAACGCCGTTCTGAACGTCAACGGGCTCGAGTTCGACATTCTCGACTCGCCGGATACTGCGACGATCACCGGCGACACGACGAGCCACTGGCGATTTCACGATTCCAGCGGCCACCGGGTTCAGCTTCCCCCATTCTCGCGCGAGGTGATTCCCGGGCCCACCGTGACGATCACCGTGAGCTCGCTCGGGGACCTCACCGGCACCCTGGAGGGTGGCGCCGGGGACGCCGGCAACGGGGAACGTGACGACCGATCCACCGATTTCGAGGCCGGCGATCGACCTGACGGTCGGCTCGACCAGCACCACTGCAGGATCGACCTACCGTTCTGCCTTCTCGACCGGCGGACTACGTCGCCCTACAAGGGCGACCCGTTCGACCGCTCAACCGCTGGGCACGCCGCCGGTCAATGGTGCGCTGGTCACCAGCATGGCTGTCTCTGGCGTCGAACCGTTCACATCCGGCGGCGCGAACCTGTTCACTCGTCGACCAGCGAAGGCGGGTCCAGGCGGCGTGTGGCTCGCAAGGGCATCCGCCGCCAACGCCGACCAGCGCCTCACCGCCACCCAGCGTTGGTGTACTGGTTCAGGCCGCTCCGACCGGCAACCCGGTGCAACTGAAGAAGTGCATCAAGAAGGCGAAGAGGAAGTACAAGAACGACCCGGCCAAGAAGAAGAGGGCCATCAAGAATGTGCAAGAGGAAGTTCGGCTGAGCTTCGTCCCAGCGGACGCACAACCGTCTCGGTGATGACGGCGCGTTGATCGATGCCCAGCCTGTCGGGTTCCCGAGCGGCCGACAGAGGGGGAGGCCGCGTCTGCGGCTGACAAGTTCATGGCCGTAGGCCCCGCATTAGCGGGCCTTTCGTAAGTAGCGGGGGCGCGATTCGTTTCTCGCTACGACCAGCCGAGGATTCGAGAAACCAGCCGCCACCCCACTAGAAGCCACGGGCCTGCTTCCGCTGCTTGACTCGCTCCTCCTTTCACACGAAGGGAGCAGCGCAGGGACTGCTGCCAACAGCTTGCACGCTTACCGAAGGCGCCTATAGGTTTCGTCCAGGGGGGAGCGCTGATGGAACATCCGCCGGAACAAGTTGATCGGTATGAAGCCGTAAGGCAGTACTCGCTCGCCGAGATCCTTGGGGTCTGGGCGGCGGCGGCCGTTCCGATGGGTGTCCTCGCCTGGATCGTCGCTCCCTGGCTCAGGGACCAGCTCGGGGGCGATGAGCCACTCGCTCAGGCCCTTCTGATCTGCATCACCGCCGGGCTCGTCTGGCAATTCGTTCTGGTCCTGATCCTCACCAGGCGCGAGCAGGGCGGACTCCAATGGCCGCGCGTGCGCGATGCCCTGTGGCTGCGGCCACCCCGCGATCCGAAGAGCGGCCGCGTGGGCGGAAGGGTCTGGTGGTGGGTGCTGCCGTTCGTGGTGCTCTTCGCCCTCGAGGCGGCCGTGTCAATCCCGGGACCCTCGGTGCGGGATTTCGCCGATTTCGTTGACTCCGACCGTGGCGAGGACTTCTTCCGCGGAGCGTGGGGCTGGTTCGCGGTGGTCGTCGTGCTCGTCGTCTTCAACACGGTGCTCGGCGAGGAGCTCCTCTTCCGGGGTCTTCTGCTGCCGCGAATGCGGGGCGTTTTCGGAAGGGGCGACTGGGTCGCCAACGGGGCGCTCTTCGCGGTCTACCACCTGCACACACCTTGGGTGATTCCCACCTCCCTGGTGGACATCTTCGCCCTCGCCTATCCGTCGCGGCGGTTCCAGAGCGCCTGGATGGGGATCATCGTGCACTCCACTCAGAGCGTCGTCGTCATCGGGGTGATCCTCGCCCTCGTGCTTGGGTAGTGCGGTTCTTGCATCCGCGCCCGTGTGCTGCTGTTCCCACGTTGAGCGGGGCCAGGCACCATCGCTTTTGTGTAGGAGGTGCTCCAGGCAGCGCCCGATCTGGCGCTGCGCTCGGATAGATTCAGGCGCGATGTGATCACCGCGCCGATCCGATCAGGGAGGCTCGCTGCCTCCCGATGGGTACTTGTCCTGGCGCTTGTGTACTTCGCCTCGGCGAAGCTCGGGCTGGCGCTCGCGTTTGCCACCCCGAGCGTGACGGCGGTCTGGCCGCCAACGGGGATCGCTCTCGCCGCTCTGGTGCTCGGGGGGCGGGGTCTGTGGCCGGGCGTGCTGTTGGGCGCCTTTCTCGCCAACGTCACCACCGACGTGCCGGTCTACACGGCCGCGGGAATCGCTATGGGGAACACACTGGAAGCGGTGGTGGGGGCGTCGCTGCTCGATCGCGTTGGCTTTCAGCCCGCGCTGCCACGGCTGCGCGACATCTTCGCGCTCGTCGTGCTGGCTGCGGTCCTCAGCACCGCGGTCAGCGCGACGATTGGCGTCGCCAGCCTCAGCGTCGGGGACTCGCTCTCCGAGGGTGCGCTCTCGACGTGGCGGGTGTGGTGGCTGGGCGACATGGGAGGCGACCTGCTGGTGGCCTCCCTGATCTTCGTGCTCGTCACCCACTGGCCCTATCGCGATCTGCCGGGAAGCGCCGCCGAGGCGCTCGTCCTCATGTTGGCGCTCGTCGGCATCGGGCTGGTGGTCTTCACTCACGACGTTCCCGCCGCCTACCTGACGTTTCCGATCATCGTCTGGGCGGCGCTCCGGTTCCTACAGCCGGGCGCGAGCGTCGCCGCGGCTGGTCCTCGCCACCGTCGCGGTGACCTTCACCGCCAACGAGTCCGGGCCCTTCGTCCGCCCCTCGCAGGACGACAGCCTCCTCCTCGCTCAGAGCTTCTCGGCGATCGTGGGGCTGACCGGCCTGATTCTGGCGACCGTCACCTCTCAGCGCAGGCGGGCCGAGCGCCGGGCGCAGCACCTGGCGCACGATCTGCAGGCGGAGCTGCTGCCTCCTCAGCTTCCCGAGATCCCCCAGTTCGAGGCGGCCGGCTGGTATCGGGCCAGCATGCAGGGACAGGAGGCCGGCGGCGATTTCTACGACGTCTTCAAGGCGAGCCCCGGCCGCTGGGTGGCAGTGATCGGGGACGTCTGTGGCAAGGGGCCCGAAGCGGCCTCCTTGACCGCACTCGCCCGCCACACCCTGCGGGCCGTCGGCCGCCAGGCGACCGGTCCCAGCGACGCGCTGCGAGCGCTCAACGAAGCCATCCTCGAACAGCGATCCGATCAGCGCTTCATGACCGCGGTCCTGGTCCAGCTCGATGTCGCTGGCCGGGACCATGGCGTGGCCCTGAGCAACGGCGGGCATCCGCCTCCACTTCTGGTCCGAGCCCGTGGTGAGGTCGAGGAGGTGGTCGGGGAAGGGGGAATGCTGCTCGGGATCTACTCCGACCCCGGGCTGGTCGATCAGCGCCTGGAGCTGCTGCCCGGGGACGCGCTCGTCCTCTTCACCGATGGGCTCGCAGAGCGGCGCGATCCTCACGACGATGCCGCCGGCCGGATCAGAGAGCTGCTGCGAGCGAGCGCCGGCGCCAGCGCAAGCGAGACGGCGGCCCGCCTTGGCCAGCTGGCCCTGAGCGACGGCGTCAAGCCTGATGACGATGTGGCGGTGGTCGTCCTGCGCCGGGTCCACTCGCGGGAGCCCACCGGCGCAGCGACCGCGCAAGCGCCGGGCGAATCCATAGCGGTCGAGTTGAAGCCCGGTCCGGGGTGCCCGGCCGATGCGCGGGCGGCGCTCTCGCCGCTGGTGGGTGCGCTCGGGGCCCAGATCTACTCGGACCTGCGCCTGGGGGTGAGCGAGCTCGTCACGAACAGCGTTCGTCACGCGCGGCTTCAGCCGGGTGACCTGATTCGGCTTCAGGTCGAGGTCTCAGATCGCGTGCTTCGCGTCGAGGTAAGCGATCCGGGGGAGGGGTTCAGCGCCGATATCCCCGACCCGGCCGCCAGGGGGCCGGGCGGCTGGGGGCTCTTCTTGACGGAGCAACTCGCAGATCGCTGGGGGATCGATCGCGACGGAGGGTGGACCACAGTATGGCTGGAGAGGGACCTCGACTGAGGGCCGTCTAGCCCGCGGGAGGCTCGTCGACGAGCTCGATTCGCTGCGCGACACCCGTCATCTCCAACACCTCATTGACCCGGTCCGGGCCCCTAACCACGATGAAGCGACCCCCTTCAGCACGCACGCGCTGGTCAGCCATGATCAGCGCCCGCAGGCCCGACGAGTCGATGAAGGTGAGTCCCCGCATGTCGAGGACGAACGTGGCCGCCTCGGTAGTCTGATCCGCGGTCAGCAGCCGCTCGAATTGATCGACCCCGGCCAGGTCGAATTCGCCCGTCAGGCGTAGTAGCCGGACGCCTCCGCTCTCGGAAACGGCGATCTCGAGCAGCTCGGTGGCGTCCCGGCGTTCCGTAGGCGTCAGCCTATACGCACCAAGGGCCGTCTTTCGAGAGCCCTTGGCTAGTAGCGGGGGCCCGATTCGTATCACCCCGCCTCTAGTCGGGGACGATCGCCACGACGCGGGCGGGAGCGGCGCTGCCTCCCTCGATCCGGAGCGGGAAGCAGGCGACCCGGAATCCCTCGGCGGGGAGGGCGCCGAGGTTGCAGAGCCGCTCGATCTGGGAGTAGTCGAGGTCGACCTGGTGAGCCTCCCAGAAGACTCCGGCCTCCCCCGAGGCCTTCGCCCGCTCGGCCTGCATGTGCAGGGGGGCGTCCCAGCCCCAGGCGTCGATCCCCATCACCCGCACCCCCTGGTCGTGGAGCCAGCGGGTGGCTTCGGCGCTCACCCCCGGGCCGCGGGCGATGTAATCGAGCTCGTCGTAGAAGCGGTCCCGCCCGGTGTGCACCAGCACGATGTCGAGAGGGCGCAGGTCACGCGGTAGCCGCGCCCGGACGTCAGCGGCCGAGAGCGCCTCGCCGTCGCCGCGGTCGCTTGCGTCGATCACGACGCCCGGCGCGTAGAACCACTCGAGCGGGAGCTGGTCGATCGTCCGCGCCGGCTCGCCGCCGATCCGCGAGTTGTAGTGCCACGGTGCGTCGACGTGAGTGGAGTTGTGGGTGCCGAAGCGGAGGAACGTCTCGGTCGCCCACCCCTCGCCGTCCCGAAGGAGCTCCGGGGGGACGCCGAAAAGCGTCTCGACCGCCTTCGCGCCGGCGGCGTGGTCCTCGAAGGAGATCTCAGTCCGGAGCACCTCCGGGAGCTCCGGCGGGTCCGGCCGGATCGGGGCCGAGAGGTCGATCAGCGGCACCTAGCGGGCCCGCTCCTCGAAGCGCCGCTCGAGATTCTCGACCGTCTCCTCCAACGCCCTCCTCACCGCGCGGCGGAAGATAGTCCGGTCGAAGAAACCCCGCAGTCCCCGCCGCGGCCGGTAGCTGACGACGAGCCGGTAGTCGAACCCGTTGCCGGTGTCGGAGAAGTGCCGCTCGTGCTCGGCGGGAGGGAGGCCACGCTGCTCGCTTCTGTAGGAGACCAGCCTGTAGGGCTCGAGCTTCCCCAGGGTCATCACCAGCTCGGTCGGGCGTCCCATCATCCGGAGCGACAGTCTGGCGCGATCCCCGACCCGCCGCCAGCGCGACCCGGGCTCGATCGCGACCAGGCCCGGCCAGTACTCGGACCAGTTGGCCGAGTCCGTGATGTAGTCGAAACCCTCCCGGAGCGGGACGGCGAAGCGATGGTCGACCGCGACCGCGATCACTCCGTCGTGCCCGCCCGCCGGGGGATCTGCGCTCACGCCTCCGCCCGTCCGATCGCGAGGGGGTGGACCAGCGCCGGCATCCAGCTCCAGCGATCCCGCTCGACCTCGTCGACCCGCAGCGCGCTCTCGCGGAGCAACTCAACAGTCGCCCGGTTGGCGTGGCAGCCGGCCGCGAACGCGTGCCAGGGCCGGTGCAGGCGGTCCTGCCAGCGGGCGAGCCGGCGGGTGTCGGAACGGACGTGCTCGAGGAAGAGGAGGTGGCCGCCCGGGCGCAGGACCCTGGCGATCTCCTCGATTGCGCGCCGCGGATCCGCCACCGTGCACAGGACCAGGGTAGAGACGACCGTGTCGAAGCTGTCGTCCTCGAACGGGAGGGCCTCGGCGGCCGCGGGCACCACGCTGCAGTCCCGTCCGCTTCGCCACACGCGCCGCTTCAGCCGCGCGACCATCGGGGCCGCCGGCTCGGTGAGGACAAGCTCGTCGACGGCCTCGGGGTAGTGGCGGAGGTTGAGGCCCGTCCCGGCCCCCAGCTCGAGGACCCGGCCGCTCGCCTGCGCCAGCAGATTCCCCCTCCGCCGCGCCATCCCGGCGCGCTCCGCGACCCAGAGAAGCGGGTCGTATATCGCGCTGAATATGTGCTCCCAGAGCTTCCTCATCTCGGCTCTCCTTGCTCGCGTGATCGGGCCCTGCGCCAGCCATCCCTAGGCCGGCTGGAGTTCGCGAACCGCGTCGAGCGCGCGCAGCGTCCCACCCGGAATGACCTCGTAGTCGACCGAGCCCGAGAGCGCCGGCGTGTACACGTGAATCGACAGGGCGACGCCGTAGTCGGGGTCGTGCCTGACCCGGTGGATGTAGTCGGGGCCGAAGCTGAACGCCGTCTCCGCGCGCCGGGTGTGGGTGCGCTGAGTGACGACCTGTCCGTCGACGGCCTCGATCGTGTCCTCGACCAGCCGGCCGCTGCAGACGAACGCCGCTCCGCTCGCGCCGCCGTGGTCGTGGAAGACGGTGTCCTGGCCCGCCGCCCAGCCGAACAGGGCGATCTCCAACTGCGGGGTCTTGTAGAGCATCCGGTGGCTGCGTCGCTCCGGGTCGAACGTGACGGCATGGCCCCACAGCCAGGGGGACTTACCGACGTCGGTGACGATCTCCTCGAGCTCCTCGAGGGTTTCAGGGGACGCCGTCATCAGTGCCTCGTCGAGCCATCCGGTCAGCCCGGGCGCCGCGCTCCTGGTCTCCGTTGCCATCGTCGTCCTCCTGTCGTCGGGGTTCACAACTGGGGACGGCGAGCCGCCCCGGGACTCAACGCGGGCCGCGACGGATCCGTGATGTCGGGAATACGGACGGGTCGTCCCCCGCGAAGCTCGCGGTGGATCGCCCTCGCGGCCCGCCGCGCCTCCTTGCCCATGTAGCCGAGCCCGCCGGGACGCGGCAAGTAGCCGATGAAGCGCAGACCCTCGGCGGCCGGGCGCGGCCCGATCGCCTTCGGCATGTCGCGCTCGCCGAGCACCCCGAGGTGGCCCAGCAGCGGCTCGAGCTCCCGCCGGTATCCCGTCGCGCAGATCACCGACTCGGGCTCAACCCGCGTCCCGTCGGCCAGTTCGACCCCGCTCGAGTCGAGCGACTCGACAGCGGCGACGACCTCGATCCGGCCCTCCTTGATCGCCTCGATCACCTCGACGTCGACGATCGCGGGAACCTTGCCGCGCATCCGCACGTCGGCGAACACCCCCCGCTCGGGCGCCGGCAGGCAATACTCGGTCATGTCGCCGAGATCCATGCGCCTGGCGAAGCGGGCGATCCGATCGGCGACTCGGGTCGGTAGATGCCAGAGCCAGGTCCCGATCAGGTCCCCGGGCACCGGTCCAGGACCCTGGCGCAGGAGGATGTTGGGTGGAGTGCGGACCGCAAGCCAAACCTTGGCGGCGCCGCCCTCGGCCAGCTCGTGGGCGATTTCCATCCCCGAGCTACCGGGGCCAACCACCATCACCCTCTGACCCTTGAACGGTCCCGCGTTTCTGTATTGCGACGAGTGGAGCAGCGCGCCCTCGAAGGCGTCGCGGCCAGGCCACCCGGGAATGAACGGAGCCTGTTCGTGGCCCAGGGCGACGATCACCTGGGGAGCGCGAACCTCACCCTCGCTGGTCCGAACCACCCATTCCCCATCCCCCCGCTCGATCCGCTCGACGCGAGTGCCCAGCCGCAGCTCGATCCCGTCCTCGCCGGCGTGGCGTTCGACGTGCTCGATCAGTTGGTCGCGGCTTGGAAAGGTCGGCGTGCCCTTTGGGAAGGGCCGGCCGGGCAGGTGGGAGAAGCGGCGCCACGTGTTGAGCCGCAGACCGTCGTATCGCGAGCGCCACGAGGCGGCGACCCGGTCGGCCTGGTCGAGCACCAAGGGGGCCAACCCGGCGTCCTTGAGGGCGAGAGCGGAGGCGATCCCCGCGGGCCCGGCCCCGACGACTATGACTCGGCGTTCCAGCTCCATTCCCACTCCTGGTTCGGCGTTCGGTTGCAGGCGCAAACCTACGGCGAGCCGGCCGCACGCACATCGGCTGAACCACCCAAATGCAAGCCGGGAGCGAGTGGGTGATCTCACCCACTCGCCGATCAGATCAGGCCGTGCTGGTGCGCGTAGGTCGTGACGGCGGCTCGGGAGGAGACCCCGAGCTTGGCGTAGATGTTGCTCACGTGCCGATCGACGGTCCTGATGCTGACGATCAGATTCTTGGCGATCTCCCTGTTCGTCTCCCCGGCGCACAGCAGGCGCAGCACTTCCAGCTCGCGCTTGGTGAGTCCGTGTGAATCGACGACGTTGCCGAGACCTGCCGGCCCCTCGATCCGGGCGAGATCGGTGGCGGCGCCGAGGCGCGCGAAGGTCTCCCGGGCGGCTTCCAGCTCAAGCCTCGCGGTGTCCTCATCCCCGAGGTTGCGGCACGCGAGCCCGATCAGCTCTCGGGCCCGGGCGCTCTCGTACGGGGCCCTGAACCGCCGCCAGAGCTCGGCCGCACGGCGGAGCGCCGCAAGTGCCGCCTCTGGGCGGCCCGCGGCCAGCTCGACCAGGCCGCGTGCCTGCGCCGCCATCGCGGCGAGCGCACCGGGCTCCTCCTCCCTGCCCGCGATCGAGTCGAACTCGCCGCAGCCCTCCTCCGCCCCCTCCAGGTCGCCGACCGCCGCCAGGATCTCGACATACGCCGGAAGGAGACTCGCTCGCTTGCCGGGGTCCCTGGCTTCCGAGATCACCCTGCGGATTGCCGCCTCCGCGGCCTCTCCGTTCCCCTGGGCCAGCCTCAGCAGGGCGAGGCCAGGCTGCGGCTCACAGCCTTGGCGAGCTTGCCTCGCGATAAGCCTCCTCGGCCGCTGCGATGCTCACCGCGCAGGCGGTGGACCTCTCCACGCTGGTAGTGGGCCTCGCCGGCCGCGACCGGGTTCTCTCCCTTCAAGCAGCGCTCGGCAGCTCGGCGAGCCTCCTCGATCGCCTCCTCCCAGGAGCCGTCCATCCGCATGATCTGCGCGCGATGGACCAGGCAGCGTCCCGTGAAGGCGACCAGGTCTGGTTGGCCCTCGCACCACTGGGTGAGGGCGGTCGTCCACTCCCGGGCGCGGCGAAGATCATGCGCCTGCTCGCAGGCAAGGATCACACCGCAGTACACGATCCCGGAGCTGACCGGAGAAACCTCTCCGGCGACCACCGCGACCATCGCCATGTCGAGGAGCGCCAGACCCTCTCGGAGCTTTCCGAGGCCGATCAGGGCGCCGCCCTGCGCGTGGGTGGCAATCGAGAAGAGATCGGGATCGCCGAAGCGCTCGCCGACCGCAGCCGCCTCGGCCGCAGTCGCCGCCGCGCGCTCCAACTCGCCTGCCGCCTCCTGCTCGATGACCCGCGGGATCAGGAGATAGCCGCGCTCGGCACAGTCGCTTCCCTCGCGTTCGACCAGTCGCCCGGCGCGGCCGAGCCAGCCGTTGGCCCGCCCGAGCTCGCCGCGAACGGCGAGAGCCACCGCGATCCAGTGGGCGCACCGGGCCGCCGCCAGCGGCTCCTCTCCCTCGAGATGGGCCCGGTAAGCGCGTTCCAGGACCTCCCTGTACTCCTGCTCCCGGCCGAGCATGTAGGCCGAGGTCGCGAGCATCTCCAGGTCGGAAGGGCCAAGCTCGGCCGAGCGGTCAGCGACCGTCAGTGCTTCATGGGCTCCGCGCCACGCCTGGCGGCGGTAGGCCTCACGTCCGCTTTCGAGGTCCGTAACGAACTCCACCGAGGTCGATTATGTCGCCGGCGACCATGGGGGCCGGGGGCGCGCTCTGTCTCTCCGGGGCTTCGAAGTCTTCGGATAGGGTGGTCGTAGTTCCGCTGCCTGACGATGCCATCGATGGGCTTGAAGACGTGTTCAAATGCGATCTCGATCTCGTGTCGATGCCCTTCAGTGACAGCGGCTCGCCTCCGCCTGGTCCTCCCGATGGACCATAGGCACGTGCACCCGCTTGGAGGAGCGTAGGGTGGCTGATGACAAAGGGCCCGGTACGCGCGCCGTCGTCACGGTCCGATCGCGGCGGGGTCCTTCGGACGCCCGCGCGGATGCAGGCGATCGGCCTCGAACAGGCGGTGGAGGAGCTGGATTGCGACTGAGCCCTCGCCAACGGCGGACGCGACTCGCTGCACGGAACCGTGCCGGACGTCGCCGGCGGCGAAAACCGCCGGCATGCTCGTCTCGAGCAGAAAGGGACTGCGATCGAGCGGCCAAGCGCGGTCATCGCCAAGATCCGTTCCCGTGAGGACGAAACCCTCGGAATCCCTGGCGACCCCCGGTGGCAGCCACTCGGTGTGCGGGCGGGCTCCGATCATGAGGAAGAGCGCATCGGCGTCGACGGTCTCCTCGCTTCCGTCCGCGCGATCACGAAGCACGAGCTGCTCCAGCCATCCGTCGCCCCCGCCGCCGACGATCTCGGTCCGGAGACGGACCTGCAGCTTTGGTTCCGCCTCCACCTGGCGGACCAGGTAGTGCGACATCCCCTCGCCGAGTGACTGTGCACGTACCACGAGCGTGACGCGCCGCGCGTAGCGTGCGAGGTGCAGCGCAGACTGGCCGGCCGAGTTCGCGCCCCCGAGAACGTAGACGTCGTGACCGGCCATGGCGGGCGCCGCGGAAACCGCACCGCCGTAGAAGACGCCGAGACCGTTCAACGCCTCGAGCGCCGGAACGCCGAGTCGGCGGTAGCTGGCGCCCGTCGCCAGGAGCACCGCGCGCGCCCCCACACGGCCGAAATCGGAGAGTGTGACGAAGAGGCCGTCGTGCTCGCGCCGAAGGTCGGTAACCCTCTGCATGAAGACGAAGTTGGCCCCGAAGACCCACGCCTGCTCGTACGCCTGCTGAGCCAGACGGCGACCGCTGATCCCTCGAGGGAAGCCGAGGTAGTTGCGAATCAGCGAGCTGGACGTTGCCTGGCCCCCGAGCCCGCCCTCGTCCACGACCAAGGTGCTGAAGCCTTCCGAGGCGCCATACACGGCTGCCGAGAGACCGGCCGGCCCGGCGCCGACGATCACAAGGTCGAAATCCATTCGCTCCGGGTTCACCGGCGAGTCCGGCGGCCTTCGCAAGCTCGACGTTGCTGGGGTTTGCCAGCACCGTTCCGTCGGGCAGGGCGACGATTGGGAGCTCTGCCCCCTCCCCCGCCTCGGCAAGGAAAGCGCGTCCGTCGTTCGAGTCGGCCAGGCAGAACGAGTGCGGGATCGCGCAGCGCCCAAGTAGCTCCCTCAGCTCAAACGCCCTGCCAGACCAGGACTCGCCGACGACGTAGATGGTGTTGGGCGAGGCGTGCTGCGCCTCTGCCCACTCGAGCAGCAAGCTCGAGATCGCCTGGTGAAAGAGCTCGTCCGGTGATGCTGACGGCCTGACCACGTAGTGGTCGATGCGACCGTGGCCGATCGAATCGAAGATCGCCTCGCCCGTCGCTGGGTCGCCCCAGTCGCCCCACTCGATCAGGAGCCCGCGCTTCGCGTGCGGATGAAGGTGCCGCGCCTCATCCAGCAGCTCGCTTCCGGTGGTCCCGGAGAGCCACTGTCCGGCGAGAACCAAGGCGACCTCGTCACCGGCCGCCGCGAGGTCCTCGAGATGGGCACGCGCCTCATCCGACGACCGCGTGCACACGACGCGGTAATGGCGCGCGTAGCGGTCACCCAACTCTCGCTCAATGTCCCGCAGTGCGTCCGCATCCTCGTGGACGGCAACGAGCACGGGGTTAGGCATGGATGCACTCTAGTGCCCGCCTGCGCCAGGCCATTGGGCGAAGCGACCAACGCGCCCCGGACGCGGAAACACCAAGGGCCCTCTTTATTGCATCAATCTGAATTGATGTATCCTCTCGGCATGGCCGTAGATGCGCCGCGTCGCGGGCAGTCCGCGCCCGCCTTTCTCCCGTTGGCGGCGGATCCGCTCCGCTGGCAACTGCTGATCGAGCTCGCGCGCAGCGATCGCCGCGTTCGCGAGCTGTGCGACCTGGTCGAAGAACCCCAGAGTCTGGTCTCCTACCACCTCGGAAAGCTGCGAGCCGAGGGTGTGGTTTCGAGGCGCCGTAGCGCCGCCGACGGGCGCGACTCCTACTACGCGCTCGAGCTCGCGCGCTGCGGCGAGCTGCTGGCCGCGAGCGGCGCGGCGCTGCATCCGGCCCTCCGCCCTGCCGCCTCAGCGCCGCGCAAGTGGCGTCGAGCATCTGGCTCGGCCCGCGCCCGGGTGCTGTTCCTCTGTACCGGCAACAGCGCCCGATCGCAGATGGCGGAGGCGCTCGTTGAGACGCTCACCGCCGGCGCGGTCGAAACCGCAAGCGCCGGCAGCCATCCGAAGCCGCTTCACCCCAGCGCGGTGCGGGTGATGGGCGAGCGCGGCATCGACATTTCCGACCGGCGCCCCAAGCACCTGAGCGAGTTCGCCGAGGAGCGCTTCGACTACATCGTCAGCCTCTGCGACCGCGTGCGCGAGGTCTGCCCGGAGTTCCCCGGCGGACCCGAGCTGATCCACTGGAGCATCCCCGATCCCGCACGCGAGGGCCGAAGCGACGCCGAGACCTACCCAGCCTTCGAGCGCACCGCCGACGAGCTCGCCAACCGCATCCCCTTCCTGCTCGAGCTGATTGCAAACACCGCACCGCCCCAGGAGGTGAGCTGAACATGCCCGAGAACGACCTGGTCAGCGTCCGCTACATGGTCGACGACGTCGAAGAGTCGATCGACTTCTACACCAGCCACTTCGGCTTCGCGGTCCGCCACAGCGCCCTGCCGGCCTTCGCCGACGTCGTGCGCGGCCGGCTGCGGTTGCTGCTCGCGGGGCCACAGAGTTCAGCCGGCCGGCCGATGCCCGACGGCCGCAAACCGGGACCCGGCGGCTGGAACCGCATCCACTTCGTCGTCGACGACATCGCGGGCGAGGTCGAGCGGCTGCGCTCGGCCGGGGTTGAGTTTCGGAACGACATCATCAGTGGCCCCGGCGGCCGGCAGATCCTGCTCGACGATCCCTCCGGCAACCCGATCGAGATCTTCCAGCCCGCCGAGCAAGCGCCTGAGCCGTAGGCGCCACGCCTGGCTCGCGCGGCGCGGAGGCGCTGCGCAGGATGTCACGACTTTCGTGAGGTAGCGGGGGCCCGATTCGATTCTCGCTACGACCGTCCCAGGATCAGGGAAAGCAGCCGGCACCCGCGCTGAGGGTCGGGAGTTACTCGTCGCGTTCCAGTTCCTCCTCCTTGCGTGACGCTCGCTCATCATGGAGGTCAGCCTCAGCGGTGACGCGCTTGGCGCGTTCCTCTGCCACCGAGGCGTCGGTGCGCCGCTTAGCGGCTTCCCGACGTTCGAAACCAACGTCATCTCGCTTGGCTTCTACCTCGGTTCTTCCAAGATCCCGCCGCGCTTTGGCCCGTCGGGCCGAAGCCAGCACGATTCCAACGATTACCACCGCGACAACGACGATCACAACGATCACAATCGTTGACATGCAGCCTCCTCTGTCGGTTTTTCCCTGAACCTGCTCATGCGTCTGTCGACGACGCTCAGCTAAGGAGACCTAGAGGACCCGCCTCGCTAGATAGATCGCGAGCAGGACCAAGACGATGATTATGAGAATGGTTACGACTGACACGCTGCCCTCCATCGATTGCTCAGCATCATTCATTTCGTCATGTCACTTCGGCGGCGCAGGGCGCGGGCTTCCGGTTTCCGGTCAGCGTCGCGCCGTCAGAGCCTGCAACAGGACCTCGATCGGGGAGCGGTGCTTCGCTCGATTGTCGATCGCCTCACGCGTCTTCCGCATCTCGGCCGCGAACTCGCCGAGGTTCTCGGTAAACCTGCCAACGCTCTGGCCGGCTTCGGCGAGGTTCTTGCCGGTCTTGCCTACGCCGTTGCCGAGCCGCATCCCCAGGACCTTGCGCCCGGAGTCGCGCTTCGACTGCACAGCCATGCCGCCCGCCAACCCCGCCAGAGCCGCCCCGCCCGCCAGTGCCGGTCCCTTCACCTTGCGCGCGACGGTCGAGATCGCGTTCCCACCACTCTGAGCTCCCTCGGCGACGGCGTTCTTGCCCTTCGACGCAAACTCCTTGACGGAATCTGCCCGGGCAGTCCCACCAGAGCGCCGCGGCTGCGTGCGCGAGCGGGCACTGGTCCGCGAGCTGGTCCGCACAGCTCCCGACCTCCGGCTTTTCGCACCGCTGCTTCCATTCGGCTGCTGACGGTTTCGCGTCGAGCTCGAGCCCCGAGAGGAGGCTGCCGATCGGCCCGAGCCGTTCGACCGTCCCGTCGTTCTGCGGTGTGCCTGCGAGTTCCTTCTTGTGCTCGTCTGGGCCATTTCCCTTTCTCCTTGATTTGCGAAGCCTTCCGCCCGCAAGCGTGTCTACCTGGTGCCTCCCGATCAAATTTCTCGCTAGCGATCGGGTCTCCGTTTCCACACCAACTCTCGTCGGGCTTCTGTCTCACTTCTTGGCGTCTGTCCTGTTATGGTTCCAGATCCGCTCCAACTGAATCACGAGTTCGCTAATCCGGGCGTAAAGTGCGACAATATTTCGGGACAAGCTGTGTCACTTCGCCGCCACAATGGGGAACCGGCCACTAAAGGCGAGCGATTCCGCGGCACGCTCCGACGCGCGGGAGAACCGTGAGCGGATCCTCGAAGCGGCAAGCCGGCTCTTCGCACAATCGCCGACTGCGACGCTCGCCGACGTCGCCGCTGCCGCGGGAATCTCCCGCTCGACGCTGTATCGGCACTTCCCCGGGCGCGAGGGCCTCATCGCCGCTCTGGGCGAGCGTCCGCGCGGAGAGGACTTGCAAGGGAGGGAAGAGCCCTTCCCGCCCGGGCGCCTTGGACGCGAGCGGCCTGTTCCGCTGGAGGCGATTCAAGTCTTCGACGCGGTTGCTCCCCCGGTCCTTCCGGAGCAGCTCGTAGCCGAAGCGCAGAGGGTCGCGAACGTGCCGCTGGCCCTCTACGTGCTGGACATAGACGGTTCGCATCTGCTCCGAGTCGCGGGACCGGAGCGTTTCCCGGAGCGCCTCGAGGCACCGCTGGCCGTCGGCCCGGAGCTCGACTCGGACGGTCTCACGGAGCTCCGCAAGCGTCTCACCGACTACCCCGGGATCGAGGTGGTGCCGCTGTGGTTACGCGGAAGGGCGATCGGTGTGATGCTCACGCTCGGCCGACCTCAGAACAGCCTCGCCGATATCGCTCGCCAGGCGGCCGCCGCCACGACCTTGGCGGATCGCTACACGGACGCATTCGCGCGCGCCACGCGTCGCAAGCAGCCGACGCCTGGTGCGGAGATTCAGCAGAGCCTCCTTCCGCCCCGAATCAGCAGAATCACGGGAGGAGAGGTCGCCGGCAATGTGGTCCCGAGCTACGAGGTGGCCGGTGACTGGTTCGACGTGGTGGAGAACTCGGACGGGGTCTGGGTCTCCGTCGCGGACGGCCTGGGTGGCGGGACGCGCGCAGCCGCCAGCAGCGCCGTGGCGCTTGGTGCGCTGCGAGCCAGCCGGCGCGGCGGGGGGGCGATTCGTGACGCGTTGATGCTGATGCATCGGACGCTGCGAGAGATGCCCGGTCCACATGCGGAGATGAGCGCCGTGGCTGCTCACTGGGATCTCGCCTCGCATCGCCTCAGTGTGGCCAATTGCGGGAACGTCCCACCGATCGTTATCCGCGCGGATCAGGAGCCGCAGCGTCTTCGCGCACCCAAGGGCCGCGGACTCGGCGGACGCTCCAGTCCGACGCCTACCGAGCAAACGATCTCCCTCGAGCCAGGCGATCGCCTCGTCATGGTCAGCGATGGCGTGGTGGGAGGTGGAGAGGGCAAAGCCGGATTGGGCATTGACGGCTTGATCGAGGCAGCGTTGCGATCCGAGCGGGCGACCGCGGCGGACACCGTTCGAAAGGTGCAGACGGCGGTTCTCGAAGCCAGCGGTGGCGATCTGGATGACGACGCGACAATGGTTTGTCTGTCTGTGAGTTGA
>CAWABN010000009.1:0-80706 GCA_963780305.1 uncultured Solirubrobacterales bacterium
GGGATGAGCAGGGTCCCATTCAAGAGCCCCGATTTCCCTAGAAACCAGGGCCAAGTCAGCGGCACAGAAACCGCGTAGGGACGCCGAAACGGAACCCGACACCCCTGTCGGCGAGTAGCGCATTCGGCTGGGGGCCGAAAGTTCGCTGGTTCAAATCCAGTCGCCCCGACTGGACAGAACCCCCCCCAATGCGGGGGTTCTGTGCGTCCGGGGCGGGGCAGGACTGCTCCCGGTCGGGGCGGATGAGGCGGCTCCTACTGGCGTGCTCATGTCATCGAGCACGGAATCGTCAGATCTAGCGGCACGTCTGAAGCTCGTGCTGCGAGAATTGTTGACGACCTGGGGGTTGTCAGCGCTTGAGGTCAGGAACCAGACCTTCTCCCGACCAAGGATGTGGGTATTCAAATGCGTCCTGTGACTCGCCCACAGCTGAATGAAATTATTCACTCCGGAGAAGGACTCGTCCTCGTGGATCACGCAGCGCGCGGGGTCAATCGCCCGAGCACGCTTCATGCTGGCGATTGCCGTTG
This sequence comes from uncultured Solirubrobacterales bacterium, assembly GCA_963780305.1. GTDB lineage: Bacteria > Actinomycetota > Thermoleophilia > Solirubrobacterales > 70-9 > CAVVYV01. The sequence goes on from CAWABN010000009.1 coordinate 531, forward strand.
GTTAGAACGCACTGGATCGAGTTTCCCCTGAGGTTTGAGCGTTCTCTTAGCGACGCGATCAGATGGCTAGAAAAGCAGCGAGGCGAAGAGGGCGAGGGCTGGCAACGTTGCCCGGAATGCGGAGGTCTTCCCGATAACGATGAGGCTGAGACACACTCCCCGCGGCACGATGGCGAGGCGATATGGACCTACGACCGGGGGCAGGGTCTTGCGTGGGTGTTGTCTTCCGGGAGAGGAGGTTGAGGTTGCGGAGTTTGACAGCCCTCGTCACAAAGCGGAAGCCACGAGGACGATTTCGCTCGATGAAACTGAACCATTCCAACCAACATCCGGGGATCGGTGCCTTGCCGACGTCTTCGGAGAGTGGCAGCCAGTTCGCTTCATAGGACCTGCCGAGCATTCAGAGGAGGACTACGTCCTGGATCTCGATGGCGAATGCATCGCAGTCCCCGCGTTGAATGTTCGGTTTCGCCGCCTTGCGCCCCTAAGAGATCCGTTGGCGGAGTTGGGCGACAAGCGCACTGGTGACGGGCAAAGCTTTGGCGCAAGAGCGGATTTCCAGCGTTACTACTGGGAGCTGGCGGGTTTCTGCCACGGGTTGTCTGGGGCAATGTCAGCCGCCGTGAACCTTCACCCACACCAGATCGGTGTTGCACGACGTGTGCTTAGCGATCCGGTGCAGCGTTATCTGCTCGCCGATGAGGTCGGACTTGGGAAGACAATCGAAGCGGGCTTCGTAATCCGGCAGCGGCTAATCGATGCCCCCGCGATCGGTAATCCTCGTTCTGGTTCCCCACGCATTGGTCTGGCAATGGAAGCAGGAGCTGGAAAGCAAGTTTGCACTCAGAGGAGTTTACACGGTGCTGTGGAGATAGCGAGCTTTGACGAAGAACGCTCCTTGCGGCGGGTTCTCACTCCCGATCTGGTGGTGATCGACGAAGCTCACAGGATCGCCGCGGGATTCAGTTCACAGGTAGGGGAACTGTCTCAGCGCTACGAGGCCGTCCGAGAGCTTGCGCATCAAGTCCCACGACTCCTCCTGCTATCAGCCACACCTGCCTTGCATCACGAAGAGGATTTGCTCGCGATGCTTCACCTCCTCGACCCCGACACCTACCAACTGGAAGATCTCGAAGCTTTTCAGGCCCGGGTGGGCGACCGAGAGCAAATCGGGGAACTATTCCTGGCGATCCGACCCGGCGCGCCTGAATTCTTAATTAAATCGCGTTTGCCGGATCTGGTTAAAGCCTTCAGACAGGACAAGCGCATGCAAGCCCTGGCAAAAGGGATCGAACGCGCGCTTGGTGACGATAAGAAAGCGGGAAGAGGCCATGGCTGATGCTCGCGCCCACGTCAATGAGACGTACCGATTGCATCGCCGCATGGTTCGAAATCGCCGTCAGGCCATCACTAATACGGGGTTTCGGGTTCGCGGACGCGCCGGCGTGGAGTACGGCATAGATAGTGACCCACGCCGAGAGGACGCGGAAGAGTGGTTGGAGCGGTGGCGCACAACTCTTCTCGCAGACGCGCGCGAGCGCGGGGATGCAGATGCCTTGTCGTCCGCCGCGAGGGCGTTCCTCGTGTACTTCAGTTGTGACCACAGGGGACCTGGAAGTGCTACGCGATCTTGCCGAGTTCCGGCTGACGCGTCGCCGGGAGCTTCGTCGGCTCGCAGGTCTGTCAGCCGAGCAGTCGGCAGCTTGTCCTGCGCTTCGATTGAGCAACCGGCAACGCCTGGACCTTGCCGATCTTCACGATTTGCTCGGAGACCGAGAAGAGGAACACGTCCAGCGGACAAAATTGATCGCGGATGCGTTTGAGGGGTGTCAGTGGGGACGCTGTTGTTGTGTTTGCCAGCGCCCCTGGCACCGTTGCAGCACTGGCTCGCCAACTCAGGGAAGCTGGATCACGGGTATTCACATATGCGAGGTCAGAAACCGACGAGCATGTAGAGGCGGTCCTGAAGTTCGCAAGGAGTCGCGGGTCACGGTTCCTAGTGGCTGACATGACCGGTGAGGAGGGAATCAATCTTCAGTTCGCTGATCGCGTTGTACACAGTGACCTCCCCCTGAGCACCACGCGGATTGAGCAACGGATAGGCCGGGTCGATCGGCACGGGGAGGGCCCCCCGGTTACCAACACAGTGCTCCAAAACCCCGTCGGTGATGGCTTCACAAGCTGGTGGCTGACGGCGCTCACGACGTCATTTGAGGTGTTCACAACGACCACGGCGCCTGTGCAGTACGCGATTGAGACGGTTGAGCAGGAGCTCTGAGTTTCGACTCTTTATCGAGGGACTAGATGACGCATTCGAGGGCCTGGGTGACGTACACCGCCGGGTCGAGGAAGAACAGGAACGAATCAATCGAGTGGATACCCTCGATGCACTTTCCCGTCCGGAAGCTGATGATCTGGAATTGGTCCAAGGTCTTCTATCCGTTGAGGAACGAACAGGTGCCAAGTTCAGCGCAAGGGTTGGGGAAGTCGCACAGGCATACGGGCAGAAATTTGACGCGAATGTCGATTCGACAGGTCCGGCGATCAGTGAGACGTCCGCCCAGATCCATTCCCCGATCCACGAGCTGCCGCCCTGAGTGGCGATGAACAGACCGGCTACGACGAAGGGAGAGGCAAGCCCGTCGTTGATCGCGGCCTCCGTATGCAGGGAGAACCGTGGCTCTCCGACGGGCTCAGACCCCGGGGGCCCGAGCCCGACGTCCCCCCGCCAACACGGGGTCGGTCGGAGCGAGAACCGCACCAAGGAGCACAGCTGCTCCGAAAGAGAGTCCCATGGCGTAGTAGCCGAACACGGCAATCAGCGCCACCGTCAGCGGCATGACGACGAGGATCAGGATCGCGACCGAGATCAAGGATCGCTTTCGCACGTGACGCTCGACAGTCAGTCCTGCGGAGAACACCGCGACCGCCGAAGCGAGTTCCGAGACCCGCTCGATCAGCGCGTGATCGTTCAGCGGGTCGATCGGCGACACGTCCAGGATCGACATCGCCAGGGCACCGACGGCGCCCAGGAGCACGTAGATCAGCGCAGCCGAGAAAGCACGCTCGCGCTGGTGAGACAGCGCGGCTATCCCGACGGCCAGTGCCAGACCGAGGCCGAGGAGTGCGAGGGCGTAGAGACCGCCTGCGTGAAATCCCTCGCTTAGGGCTAGCGGCACCGAGGCAGCCTCCCGAGGTCGGTCGCACGACGGAGCGCTGGAAGTGGCGGCATGTCGCCCCTCTCCTGCATCGCCACCAATGGGAGCGCGCCGAGGAGACGACGGCTGCGTCGCCGACGAGCAACCGCCACCGGTATGTCCGCCACTGTCGCTGACGAGGAAAGGTCAGGAGCTGGCGGAGCAATCAGGAAACCTCCAGGGTCGACGACGACTTCGCCGACCAGTCTTCCCGGCACTCCGCGACGATCATAGTCAGCCTGGTCACTTTCGTGCGGCTGGCAACTCGGCACACGATCCGCGCGGCGAGGACGCTTGGCCCTCGCAACGTTGCGCTTTTCCATGCAAAGCAGCGCTTCTCGTCCAAAGCGCCTACTCCGACAGCCCGGCGGCTTCGAGGGCCTCGTCCCTGGTCCAGAAGACCTGACGCCTCGTGATCAGGGCGGCTTGACGACGCTAGCTTCTGTTTCAGACGCGATTCGAAAGTGCCGCTTTGCATGGAAAGCGGCGGTTTCGAGGCTGGACGCTCGCTTCTCGCGCAAAGGAGGAGCGACCAGACCGGCCCGCGGGGCTCTTCCTCCTCGTCCCTTGCGAGAGCGAGGTCAGCGACGGCGCTGGCTGCCGCTTGCACAGAGAAAGCAGGCACCCGGGGCCTGCTATTGGGCGACAAGCGGAACTCTTCGGCACGGACTGTGGAGACCTGCCTTCGTGGTCTCCGGCATTTTCGATACAGAGGGCGGCCATGTGGAGCTGGACCTCGTCTCGCGGAGGCGCTCGCCCGACCTCGGTCAGGACCGGGGAGGCTCCAAAGGTTTATGTTGTGACGAACGGAACTTCGGAGCCGGGCCCATGGGGGTGCTCGATGCCTGACCAGCTCACCGGCGCGTCACTTGAGAAGGCACTACGAGGCGGTGAATTTGAGCAAGCGCCTGTCGAACTCGTCGGCATGGTGAAGGCCTCCGACGAGGACAGCACGATCGGCTTTTCTCCGACGGACTGTGAGTCGTGGGTCGACGTGCCGACCGACGTCATCGAAACTGCGGAACATGTAGGGCACCGACCATGCCGGGACCACAGCCACCCGGTGTTCCGGCTGACTCTCAAGCAGTCAGACGATCCGGAGGCGCGCGTCTCTCGACGCTCTTGGCGTCCTCGCGCGTTCCGGCCTTCCGGGCTCGTCGCGGCTGGAGCAGCAGTGGCCGATGGCTGCGCAACGGCCGCACCAGGAAGGCCTTTACCCGTCTTTTGGGAGCGGCTCTGGAACGATGGGTCCTAGCTTCCAGTCGCCTTATGCGGAGTCGACGATGTCGCGTATTGGGCCTGGAGTGAGCACATTTCCAGGCGGTGGTCTCAACGTTTCACCGGGGCGATTAGGGTTCATCTGCGGCAGCCTGGCCTGCGCCTGCAGTGGCGACGCGGACTGCAACGACATGTTCACCACTGGGTTGTGCGAGAGGCTTTGCGCTGTGCGAGGGTTCAGGAGCAGCGACCCGCTGCTTTTGCCTCCGATACTGAGCGACGAACCGGTGGTAGGCCCGAAACTGCGTTCACGGCGAGGGCGCGTTTTCTCGCGGAGGCGCTCGCCCGACCTCGGTCAGGACCGGGGAGGCTCCAAAGGTTTATGTTGTGACGAACGGAACTTCGGAGCCGGGCCCATGGGGGTGCTCGATGCCTGACCAGCTCACCGGCGCGTCACTTGAGAAGGCACTACGAGGCGGTGAATTTCAGCAAGCGCCTGTCGAACTCGTCGGCATGGTGAAGGCCTCCGACGAGGACGGCACGATCGGCTTTTCTCCGACGGACTGTGAGTCGTGGGTCGACGTGCCGACCGACGTCATCGAAACTGCGGAACATGTAGGGCACCGACCATGCCGGGACCACAGCCACCCGGTGTTCCGGCTGACTCTCAAGCAGTCAGACGATCCGGAGGCGCGCATTCTCTCGACGCTCTTGGCGTCCTCGGCGCTTCCGGCCGTCCGGGCTCGTCGGAGCTGGAGCAGCAACGGCCGTACCTAGCGCCGCCGTCCTCAGACATGATTTCTCCATCCGGCTTTCCCACGTATCAGCCCTATAGCCGCCGGCTCGGACCGGGATCTTACGGACCGGTGTCTGGAGGACTAAACGCATGGGGGTGTTTCCGCTCAGTGTGCTGTACGAGGTGGGACTTGGTCTGCGACCCGGTAGCACCAAGTTGTATCCCCGTCTGCGTGGAGCGTGAACCGTGCACGCGCTGCATCTGGCCCTGGTAACGGCTTTCTCCCACCAGTACTCCTGGCGCCGAAGGGCGACCAGCAGCTCCAGCGCCTCGGTCAGTGCGGAGACTGCGATTGTCCTTACGTTTCGTGACGGGAAGGTCGCTCGCGTTGAGCCGACCGACAGGGCCGAAGCCCTCGAAGCGGTCGGGCTGCCGGAGTAGGGCACGCGCCCGGGGAAACCGCCGCTTTGGACGAAAAGCAGCACCCCAGCGACATACTGCGTGGGCGATGTCGGAGGAGAACGTGGAGCTGGTCCGATCCATGTACGAGGCTTTCAACCGCCGCGACTGGGAGAGCGCGTTTGGCCTTGCGGCCCCCGATTTCGAGTTCACCTTGGAGGTGGGGCCGAACGCGGGCCCTCATCGAGGGCGCGAAGAAGTGCAGCGGGTCATCGAGGATCAGTCCTCCGCGTTTGACCAGTGGATCGTCGAGCCCGAGGAGTTCTTCGAGCGCGACGATGTGGTGGTTGCCTTCGTCAAGTTTCGTCTTCAGCCGAGGGGAGCGATGCCGAGTTCGAGATTCGGATCGGAAACCTCTGGACGATCCGCGACGGCAAGCTTCTGTCGGCGGAGGGATTCCCAAAGCGAGAGAAGGCCCTCGAAGCCGCCGGGCTGCGGGAGTAGCGGCTCGGTATCGCTTTGGACGAGAAGCAGCACCCCTGCTTTGCATGGAAAGCAGCACTTCGTCGAGAGATACTGCGTGGGCGATGTCGCAGGAGAACATCGAGTTGTGCGCCGAGCGTTCGAGTGTTCAACCGCGGTGGACCTGAAGCGGTCATCACGGAGGGTTTTTGGTCGCCAGAGCTTGTGTGGGATTTTTCCCCGAGCGGCATTCCTGGACTTGGCGTCTATCGCGGCTATGACGAGGTCAGGTCCTTCTTCGCGGATGACTGGTTCCAGGCGTTCCCGTTTGAGGAGTGGGAGGTCGAGCTCGACGAGCTGATCGACAACGGGGATAAGGTGATCGCCATTGCGCGCCAGCGCGGTCGGGGCGCGACCAGCGGGGTCGGGGCAGAGCTCGAACAGGCACACATCTTCACTCTGCGCGACGGAGAGGTCGTGCGGGCCGAGAGCTACCTCGACCGCGAGAAGGCCCTCGAAGCCGCCGGGCTGTCGGAGTAGGCGATGTCGCAGGAGAACGTGGAGAACGTCAGGCGCGGGATCGATGCCTGGAATCGCGGCGACCTCGACGAGTGGCTTGGTGGCTTCGCCCCGGACGCGGAGTTGCATACCACCGGCCGGTTCGCGGATCAGGGCGTATACCGGGGGCGTGCGGGGCTGCAGCGGTACTGGGCCGAAATCCGGGAGGACATCGAGGAAGTGAGCCTTTCGATTTCCGACTTGCGGGCTATTGGCGACAGGGTGTTTTTCGCAGTGACGGGCAGGGGCCGGGGCAAGCGGAGCAAGGTGCCGGTGGAGCGGCCGATCTGGTTCGTTACGACATTGCGTGACGGACTGGCCGTGCGCGTCGAGACTTACGTCGATCCCACGGAAGCCCTCGAAGCCGCCGGGCTGAGGGAGTAGGCGATGTCGCAGGAGAACGTGGAGATCGTGCGGAAATTGATCGATGCTTTCAATCGGGGCGACCTCGATGCCTGGGCGACTTCCTCAGCCCAAGAGGTCGCATCTCCGACAGCCCTGCAGCTTCGAGGGCCTCGGCATGGCTGCGGAAACTCCGCATATTGACGACCTTGCCGCCACGATAAGTGATCAGCTGCGCGTTCTCACTAGTGAAGTTCAACCGGGTTGCCTGTCCCGTGCCCTCCATTTCCCCCAGGGCGAGCACGGATTCCCCGAGGTCACGAATATCGTCAAATCGAGCCCTGATTTGCATGGTGCCCTTGAGGCTCTCCCAAGCCTTCCGGGCTCCGGCATGCCCGCGATATACCTCAAGAAGTGTGAACCATTCGACCTCGGGGTCGAACTGGTCGATCCACGCGTCAAAGTCGTCCTGTTCCAAGCCTCGATGCTTCGCCTGAAGCTTTCGACGTTCTCCTCCGACATCGCCTACTCCTTCAGCCCGACGGCCTCGAGGGCTTGAGCCCATTCGCCGTAGTCCTTGAGGTGGGTGGTGAGGCCGTCTCGGACGGTGGACACAAACGCCACGGGAGCCTCGGCCTCGATCCCGCTCCCTCTCCCGATCATGTGGACTGTGCCCAGGGCCAGCACACGGTCTCCCGAGATCGCGCACGTCCGGGAAGTCAAGCTCGAATACCTCCCAGGAGTCCGCGATGTCGGCAAGTAACCGCCTCAGGCCTTCGTGCCCTGAGTAGTCGCCTTCCAGTGGACCGATCCGAGCCTCGAAGACGACGTCTGGGTGGAAGGTCTCCAACCAACGCTCGACATTACCCCGGTTGTAGGCCTCAAGGCCAGCCCGAAACCGATCGACGTTCTCCTCCGACATCGCCCACGCAGTATCTCGCGGAAGGGTGCTGCTTTCCATGCAAAGCGCGCTTCTCGGGAGATGAAAATCCTCCCCGGAAGCTGACGTCCGGTCCGACCCTACGGTCGGCCAACCGGGACAGGGGCTTCCGGGAGAACGCGAGATGGGTAGGCCGATTCTTGGACGATGGGCTCAGAGCCCGAGCTTTTCAGTGGCCGCCCCTGCGACTTATCCGGGTGCGCCGAGAGCGCGAATGCGTCGATGTCGTTTGCCCGCTGCGTTCTCCCCGTCAATCGAAGCGAGGAGGAGCAAATGCGAGCAGTCGGCTTGGACGTCCACCTCGAGTTCTGCGAGGTGGCGATCTGGGAGCAAGGTGAGCTCCGCTCGGCGGGGCGGATCGAGACGAAGCCGGAGGAGCTCGAGCTCTTCGCCCGAAGCCTCGGAGCCGAGGACCGGGTGGCGCTCGAGGTAACCGGCAACGCCTGGGAGATCAAGCGGATGCATCGAGCCCCACGTCGGCGAGGTGATCGTGGTCTCCCCCAACGACACCGGGATCCGCTCCGCCCGGGCGAAGACCGACCGGCTCGACGCCCGTGCGCTGGCGAGGCTCTGCGCCTCCGGCGAGCTCGACTCGGTCTGGGTCCCCGACCGCGGGACCCAGGCGATGCGCCGGCGGCTTCAGCGCCGCACCCAGCTGGTCAGGGCGCGGACCCGGGCAAAGAACGAGATCCACGCGGCGCTGATGCGCTGCCTCGTCGGCCGTCCTCCGTTCACGGACCTGTTCGGGCAGAAGGGCCGGCGCTGGCTGGATGGGCTCGCCCTGCCGGAGGAGGAGCGCGAGTCGGTCGACTCGGCGCTTCGCCAGATCGAGTTCCTCGACTCCGAGATCGAGGCGGTCGAGCGGCCGATCGCCGCCGACGCTCTCGAGAGCCCAGAGGTCAGGCGGCTGATGACGGTGCCCGGGAGTGAACGTGATCTGCGCCGCCACCTTCCTCGCCGCGATCGGCGAGGTCGGCCGCTTCGAGAGCTCGCGCAAGCTGGTCGGCTACCTCGGGCTCGATCCGCGGGTGAGCCAGTCGGGCACCGCTCCGGCCGCCCACGGGCGGATCTCAAAGCAGGGCTCGGTGAGCGCCCGGCACGCCCTGGTCGAGGCGAGCTGGTCGACGGTCCGCCAGCCCGGGCCCGATCCGGGCCTTCTATGAGCGGATCCGGGCCCGCCGCGGCCACCAGGTCGCGGTCGTCGCCGCCGCGCGCAAGCTCGCCTGCCTGTTCTGGTGCCTGCTGGCGCGCGAGGAGGACTACGCCTACGCGCAGCCCTCGCTGACCGCGAAGGAAGCTGCGCCGGCTCGAGCTCGCCGCCGGCGCCGAGAGCCGGCGCGGGAGAAGGAGCGGCCTCGCCGCGAACGCGGCGATGCGCGAGGCAGAGCGCCAGCTCGCCGCGCAGGCCGAGGCCGCCTACCGGCGCACGGTCGCCGACTGGCAGGCGAAACGCAGGGAAGAGAAAGGGCGCCGGCGCGACACCGGGGCGCGCATCTCGTGGCCCGTCAAGCGGCCAAGCAGCGCGGCAGGTCCAAGCCCCCGGGCCTGCTCTTTAGCTCGTCGTCTACCGGCGCCCGAGCCGAACTCTCCCAAAAAGGAGGGGATGCGTCCAGAACCACTTGACTTTCATGCGTCGTCCAAAGCGATACCGAGCCGCTACTCCCGAAGCCCGGCCCCGGTTAGGTCACTTCTTCTTTTTCTTGCGCTTCTTCTTCTTGCAGGACTTCTTCTTGTGCTTCTTCTTGGCCTCGGCGGCCCTCTTCTTGTGCTTCTTCTTCTTGGCCTTCTTGCACTTCGTCGCCGCGTTCGGTCCGCATGCCCCCTGGATGGTGGCCGGGGAGTCGACCGCGGTGTTCGCTCCGTTGTAGCCGGTGAAGTCCGCGTGGAAGAGCGGCGGGGGCGGCACACAGAGGTTCCGGCTCGCGATCAGCAGGCCCGGAGAGGAGGGGAAGGTGAGCGCGAAGTGGGCGATCGGGATGTCGGGCAGGCCGTCGAAGACGACCACCTTGTCGAGGCCCAGCGAGCCCCGCAGCAACAGGTGGAGCTGGCCCTGGAGATCGAGACCGATGTCGGGGGTGCCTCCCGTCTCCACGAAGACGACATTCCCGGCGAGCGGCTGGCTGAGCAGTGGGGAGGCCACGACCGCCGACCCCATGATCGAGTTCGGCGGGCACATGCTGGCCTCGAAGTCAGCGGGCGAGCAGCGGTTGCCGAGCAGCTGCACGTCGGGGTTCAGGTCCGGCGGGATGACGACCCTTGCCCGCACGAGTCCCGCCTCGTCGAGGTCCTGGTCGATCGAGGTCGTGACGCTCGTCTTCATCGCGGCGTTGGCCCCTCCGACGATCGCGCTGAAGGACGGGGAGAAGTCTTCGTTCTCGCAGCCGACCGTGTTGAAGCTTGCGGTTCCGTTCGCGGCCGTTCCCGAGTGCGGGATTGCAGAGAAGGTGGTCGTATTGGTGCCACACGAGGTCGGGTTGCGCATGAACGCCTTGCCGGTCCCCGGAGCGATCCCGAAGAGGGTGATGTCCTGTGAGTTGATGGTCGTGTCCTGGCTCGACAGGGTTGTGTTCGGGATGTCCTTGATGACCGTATTCAGACCGAAGTCGCTGGTCCTGAGCTGGACGCCGGCTTGGAGAATGATCGGCGGCAGTAGAGGCGGGAGAGGGGGAAATGAAAGGGGCCGAAGGACGATCCCGAAGCGAGCGGGTTCGCCGGGCTGCGGCACGACGTTGTAGAGGGTCCCGTTCACGTCGACGGTCAGGGGCACAAAGATTCCGGGCAGCACCTCGACCGCCACTGTGGCATTCGCGATCACGCTGCCGACCACGGTGTCGGCGGGGCAGCTATCGGCGTTCAGCTGGGCTACGGTGCATAACGGGGCGGCGTTCGGGTCACCCACCATCCCCGGCGGCAGCCCGATCGTCACATCCTTCACCTGGCCACCGCTGAAGTTCATGTGGATCTTGACGTCGCTGTGCACGCCCGCTTGGGTGTTCGTGGGCGCGGCGCTGAGGTTGCCGAGCCCGAGTGCCTGAGCCGACGCCGACCCCAGGACGAGCAGCGCGGCGGCAACGATCAGCGTCTCCAAGACACGTCGCCGGGCGCCCCTTGTGCTTCGCCGCAATTTTCTCCCCATTGGCCGCATCCCAGTAACACCGGGGACCGCTTGGTCGCAGGGCGAGTATATGCGGGTCAGCGTCCTTGGGGAGCCAGTCCCTCGTCCTCGGGCTCGACGGGGCCGCCTCGGACGTTCCTCGAAGAGCAGGAGAGCGACCAGTTCGAGCTCCGACCGGCCGCGAACCTCCCGGAGGGCTACGTCGAAGCGGTCCTGCTCGACCCGGAGGGCAACGCGACCGCGACGAAGAGGGTTCTCTTCCCCACCTAGCGGTGCTAACGGATTGCTAACGAACGTATGCCTACAGGACGACACGGCGCAGCACCGGAGCCGAGCCGGGAGAGCCGAATCCCCTGCTAACCCGGCATGTGGTGACACTCGGCGGTACGGCTCGGAATAGGTCCCACAGAACCAGCTCTTCTAGCTTTCCCCGCATTCCAGAGCCGTTTGTGGCGATTCCGGACACGAAACGGACACGAAGAAGCCCGCCACGGTGGGCGGGCCCTCTCGCAGCCGATCGCAGGCGCGATCACGTGCTGGCGGAGTCCTTCTCGATCGCGCCGATTGCCGTCCACTCTCGGGGCTCGAGTCCCCGCCGGCGCTCCCAAGCTGCAACCGTTTCCGCGACTTGCTCGTCACTGTCAGCTGCCGCGCTTTCAAGGTCGCCGTTGTACGCCTCGGCGACGCGGCGTGGATAGCCAGTGCTCACTCTCCGGAACCGGTTGCTGTGTCGCAGGGCTGCGTTGATCATCTCCATCCCGCCTTGTTGACCTCGTCGAGGTCCTGGTCGGTCCTACACTCGGGGCAAAGGTGCCCACGAGACGGCGAGAAGAGCCAGCTCCCCGGATCGTCGACTCCTCGCCAGATGGTGCGGTAGATCCCTTCCACGCGCCTTCCGCAGGAGTCGCAGGTCATGGCGACGAGAGCAGTTGACGAGCGCCGCCTCATCGAGGCCAATTTCATCTTGGTCGCCCGCAACCTCGGCTGGAACCACACGACCATCTGGCGCAGGGATGATGAACCGGACGTCACGTTCAGCGAGGACGAGGCTCTCCAATGGCTCGAGCTTGAGGGGAAGAAGAAGCGGAGTCGGAATGGCTGAGTTGCGCTTTCCGATCCGCGACCCCTCCGACGAGCTCGCTACCGACCTGGGCAACGTCGTCAGCCGAGCGGTGGCCGATGGCCAGTTGACCGACACCGAAGCCCCGATCGTCCGCGAGATCGGCATACGGCTGGTCCTGGACGGGGTCCACACCTTCGGAGATGCCCTTGAGCGGCTAGATGGTCTCGGCCCGGCCGACCAGCGCCGGTGGCTCGATGATGCCCGCGTCGCCTGCGGGATGGAGTCCGCCACCGAGCTTGATCAGCGCCGTGAGCAGCGTCTCATCGATGCCCGCTTCTCCGACCACGACATTCCCGGACCGCCACCCTGGAGTCCGCTGCAGTCGTGCCACGCGCAGGGCTGCTCAGCCTGGACCACTGGCCCCGCGGGCAACGTGATCGAGGTCGAGGTGGAGCGTTGGTTTTGCCCTCAGCACCGAGATCTGGCACCAACCGACCGACATGGAGCCGCACCAGCCCGCTTATGTAAACATCGGCATGAACGGCCGGCCGATCCCGAGCGAGCGGGAGAAGGCACGTATCGCCGCCGAGATTCGCAAGCGCGATGAGCCACGTGAGCGGGAGCAAGAGCTGCGCGAAGAGCACGCCCGTAAGCAGGCCGAGGCTCTCGATGCGGTCCGTGAGCGGTACGGACGCACCGAGGAGGTCGCGTCTTCGGCGGTGTTCGTGTGCATCCGGCCGACATCAGGTTTTAACCCATGACCGACTACGCCACCGCCGAGCATGAAGCTAGACACGCGTTGCCGCTTGGGCGGTGGCCGACGGGTTGCGTGTCGACCGGGTGGCCGTCGGCGTCCACGCCACCGAGGAGGATGATGGAATGCCTCTGGCTTCTCGGGCGGAGCCACCACACTTCCGCGGATCTGATCGTCTCCTTGGTCGGCTGGATCGGAGACCCCCATCTCCCCGAGAGGGCGGTTCGCCCGAGCCATGGCCCCCGCGCCTCGATGCCCCCGAGCGGGTCGGTGTCCTCATCCGCGAGCTTGGTCTGACCAAGGAGGCCTACGAGAGATGCTGCGGCGATCTCGCCTGCGAGCCGGTAGAGGATCCCGATTTCCAGGAGGCGGTGGACCTGGTGGCCCGGGCGCTGATGCTGGCGCCATCGATTGATCACGCGGGCCTGGAGATCCTGCGCGAGGTCGCCCGCTTTCCCGTACCCGGACGCGAAGACGAAGGAGCACTGACGAGATGCAGCACCTGATCGCGAAGGCAACTACCACAGAGACCGAGGAGGAACTCGGTGTCTTCGAGGCGGTCGTCTCCGCTTGGAGCGAGGACAGGACAGCGGGACACGATCCTGCCCACGGCATTCGACCAGACGATCGAAGCCTGGAAGACGAGTCGGCAAATGGTTGCCCTTGTTATTCGAGCATTCGACCAAGGCGATCGGCGAGATCGACCCGGACTCGATGAGGTCAACCAGTGAGGGACTCGTCGTCCGTGGCCACGTAGATCAATCGACCGATGAGGGCGAACAGGTGTGGCGGCAGATCAAGGGCAACACCGCCTCGTTCAGTATCGGCGGCGTATTCGAGAGCCGACCGCGCAGGGCAGGCAAGGGCCGCGAGATCTACTCGGTCGACTTGCTCGAGATCTCAGCGACGAGCACGCCGGCGCACGGCGCGACTCGGGTGCTGGACTGGAAGAGCACCGAGAAGCGCTACGGGCTCCCCGACGGATCCGTGACGGATTACGAGGGGCTGCTGAGCTACACCGTCGCCCGCTCAGAGCTAGAGACGAAGAAGGCGCAGCCGATCCGGATTGCGAGCTTCAAGTGCTGACGGGTTTCGAGCGCGTAAGAAGCGCCGAAAACAAAGGGAGCGGCCCCTGCACTGTGAGTGTCTGCCGAAGGACCGCTCCCAACATGAATGATGAATAACGGAAGCCGTACACGCGCCGGTTACTACCGAAAGCCTCGAGGCGCCGCCGCTAGTTGTGATGAAAGGGGCCCCGGAATCCGGGGCCCCTCACCTGTGTTGTCGCGGGATGAATGCGTCAGTCGTTGCAGGTGTTCGGCAATACCGCGTCATCGATAGCACCGGCCAGCCCGGCCTGGACGAAATCACCGAGCCCAGGGGCAGTAGTCGGGTCCTGAGCGAAGCCGGAGGCCGCGGCCCCGAACGCGCCGTTGGACAGCTGGTTGGTCGCGAGGGCCGACAAGCTCTCACCGACGCAGGCCTGAATCGGCGGCGTCGCCGCCGAGGCCGGAGCGGCCACGGCACCGATGAGTCCGGCAGCGACCGTCAGCGACGCCGCTGCGATGCGAATCCTTCGCGCATGAGTATCTCCTTCTCCCTACCACAGCCAACTGCGTTGCGCCCAACCTATCCGAGGGAGGGTGCCAGCGCAAGACTGCCCGCTCCGAAAACCGCCGATTGGGGGACGGCGCGCGCCGTGACGTCGTGAGTGGCCTACTCCGACAGCCCGGCGGCTTCGAGGGCTTCGGCGTGGCTGCCCCAATCGCTGCCAGACGGCAAGACCGTCCCGAAAGCTGATGACGATCCCGTACTGCGTGTCGATTGGGATACCTCCCTGCGAGCGCCCGCGCAGGTGGCCCAGACCCAACACGGTGTCGCCCAGATCGCGCATCTCATCGAAGCTCACCACCAGTTCGAGGCGGCGTTGGTCTCGACCAATACGCCCTCATTCCCTCGCGACCGCGATATATCGCGCCTTCCAGCCGGGTGAAGCCCCCCTCCCAGTCAGACCTCGGGGTGCATGAACCCGAGCCATGCCTCGAGTCGCGCCGGTTCCAGCCGCCGCGATCCCTTGAGCGTCTCCACGTTCTCCTCCGACATCGCCCACGCAGTATCTCGCGACGGCGCGCGCCGGTCATTGGGACAGTGAGCCAGCGGGTTGTTCTAAAAACCGGCCCGGCTCAGATGAGCGAGTTCCTACTCTTCGACGAAGGGGGGCGGCGGCCAGCCGTTTCCGATCAGACCACCGGAGCCGTTAGGGGGCGCGGCGGGATTTTGCCAGAAGTGATCGCAGTTGGTCGGAGCGACGTCGACCGATTTCGGCCCGCCCCGGCCTGAATCCCGGCGTCGACCTGACGGTCGACGACTCCGCCTTCGCCGTCACAGACGTCGAAAGCACGATCACCCTCTTGATGCTTCGGACCGTAACCCGTCGCCGGAACGGAGAGCACCAGCGAAGCAGCCAGCGCCCCCAGCGCGGCACAGGACTTCTTTTCCCCATCGGACTCCCTTCCTCGACGGCAGCGCGCAAAGCACGCCATTGCAAACCGACCCATTGCGGGGCTCGCCGCGAGTCAAGCTCGCGATCTCACACCGGGGGTAGGGAGGGTCGCAATTCGGTCGGCGTGTTCTCAAGAGACCGCCGGTTGACGCGCTGTGAAAAGAACGGAGATTTCAGATGACCAAAAAAGCCGAAAGTGGGATCCTGAGCCGCGACGACGTCCTCGAACTGCTCAGCAAGAAGGCGGCAGACGGCTCGGTGACGCAATGGTGTGTCTCGAACGAGCACTGCGCCACCAACCGCCGAGCCGGACGAACTCGACGACGAGCTCGACCGGCTTCTCCGCCGGGATAGCTGAGCGTGGGATCGCGGCTCCGCAGCCTCTACGAGAATTCTGCGCCTACTCCCGCAGCCCGGCGGCTTCGAGGGCTTCATCCGGATCGAGATCTGTCTCCATCCGGACGACCTTGCCGTCTTGGAGGGTCCAGATCACACCCGATCTGCTCCCAACCTCTACTTCGCTCCCCCTGCCCCGCGCTCGGCGCATCTCGATGACAACCACCTGTGGGTCGGCGTCGATGAACCGCTCCGGCTCGACGTGGAACTCTTCCCGAACCTCACTGACCTCCCTTCCGAACAACGCAGACTCTCCTCCGACATCGCCTACGCAGTATCTCGCGCGGGGTCGACCGGGGAGAACCTTCAGCAAGGTGCGGCTCTACGGGGTGATGAACTCCAAACACCCCTCCAGCGGCTCGTCGAGCCGGGACCACTCGCTCTGGAAGAATCCGGGTGGGTGCTCCCCTCCGGAAGCCTCCGCGATGAAACCGTGCGCAATCACGGCACGGTCTCCGGGGTTGACCAGCGAGGCTCGCACCCACCTTTCCGGCACAGCTGGCGGTCGGATTGGCGGTTGCCGCCGATGCCGGGGCGCTCAACCCAAGCGCCAGCGCCACCGTCGCGAGAACAACAATCAACGTGCGTTTCATGGGGAACCTCCCCTTAGAGAAATTCTTGATCGCAGGCTACTCCGACATCGCCCACGCAGTATCTCGCGGCGGAAGCACCCTGGTGCGAAGAAGCCCCAGGTCGATGCAAGGGGCTTCTCCGCTTCTGCCGCCTAGTCCCCAGGGAGGGAGGGACTGCCAATCAACCTCAGTATGGCGACTAGGGGGAGGGTGCTCGAGGGCCGTCTCACCGCCGAAGACCGCGCGGTGGCGTCTGTGCAAAGAAAACCCATATTTCCGATGGAGAATCCGGGAAGCCTGCGATGATCGGACCGGGTCGCCCAACAGCGTCGAACTGTCGGAGCCCTTCGGGAGCTGGAGGATCGCTCCAGAGGGCGAGCGGATCGTCGCTAGGCGCTGCAGCTGTCCGCGACCGCTCCTCGACCGGACGCCGGCGGCTGGACACTCTGCGTGCTTTGCGGCCGCGAGCCGAGCATCCGGTTACCCGCTTCATCCTTTGAGAGGGAGAACGGCTCCAGCCCCGCTCGATGAGCCGATGAACGGACGTCTGCATACCAACCATTCGGCACCCAGTAATACGTTTGTCCAGAGAGAGGCGGTCGGCCTCCCCGGCCACCTCTCTGGACACACCGGGAGCGGCTCCGTATGGTGGACGCCAATGCGCGGGCCGCTCCGCCTCCCTATACGTAACTAAGCGCCCGCCTGGATTGCAGGGTTACGGGGATTACGCCCGTTTTTTGAAACAGGAAGCGCGAATGACCGCCGAGCTCATCGCTTATTGCTTCTTCGGCTCGTACTCGACTGCGGTCACCGAGGCGATTGGCCCGCTCACCACTCTGCCCGAGTGCCGGTCGGTGAAGGAGAAGCCCACATCCCTCCCAGACTTCTTGGTCGAGTAGGTCCCCCGCTCGGGGTCGAACCAGGTCGAGCCGACCAGGACTCGGACCACTCGCTTGTTGTCTACGGTGAAGCAAGCCGAGAAGTTCGCCCGTGAGCAGGATACGGCTCCCGAACCTTTTTTTGACTGAGCGAGCGCTCTGGACCCCCGGTAGCGGACCTCACAAAAATGCCTGGGTCCGACGACGTCGACGACGCCGTTCCAGTTCGACCGGGCACATGTCCCTGATCGAGCTCGGCCAGCTCGTCGAGCAGTGCCCGGCTATCGACTGGTCGCCGGCGATCGAGGCGGCGGCGAGGGACGAGCGCCGGCGCGTCGCGGCGGTCCGCTAAACGGATACGGATCGGACACGGGAAGTTTCGCTCTCGTCACGCCTGACGGCGCGTGAGGTCGGTCTCGGCACCTTTCCCCTGCACTGACGAATAACCGGCGACTCCCCCCACTTTCCGCTGCCGTCCATGTGCGCATTCCAATGCGGTTTACGGGCCAGACTGCAACCCAATTGCAACCCGGCAGGCGGGGCACGGAACGGGACAACCTGTTTGCGCCGAGGCCACGTGCTAGGACCCGGCCAGCATGGAAGTGACGACGCTGGTGGCGATATATGCGGCGGTCGTTGCCACGGCAGCCGTGCTTGTTCAACTCGCCGTCTGGCGGTCGACCCGCACGCAAGTCAGGCTCCGCGTCAATCCGGGCACCGGGCCGGTGCAGGGTGAATCTGATGGCGCGGGTGGCGTCTATACGAAAGAGGCGGATGTGGTCTTCATCGAGATCACAAACCGAAGTGGTCACCTAGTGAAGATCAGCCAGGTATGGGCGGTTCGGGCTGACAATCCCGAGCGCAGCTTTGTATTCCCATGGCCGTATCCGACGCACCAGCGCCTCCCACTCGAAATTCCAGCGAGAGATAGTCGGAATGTCTGGGTGCTACAGGAGGGGCTCAGACTGACGTGCCGCTGCGGTTCGTCGCAAGGACCACCGCCGGCGACGAGTTCAGGACAAAGCCGATCGTGGTCGATGATCAGCCGCAGCTCAGCTACGCCGTCCTCGGTGACGACGCGGAGTGACCCGCTAGCACCGCCGCCACGCGCTCGGCGGCGATCTCGTCCGATGCGGCAGCAGGTGCGCGTAGGTCGACGAGCACGGTCTTCGGGTCATCGCCAAGCCGCGCCGCGACGATGTGGACCGGGACCCCGGACGTGAGCGCCAGCGTCGCCGCGGTGTGGCGCAGGATGTGAAGCGTCCCGGTCGGGATCCCGGCGGCCTTGCGGTGCTTGCCGAACCACTCGGTCAGGCGCTGCGGGTGGATCGGGCCGCCGAGCTCGTCGGCGAACACGAGGTCCTGGTCGGCGTAGGCGTCGCCGGCGAAGTCTCGCTCGAGCAGCTGCGCGTCGCGATGGCGTGCGCAGCGCGTCCACCGTCTCCGGGTCGAGCGCGATCGTCCGCCGCGAGCGGGCCGACTTCGGCGGGCCGAAGCTGACGCCGCCGCGGGTGGGGACGAGCTGCTGTTCGACCGAAAGCCGTGCGCCGTCGAGGTCGAGTGTTCGCCAGGTGAGCCCGGCGAGCTCGCCGCGCCGCATCCCGGTGGTGGCGGCCAGCCGCCAGAGCGCGTAGAGCCGATCGTCGTCACGGCGACGTGCTCGAGGAACCGGCGAGAGCTCGGCCGCCGTCCATGCCTGGGCGCGGGATCGTCCGCGCGCGGGCGGGTCCGCCAGCTCGGCGGGGTTGCGTACCAGCCGCCCCAGGCGCACCGCGTCACGTAGCGCCCGGTGAAGGACAGCGTGCGTGAGCCGCTTGCTCGACGCCGAGAGACCCTCGCGCTCGAGCTCGGTGTAGAGCGCGTTCAGGTGCCCCGCCGCGAGCCGCTGCAGCCGCACGTGGCCAATTCGCGGCACGATCCGGATCCGGACCACCTGCTCGTACTGCGTGTAGCTCAGGGGGCGCACGGTGCGCTCCACGGTTGGCAGCCACTCCTCGACCAGGAAACGCTCGACTGTGAGCTTGTCCGGCTCGACGTAGGAGGCCGAGTCGAGCCGGGCGAGGATCTCCGACAGCGCCCGCTCGGCGTCCTTGCGCCGCTCATAGCCGGAGTGCCACTTGCGGATCCGCTTGCCGTTCTCGTCGCGGCCGACGTCGACCACGACCGTCCACTTAGAGCCGCGTTTGCGGATGTGTCCTCTCATCGGTCCTCCTTCGCTTCGGCGAGGATCGTCTTCGCCTTTTCCGTCAGCTCGCCGCCCGCGCGACCGGGTGGTGATTCCGTGAGCAAACCGCGGCGACGCGCTTCGTGGACTGCTTGGCTGATCCGCGATCCAGCCGTGTCGCGGCGTCCTCGCATCGCTCCCCACTCATCGGCAAGATCTGCCACCGGGCGCCGGCTTCCGGCCGCTAGACGCGCGACGTAGAGCCCCGCAATGCGGGCGTAGTAGAGGTCATCGCGCCCGCGACGACCGGTTCCGGGTGGGTCGCTGAGCATCTCGCGCGTAAAGCGCGTCCACTCTGGGGGGATTATTTCTTTGTCGAGGGCATCGAGGACCAGCTTCCGTGCCCGCTCGATCGCCGCGCCCAGTCGCAGGCCGCTGCGAAGCCTTCTTGCGGTGAGCCCACCGCGCGGCACCTTCGGTGGAGTGCCCTGCTTGGGGAACTCGAGACTCGCTTCAAACCACCGTTCCTCGTCGGACAGCTCCGGCAGCTTTCCGCGAGGAACCGACTCGCCGGCCTCCGGTATCGGAAGGACGCGCACCTCGGCGATCACGATCTCGCCCGCCTGAGGGACCAGCCGGTAGTAAGCGGTCCACTCGGCGTCCAGCGGCTGCGTGATCCAGGCATCGCGGTACGCACCGCGAGGATCAACGGCTGCTGAGTCGCGGGGAAAGATTCCCTCGGATTTGGCGAGAGGGGAGACACGCTTCGGCACGTCGGTGAACGTACCGGAGGGGTGACAGAAAGTCAAGGGTGTGACCCACCCTTAGGTAAGGCGCACACATTGAAAAGGGTGCCAAGGGCGTGTCACGCTCTTGTGGTGACCGTGACTCTCGACACCGTTCTCAGCGAGGCTCGCCGCCGCCGCGGCTTGCCGGAGCCTGCATTGCGGCGACTATTGCGCCAACGGGCGGGGCTCTCCCAGGCCGAGGTCGCGCAGGCGCTTGGCGTCAGCCGCCCGGCCGTGACCCGGTGGGAGTCCGGTGAGCGCGAGCCCCGCAGCGCCGTCCGGGGGGCCTACGTCGAGCTCCTCGAGCGGCTTGCCAAGGAGGTCTAGTGGGCGAGCTCCCGGCGGTCCTGACGATCGAGGAAGCGGCCCGTGTCCTTCGGATCGGCCGCACAGCGGCCTACGACGCGGCGCGGCGCGGCGACATTCCCGCGGTCCGGATCGGCCGCAGCCTGCGAGTCCCTCGAGCACGACTTGAAGAGCTTCTCGGCGGCGACGCCGAGGGGAACGACGGCGGCCAAACGGCCGTCTGAACAAGAAAGAGCCGGGGCGCGAACCCCGGCTCACCAACAACGAAAGGAAGCAACAAGTGACTCAGAAGATACAGGACCCACTCGACCGAGACCTCGCACCCGGCTGGATCCACGAAGAGAGCGGGGACCGGGTCCGCGGTCCGGTCGTCGATCTCGGCACCTACGACGGCGGCTACGGCCCCTATCCGGTGGTGACGATCCGGCTCGCCGAGGGCTACCGCGCCCGCGTCGCCGAGAAGCATGGCGGCTGGGTCGAGCCCGGCGACGAGCTGGCGATCCATTGCGCTCCGACCGTGCTGCGCAATGAGATGGCGAAGGCCGCCCCGGAGATCGGAAACGAGATCGGCGTGCGTCGCGGCGAGATGGTCGACGGCGCCCGCAACCCGTACCCGCGGTTCAAGGTCGTCAACTACGATCGCCAGACCGCGCTCGATTGGAGCAAGTTCGGCAGCGACGACGAGGACCCGGGTCCGATCTCCGACGTGCCGGTCGACACCGCGGACCTGCCGGAGAGGGCGGTCCGGCCGCAGGAGGGGGGCGAGGATGATCTCTTCCCCCCAAACTAAGGATGGGGCAGGGGCGGCTACGGCCGCCCCTCGCCGCTCCGCCGGATTGTGGAACGAGTTCGACGCTACCGCGCTCGGCGAGGAGGTCGCATACCTGGTCACGAACATGATCAAGGACCGCGACCTGGTGATCGAGGAGCTCGAGCGCGAGTTGGCGCTGGCGAGTGCCGAGATCGACCGGCTGCGCACGGCGAACCGGCGGCTACGGCCGCTCGTCGAACGCGAGTGGTGACGCCGTGGGCTCGCTCCTGTTCAGTCCGGTAGTCCGGAACTACCTGGAACGTCACGCGGTGGACCCCGAGCTCGCACATGGGCTCGGGGTCCGCTCCGACCGCGACACGATCGTCTACCCCTACACGACGCCGCGCGGTGAGAGCTACACGCGCCGGCGCGATCTCACCGCCGAGGACGGCTTTGCGCGGCAGCCGAAGGACGAGCCGCTGGTCCTCTGGTGGCCGGCGGGCCGACCGAAGCCGGGTGCGGAAGTCCTGCTGTGCGAGGGCGAGCCCGACGCGCTGGCGGCGCTCTCCGCGCTCGACGGCCGCCCCACCGCGGTCGCGGCGCTCCCGGGGACCTCGATTCCCACGGAGCGGGTGACGGCGGAGCTCGCCGCCGCCGAGTGCGTCTATCTCGCGCTCGACGGCGACCAGGCGGGCAAGAAGGCCGCCGATCGCTTCGCCCGAGCGCTCCAACAGTTCACCGAGCTGCGGGTCTTAAAGGTCGGCGAGGGGGAGGATCTCGCGAGTCGACTCTACAGGGAGCCCGACGGCCCCAGCTGGCTTGCCGCGGCGCTCGAGAAGGCACCGACGGCGCCGGAGCTGAAGCTGAAGGACGAGCCCGAGGGCTATGGCCGCCGCAAGCCGGCCGACAGGCTGCGTGACCTGCTCGCCAAGGGAATCGACCCGGAGAGGGTCGACTTGGCCGAGCTGCTCTCCGACGTCGAGCGCTTCATCCGCCGCTACGTCTACATGGAGGACGCTCAGGTGACGGCTCTGGCGCTCTGGATGGCGCATACCCACGCGCTCGAGGCGAGCCGGGTAACGCCGTATCTCTCGGTCAGCTCGGCCGAGCCGGGGAGCGGCAAGACGCTCTTGCTCGAAGTGCTGGCGATGCTGGCCCCAAGGCCGTGGCTCACCGGACGCACCACCGCTGCGGTGCTGCCGCGCAAGGTGGAGAAGGTCTGCCCGACGCTTTTGCTCGATGAGTCCGATACGGCGTTTCGCGGCGATAAGGACTACGCCGCGGCCCTGCACGGGATCCTGAACACCGGCTACAAGCGCTCCGGCAGCTCGACGCTCTGCGTCGGCCAGGGCGTCAACATCGACTTCCGCGACTTCTCGACCTTTTGCCCCAAGGCGTTCGCCGGCATTGCCAAGTTGCCGGACACCGTGCGCGCACGGTCCTTCTCGATTCGGCTGGTGAAGATCGCCGACGAGGACGTCGAGGAATTCGACGAGGAGGAGGCAGACCCGGCGGCAGAGGCGCTCCGGGACCGCCTCGAAGCCTTCGCGCTTCGCGGCGTCGATCGGTTGCGGGGACTGCGTCCTGAGCGCCTCGAGGGTGTTGACCCTCGCACCAAGGAGATCGCCAAACCGCTCCTCGCGATCGCCGAACTGGCTGGTGGGGAGTGGTCGATGCGAGCGCGCTCCGCACTCATCGAGCTCGACGGTGGCGAAGTAGAGGACCCGACGATCGGGGTCGAGCTGCTGCGCGACATTCGCGGCATCTTCGATGCTCTCGACGTCGAGCGGATCTCGAGCAAGGAGCTCCGCGCGGAGCTGATCGAGATAGAGGGGTCGCCGTGGTCGGAGTGGCGCAAGGGGAACCCGATCTCCCAGCGCGCGATCACCGACCGACTGAGGCCTACCGGATCCGCAAGCGCGAGGTGCGGTTTGGCGAGTCGACCACGAAGGGGTACACGCGAGAGCAGTTCGAGGACGCCTGGAAGCGCTACCTCCCGCAGGATGCGCCTCAAACTGGCAACAACGGCAACATTGGCTCTGTAGAGCCGAAAACCGCCCCTTCCGAACCGGCAACGAGCCCCTTACGTTGCCGGTTGAGAATGCCCGCAAACCGCATGGGAATGCCGATGTTGCCGATGTTGCCGGTTCAGACCCCCCTATAGCGGAGGCCGATCGCCCCGGCGGCTGCGTGAGCCACCCCAACGGTCCGCGTCCGGGATGCCGTTACTGCGAGCAGAAGTGATGGCTCCACGATCCCGACCACCCGAGCGGCTCGACGGCAAGACGCACGCCGAGCTTGTCCGCCTCGCCGGGGTGGGTCGGGCACTGATCAATCAAGCTGCCGAAGCCATCGCCAAGGCCGCGGCGGAGAAACCCGCTCCGCAACGGCTTGTGCTCTCGAAGGCCGAGGCAGCCGAGGCGTTGGGGGTCTCGGTGGACTTCTTCGAGGAGCACGTCTTCCCCGAGCTCGAGGTCAAACGGCGTGGACGTCGGGTCCTGGTCCTGCTGGCGGCGCTGCACAAGTGGCTCGAGCAGGAGATCAGTGGGAACGCTGGGGACCGCTCAACACCGGCTGACGGGTGAACGACTTGGCGCACGCCTGAGAGCGGCCCGCACCCGCCGCACCCAGCGCAAGCATTTAATGAATGACCACAGACGCGCCAGAACGCGATCGATTGCTCAGCGTCGATGAGGCTGCCCAGGAGCTCGGCGTCCATCCCGTCACCGTCCACCGCTGGGTGCGCGAGGGCCTTGTCCCTTCCATCCAGCCGGGAGGCCCGGGCCACACGATGCGGATCTCCGAACGTGAGCTCCTTCGCTCGCAGCGTCGCCAGAAGAAGCAAGCGCCGGCCGAGGCGGGGGGCGGGGGTCAAGATCGTGAGAATCGCCGAAAACGAACACCGCGCACTCGACACTTTCTCTCCCCGATCACTTTTGGCTCTATAAGCGGGATTGCGGAGTTCAGTCGCCCCGAGCCGTTCTCGATGAGAAAGGCCGAAAATGAAACGTAGGTATGGCCGAGCGCATCGGCTGGTGCGAGCGAAGTACGAGCCGATCGTCCGCGCCGGCAAGGCCATCTGCGCTCGGTGTGAGCAGCCCATCCTGCCGGGGGAGCTCTGGGATCTGGATCACGACGACGAGGACCCGCTGCAGCGCCGCTATCTCGGCCCTTCGCATCGCCGCTGCAACCGAGCGGTGGTCACACACTTGAAGGAAGCTCTAATCCCTGAGCCCACGCGGCACTCGCGGGAGTGGTGACGGCGCCCTTTTCGAACTGCCGCTTTGCATGGAGGGTGTCGCGCAAAGTAATCCGGGCGCTCAGCAAAGGCGGTTCCGCGGAACCGCCTCCGAGCGGACGGGTGCCGGTCAGGCCCCCGCCGGCGCCAGACCGCTGCGATAGAGCTTCAGCAGGTTGTGTGTGGCGGCGGTGAGGCGCCATTCGGCCCGGCAGCTGGCTAAGCCGCGGCGCGAGAAGCGGCCCGCGCGCAGGTTGTTCTTGATCTGGGCGAAGACCGGCTCGATCATCTGCTGGCGGCGCCGGTAGAGGGCCGCTGCCTCGGGTCTCGCTAAGCGCTCTCGCATCCGCTGGTAGCCGCCGCCCCGTCTTAGCTTGCTCGGTGCCCTGCGGGTATCGGCGTCCGGCGGGACCAAGACCGTCGTGCCGGTGCGTTCGAGCTCTGCGATCTGGGCGCCGTTCCAGTAACCGGCGTCGGCCAACGCGACCTCGGGCCTCTCCTCGATCCCGGCGCGCTCCAGCTCCCGCTCGGCGGCCTTTGCCATCGGGCCGAGACGACCTCGCTCGTTGCCGCCAGTGATCACTTCCGCGGCGACGATCACTTGCTCCTCGGTCGTCACCGCCTGGGCGGTGTAGCCCTGGATGAAGCCGCGAGGCGTCTTCACCGGGCGGGAGTCGGGGTCGCTCATGTTGATCCGCTGGCGCTCCTTCGGCGGGATCGGGCGCGGCTTGGTCGGCGCGCCCTTCTGCTTTAAGCCGGTGCGGGCGGTGTAGTCGGCCTTCGCCCGCTCCCAGGCGGCCATCTCGGCCACCTTGGCTTCGTGCTCCTCGTCGAGCTGTCGCTTCGCTTCGCGCAGGCGCTGCCGGCGGGTGGTCGGGTCGGCGAGCTCCGGCGGCAGCTCATCGCCGCGGCGATCGCCGTAGAGCTCGTCCTCAGCTTCGTCGACCCTGGCCGCCTCCTCGAGGATCTCGGCGGCGAGCTGGGAGTAGCTGCGGTTGGCGGAGTCGGCGGCGTTGGCGAGGATCCGGGTGCCGTCGAGGGCGATCGTCCCGACCGAGACCAGGCCGGCCCTGGCGCAGAGGCCGAGGATCTGGCCGAAGAGCTCGGCGAGCTGCTCGGCGTGGCGGGCCCGGAAGCGGGCGATGGTCGCGTGATCGGGGGCCCGGTTGGCGCTGATCACCCGGTAGGCGACGTCCTCTTGGCAGCGGCGCTCGATCCGCCGTGCCGAGCGCTCGCCGGTGGCGTAGGCGTAGAGGCAGAGCGCCACCATCATCTGGGGGTCGTGGGCGGCTCGGCCCCAGCCGTCCGCCCGATAGGCGCGGTAGAAGGGCTCGAGGTCGAGCTCCTCGACGGTGTCTAAGACGAACCAGGCGAGGTGGTCTTCCGGCAACCACTCGCGCAGGTCGGTCGGCATCAAGAGCTGCTGGTCACGCTCGCAAGGGAGGAAGTTTGGGCTCATTCATGGATGCTCAGCCCCCGCCCGGACGGAGGTTTGTGCGACAGCCTCCATGGAAAGCGGCACTCCGTGGAGAGATACTGCGTGGGCGATGTCGGAGGAGAATGTGGAGCTGCTCTATCGGAGCTACGACGCCGTCAACCGCCGCGACCTTGATGGCCTTCTGGCGCTGATGGACGACGACGTCGAGGCGGTTTCGCGCATAGCAGCCATGGAGGGCGGCCTGCACGGCCACGACGGAATGCGTCGCTGGTGGGAGAGTTGGTTGGGCGCCTTCCCCGACTACAAGATCGAGGTTGACGAGGTGCGCGACCGCGGAGACTTCGTGTTCGCGGCCCTTCGTGCTCAGGGCCACGGTGCGGGCAGCCAGCTCCCGTTCGAGGACACGCTCTGGCACGCGACCCGGTGGCGGCGCGGAAAGTGCATCTGGTGGCGCGTTTGCCCGACCTGGGACGAGGCCCTCGAAGCCGCCGGGCTGCGGGAGTAGGCGATCACCCTGGACGATCCCCCAGTCATGAGGGCTAAGCCAATCTCCCGGACTAGTGCAAGACAGCAACGATCAAGGCGACCACAGCGATGGCGGTAGCAAGGCAGGCAACCGCCAGCGAGAGGGTCGCGAATCTGAGCGCCTCCCGGTCTGGGCCATAGGCTGCTACCCAGCTCTGCACCTTCCTGGCCACCTGCCTCGCCGCTGACTCCTTGTCCTCCGCCGCCTCGACCTCGACCTTATCGCCGGAGAGCCCCTCGGCCTCGTCTTCCCCATGGGGGTCGAACGGTCGAGTGGACGCCCGGCTCCGCGCTGGTTCGGCTGCTCTCGTCCCATTGCCTGACACAGACCCGAGCTGCTTCCGCCTAATGGTCGAGGCGATTCGCACCGGCAACTGGTCGATTGCGGCCACAATCCGCAGGAGCATCTCGTCTACGCGCTCCAGCTCCTCCAGCAGCAGCTCGTCCATGCGCCGCAGCTCTTGCAGCAGTATCTCGTCCACGTGCTCCAGCTCTTCCAGCTGGTCAGGAGGCTGCACGACGGCCATGCGACCACTTACGCTGCTTGCGGTCGTTCACCTGCATCGCGAAACCGCAGTTGCCTCACCACCCAACTCGAAGGGGATTAGGGATTCAACCCAAACAAACCCCGCCGTAGCGGGGCTTTCTCTAGATGCCGGGGGAGGGATTTGAACCCCCGACACGCGGATTATGATGCTGCCGCTTCGCTTGCGGGTGTTTGCGGCTGAGCGCCGGTTTCTGGCTCTGTAGAGCCATTCTCGCCCGCCTCCGCCCGCCCTCGTTTGCGGCCTTTCCCGGCCCTTCTGTTGCCCCCGCGTTGCCCCTGGGAGTCGGGGTCTCGGGGGTTCCGCTTTGCATGGAAAGCAGTACTCCGTCGAGAGATACTGCGCAGGGCGATGTCGGAGGTCGCCCCCTAGACGCCAATGCTCCTGCGATTTAGGCTCAGAGCCGAGGCAGGACACGCGCCGGAAGAGGGGAGATCCTCCATGAGGAAGACAGCATTGGCACTGCTGGCGGCGGGTGCGCTCGGCGCTGGTGGATGCGGGGGCGACGGCGATGAGGAGACGACCGAGGCAGCCTCGGCCGGGAGAGTCACCGTCACGACCTGGGACGCCGCGAACGGCCGCTACACCTGGCAGGTCTCGCCGACGCCGACCGCGGAGACGACGTTGGTGAACTTCAGGAACGAGAGCGAGGACCCGCATGCGCTGATCTTCGCGAGGCTGGGCGAGGGATACACCGTCGACGAGGCCGTGGAACTGGAGGGCAGGAAGGGATCGGCCACGGAGGTGATTCCCATGACGTTCGCCCCTGCGGGAAATCGCGACGCGGGCGGACAACAAGTCGGGCCTCCCGGCGGGGAGATCGGGACGTCACCAAACCGCTTACTCCAGGCAACTACGTGATGCTCTGTCCGCTCGCTGGCAAGGACGGTCCTCACTACAAGCTCGGGCAGCTTGAGGAGTTCACTATCGAGTAGCGGGAGGCCCTCGAAGCCGCCGGGCTGCGGGAGTAAGCCCCCCTGGTCTTTTTGGACCCGGAGCGCCGGTCACTGTCCCACCGCGTGCGCCAAAAACGCCGCGACCGATCTTGAAGGACAGGCTGCCCGTCTGAGAGAATCGCCGCGAAAGTCATCGAGCCTCAGGAGGAAAGACATGTGGGCCACTGTGCGTCGCTACGAGGGAGTCAAGAATCCTGATGAGGTGGCAAAGCGGGTACGTGAGGGTTTCGTTCCGTTGATCAGCGAGCAGCGGGGCTTCGTCGCCTATTACTAGGTCGACGCTGGAGGACGGCGTCATGTTGTCGACCAGCGTTTTCGAGGATCAAGCCGACGAGGAGGATTCGAACGCCCTGGCCGCGGAGTGGGTCAAGGCGAATATCACGGATCTGTTGCCGAACCCACCGGCGATCACAGCAGGCCATGTGGTGAACTGGCAGGCGTAGTCAGCTAGCCCCCACGACAAACTCGGGCAGCTCGGGCAGTTCGTTATCGAGTAGCGGAAGGGCCCTCGAAGCGGCCGGGCTGGCGGGAATAATGGCTCGATAGCCGCTTTGGACGAAAAGCGGCTATCGCCCGGCGTAGCCGCTACGGAGTACCGGGCGTTCGAGCCGAGGCTGGGAGTGGCTTCTCCCCTCCTTCCTTTCCCGCGGGCGCCGCGGCTCCCTCCGCCGGCGAGCGGTCTCCGCCGGTGTTGCCCCATGCGTTGCCCCATCGTGGTCGCCGGGCTGTGTCGGCCCAAACGAAAACCCCGCGTTTACGGGGCTTTCGTAGGTGCCGGGGGAGGGACTCGAACCCCCGACACGCGGATTATGATCCCTCGCCGCCAGTCCGGCCGAGTCCGGTCCAGTCGGGGATTCGGCGCTAGATCGCCCTTTCGGGGACCGGCGATTCCGCCTGGGTCCGGTCGGTTCCGGTTGCGTCCGTTACCACTTTGTTACCAACCTGGTCGAGTTCGCCGTGCGGGAAGCAGGAACCGGGTGCCCGGGTTGCCCCGACCGGGAAGGCGATGGCCCCTCCGATTCTGCTCCCCGCTCAGCCCCGCCAGCTACGAGGCCGGCCGATACCTCACGATCTTGGATTGACAGCCCCGTCGTTGTCGGGGTACGGTCGCGTCGATGGCGGGGCGGTCATGGTGGCGCTTTTCGATCACAGCCTTTGTGGCTGTGACGGCACTGATGGTGACACCGACGGCGCCCGCGCAGTTCGCCGACCCGCGGGTGGTCGGTGGCTCGACGACCGCGATCGCGCAGTACCCGTGGCAGGCCGCCGTCGTCTATGACCCGGCGAAGGTCAGCGGCAATCCCTTCCAGCGCCAGTTCTGCGGTGGCTCGCTGGTGACGCCCTCTATCGTCCTGACCGCGGCCCACTGCGTCTACGACACAGACCCCCAGGACAACTCCAGCCTCGACCCCGACGATGTCAACGTCGTTCTCGGCCAGACGACGCTGTCCAGCGCTCCTCCCGCTTCAGAGTTCGACGTACAGGGCGTCTCCTACCAGGCTGGCTACGACCCCAGCTACGGCCCGGGCCAGGGCGTCCCCTCGAACGACGTCGGCTACATCGTCCTCCAGTCCCCCTACAACGCGGCGACGCCAATCGACATCGCCGGCTCCGATGAGGGCGCGCTGTGGGACTCGGGAAGCCCCGAGGAGATAACCGGTTGGGGGCGACCGCCGAGAGCGGAGCGGGTAGCGGCGGCAGCGACACCCTCCGGGTCGCCACCGTGCCGATCGTCACCGACTCCGGCTGCGCCGTCGATTACGGCGTGTACTTCAACAGCTCGACGATGGTCTGCGCCGGCTACACGCAAGGGGGAATTGATACCTGCTTCGGCGACAGCGGCGGACCGATGCAAGCGGCCATGGGCGGCGGCTATCGCCTTGTCGGGATCACCAGCTGGGGAGCGGGCTGCGCTCAACCGAACGCGCCCGGCGTCTACACCCGGGTGGCCGGTGACGGCCTCCGCTCGGCGGTCGCCTCGACGGTCTTCAATCTGGAGACCGCATTTGGCCTCCCGCACGACAACATCATCGGCGCCCCGCCGCCCCCGAACACAACGACCCCCGAGCCGCCTACCGCTTCTACCTGCAAGGGCAAGCCGGCGACGATCGTCGGCACGTCCAGCAACGACGTGCGAAGCGGTACCCCCGGTCGGGATGTGATCGTCGGCCTGGCGGGGAACGACGAACTGACCGGCCTCGCCGGCAAAGACCTGCTCTGCGGCGGACGGGGTAAGGACAAGCTCAACGGCGGCAAGAGCAAGGACACCTGCATCGGGGGGAAGGCCAACGACTCCGCCTTGGCCTGCGAGGTCGAGAAGTCGATCTGAGCTAAGCACCGCCCTGCCGGCGCGAGATACTGCGTGGGCGATGTCGCAGGAGAACGTCGAGCTGGCTCGTCAATACTTCGAAGCCCTCAACGTGAGCATGGACGCCAGCGAGCATTTGAGGCATCCCGACATAGAGGTGTTCGACATCCCCAGCCTCCCCGACGCTGACCGATACGTCGGAGAGGCCACTGTCCGGAGAATGATCGAGAGCATCAAGGAGCTTGGATGGGACGGTCAGATATCGGGTCCAGGAATATCTCGACGCGGGAGAGGAAGTCGTGGTCATGTGGCAGATGCGGCTTCGTACTCCCCACGGGGGAGGCTTTCCAATCGAGACAACATTCGCGCACGTCTTGCTCTTCGAGGGCGGAAAGGTGCGCGCCGCGTAAGGCAGTTCTTGACCAAGGCCGAAGCCCTCGAAGCCGCCGGGCTGCGGGAGTAGGCCAGAATACCGCTTTGGACGAAAAGCAGCACTTCGAGTAGGGGAGGGTTCATCCGCCGAAGCGCCGGCTCCTCCATACCGCGCCGGAATCCCGCGCAGATGAACGGCGGTGAGTTGAGCGACAGAAGCGACGATCCGCGTCTGCGCGCGGCTGATGCTCGCGCCTACTCGCTCGTGGCTGCGAGTTCGTCAGCTTCCGCCCTCGTAAGGGCTGCGTCGAGCACCGCGTACTCGGCCTCGTCGATCGCCGCCTCGGCGTAGCGAATCGCAAACACTGCGTCGTCCTCGGCGTTCTCGGCGCTTCTCTCGGCTCGCTCCTTGTCGTGCTCTGCCCTCTTGCGATCGAAGTCCTCACGAATTGCGGCGACGTGCTCGTGCCACGAACGCTGCACGTCGTGCCACCAAGCAGAGACCTTCCCCTTGCCTTCCTCGGCGTCCTTGTGAAGCTGGTCGGCATCGGCCTGCGCCGTTTCACGCGCCTGCTTGACGTCCTGCTCTAGATCGGCCTTGGCCTTGCCCTGCGCGGCTGCTACCCGGTCCTCCGCTTCCTTGGCCCGGGCACGAAGCTTGCTGAGTTGATCTGATGCCGCCATGTCAACCTCCTTGATCTCTGCATACCAGCGCGATCTTTCCGGACCGTGCTGCGGGCCGCTTCGGCGCGCGATGCAGCCGCAACCTATACCCATGGTTCGAGGGGCGCAACTTCCAGCATGGGCGACGTTCGGAGGAGTTATAGGCCTGAGAGTTTCCACGGAGGGAGGTTCCGGGCCACGCGCGGATAGACGCGCCTCCGCAGGGTCCATACCGCCGCTTTGGACGAGAAGCAGCTATCCGCATTGCATGGAAAGGAGCACTTTCGAACTGGCGCGCGCTTCTCGCGCGACGGAGGAGTGGGTGTGGTAGTCCGGTAGCCCTTTGGGTCCGATAGTTTCCGGACCCGAGCACACGAGCAGATCACACATACGGGCCGATAGAAGGCTTGAGAAGGGAGTTTCCGATGCTGCTCCTAGCCGATTTCACCCTGGGCGATCTCCTGGTCTCGATGATTGCCTTGTTCTTCCTGATCCTTGCGGTCTGGCTGTTCATCGCGGTGTTCGCTGACATCTTCACTCGCCCCGATCTTTCTGGATGGGGAAAGGCGGGCTGGGTCCTGCTGATCTTCATCCTCCCGGTGATCGGGGTCCTGATCTACCTGATTGCACGTCCGCCGGAGGCGGAGGTCGCGGCGCGCGGGATACTCAGGAGGGACTAGGGGGCCTGCCTGGCCTTGACGCCGCCCGTTCGCCTCACACCGATTCGACGTGACGCGGGCCGCCGCAACGGCGGCAGCGGAAGCTGATCTGGATCACCGACCGAAATAGCCGCTTTGGACGAAAAGCAGCACCGCTGCTTTGCATGGAAAGCGGCAGTTCCCGCGAGATACTGCATGGGCGATGTCGAGGGGCCAGGCGCATAGCCGGCGTACATGTCGGTGGCCTTGCAATCCCGGTGGCCCATCCATTCCTGCAAGGGGTGTTGGCAGTCGCCAGCAAGGGTTCACCCGGTGGGCCCGGACCCAATAGCCTGGCCGTGTCGCGGGGGTCACCGGGCTACTACATCGATCTGCTCACACCGGAAACTCGGCGTGAAGCTGCGCGGTCATCCTCAGGTTGTTGAGGTTGCCCTGGACCGTGACAAGGGCGATCTCCTTCGGCGCCATCGCTGCCGCGTCAGAGCAGCTTGAAGTCGTTGAAGTACCAGAAGGCGCTCGTGTACCAGAGAACCACGACCGTCACGACCAGCGTGCCGCCGACCAGCGGCAGCGCCCAGCGAGGTACGCGCCAGCGGGGTGACTGCACCAGGATGATCTTGGCCAGGAAGGCGCCGTAGATGAAGCAGCCGGCGATCGAGTGGACCGCCACCCGTGTATCGATGTCGGTCTGGACCCCGTAGGCGAAGGCGCAGTGGTAGGCGATCGGGATTGTCAACAGGATCGCGGCCGCGCCAATCGCCCGATGGATCGGGCTGACCTGCGGTGGGGCGATCCCGATCCAGCGCAGCCGCCCGTACATCCACAGGGCGAGGCCGAGCTGCACAACGGCGAAGGCGAGCACACCGGTGGCGAGCCATGACTTGAGGTCGAAGGTGTCCGGCCCGGTCTCGCCGAACAGCGAGGTGGTGTAGTCGGGCGTGTGTTCGGTGCCGAAGACGTAGAGGGCGACGCCGACGACTGCGACCGCCAGCCCGGCCACGGTGAGGGATCGGAGGGCGGGGCTGGCGGCCACGTGTGGATAGTACGTCGGGGGCCATCGGCGGGTTTGAACTTTCGATTCCGGCGGTTGCGGCGGAGAGCCGTGTGCGCCCGACCTCTATGGAGCCGTCGGTGAGCAGGTATCCAACCGCGAGCCGCGCCAGCGGGAACGGCGATGCGCGCCCGTGCGTGAATGTGACTTGCCACTAGCGGCGTTTCCCGACGAGGCTGATGCCCCTCGAAGCCGCCGGGCTGTCGGAGTAGCCGCTCCGGACGAGAAGCGGCGCTTTGCATGGAAAGCAGTACTCCGCCGAGAGATACTGCGTGGGCGATGTCGGAGGAGAACGTCGAGATCGTGCGCCGCGGATTGGACGCCTGGAACCGCCGCGACATCGACGACCTGCTCGCCGACACCGATCCCGGGATCGAGACGTCAACTCCCCGACGGCAGTCGAGCCGGGAACGAGGCGGGTGCGCCGAAGTCAGCGCCGTCTGGCGGGCGCAGTGGGAGATTCTGCTCGACGCCCGTTTCAAGGTCGACCGGTTCTTTGACCGTGGCGACGAGATCGTCGTCTTGGGTCGTCTCTCGCGTCGGATGCCGGGAAGCGATGCTCGGATTGATGATCGCTTCCTCGGTTCGTGGAAGTTGCGCGATGGGAAGGTCATCCGGGTCGAGGCGCTCGGCTTTGGCAGGGCCGAAGTTCAAACAGCCCTCGAAGCCGCCGGCCTGCGGGAGTAGGTGATGTCGGAGGAGAACATCGAGGTGATTCGCCGGGGATATCAGGCGTTTAACCGAGGGGACCTCGACGGATTGGCCGCTGACATCGCGCCGACATTCGAGTACGTGCCGACCGGAACGATCCCAGGCTCCGCGGGCGTGTACCGGGGGCCGGAGGGCTACAAGGAATTTCTGAGCGGGTTCTGGGACCAGTTCCAGGACGCCCGCATTGAGGTCCGGGAGCTGATCGAGGCCGGAGATCAGGTGCTGGCCTCGATAACGATGCACGGCCGCGGGAAGCAGAGCGGCGTGGAGGCTCGCTGGGACATCTGGCAACTCTGGACCCTGCGGGAAGGCAAGGGCGTATGCGGGCAGGCATTCACCACGCGCGACGAAGCCCTCGAAGCCGCCGGGCTGCGGGAGTAGGCCAGAACTACCGCTTATCTGAACAGGGGCCTCCGTTCAAGCCGCGGTGGCGAGTGGTTGTGAGGCGTAGTCGTTGCGATCGCTCCGCGGACGCCCGGGCTTATCTGGGTGCACGGCCCAATGGCCGGCGACGCGATGGTCGATGGGTCGATCCGCAGGGAACGACTCCGGCCGCTCGGTCTTTGGTCGACCGCCGCTTGGAAGCGGGTATCGCGGGAGCTGCGGGAGCAGGCCGGAAGCTTGGCTGCCATCCGGGAGTGAGGGGCTCTGGCGGAGGAGATCGGCACGGTTAACGGAGCTCAGCCCACCGGCTCGAGCGCCTCGGGCCCGAGGCTGCGCAGGGTGTGAAAGCAGCGCCGGGCGAGCTTGCGGGCGATCGTCAGCGAAGCCCGGGTGTGGGTGAGCCCGCGCTCCTTGAGCGCCTGGTAGTCCTCGCGGTCGGGACTGGTCGCCCGGCAGGCCGCCTGCGCCGACTCATAGAGCGCCCAGCGCAGCTGCGGCGAACCCTGTTTGGTCAGCTTGCCGACCCGGGCGCGCTTGTCGGAGCGGTGGACGCCGACGTCGAGGCCCGCCATCCGCACCGCCTTGCGTGAGGAGGAGAGCCTGGTCACGTCACCGAGCTCGCAGAGGATCGTCGGCGCGGTCAGCTCGCCGATCCCGTAGTGGGTCATGAGCGCCCGGCAGCCGGGCTGGCGGCGGGCAAAGAGGCGCAGCTCGCGCTCGATCGGCGCCATCTGACGGTCGATCGCCGCGATCATCTCGAGCGCGACCTCGATCCGCTCGCGGGCGTCATCTGGCAGCTCGAGGCGGGCAAGGAACTCGCGGCCGCGCTCCGAGAGCAGCGTTTTGGGGACTCCAGAGACGCCGTGGTGAAAGAGCGTCGCCTGGATTCGCTGCAGCCAGGTGGTGCGCTCGTCGATCAGCGTCTTTCGAAGCCGCGTTCGGGTGCGCCAGCGGCGCAGGTGCTCGGGCGGGATCCAGGCCTCGGGCAGGCGGCCCTCGGCGAGCAGGCTGCGGAGCCAGCGCGCGTCGGCGCGGTCCGTCTTGGCGCGGCGCTTGGGGCCCCGCAGCGCGCTCGTCTCCACCGGCTCTGCCAGGTGCACGGTGGCGCCGGACTCCGAGAGCGCCTTCGAGCAAAGAGCCAGCCGGTGCAGGCCTCGACCGCGACCTCGACCTCCTTGCCGGGGAAGCGCTCGGTTCCTCGCGGATCGCCTCGGGGGTGGCCGCGATGCGGCCGCGGTGGACCTCTCCTATTTCGGTATCGAGGGCGTCGAAGGTGATCTGGGCTTGGTGCAGGTCGAATCCGGCTAAGGTCGTCATCGGGGTCTCCTTTAGCTCCTAGTTTGAAAACGACGCGAGATTCAGCGCTGAGCGGAGGAGGCCCCTGTTCATGCCACCTTTGGACGAAAAGCGGCACTGAGAACAACGGCGCGCGCCGGTCACAGCGGGCGAGGATCGCGTCATAAGCTTTGCGGCATGCCGAACCCACTGGTCGATCGGAGCTGGCCGGTTCTACGCCACCTGGTCGGGGGCCACACTGCCGTCTACCGAGCGAGCCGCGGCCTGATCGGCCATCACGTGCCGGGTGCGCCGCCGATGCTGCTTCTCGACCACATTGGGGCGAGGTCCGGGAAGGTGCGCACCACCCCCCTCGCCTATCTCGCCGACGGCGCGGACGTGGTGCTCGTCGCTTCGAAGGGCGGCCATCCGCGCAACCCGGCCTGGTTCCACAACCTGATGGCCAACCCGGACACGACGATCCAGGTCGGCTCGGAGCGACGTGCGGTGTACGCCCGCCTGGCCACCGCCAAGGAGCGTGAGCGGCTCTGGCCCGAGGTCGTGACGCTCTACTCGGGCTACCGGGACTACCAGGAGCGGACCGACCGCCAGATTCCGCTGGTCGTGCTCGAGCCGCGCGGCGGCGGTCGCTGACCGCTGGCTCTTTCCACGTTCGCACCCTAAACGGCGCGCGCCGGTCAGGCGGAGCGTGAGTCGAGTACGAGCCCTAAAGAACTACTGCTCTTCGTCCAAAGCGGCTATTCGGCCAGGTCTCCGACCAGTCGGGCTGCTGCATTCACGCGGGAGGGGGCGCGTGGCTATCGCCCGGGGGGCGGACCTGGCGGCCCGAGGATGTTGAACCCGTTTCTTGCCGCGATGGGCAGGAGCCGCTCCATGTCCGGCGGACTCTCGGGCGGCGGCGGCAGCACGCGTTCGGCGGCAGGCTCACCGACCTCTCTGATGAAACCCTCGAACTGAAACGGCTGGAAGCCACCAGGACCGTCGCTCCGTCTGTCTCCGCGATGAAGGTGTGGGGCACCCCGTGGGGGCCGAACGCAAACGAGCCCGCCGTCAGGCTCAAGCGCTCGTCGCCGACGTAGACCGTGTACTCGCCATCGAGGACGTAGAACCACTCGTCCTCTTCCGGGTGGACGTGCCAGGGTGAGCCGTCGCCCGCCCGCGCGACGATCTCGATCAGCCCGTACTGCCCGGCGGTGTCCTCCCCACCGATCTTGATCGTCTCGAGCATGCCAAGCAGCCAGAACGCCTCGCCTTCCTCCTTGCCCAGCCCATATCCGAGCTTCGCTCGCTCAGGTGTTGTCGCTGTCTGTGTGTCCAGTCTGTGGTGTGGGAAAGCTGGTGCTGGTGCTTGTGTTTCCATCACTTCTCTTTCAGGTTGGTCGTTCCTAGACGTACTCGGTGTAAGCGGTCACCGGATGCGTGCTTCGTCGGCGCTCTCACGTTTGATGTTGTATCATATCGATTGTAAATATACAAGGGTATGCATATGATTCAAACGAGGAGACGAAACGCATATGAGCACGGATCGGGCAAGCCATGTCGCGCCGGTCGGATAGAACTGCGGGCATGAAGGCCGAGGAGGTTCCGCGTCCCCTGCTCCCCTGGCTGGGGCGCGCCTGTCGCCAGGCGCGCGAGGAGAGGGGCGTCGTGCAGGTCAAGATCGCGGCGGCGATCGAGGTAAACCAGGCGACGATCGCGCGATTTGAGGACGGCATCGCCTGGCCGAGGCAGCCCGAGGAGGTGCTGATGGCCTATGCGAGCGAGCTCGACATGGACGTGCGGCTGCTCTGGCTTCACGCCTTCGTCCTCTGGCTCGAGCACGAGCCGGTCCTGGAGAAGGAGAGTCAGGAGGAGATTCGGGCGGCGCTCAAGCGGCTCAAGATCTAGGCAGCCCGATCGCCCGGTACCCGGCCGGCCGCATTGATCCATCGGCCGCGATCGGCCTCTGCACCCCGACTTTGCATGAGAAAAACCCCGCCGTAGCGGGGCTTTCCTAGATGCCGGGGGAGGGACTCGAACCCCCGACACGCGGATTATGATTCCGCTGCTCTAACCACTGAGCTACCCCGGCGGGGGCGTAAATCGTAGCGGCGGGTTTCCCCCGATCGGTGACTGGCAACGTTCGCTGAATACGCTGTTCAGGATGAGCGAGCTCGAGCAGGCCGTGCGGGCCGTCGTGCGCGACTGCCTCGGCGTCCGAGAGGGCGAGGACGTGCTGGTCATATGCAATCCCGCCACCCATAGCATCGGCGAGGCGCTCAGGGCCGAGGCCGCCGACGCCGGTGGCGACGCGGTGCTGACAGTGATCTCCGAGCGTGCCGCGCACGGCGCCGAGCCGCCCGGCACGGTGGCCGAGGCGATGGCGGCGGCCGACGTCATCCTCGCTCCCACCGTGCAGTCGCTCTCGCATACCGTCGCTCGCAAGCGCGCCACCGAAGCGGGGGCCCGGGTCGCCACCCTCCCCGGGGTGACCGAGGAGATGCTGGCGCGGGTGATGAGCGCCGACATGGAGGGCCTCCGCCGCAGGGGCCATGCCGTCGCCGAGGCGCTCGAGGCCGCCTCCGAGGCGCACCTCGCTGACTCGAACGGCACCGACCTCACCCTCGAGCTCGCCGGCCGCAAGGCGATCCCCGATGCCGGCGAGCTCACCGAACCCGGCGCCTTCGGAAACCTGCCATGCGGGGAGGGATTCATCTCCCCGGCCGGTGGCCATGGCACCCTGGTGGTCGACGGCTCGCTCGCCGGGATCGGCCTCGCCGCCGAGCCGGTGGAACTGGTCGTCGAGGGTGGCCACCTGACCTCGGCCCGCGGCGGCCAGGGGATGGCCTTCATGGAGCTGCTCACCGAGTACGGCGATGACGCCACCAACGTCGCGGAGCTCGGAATCGGCACGAACGAGAAGGCGATCCTGACCGGCGAGATCCTGGAGGACGAGAAGATCCTCGGCAGCGCCCACGTCGCCTTCGGCGCCTCGGCTGGGATTGGCGGCACCGTCCAGGTGCCCGTCCACCTCGACTGCATCGTGATCAAGCCGACCGTCGAGTTGGACGGCGAGGCGATCGTCCGCGACGGCGGGCTGCTGATCTCGTGAGCGCCGGTCGTCCGCTGGTCGGCGTCCCCAACTTCTCCGAGGGCCGGAGCGAGCGGGTGTGCGATGCCCTGGAGGCCACCCTCTCCGCCCACGCGATCGTCCTCAACGTCCACGTTGACGCCCAGCACCATCGC
This sequence comes from uncultured Solirubrobacterales bacterium, assembly GCA_963780305.1. Classification (GTDB taxonomy): domain Bacteria; phylum Actinomycetota; class Thermoleophilia; order Solirubrobacterales; family 70-9; genus CAVVYV01. Next base: position 39,044 of record CAWABN010000009.1, read on the forward strand.
AGCGTCTACACCCTGGCCGCGGAGCCCGGGAAGATCGCCGAGGCGATGGTTGCCGGGGCCGCGCAAGCGGTCGATCTGATCGACCTGCGCGGCCACCAGGGCCTGCACCCCCATTGCGGCGCCCTCGACGTCGCTCCCGCCGTCTGGGTTGACGATGACCAGCACGACGACGCCCTCGCGTCGGCCCGGGCCACCGCCGAGGGGATCGCGGCGCTCGGCATCCCCGTCTTCCTCTACGGCGAGATGGCCTCGAGCCCGGAGCGCCGGGAGCGAGCCTTCTTCCGGCGCGGCGGCCCGGCGGAGCTGACGCGCCGGATGGAGTCGGGAGAGCTGAAGCCCGATCTCGGGCCCTCCCAACCTCACCCGAGCGCCGGGGCGACCCTGGTTACCGCCCGGGAGCCGCTGGTCGCCTTCAACGTCGAGCTCGATACCCCCAATCCCGAGATCGCCCGCGCGGTGGCCGCTGCGCTGCGCGAGGATGGCGGCGGCTTGCCCGGGGTCAGGGCTCTGGGGCTGCCACGCGAGGGCGAGCGGACCCAGGTCTCGGTGAACGTCCACGACCCGCAGGCGGTGCCGCTGGCGAAGGTAGTGGCCGAGATCGGCCGGCTGGCGAGCTCCCACGGCGCCCGGCCGGTGGAGGCTGAGCTGGTTGGGCTGGCGCCCGAAGAGGCGCTCGAGGGCTACCCGGAGGAGCCCCCGATCCGGGGATTCAACCCTGACGGGCAGATCCTGGAGCGGGCGCTCGAGCGGGTCGAGGGCTAAGCCAAACGGCGCCGGCCCGGTAGATTCCGGGCGATGGCACAAAGCAGGCAACGACGGCGCCGTAAGCACCGCGGCACCCAGAGCGGACGCATCGATCGGCGCCCCACGCGCGGGCGCCCGCGCAGTCGCGCCGAGGCAAAGGCCCGGGCCGGCCAGCGCAGCCGGAAGAAGCCCAGCACCCGGCAGGCCGGGCCGCCCACCTGGCGGTCGGCGCTGCAGAAGTCCCTGATCGCCGGCGCCCTCTTCTTCGCCCTCCTGGTGCTCGCCTTCGGGCGGCCGCCGCTCCCCTCGGCGGGGATCGCCGTGCTGATGCTCGGCTTCTACGTGCCGATGAGCTTCCTCGTCGACCGCTTCTTCCACCAGCGGCGCCTGCGCCAGGAGGAGAAGGAGCGGCTGGAGCGGGCCGAGCGCAGGGCGGGGGAGTAGCCGATGGACGTCCGCATGCTCACCGTCGGCCCGGTCGGCGAGAACTGCTTCCTCTTCCGCGCCGATGGCTCGGAGCAGGCGCTGATCGTCGACCCCGGCGAGGAGGCCCCGCGGATCCTGAAGCTGGTCGACGAGCTGCGGGTCTCGGTCGAGGGGATCCTGCTCACCCACACCCACTTCGACCACATCGGGGCGGTCGCCCCCGTCGCCGCCGCCACCGGAGCGCCGGTCTGGTGCCCGGAGATCGAGGTTCCGGTGCTCGCCGACATCAACTCGTTCGTGCCCTGGCCGGGGTTCGGGCCGTTCGAGAGCTACGACGCCGACCACACAGTTGCCGGCGGCGAGAAGCTGGATCTGGCGGGATTCGAGATCGACGTGATCTTCACCCCGGGGCACAGCCCCGGGCACGTCACCTACTCGGTTCCCGCCGATCAGGCGCTCTTCTCCGGCGACGTCCTCTTCCAGGGCTCGGTCGGCCGCACCGACCTCCCCGGAGGCGACTGGGGGACCCTGCTCGAGTCGATCCGGACCCTGGTCGAGGGCCACCCGCCCGAGACCACGGTGTACCCGGGCCATATGGGGATCACCACCCTCGGCGCGGAGCGCGCCTCGAACCCGTTTCTGGCTGAGCTCGCCAGGTAGCCGGGTCTCGATCTAGGCTGGGCCCATGGCCGCCAAGTTCAAGGCCCCCCGCGGCACCTTCGACGTCCTGCCCGAGCAGCAGCCGGTGCGGAGGCGGATCGAGCGGACTGCCCGTGAGATGCTGGAGGCCGCGGGCTACGGAAGGATCGACACGCCGGTCTTCGAGGACACCGAGCTGTTCGCCCGCAGCGTCGGCGAGTCGACCGACATCGTCCAGAAGCAGATGTTCAGCTTCGAGGATCAGGGCGGACGGAGCCTCACCCTCCGCCCGGAGGCGACGGCGTCGCTCTGCCGCGCTTACCTCGAGCACGGGATGCACAAGCTGGCGCAGCCGGTGAAGCTCTGGGCCTCAGGCCCGTTCTTCCGCCACGAGCGCCCGCAGGCCGGCCGCTATCGCCAGTTCAGCCAGATCGACGCCGAGGTGATCGGCTCGGACTCGCCCCTGGTCGACGCGGAGCTGATCGTGCTGCTGCACGACCTGCTCGCCGAGCTCGGGGTGGAGGGGGTGCGGCTGCGCCTCGGCAGCCTCGGCTCACCGGGCGCGCGCGTGGCCTACCTCGAGGAGCTTCGCGCCTACCTGCGCTCGCACGAGCGCGACCTCTCCAAGGACGTGCGCGAGCGGATCGACATCAATCCGCTGCGGGCCTTCGACGCCGATCACGAAGGCACCCGCAAGGTGATGGCCGAGGCGCCCACCATGCTCGATCACCTCGGCGACGAGGACGCCGAGCATTTCGCAACGGTCCGGAAGCTGCTCGAGCGCGAGGGCGTCGCGTATGAACTCGACCCAACCCTGGTTAGGGGACTCGACTACTACACCCGCACCGTGTTCGAGTTCGAGTCCGACCGGCTCGGAGCCCAGTCCGGGCTGGGCGGCGGCGGCCGTTACGACGGGTTGATCGAGCAGCTCGGTGGGCAGCCGACCCCCGCCAACGGCTGGGCGCTCGGGGTCGAGCGAGTGGCGCTCGCCCTCGGCGAGGAAGGGCGCGCGGCGGCTGCCCTCGTCTTCATCGTCGCCGAAGGGGAAGCGCGCGACCGCGCCTTCGCCCTGGCGACCGAGCTCCGGCGCGCGGGCCTCGCCGCGGACCTCGACCTCGGCGACCGCGCGGTCAAGGGCCAGATGAAGCAGGCGGACCGGGTCGGGGCGCGATACGCGCTGATCCTCGAGGACGGCGGGGCGCCCATCCTGCGCGACATGCGCTCGGGCGAGCAGCGGGAGGTCGAGCCCGGGCGCCTTGCCGAGGAGATCGCTTCTGATAACGAATGACACACTCCCGTCGCGATGAGCGACGGGTTTCCAGCCCTGAGGCCGAATGCCTATCGCGACGCCTGGTGCGGCCAGGTCCTCCCCGACCGGGTCGGGTCGGAGGCCCGGGTGGCCGGCTGGGTTCACCGCCGCCGCGACCACGGCGGCCTGATCTTCATCGACCTCCGCGACCGCACCGGCCTCGTCCAGCTGGTCTTCAACCCCGACGAGGCCGGTGGGGCGTTCGAGCTTGGGCACAAGCTCCGCGCCGAGGACGTGCTGAGCGCCGCCGGCGGGGTGGTGAAGCGCTCCCCGGAGACGGTCAACCCGAAGCTCCCCACCGGCGAGGTCGAGATCCGGGTGGGCGAGGCGAAGCTGCTCGCCGACGCCGAGACTCCGCCTTTCGAGATCGAGTCGTTCTCGGGCGAGGTCTCCGAGGAGCTCCGGCTCAAGTATCGCTACCTCGACCTCCGCCGCGACCGGATGCGCGAGGGGCTCGAGCTCCGCCACCGGGTTACCGTGGCGATGCGCGAGTTCTTCACCGGTGAGGGCTTCGTCGAGATCGAGACCCCGATACTCACCCGCTCCACCCCCGAGGGAGCGCGCGACTTCCTCGTCCCGAGCCGCCTCCAGCGGGGGTCTTTCTACGCCCTGCCCCAGTCGCCGCAGCTGTTCAAGCAGCTGCTGATGATCGGCGGCTTCGAGCGCTACTTCCAGATCGCCCGCTGCTTTCGCGACGAGGACCTGCGCGCCGACCGCCAGCCCGACTTCACCCAGCTCGACATCGAGCTGTCGTTCGTCGACACCGAGGACGTGATCGAGGTCAACCAGCGCATGCTCGCCCACGTCCTCGGAGCCTCGGGGGTTGAGGTGGAGCTGCCGATGCGCCGGCTCACCTACGACGAGGCGATCGACCGCTACGGCACCGACAAGCCCGACCTTCGCTTCGGGCTCGAGCTTCGGTTGCTAACGGACGTCTTCCGCGAGTCGGAGTTCAAGGCCTTTCGGGGAGCGATCGAGGGCGGCGCCGTCGTTCGCGGCCTCAACGGCGGGCGGCGGGAGCTCTCCCGCGCCGAGCTCGACGGGCTGGTCGACGAGGCGACCGAGCTCGGCGCCAAGGGGCTTGTCTGGGCGGTGGTCGAGGCGGACGGCTGGCGCTCGCCGGTCGCCAAGTTCCTCTCGGAGCAGGAGACGACCGCGGCCAACGAGGCGCTCTCCGCGAGCGAGGGCGACGTGCTGCTCCTGGTCGCCGACCAGCCGCCGATCTCGGCCGAGGTCCTCGGGGAGCTCCGCCGGCGGCTGGGGTCGCGCTGGGAGCTGATCGAGCCCGGCTCCCATGAGCTCGTCTGGATCGTCGACTGGCCCCTGTTCGGCTGGAACACCGAGGAGGAGCGGTGGGACCCGCAAAACCATCCCTTTACCGCGCCAGATGGCGACTTTGATCCCGATCACCCAGGAGCCGCCCGGGCCAAGGCATACGATGTTGTCTGGAACGGTTGGGAAATCGGCGGAGGCTCCATCCGCATCAACGATCCGGACCTTCAGCGCACGGTGTTCGCGGCCATCGGCATCGATGAGCAGCAGGCCGAGGAGCGCTTCGGCTTTCTGCTCGAGGCGTTGCGGTATGGCGCGCCGCCGCATGGCGGGATCGCTTATGGGCTCGACCGGATCGTCGCCCTCCTCCACGGCTCGGACTCGATCCGCGACGTGATCGCCTTTCCCAAGACCGCTTCCGGCGGCGACCCGTTGACCGGCGCCCCGGCGCCGGTTGACGAGCGCCAGCTCCGCGATCTCGGACTGTCTCTGCGCGGGGGAGGCGGGGGGAGCTAGGGAGATGGCTGAGCGCGGCGGCGGCTGGTCCGGAGGTGACGAGTTCGACGACTTCGACTGGACCGAGCCACCGCCGCGCAAGCGCCCCCGGACCGCGCGCTCGGAGACCGGTGAGGGCGAATCGATTGAGCGCGAGTCTCCCGAGCGCGAGGCGCTCGAGCGCGAGCTCGGACTGCCCATCGAGGGCCAGACCGACCCCTACGACCTCGGCGAGTATCCGAGTCCTGAGCGTGAGGCGGACCCCTTCGGCGGCGGAGAGAGCCGGCCGGTCCACCGGGACCGCGGAGCGGCGACGGAGCACGAGCGAATACGAGCGCGTGGCGCGGAGGCCGCATCCAACCGGCGAGCACCGGCGCCACCGCGACCTGCCGGCGAAGGTGCGCCGCCGCCAGGCGATTGCCGGCGGCGCTGTCGCCCTGCTCGTCGTCATCGGCCTGATCGCGCTGATCGGAGGCGGAGGGGGAGGAGAAGAGGAGGAGCAGCCGCTGCCGCTGAAGCGCGTGGTCGGGCAGACGATCGTCGGCAAGGTCGGCAAGTCGGGTCCGGGCGAGCAGCTGCTTCGCAGCGTCAGGAAGGGCTGGCTCGGCGGCGTGATCGTGGTGCCGCGGAACGAGACCACCCTCGAGCAGCAGGTCGGCCAGCTTCAGGACGCCGCCAGGGCCGGCGGCAACCCGCCCCTCCTGGTGATGATCGACCAGGAGGGCGGCGAGGTGAAGCGGCTTCCCGGCCCGCCCGATCAGTCTGCGGCCCAGATCGGCGACAGCGGCGACGCCGACCTCGCCCGCGAGCAGGGAGAGAGTACTGGCAGCTATCTCGCCGGCCTGGGAGTCAACGTCGATCTGGCTCCGGTGCTCGACGTCGAGCGCCCGACGACCGCGGAGACGATCGCCAGCCGCACCTTCGGCGACGATCCCGCCCTGGTATCCGAACTCGGCGTCGCCTTCATCGAGGGCCTCCAGGGGGCGAACGTCGCCGCCACCGCCAAGCACTTTCCGGGCCTCGGCCTCGCCACCGTCAACACCGATTTCGGCCCGGTGACGGTGGCGGCGACCCAGGAGGACATAAACGACGCCCTGATTCCCTTCCGGGACGCGATCGAGGCCGGCGTGGACATGGTGATGATGTCCTCCGCGTCCTATCCCGGCCTCGGATCGCGAATGCCGGCGGCGCTGGCGCCCCCGGTCGTCCAGGGCCTGCTGCGCGACCAGCTCGGCTTCGAGGGCGTGATCGTCACCGACGATCTCGAGAGCGAGGCGATCAGCGAAGGGACCAGCCCGGCCAACGCCGCCGTCGCGGCGCTGGCGGCTGGAAACGACCTCGCGCTCTTCGCCGGATCGGCGCGTACGGCGACCACGGCCTTTGACGCGGTGGTGAAGGCGGCCAAGGCCGGAGAGCTCGACCGCGGCCTCCTCGACCAGGCCTTCACACGGGTCGCCACCCTGAAGGCGGGGCTATAGGTACCGCCCGTTCCCTCTCCCGAAAGGAACCGAAGACCGTGAACGAGCTCCTCAGACCTGACGACACCCGCGATGCGCTGCGCAAGATCGGCGCCCTCTTGTTCGGGATCGGGGTGCTGATGCTGCTGCTGCGGAAGGCAACGATCGCCGGCGATTACTCCCGTGGAGTGGTCCTGATCATCCTGCTGGTGCCGGCCGCGCTCTTCTACGCTGGAGGTGTCCTGACGGAGAGGGCAACCGGAGGCCTGCGTGCCTGGCAGACGGTTTACGGCGTCCTCGGCTACATCTTCGTAACCCTTGTCTTGATCCAGCTCGTCGACACGATCGATGAGGGGTCGTCAAGCAACTCGCTCAACATCGCTTGGATCTTCGGCGTGGTGGCGGCGCTCGGTTTCTACGTGGGCGCAATCAAGGGGATCCGCTTTCAGCTGCTCTTGGGCGGGCTCGCCCTGATCGTCGCCTGGTCGGCGCTCTGGAACAAGATCCTCTCCGACGGGATCGGCGCTCACTACGGCGTCTACCGGGGCCTGCTTGGGATCCTCGCGATCGGCCTGCTCGCAGGTGCCCTCTACCTCTGGCGTACGAACCCCGGTGGGGACAACGCCGCGCACACGGCAACGCGCCCGCGGGGGCGACATCTCCCTCTGGAAGGCCTCGGAGCTGCTCACCGCGGCAGGGGTCAGTGCGGTGATCGCGTGCTCGCTCGGGGTGACCTCGGTGGTCAACCTCAACCCGCTCGCGACCACCTCGGTGCAGCCGATCGAGACCACCACCCTCTGGGACATCCTGTTGCTGGTGATCTCGCTGGGCCTGGTCGGACTCGGCTCGCTGATCGGTGTCCGTGGACCCGTCTACGTCGGCGCGATCGGGCTCTTCTTCTTCCTGGTCATCGCCGGCTTCGATCTGGACTCGGATACTCCAGACCCGACCAAGCTCGGCGGCTGGCCGATCGTGCTGCTGATCCTGGGCGGTCTCGGCATCGGTCTCAGCCTGGTCAGGGAGGCGAGCCTCGGCGACGCGCCGCGGCGCTTCGTCGAGAACCTCCGGCGAGGCGGGTAGCTGACCGAGCCGCCGCACGACGACGACGAGCTTGCTCGCCGCTTCCTCGCCGCCCTCAGCCAAGGCGACCAGGTGGCGGTGGGCAAGCTCGTCCATCCGGAGGTCGAGATCAGGACCGAGCGCACGGTCCAACGCGGCCGCCGGGCGGCGATCGAGTGGTCCGGGAAGACCTTCGACAGCCTGGACCGCCGCTACGTCCCCACCTCGATCGAGCGCACCGACACCGGGGTGCTGGTGCACGCCCAGCTCCAGTACATCTGGCGCGAGTCCGGCGAGGTCGGCGACCGCACCACGGTGGCGATCGAGCTCGGGATTCGCGACGGCCTGATCTCCTCCTGGTTCCTGCTCGAGGAGCCGAGCTAACCTATGCGAAGGCCCGAGCCTGTACGCGAACCGCTCCAAACGTTGACCCAACACAACTGGCTTGGGGGTCGATGTCCGGAGGTCCCTCGGGGTCGCCGGTAGACCACCACCTGTGCAATACGGGGTTACCAAGCCGGAGCGGCAAACGGCAGGCTGGAGCCTCCTAAGGCCTCTTAAGCTGCACCAGGTGAATTCAGAGGCGATCGATTACTACCTGAGCGACCGCTCGCGGCGCGGCCCGGCCCCGCAGGGGTCGCATTCCGGGTCCGCCGGCGGCGCTCCCTGCGGCGACCTGGTCAGGGTCTCGGTGCTGGCGCAGGCGGGGCGCCTCGAGCGGGTCAGCTTCGATGCCGAGGGCTGCGCGGCGACCGCGGCGGCGACCGCGGCGACCGCCGAGCTTGCCGAGGGCGGCGCGGTGCTGGAGGCGGCCCGAATCGACCCCAAACAGATCGCCTCCGAGCTCGGCGGCCTCGCCCCGAGCCACAGCCACGCCGCGGAGCTCGCGGCGGACGCCCTCCACCACGCGCTCTCCTCGCTGGCGGCGTCCGGCGCCCCGCTCGCCGACCGCCGCCCCGACCGCGTCCTGGTCGCCCTCAGCGGCGGGGTCGACTCGGCCGTCGCCGCCCTCCGCGAGCGCCGGCGTGGGGCCGAGGTCGCGGCGGTAACCCTGAAGCTCTGGGCCGACCCGGCCACCGACGGCGAGCGGAGCTGCTGTTCCCCCGAAGCGGTCCTGCGTGCCCGTCGCCTCGCCCATTCGCTGGGGATGCCCCACCTGACCCTCGACCTCCGCAATCAGTTCCGCGAGGGCGTCGTCTCGCCGTTCATCGAGGGGTATGCCGACGGCCGCACCCCCAACCCCTGCGTGCTCTGCAACGGCGAGGTCCGGATCGACGCGATGATCGCCCTCGCCGAGCGGCTCGGCGCCGAGGCCCTGGTCACAGGGCACTACGCGCGAATCGCCGACGACGGCGAGGGCCCGCTGCTGGCCGGGCCGGCGGACCCCGCGAAGGACCAGACCTACATGCTCGCGGGTCTGGGACCGGCTTCGCTCGCCCGCCTTCGCTTCCCACTCGCGGAGCTGACCAAGCCTGAGGTTCGCGAGATCGCCACGGCCGCCGGCCTCGAGGTCGCCGGCCGAGCCGAGAGCCAGGACCTCTGCTTCCTCGCCGGCCAGGGGAAGCGAGAGTTCCTCCGCCGCCATGGCGGCCTGACCGAGCGCCGGGGTGAGCTGGTCGAACGCTCCGGCCGGCGGCTTGGGACCCACCGGGGACATCACAACTTCACCGTCGGCCAGCGGCGGGGCCTCTCGGTTGCCGGCTCCGCCCCGATGTACGTGCTGGAGAAGGACGCCGCCTCCAACCGGGTGATGGTCGGCCCGCGCGAGCAGCTCAGGACCTCCCGCGTGAGGATTCGGGGAGCGCGGTTTCACCGCGAACCCAGCCGGGTCAATTCGGTGAGGCTCCGCTCGCACGCCCCAGTCCGGCCTTGCACCGTCGAACTCGATTTGGCGGCTGGCAGCGGCGAGGGCACGGTCCTGCTCGCCGAGCCTGTCGACGGCGTCGCCCCGGGCCAGCTGGCCTGCCTGATGGCCGACGACCTGGTCGTCGGGCACGGCACGATCGCCTGACCCGCCTCAGGACGTCGGCAGGCCCCCGGTCGCGAACCTAGACTGGAGCGAGTGAAGGCCGACGAGATCCGCAGCACCTATCTCACCTTCTTCGAGGAGAGGGGGCACAAGATCGTCCCCTCGGCAGCACTGGTGCCCGCTGCGCACGACCCCTCGGTGCTGCTGACCACGGCCGGGATGCAGCCCTTCAAGCCCTACTTCCTCGGCCAGGGAGAGCCCCCGGCCCCCCGGGTCGCCGACGTGCAGCGATGCTTTCGCACCACCGACATCGAGCAGGTCGGCAACACGGCGCGGCACCTCACGTTTTTCGAGATGCTCGGCAACTGGAGCTTCGGCGACTACTTCAAGGCGGAGTCAATTGCCTGGGGCTGGGAGCTCTCGACCGAGGGATTCGGCCTCGACCCCGAGCGGATCTGGGTGACGGTCTTCGAGGGAGACGAGGAGCTCGGGCTCGGCCCCGACTCCGAGGCGATCGAGATCTGGAAGGGGGTCGGCGTTCCCGAGGAGCGGATCGTGCCGCTGCCGCGCTCGGAGAACTTCTGGCAGGCGGGACCGACCGGGCCCTGCGGTCCCTGCTCGGAGCTCTACCTCGACCGCGGCGAGGCCTTCGGCGCCGCCGACGATCGGCCCGGCGACGACACCGACCGCTTCGTCGAGTACTGGAACCACGTCTTCATGACCTACGACCTCGCCGAGGACGGCACCCTCACCGAGCTGCCGATGAAGAACATCGACACCGGCATGGGGTTGGAGCGGATCGCGGCGATCCTCCAGGACGTCGACTCGGTGTTCGAGACCGACGTCCTCCGTCCGCTGGTCGATCTCGCCGAGGAGCTCTCGGGGCGCTCCTACGCCGATGGCGGCGCCACCACCCGGGCGATGCGGATCCTCGCCGACCACTCGCGTGGCACCGCCGCCCTGATCGCCGACGGGGTGGTTCCCTCCAACGAGGACCGCGGGTATGTCCTCCGACGGATCATGCGGCGGGCGATTCAGCAGGGCCGCGCGATCGGGCTCGAGGCGCCGTTCATGGAGCGCTTTGCGGACCGCTCCCTCGAACTGCTTGCGCCGGCGTACCCCGAGTTGGCGGCCGAGCGGGAGACGGTTATCCGCTGGGTTCGCGACGAGGAGGAGAGCTTCGGCGTCACCCTCGAACGCGGCACCCAGATGCTCGCCGAGCTGATCGAGCGGGCGAAGGCCGAGGAGACCTCCTGGGTCGACGCGGCCGACGCCTTCAAGCTCCACGACACTTACGGCTTTCCCTATGACCTGACCAGGGAGCTCCTCGCTGAGCAGGGGCTGGCGGTCGACGACCAGGGCTTCGAGGAGCTGATGGAGGAACAGCGCCAGCGAGCCCGGGTGGGGACCGCCACCGCGCACGGCTCCGAGGACAGCCATAGCAAGGTCCTCGCCTTTGCCTCGCAGGCTCCGCCGAGCCGCTTCGTCGGCTACGAGAAGCTCCGCGCCGAAACCAGCCTCCTCGCCGCCGAGCGGGCGAACGGCTCCTTCCTGGCCAAGCTCGAGGAGAGCCCCTTCTACGCCGAGGGTGGCGGCCAGGTCGCCGACACCGGGGTGGTGCGCTCGAACGGCAAGGAGATCTCGGTGCTCGAGGTCTACCGGGTCGGCGACGACCAGGCCCTCCGGCTGGAGGCCGGCCTCGAACCGGGGACGCGGGTCGAGGCCGAGGTCGACCGGGTCGCCCGCCACGCGACGATGAGAAACCACACCGCCACCCACCTCCTTCACGCCGCCCTCCGGGAGCGGCTCGGCTCCCACGTCCGACAGGCGGGCTCCGCGGTCCGGCCCGACAAGCTCCGCTTCGACTTCACCCACGGCGCCCCCCTCTCCCGTGAGGAGGTCGAGGACATCGGCGACCGGGTGAACGAGTGGATCAAGGGGAGCCACCCCGTCCGCGCCCTGCAGATGTCCCGCAGCGAGGCCGAGCGGCTCGGGGCGATGGCACTGTTTGGCGAGAAGTACGGAGACTGGGTGCGAGTGATCGAGGTCGAGGACGTCTCCCGCGAGCTCTGCGGGGGCACCCACGTCGCCAACACCGCCGAGATCGGGATCCTCACGATCGTTCATGAAGGCTCAAGCGCCGCCAACGTCCGCCGGATCGAGGCCCTCACCGGGCCGGCGGCGATCGACTGGTTCCGGGAACGCTCGCGGGCGCTGAGCGAGGTGGGGAGGTTGCTCGGCTCCGAGCAGGACCCGGTCGCAGGGGCGAGGCGAATGGCGGAGCAGCTCGAGCAACTGGAGGGCCAGGCGCGGCGAACGGGCTCAGAGGATCTCTCGGCGAAGGCCGAGGAGATCGCGGCCGCGGGCCAGAAGGTCGGCGGGATCACCGTCTTCGTCGGCCGGGGGCACGACGCCGACCAGCAGTCGCTGCTCGACCTCGCCGACCGGATCAAGTCCCGGGCGGGGGACGCGGCCGTGGTTCTCGGGGGGGCCGCTGACGGCAAGGTCGCCCTGGTGGCGAGCTTCAGCGAGGCCGTCGTCAAGCGTGGGCTCTCCGCCGCCGAGGTCGTGCGCGAGGCGGCGGCGATCATCGGCGGCGGAGGCGGCGGCCGCGAGAACGTCGCCCAGGCTGGTGGCCGGGACGCCTCGAAGCTCGACGAGGCTCTGGCCAAGGCCCGCGAGGCGATCGAGTCGAAGCTTGCCTCCCCGAAATGATCGCTTAGCCTCTTGCGGGTGCTCGCGCTCGACTACGGGACCGCACGATGCGGTTGCGCGATCTCAGATCCGACCGGGACGCTGGTGCGGCCGCTCTCCGCGGTCGAGCCACCCAAGGCGGAGCAGATCGCGCAGCTGGCCAAGGAGCACGGCGCCGAGCGCGTCGTCGTCGGTTTGCCGGTCTCGCTGAGCGGGGAGGAGGGCGAGCAAGCCAGGCTCAGCCGCGCGCTTCGCGGCAGAGCTGGAGGGATTACTCGATCTGCCCGTTGAGATGCACGACGAGCGTCTGACCACGAGGATGGCCGAGCGCAGCGCCCGCGAGGGAGCGCAGGCCGACCCCGACTCGCTGGCCGCCGCTCACCTGCTGGAGAGCTACCTTGCGTCGCAGAGGGACGAGACGTGAGCGAGCGCGAGGACTGGTTCGCCGACACGGAAGGGAATCTGACGCGGACAGGCGAGGACGATCCCGACGGCTCGCGGAAGCCGCCCACCGACGAGTTCGGGCGGGACGACCCGGCCGCGGTCGAGCGCGAGCGCCGCCGCCGCGAACGGGACGCGCGCCGGAAGAAGAGCGGCAAGCGGGCGAGCTCCGACGGTTCGGCGCCGGCGGAGGCCGCCGCCGCCCCCGCTACGGAGCAGCCGCCACAGCGGCGCACCGCGCGCGAGCGGGCGGCGGGCGGCCGGGCGGCCGTGCGGCGCCGCTTCGGGCGCCGGGACGATGGGCTGCCGGCGAAGTCGGGCAACTATCGCCGCCGCAGGATCGTCGCCCTGGCGCTGACCCTGGTCGGCCTCCTGCTCGCCTGGTTCCTGTTCGCCCTCTTCCAGCCCTTCAAGGGCGACGGTGAGGGCCAGGTGATCGTCAACGTCCCGGAGGGCGCCACCGCCGGCGAGATCGCGGACATCCTCACCGAGAACGACGTCGTCTCAAACGGCGGCCTCTTTCAGATCCGCCTGAGGCTCGCAGGCAAGGAGGGCGACGTCCAGGCCGGGCGCTACGTCCTTGCCGCCAACATGAGCTACGGGGCCGCGATCGACAAGCTCACCAGCAGCGGCGGCAAGGTCACCCTCACCCTGCCGGAGGGCCTGCCCAGAGCCCAGATGGCGCCGATCATCGCCGATGTCGGCATCGGCGGCGACTACCTGGAGGCGACCAAGAGCTTCAAGGGATTCGACCCCGCCCAGTACGGGGCCGTCAACCCGCCGAGCCTGGAGGGGTTCCTGTTCCCGGCGACCTACCAGCTCGACCCGGGTTCGGACGTCAACGTGCTGATCCCCGAGCAGCTCGAGGCCTTCAAGCAGAACTTCGCCAAGGTCGACCTCGCCTACGCGAAGAAAAAGAACCTCACCCCCTACGACGTCCTGATCATCGCCTCGATGGTCGACCGCGAGGTGGCGGTGGCGAAGGAGCGCCCGCTGGTCGCCGCGGTGATCTACAACCGCCTGAAGCAGGGGATGCCGCTGGCGATCGACGCCACCACTCGCTACGAGTTCAACAACTACGAGGACCAGATCACCCAGTCGCAGCTCGAGTCGCCCTCGGCCTACAACACCCGGACCCACATGGGGCTCCCGCCGACCCCGATCGGCAACCCCGGCCTCGATGCGATCCAGGCGGCCGCCCATCCGGCGAAGGTCAACTACCTCTTCTACGTGGTCAAGCCCGGGACATGCGAGCACAACTTCGCCGCCAACGAGGCCCAGTTCGAGCAGTTCAACGCCCAGTACCAGCAGGCACTCCAGGAGCAGGGCGGCTCGCCCACGAGTTGCTAGAGACTCTCTGGCCGTGAAGCGCCTCGCCGTCCTCGGCCATCCGGTCTCCCACTCGCGCTCACCCGCGATGCAGAACGCCGCCCTGCGGGAGCTCGGGCTCGCCAATGAATGGAGCTATGAGTCGCTCGACTTCGCCCCGGAGGAGTTCGAGGAGCGCACCCGCAAGCTCCCGAGCCGCGGCTTCGTCGGCGCGAACATCACCATCCCCCATAAGGAGGCGGCGCTCGCGCTCGCCGGCGAGGCCTCGGAGGAGGCCAGGGCGATTGGCGCCGCCAACACCCTCAGCTTCGACGGCGGTGAGATTCGCGCCGAGAACACCGACGCCCCCGGCCTGCTCGCGGCCCTTCCTTCCTCGCCCGCCGGTAAGCGAGCGCTGGTGCTGGGGGCGGGAGGCTCGGCGCGTGCGGCGGCCTGGGCGCTGGCCGGCCAGGGAGCGAGCGTCGACGTCTGGAATCGAACCGGCGCGCGCGCCGGCCGGCTCGTCCGGGACCTGGCGAGGACTGATGCGCCGGGCCGGATCGCGCCGGTGGCAGCCGAGCAGATCGGACCGGTCGCCTACGAGCTGATCGTCAACTGCACCGCAGTCGGACTGGCGGGCGAGGATCCCTTCGAGCAGCTGCCGATCGATCCCCGGCGCCTCGACGCCCACCCGATCCTCGTCGACCTGGTCTATGGCGGCGAGGAGACGAGATTGGTCCGCGAGGCCCGCGGGAGGGGCGCGACCGTGGTGGATGGGCTGGAGGTCCTGGTGCGCCAGGGGGCGGAGTCACTGCGGATCTGGACCGGGCTCGAACCGCCTCTGGAGGCGATGCGTGAGGGGGCCAGGGCCGGGTAAATGAAGGATGGGATGGCGGAGACACTGAAGCTGACGCCGACCGAGTCGGTGACCATACGCCAGAGCAGCCCGGAGGTGCTCGAGGTGGAGGGGAGCTACGGTCCCGGGGGCAAGGCGCCGCCGGCTCACTATCACCCGGCGCAGGACGAGCACTTCGAGGTCATCGACGGCACGCTGCGGGCGAAGGTCGGTGGCGAGCAGCGCGACCTTGGTCCGGGCGAGGTGCTCGACATTCCGCAAGGCACACCCCACCAGATGTGGAACCCCCACGAGCAGCCGGCCCGGGTGATCTGGCAGACGCGGCCCGCCCTTCGGACCGAGGGGTGGTTCCGCTCGATCGACGCCCTCCATCGCGAGGGCCGGGTGGGCCGCAACGGGATGCCCGGGCCGCTCGCCTTCGGCGCCCTCCTCAGCGAATACGACGACAGCTTTCGGCTCGCCGGCCCCCGCCTGGTCGTCAAGGGAGCGGTCACTGTTCTCGGCGTTCTCGGCCGCGCCCGCGGCTACAAGCCCGGTCCCGAGACCTTCAGCGCAATCGGTCCATAAGTGAGGCGTGCTAACTTTTCGTTAGTGCCCAAGCTGAGACTGATCACCGGGGGCCTGAACCTGATCTCGAATGGCCAGGGGTCGGCGGAGCCCGCCACACCAGCCGAACGCCTGCCTGACGCGGACGCCTTCGATGCCTACTCCCGCACCGTATCCGGGGTTGCCGAGCGTCTCGGGCCCTCCGTCGCCCACCTCGCCGTTCCCCACCGCACCCGCCGGGGTCGTCGCGAGGGCGCCGGCAGCGGCGTCGCGATCTCTCCCGACGGCTACATGCTGACCGCAGCGCACGTGGTGCAGGGGGCCGATGGAGCTCTTGGTGCCTCGTTCTCCGACGGCCGCGAGTTCCGTGCCCAAGTGGTCGGTGCCGATCCACTCTCGGACATGGCCGTGGTTCGCGCCGATGCAACCGACCTCGAGCCGGCCGGACTAGGCGATGCGGACTCGCTCCGGGTCGGCCAGTTGGTGGTGGCGATCGGCAGCCCGATGGGGCTCGCCGGGACGGTCACCGCCGGGGTCGTCTCGGCGTTGGGACGCGCGCTTCCCACCAGCACCGGCTCGGCCGGGAGGCTGGTCGAGAACGTGATCCAGACCGACGCTGCGCTCAACCCCGGCAACTCCGGCGGCGCCCTCGCCGACGGCCTCGGCAGGGTGGTCGGCATCAACACCGCCGTCGCCGGAGTCGGCCTTGGCCTCGCGGTTCCGATCAACGCCGCGACCCACAAGATCATCTCCTCGCTGATGAGCGAGGGCAGGGTCCGCCGTGCCTACATCGGGATCGTCGGCGGCTCTCGCCCGCTGCCCCCGCGGGTGTCCTCCCGGGTTGGGCGCGAGGCGGGGATCGAGGTGGTCGAGGTGGTCGGCGGCAGCCCCGCCGCCCGGGCCGGCCTTCGCGCCGAGGATCTGATCGTCGCCGTCGACGGCGAGCCGATGGCGGACGTCGGCGACCTGCAGAGGCTTATGGTCGCCGACCGAATCGGCAAGGGGGTTCAGGTCGAGCTGGTCCGCGACGGTCGCTTCCTCAAGGTCGATCTGGTTCCGCGGGAGCTCGAGACTTAGCGCCCCGCTTCTCGCCGGGCTTCTTCTTCCCCGACTTCTCTCCGGCGGGCTTCTCCACCTCGATCCGGGCGGCGATCCGGCCGGTCGAGACGAAGCGAATCTTGTAACTGACGGGGGAGGTGACGAGGATCTCGAAGCGGGCCGGCTCGTTCGGCCCGACGGCATCGACCAGGCCGAACGCCGGCACCTCCAGCTCGTCCGCCTTCCTCGAGCTGACCACCAGGGTGAGCTGGTCACCGACCCTGAGCGGCTCGCATGCACCGGCGCGACGTTTCGCCACGGGGCAGGAGACGACCGGGATGGTCTTGCCGCCGACTCGAAGCTTGAATTTGAGGCTCCTGCCGCGGGGCACGGTGTCGGTTGGCGCGGTCTCGGTCTCCTCGGCGGTCGAGGTCGACCCGGTCGTGTCCTCGCGCAGCGCCTGCGGCGGCACCAGGGCGGCGGCCAGGGTCGAGAGCCCGAGCAGGATCAGCATCACGATCAACAGTCGGCGGGCGGCCATCAGACAGAGTTGGGCGGGGGGAAGAGATCGTCACTCACGCGGCTCTCAACGATATGGCCGCCGCGTTCGCCGACGCCTCGCTGCTCGCCCTCCTCCTTACGGTCACCGTCGCCGACCTGCGGACGCGGCTCGTCCCAGACAAGGCCCTGGCGGTGGCGACACTGATCGTCGTCCCCCTGACGGCGATGCTCGACCCCGCCTCGTTTCCCGAGCGGGGGGTCGCCGCGCTCGGCGCCGGCGGCTTCCTCCTGACGGCGGCGCTGATCCGTCCCGGCGCGATGGGCCTCGGTGACGTGAAGCTGGCGGCGGTGCTCGGCCTCTATCTCGGCCGCGGGGTGATTGCGGCGCTGCTGGTCGCTTTCGTCTCCGGCTCGCTCCTGGGCCTCGCGCTGGTCGCCCGCCACGGCTGGTCCGCGCGCTCGCGCACGATCCCGTTCGCGCCCTTCCTCTCCCTCGGGGCGCTCGCCATCCTGGTCGCGAATCTCGCCGTCGACTGAAAGGGGCAGCCCGGAGCCCCCTGACGCGGCGCTTTACGCTGGGCGCGTGACCCTCACATTCACCACAGCGGGCGAGTCGCACGGGCCCGGGCCTGGTCGCGATCGTCGAGGGCCTGCCCGCCGGACTTCGGCTGGAGCGCGCGGCGCTCGATCGCGACATGGCGCGTCGCCAGCTCGGTCACGGCCGCGGCGGGCGGATGAAGATCGAGAGCGACGCGGTCGAGATCCGCTCCGGGGTGCGCCACGGGCGCACCCTGGGAAGCCCGATCGCGGTCCTGGTCGCAAACCGCGACTACCCGAACTGGGAGGAGCGGATGAACCCCTGGCCGGTCGAGGCCGAGGTCGAGGAATCGCACCTGCCGCGCCCCGGGCACGCCGACCTCGCCGGGGCGCTCAAGTTCGGCCACCGCGACGTCCGCAACGTGCTCGAGCGCGCCAGCGCCCGCGAGACCGCCGCCCGGGTCGCGGCGGGCTCGCTCGCCCGCGCCTTCCTCGACGCCGTCGGCGTCAGCGTCCACAGCCACGTGATCCAGATCGCCTCGGTGAGCGTCCCCGAGCGAGACGATCTCTCCCCCGAGGACTTCGCCGCCGTGGACGAGGACCCGGTCCGCAGCCTCGACCCCGATGCCTCCGCGCGGATGGTCGACGAGATCGACAGGCTGCGAAAGGAGAACGAGTCGCTGGGCGGCAAGTTCGAGGTCCGCGCCTTCGGCCTCGTGCCGGGACTCGGCTCCCACGTTTCCTGGCGGGAAAAGCTCGACGGCCGCCTCGCCCAGGCGGTCTGCTCGATCCAGTCGGTGAAGGGCGTCTCGCTGGGCGAGGCCTGGGAGGTCTCGGGGGGTCCGGGCTCCGAGGCCCACGACGAGATCTTCTGGTCGGAAGAGATGGGCTGGTATCGCGAGACCAACCGGGCCGGCGGCCTGGAGGGCGGGATGAGCAACGGCGAGCCGCTGGTGGTGAAAGCGGCGATCAAGCCGATCTCGACCCTGACCCAGCCGCTGCGCTCGGTCGACACCGAGACCAAGGAGCCCGCCCAAGCGATGCGCGAGCGCACCGACTCGACCGTCGTCCCCGCCGCCGCAGTCGTCGGGGAGGCGATGGTCGCCCTGGTCCTCGCCGGCGCCTACCGCGAGAAGTTCGGCGGCGACCACATCGACGACGTGCTCTCGGCGATCGCGGCCTACAAGGAGCGGATCGGATGGCGGAGGTAGCCCAGCAGCACTCCCACCACGGAATCGTTCTGATCGGGTTCATGGCGGCGGGCAAGACCAGGGCCGCCGAGGCGATCGCCGCACGGCTCGGGCTCGGCGTCATCGACACCGACGAGCTGCTCGAACGCGAGCTCGGCGAGCCGATTTCCTCCTTCTTCGAGCGCGAGGGCGAGGTCGAGTTCAGGCGCCGGGAGGAACGGCTGGTGGTATCCGCGTTGGATGCGCTCGCCGGCCAGGTCGGCGGAGCATCGTCCGTCGTCGCCCTCGGGGGCGGGGCAATCGAGAGCGAGGCGGTGCGCGAGGCGCTGCGCGAGCACATGCCGGTCTGGTGCGATGTCGACGAGGAGACGGCCTGGGAGCGGGCCAAGGGATCGCGATCGCCCGCTCGCCATCGATCGTCAGGAGTTCTCCCGCCGGTTCGCGGAGCGAAGGCCGCTGTACGAGGAGGCCGCCCGCGCGATCCTGCCGTCCCGGGCGGGCGAGGCCGGGGGCCCGGCGGCGCCCTGGCTCGCCGCGGCAAGCGAGGCTCCCGGGGTGCGGCTGATCTGGGCGGACTCGGCGACGGGCTCCTACCCGGCCGCGGTCGGGGAGGGCGCGATCTCGCTCTTCGACCGCGCCCGGGCCTTCGCCCCCGGCGCCCTGCCCGAGCGCGTCTTCCGGATCGCCGACGCCGAAGTGCTTTCGCTCCACGAAAGGCTGCTGCCAGCCGGGGAGGCGACGATCGAGGTGGAGGGCTCCGAGGCGTCGAAGACTCTCGCCGAGGCCGAGCGGGTTCTGGGCGAGTTGGCCCGAGCCGGCGCCAGGCGCGACGATTGCCTCCTCGCCTTCGGCGGCGGCGTCGTCGGGGATCTGGGCGGCTTCTGCGCCGCGACCTATCAGCGCGGAGTGGCTTTGATTCAGGTCCCGACCACCCTGGTCGCCCAGGTGGACTCGGCCTACGGCGGGAAGACCGGGGTGGACCTGCCGGAGGCGAAGAACTACATCGGCGCCTACCACCAGCCGCTGGCGGTGCTGGCCGATCCCAGCACTCTGGGCACGCTGCCGCGGGAGGAGCTCGCCGCGGGGTGGGTCGAGGTGCTGAAGACCGCGCTGATCGCCGGGGGACCGCTGTGGGAGCGCGTGCGCGAGATCCGCGAGCTCGACCCCGGCGAGCTGGAGGAGGTGATCTTCGACTGCGCCCGCACCAAGATCCAGATCGTCGCCGAGGACGAGCGCGACTCCGGCCGCCGCGCGGTGCTCAACCTCGGCCACACCGTCGGCCACGCGATCGAGGCCGAGACCGGCTACCGGCGCTACCGCCATGGCGAGGCGGTGGGGCTCGGCCTGCTGGCGGCGCTCCGCCTCTCGGATGCCGAGGGCCTGAGGGCGGAGGTTGCCGACCTGCTCGCCGAGCAGCGCCTGCCGACGATGCTCGATGCGGCGGTCAGCGTCGACGGGGTCATCGAGGCGATCGGCCGCGACAAGAAGCGCACCAGCGAGGGCCTCGGCTTCGTCCTCCTCGAGCAGCCGGGCGAGCCGCGCTGGGGCCAGCCGGTTGCCGACGATAGGGTGCGCGCCGCGGTGGAAGAGCTGGTTCAGGGATGACCACGACGCGGAACCGGGTCCAGGTGCTCCACGGCGTCAACCTCGACATGCTCGGTGGCCGCGATCCCCTCCACTACGGCGACTTCACCCTGCCGGAGCTGGAGGTGAAGGTGAAGCGCTTCGCCAGGGACCTCAGCCTCGAGGCCGCCTTCTTCGATTCCAACAGCGAGGGAGAGTTCGTCGAGCACATCCACCGGCTTCCCGAGATCGCCGACGCCGCGATCGTCAACGCCGGCGCCTGGACCCATTACTCCTACGCGATCCGCGACGCCTTCGAGTTCGCGGCGGTGCCCACGGTCGAGGTCCACATCTCCGACATCAGCAGGCGCGAGAAGTGGAGGCGGAAGTCGGTGTTCGAGGATCTAGATCTCGTCTTTGCTCGGATCTCCGGCAAGGGCGCTGACGGCTACCGGGAGGCGCTCGAGCTGATCGCGAAGCAAGCTCGGGATATGACCCGGGGAGAACGGCTCGGGGAGCTGGTCGGCGAGCGGGAGCTGGAGATGCTGTTCGTCTCCGACCTCACCAACGTCCGCTACCTGACCGGGTTCACCGGCACCAACGGCGCCTGCCTGGTCGGCCCCGAGCTCCGGCTCTTCTTCACCGACTTCCGCTACACCGAGCGCGCCGCGGAGGAGGTGGGTCCCGAGTGGGAGCGGCCAGCGGCCGAGCGCGAGCTGCTGCCGCAGATCGCCAAGCGGATGCGCGGACGGGTCGGGTTCGAAGACGCGAAGCTCAGCGTCCGCCAGCTGAAGCGGCTGCGCGAGGCCGTTGGCGAAGGGGTGGACCTGGTGCCGGCGGGCGACCTGGTCGAGGAGCTGCGCGCGGTGAAGGAGCCGGAGGAGGTCGAGCGGATCGCCGCCGCCGCCGAGCTCGCCGACGGCGTCTACCGCTGGGCCCTCGAGCGGGGGTTGGCCGGCAGAGGCGAGCGCGACCTCGCGCGGGCCTGCGAAGCGCGCATTCGCGAGCTGGGCGCCGAGCCCTCCTTTCCGCCGATCGTCGCCGCCGGCGCAAACGGCGCCCTGCCTCACGCCGAGCCGAGCGAGCGCCAGATTGGCCGAAACGAGCTGGTCGTCTTCGACATGGGCGCCCAGCTCGAGGGCTACTGCTCGGATTGCACCCGCACGTTCGCCACCGGCGAGCTCGACGACGAGGCCCGGGAGGTCTACGAGCTGGTCCGGCGAGCCCAGGAGGCGGCCCTCGAGGCGGTGAAGCCCGGAGCCGGCGGCAAGGAGGTCGACTCGGTTCCGCGGACGATGATCGACGAGGCCGGCCACGGCGAGCGCTTCGGCCACGGCACCGGCCACGGCGTCGGGCTGGAGGTGCACGAGGGACCCCGCCTCGCCGCCACCTCCGAGGACGAGCTGCGGGAGGGAAACGTGGTCACGGTGGAACCGGGCGTCTACGTCCCCGGCCGCTTCGGCGTCCGGATCGAGGACCTGGTCGTGGTTACGGCGGAGGGCCACCGCAACCTGAGCGAGCTGCCGAAGGAGCTCCAGCTTGTGGGCTGAACCAGCGTCCGTTCAGGCGGCGGCGATCTCGGGCTCGAGAGGTCCCTCCTTCGGTTCCTCCCCTCGACGCAGTCGCAGTCCGATCAAGGGATAGACCAGCGCCGAGAGGATCGCCGCCCCGACCAGGCCGGCGGCGGTCGAGCTCTTCATGTGGCCGGTCTCGGTGGCGACGGTGGTGATTGCGACGACCAGTGGGAGCTCGGTTGCCGAGAAGAACGCAAGTGCCAATCGCTCGCGGGCGTCGAGGGCGCCCCGGTAGAGCAGCAGCGCCGGCGTCCCTCGCACGACCAGGAAGAGCGCCAGGAACAGGGGCAGCTTCAGCATTCCCGAGGCGCTCGAGGTGAGCGCGTCGAGGTCGAAGTTCATCCCGCTGGTGATGAAGAAGAACGGGATCAGGAGGCCGTACCCAACCGCGGTCAGCTTCGAGTCGAAGACGCCGACCTCGCGCCCCCGCAGCGCCACCCGGGTGATCATCCCGGCGACGAACCCGCCGAGCAGCAGGTCAAGCCCGAGCTCCGCCGCCAGCGCCACCAGCCCGAAAACAAGGACCACGGCAAGGCGCACGGCCAGCTGACTCGATGTCTCGAAGGTGCGCTCGACAAGCGGCCACCCCTTCCAGGCGGAGCGCACCGCCGCAACCCCGGTCAGCACCGCCAGGGCGACGAAGAGGATCAGGATCAGGGCCTCGTGGAGCGGCTGCGAGCCGGAGAGGATCAGGGTGACCAAAAGGATCGGACCGAACTCCCCGGCCGCTCCCGCCGCCAGCAGGTAGGTACCGAAGCGGGTCTTCATCTCGCCCGCGTCGCTGAGGATCGGGATCAGGGTGCCGATCGCCGTCGTCGCCATTGCCGATCCTGTGTAGAGGTAGGAGAGGACCACCCCGGCCGCCGCGAGTGCACCACCGATGCCGTAGGCGATGACGAGGGAGAGTGCCCAGCCGAGGCCCGCCAGCTTCATCGGCTGGCCCCTGATCCGGTTGAAGTCGATCTCGTAGCCGGCGAAGAAGAAGAGCATCCCCAGGCCGAGATTGCCGAGGAAGTCCGTGGTCGGGTCGACCTCGGCGATCCCCGCCACGTCGGGGCCGACCACGATCCCGAGGAGCAGCTCCAGCACCACCACGGGGATCGTCAGCCGCGGCGCCAGCAGCATCGTCAGGAGCGCGGCGAGCGCCGCCACCCCGACGATCACCAGCAGGGAGACCTCGTCGATCGGGGCGGTGACCGCGAGCGTCGGCACGGCCGGGACTCTAAGTCCAGCGACCGACGGCGACAGTCGGCGCCGAGATCTTCAGCTAGCGGGCCGCCGGCGCCTCGTCCCCGTGACGGACCCGGGCACGGCCCTCGCCGTAGCCGCGGGTTTCGTAGGCGATCATCACCCAGATCAGCACGTTGACGAGGGCGAGGATCGCCACAGCCGGAAGCTCGGTGGCGGCTGGGATCAGGGCGAACAGCACCAGGGCGAGGGCCAGGCGTTGGCGGTTGATCGAGTGGACGTGGCGATAGCGGAAGGCGACCAGCCCGAGGAGATAGATCGCGACCCCTCCGAGGAGGGCGAAGGCGGGTACGAGGTCGAGGGGATCGTCGACATGGCCGAGCGTTTTCTTCAGGCCGAGGGCGAAGAGAACGATCCCGGCCACCATCGGGAAGTGCAGGTAGGAGTAGGAGTCCCGGGCCAGCTCGTTGCGCTCGCGCCCCTCTGGCGTCCGGGCCAGCCGACGGGCGGAGACGAGCGCGACCACGTCGAAGTAGAGCCACCACATCGCCGCCGCCAAGGCAACCCCCAGCGCCGCCGCCGCGGCGATCCCCCAGGTGAGGCTGGTCCCGGCGCCGACCCCGATCGCGACGATCGACTCCCCCAGGGCGATGATGATGATCAGGCCGTGGCGCTCGGCGAAGTGGCCGGGGACGAGCTTCCAGCCCTCGGACCCGAACAGGTACGGCCCGCTCATGTCGAGCGCCAGCGCCAGCGCCCAGACCGCGCCCTGCCCGAGGTCGTCGAGGAACGCCCCGGCGATCACGATCCCGACCCCGATGGCGGTGCCGACCGCCAGTCCCCAGATCGACCGTCGCAGGGCCGGATCGTCCCGGCTCGCCAGCAGGAACAGCCCAATCTGGGCGGCGCGAACGACCCCGTAGGCGATCGCGAACTCGAACGCCAGGCCGCCGAATGCCTCCGGGACGGAGATCGCGAGGATCAACAGCCCGGCCATCGCGGCGAAGAGAACGAGCCGCACCGCTCCTTCCTCGGGGTCGAGGACGCTGGTGAGCCAGGCGTACCCGACCCATGTCCACCACAGCAACCCCAGCACCAGCGTGCCTTTGCCGAGCCCGCCCCAGGTCGGGTCGTTGGACATCAGGTTCGTGCACTGGGTGATTGCGAGGACGAAGACGAGGTCGAAGAAGAGCTCGAGCGGCAGCACCCGTTCGTCCTGTCGGAGGGCGGCGCTCAACCGCGGGGCATGCCTCTCGCTCGCCGTCGCCACGGACCGCATCGTCCCACGCCGGACCTGGATAGCCGGAACTCCCGGCCGCGCCTGGGCCCCGACCGGGCGAGCCTATGCGCCTCGGCCGGCGGCGCTGAAGCTGCTGAGGATCGTCGACGGGAATGCGCCAGGATCGGGCTCCGAGCGCAACTCCAGCCTGGTGACCCACTTCACCCACTGGAAGCCACGCCGCCCGGGGGCAACCAATCGCGCCGGCGCCCCGTGCCCGTGCGACAGTGGCTCGCCGCCGACCCTGGTTGCGAGCAGCATCTCGCGGGCGTCGGCGAGCGAGAAGCTCCATCGATACCCGGTGACGGAGACGACCCGGATGTGTTGTGCGTCAGGAGCCGCCCCGGCACGGTCGATCAGCTGGCCAAGCCTGACCCCGCACCAGCGCTGCTCGGAGTAGAAGCCTCCGGTGCAGTCGAGTGTCGCGACGAGCTCGTAGTCGCCGTCGAGCTCCTCGAGCCGCAGTGAGAGCGGGCGCGCCACCTCTCCCTCGACCGCCAGCCGGTAGGAGCGGGAGTCGAGCGGCTTGGGGTCGTCGGCGACCCAGGAGGTGGTCGGAAACGCGTTGGCAGCGAACGAGTCGGCTTCATAGGAGCCGGTGAAGCGACGGTCGGCGCTGGGCAGTCCGAGCGCGGCAGACAGCGGGCGCTGCACGCGCCAAGCGATCACGCCCCCGAGACCGATCGCGGCGGCCTCGAAAAGCTGCCGCCGGCCGGCGATGTCGCGGCGCCGGGGACGCTTGGCGCGGAACCCGAGGTGTACGGCTACGGCAAGGGTGAGCAGCGCCCCGAGCAGCGTGTGCCAGGCGATCAGGGTGTAGCCGGCGAGATCGACACCCCCGAAGGCACTCCAGACCCAGCCCGAGAGCAGGGTCAGCGCCACCAGCGCCAGCACCGCCAGCCCCGCGCTGACACGGCGGTCCCAGCTGCTCGGGGTGAGCACCCGCCTACCCACCCGCCGCAACTTCCAGCCGACGAGGATCGCCAGCGCACCACCGGCGATGCCGTGGGCGGCGAACACCCAGGCGCTCCCTTCGCCGCCGCTGAACCAGGTGAGCAGCCCGGTGGCGAACAGCACCGAGACCAGAAGCGCCAGGCTCCAATCAGTGCCCCGCGGGGTCACGCTGACTCGATTGTAGGCACGGGTGCTCGCGATCCAGATCGAAGCGGCCGACCGCGACGGCTAAATTGATCCGACTTGATCAGCACGAACCAATTCAAGAACGGCACCCACATCGAGGTCGACGGCAAGGTCTTCCGGATCGTCGAGTTCCAGCACGTGAAGCCCGGCAAGGGCGGTGCCTTCGTCCGCTCGAAGCTGAAGAGGGTCGAGGACGGCGCGGTGATCGACAAGACCTTCAAGGCGGGCGAGAAGTTCCGCCCGGTCCGGACGGAGACGAAGAAGATGCAGTTCCTCTACGAGTCCGGGGACAACGCCGTGTTCATGGACAACTCGAGCTACGACCAGACCGAGATCCCGAAGTCGGTCGTGGGGGACGCCCTCCAGTGGGTACCGCCGAACTCCGACGTCGATCTGCTCTTCGTCGACGATCGCCCGACGGGGGCACAGCCGCCGAGCGCGGTCGAGCTGGCGGTGACCCAGACCGATCCCGGCCTCAAGGGCGACACCGCCTCCGGCGGCGGCTCGAAGCCCGCCACCCTGGAGACCGGGGTGGTGGTCCAGGTGCCGCTGTTCATCAACGAGGGCGAACGGGTCCGGGTCGACACCCGCAGCGGCGAGTACGTCTCCCGCGCCTAGGGGGGCGACCCGGATCCCGCCGGATCTATTGTCCCCTCCAGATAGCGCCCCCGCCTGATCTAGCCTTATGACGTGCGTCGCTCGGACCAGAGAAGGGATGCCGTCTTCGCCCTCTACCAGTACGAGGTCACCGGCCGGCCGCTCGAGGAGATGCTCGAGGGAGCGAAGCCGTTCACGCGCGAGCTCGTGGAGGGTGTCCAGGCCCACCGCGAGGAGCTCGACGAGCTGATCGCGCGCTACTCGGAGGGCTGGTCCCTGGAGCGAATTGCACCGCTCGAGCGAAACATCATGCGCGTCGCCCTCTACGAGGCCCTCCATCGCGACGACGTCCCGGTGGAGGTGGCGATCGACGAGGCGATCGAGCTGACCAAGGAGTACTGCGGGGCCGAGGCACCCGGCTTTGTCAACGGCATCCTCGGCGCCGCGGTCGGGAACCCCGCGTGAGCGAGCGCCTCGACGGAGTCGAGGCGCTCCTCCTCGACCTCAGCGGAGTGATCTACGTCCAGGACGAGGCGGTCCCCGGTGCGGCCGAGACGCTGGAGCAGCTGCGCGAGGCCGGGTTTCCCATCCGCCTCGTCACCAACACGACGATGCGCCCGCGACGCTCGATCCTGGAGCGCCTCGATCGCCTCGGGATCGAGGCAGATCCCGCCGAGCTGCTGACCCCGGCGACGCTCGCCCGGCGGCGCTGCGAGGAGGCGGGCCACGACTCCGTCGCCCTGGTTGTGCTCGATGAGCTCCGCGAGGACCTCGAGGGCCTCGAGGAGTCCGAGGGCGGGGTGGACGCCGTAATCGTCGGCGATCTCGGCGATCGCTGGGACTACCAGGTGCTCAATCGGGCCTTCCGTCGGCTGATGGACGGGGCCGCTCTGATCGCCTTGCAGAAGAATCGCTACTGGGAGACGGCCGAGGGGCTCTCGCTCGACGCCGGCCCGTTCGTCGCCGCCCTCGAATACGCGGTGGGTCGGGAAGCCGAGGTTGTGGGGAAGCCCTCGCCGGCATTCTTCGAGCTTGCGCTCGGCGACCTCGGGGTGAGCGCGGACCGGGCGGCGATGGTCGGCGACGACGTCGAGGCCGACGTCGGCGGCGCGCTCGACGCAGGGATCGCGGGGATCCTCGTGCGGACCGGCAAGTACCGTGAGGAGGATGTCCGCGCCTCCGGGATCGAGCCGACCGCGACCGTGGACTCGATCGCCGACCTACCCAATTTGGTTCGCTGATTGCAGGAGCACGAAAAGGGAGGTTGAGCTCACCCGAAGGGCCAGCGATCAGTGGGCGCGCCCGATCGACTACCTTGGCCGGGATGGAGCGGAGCGCGCCGGATCTGGAAGCGGTAACCGCACGGCTCGAGCGGATCGCCGACGAGCTCGACGCCGAGCCGCCGGAGGATCGCGCAGCGGAGCTGGTGCGGGAGGCATCGGAGCTCGCCTCCCAGGCAGGGCGAGCAGTCGAGAGCGCGCTGCAGGCCGCGGCCGAGAGTCGCGACGCCTGATCGATCCGATGGGCCAATACCCCGAGGATCTCCGGGAGCTGGTCGAGTCCTATCTCGATGGACTGCGGTTCTCCGAATCGCCCGCTACGGATGGCCTCGAGGAGGCGATGCGTTACTCGCTGCTCGCCGGCGGCAAGCGGACCCGACCGGTGCTGGCTCTCGCCACCGCGCGTTCGATCGGCCTCGACCCGGAGGGCGTCCTCCCGGCGGCGGCGGCGATCGAGCTGATCCACACCTACTCGCTGATCCACGACGACCTGCCGGCGATGGACGACGACGAGCTCCGGCGGGGGATGCCGACCTCGCACGTCAAGTTCGGCGAGGACGTCGCGATCCTCGCCGGCGACGGCCTGTTCGCCGAGGCGATGCGGCTCTTCTGCGTGCGCCAGCAGGGCGAGCCCGGCGCGGGTGCTGGCGGCGCTCGGCGAGCTGGTCAGCGCCACGGGCGTCGGCGGGATGGTCGGCGGCCAGTACGTGGACGTCACCACGTTCGACGCGCGCGACCCGGAGAAAGCACGTGAGGGCCTGCCGCCCGATCCCCAGGCGCCTTCGCGAGATGCACGCGCTGAAAACCGGGCGACTGATCGGTGCGAGCGTCGGCGTCGTACTGGAGCTGGGTGATGTCCCGGAAACTGCCAGAATTCCTTACCGCACGTTTCGCCGAAGAGCTCGGCGTCCTGTTCCAGATCGTCGACGACATCCTCGACGTGACGGGAAGCGACGAGGAGCTCGGCAAGCCCAGCGGTAGCGACGAAAGGCATGGCAAGCTCACCTACGTCAGCGCCTTCGGCCTCGAGAGGGCGAGGGAGCTGGCCTCCGAGTCGCACCGCAACGCTCGCCAGGCGCTCGCCGAGGCGGACGGCCCGGACTGACGACCTGGCCAGAATCACCGACTTCATCCACACCCGCCACACCTGACTGACCACAGAGACGCCAAGCCACTCTGACGACCGCCGAGCGCCTGCTCGAGTCGATCGATGGCCCCGACGACCTCGACGAGCCTCTCCGACGACCAGCTTCAGCAGCTCGCCCAGGAGGTCGCGCGAGCTGATCATCGACACGATCGGCGAGATCGGCGGCCACTTCGGCGCCAACCTCGGGACCTGCGAGCTGGCGACCGCGCTGCACAGCCTCCTCGACTCGCCCCGCGACAAGATCCTCTGGGACGTCGGCCACCAGGCCTATCCGCACAAGGTGCTGACCGGCCGCCGCGACCGCCTCGACACGATCCGCCAGTACAAGGGGCTGGCCCCGTTCTGCTCGGTCTTCGAGTCCGAGCACGACATCATGGGCGCCGGCCACGCCTCCACCTCGATCGGCTACGCCGTCGGCCTCAAGGAGGCGATGCGCCACGGGATCGGCGAGGACGGAAAGGTCGTCGCGGTGATCGGCGACGGGGCGCTCACCGGCGGGGTCGCCTACGAGGCGCTTCACAACGCCGGCGGTCTCCAGACCCCGATCGTGGTCGTGCTCAACGACAACGGGATGTCGATCTCGCCCAACGTCGGCGCGATCTCGCGCTACTTCCAGCGAGTGCGGCTGAACCCGAAGCTGTACGAGGCCCGCTCGAAGACCGAGGAGCGGCTCACCCAGCTGCCGCTTGGCCTCGGAAGGCAATTCGAGCGCCTCGGCCCCGAGGTGAAGGCGGCGATCAAGGCCTACTGGGCCCCGGGGCTGTTCTTCGAGGAGCTCGACCTCGCCTACGTCGGCGTCGTCGACGGCCACGACGTCGGCGCCCTGCGCCGGGCTCTGAGCGGCGCCCTTGACGCCAACCGGCCGGTCGTCGTTCACATCCAAACGGTCAAGGGCAAGGGCTTCGAGCCCGCCGAGGAGGGCGGTCTCGAGGGGATGGAGAAGTGGCACGCCGCGAAGCCGGGCTCGATCGTCAACGGCAAGCCCGCCCCGAAGACCAGCACAACGGCGGCCACAGAAACCGCCGCCGGATCTAAGCCGGTCCCGGTCCAGCGAGTCGGACTCGCCCGAGAAGATCGAGAAGCTCGAGAAGCCGCCGCCGAAGGCGCCGCCCCAGTACACGGCGGTGTTCGCGGACGCCCTGGTTGCCGAGGCGAGGGTGGACCCGCGGGTGATCGGGATCACCGCGGCGATGGCCGGGGGGACCGGCCTCGACAAGCTCCACAAGGCGCTGCCCGAGCAGTACTACGACGTCGGCATCGCCGAGCAGGACGCGGTCCTGTTCGCCTCCGGACTCGCGATTCAGGGGGCGAAGCCCGTCTGCGCGATCTACTCGACCTTCCTCCAGCGCGCCTTCGACCAGCTCGTCCACGACGTCTGCCTCCAGAAGCTGAACGTCGTCTTCGCGATGGACCGCGCCGGCCTCGTCGGCGACGACGGCCCCACCCACCAGGGCGCCTTCGACATCTCCTACTTCCGGCCGCTGCCGAACGTGGTGGTGATGGCGCCGCGCGACGAGGCGATGCTGGTCCACATGCTTCGCACCGCGCTCGCCTACGACGACGGCCCGATCGCCTTCCGCTATCCGCGGGGCGCCGCCGAGGGCGCGCCGATGCCGGACGAGCCGAAGGAGATCGAGATCGGCAAGGGGGAGATACCTGCTCCCGGGCGAGCGGGTGGCGCTGCTCGGCTACGGCTACGGCGTTCAGGTGGCGCTGCGCGCCGCCGAGATCCTGCGCAACCGCGGCCTCGAGCCGACCGTCGCCGATGGACGCTTCGCGAAGCCGCTCGACGCAGAGCTGCACCGAGAGGCTCGCCGCCGACCACGACCTCCTGGTGACGATCGAGGAGAACGTCCTGCCCGGCGGCTTCGGCTCGGCGGTGCTCGAGCACCTGGAGGACGCCTTCGCGGACCGAGACGAGGAGCGCGCCCGGGTGATGCGGATCGGCCTCCCTGACCGCTACGTCCCGCACGGCAAGCCGGCGATCCTGCGGGACGAGGTCGGTTTCACCGGCGAGGACGTCGCCGAGCGTGTCCTCGCTTCCCTCGGCAGCCGCGAGACGATCTTCGGCTTAGTCCACCGCCCGCGACGGTAGGGTCGCGATCAGCCCCAGGACGCCTCGATCATCGGGCGGAAGCTGGTGGTCAGGATCCGCATGCGCCCGGGACGCGTGACCGTGAACAGCACCACGTCGGCGACCTCGTCCGCGGTCAGCATGCCCTCGAGCGCGGGGTCGCCCTCGGTACGGCCCGTCCCGATTGCGAAGTTCGTCTTCACGCCGCCGGGGCAGATGCAGGTGGCTCGCACCCCCCGCTCGCGTAGCTCGTGGTCGAGGGCACGCGTGAAGCCCAGCTGGCCGAACTTCGACGCGTTGTAGACGGCCTCGCCCGGGAAGGCGCGGAGGCCAGCCACGCTTGCAAGTGAGAGAAAGTCCCCCTCGCCCGCGGCGATCAGGTGGGGGAGCGTCGCCGCCGCCGTGTAGAGAGTGCCCTTGAGGTTCACGTCGATCATCGTCTCGAGCTGCTCCGGATCGAGCTCGAGGAACGGCCCGTACGCGCCGACGCCCGCGTTCGCGACGACGACGTCGAGGCGGCCAAAGCGTTCGACTACGGCATCCGTGGCGGTGCCGACCGCGTTGCGATCGCGGACGTCGCAGGTCAAGCCGAGCGCACGGTCGAGCCCGAGGTCGTCGCCTCGCCGCGAGAGCAGTCCGACCGATGCGCCTGCTTCGTGCAGCTTGCGCGCGACCGCAGCGCCGATGCCACCGCTTGCGCCGGTGACGAGCGCGACCTTGCCTTCCAGTTCCATGGTGTCCTCCGTTCGACTGGTAACTGCCCCAATCTATGCCGCTTCAGGCCGACGGAGTCAGCAGCCGCGGAGCAACTTCCTGGAGCCGCTACGAGGCGTTGGCGAATCGCGCCAGCGGTGGCAGGCGGCGGAAACTGCGGAAGCCGGCGAGGAGGCGCGGCGCCAGGGCGATCGCTGAGATGTCGAAGAGGACGTAGATGCTGGCGATCCCGCTCGGCGGGTTTCCGGCGGGCAGCGGGGTGCCGGGGACGGTCTGGGCCCAGTGCCAGGCTCCGATCGAGGTGCCGTAGATCTCGAGGAAGGCGACGATCAGGAAGACGCCGGCGTACAGGGTCGGGGCGCGGCCGCGGACGAGCACGTAGATCAGCAGGGCCCCGGCGAGGGCGCCGAGGGCGTCGGTGCGCCCGAGCGCGACCAGGCCGATCGCGGCCCATGCCGCGACCACGGCGCCCATCGCCACCAGGAAGGTCCGCCGGTGACGGCGCACCAGGGCGGACTGGCTGATCGCGAGCCCGCCCAGGTAAACGAGGCCGTGCCCGGGAGGGACGAAGGCGGGGAGGTTCTCGAGGCGGTAGGTGTAGGCGCCGAGGATCACCGACCCCAGGACCTCCGCCGAGGTGGCGACCAGGACGACGAGCGCCACCCGCGCCCGCTGGTCGGCGCCGAGCGGGGCGCAGGAGGCGAGCAGGACCAGCCAGGTCGCCGCCCCGAGGGCGAGCTGCGCGGTGAATCCGGAGAAGTGATCGAGCGCGAGAAAGCCGGCGATCACCGCCAGGACCAGACATGCGAAGAGGAGGGGCCGCCTCGGCCCCTCCTCTTGCTCCCTAGGTTCCGGACACTCCTCCGTGATGCCGGTTCCTTCCCCTTTTCCCCCGTACGGCGTCCTGCCTGTGCGGCGGGCGGTGTCGATTATGCGCACCCGAGGCTGATCTGGATCACTCGGAAATGCGGATCTTGATCAGGCGGGGACGCGCCGCCGCGCCTCCGGGTGCCTGGCGCCGGTCGGCATCGCTGAGGGCGGCTGGGTTAGCGGCCGCGAGCAGAGCATCTGGTAGACGGAGGTGTTGCCGACCTCGAAGCCGTTTCGGGCGGCGCGTAGATAGAGGCGCCAGACCCGCAGCCGCTCGGTCCCCGCTAGCCGCTCCGCTTGTTCGAGGTTCTGATCGAGGCGCTGGGTCCAGTGGCGAAGGGTCTCGGCGTAGTCGGTGTGGAGGTTCTCGACGTGGAGGGTCTCGAACCCGGCTCGCTCCAAAGAGGCGAGCATCCGGGAGAGGTTCGAGCAGCTCCCCATCCGGGAAGACGTAGCGGTTCGAGAACTCGCCCCCGATGTGGACGCCGTGCTTCTCTGCGGGGACCCGGACGATGCCGTGGTTGAGGACCCGGCCGTCCCGCTTCAGTACCCGCTCGATCTGGCGGCCGTACTCGTCCGCCTGCGACTCGCCGACGTGCTCGACCATCCCGATGCTGGCGACCGCGTCGAAGCTGTCATCGGCGAGGTCGCGGTAGTCGGCCACCCGGATCTCGACCTGATCGCCGACCCCGGCCTCGCGGGCTCGCTCGGTGGCGAGCTCGGCCTGGGGCGGGGACAGGGTGATCCCAAGCGCCGAGACGCCGTGCTCGCGGGCGGCGTGGATCACGAGGCTGCCCCAGCCGCAGCCGATGTCGAGCACCCGCTGACCGGCTTCGAGCTCGAGCTTCTGGCAGATCAGCTCGAGCTTTGCCGTCTGCGCCTCCTCGAGGGTCTCGGTCCCCTCTTCGAATAGTGCGCAGCTGTAGGTCATCGACTCGTCGAGGAAGAGGGCGAAGAACTCGTTGGAGACGTCGTAGTGGTGGCGCACCGCCTCGGAGTCGCGGCGCTTGCTGTGCCGCGAGCCGTGCGGCCTCAGCTCGGCGGCGGGCGGGTGCGGAAGGCGGCGCAGCCCCATCGCGCGCAGCGCCGCGGTTCCCAGGCGGAGCTTCGCGATTGGTCCCAGGGAGGGCGCCTGCCAGCGGCCGAGGAGGGCGATGACCCCGTCGAGGTCGTCGACGTCGACCTCGCCGGTGACGTAGGCGCGCCCGAGCCCCAGCTCGCCCGGTGCCCTGAGGATGTGCCCGAGCGCGTCCGGAGAGCGGAAGGTGATCGTCGATCCCGTCCGGGTGGCCTCCACCCGGTTGCCGTCCCAGAACCGCAGCTCGAAGGGGCGGTCGGGAAACGCGGCCTCGATCGCGGCACAGAGTGGTGCGGTCGACCTTGAAGCGATGATCCGCAGCCTAGCGCCAGCGAGCGTGCATTTCGCTCCAGACGGGCGCCGCGGATAGGGTGCGCGCGGTGGCCAGCGACGCCAGCCAGCAGCCGATCGAGCGAGGCACCTGGCTTGCTCTGATCGCGATGGGGATCGCGGTCTTCGTGCTCGCCAACGACTTCTCGGCGATCAACGTCGCCATCCCTCAGATCGAGGAGGACTTCGAGACCGACGTCTCCACCGCGCAGTGGGTGGTCAACGCCTACGCCCTTACCTTCGGCGTGCTGATCGTCACCGGCGGTCGGCTCGCCGACCTCTTCGGTCGCCGGCGGGCGTTCTTCGTCGGCTCGGCCATCTTCGCGACCATGTCGCTCTCGGGCGGCGTCGCCCAGACCGAGGCCTGGCTGATTGCGAGCAGGGTGCTGATGGGCATCGGCGGTGCCCTGATGTGGCCCGCGATCCTCGGCATGACCTACGCGGCCCTGCCCGATGCGCGCGCCGGCCTCGCCGGTGGCCTGATCCTCGGCGCCGCAGGGATCGGCAACGCCGCGGGGCCCTTGATCGGCGGCGTCCTCACTGACGTCCTCAGCTGGCGCTGGATCTTCTTCCTCAACCTGCCGGTGACCGCGTTCGCGGTGCTGGTCACCTGGCGGGAGGTTCATCAGCCGCGTCCTCAGCCCGTGGACACGAAGATCGACTACCCCGGAATCATCAGCATCTCCGTCGGCCTGGTTGCCCTGCTGCTCGCGTTCGACGAGGTGATCAAGTTCGGCTGGGGCGACCCACGGATCGTCGGGCTGCTCGGGGTCTTCGTGCTGATGCTCGTGTTCTTCTTCTTCGCCGAGCGCCGGGCGCTGACCCACGCCCTGGTCCCGGCGGCGGTGATGCGAAACCGAGACTTCGCTTACTCGTGCGCCGCGATCCTGCTGATGTCGGCGGTCTTCTTCGCGGCGATGCTCTACCTGCCGCAGTTCATGCTCAAGGCGCTCGACTTCTCCCCGATCGAGGCGGGTCTGGGGATGCTGCCGATGATGGCCACCTTCGCAACGATCTCGTTTCTCTCGGGGACGCTCTATGAGCGCTTCGGGGCAAAGCCGCTTGCCGTTGTCGGCTCGCTCTGCATCACCCTCGGCCCGGGGCTGATCGCGGCCTTCGTCTCAGAGGAGAGCTATGGAGCGATCGTGCCCGGCTTGGCCCTGATGGGCCTCGGCATCGGCCTCTTCTACCCGACGGCGACGACCGCCGGGGTGACCGCGGTTGAGGAAGGCCAGCGAAGCCTTGCCGGGGCGATCGTCTACATGTTCCAGATCGCCGGCGGCTCCGTCGGCCTGGGGCTGACCACGACCGTGCTGATCGAGTCGGGCGACGGCAACTTCGTCGAGGGCCTCGAGGCGGCCTTCCGCCTCGACGCGTTCCTCGCCCTCGGGGGCTTCCTGATCTCCGTGTTTCTGATCGGAGGCAGACCGCATCTCACACGGGTACCGCACCGGCTGCTCGCCGGCCACTCGCCTCGCGGGCACGGGCCCTAGCGAAATCGTTCACGAGGCCGGAGACCCAGGCTCGTGATCGGCTACTCCCGCAGCCCGGCGGCTTCGAGGGCATCCTTGGGGTCGAGGTAGTCCCTCAACCGCGTCGCCCTGCCGCCTCTGAGCTCGACCACCCAGTTGAGGGGCGATTCGAATTCCGCTCCGCTCGCCCTGCCGCGCCCACGGACTTGCCCGAATACGACGATCCTCTCGCCAAGATCGCGAATCTCCGAGTACTCGACCTGCAGATCCGCGAGAGCCTCGTCCATGTCTTGCACGCCCTCACGCATGCCCCGGTGTCCCCGAAACACCGACTCCTTGCCCCCGAACATCGCTTGGATCAACGAGTGCCACTCCACCTCAGGGTCGAACTCCTCCACGAACGCGTCGATGTCTCGGCGGTTGTAGGCAGCAATGGCGCGCTTGAATGCCTCGACGTTCTCGCGCGACATCACTTACTCCCGCGGCCCGGCGGCTTCGAGGGCTTCAGTACCACCTGCCGCGAACGAAACCGCCGAAGGCGATTAGCCCAACGAGCAGGACGATCAGGCCGATCCAAAAGCTCCAAAGGATCATCGTGAGGATCCCGATGATTACGAGGATGCCCCCGATCGATATCCCGCCGATTCCACTACGACGTTCAGGTGTGGCCATCCGTGCCTCCCTCTTCGGTTATTAACAGAGTCTCGATGTTGTCGACTCCGAAGTATCTCGCGGCGAGGGTAAGGGTGTCAGTGCAGCGCAGCTCGATCCAGCACGCGCGTCCCTCGGCTGTTAGCCCAATACCCTTCGGGTGGGAGGATTGTGCGGGTCGAGTACTTCAACGAGTGGGCCGAGGCGCTCGAAGCCGCCGGGCCGCGGGAGTAGGCGATGTCGCAGGAGAACCTCGGGATCAGGGCCGGGACGCGGTAGTAGGGTGGGTTCTCCAATCCCCTGGAGGGAAGGATCCCCATGAAGCGGATATTGCTTGGGCGCAGTTGTGAGCGGGTTCTCTAGGGACCACCTGGTCTCTGCCGAGGTCTGCCTCGATTAGGCAGCCTGGCGTGGCCTGGGAAGAGGCCCTCGAAGCCGCTGGGCTGCGGGAGTAGCGATGTCGCGGGAGAAGCGCATCGCGGAAAACGAGGCCTTCTTCCGGGACCTCAACGAGCGCAAAGCCGAGTGGCTTAGGGGAGGCCTTCAGGCGGCAGGTTTTCGATGCGAGTGCTGGCGGATCGATTGCGGCGTCCGCATACAACTATCCGAGCGGGAATGGCAAGAGGTTCGCTCGCGAGCAGAGCGCTTCGCTGTCGCGCCCGGGCACACAGCCATCGACGTCGAACCAGGCGTTGAAGAAGTAGTCAAGGAATACCAACACTTCTGGATTGTCGAAAAGCGCGGCGAGGCGCAAGACGTGGCCGCGAAGCGGGAGTAGGGCGATGTCGGAGGAGAACGTGGAAATCGTGCTCGATGCCTACGCCCGGTTCAACGCCGGCGAGAAGACTCCACAGTTGTGGTTCTGGCATCCCGACGCCGAATACCACGCCGCACGTGAGGATCCCGACTCCGCCGTGCATCGCGGGATCGGTGCCGTAAGGCGACAGTTCGCAAGCTGGCTCGATGCCTATCCCGACCTGAGAGTCGAGGTCCTCGATGCCAGAGCGAACCAAGACCTGGTGTTGTTGTGGGTCCGCTTCATTGGGCATGGAGCGGCAAGCGGAATCCCGCTCGACATGGAGTTGGCCCACCTCTACACGATGCGTGAGGGAAAGGCCGCCCGCGTGGTCGAGTACATGAACCGCAACGAGGCCCTCGAAGCCGCCGGGCTGCGGGAGTAGCGATGTCGCAGGAGAACGTCGAGCTCTTCCATAAGGCCCTCGAGGGCTACAACCGGCGCGACATCGAGGCGATGCTGGAGATCTGGCACCCCAAGGCCGAGTGGTACCCCTTCACGGCGCAGGTTGAGGGCGATGACGCCTACCACGGTCACGAGGGCCTCAGGCAGTGGTGGGCGAACGTGGACGCCACCTTCGAGGAGCTTGAGGCGAGTGTTGAGGAGGTTCGGGACCTCGGCGACGCCGTCCTCGCACTCGGCCACCTTCGCGCCCGGTTCAGGAGCGGCGTCACGCTGGATACGGCAATCGGCTGGCTCACCCGCTACCGCGATGGTCTTGCCGTGTGGGGTCGCGCATACCAAAGCCATGCCGAAGCCCTCGAAGCCGCCGGGCTGCGGGAGTAGGCCAGCTCACCGCGTCCCCCTAGCTGCCGG
Source organism: uncultured Solirubrobacterales bacterium (assembly GCA_963780305.1). Classification (GTDB taxonomy): domain Bacteria; phylum Actinomycetota; class Thermoleophilia; order Solirubrobacterales; family 70-9; genus CAVVYV01. Next base: position 76,094 of record CAWABN010000009.1, read on the forward strand.
AAGGGCGGAGGGGCCCCGGGATAGGGCGGTGGAGATCCGGTCGCCCTGATTGAGCCGCGAAGCTCAGAGCTTCTTCTTCAGCTTCACCTTGATCGACTGAGTGCTCCCCGCCGCGCGTTGCAGGAGCACAGAGGCCGGTCGCGTGCCGCCCTCGCTCCCCGATGGCTGTCCTGAGCGGGAACGCCCACCTCTAGCCTGAAAGCCTCTCATTGGCTCGGAAAAACCCCGCGATTTCCAGGGGCTAGTACCCGAGCGCGAACTTGGCGTCCTCGCTCATCATCATCGCGGAGCGTCGTGACGGCGCATATCGCGTCGTCGCGTGAGAGCAGGAGTTTCGCGCCGTCCTCGCGAGGTTCGTGACACTCCGTATCGGCCCGTTATGGCCCGTTCGGCTGCAGTTTCCAGCGCCCCGTCGTAAAGCATTCGTGACCATTTCGTGCCCGAGCCCGACGCCCCCGTCAGTTTCGACAACTTGCCAATCATTGAGTACAGCCGGAACCCCGTCAGCCATCAGGCAGCGTCCCTCCGCTCGCGCTCCATTGCACGAATGGCCTAAGCGAGCAGGAACTGAGGTCGACCGCCGTCTGTGGGACGACAGCGACAGCTCGAAGCCCCAGTTCACTTCCGATTTCGCGCGTGATTCCAGCAGCGCGGCTACTGTTCCTCGCGCGAAGCGGCAGCGAGGATCTCGACGCGTCAGGTGCGAACTCGTCTCCGGTAATCGTCTGAAACGGGGCCGTGCGCTCAGCGCGACCGCTGGGCTCGGGCACGAGCACGCCGCAACGCGGCCCGGCGACTGACGGACCAGAGCCGGTCGGCGCCGGCCCACGCCGCGAAGCACAGTCCGCCGACCGTGCCCGTCACGGTCATCAGCACCCCGGCGGCCGCCGCCGCCGCCACCCCGTCGCTGCCGAGGATGAGCACCGCGGCCGCGGCGCCGACGCCGGGACCGACCGGAAGTTGAGCGAGCGTCACGACCGCGATCAGCACCGCGATCGCGTCGAAGAACGAGGCATCGACGCCGACCGCATGCAGCAGCAGCCAGTTGCGGAAGATCTGCGCGAACACGGCCACCAGCACGAAGCCGATAACGCGGCTTCCGCCGTTCAGGCTGCGGAGCACGGCGAGGCCCCTCCACAGCTCGCGGCCCTTCCGGAGGGCGAGCTGCCGCAGGCCGGCGCTGGCCGTCCCGATCACCGCAAGGCCGATGAGCGGCAGCCACCACGGCAGGCCGAGCGGCTCGACCAGGGTGAACGACGCCAGCGCGGCCAGCATCGCCTCGACGGCGAGGATCGGAAACTCGGCGGCGATCAGCGTCGGCACCTGCGGACTGACGTCCGGGGACGAGCGGCGCAGCGCGGCGATCCGCGCGGCGACCGCCAGCTGCGCGTTGAGCACGCCGCCCAGGACCTGCATGCTCGACGCGCGATAGAGGACGCGGCGGTCGACCGTCCCGCCCGCCGCCTGGATGGTCAGATGCCACGCCTCGCTGCGCGCGAGCAGCGCGACGATCTGCAACAGCACGGTGACGGCGAGCACCCACGCCGCGGCGACGGAGAGCGCGGCCGCGAACTCGTCGCGCCGCCCGGCCAGCAGGAACGCGAGGACCGCCGCGGTCGCCAGCGACCCCACCACCGCGATCAGCGTGCGTCGGCGGCGACCGAAGTCGCGGAGGCGGGCGGTCAGTTCGGCCAGCCGACTCGCGCCGCGTGGCCGCGGCGACGGGCCGATCGGTTCGCTACCCGCGTCCGGCACCGCCGCTTCCGTTTAGCGGATCGAGGGAGCCCATCGAAACGACGCTACAGAGCGGCAGGTCGATCGCCAATGCGGCGAGACGCGCGCCTTCGCCTGCAAGGGTCACGCCGTGCGTATTCGAAGCAGGCCAGGCGGCGAGACTCTCCTCGTCGGGCGACACTATCTCTAGGGGACGGTCTCCGGCATGATCGTCGGACTCGCCCTCGCCCTGGCCTGCGCGGTCGCGACGAGCGTCGCCTTTCTGTTCAAGCACCGCGGCGCGGTCCTCGCGCCGCCCGTGCGGGTCCGGCACCCGCTGCGAAGCGCGGTCGATCTCTTTCGCTCCAAGTGGTTCGCGGTCGGCTGGGTGGTGGCGGTCGGCGCCTGGGTACTTCACGTCGGCGCGCTCGCCCTGGCGCCACTGTCGATCGTGCAGGCCGTCCTCTCGGGCGGGCTGGTGTTCCTCGCCGTCTTCGCCGAGCGCTTCTTCGGCTTCCGGCTCGGACGCCGCCAGTGGGCCGGCGTGATCGTCACGGCGGCGGGGCTCGCGGTCATCGGGCTGACCTCGGGGCGCGGACGACGGCGATCCGCCGGGCTACGCCCTGGCCGCGTTGATCGCGATCGAGTGCGGCGTCCTTGTCGTCAGCGCCGCGGTCGCCGCGATCTCGACCCACCGCCGCGTCCCGCCGGCGGCGCAGGGTCTGCTCCTCGGCGCTGCCGCCGGGGCGCTGTTCGGCGTCTCCGACATCGCGATCAAGTTCCTGGCAGATGCCGTTGCAAGACGGGGTGCTCGAGCTGATCAGCCCGTGGAGCGGTGGCGGCCGCTGGTCGCCTCGGTGGTTGCCTTCTATGCCTCGGCCCGCGGACTGCAGCTCGGCCCGGGCGTCGAGGTCATCGCCCTCACCTCGGTTGCGGCCAACCTCATCGCGATCGTCGGCGGCATTCTGGTCTTCCGTGACCCGGTCGGCACGGGGGCGCTGGAGATCACCGGGCGGATGCTCGCGTTCTGTCTCGTCGTCGCAGGGGCGGCTCTGATCCCGGCTCCGGTCCGCGCCACCAACGCGCCGTCTGATGCCTCTGGGGAGCCGAGGACGGTGGCGCCGGTGTAGAACCCGTGAAGTACGGCCCGCGCGCACGCCGAGTCGCGTCGGAGCGGCTTTCGCTCCCATGCGCGGAGCCAGCGTGACCACTGATGAAACGGTCGCTTCCGCTTTCGCGTGAGGGTGTCGCGCAAACCCCCGGTTTTTCGGTCCGTTTGCAGCGGGAAACTGGCCTATGCCACAGAACTTCCTCAGCTGCGATCGAGACCAAGCACTGCTGCTCTCGCCTGATCTGCGCGACTGGTTGCCCGAGGACCACCTCGCCTGGTTCGTGATCGAGGCGATAGAGGAGCTCGACCTGGAGCCCTTCTACGCCTCCTATCGCCAAGACGGCCACGGCGCCGCCGCGCACGAGCCGAAGATGATGGTCGGCCTGCTCGCCTACGCCTACTGCGTCGGCGAGCGAAGCTCGAGGGGAATCGAGCGGCGCTGCCGCGAGGACGTCGCCTTCCGGGTGATCTGCGCCAACCAGATCCCCGACCACGCCACCATCGCCCGCTTCCGGGTCCGCCACCAGGAGGCACTTGCCGGTCTCTTCGGCCAGGTGCTCGGCCTCTGCGCCGAGGCCGGGCTGGTGGAGGTGGCCGTCCTCGCGGTCGACGGCTCGAAGTTCGGCGCCGCGGCCTCCGATTCGGCGATCCGCACCTACGAGGAGCTTGCCGCCGAGATCGTGGCCGAGGCGGGGCGCATCGATGCCGCCGAGGATGAGCGCTACGGCGATGCCCGCGGCGACGAGCTTCCCGAGCACCTGGGAACCCACGGGGGAAGGCGCGAGTGGCTGCGGAAGGCAAAGAAGCGCCTCGATGAGAAGCGAGACCAAGAGGAGCGGGCAATCCCGCGCGACCGCCCCGAGCGCCTCGAGCTCTGCCACCGCCGTCTGGTCGAGGACTGGCGCGCGGAGAATGAGGGAAACCGCGCCTACGAGGCCTACCGCGCGCGTGGGGTGATGAGGGACGGGCGCCGCCTCGGTGCTCCGCCGAAGCCATACACCCCGCCACCGAAGCCCGAGGGCAAGGTCAACACCACCGACCCCGACGCCCGCCGGATGAAGTTCGGCCGCAACTTCATCCCCGCCTACAACGCCCAGGCGGTCACCACCGAGGAGCAGCTGATCGTCGCCGCCGAGATCACCACCGAGGGCGGAGACTTCGAGCAGCTTGAGCCGATGGTCTCATCGGCCGAGCGGGAGCTCGAACAGGCCGGCGTGACCGAGCCGCCCGAGGTGGTCCTCGCGGACGCCGGCTACTGGTCGAACGGCCACATCGACGCGCTCAGGGAGCGGGGCATGATCCCGATTGTCGCCCCCGACACGACGCGGAACCGACCACGCAAGACCCGCCTCGGCGGGCCCTACGACTTCATGCGAAGGGTGCTCGGCACCGAGCGCGGTGGCGCGCTCTACTCGAAGCGGATGCCGATGGTCGAGCCGGTCTTCGCCCAGATCAAGGCGAACCGCGGCATCGGGCGCTTCAAACGCAGGGGTCGGGCCGCGGTTCGCTCGGAATGGCGCCTGATCGCCGCCACTCACAACCTCCTGAAGCTCCATCGGCACTCCTTAGCCCTCGCCGGGGGCTGAGAGGCCCCCACTTATCCGAATCAGGCTCCGCGGAGCTGCACGCCCGGATCAGCGGGCGTTTGCGCGACACCCTCGCGTGAATGCAGCAGGCTGAGTCGTCGGAGACCTGGCCGTCAAATAGCCGCTTTGGACGAGAAGCGGCTACTTGTCGCACTACTGGGCACCAACTGCGACGCTAGCGGCGGAGCCTCGACAGGGCGCCC
>CAWABN010000010.1:0-39331 GCA_963780305.1 uncultured Solirubrobacterales bacterium
CCTGGCAGTTCGCGCAGGCGCTCTATCTCGCCGACCTGCACAGGCTGGACACGGTTCGTCTGGATGCAGAACCACTACAACGTCGTGTACCGCGAGGAAGAGCGGGAGATGATGCCGCTCTGCGCGAACCAGGGCATCGGCGTGGAGATCCCCTCAAGTCGCTGGCGCGCGGGCGGCTCACGCGCCCCTGGGACCAGCATCGAGCATCCGAGCGCGCGAGACAGACGTCTTCGGCAAGACGCTGTACAAGGAGCACCGAGGAGGCGGACCGCCATGTCGTCGACGCGATCGGGAAGGTCGCGTCCGCGCGAGGCGTGTCGATGTCGCAGGTCGCGCCTGTGCCTGGCACTTCTCCAGGCCGTTCGTCACGGCTCCATCGTCGGCGCGGACAAGCCGCACCATCTGCCGACGCCCTCGCCGCGGAGCAATTGGTCCTGACGCCGACGAGATCGCGACGCTCGAGGCGCCGTACGTGCCGCATCCCGTCCTCGGGTTCGAGTAGATGTCATCGCCTCTAAGGCATCTCCCTCCCGCAATGCGCAATGTCGAAGGCGTTGCAATGCAGCTGACTGTGTTCCCGACAAGGTGCCGCAGGTCATTGCGCGCGATGCCATTGCGGCTGACCCGGCCGCGTAATGAGTCGTGTGCTACGGCGCCGAGATGATTCCGCCCGCGTCGTACACCTTGCTGTAGGCCGACCACTGCTCCAGCGACCGTTCGCTGCATCGCACGGCCAGCGCGGGCAGGGCACGCTGCCACCTCGAACCTGCGACGTAGCGCTGAAGGTCCTCCAGCGTGCAGGCGCCATACCGGTAACAGGTGCGCAGGTGCGCCCACGCCGTCACCGCCCCATGCTGGCGATCGTCGATTCCAGCCGTTCGATCCGGCCGTCCCATCGTTCGAGATCCAGCCGGTCCGTCATCGGCTGCAGTTCCTTGAGCACGAACGGCCTCTCGCCGATCGTCACCGCATGCAGCAGCGCCGGTGAAATGGCCTGGGCGACACGCTGCGTCGTGACCACGCGCTGTGCCTGGGTCGCCCATCGGAAGGAGTGCCGGTGCCGCCGATCGCCGGGAGCGTCGATGGCACGGCGCGCTTCAGGTCGAGCAGGTAATTGCCGCGCGGCGACGTGCGCCCGCATCCGAACCTGGGCACGGTCGAGCTGCGGGTCTTCGACCAGCAGACCCGGGTCGAGCACACGGTCGGGTTCGCCGCACTGGCGCAGTCGCTCGCCCACCGGCTCGCCGACCGCTACGACGACGGGGTGCCGAGCGTCGAGCACCCCTGGGAGCTGATCGACGACAACAAGGTGCGCGCCGCGCTGGTCGGGATCGAGGGCAAGCTGATCGACTTCGACCGCGGCGTCGAGGTCCCGGGCGCCGAGATGGCGCGGGATGATCGACGACCTGCGCGAGCACGCCGAGGAGCTCGGCTGCGAGGAGGAGCTCGGCAGCCTCGCGGAGCTGCTCGACCACGGCACCGGCGCCCGCCGCCAGCTCAACTGGTTCGAGAGCATGGCGACGTGAGCGGGCTGATGCGCGAGATCGTGGACGCGACCGAGCCCTGAAAAGGCTCGACTCCGAACCGTCTTTGGCGCCGTTAGTTCGGAAATCGTAGCTAAATACTTGCAATTTCGCGCATCAGAGTACGAAAATAGAACTTGATGGCCACGGAACGGCCGATGCGTGCCGCTTCTCGACCTCCTCGGGCGGCGCTGGGCGCTGCGGCTGGTCTGGGAGCTGCGCCGCGACGCGGTCGCCTTCTCGGAGCTGCGCGAGCGAACCGAGATCAGCCCCTCGGTGCTCTCGGCGCGCCTCGGCGAGCTCTCCGCGGCCGGGATCGTCGAGCGCGAGCGCTCTCGCCGCTACCGGCTCACCGGACGGGGCCGGGAGCTCGCCCGGATGCTCTACGAGATCAACCGGTGGGCTGAGGCGGCCGGGGTATCCTCGGAGCGTGAGCTCGCCTGAGCTCAGCGTCGTCTGCCGCAGCTGCGGCTCGGAGGTCAGCCCCTACGTGACCGAGTGCCCCTACTGCGGCACCCGGATCCGCAAGCGGGCGCCGAAGCTCGAGCGCCACGGCGACGAGCTCAGCCGCGGGAGCCGCGTCGCCAGCGCCGGCGCCGCGAGCGCGCCGAGCGGCGCGAGCGCCGGACGCGGGCCCGGGTGCTGGTGGGCGAGGGCGAGCGCCGGTACGCGGTGATCGCGGCGATCCTCGCGCCGGCGCTCGCTGGTCCTGGTGCAGCGCGCCGGCCGACCTCCCGATCACCGACTTCGGCGCGATCGTCGGTCCGGTCGAGCGGCGAGTGGTGGCGCTATCTCGCTGCTCCCTTCGCCTACCCCGACGTCGGCTACCTGTTCGTCGCCTCGATCGGGATCGCGATCTTCGGGCTCGCGGTCGAGCGCGAGGCTCGGCACGGTCTCGACCGCTGATCCTGATCGTCGCCTGCCGGCGCGCTCGGGATGCTGGCGGCCGACGGCATCGAGGCGCGATCGGCGGCGAGGGCGACCTGCTGCTCGCCGCCGGCGGCAACGGCATCGCGCTCGGCCTGCTCGGCGCCTGGGCGGTGCTGCGCGCGGCCGAGATGCGCGCCGATCCACCGACGAGACGTCGAGGTGATCGGCGCCGCGGTCTGCGCGGCGGTGCTGATCATGCTGCCGCTGGTCGAGGACTTCGCCAACGTCTTCGCCGGGCTCGGCGGCGCCGCTGGTCGGCGCCGCTCTGCGGCGTCGCCGCCGCGCCTCGCGCGGCGCCGCGAGCGCCAAGCACGGTTGACCGTCGACAAGTTCACCGCGCTCACGCCCGAGCTTCACCGCTACGCGGTCGAGCACAGCTCCTTCCGCGACGGCGTCGTCCCCGAGGTCGAGGCGGCGGCCGAGGAGATGGGCGGGCTGCCGCTGATGCAGATCGCCGGCGACCAGGCGGCCCTCACCACGATCCTGGTGCAGGCGATCGGCGCCCGGCGCTGCGCTCGAGGTCGGGACCTTCCTCGGCTACGGCGCGATCGCGATCGCCCGCGGCCTCCCCGAGGACGGCGAGCTGGTCTTCTGCGAGCTGGAGCAGGAGTACGCCGACCGTGCCCGCGCGCACCTCGACGAGGCGCCGGCCTGGCCGACCGGGTCGAGATCCGGGTCGGCCCCGCGATCGAGACGCTGCGGGCGATGCCCGATGACGAGCCCTTCGACTTCGCCTTCATCGACGCCGACAAGGCCGGCTACCCCGACTACTACGAGGAGTGCCTGCGGCTGGTCCGCGCCCGGGCGGGCTGATCGCTGCTCGACAACGTGTTCATGGGCGGCCGCGTCCTCGACCCGCCGCCGACGACGAGTCCGACAAGGTGATCGCGGAGCTGAACGACCGCATCGCCGCCGACGAGCGCGTCGACGTCGGCGATGCTGGGCATCGCCGACGGCGTCACGCTGGTCCGCAAGCGCTAGGACCGAGCCCGGGCGATAGAAATCCTGCGACGACGGTGCCGGAGGACTGGCGCCGCCTGGCTCGAGCTGATCCGCGAGGGGATGCCGCCGTTCTGGACGGTCGATCGCCGAGGGCGCCGGCGGCTCGGTCTGGGAGCGCGGCGACGTGCGTCGCGGCCGATCGTCCCGATGGCACCGGAGCGCTCGGTCTTCAACTCGGTCTTCTACGAGGACGGCGAAGCGCTGCTCGCCTCGCTCGACGAGATCGCCGCCGCCTATGAGCAGGCGCGGGGTCGGGCCTGGACGGTCTGGGTGCCCGAGGCGGACGAGCCGGACCGCGCGCCGGGCTCGAGCGGCGCGGCCACCTGCTCGACGCCGAGCCCGCGGGCGATGGCGATGGAGATCGCCGAGCTGCGCGGAGCCCGACCGCGACGAGGCGATCGAGATCCGCGAGCAGCCCGGACATGGCCGAGGTCGCTCGGCTCAACGAGATCGCCTACGGCTATCCGCCCGGCGACTTCGCCGCGGTCGCGGCGGCCGAGCTGCGCCGACACTTCGCCTACTTCGCCGTCGATCGACGGCGAGACGGTCGGCACGACGGTCGCTCTGGGACTACGGGCGACGACGCGCATGATCGCCTGGGTGGCGACCCTGCCCGAGGCGCGGGGCCGCGGGGTCGCCAGCTCGCTCACCGCCCACGCGGTCGCCGAGGCGCGGCGGACCGCGGCCGAGACGACGACGCTGCAGGCGACGAAGCTCGGCGACCCGGTCTACGAGCAAGCTCGGCTACCGCGACTTCGGGGCGGTGCAGATGTGGGAGCGCCGGAGGCGGCTAGGCCGGGGTTCTCGGCGATCTCGCGGGTATGTTGCGCGCGTGGCGCGGGGTCCCTACACCGACCAGCAGGTCGAGGCGGCGATCGACGCGATCTCGCAGCCGCGAGGCCTTCGAGGAGGCCGAGCGCGCGGTGGCCCGTGCCGCGCCCCAGGCTTCAGCGCATCCTGGCCGAGGCCCTCGGCGCCGGCGGCTGGTTCGGCGAGTCGCACGAGGCCGAGGTACTGAAGGCGGCGACCATTCCCGACGAGGAGGAGCGGCTGACCGCCGTCCGGACCCTGCTCGCCGAGGAGGCGCGGATGGGAATGATGGTCGGCGTCGCCGTCGGCTGGGCGCTGCCGAGCAACTTGCAAGCGACGAGGAGGACTGAGAGCAGATGGAGATCAACTACCTCGGCCACTCCACCGTCGAGCTCGTCGACGGAGATACCCGGGTCCTGATCGACCCGTTCCTGAAGCCCAACAACCCGGCCGCCATGGTGACCGCCGAGGAGGTCGACCCGACCCACGTGTTCATCACCCACGCCCACGCGGACCATTTCGCCGACGCGGTCGCCGTCGGAAAGCGCACTGGCGCCTCGTTCGTGGCGATCACCGAGCTCGCCAACGTGCTCGAGGAGCAGGGGATCGAGGACGCGATCGACGCCAACCTCGGCGGCATCGTCACCTACGACTGGGGCTGGGTGAAGCTGGTCCAGGCTACCACACCAGCACCGTCCCCGGCTCCGCCGACCGCCCCTACAGCCCCACCTCCGGCACCGTGATCGGTGCCGCCTGCGGGGTGGTGGTCAACATCGGCGGCAAGACGCTCTACCACCTCGGCGACACCGCGCTCTTCAGCGACCTGAAGCTGATCGCCGAGCGCACTCCGGCCGACGTCGCCTTCATCCCGATCGGGGGGCACTACACGATGGATCGACAGGACGCGGTGGTTGCCGCCGAGTTCGTCGGCGCCGAGACCGTGATCCCGGTCCACTACAACACCTTCCCGCCGATCGAGACCGACGCCGAGGCGTTCAAGGCGGACGTCGAGACGCAGACGAAGTCGAAGGTCGCGGTGCTCGCGCCCGGTGAGTCGCTGACCCTCTAGATCAGAGGGTGCTCCGCTGATCCGAGGGGGCTCCGAAGGAGCCACCCGTTTCATGGTTGAGGAGCAATCCGATTCATGCGCCGCGCCGGAACCAGACGCCGCGGTCCTTCCAGTCGTGGGCGATCAGGGCGCCGCCGGCGAGCAGCCCGGCGAGCAGTCGCCCGCTGGCGCTCCGTCGCACCACCAGCTGAGTGACGCCGGCGCCGGCGAGGCCTGCCCGGTGAGCGCCGTGGTGGAGGCGCTGGCCGCCGACCCAGAGGCGCCGCCGCCCCGGGTCGAAGCCGAGCAGCCTGTTGCCGCGGGTCCAGGGAGTCTTCGATCCTTGTTCTCATCCTCATTCTCAGCCTCAGCCCGACACATCGGCCGCCAACTGGTGCCGATCAGCACAAGATTCGGTAATCGGATCGTCGACTCCCTGCCCGTACGGCCGGAAAACTGGCCGAGCAGCCAGTCGAAGCGGTAGGCTGCGCAGAACAGCGAGGAGAGGAGCCAGAGGTGGAGGCGAAGGAAGCGACCTGGACCGACCCGTCCCGGACCCATCGAGAGGACTTTGTCGCCACCTCGGATCCGGCGCTGCAGGACCCGGCCGACCGAGACCACCAGGTGAAGCTCCTCGACTACGGCGAGCTCTACGGCCTCTGGGAGCGCCAGCAGTGGCTCGACCCAGGAGCTCGATTTCTCCCAGGACCGGCGCGACTGGCACGAGCGGATCCCCGAGGAGGAGCGCTTCCAGCGCATGTACGGGCTCTCATCCTTCTTCATCGGCGAGCAGAAGGTCGCCGACGAGCTCGGCCCGATCATGCGCGCCTGCCCCGGCGAGGAGCAGCGAATCTTCCTCTGTACCCAGATCGCCGACGAGGCCCGCCACGTCCGCTTCTTCGACCGCTTCTACAGCGAGGTCGGGGTGCTCGAGGCGCCGGCGATCTCGCCGAGCGTCTCCGCGCCACCGAGGAGCACCTGAACCCGGCCTTCACCGAGCTCTTCGACGGGCTCCTGAAGCCCCGGGTCGACCGGCTCGGCAGTGAGCCCGAGGACCGCGAAGCCCTGATCGAGGCGATCACCCTCTACCACATGGTGATCGAGGGAATGCTGGCGCTCACCGGCCAGCACTTCATCATCGACTACAACGAGCGTGAGGGGACCCTGCCGGCATTCGTCGAGGGATTCTCCAAGGTGGCTCGCGATGAGCACCGGCACATCGCCTTCGGGGTTCGATTCCTCGCCGACCAGGTCCGCGAGGACGAGCGGAACCGCGAGGTGATCCAGAAGATGCTCGAGAAGGCGACCCCGATCGCCGATCGGGTCATCGATCCGCCCTGGGCCGAGGAGGAGGACTACGAGCTATTCGGGGTGAGCCGGGAGGAGACTCACGCCTTCGCCGCTCAGTGCCTGACGCGGCGACTGAAGGTCATCGGGCTGATGCCCGCTTCCGCTTGACCTTCGACTTCGGCGCGGCCTTCTTCTTCGGCTTCTTCGGCGCGATCGTCTCCGGCGCCAGCTGAACCGGCGCCGACTCGGCTGGTGCTGACGCCGGTGGTGGTGCCGGGACCCGCGCAGGCGGGGTCGGCGCCCGGATCGACGAGGCCGTCGCCGTTGGCGTCGCAGCCAGTCTGAAGGCCGATGGTCGTGGGAGCGGTTTGAGTGGTCGCCTTCGTCTGGCTGTCCGTGTTCGCGACCGCCCCCTTCTTGCGCCTGTGCTTGCCGAAGAGCGGTGGGGGAACCGAGCTCGTCGTCGCCTGGTCGGTGGTCGGTGGGTCGGCGGGCACCGGCGGGACCACGACCTCGGTGGGGGCGGCGGGCTGGGGCTGGCTGGCCGCCGGGGCGACCGGCGGAGCGGCGGGCTCGGCGGGCGGCTTGATCACTACGGGGCCGCCGCGGTCGATCGCAGTCTTCGAGATCGCGCTTTCCTTCTTCGCCGGATCCTTGTCGGCGACGTGCTTGATCTCGGCGGCACCTCCGGCGAGGATCGCGGCGGTCGCCAGCCCTGCGGCGGCCTTGGTCCCGATCGCGGCCGCGGCGCCCCCCGCGGCTGTGGCCGCGGCGCCGGCTCCACCGGCGGCGGCGGCTCCACCCGCGGCTGTGGCCGCGGCTCCGCCGATCGCGGCGCTGCCTCCGGCGGCCGCGGCGCCCGCGCCGGCAGCCCCGGCACCGGCGGCGCCCGCACCAGCGACACCGGCGCCCGCGGCGCCTGCGCCAGCGCCGGCCGCGCCCGCGCCGCCTCCGGCACCGGCGGCACCGCCGCCACCGCCGAAGAGGCCGGTGAGCTTGCCGACCAGCAGTCCCTTCAGCAGGATCAGCGGACCGATGGGGAAGATCGCGGCCAGGGCCTTGCTGTCGGAGCGAAGCTGGGAGCGGAAGTCGCGGCAGGGCTCGCAGCCCTTGATGTGGCGGCGCACCGGGCCGCCGACCTTGGCGAGCCCCTCAGCGGCCTCGGCGAGCTCGAGGCGAACCTCGTCGCAGGTGAGCTGGCGCGCCTGGCTCGACTCGGCGAGGGCGATCCGGGCCCGGACCAGAAGCGACTTCACCCCGGGGACGGTGGTGTCCATCGCTTGCGCGATCTCCTCGTAGCTCATCGCGTCGATCTCGCGCAGGAGGAGCGCCGAGCGCTGGGTCTCCGGGAGCTTCCCGACGTCGCTCAGAAGATTGCGGAACTCCTCACGATTCTGGACCCGCTCGAGCGTCGTCACCCCGTTCATGTGGGGGTGGGTGTCCATCGTGTCCTGGCCGTCGGCGGTCGGCTTGCGAAGGTGGTTGAGGCAGCGGTTGCGGGCGATCCGGTAGAGCCAGGGGCGGACAGCGATCGGCCGCTCGTCGGCGACCATTGCGTTGTAGGCGGCGACGAAGACCTCCTGGAGGACATCCTCGGCGTCCTCGGTACAGCCGAGCATCTGGCGGCAGAAGCCGAGCAGACGCGACTGGTAGCGCTCGACCAGTGCCTCGAAGGCATGCTGGTGGCCCTTGCGGGTGAGGGCTACGAGGTGCTCATCGCCCTGGAACTTGAGGAGTGGGGAGCGCCGGGCAAAGAGCCCGCGTTTCTGCGCGTGTGTGAGTGCGGCGGCTTCCACGAGTGGACGGGCGGGATTGCCCCCTTGCCCAGACGAACACGCTAACAGGGGTTTGGTTTCGCTCCATCCTGCTTAACCGAGCAGCAATTCTGTTCACAAATCGGGTATTGGCGACCCGCTTGGTCGCGCGCTATCGTTGTATTTACACGGGATGATCACTGATCTAGTGATTATCTGAGATATGTGATTATCGTCCTGCAGGCTGTTACGATCGATACATATGGCAACCGCTTCGACAGCCACTAAGCCCTCGACTGGCGCAAAGCGGCCGGAGAGCCCCATCCAGGAGGAGCGTGCCGGCCTGGTCGCCCTGCTTATGCGGGTCGCCAAGGGCACCTATCGCCGCGCCACCGAGGACGTCCTCGGTCTTCGCCTGAAGGAATACATCGCGCTCCAGTACCTGAGTGACCGGGGGAAGACGGCTCAGGCGGAGCTCGCCGAGCAGATGATGCTCGATGCGAACAACTGCGTGATCCTCCTGAACGGTCTCGAAGAGGGCGGCTACGTCGAACGCCGCCGTGACCCGGCCGATCGCCGCCGCCACATCGTCGAGATGACCAAGGCGGGCGAGCGCGCCCTGGAGAAGGCCGACCTGGCCTTCGCCAGCCTCGAGGATGAGGTCTTCGTCGGCCTCAGCGTCGACGAGCGCTGCCAGCTCTGGAACCTCTTACGCCAGGCGCTCGACGGCGGCGCCGAGCCGGCCGACCAGGCCTAGGCCGCAGCTTCCGTCCGGGGCGCCACCGCGATCCACCCTGCCGGGGTGGCGCAACTGGTCGACGCACGCCGACTTAAAATCGGCGGCCCTTCGGGGCATGTGGGTTCGAATCCCACCCCCGGCATCCTCCCCCCGCTGCGGACTTCAGCCGCAGGCGGGGTCAGCGCAGCAGGCCTCGCCGCGCCAGGCTTCCCGGCCCTCGCGCGCGGCGACGGCGGCGATCAGCAAGGCGGCTGCCGGGTCGGCCCACCACCAACCGAATAGGGCGTTCGCCCCGAGCCCGACCAGCAGCCCCACCGAGAGGTATGCGCATAGAAGGTTCTGGCGGCCCTCGCTCTTGGTCGCCGAGGAGCCGAGCCGCTCTCCTACCCGCGCCTTGGCATTAGCGAGCAGCGGCATCGTCACCATGGTCACCGCCCCCAGCCCGATCCCAACCGGGCTCGCCTCGGGGCGCTCGACGATCAGCAGCGTCCGGGTCGCCTCGACCGCGATGTATGCCGCGATCGCGTAGAAGCTGACCGCAATCAGTCGCTGCGCCCGCCGTTCCGCGATCTCCGATCCTGCCCTCGCGTCGGAGAAACGCCAGATCACCACCAGCGCGGCGAGGGACTCGACCAGGCTGTCGGCGCCGAAGCCGATCAGGGCGATCGAGCCGGCAGCCAGTCCGGCGGCGATCGCCACCGCGGCCTCGACCGCGTGCCAGCCGATCCCCACCCAGGCGAGCGAGCGCGCCCGCCGGACCAGCGGGGCGCGCGGCTCCGGCGCCGGCGAGGCCAGAGGAAGATCGATCGTCGCCCGCTCCATCGGGCTAATTGTCCTTCAGCCGCTTCTCGACCGAGCGGACCTTGTCCTCGAGCGTCTGCTCCTTGTCGCGGCGCTCGTCGAGCTTCAGCACCGTGTAGACGCGGGGGAGCCCGAGCTCGAACGGCACCCGGTGGAGCTCGGCGACCACCGCGAGGATGTCCTCGGTCGAGCCCTCCAGCTCGGTGCCCATCGCCTGGAGCTCGTAGCGGACCTTCTCCTGGGCGGCGAGCCGCCGCTGGATCTCGGCTATGTACTCGCCGGCGCTCGGGTCGGAGCGCCCCAGCCCGATCACGGTGAGCTCGGCGGTCGCCATCACCCTGGATCTTGCCTGCTCAGCTCCGGCGTTGCCCGGATCGGTGTGCGTTGGTTGAAAGGGGTGGGTCGCCGGGTATGGTCGGCGCATGAACGTCGTCGTCATCGGCGGGCACGGCAAGATCGGTCGGCGGCTGCTGAAGCTGCTCGTCGACAGCGGCGACACCGGCCGGGGGGTGATCCGCAACCCTGACCAGGCCAAGGACCTGGAGGCGATCGGCGCCACCCCGATCGTCCTCGACATCGAGAACAAGGAGATCGGCGACGCGGTCGCCGGCGCCGACGCGGTGATCTTCGCCGCCGGGGCGGGGGCGGGAAGCGGCCCGGCGCGGAAGCAGACTGTCGACTACGGGGGCGCGGTGAAGCTGATCGACGCCGCCAAGGCCAACGGCGTCTCCCGCTATCTGATCGTCAGCGCGATGGGCGCCAACCATCCCGAGCGCTGGTCGGGGCAGATCCGCCCCTACTACGAGGCGAAGGCGGCGGCCGACAAGGCGGTCGTCGAGAGCGGCCTCGACTACACGGTCGTTCGCCCCGGAGGACTCACCGACGATCCCGGCACCGGCAAGGTCGAGATCGCCGAGCGGCTCGATCACTCCGGCAGGGTCCCCCGCGACGACGTCGCCCTGGTGCTCGTCGAGAGCATTACCGCCGACAACACGTTCGGCAAGAGCTTCGACCTGCTCGGCGGTGACGCGCCGGTCGCCGAAGCCGTCCGCTCGCTCTAGCTCACCGGCTTCTGTGTCAGATGGGCGCCCCGCCGGAGCGGAGCGCCCACCGGCGATTGCGACTAGGAGCCGACCACTTCGGCCTGCTCGGCGATCGTCGGTCCGTTCTGGACATCGACGCGCTCGAGCACCCCGGCGTCGACCAGGCGCTGGCGACCCTCCTTGGCCTCCTCCGAGGACGGAAATTCGACCGAGATGAAGACCTCGTTCGGGTCCTCAACGCTCCGGAGGACCCGATAGCCCTGGGCGGTCTTCCTCGCCCCAGCTGGGTCCGAGTCGAAGGCCTCCTTCCAGGCGTCGTAGTCCTCAACATGGATGCGGGTGAGCATGAATGTCATCTTCAACCTCCGATTCCGTTCCGTACCGTTCTCACATTCCTATTCACTACACTAGCACAGTAATGAATATATCGCTACGGTAACAAAATGGCGAAGCGAGCCAAGACCCGCACCTACAACTCACCGCGGCGCCAGGAGCAGGCGGCGGCGACCAGGCGGCAGATCCTCGAGGCCGCCCAGCCGCTGTTCGAGGGGCAGGGCTACGCGGCAACCCCGGTGGCCGCGATCGCGGCGGAGGCGGGCGTTGCGGTCAAGACCGTGTACCTGGCCTTCGAGAGCAAGAGCGGCATCCTGCGCGCGCTCTGGAATCTCCTCCTGCGAGGCGACATCGAGGAAACCCCGGTCGCCGAGCGCGAGTGGTACCGCGAGGCGCTGGAGGAGCCGGACCCCGGGCGCCAGCTGCGTCTCAACGCGCGAAACTCACGCCGGGCGAAGGGTCGTATGGGCAACCTGATCCAGGTGATCCGCACGGCGGCGCCCTCCGAACCCGAGATCGACGCCCTCTGGAATCGGATCGAATCCGACTTCCACGAGAACCAGGGGAGGATCGCCAAGAGCCTTCAGAGGAAGGGCGCCCTGCGCTCCGGCCTCGGTGTCCGGCGGGCAACCGACATCCTTTGGACGCTCAACCATCCCGACGTCTACCAGCTGCTCGTTGGCAGCCGCGGCTGGACGCCAGCGCAGTACGAGAAGTGGCTCGGCGATGCCTTCTGCTCCGAGCTCCTCGGGCCCAGGGCTTCGCGGAAACGCTCCGCATAGTCCGGAGACCAAAATCTGGCTGCGCAGCCAGTGTCAGGGCGCCCATCTGACCGCTAGGGGACAATTGCGTGCCTATGCGCCACCCGCTCACCTTCATGTACCGGAAGCTCGGTCGGCGCTACCCGACCACCTTCATCACGCTCGAGCTGCCGACGGCCTTCATCGTCGCCGCCGGCGCCGTCGCGCTGTTCAGCTTCTACTACGAGGTCAGCGAGTCGGAGTTCCTCACGGTGTTGGCGATCACCGAGGGCCTGACTGCGATCGCGATCTGCTTCGTCCTCGCCCGCACCTACAGGAGGATGCGCCCCCTGCAGGAATGGATCGGCGGCGCCCGCTCGCCCGGCCAGACCGCGCGCGCCTGGCGGATCGCGGTGGAGCTGCCGCGGGTGCTGGTCCAGCGCGACTTCTACTTCCCGATCGTGGTCACCCTGGTCGCCTGCCTCACCGCGGTGATCGTCCTCGGGCTCAGCTGGCTCGCCTTCTTCCCGATCGTCTTCGCCGGGCTGCTGGCGATCGCCTACTCGGGGACCCTCCACTTCCTTGCGCTCGAGTTGGCGATGCGGCCGATCCTCTTCGACATCAACGCCGCCCTCGAGACGCCGGTGCGGATCGACCGCCCCTCGTTTCCGCTCCGCCTCAAGCTGCTCGGCTCGCTGCCTCTGATCAACGTGATCACCGGCGTCGTTGTGGCAGCGCTGACCTCGGAGGGGGGAGGGTCCGAGGCGCTCGGGATCAACGTGCTGATCGCGCTCGCCGTCTCGTTCCTGATCAGCTTCGAGCTCACCGTGCTCCTCACCCGCTCGATCCTCCGCCCGGTCGAGGACCTCGAGGCGGCGACCGAGCGGATCCGCCAGGGCCGCTTCGACGAGCACGTCCCGGTCACCACCTCGGACGAGTTCGGCGAGCTCTCCTCTGCCTTCAACCAGATGGTCGACGGGCTCAACGAGCGCGAGCGGTTGCGCGAGGCCTTCGGCACCTATCTCGACGAGGAGGTCGCCAGCCACATCATCAGCGAGGACTACGACCCGGAGGGCGCCGAGGTCGAGGTGTCGCTGGTCTTCTGCGATGTGCAGGCCTTCACCACCGCCGCCGCCGGGTCGAGCGCGCCGGAGATCGTCGCCCGGCTGAACGAGCTCTTCGAGTGCGTGGTCCCGATCGTCGCCCGCCACCGCGGCCACATCGACCAGTTCATCGGCGACGGGGTGCTGGCCGTATTCGGAACGCCCAACCGGATGTCCGATCATGCCGACCGCGCGGTCCAGTGTGCGGTCGAGCTCGCCCGGACCGTCAACAGCCGCCGCCCCGGCGGCTTCGAGGTCGGGATCGGGGTGAACACCGGACAGGTCGTGGCGGGGTCGATCGGCGGCGCCGGGCGATTCTCCTTCAGCGTCATCGGCGACGCGGTCAACCTCTGCTCCCGGGTCGAGGCCGCGACCCGCGACACCGGGGACCCGGTGCTGATCACCGCCAACACCCGGGCCCAGCTCTCGGAGACGATCGAGGTGCAGGAGCGCGGCAAACTCGAGATCCGCGGCTACGACCGCAGGGTGGAGCTCTACGCGCCGCTGGTCCCGGACGCGGTCCTCTCGGGCGACGGCGGCGCCGACGTTGCCGACCCGGTTGGATCGCCGTCACCCGGCCTCGGCGACGCACCGGTTCCCGGCGACGGCCTCGGCCGGCGCTCGCGCCCCGGGCCCGGCGTCGGCCGCGGCGACCGCGGCGGCCGGGGCCTCGGCCGCACCCACACCCTCCCGGGCGGCTAGCGCTTGGCGCCCAAGGCGCAGCCCTCGCCGATCGATCCGCCCAAGGGAGTGCCGGCGGAGGAGCTCGACGGGCTCTTCCACGGTCCGCTCGAGAAGTTCACCCCCGCGCGGAACGAGCTCGCCAAGACCCTGCGCTCAGACGGCAAGGGGGAGGCAGCCGACTGGGTGAAGGCGTTGAAGAAGCCGACGCGCGCGGCATGGCTCGTCGACCAGCTCGCCGTGCGAAAGCCGAAGGACGTGGCGAAGCTGCTCGAGGTCGGCGCCGAGCTTCGCCGCGGACAGGAGGAGATGCTGGCCGGATCGCCCGACCGCGAGGCCCTGCGGAAGGCGGCGCGGCGCGAGCAGGAGGCGGTCGACTCGCTGGTTCGCACCGCCGAGGCGATCGGCCGTGAGCACAAGGTCGGCTCTCAGATCCTCGACCGGGTGACCGAGACCCTGCGGGCGGCGGCGGGCGACCCCGACGTGGCGCGGGCGATCGAGCTCGGCCGCCTGGAGCGGGAGCAGCGGGCGGTCTCGATCGGACTGACCGGTGCGGTCGCGCCCTCGCCGCCGAAGGGGAAGCGCGGCAAGGACGAGGCCGCCGAGCGTCGCACCCGCCAGGAGACGGCCCGCCGGCGGAAGGCCGCCGAGGGCAAGGTCGCGGCCGCCGAGAAGCGGCTCGAGCGGGCCCAGGCCGCGGTCGAGCGGGCTCGCGACACCGTCGAGGAGAAGGAGAAGGCCCTCCGCGACTCCGAGCACGAGCTCCGCGCCGCCCGCAGCGAGCTCGAGCAGATCTAGAGCGCTAGGCTCGCGTTGATGGCGACGAAGCCGGAGGAGGTCGCGGCGAAAGCCGCCGCCGGTGGGGCGCACCACGGCGGCCGGCTGGTTGCCCAGGCGCTGAAGAGCCGCGGGGTCTCGAAGCTCTTCACCCTCTCCGGTGGCCACCTCTTCTCGATCTACGACGGCTGCAAGGCGGAGGGGATCGACGTGATCGACTTCCGCCACGAGCAGTCGGCCGCCTTCGCCGCGATCGGTTGGGCGAAGGCGACCCGCGAGCCCGGCGTCTGCGCGCTCACCGCCGGCTGCGGGGTGACCAACGGGATGAGCGCGATCGCCTCCGCCCAGGCCGATGGGGTGCCCCTCGTGACGCTCGGCGGGCGCGCCCCGGAGATGCGTTGGGGATCGGGCTCGCTACAGGAGATCGACCACCTCCCGTTCGTCAGGCCGCTGGTGAAGTCGGCGCAGACGGTCAAGGACCCGGCGAAGATCGCCCGGACCACCGCCGAGGCGATCGATACCGCCGATACCCCGCCCTTCGGCCCCACCTTCGTCGACTATCCGATGGACGTCGTCTTCATGGAGGCCGAGGCGAAGATCCCGGATCCCGCGCCGGAGCCGTTCAAAGTCGCCGAGGGAGTCGAGGGGGCCGCGAAGCTGCTGGCCGAAGCGCACCGGCCGGCGATCATGGCTGGCTCGGGTCTCTACTGGGCCCAGGCGGAGTCCGAGCTGCGGGAACTGGCCGAGGCGCTCGGCATCCCCGTCTTCCTCAACGGTCTCGGCCGCGGATGCCTACCGCCGGACCACGAGCTCTACTTCTCCCGCGCCCGTGGCTCCGCTCTCAAGGGATGCGACGTCGCCCTGGTGATCGGCGTGCCGCTCGACTTCCGGCTCGGTTTTGGAAGCTCGATTGGCGAGGAGGCGAAACTGATCCAGCTCGACTTCGCGCCGGCGCGGCTCGAGAAGACCCGGCAGCCCGATCTCGCCCTCGTCGGGGACATCGGCGCCACGCTGACGCGCGATTCGCGAGTCGGCGCCCGCCGATCCCCGGCGGACCTCGACCTGGGTCAGCCGGCTCAGGAAGATCGAGACGGAGAATCGGGCGGAGGAGGACGAGCAGCTCGAGGACGATCGCTCCCCGCTCCACCCGATGCGGGTCTACAGGGAGCTGGGCGGGTTCCTCGACCGAGACGCGATCGTGATCGGCGACGGCGGCGAGTTCGTCAGCTTCGCCGGCCGCGTCTGGGAGAGCTGGGAACCCGGCACCTGGATGGATCCCGGCCCCTACGGCTGCCTCGGCGCCGGTCCCGGCCAGGCGATCGGCGCGAAGCTCGCCCAGCCCGAGCGCCAGGTGTGCCTGCTGCTCGGCGACGGCGCCTTCGGCTTCTCCGGGATGGAGTTCGACACGATGGTCCGCCACAAGCTTCCGATCGTCGCGGTGATGGGCAACAACGGAATCTGGGCGCTCGAACACCATCCGATGAAGTTCCTCTACGGCTACTCGCTCGCCGCCGAGCTTCGCCCCGAGACCCGCTACGACGAGGTCGTCTCCGCCCTCGGCGGCCACGGCGAGCTGGTCCGCTCGCCCGAGGAGCTCGAACCCGCCCTCGAGCGCGCCTTCGCCTCCGGCAAGCCCGCCCTGGTCAACGTCCTCACCGACCCCGAGGTGGTCTACCCGCGCCGGGCGAACCTGGCGTAGCGGTTCCGCGGAACCGCTCAGGCCCCGCGGGCAAGGATCGCGGCCAGGACGCTGATGAAGCCAAGCAGCATGCCTCCGCCGAGCCGGATCATCGTCTGACGGAGAGCGTCGATCTGCGCGGTCAGCTCGGCGCGAGTGCCGCGGATCTCCTCGCGTAGCTCAACTCGCGTGCCGCGGATCTCCTCGCGGAGGTCGCGGATGTCCTTATCGACCCGCGCGAAGCCGGTGCGCATCGCCTCGGCGAGGTCGTCGAGTCGCTCGTCGGTCCAGGCGGCGCGCTCCATCGTCAGCACAGAGTAGCCCCGGCGCTGTCGCCCACTTCGCGCCCTTTGCAACGGAGGACGCCCTGACTGCAGGCGTTTTTCCGCACACTGCGCAACCGCCAGACGAAATCCCGGACGCCGCCGGGATCAGCGCTAACCTGGTTGGGCACGATCCGCGAAGGCGCTTCGCCCTCTTCCCTCGCGTGACTCGTCTGAGAGGGACCACCAGCGCCGGGAAAGAAGGGACCGGATGTCAGGACCAGTTGCGCCCGAGGAGGCTCGGATCGAGCGCGAGGTGAAGCGGGACCCGAACCGCGCTGACACCCGGATTGCCCGCGCCGCCCACGCTTCGCTGCTCCTCGTGCGCGTGGTCCGCGAGCGGCTCGGCCTCTATCCCACCCGGCCGAGTTGAGCGCGATGCCCGCCGCCGCGACCGACTGGACCTGCACCCGCTGCGAGATGACCGCAAGTTGGAGCGCCGAGTCCGAGAACACCGAGCGGCCGCCGAACTGGGCCGAGGCGGACGGCGAGCTCTATTGCCTCTCCTGTCGGCGGGAGATCGCCGCCGAGGAGGGTCTATCCGCGCTCCCGGAGGATGCCAGCCGCGAGAACCGCCGCCAGGCCCGCTCCGCGGCCCGGATCCAATTCGAGATCGAGCGCGATCCCACCCGCGAGGACAACCGGATCGCGAAGGCCTGCCACACCTCGATCGTCGCCGTGCGCAAGGCCCGGGCGCGGCTCGCGATCAAGAGCCCCTAAGAGGGGGTTGGCCTGTAGCTAGATCGCCGGTTGCGGGTGCGGCCGCCAGAGGCGGTCGACCAGCGCCCAGGTGGCGAAGCAGATCGCGCCGGCCGCGGCGGTCACCGTGAGCAGGGCGCCGGCCGCGGCCGCCGCCGCCGCTCCGCCGGCGCCGAGGATCAGCACCGCCGCCGCCGCGCCCAGGCTCGGACCGACCGGGAAGAGGCCGACCACCGCGAGCCCGATCAGCAACGCCATCGAGTCGAACACCGAGGCGTCGACCCCGGTGACGTTGAGGAGGAGCCAGTTGCGGGCGATCTGGACCAGGACCGCGACGATCACCAGCCCGATGATCCGGCTGCCGCCGTCGAGCCCGCGCAGCACCGCAAGCCCATTCCAGAAGCCCTCGTGGCGGTCGCGGGCGACCCGCTGGAGGCCGGCGATCACCGCGGCCATGAAGGCGAAGGCGATCAGCGGCACCCACCAGGGGACCCCGAGAGGGCCGACCAGGGTGAAGGCGAAGATCGCCGCCAGCGCCGCTTCGATCACGACCACCGGGAGCTCGGCGGCGACCAGGACCGAGGCCTTGGGGCTGTCCTTCGGGGCGGTGCGGCGGAGTGCGGCGATCCGCACCGCGAGCCCGAACTGGCCGTTGAAGATGTTCCCCAGGTAGCCGACGCTAGACGCCCGATAGAGGCGCCGGCGCCCGCAGCGGCCACCTGCCGCGTGGATGCAGACGCTCCAGGCCTCGCTCCGGGCGACCAGCCAGAAGACGTGGAGGACGACGGCGATCCCGAGGATCCAGAGGGGAGCCGAGCCGAGCGCGGTGACGAACTCGTCCCGGTGACCGGCCAGCCCGATCACGAGGGCGATCGCCACCAGCAGGCTTCCAGCCACCGTCACCAGGGTGGGGTGTCGGCGGAGGAGCGAGCGGAGCGCGGTAAGACGCTTGATCAACGGGCTCGCTTCATACGGCCCGTGAGCCTACCCGTATTGCAGGCGACTATTTTCATGCAGCAAGTGCGAACGCCGCTTGTCCGTGGGCGGCCCTGCTACCGTGGTCACGTCGGGTCGACCAACCGGGTCCCCGAGAGGTTCCGTTTCCTCCCTGCGCTCCGAAAGCGCGTTGGCGGTCTCAGGATCTCCCCAACGCACATAAGGAGTAAGCACACATGTCTTCCGAATCATTCGCCGATCTCGGCGTGTCTGGCCCCGTCGTGGGCGCACTCGCCGAGCACGGCTTCACCGAGCCCTTCGCGGTTCAGAGGCTGGCGATCGCCGACGTTCTCAACGGCGACGACGTCCTCGTCCAATCGCCGACCGGCTCCGGCAAGACGCTCGCCTTCGGCGTGCCGATCGTCGACCGGCTCGATTCCAACGGCCCCCGCCAGGCGGCCCTGATCCTCGCGCCCACCCGCGAGCTCGCCGAGCAGATCGTCGAGGACATCCGCCCATCGCCCATGCGCGGGCGCTGCGGGTGGCCGCCGTCTATGGCGGAGTCGGCTTCGCCGCCCAGATCAAGCGCGCCCGCAAGGCGCACATCATCGTCGCCACTCCCGGCCGCCTCGAGGACCTGATCGAGCGCGGCGACATCTCCCTGAAGCAGGTCCGGATCCTCGTCCTCGACGAGGCCGACCGGATGCTCGACATGGGCTTCAAGCCCGCGGTCGACCGGATCGTCCGCCAGATGCCCCGCGATCGCCAGACGCTCTTCTTCTCGGCGACGCTCCAAGGAGCGGCCGGGGATCTCGCCGCCGCCTACACCCGCAGCCCGCGCCGCCACGTCCACAAGCCGAAGGTGGAGGAGCACGCCGAGGTCGAGCACCGCTTCATCCACCTCAGCCACGAGGCGAAGCTCGACGCTCTGGTCGGCGAGCTCCGCCACGCGGAGCGTGGCCGCACCCTGGTCTTCGTCCGCACCAAGCGCGGCGCCGACCGGCTGGTGAAGAAGCTCGCCGCCCACAAGGTTCGCGCCGTCGCCATGCACGGCAACAAGTCACAGGGCCAGCGCCAGCGCGCCCTCGCCGGCTTCGAGCGCGGCGACCACGACACCCTGGTCGCCACCGATGTCGCCTCCCGCGGGATCGACGTCGACGACATCACCCACGTGATCAACTTCGACGCCCCCGAGGACCGCGACGCCTACGTCCACCGCACCGGCCGCACCGGCCGCGCCGGCGCCTCCGGGATCGCCGCCAGCTTCGTCCTCCCCGACCAGCACCGCGAGATGCGGCAAGATCGCCTCGGAGCTCGGGCTCCACAAGGAGTTCGACTCGGGCCCGGGCTTCGAGCACGCCGCTCGCCAGCACTCTGCCAACGGAGGCGCAAGCGGCAAGAGCTTCAGCGGCAACGGGCCGCGGCAAGCGGCAAGAGCCACAACTCCGGCAACGGCGGCCCGAGGACCTACAGCGCCCGCCCCAGCCGCAACCGCCGAGGCCGGCGTCGCCGCTAGGTTCTGGAGGCGGCGCGCTCGCGGCGCGCCGCCTTCACCCGAGCCGTCTGAGCGAGATCGACCTTCCGGAGGCGGACCGCTTCCGGGGTCACCTCGACGCTTTCGTCCTCGCGGAGGAACTCCAGAGCCTGCTCGAGGGAGAGCCGTTTCGCGGGCACTAGCCGGACGAGCTGGTCGGCTGCTGCGGCGCGGACGTTCGTCTGATGTTTCTCCTTGATCGCATTGACGTCGATGTCTTCTGCCCGCGCGTTCTCGCCGATCACCATCCCCTCGTAGACGTCCTCTCCGGGACCGACGAACAGCGTTCCTCGCTCCTGCAGCCCGAATAGGGCGAAGGCCGCGGTCTTCCCGAGCCGGTCGGCGACCAGCGATCCGGTCGGCCGCGCGTGCGAGATCCCCGGCCCAGGGCTCCCAGCCCTCGAAGACGTGGTGCATGAGGCCGGTCCCGCGGGTCTCGGTCAGGAACTCGGTCCGGAACCCGATCAGCCCCCGCGCCGGCACCAGGTACTCGAGCCGGACCCAGCCGGTCTGGTGGTTGACCATCTGCTCCATCCGGCCCTTGCGCACCGCGAGCGCCTGGGTGACGACGCCGACGAAGTCCTCCGGCACGTCGATCGCGAGCCGCTCGACCGGCTCGCAGGGCTTGCCGTCGACCTCGCGGGTCAGCACCCGCGGCTGGCCGGCGGTCAGCTCGAATCCCTCGCGCCGCATCATCTCCAGGAGGACGACCAGCTGGAGCTCGCCGCGCCCCTCGACCTCCCAGGTGTCGGGCCGCTCGGTCTCCCGAACCCGGATCGAGACGTTGCCGACCAGCTCCTGGTCGAGCCGGTCGCGGATCTGCCGCGCGGTCAGCTTGTCGCCGTCCTTGCCCGCCAGGGGCGAGGTGTTGATCCCGACCGTGATCGAGAGCGACGGCTCATCGACCGTGATCACCGGCAGCGGCCGGGGATCGTCGGGATCGGCGAGGGTCTCGCCGATCGTCACCTCGGGAAGGCCGGCGACGGCGATGATCTCGCCCGGCCCGGCCTCCTCGGCCTCCACCTGGTCGAGCGCCTCGGTCACGTAGAGCTCGCTGACCGTGGCCGGCTCGATCTCACCGCTCGCCCGGCACCAGGCGATCCGCTGCCCCGAGCGAATCGTCCCGTTCCGGACCCGGCAGAGCGCCAGCCTCCCTACATAAGGGGAGGCGTCGAGGTTGGTGACGTGCGCCTGCAGCGGGGCGTCGGGGTCGTAGGAGGGCGCCGGGATCCGCTCCAGGACCAGGTCGAGGAGGGGGGAGAGGTCGGTGCCCTCGGTTCCCTCCTCCAGCGACGCCCAGCCGGCGCGGGCGTTGGTGTAGACGATCGGGAAGTCGATCTGGGACTCGTCGGCGTCGAGGTCGATGAACAGCTCATAGACCTCGTTCACGACCTCGCCGATCCGCGCGTCGGGCCGGTCGACCTTGTTCACCACGAGGATCACCGGCAGCTTCGCCTCCAGCGCCTTCCGCAGCACGAACCGGGTCTGCGGCAACGGCCCCTCAGAAGCGTCGACCAGCAGCAGCACCCCATCCACCATCGTCAACCCCCGCTCGACCTCGCCGCCGAAGTCCGCGTGACCGGGCGTGTCGATGATGTTCAGCTTCACCTCGCCGTAGCGGACCGCCGTGTTCTTGGCGAGGATCGTGATCCCCTTCTCCCGCTCGAGGTCCATCGAGTCCAGCACCCGCTCGGCGACGTCCTGCCCCGACCGAAACGCCCCCGACTGCCAGAGCATCGCGTCGACCAGCGTCGTCTTGCCGTGATCGACGTGGGCGACGATCGCGATGTTGCGGATGTCGTTGCGGCGGGCCATGGGGACGCGGGATGGTAGGGAGGTCGCGCCGCCAAGCCATAGGACCCATCCTTCCGCCGACCTCAAGGCCGGGCGCGAAGCCCACGAGGTTGGACCGGCCGTCAGCCGACCAGCCAGATTGCGTCGTCGCGCAACTCGACCGGAAACGTCTTCAGGGGTATGGCGCCGGTAGTCGCCTTGACGACGCCCGCAAGCGGCTTGAATGCGCCCTGAGGACCGCGCACCATCTTGCCGCTGCTGACGTCATAGCGCGAGGCGTGCCAAGGGCACTCAAGGCATCCATCCTCGGTCACGTGCCCCTCGCCCAGCGAGGCGAAGAGGTGGCGGCAGCGGTTAGAGACCGCAAACGGTTTGCCGGCGCTGATACCTACGGCCATGGCACCGTGCGGTGTCTGCTTCACCACGGCGACCTGTGAGTCTCCGAGCTCGGCAACGGTTACGAGGCGGGTGGCGGATTGCTCGGAAGTGCCCACCTGCCGACTATCCCACACCACCGTTGAGGCGCGCTTATGGCGCCGCCCCGATCTCCCGGGCACAATCCGGGCATGCCCGCAATCGGCCTGCTGGGCGACGTGATGCTCGGCCGCTCGGTGGCCGAGGCGCTGCGGGAGGTCCCGCCGCCGGAGCTGTGGAGCGAGGAGGTGCGCTCGCTCTGCGCCTCGCTCGACCTGGTGGTCTGCAACCTCGAGTGCTGCATCTCCGGACGTGGCGAGCCGACCCGCCGCATCCGCGGCAAGCCGTTCTTCTTCCGAGGGCCGCCCTCGGCGGTGGAGGCGCTCCAGGCGATCGGTGCCCGCGCCGTGTCGCTGGCCAACAACCACGCCCTCGACTACGGGGAGGAGGCCCTCGGGGAGACACTCGAGCTGCTGGCAGCCGCCGGCATCGCCGCCACGGGCGCGGGACCGTCGGCCGAGGAGGCGCGCCGGCCGGCTGTGGTGGAGGCCGCCGGGCAGCGGGTGGGCCTGATCTGCGCCTCCGACCATCCGCAGGAGTACGCGGCGACACCGGAGGCATCCGGAATCGCCTACGCCGATCTGGGCCGGGGGGTGCCCGGCTGGCTCCTGGAGGAGCTGGCGGCCCTGCGGGAGCGCTGCGACCTCGTGATCGCCTTCCCCCACTGGGGTCCCAACATGACGGCAACCCCGGCGCGCTGGCAGCGGCGTGTGGCCGCGGCGCTGCAGCAGGCGGGCGCGGACCTCGTGGCCGGGCACTCCGCACACGTGTTCCACGGGATTGAGTGGGGCGAGCGGGGGCCCGTGCTCTCGGACCTCGGGGACGCCCTCGACGACTACCGCGTCGACCCCATGCTGCGGAACGACCTCGGAGTGCTCGTCATCTGGCGGCCGGGCGCGGGGGAGGAGGAGCTGGAGCTGGTCGGCCTGAAGCTCGAGTTCTGTCGCACCGACGTGGCGCGGGGCGCAGACGCCGAGTGGATCGCGAGGCGGCTGGAGAGCGCCTGCGAGAAGCTCGGCACCCGGGTGGAGCGGCTGGCCGAGGCGCGCTTTCGCGCCCGTCCGTGAACCGTCGCGAGATACTGGTTGGCGTCGTTCGTTGGGAACTGGGTTACACCGAGCGCCGCGAGGCACTCGAAGCCGCCGGCGTGACGGCGTAGCCCCCGAGCCCGGGGAGTCGGGTTGGCTACCGCGGTCGACGACCGGCGGCAGCCAGCGGGCTCCGCGGGATGATGCGCTACCTGCGCCGGCGCCGGATCGAGCGCAACACCAGCAGGCCGACCAGGGCAAGCAGCTGCCCGCCGAGAATCGCCCGGTTCAGATCGAGGGCGGGTTCCCAGCTCACCTCCTCGCCGCGGATCACATAGGCCCCCACCGGCCTGGCGCGGAGGCCGAAGCCACCACCACCGCCCGTCTTCCCGTCGGGCTGGTCGCCGCTACCTCCCCCGCCGCCGCCCTGGACTGACGCGGCGGGGATCACCGTCACCCCGTTGCGCTCATAGGGCTCGCCGTAGACGCGCCGCGCCGTGAGCGAGTCGCGCGCCGCCTCGATCGTCTCCTTCATGTCCATGCTCGCCTCCTGGTCGCGGGTTTCACCGTACCCAAGTGTGACGCGCTGAAGCTCGCGCTCGCCCGCCCTTGCGACCCGGCGCGAAGGGCGATACCGTGGCGCGGGCCACGGATTGCGACCCCCAGGGAGGAGCCCCACTCATGCGTCTCACGGTTCGAGCTCTCATCGCCAGCGCCGGCATCGCCTTGCTGTCCGCCCCCGCCGCGAGCGCCGACAGCTTCAGCCTCGGGGTCGCGGCCGGAGACGTGACCGCCAACTCAGCCGTGCTGTGGGCACGCGCCGATCAACCCGGCGAAACGCGGCTCGAGGTGGCCACCGACGAGGACTTCACGCAGGTGGTCCGCAGGCTCAAGGTCGAGGCGAGCGCGGCCAACGACCTCACCGTCCAGCGGCGAGTCGCCGGCCTCCAGCCGAGCACCCGCTACTGGTACCGCTTCACCAGCGGGGCGGCGACCAGCGACGCGGGCACCTTCGCCACCGCCCCGAAGCAAAAGGACGACGCGACGATCCGGTTCGCCTGGACCGGCGACTACGACGCCGAGCGGGCGCCCGCGGAGACGGACCCGTTCTGGAACGACTTCGAGGTCTTCGGCTCGATGGAGGCGGAGGGGAACGACTTCAACATCGGCCTCGGCGACACGATCTACTCCGACAGCGAGGTGCCCGGCAACCATCCCGTCGCCCTCACGGTCGAGCAGAAGTGGGCGAAGTACGCGCTCAACCTGGGCGAGGAGCCGCTGGCCGACCTGCGCGGCGCCGCCGGCTTCTACTCCCACTGGGACGACCACGAGTTCATCAACGACTTCTCGCCCTTCGAGAGCGTCTTCTCGAGCGGCACGATCGACGGGCGGGAGCTCTACGAGCGCGGCGTGAAGGCGTTCACCGACTATGCGCCGGTCGACTTCAGCAGCCGCGACGGGCTCTACCGGACCAGGCGGTGGGGCAAGAACCTGGAGCTCTTCTTCCTCGACGAGCGCTCGTTCCGCTCCGCAAAGGCGAGCAAGGACGGCGTCTGCGACAACCCGCAGACCCCGGCGCGCCGGACCTGGCGCCGACCGTGCCTCAGATCATCCGACAACGTGTTCGCGGTCCTGATCCCTCTCCCTCCCCTGGACGAGCCCGTCCCCCAGGCCTGCCTCGACGCGATCAACGATCCCGACCGGACCCTGCTCGGGGACCAGCAGCTGAACACCTTCCTCCACGACGTCAAGCACTCCCAGGCTCGTTTCAAGGTGGTGGTCAACGAGGTGCCGATCCAGCAGTTCTACGCGCTTCCATACGATCGCTGGGAGGGTTACGAGGCGGACCGCCAGCGTGTGCTCAGTGGGCTCCAGGATGTGAACAACGTCGTCTTCCTCACCACCGACGTCCACGCCACCCTCGTCAACGACGCCCGCTTCAAGACCCTGGAGCCCGGCGGCCCGCAGGACAGCGGCATCCTCGACGTCACCGTGGGACCGGCGGCCACCGCGCCGTTTGCCCAGGAGATCAACGACGCCGTCGGTGACGGGGCTGCGGGCCTGATCGATGACCTGTTCTTCGAGAACGTACTCGGAATGCAGTGCTCGGGCGTCAACCAGTTCAGCTACGGCGAGGTCGAGGTGACCAGCGCCCAGCTCACGATCACCCCCAAGGACATCGGTGGCAACCCGCTGACGACCGACGACGGTGCCTGCGGGCCGTTCGTCTTGAGCTTCCAGCCCTGACGTAAGGCAAGCCGCGCGGAACCTGGCGTCAGCCGTGCGCGCGTGTTTGCCCGGCGATCGTCCAGCTAATAAGGTCCTTGGACCCGCTACCGACAAGGAGAGGTCGGGATGCGCCGGAAGCTCCTCGCGGGGCTGATCGCCGGGATGACGATGGCAATCGCGCCGGCCGCGGACGCGACGACGGTCAAGCTGACGTGCTCTCCAGCAAGCCCAACCAGGTGAGCGGCGGTGATGCGCTCGTACGCGTGGACGCGCCAGCCCGACCTCCTCGACACGCTGCGCGTGCAGCGCAACGGCACGGACGTGACCGCTGCCTTCTCCGCCCAGGACGGCGGCCTCGTCGGCCTGGTGGACGGCCTCGCAGCTCGGCAAGAACGAGCTGACGGTCGTCACGCACCGCGCGACGCAAGCCGCTCGCGCATCTGAAGCTCTTCAACTACCCGAACACCGGGCCGATCTTCTCGGGACCGCACCAGGAGTTCTTCGTCTGCAACACGATCCAGGCCGGGCTCGGCGAGCCGCTGGTGGACAACCAGCAGGGCCAGGGCTTCCGGGTCCAGAACCCCGACGGCAGCACGGCCGGCTGGAGCCTCAACTGCTCCGCGAACACGAAGGTCGACTACCTGTACCGCACGACCGGCGGCTCAGTTCCAGCCGCTGCCGAGCGACGGCTCGCGCCCGGCGGACATGGCGCAGACGACGCTGCTCGACGGCCGCACCGTCGACTACGTCGTGCGGCGCGAGCGCGGCACGATCAACCGCTTCATCTACTCGTTCGCGATGCTCGCCCCGTTCGGCGAGCAGCCGGGCGACGAGCCCGACACCTCGCTCTGGAACCGCCGCCTGATCTACACGTTCGACGGCGGCGTGCAGATCGGCCACCGGCAGGGCACCCCCGGCGGGAGCGCCGCTCTACGACATCGGGCCTGCAGCAAGGGCTACGCGATCGTGCACTCCTCGGGCACGCGCACGAGCACCCACTACAACCTCCTGCTCGGCGGCGAGACGGCGCTGATGACGAAGGAGGAGTTCATCGAGCGCTACGGCGTGCCGCTCTACACGGTCGGCCTGGGCGGCTCCGGCGGCGCGATCCAGCAGTACGTCTACGGGCAGAACCACGAGCGGCCTGCTCGACGCCGGCATCCCGCAGTACTCCTATCCCGACATGGTCACCCAGACGATCCACGTCGGCGACTGCGAGCTGCTCGAGTACTACATGGACGTCACCGACGGCGCGAACCCGAAGTGGCAGAACTGGGACAACCGCGAGTGGCTCGAGGGCCTGAACGCGGACTCCACGCTCCCCAACCCCTACCGCGGCGGCGCGCCCGGCAACAGCGAGTGCGTCAAGGGCTGGCGCGGGCTCACGCCGCTGGCGCTGAACCCGCTCTGGTTCCAGGCCTTCAGCGGGCTCGAGCGCATGGACCCGGCCGAGATGGCGCAGGTCCACTGGACCCACTGGGAGGACCTGCGGAACATCTACGGCGTCGAGCCGGACGGCTACGCGCGCATGACCTGGGACAACGTCGGCGTCCAGTACGGGCTGAAGGCGCTGACGGACGGCAACATCACGCCGGCGGAGTTCCTGAAGCTGAACGCGCCGTCGGCAGCTGGAAGGACCCGAAGCGACATGGTCCAGGAGGCCTTCCCGTTCCCGTCGCCGCCGCCGCCGATGCCGCCGGCGACGTCGGGCTTCGACCCCTGGAGCGCGCGCAACATGAACCTCAGCCCGGACGGCGGCGTCACGCCGGCGCCGCGGCGCGAGGGCGACCTCGATCGCGATGCACACCGCCTACAACCGCGGGCTCTACTTCGACGGCGACATCGACATCCCGCTGATCGACTGGCGGCACTACCTCGAGGAAGCAGCTCGACATGCACAACAGCCACCAGTCGTTCGCCTCGCGGCAGCGGATGCTCGACTGCGACGGCGACGCCTCGAACCAGGTGATCTGGTTCACGGACGCCCGCCCGTCGCGCGCAGTCCGACCCGACGCCGCAGGCGCTCGCGGTGATCGACGAGTGGATGGCGAACATCCGCGCGCACCCCGACCTGGGCGTGGCGGCCAACAAGCCGGAGCTCGCGACCGACCGCTGCTTCACGACCGCGGGCACGGAGATCGCGCGCGGCGCCGACGTCTGGGACGGCATCCTCGACAACGGGCCCGACGGGCGCGTGCACGCAGCAGTTCCCGCTCCACTCGACCTCGCGGATCGTGGCGGGCGGCCCGCTGCGGGGCGGCGTCTACAAGTGCGCGCTGCAGTCGGTCGACGACGCGATCGCGAACGGCGTGTACGGCTCGTGGACGCCGTCGGCGGCCGAGGTCGCGCGGCTGAAGCAGATCTTCCCGACCGGGGTCTGCGACTACAGCCAGGGGGACGTCGGCCGGCCCTGATCCCTGGGCGGTGGGATCGTCAGACTGCCTCCCGAGGCGCCGGGCTCTCGGAGTAGCCTCGTGGGTGTGACCGAGCTCGCCAGGGCGCACTGTGAAGCCTGCGCGCCGGGCACGCCGCCGCTTCCAGAGGAGGAGGCGGCGGAGTTGTCCTCCGAGGTCCCCGACTGGGAGCGCGACGGAAACCGTTCCCTTCGCCGTGAGTTCTCGTTCCCGGACTTCCGGGACGCATTCGGCTTCGTTGCGCGGGCGGCGCTGATCGCCGAGGCGGAAGGCCACCACCCCGACATCGAGCTGGGTTGGGGCCGCGCGTCATTCGAGCTCACCACCCACGCGGCCTCCGGCCTGACGCGAAACGACTTCGTCCTCGCAGCGAAGATCGATCAGCTCACGGGGTGAAGCGCGTTCGCCTCTGGGTCGTCGGCTTCGGGACGGTCGGGCAATGGTTGGTTCGGGCCCTCGGCGACCATCGCGTGAGGTTTCGGGAGCAGTTCCGACTTTCTTTCGAGGTCGTCGGCCTGGCGAATCGGCGAGGCGGGCTCGTGTATCGCCAGGGCGGCGTAGACGTTCGGTCAGCACTCCGTCTCGCCGGGGCGGGTGAAGCACTTCACGCACTCCCCGATGTGAGCCATTGGCCGACAGCGCTCGAAGGGATTCGCGCGACTGACGCCGATGTGCTGGTGGAGGTGAGCGCCAGTCCCGCCTCGAGCGGGGAGCCCGGGCGGTCTCACCTCCAGGAGGCGCTCGCGCGCGGCATCCCGGCGGTGACATCGAACAAGTGGCCGGTCGCGCTCCACGGCGTGCGGCTGAACGAGCTGGCGCGACGCAAGTCCGTTCCGCTCCGCGCTGAGTCCACAGTGATGTCAGGGACACCGGTGTTGAGCACCCTGACCGAGGGGCTGGTGGGGGCCTCACCCACGGCGCTGCGGGGTGTGCTCAACGCAACCGCGAACTTCGTTCTTTCCGAAATGGCCCGTGGCAAGAGCTATGCGCAGGCGCTGGGCGAGGCCGGGCGGAGTGGGCTTGCGGAGCGCGATCCAAGCGCGGACGTCGACGGTCACGACACCGTCGCCAAGCTCATGGTCCTTGCGGCACTCGTCTTCGGGCGCCAGCTTCGCGTCTCAGACGTGAGTCGCCGCGGGATCTCGTCGGTCACCGACGAGGCGATGGGCGAGGCGAGGTCTGAGGGACTGCGGATCCGCGAGCTGGCAACGCTCGAGCCTTCCACCGCGGCCGCGGGATCGCTTGCCGCGCGGGTCGAACCGGTCCGACTGAGACCTGACGATGTGCTCGCCGGGGTCGATGGCACCAACAATGCCGTGAGCTGCCAAGCCGAGCCCCTTGGCGAAGTCACCGTGATCGGGCCCGGCGCCGGCGTCCAGCTGGCCGGCCAAGGTGTCCTCAGCGACCTGATCAACGTCGCGCTCCGATGAGCTCGGCCAGCGCCCCGTTCGCACCACGCCCTCGCTGAAGTCAGCCGTTGACAGACCGCGCGCCCAGCGCTATTCCGGAGGGTGCACGGAGAAGGAGGTAAACGATGAACGACCTGACCGTGAATCTCGAGGACAGGCCGGGAGCTCTCGCCGACCTCGGCGAAGCGACCGGTGGAGCGAACATCAACATCGAGGGGATGTGCGTGACGACCGGCGGGGGGAAGGGCGAGGTCCACATCCTGGTCGAGGACCCGGCCGCCACCCGCGAGGCGCTCGAGGGGGCCGGAATGGAGGTGGGCGGCGACCGCGACGTGCTCGTGATCGAGGTCGAGGACCGCCCGGGCACGATGGCCGCCGTCGCCCGCAAGCTCGGGGACGCCGGCGTCAACATCGAGTTCGCCTACACCACCTTCGGTGGCGTCAACGCTCGTCCTCGGCGTCGACGATCTGGACAAGGCCCGCGCGGCCGGCTAAGCGCTTACAGCACCTCCTCCTGTCGCTCCCTACGCCTTCTCGGTCGGCTCGGCGGGACCCACCGCCCCCGCCGCGGGGGCGTAGATGCTCTCGTGCCCGTCATCCCAGCGAATGCGATAGCGAGGGGAAGGTGGCTCGCTCACCACCTCCTCTATGACGCCGGTCCGAGGCGTCCGCTCGGTCGACTCCGCCTCCACCTTTATGCGATTCCCGACCTCTAGCTTCATCTCTTCACCTCCGATTCGCCCTCCTAAGGTGATACCACCAACCGCCGCGACAATGCCCGCTCACTTGGGCTGTCGCTTTGCGCGAAGAGCGTTAGCCCTTCCCCACTTCACACGGAAGCGGATCCCGCCTCTCCAGCCGTCGCTTCGAGGATCTGCTTGAGAGTGGCGAAGTTGGCGTCGACGCCTCTCTTGACCGCGCGCGCCGCGAGCGGACCAAGCGCACCCGCGATACCCGGCAGCTCGACGTCAGCGGCGAGGTGGACGACCGTCGCGCCGCCCTCCGGGACGAATCGGTACCGGTAGACGAACGGGGTCGGCCCCGAGGTCGTGCGCATCGCAAACTCCGTCGGCCGCTCGCGGCCCACGATCTCGAGCTCGTTCTCAGCCCTGCCGCCCGGAAGCTCCCGTTCCATCAGATAGGTCGACCCGACGTCGCCCTCCCCCGGGGATGTCGCGCGGACGGCCTGGACCGCCGAGTTCCAGCGCGGGAAGTTCTGCGGATCCGAGACGTAGTCGAAGACGTCCTCGACGGGCCGCTCGATTCGCACCCTGGTCTCAAAGTTCATCGTGCTACCTCCTATTAGGCTTGCCTGGCGAATATCTTCGTTCTCACGCTCGTGCTCGCGTAGAGCCCCCGGACGCTGATTTGAGGAAGGGTTATGGCCCTTAACATGCTTGGAGGAACCAAGTCCGAAGGGGGCCGAAATGAGCACCATCGACGAGTTCCTGAAGAACAACGAGGCCTTTGCCGAGGGCTTCGACAAGGGCGACCTGCCGCTGCCGCCCGCCAAGAGGGTCGCGATCGTTGCCTGCATGGACGCCCGTCTGAATCCGTATCCGATCCTCGGGCTTTCGATCGGGGACGCGCACGTAATCCGCAACGCGGGCGGCGTGATCACCGATGACGAGATCCGCTCCCTGGCGATCTCCCAGCACCTACTCGGCACGGAGGAGATCATGCTGATCCATCACACGGACTGCGGGATGCTCACCTTCCGCGACGCGGAGTTCGAGCAGATGCTCGAGGACGAGGCCGGGCGGCGGCCGGAGTGGAGCCCACGATCATTTCCTGACCTGGAAGATGACGTCCGCGACTCCATCCAGCGGATCAAGGAAAGCCCCTTCATCCCCAAGAAGGATGAGGTGCGGGGCTTCATCTACGACGTGAAGACCGGCCGGCTCGCCGAGGTCACCTGAGCACACAGGATCATCCCAGCAGGGGGTTTCGCGGCCTCTCACGAGGCGAGCCTCAGCCGGCTTCCGCCTGAGGCGCGTCGGCTGACTCGCTACGGGGCTGCTGCGAACAGCCGCCATTCTCCCGGGACTCCCTTGAGATGCTTCTCGCCGCGGTCATCAAACCGAATCCCCGACCCGGCAACGAGATCCTTGACGGTGCTGGTGACGAGCACCTCCCCCGCGGCGGCGAGGGCTCCGACGCGCGCCGCGATGTGGACCGCGATCCCCCCGACGTCTTTCTCCATCAGCTCGATCTCGCCGCAATGGAGGCCGATGCGCACCTCCAAGCCGAGGGGGCGGCCCGCCTCCGCGATCGCGCCCCCACATTGGATCGCCCGCGCCGGGCCGTCGAAGGTGGCGAGGCAGCCGTCGCCCAGCGTCTTCACCTCGAGTCCTCGGAACCGGATCAGCTCCCGCCGCAGCGCTGCCTGATGCGCTGCGAGCAGCTCGCGCCAGCGCGCATCCCCGAGCTCCCCCGCTCGCTCCGTCGAGCCGACGATGTCCGTGAACATCACCGTGGCCAGCACCCGGTCGGGCTCGGCTACCGAGCGGGCGCCGGTCAGGAACTCCTCGATCTCCCCGAGCACGGCCTCCGAGTCGCCTGCCCAGGGCAGATGGTCGATCCCGGGTAGCTCCACGTATCGGGCGTGTGGGATCTGCGCGGCGAGCTCCTCGCCGGCGCGTCGATTGACGACCCGGTCGCCGCGTCGGTGGAGGACGAGCGTCGGAACCTGGATCGTGGGCAGGATGGCTCGCACATCGATGTCCAGAAACATCTCGAAGAGCTGCTGGACCATCGCCGGACTCGCGGCGGAGCGCTCCATACGGGCGGTGAACTCCGCCGCCTGGGGATCGTCCGCGAAGCTCGGAGCGAAGAGCTCGACCATCCCCTCTGCGTGTTGCCCCCAGTAGGGGACGATGAACTCGGCGGCGGACTCGCGAAGCGCCTCCGCGGGCGAGGCCCAGGGGTAATCGGGCGCCTCGGTGGTCCGCCCCATTGCGCCGTGGAGCACCAGAGCGCTCACGCGATCGGGGTGAGTGGCCGCGAACAGGACGCTCATCGGCCCGCCCTCTGAGACCCCGAATAGGGCCGCCCGCTCGGACCCCGCGGCGTCCATCACCGCCCGAACGTCGTCGACCCGCTGCTCGAGGGTCGGCACCTCGGTGACCGGGTCGGACAGCCCGGTGCCGCGCTTGTCGAAGATGATCAGGCGTGAGAAAGAGCTGAGCCGCTCGAAGAAGCCAGCGAACGGAGGCGACTCCCACTGGAGCTCGAGGTGGGTCGCAAAGCCGAGGCAGATGACCAGGTCGATTGGCCCGTCGCCGACGACCTGATAGGCGATCGACGCGTCGCCGGACTTGACGTACTTTGTCGGCGGAGTGCTCATCGCTTTTCGCGCGGCGGGGCGCCCTCGGCGAACGGACCCCTCGACGGAGGATGACAACTTCGACCTCGCCGGCACCAGCCGATCCGGTCGCACTAACCTGGATCCGATGAGAGAGATCCTCGGCCCACCGCTCCGGGCGGCGGCCCTGACCGCGTTCATCGCCGGGCTCGCGCTGCTGCTCCTCAACCCACCGTCACTCGGCGGGCTGGAGGACCTGCTCACGATCCTGGGCGGCGCCGTCGCGATCGCGCTCGTCACCGCGTGGTTGACGGTGGTGATGATCGGCAAGGAGACCCCGGAGCCCGAGTTCCGGCGGCTGGTCGACCGCAGCGAGGCGCTCGCCTCGCTGCCGCCTCCCGACCAGCCACCGAGCGAGTTCGACGAGCTGGTGATGGAGGCGCTCGACGACCTGCCGGAGCAGTTCCGCGAGCTGCTCGAGCACACGCCGGTGGTCGTCTCCAACCTCGGTCACGAGCACCGTGCCTACGGCCACTACATCGGCGGCACCGTCGCCCGCGACATCTACCCGGACCGAATCGTGATCTACCAGGACACCCTGGAGCGCGACTTCGGCCACGATCCCGCCCTGCTGCGGGCGCAGGTCCAGCGAACCGTGCGCCACGAGCTGGCCCACCATCTGGGCTGGGATGAGCCCGGCGTACGCGGCCTCGGCCTCTGAGCACGACGCGCTCCCGTAATGGGGCTCGCGTTAGGACCGACCGGCGACCCCCTCCGCCGCTTCGCGGCAGTTATCCCCCCGCCGGCCAGTGCTCGACCTCGAGTCCCGGCATCGGGAAGTCGTTCGGGTTGCCGGTTGCAAGCCGCGCGCCTGCCGAGAAGGCCGCCGCGGCGATCAGACAGTCCGACTGACTGAGCGTCACTCCGCGCGCCGCGAAGTCGCGCCGCCAGCTACCCGCCAACTCTCCCTCGCGCGCCGTCAGCGGCACGGTCCGAAGGGCGCCGATCAGCCGGCGAATCACGTCGCCCTCGCGGGGCCTGGCCCCGCGCCAGAGCTCCTCGACGTTGACAGCGCAGATCAGCGGGGGAGGCTCGGTCGCGCGCAGCTCCCGCAGACGCTGCGCCGCCTCTCTCTCGCGCAGGACCTCTATCAGCACGGTGGTATCGAGCAGCAGTACGGCTCAGCCCACCCGGCGGGGATCTCCTTGTCTCTGGGCGCGAACCCAGCCCGCCGGGTCCTGATCCCACTCATGGCCCTCGTCGTCAATCGTCCCGATGGAGGCAAGGATCTCGTCCCAGCGGCGCTCGTCATCGAGCGTGCGGCGCAGGACCCGCGCGATGAAGGCGCTTCGCCGGCGCTTTCCAACTCTGCGGTCCAATTCGGCCACCAGCTCATCCTCGAGGCTTATGTGTAAACGCATGTGTGCAGCTTGGCACAAAAGAGTGACGGAAGCCGGCCGCGGCTCAGACGCGCGCGGAACCGCCGGTGCTATGAGAGATTAGGCCGGTGGCCCGCCCTCGCATCCTGCTTTGCCCCCAATTCACCGAGGTCGAGTGGACTATCGCTCCGCAGCTCGCCGAATGGGCCGAAGTCGCGACGTTCGACGCTCCCGGAGTTGGCGACGAACCCATCCCCGGTGACGATCCGATGCGCTTCGATCGCGAGATGGTCGTTCAACGGGCGCTGCAGGAGGTCGAGAGACTGGACTGGGATTCCTATTTCGTGGTCGGAGACGCCTGGGGAACCGCGACCGCTGCACGGATCGCCACCGCAGGGCCTGGACCGGTGCTTGGGCTTGCGCTTGGCCACGCCTGCCTCGATTATGGGTCGGAGGGTGAGCGAGCCGCGGTGAACGGCGAGATGGTCGCGGCGATGACCCAGCTCCTGCGAGCGGACTACGACTCGTTCGTGCGCTACGGGATGACCCAGTTCACGCAAGGGGCATTCGACGAGGAGACGTCGGGTCGGATCGTCGCCCGGTTTCCGCCCATGGAGGTCGCTTCAAAGGTCTGGGAGACGAATGTCGTGCGACCCGAGCCGATCGGCGAGTTGCTTCGGCAACTGGACAAGCCGTTGCTGCTCGTGAAGCACGATGGATGCCTTGTGTTCACCGCGGAGGGCTACGAGGACGCGGTCGCCGCCTTTCCGACAGCAGACAAGGCCAGCATCCCGAAGGCCCCGTCGGCCAGCGACGACTTCGCCGCCGCCCTTCGGGACTTTTGCGAGCGCGTGCTCGACGAGGGTTGAGCCGGCCGACAACCGCTCGGCGCGGGCAGCGTGCGCTAGGCGGCCTGGTCGGCGACCAGCTCGAGGACGTCGTCGCCGTGGCGCTTCAGGAACGCCGGGCCGACGCCGTGGATCTCGGCGAGGCTGTCTGCATCGCGAGGGCGCGCGGCGGCGATCGTCTCGAGGGTCCGGTTGTTGGCGACGGTGTAGGCGGGCTTGCCGCCCGCGGCCTCCCGCCGCCAGTCGCGGAGTGCCTCGAGCAGCGCCTCGTCCTCGGGGGAGAGATCGGCCGGAGGAGTGGCTGCCTTCGCGCCCCGCCGCCTCGTCGCCTTCGAACCGTGCGCCACGAGCTGGCCCACCATCTGGGCTGGGATGAACCCGGCGTACGCGGCCTCGGCCTCTGAGCACGACGCGCGTTCTTGGCGAGGATCGTGATCCCCTTGCATCCGCCGGGACAACGGGGGTAGAGTCGTCGTATCGACTCAACGGAGGTACTGGCTATGAATATCGTCGTGCAGCACCGGATCACCGATCCGGAGAAGTTCTTCTCGATGGACGCCGAGGAGGTTGCCGGAGGGGGGCCGCCTGGTGTCCAGGGGCGGCAGTTCTTCCCCTCCCAGGACGGGTCGATCGCCGTCTGCCTGTGGGAGGCGGACTCGATCGACACGCTCCGCGACTACCTCGACCCGGCTACCGCCGGTATGAGCGAGAACACGTTACTTCGAGATCGATAAAGAGCAAGCGATCGGCCTCCCGGAGGCCGCCGCAGCAGGCGCGTAACAGGGCTTCCGAGCGTCGCCCAGAAGCGCCCCCAACTTGGGGGCGCTTCTCCTTCCTACAGACGTAAGTCCATCGGGTCGCCTCCTCAGGCAGGGTGTTCGATCGGGTTGCGCATAGGATCGCCGCAACCGTGAGACTGCCGCCGCTTCTCTCCGAGCATCCCCGCACCGTCCAGGTACTGCTCGTCGTCGTCCTTCCGGTTGCCTACGGGGCCGTGACCGGCTACCTCCTCGGCGTCTCGGAGGTCACCTACCTCGTCCTCTCGGTGCTCGGCGTTCTCGGCGGTATCGGCGCCGGCTTCGACCACGTCGGAGCGGCGGCTGGTGCGAAGCGCGGGCTCATCGCCGGCTTGCTCTTCGGCGGCTCGATCCTGATCGCGCATGA
This sequence comes from uncultured Solirubrobacterales bacterium, assembly GCA_963780305.1. Lineage (GTDB taxonomy): Bacteria > Actinomycetota > Thermoleophilia > Solirubrobacterales > 70-9 > CAVVYV01. Next base: position 35,788 of record CAWABN010000010.1, read on the forward strand.
GATCCACGGCGCGGAGGCGAAAGCCGACCTGCCCGAGCCAGCGATTCTGCTGGTAGTGATCACCACCATCCTCGGGGTCGGATTCGCGGCCCTGGGCGGCTGGCTCCGTGAGCGGACGACGCGACGAGTAGAGACCGAATTTGGCGCGTAGCCCGGGCCTGCCAAGGTGGACCAATGCACCCCGACCTCGATGAATGGCTGCCCGACCCACAGGTGCGCACCCTCCACCGCCGCTCCGTCGAAGCCGACGCCGATCGACTGTGGGAAGCGGCAGAGACGGTCCGGCTCCGTGACGCGCCCGCACTTGGACCGGCGGTGCGCTGGCGAATCCCTGGCACCTCGTCGGACGTGTCCTTCCGGGATCTGTTCCGGCAATACCCGTTTACGGTGATCGCCGAGGGGACTCGCTGGTCGGTTTCGGGCATGTGCGGGCGAATCTGGACGCTTCGGCGGGACTACCCTCGAATCGAGGGTGCGGAGGACTTCTTGGCCTGGGAGGAGCCGGACACAGCCCGGGTGCTCTTGGCTCATTGGATCGAGCGGGACGGCCCCAAGCAGAACGCGCTGGTAAGCGAGGCACGGATCAAGCCTGTCGATGGTCAGGCGCGCTTTCGGATCCGGGCGCTGTGGGCGGTTGTCGGCCACCTCGAGCCCCTCATCGACGCCGAGGCCCTGCGCATCGCGACCCGGCGCGCCGAGCGCGCCTAAAGGCGCGCCACTTCAGACATCCCGAGCCAGCAGAGCGATGAGCGTGCGCTGCACGAACTGCGGCGGCGAGACGAACACGGTTTCGTCGCGATAGCGCTTCAGAAATCCCGCCGCCCAGCGCGCGCCTCGCAGCCCTCGCGGGAGCCCTTTGGGCGTGAACAGGCCCTCGCGACCCGCGGCTGCGCTCTCCTCGAGAAAGCTCTGCAGGCGAAGCGCCGGAATGACCAGGCAGCGCAGCTGGGCCTCGCGATCGCTCGCGCTGGCGAGCCCGTGCACGGTCCCGGGCTGGACCGCGAATCTCGCCCTCCTCGGGGCCGATCACTCGCTCGTCGTCTCCCAGCCGAAAGCGAACGGTCCCCTCCACCACCGACCAGCGCTCCTCCTGCCTTGGGTGGAAATGCGCCGGGAGACCGCCGCCCGGCTCCAGCCAGAGGGTGACGATCAGGTTCTCGCCCTCCGGCTCGAAGCTCATCCGGACGCGACTGACCGGATCGCGGATCGGCTCACTCACCATCTACTCCTTCGTTCAGGACTCGAAATCGTAGGTGAGGCGCAGCAGATTCTCGTCTCCGCTGAGCTTCGAATGCCCTCGCGCGCGCTGCGTTGGCGGCTCCGCCGAGCCGCTCAGACCCCGCGGGCGAGGATCGCGGCGATCACGCCGATCAGGCCGACAATGATGCTGCCCCCGATCCGGAACAGGAGGGCGTGGAGGGACCGGAACTCCTCGCGCATCTCACCGCGCAGATCGCGGATGTCCTGATCGATCCGTGCGAAGCCAGTACGCATCGCGTCGGCGAGGTCGTCGAGTCGCTCGTTGGTCCAAGCGGCGCGCTCCATCGTGGCCTCAGAATAACCCCGCCACAGCGCCGAAGGCGCGCATTGCGTGACGAATGTGTCGCGAGCCCGTCGCCTAACCGGGATCTCATGAGGAAGCAATTGCCGTCGAGGCCGTCGGGCTGGAGGGTAGGGCGCTCGCGCTAGGGCTGGCCGGCGACCAGCTCGAGGACGTCGGCGCCGTGGCGCTTCAGGAACGCCGGGCCGACGCCGTGGATTGCGGCGAGGCTGTCCGCGTCCGCTGGGCGCAAGGCGGCGATCCCCTCGAGGGTCCGGTTGTTGGCGACGGTGTAGGCGGGCTTGCCGTCGGCGGCCTCCCGCCGCCAAACCCGGAGCGCTTCGAGCAGCGCCTCGTCCTCGGGTGAGAGATCGGCCGGGGGAGGGGCCTTCGCGCCCCGGCGCCTCGTCGCCTTCACCTCCAGCTCCTCGGGGTCCGGCAGCCAGGAGTCCGGATCGCAGACGTCGCAGCAGCGGCCCTCGGGCGCCCCGGGGGTGGCGTCGCCGAAGTGGTCGAGCAGCCTCCGCCGCCGGCAGCTCTCCGAGAAGCTGAACGACTCGACCGCGCGGTAGGCGCGCCAGGAGCGATCGCGGGCGGCGGTGCAGGCGGCCCGGGCGCGGGCGAGGTTGATCGTCGCGCTGAAGCGGAGCTCGAGCCGCCCGCCGGGCGCGGGCTCGACCTCGAACGCCCCGGCGCTCTCGGCGACCGCGAGCCGGACCCGTTCCTCGTCGTTCCGCGGGCTCTCGATCGTCAGCGCGCCCGTCGCCGTCGGCTCCCGCCTTCAGGCGCTGGGCGTAGAAGGAGACGCTCTCGGGCTCGACCTCGCGCATCTTGATGAACCGGACCAGCCGGCCGAGGTCGGAGCGCCCGGCGAGCAGCACCGCCCGCGCGGGCAGCCCGTCGCGACCGGCGCGCCCCGCCTCCTGGTAGTAGGCCTCGACGCTCGTCGGGATCGCCCAGTGCCAGACCGAGCGCACATTCGCCTTGTCGACGCCCATCCCGAAGGCGTTGGTGGCGGTGATCACCTCGGCGTCGCCGCTCATGAACCGGTGCTGGGCGGAGGCGCGCTCGTCGGGCTCCATCCCCGCGTGGTAGCCGGCGGCGGCTCAGCCCGTCCTCGCGCAGCGCCTGGGCGACCTCCTCGGTGTCGCGCCTGGTCCCGCAGTAGACGATCGCCGGCCGGTTCGCCTCATCCCCGAGCCCGTGGCGGAGCAGCGCCAGCTTCCGCGCCTTCGACCCCTTGCCCTCGAACTGGACGATGTCGAAGGAGAGGTTGGGACGGTCGAAGCCCGCCCGGATCATCAGCGGCTCGCGGAGCCCGAGCCGCTGCGAGATCTCGGTCGCCACCCCCTCGGTCGCGGTCGCCGTGCACGCCATCACCACCGGCCGCCCCAGCCGCTCGATCACCCGCGGCAGCCGCAGGTAGTCGGGCCTGAAGTCGTGCCCCCACTCCGAGATGCAGTGGGCCTCGTCGACCGCGAGCAGATCGACCTCGCGCCGCCCGACCGCCTCCATGAAGGCGGGCGAGGCGAACCGCTCCGGCGAGCAGTAGACGATCCGCGCCTGCCCGCCGCGGATCTGCGCGAGCGCATCCCGCGCCACCTCCTCGGGCAGCCCCGAGGCGATCATCACCGCCGGATGCCCGCCCGCCGCCAGCCGCCGCCACTGATCCGCCATCAGCGCGATCAGCGGACTGACGACGATCGTCAGCTCCTCCGAAGCGAGCCCGGGCAGCTGGTAGCAGAGGCTCTTCCCACCCCCGGTCGGCATCACCACCAGCGAGTCCCGCCCCGCCAGCGCCGCCTCGACCGGCTCCCGCTGCCCGGGCCGGAATCCCTCGTAGCCGAGGTGCGCCAGCAGCGCCTCGGGATCGCGCGGCCCCTGGTAGGCGCGCCGGCTCTCCGAGAGCTCGGAGTCAAGCCCCTCCAGCCCCCGGAGCGCCGCCCGCGCCTCATCCATCTCAGGAAAAGCCGCCTGCGCCAAGTTCTCGCCCCGCTTGCTCAC
>CAWABN010000011.1:0-74535 GCA_963780305.1 uncultured Solirubrobacterales bacterium
AACGACTCGGGTGACGGCACCACCACCATGGCGATTTTGTTCCAGGTCATTTTCAATGAGGGCCTGCGCTACGTCACCCAGTCCGCCGCCAACTCCATGCTGTTGCGCGGCGGTTTGGAGCGTGGCCTGCAGGCGGTCTTGGGCGCGCTGGAAGGCAAGGCTTCGCCCCTGGCCGGCAAAGACGCCATCGCCCGCATGGCGCGCGGCATGGTCCAGGAAGACCTGGAAATGGCCGATATGTTGGGCGAAATTTTCGACATCGTCGGCCCCGACGGCCTGATACTGGTCGAAAGCGGTCACCGCGACGGCATCGAGCGCGAGTATGTCGAAGGCACCTATTGGCATCTCAGCGGCTGGTTCTCGCGCTTTTTTGTCACCGACAAGGCCGAGAAGAAGACCACCTTCGAAGATGCGGCCATCCTGATCAGCGATTTCAAGATCACTGATCCGCGCCAGCGTCATCCCGGCGCTCGACAAGTGCGTCAAGGCCGGCGTCAAGAAACTGGTCCTGCTGTGCAAGGAAATTTCCGACAGCGCCGTGGGGCTGCTGGTGACCAACACCCAGGCTAAAACCATCGAGACGATTGCGGTCCGCACGCCCAAGGTCGGCGGCGCGGAGCAAATTCACTCCATGGAAGATATCGCCGTCCTCACCGGCGGCCGGGTCTTTTACGCCGACGGCAAAGACAGCTTCGATCATTTCGAGATCGAAGATCTCGGTTATGCCCGGCGCGCCTGGGCCATGGAAAGCCTGTTTACATCTTTGGCGGCAAGGGCGATCCGCGCCACGTGCGCCAGCACATTGCCTATATTCGCAGTCAGCAGCTCACGGCCGAGCCCGGCAACGAGCGCAAGAACCTGCAGCAGCGTCTCGGCCGGCTCACGGGCGCTACCGGTGTCCTGCGCGTGGGCGGCAAGACGGCCACCGAAATTGAAGTGCGTAAGGACACGGCCGAGCGCGCGATCACCGCCTTGCGCAAGGCCATTCAAGGCGGGGTGGTGCCGGGCGGCGGTTCGGCGCTGCTTGGCGCGCAGGCGGCCCTGGAGGGCCTGCCTGCCGCCCACATCGAGCACGCTTTCGCCTACAAAGTGCTGGCGCGCGCGCTGGAAGAACCGATGCGGGTCATTGTGCAGAATGCGGGCGGCAAGCCCGATGTGGTGGTGGAAAAGGCTATGAGGCCGGCCCCGGCCACGGTTACGACGGCCGCACCGGCCAGCTCGTCGACATGCGTCAGGCGGGGATACTCGATTCGGTCGTGGTGCTGAAGAAGGCGTTGGAGATTGCGGTCAGCGGGGCCGCGATGGCCTAACCACGGATGTGATCGTGCACCACAAGAACCCCAAGGAGAGCATTGAGCCTTAGGGCTCTACCGTCATGAGAACCAAATCGAATTTCGCCAGGCCAGGCCACCCGGCTGGGCGGTCCGCCGGCTGGCACGGCCTGGGCCGTGGGTGTCGGCCGCGAGGCCGAAGGTACACTTGTTTTTGGGCAGCGCAGTCGGCATTTACCGGGCCACCAGCACCGAAGTCACCGAGGCCGCCGATGTCGATTGGCAGCGATTACCTGGCGCGCCCATTGGCGTATTTCCCTGGCGGTCTCACCACGCTTCGCCAACGACCACACTCTATTGGCCGGCACCAACACCGGCGTGTTCGTGTCTCGTGACGCCGGCGAGAGCTGGCAGGCGGGCCAAACTCCTTTGGCTGGCTCGGTGGTGAACGCCCTCAGCTTTTCACCCGGCTATGAAAACGATGGCAGCCTGTTGGCCGGAACCCTGGAAGATGGGGCCTTGTTCACCAATACGCGTGGGGCCAACTGGCTGAGCCGCAATTTCGGCCTGGTTGACGCGGCCGTCTTTGCCATCGGCTTCTCGCGAAACTTCAACGACTTCACGGCCTTGCCGCCAGATACGCTCTGTTACTTCACTTACAACGGCGTACGCGCCTGAAGTGGCGGTGCCGGTCCCGGAAACCGGCCGCGCCCGCTATGTGCCTGGCCGTATCGCCCGGTTTCGCCCACGATCGCACCGTGTTCGTCGGCACCGAGGGCCGCCGGCCTTTACCGGTCCACTGATGCCGGCGAGAATTGGGAATCCCTTGGCTGCCCGCGGCCGCCGTCAATGCGCTCTTGTTTGCGCCCGGCGGGGCGCTGCTGGCCGCCACCGACGCCGGCCTATTCCGGTCCGACGATGCTGGAGCTAGTTGGAATAGCGTGCTCGACCAGCCAGACGTCCTTAGCTTGTCCGCCAGCGGCGGCCTAGCCGTGGCCGCCTCGCCGGTCAGGGCGCTTGGGTTTCAGCCGATTTTCTGAATTGGACCCCAGCCGGAACTCTCTCCGCCGGCCGGTCATCGGGCTGGCGCTGCCGGCCGCATTCGAAGAAGAAGGCGTGGCGCTGATGTACGGGCCTTCGGAAGGCATTTGGCGCACGGTTGACGGCGGAGCGAACTGGCAGGATGTAAACGACGATTTGCCGTCGCTCGACATCCGGGCCGCGGCGCTGTCGCCCAACTTCGCCGACGACCACCTCGCGGCCGCCGCTTCCGACGCCGGCGTGCTCGTCAGCACCGATGGCGGCTTGCATTGGAATGCCGTCACCGGCGAACCAGCCGATTGGGTGGCGTTCTCGCCCAACGGTCGCCGTCTGGCCGCCAGCTTCGCCGGCGCGGGAATTCGTGCCAGTGACGATCAAGGGCAGACTTGGCAGCCGGTGCGCGGCGATTGGCCACTGGGCGGCCGGGTGGCCGCGCTGGCGGTCGGCAACACCGGCCGACTCTTACTGGCGGTTGTCGAAGGCATGGGCGAAATTCTCAGCCTGTGGCAAGGCCAGCCGGGCGAGTTTGAAAAGGTCCACAGCCAGGCCGTCGGTGACAACCCGGTCGTCGCCTTTTGGGTCCCGGCCGAGCCCACCGCCGACCGGCCCTGGTACGCCGCCATCGGCAGCAAGGTATTGAAGATCAGCTCGCGCAAAGGCCGCAAGCCCAGCGCCGTCACCGTCATCGCCGACGGCGACGCCTTCGAAAACCTGCTGATGGTCACAGGCGTTCAGGACCAGGGCGAGCAAGCGCTCTTGGCTGCCACCGGCCGGCGCGTTTACAAATCCACCGACGGCCAGACCTGGACCATGGTGCACGATTTCGGCAGCGACCGCGCCGTGACCGTGTCTGTCTCGCCCAATTATCTGAAGGATAAGACGTTGTACGCGCTGCTCATCGGCGGCACGCTCGCGCGCTTGATCGTGAGATAAGACGGCTGTTGAAAAATCTTCTGCGGCATAAGTAGCGAGCAATAAAAAAGAGGGGCGCACGATTATGCGCCCCTCTTTCGTTAATCCTTCGAAACGACATCGATCCAATCGAAGGCTGACCAAGACCCTCAGCGATTTATCTCTGTCAACCCATTGAGCTTCGCAGCCGTCCCCGTGTAATACAGCGCCGTCGAGGCCGGCGGCAGCTCGACGTCGAACTGGCGTGGCGTTCCGCTGGCCAGCACCCGATTGTTGAACAAGTCGTACACCACCTCGGCCGAACCAGCAGTTGAAGGTGCGCGGCCCGCCGGCGACAGTGTGCGCTCGAGCAGCTCCGGCGTGGCGTACAGCACGTCGCCTCCTCATTATATAGGTGCGCCCCGGCATAGCGGGCGATCGCCGCGCGAGCACGGCGGCGGCAGAGGTCGGGCGTGGCCACGTAGACCGAGTTCCACGGCTGCCCCGAAGCCGGCGGCTGCGCGGTAAGAAGGCTTATCCCGAGCCCCGGCTGGCATCGCCCAGCCCATAGACCACTTCGCCCAGCGTGACCGCCTCGGGTCGTCGATGTGAAAGATGGGGCGCGATGGGGTCGGTGGTGCCCCAGAACAAGTCCTGGGCAGGCCGCGGGTGATGGGGTGATTGAAATCGGTGATGTGCATGAACGGCGACCACGTAGCTGCCGCCCTGCCCGAAGCGAAGCCGGTGAGGTCGGTCATGTATCCTGGCGGGGCGCCAGCGGCTGGTCGGGCGCGGCATCGGAATAGATGCCCCGGGCGCATACAGCCACAGAGCGTCACGCGCCTGGGCGTCTGCGGCGCATGCCCAGCGCCTCGTGCAGTGGCCTCCCGCCGCTGGTTGTTGAGATGGAACGGGTTGAGGAAGACGTACAGCTTGTAGTGCGGCAGGCGGCCGTCGAGCAGGTCGTTGAGCAGGTACAGGTCGTGCGGCGCGCCGAAGCGGTTGAGGCGTGATGACGCGCTGGCTGCCAGATGAGCGGGCAGATCGATGTCGTTGCGGTTGCACTCGTACGTAGTACAACTCGTCGTCGAGGAACACGGCCACGTCGGCGCTCGGGCGGCGGTCGAGGCCCTAAGCGCCCAGGTGCCCAGTCGCCTGGATAGCGCTTGATCCAGCGCTGGCGCTCGTCCACCAGGCTCGCGGGTCTTCGCGCAAAGTAGCTACTCTCGAGCCAGGTGACGCCGATGGCCGTGGGTCATGGCCTGGGCGAAGTTGCGCTGGTAGACGGCGATGTAGTTCTCCATGGCGTATATTGCGGCCCACGGGCGTCGTGGTTGTTGTGCATCAGCGCGTCTTCTTCCATGAAGTACATCTTGCCGTGGTGCGCAGGTCTCGGTCGGGCTGCATGGGCAGGCAGTCGCCGCCCAGGCCGCGGAAGGCGTAGCCGTACGGGCTGACCAGGAAGTCGACAGCCGGCGAGCGCATCAGCTGGTGCAGCCCCAGGTGGCCGCTGCGCTGCACGGTGGAGACCTCGGCCTCGTCCAGTCGTGTGTTGTCGGCGAAGAAGCACATGTTCCAGGCCAGCTCCATGACATAGCCAAAGAATCCGCCGGTGAGCTTTTCGCCCTGGGTCAGCTCGCGTACCGTCTCGGCAAAGCCGATCAGGTCGTCCGCGGCACAGCTCGGCCAGGCAGTCGTAAAAGTCGATGACTGGCTGCTCGCGCCGGGGGTCGCGGAAGGTAGTGCGCGGTAGGTGGTGGACTGCGCGGCGTGCGAGGGCACCTCGGCCGTGTCGAGGTCGGCCGCCGGGTTGGCCCAGGCGGCTTGCAAGCGCCGGCGTCGCCGTGGTATTTGCGCCGCAGCCAGGCGCGGAAGTGCCGCTGCATGGGCGGGCTATAGTCGCTGCTCGGTAGCAACATGCACGACATGTCCTTGATCCACTCGCCCGACGAGCCCGCGCCGATCTGGAAGGCGATCACCCGGTCGTACAGCCCGCGCGCGCAGGTGGTCGATGTAGTCTTTCAGGAAAGTTTTGACTTCCTCCTGCCACTTGACGGAGGCATACGAAGCCGAGAAAGCGGTGCCGTCCGAAAACTCGGAAACCCACCTCGTCGGGGTTCATCGCGTTCCACCAGTTATCAACCAGGAACCGCGTTTCGAACCCCATGCGCAGCAGGAAGAGCGCCTCCGGATCCGCATCCAGGATGGTTTGCAGCCGCGGGGCGGTAGCGCTGAAATCGTAGCGGGCGGCGCTGCCCGGCCGCGGCGCGCACCACTCGGGCCCCGCCGAGGATTCGATCGAGTAAATGTGGACGTTGGCCTTGGCGTAAACGCGGATGGCGTCCTGGGTGGCGGCGATGCCGTTCGGGTCGAGGCCGCCGATCAACTGGATGTCGGCAAAGACCGGCTGGTCGTCTAGAAACAGCGTGGGTGTGCCGTTGTGCTGCTTGACTTCGGCTTTCATAGGGCTCCTGGTCTGCAGGCGATGCAGAAGTTCATCGGATTCGCAGCTCACCGTTGTGGACGGTGAGGCGGAAGGTGAGGGCTATTCCGTCGCGATCAGCCCCGACGGCCGGCTGCTCGCGGTCGGCGGCTATCCCAGGCTGGTGCGGCTCTGGGACGTCCGCACCGGAAGGCTCTCCACGAGCTCGACACCGGCGGCGCCGGCGCGGCGTCGCTCGAGTTCAGTCGAGACGGCCGGATCCTCGCCATGGCCGGGTCGCGTCGCCTCGCTCTGGGACGTGGCGACGGGCACGCGGATGGTCCCGAGCCTCACCGCCGGAAACCCGCCGAGCGCGGCAGCATTCATCGACCTGTCCGCCGACGGGAGACGTCTGCTGGTGACGTCGCGGCAACGGCCAGGGAGCGGTCTGGGACATCGATCCGAAGTCATGGGCGCGGCGCGCCTGCAGGGTCGCGAACCGCACGCTGACGCGGGCGGAGTGGGAGCGGTTCCTCCCGGGCCGGCCCGTACGAGCCGGCCTGCGCCTGACTCGCGCGCTGCTGCTCACTGGCGGATCGACCAGGTGAAGCGCGTGAGCGCGGCCGGCGGAGCGAGGCCGCCGGGACGGAGGCCGCGGCGGACGAGCAGCGTCGGGGGGAACGGCGTCCCGCGCGAGCCGGAGGCGAGCCTGGCCGAGGCCCTCGCGATGCCATCGCGTCGACAGCCCGACGACGAGGAGGCCGGCGTCACGGCTCGCCTCCAGCATGCCCTCTTCGCCCGGCCGCGTCAGCAGCGGCTCCGCCGAGATGCCGAGGACGCGCTGGACGGCGAGCGCGCCGTGCGAGAGCAGGCGGCTCGCGTCGCGCTTGCCCTCCTCCGGCACGGCGGCGGCACCGGCGAGGCGGAGGGGCGCACCGTCGGCCTGGGCGAGCCACGCGCCGAGCTCGACCGCCGCCCAGTCGTGCTCGGCTCCTCCGAACGGCACGAGGACGGGCCCTCCGGCGAGGCGTCCCGCAGGCGAGCAGCGCCACGTCGCACGGCGTCTCCTCGAGGAGCGCGGTCAGCTGCTCGTCCGGAATGCCCTCCACCAGGAGCGCATCGGGAGCGTCGATGAGCAGCAGCTCGACGTCGAGCTCGGCGGCGAGCCGGGCCAGCTCCTCGCCCGGCGCGGTCGACGTGAACGAGGCCGCCCGGGCGACGACGCCGCGGCCTTCGAGCGCGGACCGGCGTTCCTCGAGCCAGCGCGAGGCGGACCGCAGCTCGGCGGCGTCCGGGACGAGCCTGGCCAGGACCATCACGCGCGGCGGGTGTCGCACGAGCGGCTCGGCCACGGCGAGGAGCGCGTCGGCGCGGCTCTCGTCGGTGAGCGCGACGAGAATCGAGCGCTCCGCGACCTCGTCGGCACGACGCAGGTGCTGGCGGCGTCGAGCGACGGGTCGTGCCGAAGGATGGCCCGCTCGAGCTCCTGGAGCGCCGGGCTCGGATCGATCCCGAGCTCGTCGACGAGCGCCCGGCGCGCGTCCTGGTAGGCCTCCAGGGCCTCCGCCTGCCGGCCCGACCGGTACAGCGCCGTCATCAGGTAGCTGCGCAGACGCTCGCGCAGCGGGTGCTCGGCGACGAGCGCCTCGAGCTCCCCGATCAGCTCGTCGTGGCGCCCGAGGGCGAGGTCGGCGTCGATGCGGAGCTCGATGGCCGCCAGCCTGATCTCCTCGAGCCGCGCGATCGCGGCCTGGGCGAAGCTCTCGTAGGCGAAGTCGGCCAGCGCCGGGCCCCGCCACAGCGCGAGCGCGTCGCGGAGCCGCTCCGACGCGTCGGCCGCGCAGGCCGCGCGCGAGCAGGCTCCTGCCCTCGTCGACCAGCCGCTCGAAGCGGTGGAGATCGAGCGCGTCCGGCTCGACGCGGAGCGACGTAGCCCGGCGGTCTCGTCCCCAGCACGTCCTGCGGCAGCGCCTTGCGCAGCCGCGAGACGTTGACCCGGAGCGCGGCGGCGGCGCCGCTCGGGCGAGTCCTCGCCCCAGAGCTCGTCGATCAGCCGGTCGGCGGGCACGACCTCGTTGGCGTGCAGGAGGAGCACGGCGAGCAGCGCGCGCGGCTTCGGCCCGCGCGGCGAGACCTCATGGCCGTCGTGCCACACCTCTAGCGGCCCCAGGACCCGAAACTCCATTGCGCCTGCCTCCTGGCGAGCGACAATACCGCTGTGAGAAGCGGGCGTGGACTCACCGTTGCGGCAGCTGCCGCCCTGTTGGCCGCAGGCGTGGCCGTGGGCGTGCTTCTCTTCACGCCCGACGACCCGCCGAGAACGGTCGTCGTCGACGACTTCGAGTCCGGCGCGCTCAGGGGCTGGCAGTCCGTCGAGAAGCGGCGCCGGCGCGTGGTCGGTGGCCTCGGGTGCCGGCGAGCGGATTCAGAGCCGAGTTTCGGAGTTCCGGCTCCGCCCGGCAAGTTCGCGATCCTGACCGAGCTTCGCGGGCCGGGAACGCGAATCCTCTACCGCGACCTCGAGCTCGACGGCCGCTTCGTCCTCCACGCGACCGTCTTCCACGCCAGCCGCGCCGGCGTTCAGCAACCCGCGAACCCTGTCGCACGACGGCGACGCAACCAGCAGTTCCGGATCGACCTCGTGCGGCCCTCGGCGCCGATCGACTCCGTTGCGAAGCCAGACGTGCTCGTCAACGTCTTTCGTACCGCGCCGGGGGATTCGGGTCTTCACCACCCGAGCACGTGAAGGCCGACCTCTCACGCTTCGCGGGACAGACCGTCCGCCTCCGCGTGGCCGCAGTCGAGAACCAGGCGCCGCTCTTCGCAGGCCTCGACGACATCCGGCTCGTGCAGGTCGGCTCGGACTCCGACGCCCGGATCGAGTTGCTCGACACGCCGAAGCCGTCGAGCTCGATCGGTCTCGTCCGGCGCACGACCGAAGCGGACGCGGTGGCGGCTCTCGCGGCTCGCGCCGAGGAGCGCGCCCGCGCAGGTGAGTTCTCCGGCGCGGTGCTCGTGGCCCGGCACGGGAAGGTGCTGCTTCAGCGACGCCTGGGGTCGCGCAGACCGGAAGCGCGGCACGCCGAACACCGTTCGGACGAAGTTCCGCATGGGCTCGATGAACAAGATGTTCACGGCCGTGGCGACGCTGCAGCTCGTCGAGGCGGGCAAGCTGGCGCTGGACGATCCGATCGGCAAGCACCTGCCCGACTACCCGAACCGCGAGCTCGCGTCGAAGGTGACCGTGCGCCACCTGCTGACGCACACCGGCGGCACCGGCGACATCTTCGGTCCGGACTACGACGAGAACCGCCTGAAGCTCCGCGACCACAGCGACTACGTGGATCTGTACGGGTCGCGTCCGCTCGCGTTCGAGCCCGGGTCGCGCTGGGAGTACTCGAACTACGGCTTCGTCCTGCTCGGCGCGCTGATCGAAGCAGCGAGCGGCGTGTCGTACTACGACTACGTCCGCGAGCACGTCTTCCGCCCGGCCGGCATGACGTCCACGGACTCGCTGCCGGAATCGGAGGACGTACCGGGCCGTGCCGTCGGCTACACGGGGTCGCAGCGGCTCGAGGGTGCCCAACACCGACTGGCTCCCATGGAGGGGCACGGCCGCGGGCGGCGGTTACTCGACGGTCGGTGACTTCCTGCGGTTCGCCCAGGCGTTGAGCTCGGGGAAGCTGATCTCGAAGACGACGCTCGCGAAGGCGACCAGCCCGCAGCGGCAGGGGTACGGCTTTGGCTTCGGCGCGGCGGCCGACGCCGTCGCCGCAGCTACGGTCACAGCGGCGGAGCACCCGGCATGAACGGCGACCTCGAGATCTTCCGCGAGCTCGGGTACGTCGTCGTCGCTCTCAGCAACCTCGATCCCCCGGCCGTCGCGCCGCTGCTGAGCGCTTTCGTCGACCGCATGCCCCTCGGCTAGACCGGATGGAGCCGTAGCCGGGGCGCGCGGCGTCCGGTTGCTGACGGGTCGATCTGATCGGTTACGCGAGTCCGCTGAGGGCTCGTACGACCAACCAGACGAAGATCACCGCCGTGACGGCGGCGACGAGGCCGACGGATGCCCATGGCCGGAGCGCCAGCCGCGCGAGCCGGTAGCCGGTGAGCCAGAGTAGCGCCAGCGTCGACCAGAGGAAGACGCGCCAGGCGCTGAGTCCGCGTGACGAGAAGCCGTCCTCGCCGCCGGTCAGCTCCCAGCCCCGGTTGCGGGCCTCCGGCGAGGCTCGGGCCTGCGCCTTCAGGTCGTCCACCGCCGGCTGCAGGAGTGGCCCGCCGTGGGGCGACTCGTAGCCGATCACGCCCCCCTCGCCCGCCCAGGACAGCCGCTGATCCTCGGTGTCGAAGACGAGCAGCGCAAGCGCCACGGCCACAACGAACGATGCGACCACGAGCCACCTTCTGCTGCCGACGACGATCCCCGTGACGGCCGCCGCGACGAGCGCCAGCCCGGCGACGACCGCCAGCGGCCCGGGCCATCCGACGTCGAAGGCGAGCGCCAGCTGGCGCTCGTACCGGAACCCGCGCTGCTCGTCGCCCGCGCCGATGAACGCCTCGATCGCGATCTCCAACGAATCGACGAAGCACGCGACAACGAGCACGGTCGCGGCGACGCCGATCGCCGTCCACGAGAGCACATGGTGTCCGCGGAGCCGCTCGGCCATGGCCGCGATCATTATCGGGATCGACTACTTCGGCGACGACGTCGGCGTCCTGTAGATCGCCTCGACCGTGGCGATGGGCGAGAAGGCGATCGAGCTGGACTGAGGCCGGCGTACGGCCTGTTACTCGCCTGAAACGCGCGTGAAACGGACCGGGCCGAGCATCGCGCTCGTCAGCCAATCTCCCAGAAGGAGCGTCATGAGTAGAGCACGGTTCGTTCTCGTCGCGATGCTCGCCGCTGCCGTCGCCGTGCTCGGCGGGGCGACGACGGGCAGCGCCAAGTCTCAGACCCTAGGGCCGCCCGACACGTTTGTCGCCCAGTGGGACGCAATCGGCACGCAGGCCTTCACGGCGGCGGGCCTCACGCCGGCGGAAGGCGTCCCGCTCTTCGCCTACGTCGGGATCGCCGTGTACGACTCGGTGATGGCGATCGAGGGCGGCTACGAGCCGTTCGCGGTCGACGCCGACGTGCCCGACGCGTCGCCGCAGGCGGCGGTCGCGGCGGCTGCGCACCGCATCCTCGTCCGCTTCCTGCCGGCGCAGGCGGCGACCATCCTCGATCCGGCGTACACGACCTCGCTGGCGACGATTCCCGACGGCCAGGCGAAGTCGGACGGCGTTGCCGTGGGCGAGAGCGTCGCCCAGCTGCTGATCGCCCAGCGTTCGGGCGACGGCTTCCGGGCGCCGGCGACGTACACCCCGCCGGACCCGCCGATCCCGGGCGTCTGGCTTCCGACCGCACCGACGCCGCCGATCGGCCCGTACCTCGGATCGATGCGGCCGTTCAGCCTCGACTCCGCCGACCAGTTCCGGCCCGGCGGCCCGCCCGCGCTCGACTCGAAGAAGTGGGCGGAGGAATACAACGAGGTCAAGGAGATCGGCTCGAGCGGGAGCACGACCCGGACCGCCGCCCAGACGCTCGCGGCCCGCTTCTGGGGCGAGGCGCCCGTGCAGCAGGCCCGCGGCGGCTACCGCAAGCTCGTCGCTCGACCGGCAGCTGGACATCCGGGATGCGGCGAGGTTCATGGCGATGGTCTCGGTGACCTCAGCCGATGCGATCATCGCCTGCTTCGACGCCAAGTACCTGTACACGTTCTGGCGGCCGGTCACGGCGATCCGCGCCGGCGGCACGGACGGCAACGACGCGACCGTGGGCGACCCGACGTGGAGCACGCTGCTCCCCGGCACGCCGAACCATCCGGAGTACCCGAGTGGGCACTCGTGCGTGACCCCGGCGGCGGCGCGGGCGGTGGCGAAGTTCCTCGGCACGCCCGAGATCGACTTCACCGTCCCGAGCCTGACCGGCCTGGGCGACCGTCACTTCGACCGCGTCGACGATCTCGAGTACGAGGTCGCGAACGCGCGCATCTGGGGTGGCATCCACTTCCGCTCGGCCGTCGAGGACGGCGTCGAGATCGCGAAGAAGACGGCCCACCAGGTGCTCGACGCACCACTTCCAGAAGTCGAACGACTAGTCGTCGAGCTCGCGAGGGAAGGCCCGCGAAGGCGGGCCTTCCCTCGTCTCAGCTCGGGCGGCTCAGCGCGGCTGGGTCGGGCGCGCCTGGGCGAAGCGCCAGCGGCGTCCCTCGAGGTCGAGCGCCACGTACGACGTGAAGCCGTGACTCTCGAGGTCCTGGACGATCGTCGGCCCCGTTCTCGCGGGCGTGCGCGAGGTGCGCCTCGACGTCGTCGACGAAGAGCCAGGGCACGTGCGTGACCTGGGCGTGGTCGACGGGCGGGCCGTCGAGCGGCTCGATCATGAGCGAGGCGTTGCCCACGTGGAACTCGATCCACGGGAAGCCGTACTTGTCGTCGGAGAGCGGGTCGTCTCCCTCCGGCAGCGCGCTCGGCGACTCGAAGCCGAAGACGTCCGCGAGCCAGCGGGCCGCGGCGGCGGGCCGGGCGTAGTGGAGCGTGAGAGCGATGCGGGCAAGGTCGTGAGGCTCGCGAGGCGCCGTGTCGCGCCTCTCGATCCACGCGCCGAACCACGACGGCGTCACCGAGACGAACGACGATCCGCCGCGGTCCTCGCCGCCGTCCGCCACCGTCGCCTCGAGCCGGACGCTCGTGCCGGCGGCCGTGGGATCGAAGCGAACGTCGATCGTACACGTCGTCCAGCGAGCTCTTCCAGGCCACGCCGCTGGCCCGGCTCCCACGTCGTGATGCGCGCCAGCTCGAGCCCCTCGCCGGTCTCGGCGTCGTACACCTCCATGATCCGCCCGCCGACTCCGGGCTCACACCGCATCTCGACCAGCCGGCCCGCGTCGTACGCGTTGATCGGCCCGCGCACCCACCACAGGTCGAGCTCGTCGGTGAAGGCCGTGAAGGCGGTCTGCGGGTCTGCCGCCACCTCCACCATGGACGAGCGGGAACGACCTTCGCTCATGCTCCGCTCCTTTCCTCGAGGTGCCGCTTGAACGACGCGAGCTGCTCGTCGCCCGCGGCCTGCAGCTCGTCGAGCCACTCGCGCAGAGGCGTGATCGACTCCGGCCGCAGCCAGAAGACCCTCGTCCGCGCATCGTCGGCCGGACGCTCGTCGGCGACGATTCCCGCCTGCAGCAGGACGCGCAGGTGCCGGCTCATCGTCGGCGCCGAGGTGCCGGCCGCGGCGGCGAGCTCGCCCGCGCGGCGCGGGCCTTCGCTCAGCAGCTGAACGACGCGGCGGCGGGTCGGGTCGCCGAGCGCCGAGAGGACGGGGGCGAGTTCGACGGTCACGAGCCTGAATATTTAGCACAAACAACAACTATTGCGCTTGATCACCCATCTGCAGGAGAGGGCCAGGACGCAATCAGCCGTCTGGTGCGTCGACCGGGCGGCTTCTCGACGATACGGACAGGAGTAGAGTCGCGCTGGGGACTCGTGGCATGACGCGGAGGAGGAAGCGATGACGGGCCAGCTGACTGAGACGCTCGACGCGGAGGCGCTCGAGGGGTTCGTGACCGGTGTGCGCGGTTCCGTCCTGCAGCCGGAAGACCAGGGCTATGACGACGCCCGCGCGATCTGGAACGGGCTGATCGACCGCCGGCCGGCGCTGATCGTGCAGTGCAGCGGGGCCGCCGACGTCGTCGACGCCGTCAACTTCGCGCGCGAGCAGGGTCTGCTGCTCTCGATCAAGGGCGGCGGGCACAACGTCGCCGGCAACGCGGTCAACGACGGCGGCCTCGTCATCGACCTGTCGCAGATGCGCGGCGTCCACGTCGACCCCGTCGACGCGGACGGTCCGGGCGCAGGGTGGCGCGACCTGGGGTGACTGTCGACCGGGAGACCCAGCTCTTCGGGCTCGCGGTGCCCGGGCGGGGTCGTCTCGACCACCGGCATCGCCGGTCTGACGCTGCACGGCGGCGTCGGTCACCTGCGCCGCAAGCACGGCCTGTCGATCGACAACCTCCTGTCGGTCGACATCGTCACCGCCGACGGCCAGCTCCGCAGGGCCAGCGCGACCGAGAACGAGGATCTCTTCTGGGCCGTGCGCGGCGCCGGCAGCAACTTCGGCGTCGTCACCTCGTTCGAGTTCCGGGCGCACCCGGTCGGCCCGATGGTGGTGGTCGGCGCGATCTTCTATCCGCAGGAGGACGCGAGGACGGTCCTCGCCGCCTGGCGCGACTACATGGCATCGGCGCCGGACGAGCTGAGCTCGCTCGCGTTCTTCTGGAGCGTCCCGCCGCACGAGCCGTTCCCGCCCGAGCATCCACGGCAAGCCCGTCGTGATCGTCGCCGGCGTGTACACCGGATCGGTCGAGGAGGGCGAGCCGGTCGTGCAGCCGCTGCGCGAGCTCGGGCAGCCGCTGATCGACCTGAGCGGCCCCTGGCCCTGGCTCGGCCTGCAGAGCGGCTTCGACGCGCTCTTCCCCAAGGGGGAGCTCCGCTACTGGAAGTCGCGTGCGCTCGCCGAGCTGCCCGAGGAGGCGATCGACGAGATCGCCGACTTGGCGTGCCGCCGGCCGACGCCGCTCACCGACATCACGATCTGGCATCACGGCGGCGCGATGAGCCGCGTCGGCGAGGCGGAGACGGCGTACGGCGGCCGCGACGCGCCGTTCCTCGTCACCGGCGAGGCGAGCTGGACAGACCCGGCGCAGACCGACGAGGCGATCGCCTGGGGCCGGGAGTTCTGGGCCGCGATGGGCAGGCACTCGACCGGCGGCCTCTACCTGAACTTCCCCGGGCTCGGCGAGGAGAAGGAGGAGCTCGTCACGGGCGGGCTACGGCGCCAACTACGAGCGGCTCGCCGCGCTGAAGGCGAAGTACGACCCGGCGAACCTCTTCCGCATGAATCTCAACATCACGCCCGCGGGCTAAGCCAGGGGGCACTGGCCGGCCCCATTGGGCGCCGCCGTTTCAGCCCGCGCCGTCCCACGGATGGCGGCGTGGCCACCAACCCGGAACCGCCTGCCGATACGCCTCTACTGGTCGCCGAACTGACGCCGTAGGGTGGGCTCTTGATCCAGTGCACGAATGCGGCGACGCGGCGGCAACGCCGCGGCGTAGGGAGCAGGATCGCCTGGCCGAGCGCCAACGCCTGGCCGAGGATGATCGCTCCCACCGCTAGGTACATGGGATTGCGGACGTATCGGTACAGCCCTCCCATGACCAGGTGCTCGGTCGGGGCGACCGGCGCGGGCGTGCCGAGACCTTCGACGACGAAGCGGGCGAACGCGTGCACCAGGACGAGGACACCGGCCGCGAGGAGAGTCAAGCCTCCGATCCACATGGGAGCCATACGCATTTCCCCCGCGCCTCCCAGCCTGTCAGCAGCCAGGGGACGAGGCCCGCCACGACCGGGGCGAGCAGGAGGAAGACGAAGCTGCCGATCGCCGCTCTTGCCTTGCGCATGTGCGCTAGTGCGCGGGTCGGTCCAGCGGCGCGGTCGGCGCGCTCGACGGCGCGCGCGAGCTCGACGCGGGACGAGACGCCGACCTTGCGGAAGATGTTGCGCAGGTGCGTCTCGACCGTCTTCTGGCTGAGGAACAGCTCCGCGGCGATCTGCGGGTTCGTCTTGCGGTCGACGACGAGCCGCGCGACCTGGAGCTCGCGCTCGGTCAGCGACTCGAGCCCGCGTCGCCGTCCGGCCTGCCGGGGCGCGTGCGCCGGTGGATGCGGTGGCCGAGCTTCCGCAGCTCGCGTTCCGCCTCGTCGCGGTAGCGCAGCGCGCCGCAGCGCCTCGAACGCCGCGGCCGCGCGCTGCAGCTCGGCGGCGGCGCGGTCACGCTCGCCGGCCTCGGCGAGCGCGCGGCCGGCGAGCGTGCGCGAGAGCGCCGCCTCGACCGGCGCGCCGGCCTCGTCGGCGGCCGCGGCCGACGCGAGCGCCCGCTCGGCTGCGCGGGCGGCGTCGCCGCGCGTGCAGGTCGACCGCCGCCGCCGCTCGATCGGCCCAGGCGCGAGCCATCGGGAGCTGCACGCGCCGAGGCCCAGGCCTCGCGCCGCGGCGGCCGCGCGTCTCGCCTCGGCGTGGCGGTCGAGCGCGAGCCAGCAGCGCGTCGAGCAGCTCGAGGTAGCGCGCCCTCGGGCTGCCGGCGATGAGCACGAGCTCCTCGCCGCCGGCGGACTCGAGGAGCAGCTCGACCGCGCGCTCCGGCTGCCCCGTCTCGAGCAGTGCGCGGCGAGGTCGGCGGCCGCCTCGGCCGAGTGGAAGCCCTCGTCGAGACCCGCGCTCAGGTCGACCGCCTCCTGAGCGGTGGCGAGCGCGAGCTCGACGTCGCCGCATGTGGAGCGCCGCGGCCGAGCGGCCGCAGAGGGTCCAGACGAGCGCGTGCGTGTTGCCCAGCAGGCGCGCCGCCTCGATGCCGCCGTCGAGCAGCTCGCCGGCCTCGGCCAGCTTGCCGCGCAGGCGCCAGAGCCCGCCGAGGGTCTGCGACCAGGACGAGGAAGAGCTCTCCCTGGCCGGTCGCGCGCGCCACGGCCAGTGCGCGCGTCGGCGTGCGCGTCGCCCTCGGCGTACCGGTCGAGATAGAGCTCCGACGCCGGCGAGCCTGGTCGCGCGCCTCGAGGTGGCGGGCGAGCTCGTCGTCCGACAGCGAATCGACGAGCGCCGCCGCCTCCGCACGATCGGCCTCGGCTCGCTCGGCCGCGCCCATCATCGAATCCGCGAGCGCGAGCTCGGCGAGGGCCGCCGCGGTCAGCGGCGCGTCTCCGAGCCGCCTCGCCGCGTCCACCGCGCGCTCGGCCCACTCGTGCATCGCCTCGTACCTCGCGCGCCAGACGAGGTTCACGGCGAGCTCGATCATGAGCGCCACCGCCTCGGGCGAGCCCTGGTCGGGCAGGTCCTCGAGGGCGCTTCGCGAGCCGGCGCGCCGGCCTGCTCGTGCCGTCCGAGCAGGCTCTCGACCGCGGCGCAGGCGCGGGCGAGCCTGGCGCGCAGCGCGTGCGGCGTCGTCGGGCACGATCGCGAGCGCCTCCAGCAGCGCGTCGTGGCTGTCGGCGAAGCGGCCGGCCGCCGTCAGCGCGCCCGAGCGCGGCGAGCGAGGAGCTCGATGCGCTCCTCCGCCGGCGCGGTCTGCGGCAGGAGGCGCAGCGCCTCTCCGAACCAGCGCGCGGCGCTCGCCGGCGCGAGCCGGGCGGCTTCCTCGCCGGCCTCGCGCAGGACGGCCACGGCGCGCGACGTCGCCCTCGCGCGCCGAGCGCTCGACGTGGTGCGCGCGCGCCGCCGCCGTGGCGCCCCGCGCCGCGAGCGCCTCGGCGCAGCGCTCGTGCGCGCCGAGCCGCCAGCCGGCCGCGCGTCGCCTCGTAGACCGCGCGGCGAACGAGCGGGTGCCGGAAGCGGAAGCGGCGCGGGCACGTCGGTGGTGCGAACGAGATCGAGCTGCAGGAGCTCGTCGATCGCGTCCATCGCCGCCGCCTCGGGCGTCGCCGCCGCGGCCGCCGCCAGCTCGGGCTCGAACGGATCGCCCGCCACCGCCGCTCCTTCCAGCACGAGGCGTGCGCGCGTCGGACAGCAGCGCGAGCTCCTCGCTGAGCGCAGCGGCGACGGCCGACGGGACGCCGATCGCCGCCAGCGAGATCGTCGGACGCGACCGCCGCGGCTCCGCTGCGCGGTCGAGCGACCGCGCGAGCTGCTCGAGGTAGAAGGGATTGCCGCCGCTCTCCTCGTAGAGCGCGGTCGCGTCGGCGGCGTCGACCGCGTCGCCCAGCAGCTCGCGCGCCTCGCCGGGCGTGAGCGCGCCGAGCTCGATGCGCGTCAGCGTCGCCGCGCGATCCGCCCGCTCGAGCGCGGCCGACGAGACGCTCCGGCACCTGGCGCGGGCGGAACGCCAGCGCGACGAGCACCGGCGCCGCCGGCGGCCGGCGCAGGAGCGCGCCGAGCAGCTCGACCGAGGCCGAGTCGGCCCAGTGGAGGTCGTCGAGCACGAGCACGAGCGGCCTCGTCGTGCGCGAGGCGCTCGAGCAGCGCGCGCACCGCGCGGTGGCTGCGGTAGCGCTCGTGCTGGAGCGCCAGCGTCGTGCTCGGTCGCGAGCGCCGACAGCGACGGGAAGACGTGCGCGAGCTCCGTCCGCACGTCCTCGTCGAGCGCGGCCAGCGCGGCCCGGCTCGAGGCCCTGCAGGTACTCGTCGAGCGCGTCCACGAAGACCGAGAACGGGCAGGTCGCGCTCGAGCTCCGACGCGGAGCCCGAGAGGACGAGCCGCCCCGTGGCGTCCGCGCGCGCGGCGAGCTCGGCCAGCAGGCGCGTCTTGCCGATCCCCGGCTCGCCGACGAGCTCGATCGCGGCCGCACGTCCTCCGTCGACCTCGGTCAAGGACCCGGTCGAGCGAGCCGAGCTCCTCGGCGCGCCCCACGAGATGCTCGGCAAGAAGGGCCACTGTCCTCCTCCGGCGAGGATAGATCAGGGTCGCCGCGATCCCGAAGATCAGGGTGCGGGATCAGGGTGGCGCCCTGATGTCGGCGCGGGCGCGCGGAGCCAAGCTCGACCCATGGCCCGCTACCTGCTCCACCACCGCCACGAGCCGCACGAGTGCGGCGTCGTCTTCGCCTCGTTCAAGGGGCACCACAGCCCGCTTCGCCACCAACCGACGCTCGCCTCGTGCCGCTCCGGCGGGCACGCGATCTGGTGGACGGTCGAGGCCGAGACGGCAGAGGACGCGCTCGCGCTGCTGCCCCGTACGTCGCCGAGCGCACGACCGCCACGGACGTGAGCGAGGTCGAGATCCCGTGACGGGCCGTCACCCACCACGCAACAGAAGGAGGAGCCATGAGCAACACATCGCTGCAGACCCGCGAGCTCGCCGCCCGCGAGAGCGACGGCATCAACGTCCGGCTGCTCTGGCACCCGGTCGAGAACGCCCTGACCGTCTCGGTCGAGGACGCCCGTGTCGGCGATCGCTTCCGGCTCGCGGTCGCGCCCGAGCGCGCCCTCGACGCCTTCTACCACCCCTTCGCCTACGCGGCCTGAACAGGCCCAGACACCCCTGAAAGGAGAAACCGTCATGTTCCGCAGCAAACACGACAGTCGCCGAGGCGAAGACCAACGCCGCCGCAACCTCGCGGCCCGCATGGGTCGCTGGAGCGCCGCCCACTGGAAGACCGCCACGTTCGGCTGGCTCGCCCTCGTCGTCGTCGCCTTCGGGATCGGCGGCATGGTCGGCACGAAGTGGATCGACCCGAACGCGCCCGGGCCGGGCGAGTCGGGCCGCGTCGACAAGATCCTCGACGACGGGCTTCAAGCAGCCCGCCGCCGAGAGCGTCCTGGTCCAGAGCGACTCGCTCCGGACCGACGATCCGGCGTTCACGGCCGCGATCGGCGACGTCGTCGCGCGCCTCGGCAAGCTCGAGGCCGTCCAGAACGTCCGCTCGCCGCTCGACCCGGGCAACGCCGGCCAGGTCTCGAAGAACGGGCACGCCGCGCTCGTCGAGTTCGACATCCGCGGCGACGCCGACAAGGCGGCCGACAAGATCGACCCCGTCCTCGGCCGCGTCGCCGGCCTGCAGAAGGCTCACCCGCAGTTCTTCATCGGCGAGTTCGGCGACGCGAGCGCGGCCGAAGGCCGTCGATACGACCGCGTCCGACGACCTGGCGAAGGCCGGGGAGCTCTCGCTGCCGATCACGCTGATCATCCTCGTGTTCGCGTTCGGCGCGCTCGTCGCCGCGGGGATTCCGCTGCTGCTCGCGCTGACCGCCGTGTTCGCCACGTTCGGGCTGATCGCGCTGCCCAGCCACGTCCTCCCGATGGCGAACGCAGGCGCCCGGCGCTCGTGCTCCTGATCGGGCTCGCGGTCGGCGTCGACTACTCGATGTTCTACCTCCGGCGCGAGCGGGAGGAGCGCGCCAAGGGCCGCAGCGAGCGGGCTGCGCTCGAGGTCGCCGCCGCCACCTCCGGCCGCTCGGTGCTGATCTCCGGCCTGACCGTGATCACGGCGATGGCCGGCATGTTCCTGACCGGCGACAAGGCCTTCGCCTCGTTCGGCGTCGCGACGATCCTCGTCGTCGCGATCGCGATGCTCGGCTCGCTGACCGTCCTGCCGGCGCTGCTCTCGAGGCTCGGCGACAGGGTCGACCGGCGTGCGCATCCCGCTGCGTCGGACGGCTCCGCCGCGACGACGGCGAGGGCCGGATCTGGGGCGGGATCGTCGAGCGCGTCCTGCGCCGGCCCGTGCTGTCGGCGGCCCTCTCCGGCGGGCCTGCTGGTCGGCCTCGCGATTCCCGCGCTCCAGCTGCGCATGGTCATGCCGGGCCCGGACACGTTCCCGAAGTCCCTCCCGGTCGTGCAGACCTACGACGAGATGCAGCAGGCCTTCCCCGGCTCGGCGCTGCCCGCGAACGTGGTCGTCAAGGCGCCTGACGTGACTGCGCCGCGGTGCGCGGCGGCGATCCGCCGGCTCGAGCAGCGGGCGCTCGCGACCGGTCGCATGCACGAGCCGATCACGGTCGAGGTCAACAAGGACGCGACGGTCGCGAACATCACCGTGCCGATCGAGGGGAAGGGCACCGACGCCGGCTCGAAGGCGTCGCTCGCCGCCCTGCGCAACGAGATCGTGCCCGAGACCGTGGGCGCCCTTCCGAACGCCGAGGCCGGCGTCACCGGCCTCACGGCCCGCTGGACTCGACCAGACGGACGAGATGAAGTCGAAGCATGCTGCCCGTCTTCGCGTTCGTCCTCGTGTTCGCGTTCGTGCTCATGCTCTTCGCCTTCCGGTCGCTCGTGATCGCGGCGAAGGCGATCCTGCTCAACCTGCTCTCGGTCGCCGCCGCCTACGGCATGCTGGTGCTCGTCTTCCAGCACGGCATCGGCAAGGGCCTGTTCGGCTTCGAGTCGACCGCCGGCATCGACCCGGTCGTCCCGCTGCTCCTGTTCGTGATCCTGTTCGGCCTCTCGATGGACTACCACGTCTTCATCCTGAGCCGGATCCGCGAGGCGTTCTCATCGCGGCGCGAGCACGGAGGAAGCGATCGCGCACGGGATCAAGACGACGGCCGGCGTGGTCACGAGCGCCGCGCTCGTCATGGTCGCCGTGTTCTCGGTCTTCATCGCGCTCTCGATGCTGTTCTTCAAGCAGTTCGGCGTCGGGCTCGCGGCGGCGATCCTGATCGACGCGACGATCGTCCGCGGCGTGCTGCTGCCCGCCTCGATGAAGCTGCTCGGCGAGCGGAACTGGTACGTGCCGAGGTGGCTCGAGTGGCTGCCGACGCTCGACCACGGCGAGTACGAGCCCGCTCCGGAGGACGCGCCGAGCCGCCGAGCCGGCGGACGCCGAAGAGCGCCGAAGCGCCGGGTCTTCACCCCGGGCGGATCGTCGGCCTCCTGCTGATCGCAGCTGGCGCTGCTCGGGCTCGCGTACCTCCGGTTCGCGCCCGACGACCGGCGCAGTGCCGGTGCCGAAGGGGCGAAGGCCGGCGACCTGTCCTGCGAGTCGTGCGACTACGCCACCGAGAAGGGCAGCTACGCCGCCGACTGCGGCACGCTCGTCGTGCCGGAGAACCGGGCCGACCCGCAGTCGCGGCTGATCGCGCTGCCCGTGACGCGCATCCGGGCCGCTCGAAGCACCCGGGCGAGCCCGTCTTCCGCCTCCAGGGCGGGCCCGGGCATCACGAACATGACGTTCAAGGAGCGCGAGCCGGTTCGCGGACGACCGCGACGTCGTGCTCGTCGGCTACCGCGGCATGGACGGCTCGTCGGAGCTCGACTGCCCCGAGGTCGAGTCGGCGCTCAAGCGCTCGACCGACTTCCTGAGCGAGAAGTCCTACGGCCAGCGCGCCGACGCGTTCCGGGCCTGCGCCGACCGGCTGACGGCACGACGGCGTCGACCTCGCCGGCTACACCCTGCCGCAGCGGGTCGACGACCTCGAGGCCGCGCGGCAGCGCGCTCGGCTACGGCCGCATCGATCTCGTGAGCGAGAGCGCCGGGACGCGCACGGCGATGATCTACGCCTGGCGCTACCCGGAGAGCATCCACCGCTCGGTGATGATCGCCGTGAACCCGCCCGGCCACTTCCTCTGGGACGCGAAGACGACGGACGAGCAGATCCGCCGCTACGCCGCGCTCTGCGCCGGAGGACGCGTCCTGCCGGAGCAAGACGCCGGACCTCGCGGCGTCGCTCCACTCGGCGTTCGAGAACATCCGGACCAGCTGGGGGTTCCTGCCGATCAAGCAGGGCAACGTCAAGGCCGGCGCGTTCTTCGGCCTGATGAACGCGACCACCGACGGCGCCGGCCCGCTCGCGGCGCCGTGGACGATCGACACGCTGCTCGCCGCGGACGAGGGTGACGCGAGCGGCGCGTGGCTCATGTCGCTGCTGGCGCAGGTGGCCTTCCCGAGCGAACAGTCGTGGGGCGACGTCGCCGCGGTCGCCAGGATCGACGCGCCTACGCTCGGCGGTTCTTCGCGACCGACGACAGCGGGTCGGATCATCGGCAAGCCCGGCACCGACCTGATCTGGGCCGGGGGCCGGCTCGTCGACGCGTGGCCGGCCGAACCCGGACGAGAACGAGTACGCGCAGGTGCGCGACTCGAACGTCGAGACGCTCCTGATCGGCGGCAACCTCGACTTCGCGACGCCGCCGCAGTGGGCGACGCGCGAGCTGCTCCCGCACCTGCCGAACGGCCACGAGGTCGTGCTCCGCGACCTCGGCCACAGCGACGACTTCTGGACGTACCAGCCCGAGGCGAGCAGCCGGCTGATCAACACCTTCCTCGCCAGCGGCCGCGTCGACACGCTCGCTCTACAGCCGCAACGAGGTCGACTTCACGCCGGCGTTCAGCCACGGCACGATCGCGAAGATCGTGCTCGGCGTGATGCTCGGGTTCGCGGCGCTGACTGATGGTGCTCTCGCTGCTCTGGATGGCGCTGCGCTTGGCGAGGCGCGGCGCCTACGGGCCGTCGAGATCGAGGCGGAGATCGAGGCCGAGCTGAGTGAGCCCGTCGAGGAAGAGGACGAAGAGGAGGGCGCCACCGACGAGGATGCCGAGGACGAAGAGGATGGCCGCGAGGGCGGCGGCCGGCGGCGGCGAAGGCGGAGGCGCGGGGGCCGCGGCCGGCGCGGACGCCGGGGCGGAGGGCCGCTCGAGGCCACCTTCGACCAGGGCGAAACCGACGGCTACGGCCTCTGGCTCGACCCGGCGGTCAAGGACAACCCCGTCTACGCCGAGCACTGGGCTGGACAGCGAGCGCTGAAGGTGACGATCGAGCCCGATCGGATCGTGCTCGAACGCGCCGACGATTGAGCGAACGCTTCAGGCCGGCGGGTCCTGTCGCCGCGGTGCCCCCCATCCTGCGGGCGCGGATGCGTCCTCGGATGGGGGCCCCGCGGCGCCACCGCCGGAGGAGCTGTTGGCGGTCGACGGCAGAGAACTACTCCGTCGGAATGAGTCTGCCGCCGGAGTAGTCGCTGGCGCCGCGGAGGTGGAGGTAGAAGGCGCCGTCGGTGATCGCCTGGGGATCGAGGTCGGTGGTGTCGACCGCGCCGGCCCGGGTTGCCGCCTCGAGGCACCAATCAGTGCCGCGCGCATAGAGCTCGGCGAGCTCCGCCGCGGTGAAGGTGGGCCCGATCCGCCGCCTTAGCTCATCGCGGACCGCCTCCACCGCGCGGTTCACCCTCGCCGCCATCCGGGGGTCGCTGGAGAGCTCCCGGAGCCGGGCATTGCCCTCCTCCCATTGGTAGAGGGCGTTATCGAGCGGATAGGGCATCCCCTGCTTGGTAGCAGGTCGGGCCCGACTAAACGGGTTGCTCCTCGGCATCAAACGGGTCGCTCCTGCGGAGCGCCCTCGCATCATCGGAGCACCCTCGCATCTGGATCGTCAGTCAGCGGGGAGCGGCAGCGGGGTGGGAGGCGGCTCGGCGGGGATTGGATCACCCGGCGGCGCGGAGGCCGCGCAGGCCGCGGGGTCGAGCGGGCCACCGAGCTGCCAGACGTCGACCAGCGCGGCCCCGGCGACGCGGCGGGCCCCGGGCTCGGCCTCAATCCAGGCGCGCTCGCGCGGCACCGTCGCCGCTTCGGGATCGTCCTGGTGGTACTCCGGCGTGGTGACGACGTAGTCGAAGTTGCCTTGGTTGATCACGCTGATGAACTCGGGGCACTCGGAGATCTCCCGGAACGATCCGCGGTCGCCGTGCTCGCCGATGTAGCGGACGGCGTTGCTGGCGTCCGGGCCCCAGAGCCCGTAGCTGAAGAGCGCCCCGGTGGTGCCGGATAGCCCGATGTCCTGGTTGCGGATTCCCCTCGCCCAGTCGTAGGCGGCGCCGAGTCCCTGGCCGAGCTCGATCGCGGGCTGCTCGCTGCGCGGGTAGTCCGGGGCGGCGGAGGAGTAGCGCAGCTCGAGGTAGTCCTCCTGGGCGGAGCGGCCGACGACGGCCAGCCCGATCAGGGCGACCGCACCGGCCGCCAGGAGCGCCCCCGGGGCACCCCGCGCGCGGGAGAGCAGGTAGAGAGCGAGCGGCAGCACGATCACGGCCAGCGCCAGCACCAGCGTGCCGGGGATGCGATCGGTGTCGAGCTCGTCGACCGCTCCGAGCTGACCACGGTGAGGGCCGCGAACAGGGCCAGGGTGGCCCAGCGCCAGAGGTCCTCGGCGGCCGGGTAGCCGGGTGGCGGCGATCGGGATCAGGAGCAGCGCCAGGGCGAGGCCCGGCGCCAGGTAGCGGATGTTGAGCCGGAAGCCGACCGGCGAGCCCTCGGCGCCCGGAAGCCCCGAGCGGGGTCAGCAGGTAGGCGATCGCGGCCAGGGCCGCAACCGCGGCGAGCATCCGCTCGAGCCGGCCGCCGCGGATCAGGAGCCAAGACCACCGCCGGCGACCGCGAGCGAGCAGGAAGAGCGGCCAGAGGTCGCCGAGGCGCTCCTCGAGCGCCGGGCCGGAAGAAGCGGCCCCAGACGTCGGTGTCGGTGAGGTAGTGGGCGATCGAGAAGGGCTCGCGGCCCTCGAGCTCCTCGGGCTTGGGCAGCGGGCCGATGTCGACGAACGGGAACGGGGTGCCGGAGACGACCAGGTTGCGCGCGTACCAGAGCCCGCCGCCGACGACGCAGGCCGCCGATCCAGGCGCCGGCGGCGCGCGAGCCTGCTCGCCCCGCCCCCGGCGATCACGATCACGCCGATGGTCAGCGCCACGACCGGCGGGACCACGGTCAGCTTCGTGCCCAGCGCGAGGCCCGCCGCGAGGCCGGCGACGACCAGCGCCCCGACCGCGGGGCCGGCGCCCACCGCGCGTTGACCAGGATCGCGACGCGACGCGAGCAGCAGCGCGATCGCGACGACGTCGTTGTTGGCGTTGCCTGGCTGGCGCGAGAACAGCAGGTCGGCCGACATCAGCGCGGCGACCGCGGCGACGGCGCGGCGCCCCGGCGCCGTAGGGGCGGCCGATGCACCAGGCGGCGAGCAGCGCGAGGCCGAGCCAGCCGAGGTTGAGCAGCGGCGAGAGGAAGTCGTTGCCGAACAGCAGCAGGCCGTCGGCGTGCAGCAGCTCGGAGTTCTGGGGGTAGAACCAGTTGAGGTAGAGCGGGTCGGTGAAGAGGAGCTCGGTGACCGAGCCGGTCTGCGGCGATGTGCGCCGCGAACGGCAGGTGGTACCAGAGCGAGTCGCCGCCGTAGATGCCGCGGTCCAGCGCCAGCAGGGTCGGGCCGGCCCACTGGGCCGCGACGAGCAGCGCCAGGGCGACGGCGATCCCAGAGCTCGATCGCCCGAGACCGGCAGCGGCGATCCCGCTCGCGCGGCTCGGCGCCGGCCCGACGCGCCCCCTTGCTGCGTCGCGACCAGCAGCGGCTCCAGGCGCAGCGCCGCTGCCGCCGACGATCACGCAGGCCGCCGACAGCAGGACCCCGTCGAGGATGCCCGACCAGCCCGAGCAGCTCCGAGATCACGATCAGGGTCCCGATCGCGAGGAGCCGTCGGCGAGCAGCGCCGGCGCCCCGCTCCAGTCGGGGAGCAGCGGCGCGGCGCAGGGTGCGGCCCGGCGATCGCCATCGAGACCGCGATCGCGACCAGCGCCGACGACGCCGAGGAGGTAGTCGCCCGTGGTGTTCATTGCCGCCTGCGGCAGGCCGGCCCTGGGCAGTCGCCGAGTCGAGCTCGCCGTCGAGCCGGAAGACCGCGACCCGGCCGACGCGGAGAACCTCGCTCGGCCGCGGGGTCGTCCGTCGACCCAGCCGCGCTCGGGCGAGGTCCTCGCGCGGCCGGGTCGTTGAGGTCGAGGTCGGGCGTGGTCACGAGGTAGTCGTAGTCGCCGTCGTTGACCGCGCTCGCCGGAACTCAGGGCAGTTCTCGATCCGGCGTGAAGTCGCCGCCGGGCAGGTCTGGCCGACGAACTGGACGTGAGTTCGCGAGCTCGTCCCCGTAGAGGCCGTACTGGTTGTAGGCGCCGCTTGTGCCCGCGACCGCGATCCGCTCGCCCGTCGTCTCCTTGGCCCAGTCGACAGCGTCGTCGAGCTGGAAGCGGAAGTCCTCGGCGCGCGTGTAGCGGTGGTCGAGGTAGTCGTCCTGGCGCTCCCAGCCGACCGCGGCAACGCCACGCACCAGGGCCGCCGCGGCCCCGGCGGCGACCACCGGCGCTGCGCTGCGCGAGCAGCGCGAGGCCGACGGGGGCCGCCGATCAGGACGATCCCGATCAACGCCGCGCATGGCATCGAGGCGAAGGGCTCGTCCCAGATGTAGGCGGAGTCCGAGTAGAGCGAGATGAGCGAGCAGCGCCAGCGATCCCGCCGACCAGCAGCGGCAGGCCGGGCGCGCTCGGGAGTCAGCTGCGGCTCGAGCGGCAGCAGCGCCAGGCCGAGCGCAAAGGCCGGGACCAGGTAGCGGAGGTTGATCCCGAAGGCGAGCGGCTGGCCCTCGGGCCCGGCGGCGGTCAGCGGCGTGAACAGGTAGGCGACCGCCGACCGGCGATCGTCACCGCGCCGCACAGGCGGACCGCGGCCGAGCGGGGCCGCACAGACGGCGAGCACCGCCCCGAGCCGCGGCGGCCCGAGGAGCACGAACCAGACCGGCCCGAGCAGGTTGGTGATCGCCTTGTAGAAGTACGGCTCCAGACGTCGACGTCGGGGTTCTCGAAGATGTAGTGGGCGACGCTGAAGTCGTCGCGGCCCTCGAGACCCCGGTCGGGCCCGGGCAGGTCGATCGGCCCGAGCTCCTGGAGCCAGGGCAGGGGGTTGCCCGAGTGGATCAGGTTGCGCAGGAACCAGAAGCCGGCGGTGATCGCGACCCCGCCGAGGAAGAGGCCGAGGGCGCGGCGGCGGAAGCCGGAATCGACGATCAGCGGGACGCCGACCGCCATCGCGGCGACGCCGCCGGCGATCGTCAGCTTCGTCCCCAGCGCGAGGCCCATCGCCAGACCCGCGATGAAAAGGCGGCGGCGCCCAAGCGCCAGGCGAGCGACCTAGCTTCGCTCGGAAGATCAGCTTTATCGCCCGGCGGGTCCGGACCCGCATCGCCGCCGACCCTCCTCGCAGCTCCGGCTGTGCCCCGGCGTTGATCAGGACCGCCGCGGCGGCCAGGAGCAGCGCGACCGGGGCGATGTCGTTGGCGGGGGTGCCGGCCTCGCGGGGGACCATCGGGCCGGTGTCGAGGATCAGGGCGACCGCGACGCAGCGACAGCGGGGCGACGCCGTAGGGGCGGCCGATGCACCAGGCGGCCAGCAGGGCGACCCCGAGCCAGCCGAAGTTGACCAGCGGCGAGAAGAGGTCGCGGTCGAACAGGGCGATGCCGGCGCCGTGCAGCAGCTCGGAGTTCTGCGGGTAGAACCAGTTCAGGTAGAGCGGGTCGGTGAAGTGGAGGCGGCCAGACCGAGCCCGTCTCGGCGATCCGCGCCGCGAACGGCCCGTGGTACCAGAGGGTGTCGAAGGTGAGCATCCCCCGCGCCCAGACGTCCTGGAGGCCGGTCGCCCAGTGGGCGGCGACGAAGCGCGACGCCGGCGAGCGCGATCAGCGTGTGCAGGGGCGGGATCGGCGGCGCCGGAGGCGGGGCGCCTGCCTCGCCGCTCGCGCCCGGACGCGCAGGGCGCGGACCGTAGGCGCGCGACCCCGACAGCGAGCGCAGCGACGACCAGGACAGCGGCGTCGAAGAGGCCGACCGCCCCGAGCAGCTGCAGCAGCACGGTCAGCAGGGAGAGGCCGAGGACGGCCTCGACCAGCCGGGCCGGGGCGCCGTCCCAGCCCGGCAGCAGGCGCGCGCGCAGGCGGACCGCGGCGAAGGCCCAGCGGGCCCGCGACGAGGGCCAGACCCGATGACCCCCGCCAGGTAGTCGCCGAAGCTCACTGGTCAGCTGGCGGCTAGCGCCGAGCCGGTGCGCCGAGGCTCCGAGCTGCTCAGGCGCGCAGTGGCCGGGTCGAGCTCGCCGTCGAGCCGAAGACGAAGGTCATGTCGTTCGCTCGAGCTCGGTCGGCGGCGGGGTCGGCTCCGGTCCACTCGGCCTCGATCGGGGAGATCGCTCTGGGTGCGCTGGTCGGGCCCGATGACGACGTAGTCGTAGTCGCCGTCGTTGAGCGCGGCGCTGCCACTCCTCGCACTGCGGACCGGGTCGGATCCTCTCCCTTCTGTGCTGCCTCGTGGCGATCGGGGTGTAGGCGCCGTGGGGGCCGTGGTGGGCGACGTACTGGACGTGGTTGGAGAGGTCGTCGCCGTAGAAGACGTACTGCTTGAAGCCGGGGCGGCCGCCGACCACGGCGATGCGGGCGTCCTGCGGGTCCTCCTGGTTGAACCAGGCGAGCGCCGCCCTGCATGCCCTCCGGGAAGTCGCTGGGCGCGGTCTCGGCCCGGTAGCGGTCGTCGAGGTAGTCGTCGCTCTGCCGCCAGCCGATCCCGATCGACCGTCCCGAGGGCGAGGCGCGGCGCTGGCGATCAGCGCCACCGGCGACGCCCCACGCTGTCCTGCCAGCACAAGCACCACCGGGACCAGGACGACGAAGAAGGCGAGCACGATGCCGCCGAAGAGGAAGTCGCCCTCCCAGACGTCATCGCCGATGTCCCACAGCGGCAGCGCCTGAGTGACCAGGAGAACGGCGAGGACGCCGAGCAGCCAACCGCTGAGCGCGCTCGCGGCTGAGGACACGGTCGACGGCGAGCAGCAGGGCGCCGAGCGCCGAGCGCGGGCGAGGCGTAGCGGAGGTTGACCTCGAAGGCCGTCGGGTGGTCGAGCGGGCCGGCCGCGGTCAGCGGCGTGAACAGGTAGGCGATGCCGCTGAGCAGCGCGACGAAGCCGAGCATGCGCACGATCGGCGTGCGCCCGCGGAAGATCGCGAGCAGGAAGCCGCCGATCACGGCGACCAGGATCAGCGGCCAGAGGACGCCGAAGCTGTCGTGCAGGCCGGGGATGAAGGAGTCCTTGATCACGTCGCCGTTGGTGAGGTAGTCGGAGACCGTGTGCGGCTCGCGGATGTCGATGTCGAGCTGGTCGGGGCCCGGCAGCGGCCCGACGTCGAGCCCAGGGCAGCGGGTTGCCGGCCTCGACCAGGTTGCGCGCGAACCAGAAGCCGCCGGTGATCAGCGAGCTCGCCACCCAGATCGACGGCGGTCCGCAGCCGGTCGCCCGGCGGCGACCGCGATCACGCCGAGCGTGAGCAGGCCGAATGGCGCGAGCAGGTTGAGCTTGGTGCCGAGCGCGAGGCCGGCGGCGAGGCCGGCGACGACCAGGGCGCCGTCCGGGAGCACCGCCCGCAGCGGCGGAGCCTCCCGAGTGGAAGGCTCGCGCCGACGGCGAGGCTTCGCCCGCGCCGCCGGCGATCGGGCTCGCCGCCCGCGTCGCGGCGCGCGCCTGCGCCTCGGCGTTGACGAGGATCGCCGCCGCGGCGAGCAGGAAGAAGAGCCCGGCGATGTCGTTCTTGGCGTCGCCGGGCTGGTAGAGCAGCAGCATCTCGGCGTCGAGCACCAGCGCGAGGCCGAGCAGCGCGACGGCGCCGCCGGCGTAGGGGCGCCCGAAGCTCCAGGCCGCGAGCAGGCAGAGCGCCATCCAGCCGATGTTGATCAGCGGCGAGAGGAAGTCGGTGCCGAGGAAGAGGACCCCGGCCGAATGCAGCAGCTCGGAGTTCTGGGGGTAGAACCAGACGGTCAGCCTCAGGACCTCGGTGAAGTGCAGAGCGCCGACCTGAGCGTCCTGGACGAAGCGGGCGGCGAAGGGGGCGTTGTGCCAGGTGGTGTTCGGCAGGTACATGCCGATGTCGAGCCCGATCTGGGTCGGCATCGCCCAGTGGGCGGCGACCAGCAGGCGCGCCGGCGACCGCGATCGCCAGCGCCACCGGCGCCACCGGCGGCGCCGGCAGCCGGCCCGCCTCGCCGGCCGGTCCCCGCGGCGAGGCCGACGCCCGACTCCCGCGAGCGACCGCCGCGGCCAGCACCCAGCCGGGCCGGTAGAGGCCGACGACGCCGATCAGCTCCAGGATGACCACCAGCAGCGAGATCCCGAGCACGACCTCGGCGAGGCGGGCCGGGGCGCCGGACCAGCCCGGCAGCAGGCGGGCGCGCAGGCGGACGGCGGCGAAGCCGAGCGCCGCCCGCGACCACGATCAGCTCGAGCGAGCCGGCCAGGTACTCCCCGAAGCTCACGGTCCTCGCGCCAGCTCAGCCTCGCCGAGGCTCGGCCGCAGGTGCTCGGGTCGAGCGGCCCGTTGACCTGGAAGATGCGGGCCGGGCCCGGACCTGACGATCGACCTCCGCGTTCGGGTCGCTGGCCGTCCAGCGTTCTCCGGCGGCTCGCTGGTCTCCTCGCTGGTTAGGCGCGGGGTGGTGACACGTAGTCGTAGTCGCCCGCGTTGATCGCGTTGCGCCAGTCGACGCAGCTCGTCGATCGGGCGGAAGGTGCCGCGGCGGAGCTCCTCGCCCAGGTACTGGACGTGGTTGGAGAGATCGTCGCCGTAGAAGAAGTACTGGCCGAAGGCGGCAGCCGCGGCCGACCACCCCGATCCGGGCGTCGGTCTGGTTCTTGCCCCGAACTCCTGGAGCGGCATCCACTCCGGCGAGTCGAGCGGAAGCCGCCCTCGAGCGGCGGCGCCACGTTCGGCCTGGTAGCGGTCGTCGAGGTACTGCTCCTCCTGGGTTCGCCCGATGCGACCACCGTCACGCGACCAGGGCGGCCGCGGCGAACGCGGCCAGGACCACCCGGTGGCGTGCCGGCGCGAGCAGCGGCGACGAGCACCGCCGGGACAGCCGACCAGCGAGCAGCGCCAGCTCCAGGGACTCGACCAGGTGGCCGAACTTGCCCCAGCTCGGCGTCGGTGATCGTGCCCTGGAGCACCAGCATCGCGAAGAACCCGATCAGGACCCAGGGCCAGGGCCGGCGCCGCAGCCCGGCACCAGCGGCGAGCACGAAGGCCGATGACCAGCGCCGGCGCGACGTAGCGGAGGTTGGCGTCGAACCCGCTCGGCTGGCCGAGCCCGCCGGAGGCGGTCAGCGGCGTGAACACGTAGGCGATCCCGGCGACGATCCCGGTGATCGCCAGCACCCGCATCAGCCAGCTGCCGCCCCAGATCACGGCGGCCAGACCAGCCCGAACGCGACGAAGGCGAGGATCACCGGCCAGAGCGGTCCGAGCCGGTCGTCGAGGACGGGGAAGAAGAAGTCCTGCCAGACGTCGGGGTCGTTGTAGTACTCGCTGAGGCTGTGGGGCTCGCGCGGGTAGAGAGCCGCACCTGGTCGGGCCCGGGGAGGTTGATCGGGCCGATGCTTGTCGATCTGGGGGAAGGGGTTGGCGGCGTGGACCAGGTTGCGCCCGTACCAGAAGCCCGAGGTGATCAGCATGCCGCCGAGCCAGATCCCCAGGGCGCGGAGCCAGTTCCGGCGCCCGGCGAGGACGGCGATCCCGAGCGTGAGGACGCCCAAGGCGGCGAGCAGGGTGATCTTGGTGCCGATGCCGAGGCCGGCGGCGAGCGCCGCCGAGGAAGAGCGGGCCGGTGCCGATCCCCGCAAGCGCCGGGTCGCTGGGAGCCTCCGGTCGGGGGGCTCGACGGCGGGGTGCCCCGGGGCGCTCGGCCGGCGCCGCACCTGGACCCTCGCTGACCGGGCGCGCTGGCGAGGCGGGCGCCCGGCGGTGGCGGCGCCGTTGACGAGGAACGCGATCGCCGCTAAGAGGAAGAAGAGCCCGGCGATGTCGTTGGGGGCGTTGCCGGCCTGCGAGCCGACCAGCATCTCGGAGTCGAGGACGACCGCGGCGCCGAGCAGCGGTGGCGGCGCCGACCGCGTAGGGGCGGCCGATGCACCAGGCCGCGAGCAGGGAGAGCGCCAGCCAGCCGAGGTTGATCAGCGGCGAGAGGAAGTCGTTGTCGAGCGCGACGATCCCGATCGCGTGCAGGAGCTCGGAGTTCTGCGGGTAGAACCAGGCGGCGAGCTTCAGCGGGTCGGTGAAGTGCAGGGGCCCGACCTCGCCCGTCTGGGCGAACCGGCCCGAGAAGGACATGTGGTACCAGGTGGTGTCCTGGTAGTACATGCCGATGTCGAGGGACTGCTGGGTCGGCTGCGCCCAGTGGGCGACGACGAGCAGCGGCGGCGGCGACCGCGATCGCGGTCATCAGGTGGGTGGGGCTGACCTCCGGCCGGGCGCCGGGGTCGGGCATACGCGGCCTGGCCCAGTAGGCGGCGCCGAGGCCGACGATCACCGCGGCCAGCACCAGCGGCACCTCCTCGAGCAGCTTGAAGAACCCGAGCAGCTCGGCGATCACGACCAGGGCCGAGAGGCCGAGCACGAACTCCGCCAGCCGCGCCAGCGCGCCGGTCCACGCCGGGACGAGCAGGGCGCGAACGTAGAAGGCGCCGAGGCCGAGGGCGGCGGCGATCACCGCCAACTCCGCCGCGCCGAGCAGGTATTGGCTGGTTGACACTAGGGTGCCTGCGGGGCGCGGCTCATCATTCGGGTCGGATCAGAGAAAACGCGCGCCTCATCAAACGGGTGGCTCCTTCATGAAACGGGTGGCTCCTAACGGAGCCCCCTCGAATCACCCTCGCATCCCGCGCGCGAGGCCGGGAATCATATCCAGGGCTTCCTAAACGAAGGTCAGTCGAGCCCGCGGATCACGTAGGCGTGCTCGCCGGGCTTGACCATGCCCAGCCTCCGCGCCTCGCGCTCGAGCGTCAGCGGGCTCGAGGCCTCGCGGACCTGCTCCTGAAGCCCCGAATTCTCCTCCTGCAGCTCGGCGAGCCGCTCCTCCCCCGCCTTCGAGTCGCTCCAGGCGTCGACGAGGTTGACAGGGGGTTCAGGTAGGAGACCAGCACCCCGAAAAGGACGAGCACGAGAGCGATCCGCCCGATCCGGTCCCAGCGGACGCGGCTTGGTCCGACCCTGCGCCGTACCCGCCTTCTCGGCCGTGGAGACATGCGTACGGCTTCGCCGCTGCCGCCCTATTTCCTCGCCTGATCAACGCTGAAAGACGGAGGCGCCGGGAAAGCTGGCGCGGTCGCCCAGCTCCTCCTCGATCCGAAGCAGACGGTTGTACTTGGCGACCCGGTCCGAGCGCGAGGGGGCGCCGGTCTTGATCTGGCCGGCGCCGGTGCCGACGGCGAGGTCGGCGATCGTGGTGTCCTCGGTCTCGCCCGAGCGGTGCGAGATCACCGCGGTGTAGCCGGCCTCGCGGGCAATCCTGATCGCCTCGAGGGTCTCGCTCAGGGTGCCGATCTGGTTCACCTTGACCAGGATCGAGTTGGCGACGCCCATCTCGATTCCGCGGCGGAGGCGCTCCGGGTTGGTGACGAAGAGGTCGTCGCCGACGAGCTGGCAGTGGTCGTCGAGCTTCTCGGTCAGCAGCTTCCAGCCCTCCCAGTCCTCCTCGTCCATCCCGTCCTCGATCGAGACGATCGGGAAGCGCTCGACGACCCCGTGCCAGTAGTCGGCCATCTCCTCGGGCGAGAGAGTCCGCCCCTCGTGCTCGAGCACGTATTTGCCGCCCTCGAACAGCTCGCTGGTCGCCGGGTCCATCGCGATCGAGACGTCCACCCCGGGCGCATAGCCCGCGGCCTCGATCGCGGCGATCAGGAAGTCGAGCGCGGACTGGTTCGACTCGAGGTCCGGCGCGAAGCCGCCCTCGTCGCCGCCGGCGGTGGAGAGACCGCGCTCGTGCAGGGTCCCCTTGAGGGCGTGGAAGACCTCGGCGCCGACCCGGAGGCAGTCGGCGAAGGTCTCCGACGCCGGCGGGGACGACCATGAACTCCTGGAAGTCGACCTTGTTGTCGGCGTGGGCGCCGCCGTTGAGCACGTTCATCATCGGCACCGGCATCACTCGCTCCTCCCCCGCCTCACCGCCGTAGAGCTCCCCGAAGTGCTCGTACAGCGGCCGCCCGGCGTCGGCGGCCGCGGCCTTCGCCGCCGCCAGCGAGACCCCGAGGATCGCGTTCGCCCCCAGGCGTCCCTTGTTCGGCGTCCCGTCGAGCTCGATCATCCGTCCGGTCGAGGGCGGACTGATCGGCGGGGTCGGCTCCCGTGAGCGCCTTGGCGATCTCGCCGTTGACGTGGCCGACCGCCTTGGTGACGCCCTTGCCGCCCCAGGCATCGCCGCCGTCGCGCAGCTCGACCGCCTCGAACTCCCCGGTCGAGGCGCCGGAGGGGACCGCGGCACCAGCCGCCGCGCCCGGAATCGAGGGCGACCTCGACCTCGACCGTCGGGTTCCCCCGCGAGTCGAGGATCTGGCGCCCGTGGATGCGTGGCGATCGCGCTCAAGCGGCGCCGAACTCAATCAGACGAGGCGTCACGTTTCTCCTCGCGCTTCACTCGCCGCCAGACCTCGATCGCCTCCTCGGCGGTCTCCGCCTTGACCTCGCCGAAGACGTGAGGGTGGCGACGGATCAGCTTCTCGGTCAGGCTCTCGGCGACGGCGCCGAGGTCGCCGACCCCGCGCTCCTCCAGCAGCAGGGCGAGGAACCAGACCTGGAAGAGCAGGTCGCCGAGCTCCTCGACCATCGCCTCGTCGTCGCCGGCGAGGGCCGCGTCCGCCACCTCCTGGGCCTCCTCGACAGTGTGCGGGACGATCGAGCGCGCGTCCTGCTCGCGGTCCCAGGGGCACTCGCGGCGCAGCCGCCGGGTGATCTCGTCGAGGCGCGCGAGCGAGTCGGCGGTGCTGCGGTCCACGGCCGGGCGGCCGGCTCGGCCGGCGCCTACTGGCCGGCCTGGACCGGCGCCCCGCCGGCGCCGCCGGGAACGGCACCTGCGGCCCCGCCCGGGGAGGGTCGGCGCGGCGCCTGGTCCTCACCGGGCGGGTGGGGCTTCTGGGGCTGGCCGCCGGTCGCCGGCGTGAAGGCGGGATCGTGCCCGGGGGCGCCGGCGTAGATCGCAGAGACGGGCGGCGGGCAGCCCGCTGCTGGAGCTGCTGTTGCTGCTGCTCGGGGGTGAGGCTCGGGTCCGGGCAGGGCGCGGGTTCCCCTGAAGTTGTCGCAGCGCTCGGTCAGGAAGTCGTCGGCGCAGATCGTCAGCTCGACCCAGTGATCGCGGTAGTCGGTGAGGAAGGCGGCGAAGTGCTCCTGCTGGATCTGGCTGCTCGAGCTGCTCCTTGATCTGGGCGGCGGCATCCTCGAAGGGGGTGGTGCCGCCGGGGTGACGTGTCGACCTGGAAGGCGTAGGCGGAGACCGAGGTCTCGACCGGGCCCTCGACCTCGCCCTCGGGCGCGTCGAAGATGTCGGTGTTGAGCGGCTCCTCGAAGCGTTCTCCGGGATGACCCCGCTGCGCACGCCGCCCCTGTCCTTTGAGGTGGGGATCGGTCGAGAACTCGGCCGCGACCTTCTTCCAGTTCTCGGGTGAGTTGTCCGCCTGGAGCTGGCTCAGGGCCTGCTGCGACCTGCGCCGGGTCCTTGTTGAGGATCACCCGGATGTCGCGCGTCTCGGGCTGCTCGAACTGGGCCTTGTTCGCGTCGTAGAACTCCCGTACCTCCTCGTCGGAGACCTCGGGGGTGTCGTTGGTGATCTGCTCCTGGATCTTCTGGCTGATCACCTGGAGGCGGACGCGCTCGTCGATGTCCTCCTGGGTGAGGCCCGACTGCTGGAGGAACTGCTGGTACTCCGCCTCGGTCTTGAAGTTCTGGGACTTCAGCTGGGTGAAGGTGTCCTGGACCTCCTTGTCGGTGACCTCCACTCCCTGTCGCTCGCCCTCTCCCTCGATCCAAGCCGAATCGAGGAGGCTGCCCAGTGCCTGGTCGCGGACCTGCTCGTACTGGTCGTCACCGGGCGCCGGCGGCTGCGGCAGCCCCGCCTGCGAGGAGGCCTGCTGGAAGGCGGTATCGAAGTCGGCCTGGGTGATCTCGTTGCCGTCGACGACCGCGACGCCGTCGCTCGGGACGTCGTCCTTGCCGATGCCCTGGATCACGGCAATCAGGACCACCCCGAGGACGAGGAGTGCCCCGAGGAGGATGGCGACGTTGCGCTTCGCGAAAAGTCCCGAACTCACAGGGGCGGCAGCATAAAGCCACTCACCTAAGGGCGCTCTAAGGCCGTTCGCGATCCGGCGATCAGGCGGCGGCGGGGAGCGCCCGGGCGGCGCCGA
Source organism: uncultured Solirubrobacterales bacterium (assembly GCA_963780305.1). Classification (GTDB taxonomy): domain Bacteria; phylum Actinomycetota; class Thermoleophilia; order Solirubrobacterales; family 70-9; genus CAVVYV01. The sequence continues at coordinate 36,158 of CAWABN010000011.1, forward strand.
GACCGTCGGCGAGCGCGGTGACCGCGCCCAGCCGGGCCCCGGGCTCGTCGGGGACGGGGAGCACCACGGTCTGCTCCCGCCACTCGTAGATCACCTCGGGGAGGCGCTCGCGCAGCGCCTCGACCTGGCTCGGAGTCGAGCTCGACCGGCGCCACCCGGAGGCGGCCGGCGCGAAACTCGACCGAGCGGGCGCCGGCGTCACCGAGCTCGATCCGCGCCCGTTGCAGGTCGAGCAGGTTGGCGACCGGCTCGGGCGGCTCTCCGAAGCGGTCCTCGAGCTCCTCGCGCAGCGCCCGCAGCTCGCCGGGCTCGCGGGCAGCGGCGACCCGGCGGTGAACATCGATCTTCGCCGCCTCGAAGGGGATGTAGTCGGCGGGGACGTAGGCGTCGACGTCGACCTCGACCCGGACCGGCTCGCGCGGCTCCGCCTCTCCCTCCGTTACGCCCGCGCGGAGCTCCTCGGCGGCGTCCTCGAGCATCTGGCAGTAGAGCTCGAAGCCGACCGCGGCCACGTGACCGGACTGCTCGTCTCCGAGCAGGTTGCCGGCGCCCCTGATCTCGAGGTCACGCATCGCAACCCGGAATCCCGAGCCGAGCTCGGTGTTGTCCGAGAGGGTGGCAAGGCGGGCCGCGGCGTCCGCGGTGAGCATCTCGGGCGAGGGAAAGAGCAGGTAGGCGTAGGCGTGCTCGCGGCTGCGGCCCACCCGGCCGCGGATCTGGTAGGCCTGGGCGAGACCGAGCTGGTCGGCCCGCTCGACGATCAGGGTGTTGGCGGTGGGAATGTCGAGGCCGGACTCGATGATCGTGGTCGTCACCAGGGCAGTCGTGTTCGCCGCGGACGAAGGCGAGCATCGTCGCCTCGAGCTCGAGCTCGTCCATCCGGCCGTGCGCCTCGGCGAAGCCGACCCCGGGGCAGAGCGCCCGCAGGCGCTCGGCGGTCTCGTGGAGGGTGTCGATCCGGTTGTGGAGGAAGAAGATCTGCCCGCCGCGCTCCGCCTCGCGCTCGATCGCCCGCTTCACCAGGTCCTCGTCGTAGGGACCGACGTGGGTGCGGACCGGGCGGCGGCCCTCGGGCGGGGTCTCGATCACCGAGATGTCGCGAAGACCCGCCAGCGACATCTGCAGGGTGCGGGGGATCGGCGTCGCCGAGAGGGAGAGGACGTCGACCTTGAGCTTCAGCTGGCGCAGCAGCTCCTTCTGCTTGACCCCGAAGCGCTGCTCCTCGTCGACGATCAGGAGGCCGAGGTCCTTGGCGCGGACGTCGCGGGAGAGGAGCCGGTGGGTGCCGAGCAGGATGTCGACCTTGCCCTCGGTGAACCGGTCGATCACCTCGCGCACCTCGGCGGGGCGGCGGAGGCGGGAGACCATCTCCACGGTGAAGGGCGTCTCGGCGAAGCGCTCGCGGAAGGTGCCGAAGTGCTGCTGGGCGAGGATCGTGGTCGGCACCAGCATCATCACCTGCTTGCCGTCCGCCGCCGCCTTGTGGGCGGCGCGCAGCGCCACCTCGGTCTTGCCGTAGCCGACGTCGCCGCAGATCAGCCGGTCCATCGGCCGCTCGGCCTCCATGTCGGCCTTCACCGCCTCGATCGCGTCGGCCTGGTCGGCGGTCTCCCGATAGGGGAAGGCGGCCTCGAAGCCGAGCTGCCATTCGCCGTCGGGGGAGAACGCGTGGCCGCTCCGCACCTGGCGCTCGGCGTAGAGGTTGAGCAGGTCGCCGGCCATCGCGCTCGCGGCGCGGCGCGCCCTCGCCTTCAGGTTCTGCCAGCGCTTGCCCCCGAGGGCGCTGAGCTGGGGCTCCCCCCCATCGGCGCCGACGTAGCGGCTGATTCGGGCGAGTTGGTCGGTCGGGGCGAAGACCCTGTCGCCGCCTCGGTACTCGAGCTCGAGGTAGTCGCGGGTGGTGCCCGCCAGGGTCCTGGTGTCGAAGCCCGAGAAGCGGGCGACGCCGTGGTCCTCGTGGACGACGAGGTCGCCGACCCGGAGCTCGATCGCGGCGGCGAGGCGGGCGCGGGCCGAGACCTGGGTCGCCGCCCGGCGCCGATGGAGGAGGCGGCGCTGGGGGATCACGGCGAGCTTCAGCTCGGGCGCCAGGAATCCCTCGCGGAGACTCGCCTCGGCGAAGCTCACCCCCGGCTCCTCCGGGAGCCTGTCCGAGAGGAAGGGGACGTCGATGCGGCTGAGGTTGAAGCGGGCGCGCTCGGCCTCGCCGCGACCCTCGAAGGCGACCACGGTGCGGTAGCCGGAGCGGACCAGCTTCTCGAGCTCGCCCTCGGCCTCCGCCAGGGTGCGCGAAGGGAAGTCGGCGCTCTGGGCGCGGAAGGAGAGCTCCTGCCCGGCGTCCGCGGCGCTCAACGCCAATCCCGCGCGCGCCTCGAGTGGCTCGGCGGGATCGACGTAGAAGCGGCGGGCGTCGTCGGCGTGCATCGCCGTGGTCACGTCCTCCCAGTGATCGCGCAGCGCCCCGGGGATCTCCTCGCTGGCCGTTATCGCCATCAGCGCCGCCTCCGGCACCAGGTCGAGGGGGGCGCGGTAGCGCTCGACGATCTGCTCAGCGGCCTCGCGGTGCTCGGCGGCGAGCTCCGCCGCCGGCGCGAGCTCGACCTGCTCGGCGTCACCGAGCGAGCGCTGAGTGAAGATCGAGAACCAGCGGAGCGATTCGATCTCGTCGCCGAACAGCTCCACCCGCACCGCCCGCTCCTCGGTCGCCGGATAGACGTCGAGGATGCCGCCGCGGATCGCGAACTGACCACGCTCCTCGACCTGGTCGACCCGCTCGTAGCCGGCGTCGGCGAGCAGCACGGCGACGTCGGTCGAGGTCGACCGACTCACCCTTGTGGAGGGCGAGGCCCTCCGGCCACAGCGACTTGTCCGGTACCGCCTCCGCCAGGGCGATCGCGCTGGCGACGACGATCGGTTCGCTTTCGGCGAGCGCCCGGAGCGCGGCGATCCGGAGCCCCGCCAAATGGGGAGGCGGCGCGATGTGCGACTCGTATGTGGTTCCGCGCGAGGGGTAGAGATGAACGGAGCGGGGCTGGAGGTAGGCGCGGAGGTCCCCGGTGAGGTCGCGGGCGGAGCGATCGTCGGCGGTGACGATCAGCACCGGGCGCGAGCCCGGTCCGTCCGGGTGATCGATCAGGGCGGCGAGCAGGTAGGGGCGGAGCGCCGCCGAGGCATAGGCCTCCACGGTCCCCTCGCCGGCGCCGATCGCGGCGCTCAGGGCACCGATTCGCTCATTCGCGGTGGCGATCTCCAGCAGCGGTCTCAGGCTCATCTCGGTCTCGAATCTCCCATCAGGGCACCTCATCACGGCACGACGAACTGACCGGATCGCTGATCCGGCCGGTCGACCGGGCACGGGCCCGGCCTCAATCGATCGTAGCTAGGTGAAGAGCGATGCCAGCTTTTCGAGGCTCTCGGTCCAGCCGTCCCGGTGAAGCGCGAGGCGCTCCTCGGTGGCAAACGGCCCCTGAATGAGGGTGAGCCTGGTCGAGTCCCCCGCCTCCTCGAGCGAGAGGGTGGCGAGGGTCTCCTGGTCGTCGGGGTTGGGGGGGTCCCAGATGAATGTGTAGGCCAAACGCGCAGGCGGCTCAACCTCCGTGAACGCGCCGGAGAGGTGGAACGGCTCCCCTTCGGGCGGCTGCATCGCGATCCGGTAGCCGCCGCCGACGCGCAGATCGAGCTCGATGCTCGGGGTGGTGAAACCGCTGGGGCCCCACCACCTGGTGAGCTCGTCCGGTTCGATCAGCGCCCTCCACACCGCCTCCCTGGGCGCTGGCACCTCGCGCGCGAGCTCCAGAGTGAGGTCCTTAGCCGCGGCCACGAGCCGATCCTCGCATCCCGAGCCGGGAGCGTCAACGAGTGGCGCCTAGGATTCTCGGTAGGGACCAAACCGGGCTGGTCTCGGTCCGGTTGGTCCGGGGCGAGGGGTCGCGATAATCCGTCGGATGGGTGAGGCGACGACTCTCCACCGGCACGGAAGCTACGTGCACTCGCATGGGCGGGCGGGGCAACACCGTCACCTGCGGCACCCTCGGCGCTCTCGCCCAGTTCCTCGCCCGGACGCCCACGATCCCGGTCACTCCCACGGACTCGTCGACGACTCGATCAAGCGTTCGCGCGCGGGCCTCCGCGCTGTCGGCGTCTCGCTGGTGGTGCTAGCCGCGACCGCCGCCATCCAGGCCGCGATCTACGTGGCAACCAGCAGCGTCGCGCTTCTCGCCGACCTGATCCACAACGTCGGTGACGCGCTCACGGCGGTCCCACTCGGCGCCGCCTTCCTGCTTCGCTCCCAGTGGGCGGAGCGCTATGCGGGACTCGGGGTCGTGCTGGCGATCTTCATCAGCGCCTGCTTTGCGGGAGCGTTTGCGATCGAGAAGGTCGTCAACCCGCAACCTCCCGAGAATCTGCTCGCCCTCGGGATCGCAGGAGCAATCGGCTTCGCCGGAAACGAGTTGGCCGCGCAGGTGCGGCTCGGTGCCGGGCGGCGCCTGAACAGCCCTGCGCTGGTCGCGGACGGCTTCCACGCCCGCACCGACGGCTTCGTAAGCCTCGGGGTGATGCTGAGCGCCGGCTTGGTGGCGCTTGGCCTACCACTCGCCGACCCCATCATCGGAATCGTCATCACCGGGATCATTCTGCGAATCACCTGGCAGTCCTGGCGGACGGTGAGCGGACAGCCGCACTCGCATTGAGCCCTGGCTGAACCCTTAGCGTTCCTGGTAGGGCAGGCCTGGGCCTGTCCGCTGCCACTCGACCTGGCCGCGGCCCTCGTCGGCGGAGCGCTCGACGACCCCGTCCCAGCTGAGCAGCATCCGCTTGAGGCGGGCGACCGCCTCGGGTGGGTGGGCGGCTACCTGATCGGCGAGCTCGAGCGCCGCCTCCTCGGTGCGCGCCGCCGGAGCAACCCGGTGGACGAGGCCCATCCGGAGCGCCTCGTCGGCGCTGACGTTGCGGGCGGTCAGCAGCAGGTACTTGGCGGTGGAGAGCCCGCAGAGGGTGACCAGGCGAGCGGGGCCCACCGGGACGCCGAGCTCGGCGCCTGGGAACTTCATCCGCAGGTTGCCGCCCGCCACCCGCAGATCGCACGCGATCGCGATCTCGGCGCCGGCGCCGACCACGGCACCGTGGCAGGCGGCCACCGTCGGCTTTGGGAAATCGGTTAGCTGGTCGTAGAGGTCGGCGAACAGCTGCATCCGGTGGACCCCTCCCTCCTCGTCGAGCTCCTCGCGGACGTCGGCGCCGGCCGAGAGCCCGAGATGGTCGTTCGAGGAGATCACCAGCACCCGCACCGCCTCGTCGTCGCGCGCCGAAGCGAGGTGGCCGAGCAGCTCCTCGAGCATCGCGGTGTTGATCGCGTTCCGAGCCTCCTCGCGCTCGAGGCGGAGCAGGGCGACCCCCGACTCGTCGACGGAATAGCTGGTCAGCATCATCCGCCCACGTCCTCCGGCTTATCACGGGTCGCCCTCGGCTCTGCCTCGGGCGCCCTCGCGTCAACGGGCGTATGCGGGCTTGCGTCAGCTTCGTCTTTGGCTCCTGCCCCGGCGGCGATTTCCTCGACCAGGCGCTCGGCCTCGTCGGCGGCTGCCTCGATCAGGTTCGCGACCTGGTCCTTGGGCTCGCGGAAGCGGGAGAGGACATAGGAGGAGACGATCTCCGGGTCGGTGCTCTCGGGGCGCCCCACCCCGGCACGAACCCGCCAGAAGTCCGGGCCCCCGAGGCCGGCGCCGAGGCTCTTCAGCCCGTTGTGTCCGGCGAGGCCGCCGCCGAGCTTGCTGCGCACCTCGCCAAAGGGGAGATCGATCTCGTCGTGGAGCACGACCACGTGGTCGAGCGGTACGCCGAGAGCGCCGCGGGCCGGGCCGGCCGCCGACCCCGACTCGTTCATGAAGGTCTGGGGAAGCAGCACCGCGACCCGGGGGCCGCCCGGCCGCACCCGCCCCTCGCTGATCAAGCCGCCGAAGCGCTTGCGGGCGCGGGGAAGCTGCCAGCGGCGGGCGAGCTCGTTCGCGATCTCAAAGCCGATGTTGTGCCGGGTCCCGGCGTAGCGGGTCCCGGGATTGCCGAGCCCGACCACGAGCACATCGGCTCGCGACGGTCCCCCCTCGGCGCCGCCATCTGACTCCCGGCGCCGGCGCCGGCGAAACAGCGACAGCTGCTACTCGCCCCCTCCGCCGCCGTTGCCTCCGCCACCGCCGTCTCCTCCGCCGCCGTCTCCGCCGCCGGAGTCGCCGGCCTCGGACGCAGTCGACTCGTCCACCTGGATCTCCTGGGAGGAAGGATCGACCGCGCCCTCATCCTCCTGGCTCCGCTCGTCCTTGCCGTTCTCCTTCTCGTCCTTGTCGTCGTCGCCATGACCACCCCCGGTTGTGACCGGGTAATAGCCTGCGCTCGACGTGTCGTGAGAGACGCCGCCCTGCCTGCCGCCCCGTCGGAAGAGCCGGTCGAAGAAACCCACTAGTCGTTCCCAGATTCCTCGCCGCCAGCCCCCTCGGCGGGCTCCCCCTCCGGAGCCTCCTCGCCCTCGGCAGCTTCCTCGCCCTCGGGGACCTCCTCGCCCTCGCCGACCAGCTCGGCCTCCTCCTCGACCTCGGGCTCTGGCTCCTCCTCGACCCGCGGTGGGCTCAGAGTGGCGATCGTGATCTCCTCGGGCTCGTCGACCATGAACGTGGTGCCGGCGGGCGGGATCACGGTGGCCAGCGAGATCGTGTCGCCGATCTCCATCTCCGAGACGTCGACGGTGATCTGCTCGGGGATCTCGGTCGGCAGCGCCTCCACGGTGACCTCGCGGGTGACGTGCTCGAGCACCCCACCCTCACGAACGCCGGGGGCCTGATCGGTGCCCTCGAGCTCGATCGGGACCTCGGACTGGATCTCCTCGTCGAGGCGCACCTCGAGGCAGTCGAGATGGACGACGTCGCCGCGCACCGGATGATGCTGCTCCTCCTTGATCACCACCGGCACCGCCTTCGACCCGTCGAGCTCGAGGTCAAGCAGGGTGTGGCCCTGGGAGAGCAGCGTCCGGAGCTCGCGCTGCGACACTTGGAAGGGGCGCGCTTCGCCGCCCTGGCCGTAGACCACGCCCGGGACCAGACCCTCGCGGCGCAGGCGGCGGCTGGCCCGCGATCCGAAAGAATCGCGGGCGTTGACCTTCAAGGTGGCTCGGTCTGACGCCATCGGCGCGAGCCAGCATAGAAAATGTGAGGAGGCCGTGGAAAGAGATAGAGACAAGGAGGTTGAGGGGGCGCCGGGCGCCGGCGATGACCGCGAGCAGGAAGGGGAGATCCCGAGCAGCCGGGTCGGCCGGTCGGCGAAGCTGGGCTCGGCGATCGGCGGCCAGGCGACCCGCTACGCGGGCACCGTGGCGGCGAACGTGGCGCGCTCCGACGAGACGGCCCGGGAGCGGCTGGAGACTCGCCACATAGAGGCCGCCCTGAAGATGGCCTCGGTGCTCGGGGAGATGAAGGGGGCGGCGATGAAGATCGGCCAAATGGCCTCCTTCATCGACATCGACCTCCTGCCGCCGGAGTACCGCGAGATCTACCAGAGGAACCTGGCGAAGCTGCGCACCCATGCCCCGGCGATGCCCTGGGAGAAGGTGCGCGAGGTGATGACGGACGAGTACGAGGGCCGCTCGCCGGAGCAGGTCTTCGCCTCGATCGAGAAGGAGGCGTTCGCCGCCGCCTCGATTGGCCAGGTCCATCGTGCCACCCTCCGGGACGGGAGCCGGGTGGCGGTCAAGGTCCAGTACCCAGGGATCGCCGACGCGCTGGAGTCAGACATGGCCAACGCGGGCATCCTCGTGCGCCTGGCCAAGGCGCTCGCCCCCGGGCTCGACGCCAAGGCTGTCGCCGGGGAGCTCCGCGAGCGGGTCCTCGAGGAGCTCGACTACGAGTACGAGGCCCAGAACCAGCGCGCCTTCGCCCGCGCCTACGACGGGCACCCCTTCATCTACGTCCCCAAGGTCCACTCGCGTCTCTCCCGCCGGCGGGTGCTGGTGAGCGATTACGTCGAGGGGGAGGGATTCGAGCCGGTGAAGACGCCTGCCCCAGGACGAGCGCGACATCTTCGGCGAGATCATCTTCCGCTTCTGCTTCGGCTCGATCTACCACCTGCAGCACTTCAACGCCGACACCCATCCCGGCAACTACCTGCTGATGGAGGACGGGCGGGTCGCCTTCCTCGACTTCGGGATGACGAAGCGGCTCTCGCCCGACCAGATCAAGCTCGAGCAGCGCGCGATGGACGCCGCCGCGCGGGACGACGCCGAGGCCCTGCGCGAGGCGCTCGACGAGATCGGCTTCGTGCCGACCCCGACCGGATCGACGCCGAGCGGCTGATGGAGCACGTGAAGTTGGTCGGCGGCTGGTACATGGAGGACAGGGAGGTCCAGATCACCCCGAAGCGGGTGATGAAGATGATCGAGGTCACCTCCGACCCGCGCTCGGACTTCTTCGATCTGGTCCGGCGAGGAGAGCCTCCCGGCCGACGAGCTGATGGGGCGGCGGATGGAGACCGGGCTGCTGGCGGTTCTCGCCCAGCTGCGGGCGACCGCCAACTGGCACCGGATCATGCGCGAGTGGGTCTACGCCGATCCGCCCTCGACGGTGCTGGGCGAGGCGGAGTGGCGCTACTTCGAGCGGCGCGGCACCAGCGCAGACGCCCGGACTGCCGAGCAGGGTCTAGCCCGCCTCCTCGGCCTTAGATCCGGCGGCGGTGTTCTTGGCCGCCGACTTGGTGTTGGCGGCCTCCTTCGCGTCCTCTTCGCCTCCCGTTTCTCGGCGCGCGACTGCTTCGCGGCGCTTCATCCGGCTCCGGGACGCGGTCTGCGACCGCGAACAGCCGCGGGTCGTTGCTGCAGATCGCCGTGGACGCCCATCTCGGCCAGCTCTCGATCCGGGCGGGGTCGTCCACCGTCCAGGCGATCAGCTCGACGTTCTGCCTGATTCGCCGCCTCGACCAGCCTCGGGGTGATCGACCTGGTGATACGCCCAGACCGCATCGACGTCCGAGCTCCGGGACCTTCGACGCGAGGATCGCGGGGAACCGGCGGCGGATCGCCGCGAGGGCGGCCGCCACCCCGGACCCGCGCCCAGCCGTAGCTGGTCCAGTCGCGGCGAGTCTTCGGATAGGTCCAGCCGAGTCGCAGATCGGGCTCGAGCTGGCGCAGCTTCTGGAGGCTCTCGATCTCCATCGTCGAGACCATCGCCCGCTCGACCATGCCGTGGCCCGCCAGTGCCCCCGCCAGCTCGGCCTCGCGGCCGGGGAGCTTCAGATCGCAGTCGATCTCGACCTGGTCGAGCGGCTTCTCGTGGAAGGCGTCGAGGGCGTCGGTGAGGTCGAGCGGCCGGCGGGAGAGCGCGTCATGGTGATCGTGGGCGATCACCAGCCGCCCCTCGCGGTCCCTGAGCACGTCGATCTCGACCATGTCGACACCCTGCTCGACCGCGGCGATGAAGCTCTCGATCGTGTTCCCGGGGGTGATCGTGTCGGCGCCCTTGTGGCCGATCCGCCGATAGACGTGCCCGTCCTTTTGCACGGGCTCCTCCTTGTGGCCCTTTTCCGCCGCCATGCGCCCACCCTAGCTAACGGCTAGATGATTGACTGCGACGGCCTGAGCATGGTGCGACGGACGATCACAGCCCTGGTTTGCGCCGCCGCGCTCCTGGCCGCAGCCGGCTGTGGCGAGACCGATCAGGAGCAGGCCCGCGAAGTCGTTCAGGACTACGTCGACGCCCGCAACGAGGGTGACTTCGCGCTCGTTTGCGACCTCTACAGCGACAGCTTCAAGCAGCAGCTCGCGATCGGCGAGAACTGTGCGGCCTTCGTCGAGGAGCAGACCTCGGGGGCGGGCGGTGAACTCTCGGTGGCCGACGTGCACGTCAACGACGACCGGGCGACCGCGGACCTCGACGTCAGCGAGGGTTCAGAGGGCCCCAGCCGCGTCGCCCTCGTCCTCGAGCGCGAGGACGACGGCGAGTGGAAGATCACTGGGCTTCAGTAGCCGGGCGCCAGGAGCGCCTCGAGCCTAGAAAACCCGCCTCAGCAGATAGAGCACAAGCAGAACCAGGATGATGATTATGAGGATCGTGATGATCGACATGCTTCCCTCCCTGTTCGACTTCCTGTCGGCCGGGGTGTACCCCGACAACGGGATTTCCAACCCAACAGTGCGCCGCCGGCGTCGAGAGGAACCGCGCTAGAACAGCTGGTTCTATTTCCCCCCTGATGGCGGGTGGTGACCCATATCGAGTTTGTCCGTCTAAGCAGGGAGAACGCGGGACGTGCCGGGTCCCCGCGTTGTTCTGTATCGCCCCGTTGGTTCGATTCAAAAAACCGGACGGCGAACCTTGGCCGAGGAGGATCTGCCGCGCGCTGCCCGTCCAGCTCGTCAAGGGAGGACGGCCCCCAAAAACAAGATCGCGCGGCGCAATACAGATTTTTCGTGCGGACCTGGCGCCGTCTAGCTGAGGGGTGAGGTGAGTTCTATTGCGTGCCCCACCACACGTAAGCCAGCACGATTCCCATCACGTCGGCATACGGCTTTGAGTTGTCGTAGCGAGCGGTCACGCGATAGGAGTGGCCGGCGATCACCTTCTCGTGCAGTCAGGCACCAGTCGATGCTCGCGAGGTGGTGGGGGTTCTCGTGGTAGGTCGGCGGTCATCGTGCAGGTCGGCGAGTTCGGGGCTGTGTCTCCGAGCGTGATGTCGATGCCGCCGTCGTGCAGGTGTCCGCCTGCGAACACCGCCATCCCTTCGCGCGGCGCCTGCCACGAGCGTGACGCCAGATGTTCGCTGCCAGGCCCGCCGTTGCCGGGGACGTCGTAGGTGGAGTCGCCGCAACCGGTCACGTCCATGAACCACGGCTGCACCGGCCGCGAGTTGGTGGCATTGGCGCCGGGCTGGTACCTGAGCGTGTACTGGATGTAGACGGTCCGCGTGGTCTGGGTCTCGTTCATCAGGTGATAGATCGAGCCCCAGTTATCGTTGGCGCCGACCAGGTAGACGTAGGGAAACCGGAGGAAGATCGGGGTCCGCTCCATCCCCGCGCCGATGAAGCGCTCAGGCCGCTGCGGACAAAGCGCGTCCTGATGTGCTGAGTTCGTCATCACGATGTGGTGCAGATGAACGTCGTGCGACGCTGACGGGCGTGCCGTTCTGGTCGACCACGTCGAAGGTCGCGCCCTGCAGCCCGAAGGAACCGGCGGGCCGCGGCATCCCAGACGATGGCGAGCCCGTCACCTCGCCGCCGGGTCCGAGGGTGAAGGGCCCGTAGCGAAAGGTCTGCGTCACAGTCTCGCCGCCGCCAGGGGGCGCGTTGACGACCGGTTCGCAGCCCGTCGCTGACGCGACGAGCAGGGCCCCGATGGCAAAGAAAGCGATCCGACGAGACACGCCGACGCGCGACACAGCGTCCTCCTGACCTAGCGCTCCTGTCTATTTGTATCGGCTCGCAAGGGCCTGGTCAAGGCGACCCGAGAATTCGAATGAAGCAGTTGGTGTAAGCCGGTTCACGGCATGACAGAGTCCTGTTCATGCCGGGCCTCGTGTTTTCCACGGGGGCCTTCTTCAAGGGCAGGCAAACCCCTTACCGCGGGCAGGGCTTCGAAAACGTCGGTTGTAGCCGACGAAATCTGGCTCAGTCGGCCTTTCTGTGGAGTGACCGTTTCGTGCCCACCTTGTCCGCAAACCGCTCCGGAATGCGGGTATCTCTAGAAGAGCTGGTTCTATTTCGGCTGTGACGCCCCGTGTCGGGCAGTCCCGCCTTTTGGCAAGGCCCTGGCTCCGTGGCGGATAGCCTGAAGGCGGGCGCCCCGAGATCGCCGAGGTGATGGGCTACCTACACCCGAATATCGAGTGGGAAGTCGGTCCTTGTCGGCGTCACCTCCCGCGGGTACGCGGGCACGGCCCGCGGACTCGATCGGCTCCTTGACGCCGCCCAGGACTACCGGATCAACGTCCACGAGGTCACCGGCCTCGGGGCCAACCAGGTCCTCGGGTAGGTGGGGGCTACTGCTTCGGACGAACAGCAGAGACCGGCAAGGAGCCTCGCGGCTCTCAATCGGGGCGATGCTGCAAATGGCCCAGGCAGTCGTGCCGACGAGGTCCGTCATCGCTTCAACGTCATTCCGAGAGGATCCGGTCGAGCTCATCGTCGATGTCGTCCTGCTCACGGTCTCTCGCCCGGAGCGCACGCTCCAGCGCGATCGCCGCAGAGATCGACCCCGCCCTCGCCTGCTCGGAGAGGATTACGGAGGACTTCTTCGCGGCTGAGGATTTTCTTCGTCATTGGTTACCTCCTGATTTCCCTCGTGGGTGTGTGAACGCTTATCGACGGTCTTTCGGCTGATGCCCGAAAAATCGTGACCTCCCCCCAACCTTCGTGAGGTAGGGTCGGTTTCCACCCCAAGGGGGGGAGGGAGAACCCAAGTGCATAACTCGCGCTTCATGATCCACGTCGTCATGGATGGGCGCGAACGCGACGACGCGCATCGGAATCGGCACGCCTGGAAGCGTCCGCCGGAGCCGAAGACCCAACCTCGGATCCGCCGGGCCTTGGCGGCTCTGCGGCGCTGAAGATCACAGGTAACCATCGGCAGTCTCTTGCTCGGCCACGTCCGCCCGGTTGAGCGCCTCAAGCGACTGGTTGCTTTCCGCCGCCGCCCTTAGGACACAGACCTGGTTCGCGCATGCCAGCGCCTCGGGCGCCGTGATCCACGCATGCAGCTCGGACAGTAGATCGCGGTCTCGTTCACAGCTTGAAGCTCCGCGTCTTGATCTGCCCGCGCTTCTTGCGGACCCCGAGTTCGCGCAATAGCTCGTCGGCGCTCTTGCGCTTGACTGCCTCGACCTCGGCCTCGGTGACGTCCTCGACGCTCTTGGCGCTGAGTACCCGAGCATCCGCATTCGCCGGGACGCTGGTCAGAGTGACCTCGAAGATGTCAAGGTCGGACGAGCTGGCGGCCGAGCGGGTGGCGGCGCTGCTCTCCGGTTAGCACCTCGTTAGGCAAATCGGCCGCTAGGACCGGTGGGGTCGATCATGGGGACCGCGGCTCCGCTCCTCCGTCCGGCGTGTGGTCCAGACAACCGAGAAGGGGAGTTACCGATGAGGAGACTGAAGGGACGCATGCCCTCGCCAGCGATGACCGTCGCTGGGGTGGGATGATCATCGCGCTCGCGGGGACGGCGATGGCCGCTCCGACCGCGATCAAGAGCATCCTCAACAAGCAGGAGAAGAAGCAGGTCAAGAACATCGCCAAGAACCAGGTGACCAGTTGCGCCGGGTCTCTCGGTCGCGCGTGCCGGCACGGCCAACACGGCCAACACGGCCGACACCGCCGGCGCCGCCGCCACGCCGATGCCGTTGGCGGACAGGCGCTGGCGAACATCGTGGTTGCGCGCTCCGTCGAACCCGGCGCCCAGTGCGATCCAACTAGCACGACGCCCATCGTCGCGACCTGGATATGACCCTCCCACACGCGGGTCGCGTGCTGTTGATCGGACAGGCGCAAACCGCGTTCACCGGCGCTCTGGCCGCGGGGAACTGCCTGTTCCGGGTCGACGGCGTGAACTCCGGCGGGTCTGTGCAGGTCGGCAACCAGTCCTTGCCGACTCGATAGGTCTGGCGGGCCGTAGCTTCCGAACGGCTTTACGACAACGGTCGTGAAAGTCCAGTCAGCGCCGGGACGTGTACGTTTCGCTCTGGCGTGCAACCAGACTAACGGCGACGTGGAGTTCCAGGCTCCGCAGCTCTCCGCCGCGCTGGTCGGATCGGGCTGAGCTAGCCGAACTGGAACGACGCGAACGAGTAGACGCAGATTAGGGGCTCGCCGCAAGCGGGCCCCTTTCTTGTGCCCACGAATCTCGTCCGTGTCCCTTTCGTGTCCCAATCGGGCGCAAACCGCTCTGGAATGCGGGTATCCCTAGAGGCTGGTTATGGCGGTGCCGTAGTCGCTGGTGGTTTGATTCCGGAATCTCCTGCTAATCAAAGGATGCGGGACTCGCAGCGATAGTCCGAACACCTGATTCCGGGCATTCCGGCGCCGTGTGGTTGCAAATGGGTTGCAGTCCGGGGAGGACGACCTGGTCTTCGCCGACGAGCTGGCGCATCGATTCACCCGCAGCGGCTGACCGAATGGTTCCGGCGCCACCGGAAAGCAGCCGGGATCGAGACCGGGACGCTGCACACCTTTGCGCCACACGAGCGCGACCTTGGCGCTCACGTCCGGCGTCCCGGTTCACATCGTTGCCGCCGGCTGGGCGACACGCCCACAACGGTCTTGAACACCTACGCCCACTTGCTGCCGCAGTCCGACGAGATCGCCGCAGAGCGCGTGGCAGCCGCGCTCACGGCATGAAGGGGAACGAGATGAACAACCCGCCCAGCCAACCTCTCCTCGACCGGGTTCAGCGGTGGGCGGCTGGGCGGGAAGTCCTACTCGTCGTGATTATGGATTGATTACGCAATCTGCAGGCGGGGCTGCAGGGATCGTCAATGGGTCCGGCGCCGGGGGCATTCGAAGAACGTGGCCACCAGAACCGTCGGACCGTCCGTGCGGTTGAAGGCGTTGTGGACGTGGTCCCCACCAGCGTCGATAAACGCTGTGCCCCTCGGGTAGTCACGCTCCACGCAGTCGTCGGCGCTGACGTACGTCAGTTCACCCTCGGCGACGTTGACGACCACGGGGCCGGGATGGGTGTGCCAGCCAAACACTGCGCCAGGCTGCACGGTGAACCTCACCACCACGGTGCGCGAAGGGTTCTTGACGTTCACGACTTCGGTCGCCTTGCCATCCAGCTTGTTCTTGACTTGAGGTCGACGTTGTCGGTGAACACGGCGCGGCTTGTCAAAGGCTCAACTGCGATGGGGGGTGGGGGTGCCTGCGCCGCCGACGGCATCACGCTCGCGCTGATCAGGAGGACAGCGATCAGCGCCGCAGCTGCCAACGCAGCTCCTCGCTTGCGGCTCATGTCCGGCTCCTATCTGGCCGACCGGAAGGCCACCGTTCAGGGACTCGCCGATCGTCCGCTTGAACGTGCGCATCGTATCGCCGGAGAAGGAACGTCAACGCCCCCGAACGTGTAGCCCACCGTGGCGGGCTTTTTTCGTGTCCGTTTCGGGTCCGCCGGGTTGCAGAATGGTTGCAATCCGGCCCGCAAACCGCTCTGGAATGCGGGTATCCCTAGAAGAGCTGGTTCTCGCCGGCGAAGATCTCGGAGACTGAGTCGTCGGTGAAGATCCGCCGGATTGAATCGGCGAGCGTCCGCGCCGCCGAGATCACCTCGATGTTCTCAGGAGCGCCGGGGCGCTGGGGCAGGGTGTCGGTGACGACGATCCGCTCGATCCCCGAGTTCTCCTGCGCGAGGCGCTCGTAGGCGGGCCCCGAGAAGACGCCGTGGGTGGCGACCGCGATCACCCGCTTCGCGCCCTCCTCGAGGACGGTGCGCGCGGCGGCTGTGAGGGTGCCGGCGGTGTCGATCATGTCGTCGACGAGGACCGCGGTCTTCCCCTTCACGTCTCCGACGATGTAGCCGATCTCGGCGACCTGCTGGGCCGGCCGCTCCTTCTCCATCACCGCCCAGTGGGTGCCGACCTTGCGGGCGAAGTTGCGCGCCGTCTTCACCCGGCCGGCGTCGGGGGAGACGATCACCGGCTCCTCGTCGAAGCCGAGGTCGGCGATGTACTGGGTCAGCATCGGCATCGCGGTCATGTGGTCGAGGGGGACGTCGAAGAAGCCCTGGACCTGACCGGCGTGGAGGTCCATGGTCAGTACCCGGTCGACCCCCACCGCCTCGAGGCACTTGGCGACGATCCGGGCGGAGATCGGCTCGCGCGGCGCCGACTTCTTGTCCTGGCGGGCGTAGCCGTACCAGGGCATCACCGCGATGATCCGGTGGGCGGAGGCGCCCTGGGCGGCATCGATCATCGCCAGCAGCTCCATCAGCGCGTCGTTCGGCGAGATCCCCTCGACCGCGTTCGCGGCAGTCGATTGGATAAGGAAGACGTCGGCGCCCCGAATCGACTCCTCGTAGCGGCAGTAGACCTCTCCGTTGGAGAAGGTCTTCAGGGTGATGTCGCCCATGTCGACGTCGAGGTGACGCGCGATGTTGGCGGCGAGCTCCATCGAGGCGCGCCCGCCGAAGACCATCAGGCGCTTGGTGTAGTCCTGGGTGATCTCGGTGATCGGCTGGCTCCGCTCCTCGATCGCGCTCACGAGTCCTCCTTCGCCCTCGACTCCTTCGCCTTCTTCTCGGCGTAGCCCTCGACGTTCTCCTGCTCCGCCCTCTCGATGCCAAGTGCCCCGGGCGGAACGTCCTCGGCGATCACCGAGCCGGCACCAGTGTATGCCTCGTCTCCGACTTCTACGGGAGCGACGAAGGTCGTGTCAACCCCGGTGTGCACGTTCTTGCCGATCTTGGTCCGGTGTTTGCGGAATCCGTCGTAGTTGGCGGTGATCGTGCTGGCGCCGAGGTTGCTGCCCTCACCGACCTCGGCATCGCCGATGTAGGAGAGGTGCGGCACCTTGGCGCCGGCGCCGATCTCCGAGTTCTTGATCTCGACGAAGGAGCCGATCTTGGCGCCCTCGCCGATCCGGGCGCCAGGGCGGAGATGGGCGAAGGGGCCGATCGAGGCGCCGTCGGCGATCTCGCACTCGGTCAGATACGAGTGGGGGATCGTCACCCGCTCACCGACGCGGGCGTCGATCAGGGTGGTCATCGGCCCGATCACCGAGCCGCTGCCGACCCAGGTCCGCCCGCGGAGCGTGGTGCCCGGCTCGAGGGTGACGTCGGGCGCCAACTCGACCTCGGCGTCGATCCAAGTGGCTGCCGGATCCGTGATCGTCACCCCGGCGCGCATGTGCCTCTCGAGGATCTCCTGTCGAGCCACCTCGTTCACCTTTGCGAGCTGGACGCGGTCATTGACGCCGAGGTTGACGGAATGATCCTCGACCTTGTGGGCAAGGACGGCCAGGCCGTCCCGGCGGATGAGCGGGAGCACGTCGGGGAGGTAGTACTCACCCTGGGCATTGTCGTTGCTGAGACCCGCGAGCGCCTTTTCCAGCGAGGCCGCCGAGAAGGCGTAGGTGCCCGCGTTGACCTCGCGGATCTCGAGCTCGGCGGCGGTCGCGTCCCCCGGTCCCTTTGCCTCGACGATCCGCTCGAACGTTCCGTCCGGCGCCCGGACCACCCGGCCGTAGGTGCCCGGGTCGTCGAGCTCGGTGGTGAGGACGGTGGCGGCGGCGCCTTGGGCGTTGTGGGCCGCAACCAGCTGCTCGATCACCCCCGCCGAGATCAGCGGGTGGTCGCCGGAGAGCACGAGGACCGTCTCGCTGTCGGCAACGACCCCGCGTGCCGCGCGGAGGGCGCCCCCGGTGCCGTTCGCCTCCGGCTGGATGACGGTCTCCACTCCATCCGGAAGCGCCGGGGAGAGGTCGGCTCCGGGGGGGACGATCACGCAGACCCGTCCCGCGCCCGCCTCCCGCGCCGCGAGGATCGGCCAGGCGACCATCGGCCGCCCGCAGACCTCGTGCAGGACCTTGGGCACAGTCGAGCGCATCCGCGTGCCCTCGCCCGCGGCCATGATCAGCGCGGTGGGGGCCGCCGCGTTCACCCTAAAAGGGTAATCCGGCGATCTTCGCGGGGCCGGACGGCGCTATGCGCGCTCGCCGGCTGTCTGATCCTGCTGGGCGGCGAACGCGGCGGTGACCAGCTCGACGATCGGCCCGGGCGCCTTCTCGGGAGAGCCGGCGTCGAGTGGCGGCTCGGGGTCGTACTCGATCCCCAGCTGCACGGCCTGGGCAACCTCGTCCCCGTTGATCCTCTGGACGAGGCCGAGGGCCATGTCGATCCCGGAGGAGACCCCGGCGGCGGTGACGATCTTGTCGTGCTCGACCACCCGAGCGGGGACCGGGACCGCGCCCAGCTCTTCGAGCAGGTCGCGGGCGAGCCAGTGGGTGGTGGCCGGTGCGCCCTTGAGCAGGCCGGCGGCCGCGAGCAGCAGGGAGCCCGTGCAGACCGATGTTGTCCAGGTGCTGGTCTCGTGAACCTGGCGGAGCCAGGAGAGCAGTGGCTGGTGGTCGAGCAGGGCGCGGGTACCGAAGCCGCCGGGGACGACCACGATCTCGGGGCTCCTCACCTCGTCGATCGAGGCGTCGGCGACGAGGGAGAGGGTGTCGGACTCGTTGCGGACCGGGCCGGCCTGCTCGGCGACAAAGATCGACTCGTTGCCGGGCACCGAGTTGAGAACGTCGTGCGGCCCGATGATGTCGAGGGCGGTGAAGCGGTCGTAGAGCAGGTAGGCGACTTGCATCCGGTCTCTCCTCTTCGGCGGGCAGGCCAGGTTCATCACCCATCATCCTCGGACCTAGACTGAGACGCAGTCCGGGGTGGTGTACGCGGCTAGCACGCCTGGTTTTGGTCCAGGAAGAGGGGGTTCGACTCCTCCCCCCGGAACCTCAATTGGGATCGGTCAGGCGGACGCCCGCAGCGCCGCCATTCGCTCCCGGCGCTCGCGGGACATGTCGAGCAGGATCAGGCGGATCGCGCCCGCGACGGGGACGGCAATGATCGCTCCGACGACCCCAAGCAGGGCCAAGCCGATGATCACCACCGCGACCGTGGTGAAGGCGCTCAGCTCCACCGCCTCGCGCATCACCGCGGGCTGGACGATGTAGTTCTCGATCTGCTGGTAGACGAGGTCGATGAGCACAATCAGGATTGCCGGCACGATCCCGACGGTGAGCGCGACCAGCCCGAGGATCACCGCGGCGATCGTTGCTCAGTGGACCCTGACCCCGCACGACGGCGATGTCCACATCCGCTTCGACTGGACCGTGTTCGCCGACCGCCCCCTGCTCCGTACCTTGACCCCGATCTTCAGGCCGATGACTGGTCGGCTAAGCGGCGACAGGCTGAGCCTCGCGGCTAGGGCGGGCTCCGGAGCCTTCAGAGTCCTGCGGGTGGCGCGCCCGCCTGACGTTAGGCTCCAGCGCGCAATGCCCCGGCAGATATCCCGCTTTCCGCGGATCTCCTTCTATGGCTTTCTCTCCGACTGCCATCGGGGCGCCCTGGTCGGCCCAGACGGTTCCGTGGAGTGGCTCTGCCTGCCGCGCTTTGACTCGCCCGCCGTCTTCGCCTCGATCCTCGACCGCGGAGCCGGATTCTGGCGGGTCGGCCCGCCCGGACTCGAGACACCGGTAAGCCGCCGCTACATCCCCGGCACCAACGTGATGGAGACGACCTGGATGACCGGATCGGGCTGGCTGGTCGTTCGCGACGCGCTCACCGTCGGCGATTGGCGCCCCGACCAGACCGAGCCGCACCGCCGGCCACCCGGCGACGACGAGGCGGAGAACGTTCTGGTGCGGACAATCGAGTGCGTTCAGGGCGAGGTCGAGATCGAAATGGTCTGCCAGCCCGCCTTCGACTACGGCGAGACGCGGGTCGACTGGAGCCCGACCGGAGACAAGATGACCGGCGCCGAAGTCTCATCCGGCAACGTGCACCTGGTGCTCAGCGGCGATCTGACCCTGGGTATCACCGGCTCGGACGCCCGCGCCAGGCACCGCCTCCGCGCTGGAGAGTCCCGCTTCAGCGCACTCGCGTGGGGCCCCGACCCGATTCCCCCGGACTCCGTGGAGGACTGCGACAAGCGGGTGTGGCGCACCGTCGAATTCTGGCGGCGCTGGCTCGCGACAGGCAGCTTCCCCGACCACCCCTGGCGCGGCTACCTGCAGCGTTCCGCCCTCGCCCTCAAGGGACTCACCTACGCCCCCACCGGCGCCCTTCTCGCCGCCCTCACCACCTCGCTGCCCGAGACTCCGGGCGGCGAGCGCAACTGGGATTACCGCTATTCCTGGATCCGCGACTCGACCTTCGCCTTCTGGGCCCTCCACACCCTCGGCCTCGACTACGAGGCGACCGATTTCATGGTGTACATGGCCGACATCTACCGGGCGGCGGATGGCGAGGGGCTTCAGATCATGTACGGGATCGGCGGGGAGAAGGACCTCCATGAGCGCACCCTCGACCACTTGAAGGGCTATGAGGGGGCACGTCCCGTCCGGGTAGGGAACGCCGCCTACGACCAGCGTCAGAACGACGTCTACGGTGCCCTCCTCGACTCGGTCTACATCCACATCAAGGTCCAGCAGCACCTCCCCGGCCAGCTCTGGGAGGCGCTCTGCCGCCAGGTCGAGACCGCGGCGAGCGTCTGGCGGGAGCCCGACCAGGGGATCTGGGAGGCTCGCGGCGAGCCGAAGCACTATGTCTCCTCGAAGCTGATGTGCTGGGTCGCCCTCGACCGTGGCCGCCGGCTGGCCGACCGCCTCGACGACGGCGGCCGGCTCGAGCGCTGGGCCCCACTCGCCGACGAGATCCGAGCCGACATCCTCGCGCACGGGGTGAGCGACCGGGGCGTCTTCCGCCAGCACTACGACACCGACGCCCTCGACGCTTCCACCCTGCTGATGCCGCTGCTCCGCTTCCTGCCGCCGGACGACGAGCGCGTCCGCGCCACGGTCTTCGCGATCGAAGACGAGCTCACCGACGGGGGCCTGGTGCTCCGCTACCGAACCGAGGAGACCGACGACGGGCTCCACGGCGAGGAGGGAACCTTCACGATCTGCTCGTTCTGGCTGGCCTCAGCGCTGTCGGAGATCGGCGAGGCCGAACGGGCCCGGGAGCTCTGCGAGCGGCTCCTGGAGCACGCCGGCCCGCTCGGCCTGTTCGCCGAGGAGCTCGACCCCGACTCGGGTCGCCACTGGGGCAACTACCCCCAGGTCTTCACCCACCTGGCCCTGATCAACGCCGTCGCGCACGTGATCAGCGACGACACCGCGGCGCCCGACCGGACCAGGACTGCGGTGCTCACCGAGATGCTCGCCGAGCGGACCAACTAGTCAGGCTCGGGTTGCCGCGGGACCTTGCCCGCGGCGGTCCCCGGCTCGCCCGCCGGGCCAACCGGGGGCGCGATCCCCAGCACCCGCATCGCCTTCAGACCTAGCCCGAGCTTCTCGCGCCCCTCGGTCGAGGTGACGTCGTGGCCGCAGAGCTCCTTCGCTCGCTCCAGCCGGTAGCGGATCGTGTGGCGGTGGGTGAAGAGGCGCTGCGCGGTGGCCGCCACGTTGCCGTCGTTGTCGAGGTAGGTCTCGACCGTCGTCAGCAGCTCGGTCTCGTACTGCTCGTCGTAGGCAACCAGCGGCTCCACGGTCTCGGCGTAGAAGCGCTCGAGCTCGGCCGGGTCCTCGCTCATCGCCGGCAGCAGCAGCCGGTAGGCGCCGGTGTCCTCGAAGGCGAGCAGGGGCGCCCCCTCCGCCTCGCCGACATTGGCGGCGAGGCGGGCCTCGTGCCCGGCTCGGTAGAGGTCGACCGCGTCGGCAACCAGCCGGCTGCGGGAAACGGTGATCGCGAACCCGGTCAGCTCCTGCTCGAGCTCGGAGCTGAGCGCCTCGGCGGCCCGCCCCAGGCGCTCGTCGCTGTCGGCGGGAACGACAGCGACGACCTCGGCCCGTTCGCTCTCCTCGGTGCCCTCGGCGATCAGCGCGCCGGGGGCGACCGCACGGAGAGCGCGGACGGCCACGGTCAGCACCCTTGTGCGCCAGTCCCCGCTCTGGGCGGAGCGCGGGAAGGCGCGGCCGATCAGGACCCCGGAGCCGGCGCCGAGGTCGGCGCCGAGCTCGGCGGCCCGCGCGGAGATGTCGCCCCGGTCAGTGATATCCCTGGCGAGCAGCGCGCGGACGAAGTCTCCGGCCGCCTCCTCGGATGCCCACTCGGGCGAGCGCGAGCGCTCCAGCTCCAGCCCGAGCAGGGTGCCGACCATCCGTAGCATGGCGGGGCCCGGCGGCTCGTCGGAGCGCCGGCGCCAGCGCAGCTCCCCGACCGGGTTGTCGGCGACCCGAAGGTCGATCGCCTCGACGCCGGGACCGCCCGAGAGCAGCTTCTTCTCCTCGTCTGCCGAGGCGGCGGCGACCGCCAGAACCGTGCTCGAGCGGTCGATCAGGGCGACACTCGAGTCGAGCACCTTGCCGGCCGCTCGCGCCACCGCCGGCAGCCCAGCGCCCGACTCGATCGCGCCGGAAAGCGCCTCGAGGGTCCCCTCGAGCGGATCGTTGGTCGCGTGCTGCTGTTCCTTCGCGCTCATCTGGTCATTCTAGGAACGGCTTCGCCACAAGGTCGCGGCCACGGGGCGGCCGCCCCTGAATCAAACGGGTCGCTCCTCGGCTTCGCCTGCGCAGCGCCCTCGCATCTCTCCGGGCTTCGCCCTGCGCTCCGAAGTAGGGCGGCCTGGTGGCCGCTAGAAGAAATCGGTGATCTTGTCCCAGTTGAAGAAGATGAAGACGCCGAGCGCCAGCCCGAGAGCGACAAGGGCGCCGAGCACGAACAGGGACAGGAACGCTGCGGCCATCTTCTCCCAGGGGCGACCGTAGGCGCCGAGGGCGGGCGCCAGGATGAGGCCGGCGAAGGCGGCAATCGAAACCAGCCCGGCAGCGCCGAACAGGTAGTACTCAGTGCCGAGCGCCAGCAGGGGCGCCGCGGCCACGCTCAGAACGCCGTGCATCGCCTCGGAGATTCTGTCGAATGTGAACGAAGATCAGCGCCACGGCCGCGGCCCCGGCAAAGCAGGCGACGCCGAGCGCCCAGCCCGCGGGCACGTCGCTGAGCCAGTGGACCCGGAGGTAGGCGCGGCTGGCCCGACCAGCGCCGTCACCGCGATCCCGGCGGCGATCACCAGAGAGCGCCGGGCTATCCCTGGGACGATCCGGAAGGCGACCGTGACGGCGAGCCACGTGTAAAGGGTCGAGTAGGCGGCGTGGGCGCTGGGGAAGGAGGAGCCGCCGGCCTCGACCAGGCCACCCACCGGGCGCGGCCTGTCGGTCCAGTCCTTGATCTCGTGGACGAGGACGACGATCAGGACCATCCCGGCGATCAGGACGCAGAGCTCCATCCAGCGCCGGGTGACGGCGAGGGCGACCGCGGCGAGGACGGCCAGCGGGTAGACGATGTAGCCGGAGCCAAGATCGGTGACCGTGTCGGCGATGTCATTGAGCCACTCGGTACGGATGTTGTTGACGAAGTCGAACGCCGCCGTGTCCCCGGCGGTCGGCCCCGGGTCGCCGGAGACGATCGACCAGTAGGAGATCACTACGAAGAGGCCGACCGCGAGCGCCGCCAGCAGGGTGGTCAGCTCCAACCCGAGACCTCCCGGCGTGATCCGCTGCCAGAGAAAGGCCGCCTGCGGGCGGAGCCGGCGGCCGAGAGCGAGGAGCGGACGAAGGAGGCGGCTCCGATCCATCGCCGCCACCACCCGCTCGCGGTTCTCGGCGCTCGCGCAGGTAGCGGTAGAGCACGACCACGCCGACCACCGCCCCGACGAAGACCCCGAAGTAGAGAAAGCCCCGGCTGACGATCGCGGCGACGGTGCCGAGACTCTGTGAGGCGAAGTAGCCGATCATGATCAGGGCCGTCGACCAAAGCCCGGTGCCGAGGATCGAATATGGAGCGAACGCCGCGTAGCGCATCTTGCTCGTGCCGGCGATGAAGGGGGCGAGGGCGCGCACCAGGCCGATGAAGCGGCCGATGAGGATGGTCCTGCCGCCGTACTTGTCGAAGTACTGCTCAACCTGATGGAGCCGCTCTTCGGTGATCCGGAACCGCGCCCCGTGCCGGATCAGGAAGCTGCGGCCGAGCCTGGCGCCGAGCATGAAGCTGACCGAGTCGCCGAGGAAGGCGGAAAGCCAGGTGATCCCGAGGATCAGAGGAAGCGAGATGTCGCCCTGGCCGGCGACTGCGCCGCCGAGCAGCACCGTGAACTCGCCGGGGGCGACCAGGCCGACGAAAGCCCCGGTCTCGAGGAAGGCGAGGACGCCGACCAGGAGGTAGGTCCACGAGCCGAGACCCCTGGAGAGATCACTCGATGATCTCCTCGAGGTCGATGTCGGGGAGCAGCTGGTAGAGCACGATCACGCCAACGGCGAGAGCCACCAGCAGGAGACGGCGGACCACCCTGTTGTCGAGGGCGCGGGGGCGGATCAGCCCGCCCCCCCTCGGAGCGGCCCGGTGATGATCGCGCCGAGGCCGGTGAGTGACGCGGCGGCGGCGAACGCCGCCGCCCGGTCGGCGAACAGCCCGAACGCGGTCGGGCCCGAGCCGGCGACCATCGCGTGCGCGGCGCCCGACTCGGTGAGCGCCTCCAGCACCTCGGCGATCTCCGGCCGCAACGAGAGGGCGGCCGGCTGCAGGTCGTTGACGAGGAGCTCGGTGTAGGCAAGCGGCGAGGCTCCCTCGCGGGTCGCGTCATGCAGGTTCCGGCGGAAAGCGTCGAGCTCGGCGTCGCTGCGCTCGGAGCCCAGCTTGTCGGCCTCGCCGTAGACCTCGGCGGTGGAGAGCCCGGGCTCCTGGGGGACGAGGATCACCGCGTGCTCGCCAGGCGGGGGCACCGGCTCGACGATCTCGCCGGCGCCCGCCACCAGGCAGGGCCGGGGCGCCACCTGCGAGGGCACGTCCGCCCCGACCGCGGCGGCGATCGAGCGGATCCCCTCTACGTCCCCTCGCGCCAGCCGCAGCACCGCGGCCGCGTCGGCGCTGCCGCCACCAAGCCCGGCGGCGACCGGCACCCGCTTCTCCACCTCGATTCGCAGCGGTGGCGAGCTCCAGCCCGCCTCCCGCAGCGCGGCCAGCGCCGTCTCGACCAGGTTCTGGCCCTCGATCCCGGGGCTGTGGAACTCGTCCGCCCCGGAGCCCGATTCCGAGACCCGGAGCTCGTCCGCAAGCTCGAGCGGCTCGAACAGCGAGCGGATCTCGTGGAGGCCGTCGTCGCGACGGCCGCCGACGTAGAGGCAGAGGTTGAGCTTCGCTGGCGCGCTGACAACCGTCTCCGCTCCGCTCATTGGTCCTGCTCCTCAAGCGCCTCCGCCAGCGCCTCGAAATCCGCCCGGGTAAGCGTCTCGGCGCGGGCGTCGGCGGGACGCCCGATCGCCTCCAGCGCCCGGCGGGCCGCCTGCAGGCGGCCGGGCCGGGCGAGCTCGAGCGAGCGCGCCAGCGACTTGCGCCGGTGGGCGAAGCCGTCCCGCACCAGCTCTCGCAGCTGCCTGCGGCGCCACCGGGCCGCGGCGCCGCAGCCGCAGCAGAGCCGACTCCACCCGCGGGCGTGGCGTGAACACGGCCGGGTCGACGGTGCGGAGCAGGGTCACCTCGCAGGCGAGCTGGACGAGCACGCTCGGCGACCCGTACTCGCGGCCGCCGGGGGCGGCCCGGAGGCGCTCGGCGATCTCGCGCTGGACCATGCACCAGCCAACCGTTTAGGGATGGAAGCTCGGCGATCGTCCGCAGCAGCAGCGGCGTCGCGATCGAGTAGGGCAGGTTGGCGACCAGCTTGTTCGGCGCCGGGACGCAGAGCGCCGAGATCGATCCGCATCGCGTCGCCCCAGACGAGGTTGACGTTGCCCGCATCCTCGGCGAGGGGCTCGAGCTCGGGCCGCAGCCGCTCGTCGAGCTCGACCAGGTGCAGGCAGGCGACCGCGGGCGCCAGCCGCTCGGTGAGCGCGCCGCCGCCTCCGCCGACCTCGAGCACCACGTCCGCGGGCTCGAGGGCGGCCTCGCGGACGATCGCGTCGAGCAGGTTCGGGTCGGCGAGGAAGTTCTGGCCCAGGCGCCGCTGCTGGCGCTCGCTCGTGGCCGCGCACCGCGGCGCCCGGCTACCAGCCGAAGACCCGGGCGGCGTTGGCCTCGATCTGGCGCTCGAGCTCCTCGTAGTCCGATCCCCGCACCTCGGCGAGGCGCTCGGCGGTGGCGACCACGTTGGCGGGCTGGTTCGGCTTGCCCCGCACCGGCTGCGGCGCGAGGAAGGGCGAGTCGGTCTCGACCAGGAGCCGCTCCTCGGGCACGATCCGCGCCGCCTCGCGCAGGGCGTCCGCCTTGGGGTAGGTGAGGTTGCCGGCGAACGAGCAGTACCAGTCGCGCTCGGCGGCCCGCTCGGCCCAGCTCGGAGCGGCCGAGAAGCAGTGGAGGATCACGTCTGTGCCGTCGGCCTCGGCCTCCAGAGTGGCGAACGCCTCGGTGACCGCGTCCTCGGAGCCGTCGCGGTCGCGGAGGTGGATCACCAGCGGCTTGCGGGTGCGCCGCGCGATCGCGATCTGGGCGGCGAAGGCGCGCCGCTGCTCGTCCGGATCGGCGCGGTCGCGGTAGAAGTCGAGCCCGGTCTCGCCGACCGCGACCACCCGGGGCTCGGCGCAGAGCGCCTCGATCGCCTCCGCCGCCGCCTGGTCGAAGCCGCCGGCGCCGTTCGGGTGGCGCCCGACGCAGGCGAAGACCTCCTCGTACTTCTCGGCCGGCTCGACCGCGCCCGGGTTCGAGTCCTCGCCGAGGCCGACGGTGAGCATGCGGCGCACGCCCGCCTCGCGGGCGGCGGCGATCGAGCTCGAGTCATCGGGCTCGCAGAGCCCGAGATGGGCGTGGGTATCGACCACGCGGTGATGCTAGTCCGGCTTCGCCATAAGATCGCGACTGCAGGCGGCCGCCCAACATAAGTCGCTCCCGGGCTACGCCCTTCGCTCCGAAAGCGGGCGGCCTGGCAGTCGCTAGCGCTTGAGCTTGAAGGAGCGCGAGATGGTCTCGGTGGCACCGGTCGCCGGATCGGTCGCGGTGACCGTGCTGTTCACCCTGAACCTGCCGGGCTGCGCCTTCATCGCCTTCAGCAGGGGTCCGTTCGGCTTGAAGAACGGGCCTCCTGGAACCCCGGCCGCGAGCGGTCCGCCGACCTGCGCGCTCTGCTTGATGCCCGGCCCCTTGACGACGGTGGTCGTGTCCACGTTGCAGTTCGCCGCGCAGACGACGAAGATCGTGATCTTCTTCGCGATCTTGAGCTTGCCGGTGCTGACGTAGTTGACGAGCGCGCCGGACTTGGTCGCGGTCGGCCCGTCACCGGCGGCGGCGGTGCCCGGCAGCAACAGCAGCCCGAGCGCGAGCGCCGCGACGACGATCCCTGTCGTGAGTCCCTTGACCCTCAAGTCCACTCGCACGCTAACAAGTCTTGACTACGCCGCGGGCTCCGCTTCGAGCTTCGGGAACAGGGGCGGGATCCGCTCGATCCGCCGGCCGCCCTCCTGGGAGCCGAACTCGGCCAGCTCCCGCGAGGGCTCCCCGAGCGCGTCGAGCAGCCGGCCCGTCGTCTCCGGCATGTAGGCATGTAGCAGCAGCGTCGTCACCCGCAGCCCCTCGGCCAGGCCGTAGAGGACCTGATCAAGGCGGTCAGCCTCACCGTCCTCCTTGGCCAGATCCCACGGCCGCGTCTCCTCGACGTACTGGTTGAGGCGGCGGACCAGCTTCCAGATCTCCTCCAGCGCCTGGGTCAGCTCGAGCCTCGTCGAGGAGCTCGCGGACCCGATCCGGCGCGCCCTCGAAGTCGGCGGCGATCGCCGGATCGGGCTCGGCCTCGGGCGCCTGACCGTCGCGGTAGCGCCCGATCATCGACAGGGTCCGGTTGGCGAGGTTGCCGAACTCGTTGGCGAGCTCGGTCTCGTAGCGAGCCTCGAAGCCGGCCGGGGAGATCTGGCCGTCCTGCCCGAAGGAGACCTCGCGGAAGCAGTAGTAGCGGAGCGCGTCGGCGCCGAACGTGGCGATCACCTCGTCCGGATCGAGCACGTTGCCGAGCGACTTCGACATCTTGTGGCCCTCCATCAGCAGGTAGCCGTGGATGAACATCCCCTTCGGCACCTCGATCCCCGCGGCGATCAGGAAGGCCGGCCAGTAGACGGCGTGGAACTTGAGGATGTCCTTGCCGAGGATGTGGAAGGCGGGCCAGAAGCGCTCGGTCAGGTCCTCGCCCTCGCGCGCGTACGCGAGCGCGGTGAAGTAGTTGAGCAGCGCGTCGAACCAGACGTAGATCACCTGGTCGGTGTCCCAGGGGACCGGCACCCCCCACTTCAGCCGCGGACGGGAGAGCGAGACGTCCTGGAGGCCCTGGCGGATGAAGGCGAGCGCCTCGTTGCGGCGGAAGTCGGGCTGGACGAAGTCGGGGCGCTCGGCGTAGAGCCGCTCGAGGTCTTCCTGGAAGCTGGAGAGCCGGAAGAACCAGTTGGTCTCGTTCTCCCGGGTGAGCGGGATCTTGATGGATCGGGCAGGTGTTGCCCGGGCCGAGCTCCGACTCGGTCTTGAAGTCGGCGCAGCGGGGGCAGTACCAGCCTTCGTAGACGCCCTCGTAGACGTGGCCGTTGTCGTGGACCCGCTGGACGATCTCCTGGACCCGCTCCATATGGCCCTCGTCGGTGGTCCGGATGAAGAAGTCGTTGGAGGCCTCGATCTTGGCCGCCATCTCCTTGAAGCGGGGCGCGTAGCGGTCGCCGAGCTCGCGTGGGGTGACGCCCTCGCGCTCGGCCTCCTGGGCGACCGGCTCGCCGTGCTCGTCGGTTCCGGTGAGGAAGAAGACGTCCTCGCCGCGCTGGCGCATGTGCCGGGCGAGGATGTCGGCGGCGATCGTCGAGTAGGCGTGCCCCAGGTGGGGCTCGCCGTTGACGTAGTAGATCGGGGTGGTGACGTAGAAGCTCACGAGGAGGTGAGCCTAGAGCAGGGCTTCAGTCGAGCTTCAGAGGAGCTTTTCCTGTCCCTTCGCGGAGCGCCGCTTCCGCGGGATCCCGGCGGCCTCGGTCAGCGCCGCTTCGATGTCGCCGAGGATCGCCCGCTCGGAGCGCGAGGCGACGATCGGCTCCGCCATCCCGTCGACGTGGACGTAGGTGCGCCGCCCGTCGCCGCGATCCTTCGGATCCAGCGGCACCAGCGCGTAGATGCGGTCCGCCCGGGCGAACTTGCCGTAGCCGAGCGACACCATGCGTGGTTCGCGCTTGTGCCATCACCTCTCAAAGAACCACCGTAGCGCGAGCGACGGTCACACCTGGACCGGTCGCCCGGTCTACCGGCGGGGGTCGCGGCCGGTGATCCCGCGGTAGAGCTCGTTCGCGGGTACCCCGGTGAGCGCCGAGACGACGCTGGCCGCGGCGCGGGGCCGGGCGCCGGCGCGGACGAGGCCGCGCAGCGCGTCGACGGCGAAGCCGATGTCGGCGGTCGCCGCTCTCGACGCCCGGGGCCGATCACGACGACGATCTCGCCGCGGGCCTCCTCGCGGAAGCGGCGCGAGAGCTCGCCGAGGGTGCCGCGGGCGACCTCCTCGTGCAGCTTCGTCAGCTCCCGGCAGACGGCCGCCGGGCGGTCGGGGGCGAGCGGGGCGAGCGCCGCCAGCGACTCGGGCAGCCGCCGCGGCGACTCGAAGGCGACCAGGGTCTCGGGCGACTGGAGCACCCGCTCGAGCTCGCCGGTGCGGCGCGGGAGGAAGCCCTGGAAGCGCCAGCGATGAGTCGGGAGTCCCGAGGCGACCAGTGCGGTGATCATCGCCGAGGGGCCCGGCAGGACCTCGATCTCGAGGTCGCGGTCGATGCAGGCCCGGATCAGGCGGTAGCCGGGATCGGAGATCGCCGGGGTGCCGGCGTCGGAGACCAGGGTGACGGTGTCGCCGCGCTCGATCCGCTGGGCGAGCTCGCGGGCCCGCTCGGCCTCGTTCCCCTCGTGGTAGGAGACCAGCCGCAGCGCCTTGATCTCGAGGCAGCTCCAGCAGCCGGCCGGTCCGGCGGGTGTCCTCGCAGGCGATCACGTCGGCGTCGTGGAGCGCCCGCCGAGCGCGGGCGGTGATGTCCTCGAGGTTCCCGATCGGGGTCGGGCAGACAATGAGCTTGCCGGGCACCGCGCCCTCCTACCCTGACCCCGCGGCATCGAGCTCGATCAGCGCCATCGCCGCGGCGCCGATCATCCCGGCGTCCGGGCCCAGCTCCGCCAGCTTCACCGGCGTCTTGTTCATCGGCGGCAGCGCCCTGCGACCGCAGCTCCTCGCGGGCGGGCTCCAGCAGCAGGTCACCGCGCGGCCGAAACCCCGCCGCCGATCACGATCACGTCGGGGTCGAAGATGTTGGCGAGGCTGGCGAGGCCGACCCCGAGGTGGCGCCCGGCGGTCGCCATCACCTCCCGGGCCACCTGATCGCCGGCGATCGCCGCCTCGGTCACGGTCTTGCCGGTCACGACCCTCGCCCTTCGCCAGCGCCATGCCGAGCGCCGAGTCCGGCTCGCGGCCGGCGGCGGCGGTTCCCTCGCGGGCGAGCGCGGTGCCCGAGGCGAGCGTCTCGAGGCACCCGTGGTTGGGGCAGGTGCCCTGGCAAGGGGGGCCGTTCTCGTCGATCACCATGTGGCCCAGCTCGGCGCCGGCGCCGATCGAGCCGCGGTAGAGCTCGCCGCTCGATGATCAGGCCGCCGCCGATCCCGGTGCCGATGGTGAGCATCACCAGGATCGC
The DNA here is from genome assembly GCA_963780305.1 of uncultured Solirubrobacterales bacterium. Lineage (GTDB taxonomy): Bacteria > Actinomycetota > Thermoleophilia > Solirubrobacterales > 70-9 > CAVVYV01. Next base: position 66,484 of record CAWABN010000011.1, read on the forward strand.
GCGGCGCCCTTCGCCGGCGCCGAAGCGGTGCTCGGCCAGCGCCGCGCAGTTGGCGTCGTTGTCGATGAAGACGGGGAGGCCGACGCGCTCGCGCATGAGGTCCCGGATCGGCACGTCGGTGATCTCGAGGTTGACCGCGTTGATCGCCACCCCCCGCTCGCGGTCGATCGTGCAGGGGATGCCGAGCCCGGCGGCGAGCACGTCGGGCCGCGCCTCCCGATCGCCTCGTTCAGCTCGCGCTCGATGGCTCCTCGACCAGCTCGTCCTCGCTCGCGCCCGGTCGACGACTCGCGGCTCTCGTGGTGGATCGTTCTGCTCGGAGTCGACGACCCCGATGAGCAGCTTGGTGCCGCCGAGATCGACGCCGATCGCCTCGCGGCTGCTCAAGGTCGGTGGCGGTCGACGTCGGCGCGCATGCGGTAAGTATTGATATCCGATGTCCCCGCAGGGAGAGGACACGGCCGCCCGAGCGGCCCGAGCCGAGCGCACGAGGAGCCCGAGCGTCCCGAGAAGCCCGAGTACACCGTCTACGGCAAGGACGGCGAGGAGCGGCAAGCAGGCGCCGCGCCGCCGGAAGCGCGGCTCCGGCAAGGCGGACGGACAGACCCGACTACAAGGTCTACCGCTCGCGGCCCGAGCCTGCGCGACCGCTTGCGCAAGCCCGACCTGGCCGCGCTGCGGCGCGAGCGCCGTGCCGGGGGCGGCCGCGGCCTGCGCGGGCGCATCGCGCGGCGGCGGCGGCCGCCGCCGCTGGCTGCGCTGGGTGCTGATCGCGTCGTCGGCTGGCTCCTGCTCAGCTTCGTCGCCTTCGCGATCTCGGCCCAGATCCAGAAGGGCAAGCTCGACGACTCCGCCAAGGAGGCGCTCGCCGGCGGGCCCGACCTGCTGGCGGGTCAGAACATCCTCATCCTCGGCGGCGACCGCCGCGGCGACCGGCAGGCGAACGCCAGCGGCACCGAGGGCCAGGGTCCGCCGCGCGCCGACACGATCATGGTCCTGCACGCCTCGCTTACCTCGTTCCGCAAGCTCTCGATCCCGCGCGACACCTACGCCGCGATCCCCGACTGCGGCTCCCAGAAGATCAACGCCTCCCTCGCCTGCAACACCAACAGCCCCGACGGCAACGCGGCCTCGACGATCAGCACCGTCTCGGACTTCCTCGGCATCGACATCAACCACATCGTGATCATCGACTTCGACGGCTTCGCCGACTTCATCAACACCCTCGGCGGGATCGACGCGTGCGACATCGAGAAGCGAAGGTCTGCGGCGACGTCGACGGCGGCAAGGACCAGGGCGGCGTCTCGATCAAGCTGCCGCCGGGCGAGCACACGCTCGAGGGCGACAAGGCGCTGGCGCTGGCGCGCATCCGCAAGAACGACTGCGACCCCTCCGAGGACGACACTCGACCGCGCCGCGCGCCAGCAGGTCGTCCTGAACGGGATCAAGGGCCGGCTCACCGAGCCCGCTGCGCCTGCCCTACAACTTCATCAAGGGCCCGTGGATCGGCTGGAACGCGCCCAAGGCGTTCATCAGCGACATGGGCGGCTTCACCCTGCCGCAGCTCGCGATCGCCGCGATCTTCGGCGGCAGCGGCGAGACCAACGTCCTCGGCAGAGCCCGCCGGCGCCGGCCCCGGCGGCAGCATCTTCATCGGCGAGGGCGAGTGCCGCCGCGCAGTCGAGGAGCTGACCGGCGGCGACCCGAGCGACGAGCCGGCCTGCTCGCCCTGAGCGGGCTAGTCCGGCACGGAGCTGCGGCTCTTCGCCTTAGGCTGGCTTCGCGGCCGGACCGAGTCCGACTTCGACTCGCCGGCTTCCGTCCGAATCCTTCGAGCTCTTCGACTCCGACTCGATCGCTCTCGCGAGCTCGAGTCCGCCGTCCTTCGAGGCGCCGGCTCGCCGCCTTGCCCTTCTTCGCGTAGTCGGTGGTGTAGAAGCCCGAGCCCTTGAAGTGGACCGCGACCGGGTGGAAGACGCGCTCGACCGGCGCCCCGCACTCCTCGCAGGCGGTGACCGGGTCGTCGGACATGCTCTGGATCACCTCGAACTCGTGCCCGTTCTCGCAGCGGTACTCGTAGATCGGCATCGGCGGAGTATCTGCTGAGCTGGCCCGATGAGCCCGCTCGGGAGCGCTCCGGCCGAGGACCCGCGCTAGTCGGGCACGGAGCATGGCGACAATGAAAGAGGTGACGCTCGACAAGATCGTCGCGCTCTGCAAGCGCCGCGGCTTCATCTTCCAGTCCTCCGAGATCTACGGCGGGCTGGCCTCGACCTACGACTACGGCCACTACGGCGTCCTGCTCAAGAACAACGTCAAGGCCGAGTGGTGGCGCGCCGTGGTCCAGGAGCGCGACGACATGGTCGCCCTCGACGCCGCGATCCTGATGCACCCGAGGACCTGGGAGGCCTCGGGCCACCTCGAGGGGTTCACCGACCCGCTCGTGCAGTGCCTGGGCGAGTGCAAGAAGCGCTGGCGCGAGGACCACCTGCGCGAGGAGCAGCTCGGCGCCGAGGACGCCGAGGGCGAGATCCGCTGCCCCGAGTGCGGCGGCGAGCTCTCGGAGCCGACGCAGTTCAACCTCATGTTCGAGACCCACATGGGCCCCGTCGCAGCGAGTCGGGCTCGGAGGTCTACCTGCGCCCCGAGACCGCGCAGGGGATCTTCGTCAACTTCAAGAACGTCCTCCAGTTCGCGCGCAAGAAGCCGCCGTTCGGGATCGCCCAGATCGGCAAGGCCTTCCGCAACGAGATCACGCCCGGCAACTTCATCTTCCGCACCCGCGAGTTCGAGCAGATGGAGATCGAGTTCTTCGTGCCGCCCGCCGAGGCGCCGGAGTGGCACAAGCGCTGGATGGACGAGCGGATGCGCTGGTACACGGACCTCGGGATCCGCGACCGACCACCTGCAGCTGCGCGAGCACGGCGCCGACGAGCTCTCGCACTACTCCAGCGCCACCTCCGACATCGAGTACCTGTTCCCGATGGGCTTCTCGGAGCTGGAGGGCATCGCCAACCGCGGCGACTTCGACCTCACCCAGCACGCGAAGTTCTCCGGCGAGAAGCTGGAGTACGTGGACTCGGGCAGCGGCGAGCCGCTACGTCCCCCACGTGATCGAGCCCTCCGCCGGCGCCGACCGCGCGACGCTCGCCTTCATGGTCGACGCCTACGACGAGGAGGAGGTCGAGGGCCGCGAGCGCGTGCTGCTGCGCCTCCACCCGCGCCTCGCCCCGGTCAAGGTCGCGGTGCTGCCGCTGGTCAACAAGGACGGCCAGCCCGAGAAGGCGCGGGAGATCTACGAGGAGCTGCGCACGCTGATGCCGGCCGAGTACGACACCGGCGGCTCGATCGGCAAGCGCTACCGCCGCCAGGACGAGATCGGCACGCCCTGGGGCGTCACCGTCGACCACCAGACGATGGAGGACGGCACCGTCACCCTGCGCGACCGCGACATCGCTCGAGCAGACCCGGATCGCCGCCGGCGAGCTCGGGGCCGAGCTCGAGCGCCGGCTCGCGGCGCCCTGGAGCTCGCCGAAGCTTCGCGCGTAGACCCGCGTCAGGTCCCTGCCTTAGCGCGCTCGAACTGCGCGGCGAGCTCCCCCATGTCGTTGACCTTGCCTTCGAGCTTGAATGAGCTACCGGCGGCGGTGATCTCCTAGGACATCGCCCACGCATATCTCTCTATGGAGTGCAGGCTCTCCATGCAAAGCAGCTAGTGCGAGCAGCTCGAGGCTGAGAACTTCATGACCGGGTGGAGCTCGATCGCGTTCGGGGCGCTCAATCGTCGTGAACCAGGACGACGGGGCACGAGGCGTGCTTCGCAACTGCGTTTGAGGTACTGCCCTCCAACCTTGCCCGAAGCCCGGTCAGTCCCCTGGAGCCGACGACGATCGCAGCCACGTCTCGCTTGCGCGCCAGCTCGACGATCGCGTCGGCCACGTTGCCCTCATCGGCGACGGCGAGCGCCTCGGCCTGAAGTCCGAGGGACTTCGCCAGCGCAGCCCCATCCTCTGCGACGCGATCGGCGTGAGCCTGAGACGCGTCATCAACCTCCTGCGCGGCGGCAGGATCCACCGGTTCGGGGCCCCAGGCCCGTGGGGTCCGCTGTCATCGCGCTGGCCTCGTAGGCAAGACCGGGCTCCCACACCGTCACCACCAGCGCTTGGCGGGAGCCGAAGAGCTCGGCGGCTTCGTGGACAGCCCGACGCGCCGTATCTGAGCCGTCGTACCCAATGAGGATCGGCGCAGCGGCGTTCATCCGGGTGAGCAGCTCGTCGCCAGGAATTTCAAGACCGGATGGCGCGACATCGCCTTGGCAGTATCTCGCCACCGGCTCCCGCCTTCCTATTCAAAGCGCTGTTTCTCGTCCAAAGCGGCTACTCCCGCAGCCCGGCGGCTTCGAGGGCGTCGGCCTTCGACTGGTAGAGCTTGACGATTCGACCCTTGCCTTCGCTGATCGTCCACAGCTGAGCGCCCACGGCGTCCACTTCGACCCCGCTCCCCCGACCGCGCATCCAGACGTGGTTCACCACGATCACCCGGCACTCGTCCACCTCGATGATCTCTCTTGGGTCCCATCGCAATTCATCAAATGCTTCAACAAAGGACGTCCACACCTTTCGGACCTGTTCTATTCCCCTGTAGATCCCCTTCGCGGGGCCGATTGAGTTCGACCAGTCCATCTCGATGTCGTCCGCGGCCGCCTCCAAGGCCCCGTCAACGTCTCCCCGGTTGATCGAATCAAACACCCGGTGCACCACTTCGACGTTCTCCTGCGACATCGCCCACGCAGTATCTCTCGACGGAGTGGCGCTTTCCATGCAAAGCAAGGTCGCTTCTCGTCCAAAGCCGCGGTGTCAGTTTGCTGACTGGCGGCCGTCTCTCTGCAGCTGCTTTCACGCGAAGGGAGCAGCGAGCCGAAATGGATGCGAGTTCATCCCACCCTACGCCGCGAACAACGGTTTCAAGACTGCCGGCGGTCGCCGTAGGGCGGAAGGCTGGTCGGGGGAACGTGACCAGTCGGAGCGCTGACATCGCAACCGAGACCGACCGCGTCCGGCAGATCCAGGACGAGCATGCCGGCCGCACCTACTTCTTCTGCTCCGGGGACTGCCGGGCGGAGTTCGAGGCCAATCCCGAGCGCTATGTGGGGGCCGGTGCCCCGCGGGCGGAGGTGCACGCCGGGCACGCCCACTAGCGATCGCCGCCGACGCCCACCCGATCCTGATCAGGCCCGGCGGGCGACGCCGAGGATGTGGGGGATCGAGGGGAGGGCGCCGCCGAGGGGCTGAAGGGGAAGCGCTCGCTCCGCTGGATCGTCGAACCCCGGCCTCCTCGATCGCGGGGCCGGTGTCGCGCGCCAGGTGGCAGCCCCCAGCGACCCGCGGCCAGATGGTCGCGTCCGCCACCCGCTGCAGGCCAGCGGGAAGCGGACTTATGCGCGACCACGTGCTCGTAGAAGCGAAGCTCGCCGCCGGGCTTCAGCACCCGTCGCATCTCCGCCAGGGCCTTTGCCTGATCCGGGACCGAGCAGAGCACCAGCGAGGCGATTGCCGCATCCTGCGAGGCGTCCTCGGCCGGGAGGGCGGAGGCGACCCCGTCGACCACCTCGATCTCGACCGAGGCGCTCCTGGCCTCCTCGACTGCCGCCTTCCTCAACAGCGGCTCCGGCTCGACCGCCAGCACCTTCTCCACCGCTTCCGGGTAGAGGGAGAAGTTGAGGCCGTTGCCGGCCCCGACCTCGATCACCCTTCCCGCGAGGCCCTCGAGCAGCCGCCGCCGATACTCGTCCTCGCTCTGGTCGCCGCTTCCTCGCCATCCGCATGTAGACCCGAGCGAACAGCGGATGGTGGACCTCCTCCTTCACTTCTGATCGGGGGGGTGCTGGTCGCGTCCCCGAACGCGCCGCCACACCGACTTCAACCCCATGAAGATCATTCCGCCCATCATGATCCCCATCATCGTGCCCATCATCACCCACATGGCAACCGACATGTCCATCGGCTCCAAGTCTGAAGCAGCTACGGCCACTTTTGTGTTCGCCGACCTCGCCGGCTTCACGGCACTCACCGAGACCCACGGCGACGCCGAGGCGCTTGAGATCGTCACCACCTTCGTGGCGCGGGTCCGCGCCCTGCTGCCCGCGTACGGGGGCGAGGAGATCAAGACAATCGGCGACGAGGTGATGATCCGGGTGGAGGACCCGGTGCAGGCGCTGCGGCTCGGCCTCCGGATCGTCCACGAGCTGGCCGCTCCCGGTTCGCCACCGGTCAGGGTGGGAATGCACTCGGGCCCGGCGATCGCCCGCGACGGCGACTGGTTCGGCGGCACCGTCAATCTGGCCTCACGGGTTGCCGGCGCCGCCAAGGCCGGCGAGGTCCTGCTCACCGAGGGCACCTCCCGCCAGGCGGGGCGGCCGGCCGGCCTCGAGCTCGAGGAGCGAGGGACCCGCTACCTCAGGCACCTGCCCGAGCCGGTGCCGGTCTACCGCGCGCACGACACCTCCGTACCGGACAGGGACCTGGAGATCGACCCAGTCTGCCGTATGGCGGTCGATCCCGGCGCCGCGGGGGGCTCACGCCCTCGCCGGGGCATCACCTACTACTTCTGCTCGCCGGAGTGCCAGGAGCTGTTCGAGGCAGATCCGCGCCGGTACCTGGCCACCAGCGACGCCGCCAGGGCCGCGCGCAAGGGCTTCCTGATTAACCTGACCGTGTTCCTGCTGGCGAGCACGATCCACGGAATCGTCTGGCTGTTCGGCGGGGGGCACCACGACGGCCCGCCGACGATGCTCCTCTTCTACGCCGCCTGGGCTGTCGCGCTCGTCCTGCACTACCGCGCTGTCAGGCAGGTTCTCTGATCCGCCGACTCGAGCAATGCTCCTTTCCATGCAAAGCGGCGCGCGAAAGCGGAGGCGAGGGCACTGCTCGGCTTCATCTCGAAGGAGCTGGGTCGCCTCGCGCAGGCACGTTCCAGCGGCCCCCGAGGGAGCCGCTGGCACCGCTGCCTGTCGCTATAGCTGACTGAGCGCTACGGGCAGCTGTTCAGGGTGTCGCGGCCGGCTCCGCCCTTGCAGCTGTCGCGCTTCTTGCCGCCCTTCAGGACGTCATTCCCGGCCTGACCGCGGAGACGGTCACGACCGTTCTTGCCCTTCAGCAGATCGCCGCCGTCATTGCCCTTGAGCGTGTCCGCGCCCCCGCCACCGATCAGGGTGTCGCCGCGGGAACCTCCGACGACCAGATCGGCGCCCGGACCGGCGCAGACCAGGTCCTTGCCGCCGCCGGCGAACACCTGGTCGTTGCCCGCCAGGGCGACGATCACATCGGCACCGGCGGTGCCCACGATCGTGTCGTCGCCGGCCGTGCCGGTGATCGTCGGGGTCGCGCAGCTCCCCTGGCCCTTCTTTTGCCCTTCGCTGCCTTGGTCACCGTGGTTGTGGCGGTGGCCGAGTTGTTGGCCAGGACCGCGTCGTCTGGACTGGCCACGCTGGCCGTATTGGAGAGCGTGCCCTCCTTCTTCGGCTTGACCACTATCGTCACCGTGGCGGTGGTCGCGGCGTTCACCTGGCCGAGATCGCAGGTCACCTTGCTGCCCGACCGCTGACAGGTGCCACCGGTCGCCGAGACGAAGTCCACCTGCGACGGCAGGGTGTCGGTCACCACGACGTTGGAGGCGTCGTTTCCGCCCGAAGGATTCGGGTTCGTCACCTGGATCGTGTAGGTCAGCGTGCCTCCCACCGCGACCGGGTCAGGGCTGTCGCTCTTGGTCAGCGACAGGTCGGTCGGCCCGACGGCGGCGGTGGCCCCACTCGGCCAGTTGATCAGAACGAGTGCAAGCACAACCGCCAACGCCCCCGCCATGCCGAAGAGACGAGGTCCGCGGATGCGGGCGCCCAAGAGACTTACGAAGTCCATTCTTCCTCCCTCAAATGCTGCGAGCTGCCAGACCCGCGGTTCCTTTGCAACGTCCCTGTACCAACAACGCTGTTGTCCGGAAAGAGCGCGTCACCCACAAGCGGTCACCGCCAGCTCGAAAGCGCTCCTTTCCATGCAA
>CAWABN010000012.1:0-13771 GCA_963780305.1 uncultured Solirubrobacterales bacterium
GGCGGGCTGGGGTTCGGAACCACCCAGAGCTCGCTGTCGGCCAGGGCCTCGGGTTCGCGACCGAGCGTGACGCGTCGTCTTCCGAACGCGATCCGATATGCCGTTATCCCGAGTATCGCGACGACCGCCGGTTTGAGAGGGCCACCTTCAGCTCGAGCCCGTCGGCTCCGGCGATCAACTCGTCGCGCCCCAGTTCATCGGCCCGTGCCGTAGCGCGTGCCACCAGGCTCGTGATCCCGACGCCCTGATCGATCAGGTGCTCGCGGTCGGCCTCTGCGAGCCCTGCCGAGGCGTCGATTAAGCGATCGACAATGCCGGCCCGCTGGAGCGCCGGATAAAATCGGTTGCCCCGAAAGGCAAAGTGCGCCTGAGTTTGGAGCCCCATTTGGAGCCCCGCTCAGCCCAGCCCCGGCTTCGCCCCCTCGGCTAGCTTCAGCCGCGTCCACACGTTCATGTTCACGACGACGCCAATGATCTCGAGGATCAGCTCGGCGTCGAAGTGCTTCGCGAGCCCGTCGTGGAAGCGCTGGAAGGCCTGGTCAGCATCCGTATCGGGCGCCCGGGTAAGCGCCTCGGTGTAGCGCAGGGCGGCCTGCTCTGCCTCGGAGTGCAGGTCGGTCTCCCACCACGCTGTCAGCGTGTCGATCTTCGCGCGCGGGATCCCAGCGTCGCGGGCGGCCTCATAGTGGAGGTTGAGACAGTAGCTGCAGTTGTTGAGTTGTGAGACCCGCAGTCGCAGGAGCTGCGCGAGGCCGCGGTCGATGCGCAGCTCCGCTGTGTACCCGAACGCGTCCGCGCCCATGCGCGCCATGCCGATCAGGGACTCGTTCTGCGTCCCGTCGGCGCGGTGGTTGGTGATCTCGACCTCGTCGCTCATTTCGCCTTCCCTTCGGTTGTCATCGCTTCGCCTGACCCCGCATCCCCGGCAGTGCCCCCAAGCGCTCGGTGGCAATCTGCTCGCGGAAGCCCGCGTCCTCGTCCTTGACCGCGCGAGCCCCGGCCAGAACATCGTCGATCTGACCGTCAGGGATCACCAAGGCCCCGGAGCTGTCGGCAAACACGTACTGTCCCGGCATCACTCCCACGCCGGAGAGGACGACCGGCACGTTCGCCTGGAATGGCGTCACCTCGTCTCCGCCCCACTTCGTCGCCTCACCCGAGCAGTAGGCGGCGAAGTCGTATCGGGCGAGCTCGTCGAAGTCACGCAGGCGGCCGTCGGTGATCACTCCCGCGCACCCGTGGACCTGCAACCGCGAGAGCTTCGTACCGCCCCCCATGGACGAGTCGGCGTAGCCGTTGCTCGCCAGGACCACCACCTTGGCCTCCGGCTCGTCGCCGACGGCCTCATAGAAGAGCTTCGCAAAGTTGTAGCGCTCCGGATCGAGGGCAGCTGAGCAGCTTGGGAAGTAGGAGATGGTTACTGCCGGGCCAAACAGAACTCGCCCGGGAGTCGGGCTGACTAGGTCGAGGATGTGGCAGCGATGCCGATGGAAGTGCCCCATCGCATCGACAAGGTCGGCGGTCGCGAGACCCTCGATCGAGTGCACACCAGCACGATACGCGCGGGAACCCCTGCACGACGGGCATGGCCGGCGGATCACCGATCTGCGCGTCTCCGTAACCGACCGCTGCAACTTCCGCTGCCAGTACTGCATACCGGCCGAGGGGATGCCGTGGCTCGAGCGGGAGGAGGTCCTCACCTTCGAGGAGATCGAGCACCTGGTCGCGGTGATGGCGAGCATGGGGATTGAGGACCTCAGGTTGACGGGGGGCGAACCGCTGGTCCGCCGCCGGTTCCCACGCCTCGCCACGATGCTCTCCGGGTCTCCGGCATCCGCGACCTCTCCCTGACGACCAACGGCTATCTGCTCGGAGCGGGACGCGGGGGATCTCGCCGCCGCCGGGATTGATCCGCCTGGCGGCTTAGCTGTACGGCGCCTCGCAGGGCGTGGAGTACATCCAGGATGAAGCCCTCCTTCGGCAGCTGCGGCCGCCCAACCGAACGGATAGCTTGCCCCTCGTGGCTCTCGGCTACGACGGCAAGCTCTACGTTCTCGCGTTCGACCATCGCGGGTCCTTCATCAAGCGGTATGGGATCGAAGGCGACCCGAACGCCGAGGACGCGGAGCGTCTCGCCGAGGGCAAGCACCTGATCTTCGAGGGCCTCGAGGCGGCGCTTGCGCGCGGCGCCGACCCAGCCGTGACCGGCGGGCTCGTGGACGAGCAGTTCGGTGGCCCGACGCGCGTGCCCGAGGACATCAAGGCCGCCGACATCAAGCTCGCGATGCCGGTCGAGAAGAGCGGCCAGAGGGAGTTCGACTTCGAGTACGGCGACGACTTCGGCGCTCATATCGAGCGCTACGACCCGGACTTCTCAAAAGTGCTCGTTCGCTACAACCCCGACGGCGACCAGGAGATGAACGAGCGCCAGGCCGATCGCCTGCGACGCCTCTCCGACTGGCTCCGCGAGCGGGATCGCAAGTTTCTCTTCGAACTGCTGGTGCCGGCCGAGGAATCCCAGCTCGCGGCGGTCGACGCCGATGCCGATCGCTACGACACCGAGCTCCGCCCGGACCTGATGGTCCGCGCGGTCACCGAGCTCCAGGATGCCCGTGTCGAGCCCGACATCTGGAAGATCGAGGGCCTCGACGAGCGCGCCAACTGCGAGCGGATCGCGGCCCAGGCGCGCACCGGCGGGCGCGACGGCGTCGTCTGCGTGGTCCTCGGCCGGGGTGCCGACGACGACAGGGTCGATCACTGGCTGCGGCAGGGCGCTCCGGTCGAGGGATATGTCGGCTTCGCGATCGGCCGCTCGATCTGGGGCGATCCGCTCGAGGGCTGGATCGAGGGCAGCCTGTCCAAGGAGGGCGCCGCCTCGAAGGTGGCCGACAATTACCTCCGCTTCGTAGAGGTGTACACAGCCGCCGCGGTCGCGCCCTAACCAGCCGTCGGTGCAAGCTCGGCCTGAAGCTCACCGGGTAGATCCTCTCTCGCTCCGGCCGAACGAAGCGCCCGCAGGCGCGCGGTGGCGACCGCGTCGCGGAAGCTCTCCTCGCCGAGTCCGGAAACGCGGCCCCGAACGTGAACGTCGATGGCCGTCAAGCTCCGTTCCGGCACCGGCCCAACGAAGATGCAGGCAACGTCGACCACGATCTCATCGGCGGGCGAGCCAGCGAGCAGGAGTCCCTCGGAGAGGAAGCTAGCGAGGAACACTCCATGAGTTAGGGCAAGCAGCTCGCCCGGTGTCGCCTCGTGAGGGATCGGGTCCCCCTCGGTAACGACACGGGGAGGGCGTGGAAGGCGGAGCTCTCCGCCTCGATGCGCGCCCGGCCAGTGGGCGGATGCGTCAACCACGAGACCGTTCCACGGCGGATGGTCTGCTCGCGCTCGGTCGCCAACTGACGGATCCTAGCTCGCGCCGTCTGGCCTGCGTGGGAGGTCCGCCGCGCCGGTTCCCGCCCCGCCGGCTGCCGGGGCCCGCTCCCGCATCGGCGCCGCTGGGACGGGAGCGGTGACCGGCTGTTCGCTGCTGGCCTGTACCCTAGGACGAAAGCGTCGGATTTTCCAGGGCTTTCAGAAACACCAAGGGCCCTCTTTTCAGAGGGCCCTTGGCTAGTAGCGGGGGCGGGGATTCGAACCCGCGACCTTCGGGTTATGAGCCCGGCGAGCGACCAGACCGCTGCCCCCGCGTCGGGGCATCAAGGGTGGCGGCGGTTTTCGCCAGCGAGCGCAAGAAGCCCCTCGTGACGGATCGATGGATGCGCTGCTGCGTTTGGCTGTAGATCCAGACCCCGACCCGCGCGAAGCGACCGCTTCCGCGCAGCCACGGGTAGAAGTTGCGTACCTCCATCTGGACACGGACGGGGACGCGATCGCCGGCGTCCGGCTCGTCGACGCCCACTGACAATCGCAGGAATCCCTGGTCGCGGCCGTCCCGGGAGACCAGCAGCCCGCGCTCGATCCGCCAGGTGACCGAGCCGCGGCTCTCGAGCAGCTCGTACTCGGGCGAGCGAAAGCGCAACAGGACCAGCGGTCGCCCCAGCAGCACGATCGACTGGTGGTCGCCGGCGTAGGCCACACGGATCAGGCCCAGGGATCTCCGAGTGACGAAGCGCCAGTACTCCCGCGCAGCTCGGCTCAGGAAGTCCCGACTCAGGACCCTTGACAGGGGCTCGGGGAGCCGCAGCTCCCCCGCCTGAACCGACTCGACGGCGCCGGTGCGCTGGACCTTGCCGAGCTCGTCCGGTAACAGACGCAGCTCTGCCTGGCGAGCGTCCGCCTCGACCTCGGGATCCTCGGCGAGCGCGCGCCGCAGTGCCTCCATGAACGGCGTGGGGGTGATCTCGAATGGGGCCGCACCCGAGGGATCGGTGACGGTCGTCGGCGTGGAGAGCCCCTCGATCAGCGGGCGGGCAATTGCGGCGTCGACGGGCGTGACGAGGCCGATCCACAAAGAGGACAGCCACGGCGTGAGCAGCGGGACCGGCAACCTGGGGCGGGGCCGCACGCCCAGCGCCTCGGCCATCCGGTCGAGCATGTCGCCGTAGGAGAGCACATCCGGTCCGCCGATCTGCACCTCTCGGCCCTCCGAGGCGGCGACGTCCGGGGCGCGCGCGAGGTAGGTGATCACGTCGTCGACTGCGATCGGCTGCGTCGGGGTCGCCAGCCAAGCCGGAGCGATCATCGCTGGCAGCCGCTGCACCAGGTAGCGCAAAGTGCGGTAGGACTCGCTGTCCGCTCCGACGACCATCCCGGCCCGGAAGTAGGTCAGCGGCGGTCCGAGCTCGGCGAGGATCTCGGCCGTTCGCTGACGACTGCGTAGGTGCTTGGAGCGGGGGTGCTCGCCGAGCCCGCCGAGGTACACGACCCGACCGATCCCCTCCCGCGTCCCCATCTCGGCGAAGTTGCGGGCGCCGCGCCGCTCGCGCTCCTCGAAGTCACCCTCGCCACCGCGCCCCATCGCGTGGACGAGGTAGTAGGCGACCTCGATCCCCTCCCCGACCCCGCGCAGCGACTCGGCGTCCAGCACGTCACCCTCGCGCAGCTCGAGACCGCGGTCGGCCAGGGCGCGGGCCCGCGAGCTGTCTCGGACCAGACAGCGGACCTCCCAGCCATCGTCCGCGAGCGCGGCGGCCAACCGGCTCCCGATGAACCCCGTCGCCCCTGTGACCAGCGCCCGGCGAGCCAAGGTCAGGCTATCCGTCGCTCGAACGCGGTCTCCAGTCGCGGGCCCGCCTCGTCTCGAACCGTCTTGGAGATCGTCAGGCTCGCCTCTCGTCCCTCGAGGCTCAGGGTTGCTATCTGGTTGTCGAAGTACGGACCGCCGGCGAAGCGCCACCGGAGGTCGGGATCCTCGACCCCCGCGGCTCGGGCGAGGGCGCGGACGAGGACCTCGGTGGGGCGCGAATGACCGATTCGCACCGCAAGTCGCTCGTGCGCGTCGAGCGCCTTCCGGTACGGAGAGCAGACCGCCTGGTAGACGGCGCTGCTCACGTTCGCGTCGTGGCGGAACGCCGCCTCGGCTAGATACGCGTGGTGGACATCGCCGGAGAGGATGCAGATCGAGGCCGGGGGACGGCCGCGCTCGCCCGAGCCGACCTCCTCGAGCAGCGCGGTGAGCCGCATGAACGAGCGCTGAAACGCGCCCCAGTGATCGCAGTCGAGGGCGCGCCTGATCCGCTCTCCGACCCCCGCCGCCGCCGCGCCCCAGGCGCCGTTGCAGACCGCCTCGTTCCAGGCCTCCAGGTAGTGCAGGCCCGGCGCCAGCAGGTAGGGATCCGAGGTCCCGATCAGGAGGTGGTCGAAGTCACCCCGCGCCTTGTCCTGGATCCAGTCCCACTCGTCCTCGTCGAAGATCGAACGGTCGACCCTCCTCCAACTCCCGCCCGGTCCGTGAATCCATCACGATCAGCCGCGTCGAGCCGAGGTCGCGGTAGTAGCTCCACCGCCTGCCCTCCCGCTCGCGGTCGTCCTTGGCGGCGAACTCCCGCAGCATGGGGCCAGCTTCGTCTAGCTGACGAACCTGCCGGTAGAGGTTGTTCTCCTCGAGCTCCCGCGGCGAGAGGTTGCCGATGAACTGGTAGATCCAGTACGACATCAGCCCGCCCACCACTCGCTCCTGCCACCACGGCCGGCGACGCATCTCCTCTAACCACGAGCGGGAGATGTTCCAGTCGTCGTGCATGTCGTGGTCGTCGATCACCATCGAGATCGAGGTCGTCGAGAACAGCCATCGGATCACGGGGTCCCCCCATGACTCCCAGTAGAGGCGCGTGTACTCCTCGAAGTCGGCCACCTCCTCCCCCGGAGGCCGGGTCGTGTCCCGCCTCGAGTGGATGAACTCCAATGCCTGCGGCGAAACCTCGTCCGCATAGACCTGGTCGCCCAGGAGGAGCACGAGCTCCGGCCAGCGATCGGGCTCCGACTCCAGCATCGAGACCGCCAGCGTGTGGAGAGCGTCGGGCCCGCGCCCGCGCTCGTCCTCATCCTTGGGCAGGGTGTAGGGAGGGTGATGCGGGAGGGCGACCCGGCAGGAGCCGAAGATCAGATCGATCCGCCCGTCCGGATCGACGGTGCGGATGATGCTGGGCGGGAACTCGGAGCCCGGCTCGGGCCAGCGGGCTTCCCCGTCGAGCGAGACCCCGTACTCGTACGTCGTCCCCGGTTCGAGCCCCTCGACGCAGACCAGCGCATAGTGGTGGCCCTCGACCCCGAAGGTGGGCGCGCGATGGTCAAGCACCTCGACCTCACAGGGGTCGTCGGTCTCCACCCAGACGATCGCCTCGGTGTCGGAGACGTAGCGAAGGATCGGACCCAGGACCAACTCAGGCATCCGTGCTTCATACCCGATCCCGCCTGGGTGTTCACAAGCGAGGAGCCCCCTTTCGGAGGCTCCTCTTCTCGTCTTCGGTGATCCTTTCGCTCACCTTCGCCTGATCCCCGGCCCCGAGTGGGGCGGACGGGCGGCCCGGGTCGACACGCGACGCGCTTTCCTCAGTAGGTCGCTGCCAGGTGCTGATGGATCAAGTTCACCGCCATCGCGCCCTCGCCGACCGCGGATGCCACCCGCTTGATCGACCCGTGGCGCACGTCCCCCGCCACGAAAACGCCCGGCAGGCAGGACTCGAGCGGGTATGGATCCCGATCGAGCGGCCAATTCGCCGGGCGTCGGCCCAGCTCAGGTCCGGAGACGAGGAACCCACGGTCATCGGAAGTGAGCCTTCCCTGCAGCCACTCCGTATGGGGGACGGCGCCGATGAAGATGAAGACCGCATCCGCGGGAACCGGGTCGCCGGTAGCGTCTCCGTCTCGTTTCAGGGTGAGTGACTCCAGCCGGTCGCCGCCGTGGGCCGCGCCAAGCTCGGTGCGCGTGAGGACCTCGATGTTCTCTGCGGCCTCGATCTGATCGATCAGGTAGTGGCTCATCCCCTGGGCGAGAGAATCGGCCCGGACCATGATCGTCACTTTGCGGGCATGGCGCGCGAAATCGAGCGCCGACTGGCCGGCGGAGTTAGCACCGCCGACGATGAACACGTGCTGATCGACCCGCTCCTGGGCATCACGGGGCGAGGCGCCGTAGTAGATCCCGGCACCGACGAGCTCCGGGACGCCTGGCGCGGTCAGCCGGCGGTATGAGACCCCGGTGGCGATCAGCACGCTGCGGGCAGCGACGGTGCCGCGATCGGAGAGCTCCAGGATCCGATCACCCTCCCGCCACTCGATGCCAACCACCTCACGCGGGCGCACGATCTCCGCCCCGAAACGCCGGGCTTGGATGATCGCCCGCCGGGCAAGCTCCGATCCGGCCAATCCCGCGTGAAAGCCGAGGTAGTTGTCGATTCGCGGGCTCTGCCCGGCCTGCCCGCCCGGTGCTTCCCGCTCGATCATCAGCGTGCTCAGGCCCTCCGACGAGCCGTACACGGCCGCCGCCAGGCCGGCTGGCCCACCCCCGACGATCACCAGGTCGTAGTGATCGAGTGCCGGGTGGGTGGGGATCCCGAGCTGGCTGGCGAGCTGCAGGTTTGTCGGATTACCGACCGCGACCCCGTCGGGGAACACCGCCACCGGCAGATGGGCACGATCCGGCGCGGCGACCTTCTGGAGCAGGGCCCGTCCCTCGTCGCTGTTGGGCTCCAGCCACTCGTAGTGGACGTTGTTCCGCCCCAGGAATTGCCGGATCTGGTGGCCTCGAGACGAATCGCGCTCCCCCACGATCCTGACCCCCGCCGCGTCGCGGTCGCGGGCGCCCTGCCAGCCCTCGAGTAGGTCCGAGACGATTGGCAGTAGGTCCCGCTCCCCCTCGAACGGCTTGATCAGAAAGTGGTCGAGCGCCGCCGCGTTGACGGCGTCGGTGGCAAGCGCAAGATCGTCGTGCGCGCACAAGAGCACCGTCCGCGCCTCCGGATGAAGCTTCTGTCCCTCCCGCAGCAGATCGAGGCCCGCCATCTCGGGCGCCCGCTGGTCGGCGACCAGGAGGGCCACCTGCTCCCCCCGGTCTCTGAGATCGCGGAGAACCTCCATCGCCGGCGAGGCTTGATCGAAACTCGCGGCTTGAAATCCCAGAGCGGCGAAACCCCGGTGGAGCTGGCGCTCGAGCGCTCTCGCCATCCGCGAGTCGCTCCCGACAGCGAGCAGAAGAGGCCGCATATCGTCAAGTTATAAGCGGAATTCTCGCCGTAAACCCAGCGCACGCTCAACGGCTTTTCGAGACGTCCAGCCGCAAGAAACGATCAGCGGGAATGCGGGCTGTATATATGGATATGCGGGCGCTGCGGGCTTACCCCCTCCCCCGCCCCCTGGGCGATTCGGTTTCGGCTTTGGCCCTTCGACCGTCGCCTCCAATCCAGGGCGTATGAGAGGATCGAGCCGTGGCCGCTCCGGAAGACGTCATACGGCGCTATGTGGAAGCGATCTCGACGGCGGATCGAGACGCAGCAGCAGCCTTGACGGCCGACGATGCAGTGATCGAGCTCCCCAACGGCGACGCCCTCAAAGGCAAGGAGGGAGCCCGCCAGTTTGCCGCCAAGCATGCCGAGAGCGAGGGCCAAAAGCGGTCGGTCACCCTGACCTCACTCGAGGCTCGGACACCAGACCGCTTTGTCGCGACGCTCGAGATGACCAATCGCGAGGTCGCGGCGGACGAGCTTCTCTACTCGATGGACGTCGGATCCGTATTCGACGTGCGCGATGGGCTCATCGTGCGCCACCGGGTCTTTCCCTCGCCCGACGAGGCCGCCGCCGCCGCGGCGTAGCGGACCGCCGCGCCCTCAGCCCGCCAGCTCGAGCAGCTCGATCCTGTAGCCGTCGGGGTCCCTGACGAAGCAGAGGCGCGAGCCGCCCTCGTGGATTCGATAAGGGGGCTTCTCCGGCTCGATCCCCATCTCCTTGAGATGCTCGAGGGTGACGTCCAGGTCGTCGACCGTGAGTGCTACGTGACCGTAGGCGGTGCCCAGCTCGTAGCTTTCGACCCCGTAGTTATGGGTCAGCTCGAGCTCGGGCAGCTCCTCACCCGGCACTCCCATGAAGATGTTGATTGCCTCGTCGCGGATCGGCATCTCGCGGCGTTTCTCGAGCCCCAGGGCCTCGTAGAAGGCGACCGATTGATGGGGATCGGTGATTCGGTAGCAGGTGTGGATCAGCCGCACGGCGCGAACTCTATTAGCGGGGCGGGATTCGAACCCGCGACCTTCGGGTTATGCGGCACTGGAAGTTTTTAGCGGGAGTCGCGGGCCGCGGCGGTGAAGATGGATTTCGCCATCAACGAGGGCTCAGCGGCGGAGCGCGTCTCGTTCACCTCGGCTCGCACGGCGCGCACCTCGGGGTCGTCGGGAGCGGCGGCGGCGGCGAACTCGGCGAGATGTCCGGCGAGACGAAGCTCGCCTTCCGATGCCAGCTCCCTGGCCCGGCGGGCCAATTCGGATGCACCGCCCGCCAGCGCGGCGATCTCTTGGGCCAGCTCGCTCGTGCGCGCGGGCTTCAGGTCGGCGGGGTCAAGGTCATACCAGCCGCCGTAGACGCGCCAGACGCTGCGCACGATGAACTCCGGATCGTCGTAGATCGGTCGCAGATAGGGCTTCTCGAGCAGTTCCGCAGGTGCCCGAACCTCATGCAGGATCTCGTTGAGAGGGGCGTCCTCGTTCATCAGCCGCACGGTCTCGTCGTGCAGATGCTCGAGCAGCGCGGCAGTGTCGTCAAGGATTGCTCGCACTCGATCCGCGCCTACCACCGGGAGGCCGTGACCGGGCAGCAGGGCCTCGGCGCCGAGGGCGGACATCTCACGCAGCGCAGCCGCCCATTCCCGCGGATAACGTTGGACCTTCTGCGGGTTGCCCGCGTTGGGCACACACCAGATGATCAGATCGCCCGAGCAGAGAGCCCGCCGGCCGGGGACCCACGTCCAGGTGTGGTCGTCTGTCTCGCCCCTCGCATGATGGAGCTCGAAGCGCTCGCCCCCCACCTCGAGCTCGACCTGGTCGCGGTAGGTCTCGTCCGGGTACCTGTACTTGGTCGGCCAGGGAACGGGGACGCCGAACTGGCGCGAGTTGATTGCGCTGTTGTATCCCGCAGTGAGCTTGTAGCGGTCGAAGCGAGCCGGGACGTTCTCATGGGCCACCACCCTCGGCGGCGCCCAGCCTTTGTCCCTCGCCTCCTGTTCGAACGGACCCATCCCGAGGACGTGGTCGATGTGGCCGTGGGAGAAGATCGTGGTGTCGAGCCGCGCCGGTGACCATGCCCGGATCATCCGGTGGATGTCTGCTGCCGAGAAGGGCGCGCCGCTGTCGACGCAGACCAGTCCCTCGGTGGTTTCGAAGGCGCTGACGTTGGCGAACGAGTTGACGAACGCGGTGCCCTGGCCGATCTCGACCAGCTCGCCACGAGGGACAAACGGATTGACGGCCTTCTCATTGCCCGGATGCTCGGGCGAGGGAGGCCCGGCGACGTCGAGGTCGCCGCTCCATAGCTTGTCCGCGAGTTCCAAGAGGTCCACGGAGGGCAACCTACAGACGGTGCGTCTCCTTTAGATCGACACTCCGCAGTGCCAGGACTCGTGGCTGCCCGGACACTACTGCTTTGCATGGAAAGGAGTGCTCTTCGACCGGGCGCTCGCTTCTCGCGCAAAGCGCTAGTGAACGGAGGCATCCGTTCGGTGCGCGCTTCGGTGTGAGATAGCTTGGCTTCATGCCGGTGCCCGAAACGCACGAGGGCGACCATCCGGAGCCGTCGAAGCGCAACTATCTACTGAAGACAGACGGTTCCGGCACGGGGACCATCGACAATCCAGCTCAAGGTGCGATCGGAGTCGTCCTCAGGGACCCCGATGGTCAGCTAATTGAAGAGATCTCCAAACCGATCGGACCCGCCATCAACACCGTTGCGGAATATCGGGCTCTCATCGAAGGACTCAAGCTCGCCCGCAGTCGCGGAATCCAACGCATCCGGGTGTTCCTTGACTCGGAGCTCGTGGTCGACCAGGTAAACGGCTGCGCGAAGGTTGGCAAGGAGCACATCAGACCCCTGCACGCGGAAGCGTGCTCCCTGCTCCAGGAGTTTCCCAACATCAGGATTTCGTGGATTCCGCGAAAATGGAATGCCGAAGCGGACGCACTTGCAACCAAAGCGCTTCCTGGTCGCTGAGCGCAGCGGTGCACACAGGCCTGACCGTGGTCTTGACTTCCGCTTCCGCGTGCCCCGGGAAGTGGGAAAGGACCCGGGATCCCTGGCGTTCGCTATCGCTTCGGATCCTTTGCAGTAGCGATGTCGGCGCTACCGGTGGCCGCGCAAAGCGGGCGCGAGGGGCCGGAACGCGCAAGCCCGCGAAGCCGAAGCCCGCCCAGGGCGCGCCTACTCGAAGGCGCTCTCGACCGAGGCGCCGATCCCGATCATCCCCGGCCCGGCGTGGGCCCCGAGCACCGGGCCGACTTCGGAGACGAAGAGGGGATCACGGCCGAAAATCGGCCGGCACGCCTGCACAAGCTGCTCGGCGGACTCGGGGTCGCGGATGTGCTGCACGACCCAGGCGTCGGCCCCCTCGCCGTGGCGCTGGCGGGCGTAGTCGATCAGCCGCGCCACGGCACGCGGTCGGGTCCGAACCCGCCCGACGGGAGTCACCTCCTCGGCGAAGGTGAGGATCGGCTTGATCTTCAAGGTGGATCCGATCAGGGCCTGCGCCGCGCCGATCCGCCCGCCCCGGCGCAGATACTCGAGCGAGTCGAGCGAGAACCAGATCCCCCCGGCGTCGCGTGCCCGCTCGGCCTGGCGGACGACCCCTTCCGCGTCGGCGCCGCCGCTGGCGGCGATCATCGCCGCGAGCAGCACCATCCCGGTGCCGCCCGCCGCGCTGCGGCTATCGACGGTGTGGACCCGCTCGCCGCCCTTTCCTTCGCTGGTCAGCCGCTCGATCGCCTGATTCGCAGCCTCGAGGGTGCCGGAGATCCCCGCCGAGATGTGCACCGAGACGATCTCGCGCCCCGCGGCGAGCAGTGGCTCGTAGACCGAGATGAAGTCGCCGACCGAGGGCTGCGAGGTGGTCACGGCCTCTCCGCTCGCTCGCAGCCGTTCGTAGAAGTCGTCGTAGTCGGAGATCTCCGACTCCCGCTCCTGCTTGCCGTCGATTCCCACGTAGAGGCTCACCAGCTGCACGCCGTGGCGCTCGGTCAGCTCGGTGGGGAGGTAGGAGGTGGTGTCCGCAACGATCGCCGGGCCGGTCATCACAACTGTATTCGCGCTCGGCCGAGGGCCATGCTCTGTTGCGGACACCCAGCGCTCATGTGCGGCGTTTCTATCACGGGCCATGACCACCACGCTTATAACGGGGCACGGGGTTCGTCGGCTCGCACCTGGCCCGCGCCCTCGACCGCCGCGGCGACGCGCTTCGGCAGCGGGCCCTTCCCCTTTACGTGAATTCCGGCGACCATCGGGCGGGCTCCTCCTCGCGCGAAGGAGGAGCGACCGCTAGCGCTTCTTGAGCTTCAGCTTCCGCGACTGCGTGCTGGGGTCGCCGCCGGTCGGGGTGTAGGTGACCGCGACGTTGAGCTTCACCTTTCCGGTCTCGTTCAGCTGGCGCTTCTTCTTCCCATCGCCTTGATCAGCAGCTTGACCTTTCCTGGCGCGCTGACCGTCTTGCTGATCACAGCGGCGCCGGCCGCCTCTCCTGCCCCTGCCGGCTACCGGGCCGGCTTGATCAGGCCGTAGTGGCCGTCGTAGCGCATGTAGATCAGGTTGCCGCGGCCGCTCCGCGGCATCGGTGAAGTACATGAACCGATGGTTGAGGATGTTCATCTCCGCTACCGCGTCCTCTGGTCTGGTCGGCCCGCTCATCCGGCTCTCCTCGTGGACGATCCCAGCGCTCTCGCCCGACCACCCGATCCCGCTCGGTCCGATAACGCCGAGTCGGCCGTCGTCGCGGTGGTACGCGACGGCGTCGGCGCCGGTCTCGCGCTCGATGAACAGGTGGAACCGTGATCTAGGAACTCCATCTCCTCGGCGGCCTCGGCGGGGGTGAGCGGGTCGGTGGCGAAGGTCTTGCGGCGGACTATCTCCCGCTCCTCCGGCGCTCGCGGGAAGTATTCAGGACGGTCGGTGGCGAAGCTGGAATGCCGCCACTCGCCCGCCCGGCGCTCGGTCAAACGGCGGGCCTGGTCGGTGCGACGGTCGACGAAGCTCCGCAGCTGCCGCTCGAGCCGCTCAGTGAGGCTGTTAACCGCTGCGATCGGGTCGAGGTCGGCGACCTTCGCCCGGATCATCGGGCCATTCAGGTCGATCTCGCCCTGGC
>CAWABN010000013.1:0-115588 GCA_963780305.1 uncultured Solirubrobacterales bacterium
GAGCAGACAGGGCCGCCCGAGGTGGAGATCATCGAGGCGGGGGCGGAGCGGCTCGACGACATCGAGTCGCTGTGGGAAGCGATGCACGAATACCACGCGGGGGTCGCCGGCGAGGCGCGCGAGATCGCCCCGTTCCGGCGTGCGGAGGACTCCTGGCGGCGGCGCCGGGGCGAATTCGAGCGTTGGATGCGCGCCGGTGACGCTTGGCTGTTGATCGCCGAGCGCGAGGGCTCGCCGGTCGGCTTCGCCTTCTTCCGGATCTGCGACGGCGACTGGAGCTTCGAAACCGATGAGCGGATAGGCGAGCTCGAGGCGCTCTCGGTCGAGCCCGAGCTGCGCCGCTGGGGCATCGGCTCGTTGCTCATGGAGGAGGTCGAGCGGCGTCTCGCCGACGCGGGCGTCGGTTCATCGGTCTGGCTGTGATCGCCGGAAACGAGGACGCGCTGCGCTTCTACAGGCGCTGGGGGATGGGCCGTCGCACGTCCGCTGCCTGGGACGGACGCTCCCGGGCGGCGGCGGCCAGTAGCCCCGCGCCCAAGAGCTATGGCGGTCTCCCCACGAGCGCTGCGGCCCACTGTCGCTTCGCGCGAAACCAAGCAGTGGGAGGCGGGAGTGCTCCTAGTCGCGCATAGGGGGAGTCGCTCCGCGGAGCGACTCGGCTGCTGTTTCGCTTATATAGGGAAGGCTCCAAAAGGTCCGCTTCTGGCGCAGTGCGCAAAGCCACGAGGCGGCAACCGGCAGGGATAGGTCACACGGGGCGGTCTCGAAATCGCTAGGCGCTGTTAGCGTCCCCGTGAGTTCGAATCCCGCCCCCTCCGCTGACAGTCGGGTTGCCCGACTGACGCCGATCTGCTTTCGAGCGCGTGCCGTCAGGATGGGCTGACCGATGAAAGCGAAGCTCTTTAGGTCATCCGTCGCCGGGTCCCTCTTCGAAAGGTGGCTCATGCCGAAAGCACAGGGCGTCGCGTACTAGCTACCATCGTCAACGCCGTCGTCCCCTGGTTTTGGCGCCTCTCGGTCGATCTCGAGGAGGTATGGGGCGACCAGCCCCCGGTAGGCCGCCTTTCGCTCGTCGGAGAGATCCTTCCAACCGGTTATCGAACTACGACATATATCTGAGCCACAAAGGCAGCCGCCCGGAAAGTGCTCGACCGAGTAGTTCCGCATGGCATAGTCGAAGGTGATCTCTTCGCCCGCCACGATCGGCTCGCGGGCCACGAAGTCGCAGGCTCCTGAGTCGTTCAGGCGCACGCCGCAGTTCGGGCTGCACGAGTGATTGACCTTCGGCCCGAGGCCGCCATGCTGCACCCACTCGGTGCGGCTCACCTGGGTTGCATGGGAGTCGTTTCTGTCGACTCGACGCTCGATCACTCCGACCATCACCGTCTCGCCGATGTCGAAGCATCGGGTGGCGCGCACACCATGGCCCTTGCCATCCGTGGTTGTCCGTAGCTCGTAGCCGACAGGATCCATGGGACCGCCTCTCAGTTGGTTGGGTCGCAGCGAACTGTTGTGGGTCCCCTCTCTCGCGGCTCACCTCAGACGGGCCGTTCCCGGCCCGGCGACTGCACCTGTTTCGCTCAAACCGGCGCTCCGACCTCGGCCCTCTCGGGCTTCTTCACCTCGGCCTCCTCGCCGGCCATGATCGCGTGGCGGGCGCGGGGGACGCCCGTTCTGAGTACGGGCCCGCCGACCACCCGCGGGATCTCGTCGAAGTTGAAGATCGGCGGCGGCGAGGAGACCTGCCACTCGATCGTCTTCGCCCGCCACGGGTTCGGGCCGGCCTTCGGGCCGTAGCGCCAGCTGACGATCATGTTGTAGAGAAAGACCAGCTGGACGGCACCAAGCATGAAGGCGAACACCGAGATCAGCAGGTTCCAGTCGCCGAACTGGGCGGAATAGTCGGCGACCCGCCGCGGCATCCCCTCCATCCCGATCCAGTGCATCGGCACGAAGGTTCCCCAGGTGCCCACCAGGGTCCCCCCAGAAGTGGATCCGGCCGAGCTTCTCGTCGTACATGCGGGCCGGTCATCTTGGGGAACCAGTGATAGACGCCGGCAAACACGGTGAACATCGAGCCGCCGAAGAGCACGAAGTGGATGTGCGCGACGACGAAGTAGGTGTCCGAGACGTGGATGTCGATCGGCACCATCCCCAGCATCACCCCCGAGATCCCGCCGATCGTGAAGGTGACGATGAAGGCGAGGGCGAAGAGCATCGCGGTGGATCTTCAGGTGGGATGACGCCGTTAAACAGCGTCCCCAGCCAAGAGAAGATCTTGATCCCGGTCGGCACCGCGATCAGCAGCGTCATGATCATCATCGGCACCCGGAGCCAGCTGGAACATGCCGGAGACGAACATGTGGTGCGCCCAGACCGAGTAGCTCAGCACGATGATCCCGATCAGCGCCATCGCCATCAGCCGGTAGCCGAAGATCGGCTTCCGCGAGTGGGTCGAGATCACCTCGCTGACGATCCCGAACCCCGGCAGCATCATGATGTAGACGGCCGGGTGCGAGTAGAACCAGAAGATGTGCTGGTAGCTGATCGACGTCGCCGCCGAAGGCCGCCTGGAAGAAGTTGGTGTGAATAGAGGCGGTCGAGGAGGACCATGAACTGCGCGCCCGCGATGAACGGCGTCGCGGCGACGACCAGCAGCGAGGTCGGAGGTTCGCCCAGACAAGCAGCGGCAGGCGGCAGAAGTTCATCCCCGGCGCCCGCATCGTGATGATCGTGACCAGGAAGTTGAGCGCGGTGGGCGATCGAGGAGGCGCCGGCGAACTGCACCCCTAAGTTGAAGAAGGACTGGGCCTAACGGAGCCCCAGTGGAGAGCGGCGCGTAGCCGGTCCAGCCGGCGTCGAAGGCCCCCCCGGGGGCCGCGTAGCTGGCCAGGAAAAGGATGCCCGGCCATCGGCAGCATCCAGTAGCTGAGCGCGTTCAGCCGCGGGAAGGCCATGTCCGGCGCCCCGATCATCAGCGGCAGCACGTAGTTGGCGATCCCGGCGAAGATCGGGACCACCACCACGAAGATCATCAGCGCCGCGTGCGTCGAGAAGAGCCCGTTGAAGACGCCCGGGTCGACGATCTGGGTGCCGGGCTGGGCGAACCACCCGCATGATCATCGCCATTAGCCCACCGACAAAGAAAAAGAAGAAGGTCGTGCAGGAGGTACTGGATGCCGATGACCTTGTGGTCGGTGTTGACCTTGAAGTAGTCCCGCCAGCGAGTAGGCGCCGTGGTTCTCGTGCTCTCGCTCGGCGGGGAAGGTCGGCGCGCCCACGGCCCAGCGGAACCAGTAGTCGAAGCAGCCGATCCCGACCAGGAAGCCGAGCGGAGCGGTGATCGCGGGCACGACCACCTGCGGATAGCCGGTCGTCCCCGGTCTCGAGGACGGGCAGGCCCGAGATCGCTCGTAGCGCGACCACCAGTCCGAACCCGAACCCGCCTCCGACCAAGGTCCCCAGCAGGGCTCGCCACCAGCCGGGGCGCGTCAGTGGAGCCGTCACCTACGCCGTCCTCTCATCGAATGATCGATCACAGCAGAGAAACATCACTCAGCCGATGCTCTGGCGCAGCTCTTCTTCCAGGGCCTCAAGCGCTTCCTCGTGATCCGCCCCGGCATCGGCGAACCCGTAGACAGTCTTCAGAGGGCAATCATCGACCGATAAGGCCTGGACGACAAGGCCGACATATCCCGGGGGGACGACCGGGACCCGGAGCCTCGCCGACCGCCGCAGAGAACTGCGGAGCTGGTTGTACTCACTCTCCTGGCAGACTCGGCGGACGACCGAGTAGCTCACGAGCCACCCCTTCCGGCGAAGGAGATCGGTAACCATCGCGCACTCAAGACCACGGCATCGACCTCATATGGAAGTAGCGGTCCCAGGCCTCGACGACCACCGCGAACGCTTGCGGGGAGAGCTCGCGAGGACCGCGAACCAGCGTCAGAGCCTCGTCGAGGGTCGGCGGATCTCGGCGCTCGAAGAGCTCGAGCGCCGCGCAAAGGGCGTCCGGGCCACAGCGGATGACGCGGACCCGCAGCCGCTCTTCGTAGGTGGATGGCACGAGCACGCTGAGCTCCACCGGAGCTACTCCTCACCCTCTCCACACCCGAGCCGGGCATCGATCGTCCAGACCGCCAAAACAACGCGGCTCAGCCTGGTCAAGACCCTGGCGCGGGCTGATTCCAGGTGGCGGTGGTAGCCCTTATCCAGCGCGAGGCAGAGGCTCGCCACCACGTCGGCCAGGACCAGGGTTTGGTGCTGCCAAGCGAGATCGTGAGCGAAGGCGTCGGGCCGATTGTCGAGATAGCAGCGCCCGAGAACCTTCTCGGCGCGGCGAGCGCCGCCGCCCCGAAGCTCAGCCGGGTGGGCGTGCTGGGGAACATCCTGGAGCTCGGCGAGCTCGGTTATCAGCAGCAGCTCGAGGGCCCCGAGATGGATCCAGGAGGCACGAACGCCGAGCAGGGCGTCGACGCGGAGGCTCCGATCGCTGTCGGCCTCCTCTGCGCGCTGAATCTGTTTGAGCGGCGGGGTCCTCGAAAGGCATCGCCCGAGCCACAGCCCGGCGTCCCCGGGGCCGAACGATCGTGAGAGCCGCCGGGCCGAGGCGGAGATCTCACCGGCTATCCGCTGAAGCTCAAGGGCGCGTTGAAGCGGCTGCTCGCGGCCGGCCGGTCTCGACGCCCCGTACAGCTCGAGGTTGAGAGCCGCCCGCACCGCCACGGCGGCGAGCGAAACGGCGCCGTCCTCAAGCACGCTGAGGCCCTCGGCGCGATCTGCCGGATCTCCGGAGAGCCAGGTCGGGCATGGCGCGCGCGCAACGCGGCGGCGTGGACCACCGCCGGCGAGGCGGCCTGAGCGTAGCTTTGCTCCCCGCAGCGGGCCAGCGATTCGCCGCGCGTGAGCCGACGCTCCATCTGGCGCAGCAGCAGAACCCGCCTGTCCCCGCCGACGGGAGCGATGCGACTCCAGGTCAGCGCGCAGGACTCCAGCATTGAGGCCGCCGTGAAGAGCAGGCCGCGGGAATCGTCGGACTCACCCTCGATCAATGCGATCAGCCGACCCTCAGCCTGATCGATCGTTCCCGCAGCTTCTGCGCACGCATCGGACCCAGGGCTCGATCGGCGCTCGTTCCCTTGCAGGGCAAGTTGAAGGGCGAGCGCGCTCCACAGATCACCGAAGGTCCGCCGCCAGCGACTCTCGTGCCCGGCTGGCGCCTCACCCAGCTCGATGCGGGGTTGAAACGGCCGGTCACCCGGCTCGTCCCAAGAGCCCAACCAGGCTGGACGGCGCTCAGAGTCGCTAATCGCCATATAGAATAATCTTAGCAGTTTTTAAGATATGCTATGCTTTCGTCCAATGGCCACTCGCAAGAAGTCACCAAGAAGCAAGTTGACCACTGCTGGCGCGTCCCAGCCCGAAGCGGGACCGCCGCAACCCATTCACCGAATCAAGGCGGATTTCTTTCGCATCTTGGGTCACCCTGCACGGGTGCGGATCCTGGAGCTTCTGCGTGATGGTGAGCTCAGCGTGGGCGAACTGCAAGCAGAGCTCGAGATCGATTCCAGCGGCGCCTCTCAGCACCTGGGCGCGATGCGCCGCCAAGGCCTAGTAGAGGCGCGGCGCGAAGGGACGAGCGTCTACTACCGGGTTCGCGATCCCCGCACCTTCCAGCTGCTCGAAACGGCTCGGCAGCTGATCACCTCTCACCTTGAGGAAACCCAGACCGTGCTCGGGGAGCTTGGCGTTCCCGCCGCTGCGCGGAAATCCGACGGGAAGCGACGATGAAAGCCCACCGGCGAATCTTCACCACCGGCCCCTGGCGCACCGAGGACGGTGATCCTGGGAGTCCGAAGCACGTGCTGGGCGTTCCAGTGCTGCGCAGTCTGCACCGCCGCGAGGAGGGAGTGGGGGCGCTGGTTCTTCTTGAGGACCGCCGCTACGCGCTGACCGGCGCGACCGTCGCCGCCGGTACGGCTACTGCTCTGCGGCGCCACGCTCGCCGCTGTTCGCGGCGCGCCTCGGCAGAGGAGCGCCGCTGGCTCAAGGCGGTGATCGCGGAGCTGAACGATTGTTCCCCGTCGCCCCGCCGCGCTCTCCCTCGGCGGAGAGCTCGTCGCGCCCCGCTGACGTCAGCTCAGTCGCCCGCCGCGGCAGCGGCGCCGACAGCGCCGCGCAAATGAAGGGCGACGGCGCGCTCACGGGCCGGGCACCGACCGAGCACGGCAACGGCTATGACTTCGTGGTCGGCGATGCCGTGGTCTCGCCCGGTCACGGCGTTGGCACCGTCGTTGAGCGGCGCGTGCGGGTGCTGGCAGGTGCTCGGCGCGAGTACCTGACCATTGACGTCGAGCCCCGGGCGCTGAGGCTGATGATCCCGACCGAGAGCTCCGCTCGGGTTCGCCTGCGCCGCCCGGCGTCGCACTACAAGGCTCGGCGTGCTCTGAGCGCTCTTGCGGCGCCGCCGCGGGCCCTGGACGGAAACTGGCGCATGCGCCAACAGGAGGCGACCTCCGTGCTTGCTACAGGCAAGCTGGTGCCGGTCGCGGAGTTGGTTCGAGACCTCGCCCACGGAATCAAAGGCAGGCCCCAATCGAAAACCGACCGAGACCTTTGCCGGAGAGCGCGCGAGCTGCTCGAAGCCGAGCTTGGCGCGGTGCTGGGGAAGACCCCCGCGGAGGTCGAGGACGCGATCGACAAACGCCTGGCGCTCGCGCCGTCCGCTGCGGCACGCTGAGAAGATCGCGGCTCGCCAAGCCAAATCGCATTGCTTAGCGGCAGAGGCATGACGGGATCTAAGGGATCGCGAACAGCACCATGCGCCAGACCGTAACCGCCAAGCTGATCGAGTCGCACCTGGTCGAGGGGGAGGTGGCGCCCGGGGCAGAGATTGCCCTGCGGATCGACCAGACGCTGACCCAGGACGCGACCGGGACGCTGGTGATGCTGGAGCTCGAGGCGATGGGCCTCGACCGGGTCCGGACCGAGGTCTCGGTCCAGTACGTCGACCACAACCTGCTGCAGGCCGACTATCGCGAACGCCGACGACCACCTGTTCCTGCGCCGCGCCTGCCAGCGGTTCGGCGTCTGGTACTCCCAACCGGGCAACGGCGTCAGCCACCCGGTGCACATGCAGCGCTTCGGCAAGCCGGGCAAGACGCTGCTCGGCTCTGACAGCCACACGCCGCGCGGCCGGGGCGCTCGGCATGCTGGCCATCGGCGCCGGCGGCCTGGAGGTGGCGATGGCGATGGCGGGCGAGCCGCTCCATCTGCACGATGCCGCAGGTCTGGGGCGTCCGGCTGACCGGCGCGCTGCCGCCGATGGGTGAGCGCCAAGGACGTCATCCTGGAGATGCTGCGCCGTCACGGCGTGAGCGGCGGCCTCGGCCGGATCATCGAGTACTACGGACCCGGGCTCGACGAGCCTGCGCGCGATGGACCGCCACGTGATCGCCAACATGGGCGCCGAGCTGGGCGCGACGACGACCGTGTTTCCCTCCGATCGAGGAGGTCCGGCGCTTCCTCGCGCCGAAGGGCGCGAGGACGACTGGATCGAGCTGCTGCCCGACGACGGTGCGACCTACGACGTGGACGACGAGATCGATCTCGCCGAGCTCGAGCCCCTGATCGCCATGCCGTCCAGCCCGGGCAACGTCGTGCCGGTGCGCGAGGTGGCCGGCGCAGACATCTACCAGGCGTTGATCGGCTCCTCGGCCAACCCGGGACTACGCGACTTCGCCGTCGCGGCGGCGATCGTCCAGGGCCGCCAGACGCACGACCGCGTCTCCTTCGACATCAACCCGACATCGCGCCAGATCCTCGCAGGACGCTGACCGCCATGGGCGGCGCTCGAGGATCTCGTCACCGCGGGCGCGCGGCTGCACCAGGCCGGCTGCAACGGCTGCATCGGCATGGGCCAGGCGCCGGCCACCGACACGCATCACCTGCGCACCGTGCCGCGCAATTTCCCCGGCCGCTCCGGCACGCAAGGAAGACCAGGTTTGCCTCTGCAGCCCCGAGACCGCCGCGGCCTCGGCGCTGACGGGCGAGATCACCGATCCGCGCGACCTCGGCTTGGCCTACCCGCGGGTGGATCTGCCGCCCGAGAGCAGGCGACCAAGACGACATGCTGTTCGAGCTCCGATGACTCGGGCGCGCGACAGTCGAGCTGCGACAAGGGGCCCAACATCGCCACGCTGCCGGAGTTCGACCCGCTGCCCGCGGCCCTGCGACGCCCCGGTGCTGCTCAAGGTGGGCGATGACATCTCGACTGACGAGATCCTGCCGGCGGGCAGCCGTGTGCTGCCCTTCCGCAGCAACATGCCGGAGCTGGCCGAGTTCGTCTTCGTAGATGTCGACCAGGGCTTTCACGAGCGCGCCCGAGACGCGCAGCAGACGACGGGCACGTCATCGTCGGCGGCGAGAACTACGGCCAGGGCTCGAGCCGCGAGCATGCCGCGCTGGCCCCGCGCTACCTCGGGCCTGCGCGCGGTGATCGCCAAGAGCTTTGCCCGCATCCACTGGCAGAACCTCGTCAACTTCGGCGTCGCCCCTTTGCACTTCGTCGATAAGGCCGACGCCGACAGGATCGAACAAGGCGACGAGTTGGTGATGCCCAAGCTGGCTGAGGAAATTGCAGCGGGGAACACCGTCACCGTGGAGAACCGGACCAAGGAGGCGAGCTTTGAGTTGAGCCACGACCTGTCCGACCGTCAGGTGAGGGTCGTAATGGCCGGTGGGCTTATCAACCACTTCAAGGAGCACGGCCCTTCGGGGCGCACCTAGCGCAGGGAGCCCGGGGCGGTCTCTCGCCAAGGACGCAACAGCAGCAGCGATTGCCCGACCTAGATGTGCTGCGCGAGGAGGTTCGAACGCGAGCGATGCCGATGGCGGACCGGCGACCACGCTCTATGTGGTGGTCGCAAAGTGCGGCAGGGTGAACCTGATCCGCTTCCGCGGGCAGTCGACCGCCGGGACCGAGGTCAGCTCCTCCCGAACGTCAGCTGAGAATCAGGCCACTGGGGCGCACGGCTTTTCAAATAGTGTGATTTGCAGGTACAAACGACGCGGAGGGGCGGCCTCGAAACCTTAAGGGGCCCTCGGGTCCCTGGATCCGCGCTGCCGCTCCTGGTGCGGAGGAGCACGAGACTTGGCATAGATCCGGACGCTCGCTTCCGCGTGCCAGGAGCATTCCCGCAGGCCCTAATTTGGCGCGCAAGGGCTGCTCCTCTCGACGAGGAGGAGAAGTCTGGACGCCCTGCTCTCGCAATCCGCGTGGAAGCGCAAGGCAAAGGCGGCTCGGCGCAGGGTTCCATTCGAGGTTCCAATCTGCACGAAAGTCAGGGCAACTCAGAGCAACTGGAACCGCATGGGAATGCGAAAAAGCAACTGAGCGGGGCCCCTGCACGCTAGTAGCGCATTCGGCTTGGGGGCCGACAAGTCGGGGATGAATTTCGCGGTGGGGAACAGTTTCTCGTTCCGGGGCAGTCGAGAAACTGCCGCTTTGGATGGAAGCAGCGGCTTCGGTCAGCCGACCTTGAGGTACTGCCGAAGCGCCTTTCGAATCACCGAGGACGTTGTTTCGTCATCCTGCTCGGCCCGCTCGGCAAGCGCGTCTCGCAGCTCGGGCTCCAAACGGACCGATTCAACGGCCGCAGGGGCTGAGCCGATGGAGGGTCGCCCGGGCCGACGGCGCAGGGTCCCCTCGACGTCATAGCCAGCCTCGGCCTTCTTGGCCAGCCTCTTGACCATCTCGTCGGTGATCGGCTTGCCGCTGGCCGTCTTGCCGTCTGTCTTTCGCTTCGTCTTTGCCATTTTCAATCTCCGGGCAGCAGTCGCTGGTACTTGCGCCGCATCTTCATCGCGTGGATCGCTAGCTCGGTGCCGTCATCTCGAACGATCGTGACCACCTCGAGAATGTCGGCGTTGCGAGCCGGGCCGAGGTACAAGCGTGTGTCGTCTTCCTGGTCGTCGATGCTCATTGCGTTCGCTGTGGCGTGTTCGATGTCCTCGTCGGCGATGCCGTGCTTGCGCGCCGACGGGTGAATGTCCACCCGAGAATTGTATTACGAAACTCAGACGGGACGGGGAACAATTTGGGGAACAAATTGAGCGAAAGCGTCCCGATCTCAGCGCAACTGCCCGTGCCGGAGCAGGCGTGAGCTCAATCGACTGGACCCTGGTCCGCGAGGCTGGGGGCCGAAAGGTCGCTGGTTCAATCCAGTCGCCCCGACTTCTTCGCATCAGCTGCGCGAGCAACGCGCGTCCCCAGCGCCCCTCCCCGTCGTCCCCGCGGCGGGTGCCGTCAGCGTGTCGGACCGCTGCTTTGCATGGAAAGCGGCACCCCGTGGCGAGATACTGCGTGGGCGATGTCGCAGGAGGACGTAGAACTCATACGCCGGTACTACCGAGCTTGGAACGGGGGCGGGCTTGACGCCGTCCGGGCCTTCTGGAGCGATGACTTTCAATGGCACGACGCGCCGGGGATGCCCGATGGTGGCGTCTACCGAGGCTCGGACGCTGTCGCCGCGCACTTCCGAGATCTCGAGGAGATTCTCGGGGAATGAAGGTTCACATCGACGGAATCGTGCCCGCTGGGGACGAGGTCTTCGTCCGGCTCCGTGTGCACCTCGGGGCGCCACGGGGTGGGCTTCTCCTCGATGGGCCGATATTCGAGACGGTAAGCATCAAGCACGGCAAGCTCTCCCGCATTCGCCTGTTCCTGGAGGAACGGGAGGCGCTCGAAGCCGCCGGGCTGCCGGAGTAGCTGCGCGCTATCGCTTCGGACGAGAAGCGGCGCTTTGCATGGAGAGGAGTGGCTACGTGAGCCGCTGTGGGGCGCTAACGGCCGGAGATTCCGACGGTTAGCGCCACTCCCCCGGGGGTATCTCCCGCTTACCTAGACGGGAGGCGCTCACAGATCGGAGGGCCCTCATGACCTTGAAGCGACTCTCCCCTTCATCCAGCGCGCCACGCCTTCTGCTCCTCATCATTGCCGCGGTGCTCCTGGCAATCGCTTCGCCCGTCGAGGCGAAGAAGAAAGACCACACCCCGCCGACCTTCGCCGGCCTCAACTCCGCTGTCACGTGCATTCCCGGCCCGATAGGTGGGGGAAGAACCACCAGCTACCACTTGAGCTGGGATCCCGCAACCGACAACGCCACGCCCTCGAGCGCGATCGTTTACAACATCTACCAGGCGACTTCGGCCGGCGGTGAGGATTTCTCCGCGCCGACCTACACGACGCGTCCGGGCGCAACATCTTTCGACACGCCTGAGCTGCCGACCGACCAGCTTTTCTACTTTGTCGTTCGTGCCAGAGATCAGGCAGGCAATCGTGACTCCAACACCGTAGAGCGCCAGGGCGTGAATCTCTGCGTCTAAGGAGCGGACCCAGTGGAGCACCCGCCCCGGCAGAGGAAGTTGAAGAGAGCCCCCGTATCGCGGGGGCTCTCCGAATGACGCGGTTCTCGGTGCCGTAGGCCTAGTCCGCAGGCGCCCGGGCGCCACCGCCGAGATCGAAGAAGAGGGCGCTTGCGACCAGCGCCAGGATCGGGGCGGCGAGGATGTCCCCGATCGTCCCGAGGATGACGTGTCCCGCATCGTCGGCGATGGCGTCGCCCACCCCCGCCGTCACGAACGACGCGACGAGGACGATCAGATAAGCGATCACGATCGCTCCGAATACCGGCCAGCCGTTTCCCCGGACCAGGTCGCGGCTGCGCCCGAACGCCTCGATCACCCCGGCGCCCTCGACCACGATCGCTGGGGCGACGACCGCCCAAATGGTGATCAGGATCAGCCCGGGGACGATCAGCAGGGCAAGCCCGATGCCGATCCCGATCGCCGCGAGGATCCCGTTCAGGATCAGCGTTCCAATGTATGGCGCCGCGGACTCGAAGAGCTCTTCGACCGAGTGATCACGCCTGCCGTCCCGGACGTCCTGCACCAGCTTCACTACGTAGCCGGTGTAGAGGACGCCCGCGGCGATGTAGACGATCAGGCCCAGCAGCGCGAGCAGGAGACTGCCCGACGCCTCGAGCACGCCACTGATCACCCCGGCGATCCCGACCACCAGCAGGGCGCCCGCGAGGAGCGGTCCGGCGTAGTTGCGGTAGTTATCGAACGCCTCGCTGATGACGCGTCCGGATTCGATGTGGGTGCCGCCGCTTCCATCGCCGCGCATCCTATGCGGGGCGGTAGTTGGGCAGAACGACATCGCGGACTTCCAGTAGAGCCGCCAGAGTGCGATCTGTTCAGCGGTGAGGCCCATATCCGTTTCCGCTCGGTGGCGGTAGCCGAGCGGCAGCCTCCGCAGCGATTCATCAGGCGTATCGTCAGGGCGAGCGAACCAAAGCTGCCCAGCCCGCCTGGGAAGGAGCATTTCGATTCGACCCCCGAGGGCGCCGCAAGTTCGTGTGAACGACGCCCGTCACGCCCCCGGAAGTCGCGAGCCTCTCCGTGCCGGGCGACCCGAGGGCGGCCGCCGACGGTCACCGCGGCTCAATGTTCTGGTTCAGCCGGAAGAAGTTCGTCGGGTCGTATGTTCGCTTCAACTCGGCCAGGCGCTCGTACTGTCGCTCGCCATAGGCCTGGCGCACCCTGTCGGCGCCCTCGTCGCCGAGGAAGTTGAGGTAGACGCGCTCGCCCGCATGCGGCTGCATCGCCGAGAAGAAGTCGCGCGCCCAGGCGACGTGCCGCTCGCCCTCGGGATCGTCCTCGGTCCAAACAGCGTTGATGTTCACGTTGTGGGCGGCGTCGCGCTGGCCGAAGGCGGTCTCGGCGGCGCCCACGCGCGCGAGGGCGCCGCCGAGTTGGAAGACGATGCAGTACGACTTCGGCGAGGTGAGCGCCGAGGCGTGCTCGACGAGAGTGTCGATCGCCTCGTCGGTGAGCGGCGGCAGCTCGACCGACTTCCAGTAGTAGTGCCAGCCGTGTGGGACGGACGGGTCGAACATCGATTGCAGCGCGGTGTACGGC
Organism: uncultured Solirubrobacterales bacterium; assembly: GCA_963780305.1. Taxonomy (GTDB): domain Bacteria; phylum Actinomycetota; class Thermoleophilia; order Solirubrobacterales; family 70-9; genus CAVVYV01. Next base: position 12,982 of record CAWABN010000013.1, read on the forward strand.
TTCGGCTCGAGCAGGTCGACGATCGGGGTGCCGAACTCCTTCAGCGGCCGCACCACCTCGATCCCGTCCTCGGGCGCGCCGGCGTAGCAGGCCCCGACCATCACGATCGGTTTGCCGTGCACGTCCTCGGGCAGGAAGGGAAGCGGCGGAGCCACCCGCAGGTTGAAGATCGTCGTCAGCTCGTCGGGCGCCGCGGCGATGAACTCGCGGTAGAAGCGCAGCACCTCGCGGGCATCCTCGAGGGGGTGGAAGATCGGACCGGCGAGCACGATCGGCCCCACGGGGTGAAGCCGGTACTCAAACGAGGTAACGATGCCGAAGTTCCCACCACCGCCGCACAGACCCCAGAAGAGGTCCGGGTTCTCATGCTCGCTCGCCGTGAGCAGCTCACCATCCGCCGTCACCAGGTCGACCGAGATGAGGTTGTCGACCGTGGCCCCGTGCTTTCGCATCAGCCACCCGATCCCACCGCCCAGGGTGAGGCCCGCGATGCCGGTATGGGTGACGATGCCGCCCACCGTCGCCAACCCATGAAGCTGCGTCTCGCGGTCAAGCTCCCCCCAGAGCACGCCGGCCTCGGCCCTGGCGGTGCGCGCCGCCGGGTCGACCCGGATCCCCTTCATGTGCGAGAGGTCGATTACGAGCCCGCCGTCGCAGATCGCGTGACCTCCGACGCCGTGGCCGCCGGAGCGCACCGCCACCAGTAGATCTCGCTCGCGCGCGAAGCGAACCGCCGCGACCACGTCGGCGACTCCGGTGCAGCGGGCGATGCAAGCGGGGCGGCGGTCGATCGCTGCGTTCCAGATAGAGCGGGCCTCGTCGTACCCCTCGTCGTCGGGGCCGATCACCAGGCCGCGGATTGAGTTGCGCAGACGCTCGAGGTCGGTGGCCCTCGCCGGTGTTGCCGTCTCGGTAGCCACGCGGCCACAGTACGCGGATGCGCCATAGCGGACTAGACCGAATTTCGAACCAAGCGGTGCGAATCCCGAACCTAAGGCAATCCCAGGGGTAGCATTCCCCGCGCATGCGGAGCTACGCGCAGTACTGCCCGATCGCCAAGGCGAGCGAGATCCTCGGTGACCGCTGGACGCTCCTGATCGTGCGCGAGATGCTGGGCGGTGCAAGCGGGTTCAACGCGCTCCAGCGCGGCCTGCCGGGCATCTCGCGCTCGGTCCTCACCGACCGCCTGCGTTCGCTCGAGCGGGCCGAGATCGTCGAGCGGCGCACCGGTCCTAAGGGCAGGACGCTGGAGTATCGCCTGACGCCCGCTGGCCGCGACCTGGAGGCGGTCGTACAGGCGATCGGGGAGTGGGGGGTTACCTGGTCCTTCACCGATCCCCGCCCCGAGGAGCTCGACCCCGACCTCTTGATCGTCTGGATGGCCCGACACCTCGATCGCGAGCAGCTTCCGGCGGACCGCACCGTGGTCCAGTTCGACTTCCGCCGCCCGGCGAAGCGCTACTGGATGGTGCTCGAGCCCTTCGAGGTCTCGGTCTGCCTCCAGCATCCCGGCTTCGACGTCGACCTCGAGGTCAGGGTCGACACCGCCACCCTCTACCGCGTCTATCTGGGGCGCGCCGAGCTGGGCGGCGCGATGCGGGCACGCAAGCTGACGATGAGCGGCCCGAGGGCGCTCCAGCGGGCCTTCGGGCGCTGGTTCGCCTGGAGCGCGTTCGCCCCGGCCAGCCGCCAGGCCGACGAGCGCCGCAGGGGGGCGTCGCGACTCGCGGGCCCCGAGAGGGTGCGGGTCGAACACTGATCCCAAAAGAGGCCCTTGCCGTGACTTCTTGGCCAGGGACCCCGACCCGTTCACACGAATGGCGCATTCGGCTGGGGCCGAAAGGTCAGTGGTTTAATCCAGTCGCCCCGACTTTTCCCCGCAAAACGTAGGCTTTGCGGGGCCGCGATTCGCTAACTGTGAGCGCATTCGGTTTCGGCTGGGGGTCGTTCTCCGGGCACGAGACCCCCAGCCGAATTCCGTCGAGGACCCGTCTGAAGGCCTAAATCGTCCCCGTCACGGGGCATGAGCGGCGCTATCTGGGGATCGACGTCGCAGGTGTTCGGCGGAGGGGGCCATGGACTCTGCAGTACTCCAGGCGTTGTCTGACCGCCGAGCCGCGGTCCAGCCTGAGGAAGACCTTCCCCATCTCTTAGACCATGGGCTCGATCTCGCTCGGCCGCCAGGACTTGTCGAAGTACGACGGGAGCGGGCTGTAGAGGCGCAGAATCACGAAGAAGCCCTTCCCTTCCGTCGTCTGGATCCAGTTGCGGGCTGTCGGAGGGTCGCTCCGGGGCGAACGTGACGGTTGTCGAGCCGTCAGCGTCAGCACTCGCCGCAGGTGTCAAAGAGGACTCCGATCGAGGGTGCCACCGCGGCAAGGAGCGAGGCCGGGATCGACAGCGCCATGCCCGCGACGAGGATCGCCTTGCGCCCGTAGCGGTCGCCGAGTGCGCCGAGGTAGAGCACCGAGGCGGCGAGCCCGAGCGAGTACCCGACCGCGACCAGGTCGAGCGCCGTCTGACCGGCGTCGAACGCCTGGCCGATCGAGGGCAACGCGACATTGGCCACCGCCAGGTTCAGGTTCGCGACCGCCGCGACGGCGATCAGGGAGGCGAGGACCAGCCCCGGGCGCCTCGGGGCGCTCACAGGATCGCGATTGGGTTCAGTGGTGAGCCGGTCCCGCCGACCACGCGCAGCGGGGCTGCTGCGAACAGGAACTCCCAGCGCCCTTCGCGCTCGCAGGCTGCTAAGAGATCCTCGAACTGGAGGTAGTCGAGCAGGTGCACTCCCATCGCGTTGAGGGCGAGCGCGTGGATCGGGAAGTCGATCCCCTCGGTGCTGCTCGGGGCCGTATCACTGTTGCCGTCCGATCCGAGTGCGGCGATGCGCCGCTCGGCCAGGAAAGGCGCCACAGTCGGGTGGAGGCCCGCCTTGGCACTGTCGGTGTCCCAGGGACCGAGCTCGAGATGGCGTTTCGCGTGGCCGGTGCGGATCAGCAGGATGTCGCCCTCCGTGACCGCCAGGCCCTGGTTGCGCTCGGCGCCCTCGAGATCCTCGGTGAACACGTGCTCGCCGGGCTCCAGCCAGGGAACCCCTCGCAATCGGGGCACATCAAGCAGCACGCCGCGTCCAACCAGACCGTCCTTGAGCACGTCGATCGCGTCGACCTCGGCGCCCTCGGAAGTAACAGCGGCGCTCGACTTGCCGTTGTAGAGGGCGTTGTCCAGGGAGACGTGGCAGAAAGCATCGATGTGGCTGTGCGGGGGGTTGTGGTAGTCGGCGCCGATGTAGTCCTTGGCGAAGCGGAGCGTTCCTGACCCGACATCCTCATCGGTGAGCATGGTCATGTGGTGATCCGCAGGGACGGGATTGTCGATCCCAGGCTCCGTCGGAAGAGGAAGGCTCAGCGTGATGGTCTCCCCACTCCTGACCAGCCGGGCGGCCTCGAGGACCCGGTCGGCGGTCAAGTAGTTGAGCGTCCCCCGCTCGTCGTCGCCGCCCCAGCGGCCCCAGTTGGAGACGGCTTCGAACAGCTCCCTGAACTCGGCGGCGCTCACGTCGACTCGGCGGCCTTCATCCCGGGTGCTCATTCCTTCCGCCACCCTCTCCTCAAGGCCCGGGCTCCCCGCGCCTTGCGACTGCGCGCCGGCGCAGGGTGCGTTGAACGATGAGGGTCGCCGAGGCGCCGATCACCAGCATCGCCACGTTGGTGCCAAGGACCGCCAGTGCGCCCCCGACGTTCCCGATCTCGCCGAGCCCAACCGCAACACCGAGGTAGGCGGCTGCGGGAATAGTCGTAACCGAGATCGCCACTCCCACGCCCGAGCTGGCGCGAGTCTCCAGCGCCAGCATGCCGGCGACGCCAGCCGCCAGCGCGACGGCGATCGTCTCGTCATTGACCGTCGTCAGGCTTCCCAGGATGGTGGCGTCGATGTTGAAACCAGACGGGATCAGGTCGAGCTGGTCCTGCGCGAGCGTGAACGACGGCCGCCGCGACGCTCGCGAGCGCAAGGCCAAGGGCAAGCGTCAGGAACGCCCAGCCCGCAAGACGGGCGTGCCGGCTCACCAACCCCACGGAGATTGAGGTGATCGGCAAGAGGTCGGGGCTGACCGCCATCGCGCCGACGATCAGGATCGAGTTGCGCTCAATCACTCCGTAGCCGCCGATCACGCCCGCCACCAACATGAACGCCAGGTAGCGGGCGATCGGTCGTGCGTTGAGCCAGGCCATGCCGAGCACGTCCTCCCACACCAGACTCACCTCGGGCCGCTCGGTGGCCGACGGTCCGACGACCTCCACCCGCGTCAACGTGATGTCGGCGTCGGGGACCCCGAGCCGCCGCATCTCCTCCAGCAGTCGGTCCACCGCCCTCGGACGCGCCGCGGCGGACACGATCGAGTGCTCTGCACGAGTCGCGTCGACGAGTCTCACGCGGCTGACACCGTCGGCCTCGTCGAGCAACTCCGCGACCGCAGCCATCGCGGCCGACTCCCCGAAGACCTCGAGGTTGATCATCGGCGCGAGCCTAACGCGACCGAGGTCACGGGGTTGGGCACCGTCAGCTCGCCTCGCCTAGCTGACCGGCGTAGGGTCCGCGGCCCGTCGCGCACGCGGCGCCGCAGCGCGCCCCGAGCGCCAGCGCTTCCTCAGCTGAGCGGCCCTGCCCCAGCCCGTAGCACCGCACCCGGGTCGCCGGCCGTGAAGTAAACGGCATCGACACCCTCGAGGTCGGCCCAGGGCAGCGGGTCCTCCCGATGCGGCCCGGAGCGCTCGCCCAGCACCGTGATCGAGCGCTCGGCGTTCGCGTCCAGGTGGACGAACGCTCGCCGTTGCGGCTCGGATCGCCATGCCGCCTCGACGCGAACGCCCTGGGCTTCCAGCTCCCGCTTCGCCCTGTGGCCGAGCTCGTCATCGCCGAGGGGTGATAAAGAGGCACTCACCCGCAGGCCGGCCCAGCTGCACCGCCGCGACCGCCCCGCCTCCGCCGGGTTCCTCCCAGCCCTCGAGTGCGTGCACGATCTCGCCCGGCCTCGGCACATGCTCCACCCGCGCGAACTCGATCCACTCCACGTGCCCGACGACGGCGGCTCGCATTCGCCTCAAGTGATCGCGATCGAGAAGGTCGCCTCGTAGCGCCCGCCGGGCTCAAGCAACGGCAGATCTGGCCCGCCGGCAACCAGGGCGTTGGTCGGAGCGGTCATTGGCTCGTAGGCGACCACGTCGTCATCCGAGGGCGCATACACCTGAGCGAACCGATATCCGGGTCCAAATCTGAGCTCTATTCGTCGGCCGCCCCCGGCGAGCACGAACGGGCCCCCCTGCTCGGGGGCGAGATAGGCGTCATCGAAGGTCCTCGCGCCGAGCGGACCGGCCTCGACCTGGACGTGCTCCCGGCCCCCGGTGGGGAGCATGCGGTCGTCGAGCCCCAGGCGCTCGCGAACAGGCATCTCCACTTCCCACTCGGACCGATCGAGGCCGGGAAGTTGCAGGTAGGGGTGGTAGCCGAAGGAGATCGGGACGGACGTGCCACCAGATGCAGCGACGATGGTTGTGATCGTCAGCATCGGGCCCCGCAGGTTCGCCTCGAACAGCACCTCATGGGGGAAGGGAAAGGCCCCCATCAGCTCTCGGTGGTCCGTGAAGTCGAAGCTCGCCGCGAGGACGCCGCCGTCTTCCGACGCCTCGTGCCGGTCCACCCGCCATCCCACGGCGGCGGCGAGGAGGCCGTGCATCGGCAACCCATTGGGATCGCGCGTCACCGCCATTGCCTCGTCCAGGTCGACCTCGCCGTCGGCAACCGAGAACCGTGTCCGCGCGAGGCGATTCGCCCAGGGATGGAGAAGCGGGATCCCCATCGTCGAGCGCTCCTCGATGTAGGTGCGCAGGCCTCCGCGCTGGCCCAGCAGCTCCTCCCCGCGATGGCGGAGCGAGCACCCGACCATGTCGGCGCTGGGGACGAAACTCGCCTCGACGCCGCCGCCCTCGTCCGTCGCCAGCGTCAGCGCACGAATCCCCTCGATCTCCCGCTCACAGATCATCGCGTCGCCCCAGTCTGCTTGATCGGGGCGCTGGCCGTTACAAAATCGATATAGCCGAGCTTGCGGAGGGCAATAGGATGCGCGCGATGCCACGGAAGGCTGATCGAGCCTGTGATGTCTTCGTCATCTTCGGGATCACCGGCGACCTGGCGAAGGTGATGACCTTCCATTCGCTCTACCGGCTTGAGAGCCGGGGTCTGCTCGATTGCCCGATCGTCGGTGTCGCCGTCGATGACTGGTCCGACAAGGACCTTCGCGAGCACGCCCGCAAAGCGATCGAGACCTCCTCGGGCGCGAAGCCCGATCCGAAGGTCTTCAACCGCCTCGCCAAGCGCTTCTCCTACGTGCAGGGCGACTTCGCGGACGACGGGACCTACGAGCGCCTCGCCGAGGAGATCAAGGGCGCCAGGAACCCGGTCTTCTATCTGGAGATCCCGCCGTCGCTGTTCGGGATGACGATCAAGGGGCTGGCCGGTGCCGGCCTGACGAAGGACGCGCGGGTGGTGGTCGAGAAGCCCTTCGGCCACGACCTCGAGTCGGCTCGGGCGCTTGCGGAGGAGATCCACCAGTACATCGACGAGGACCAGCTCTACCGGATCGACCACTTCCTCGGCAAGATGGGCCTGGCGGAGATCCTTTTTCTGCGGTTCGGCAACGCGATGATCGAGCCGATCTGGAACCGCGAGCACGTCGCCTGCGTGCAGATCACGATGGCGGAGGAGTTCGGGGTCTCGGACCGCGGCCACTTCTACGACCCGGTCGGGGCGCTGCGCGACGTCGTCGTCAACCACCTGATGCAGGTGGTCGCCGCCTGCGCCATGGAGCCGCCGGCTGGGCGCGCCGCGCGGCCCCTGAAGGACGCGATGTTCGCCGCGTTTGAATCGATGCCCGCCGCAGACCCGAAGCAGTACATCCGCGGCCAGCACGATGGCTACCGGAGGATCAAGGGCGTGCGCCAAGGACTCGACCACCGAGACCTACGCGGCGATGCGGCCTTGAGATCGACAGCTGGCGCTGGAGCGGCGTGCCCTTCTTCATCCGCACCGGGAAGCTTCTGCCGGTGACCCAGACGGAGCTTCGGCTGATCTTCGAGGAGCCGCCCAGGCTCGGCTTTCGCGGCCCAAAGACTCGGCGACCCGAGCCCGACCAGCTGGTGGTGAAGCTCGACCCCAGCACCGGGATCCGGTTCCTGCTCGAGGCGCAGCGCGCCGGCGGCACCGAGCCCGAGACGATCAACCTCGACATGGAATTCGCCCAGGAGGGCGGCGAGGGCGCGACGCCGTACGAGGTGCTCCTCCACGCGGCGATGATGGGCGACAGCACCCGCTTCAAGCGTCAGGACAGCGTCGAGGAGACCTGGCGGATCATGCAGCCGCTTCTCGACAAGCCACCGAAGGTGCACCCCTACAAGCCTGGCTCGTGGGGCCCCAAGGCGGCGGACAAGCTGGTCAAGGATTACGGCGGCTGGCACGGCCCCTGGATCGAGTCGTGAGCGCGGCAAAGGGAAAAACCGCCGCGAGGAAGGCGCCGGCTGAAAAGGGGGACGGCAAGACTCGTCGCGCGACGGACCCCGGCATGCCACAGAGCGCGGCGGCCCCCTCACCATTTCCGCCGATCGCCGACTACGCCTTCCTCTCGAACTGCCATACGGGCGCCCTGGTTGCTCCCGATGGGGCGATCGATTGGCTCTGCGTACCGCGCTTTGACTCACCCAGCGTCTTCGGCACCCTGCTCGACCGTGAGGCGGGCTCCTTCAGATTCGGCCCGTTCGGGATCAACGTGCCGACCACCAGGATCTACGAGCCCGGCACGAACATCCTCAACACCACCTGGCACACGCCGACCGGCTGGGCGATCGTCCGCGACGCGCTCACGATCGGCCCAAGCCGCGGCGAGGATGAGATCACGCCGCACACGCGGGCCCCGGCCGACGAGGACGGCCATCACCTCCTGGTGCGGATCGTGCTTTGTCTCGAGGGCACGGTCGAGATGGAAATGAGGTGCGAGCCGGATTTCGACTACGGCCGGGAGCCCGCCAAGTGGTCGCTCGTCGGGGATGACCGCAACACGGCCGATGCCACCGCCGGGGACGTGAAGATCAGGCTGCGGAGCAGCATGCCGCTGGGCATCGAGGGCGAGTCCGTGCGTGCCCGCCACACGCTCGAGCAGGGCGAGCAGGCCTTCTGCTCGCTGTCCTGGGCCGAGGAGCTGGCGTCACCAGAGGACATCGACGACGCCAACGCGCGGATGGGCGAGACGACGCGCTACTGGCGGGGCTGGCTCGGCGGGGCCCGGATGCCCGACCACCGCTTCCGCGAGGCGATCCAGCGATCGGCGCTCGCGATCAAGGGGCTGACCTACATGCCGACGGGCGCGACGGTGGCAGCCCTGACCACGTCCCTGCCCGAGACTCCGGGCGGGGAGCGGAACTGGGACTACCGCTTCAGCTGGATGCGCGACTCGACCTTCACGCTCCAGGCCCTCCACTTCCTCAACCTGGACTGGGAGGCCAACGAGTTCATGCAGTTCATGGGCGACCTGGAGGCGAACGAGGACGGCGCGCTGCAGATCATGTATGGGATCGACGGGCGCCGCGACCTGACCGAGTCGCTTCGCGAGGATCTCTCCGGTTACGCGGGCGCGCGTCCGGTCAGGGTGGGAAACGGCGCCTTCGACCAACGCCAGAACGACGTCTTCGGCGCGGCGCTCGACTCGATCCTGCTGCACACCCGCCGCAGCCAGCGGCTGCCCCGCCGCCTCTGGCCCGTCGTCGAGGCCCAGGCGGAGTGCGCCACGGCGGTCTGGAAGAGCCCGGATCAGGGGATCTGGGAGGCTCGCGGCAAGCCGCAGCACTACGTCTCCTCCAAGCTGATGTGCTGGGTCGCCATGGACCGCGCCTCGCAGCTTGCGGGGATCCGGGGCGACTCCGACCTGCAGGCCAGCTGGGGGACGGTCGCCGACGAGATCCGCACGGACATTCTCGACAACGGCGTCCGGGACGGAGTCCTGCGCCAGCACTACGACACCGACGCGCTCGATGCCTCCACCCTGCTGGCGGCGATCTTCGGCTTCCTGCCCGGCGACGACGAGGTGATGCGAAAGAGCGTGCTCGCGATCGCCGATGACCTCACGGAGGACGGCTTCGTGCTCCGCTACCAGACCGGCGAGACCGACGACGGGCTCTCCGGCAAGGAGGGGAGCTTCCTGATCTGCTCCTTCTGGCTCGTCTCGGCCCTGGCGGTCATCGGCGAGCAGCAGCGGGCGCGGGACCTGATGGACAAGCTCCTCAGCGTGTCCTCGCCGCTGGGGCTCTACGCCGAGGAGTTCGATACCGACACCGGGCGCCATCTCGGGAACTTCCCGCAGGCCTTCTCCCACCTCGCCCTGATCGAGGCCGCGGCCCGGATCATCGTCGCCGAGCGCCTCAAGGAGTACACGAATTGAGCGACTGCGACGTGATCGTGATCGGCAGCGGAGCCGGCGGCGGCACGCTGGTCCACCGCCTCGCCCCGTCGGGCAAGAAGATCCTGCTGCTGGAGCGCGGCGACTGGCTCACGCGAGAGCCGCAGAACTGGCTCTCCCAGGACGTCTTCGTCGACGGCCGCTACCAGTCCGAGGACACCTGGTACGACGACAAGGACAAGCCCTTCCCGCCGCAGGTCCACTACTTCGTCGGGGGGGCGACAAAGCTCTACGGCGCCGCGCTCTACCGCCTCCGTGCCGAGGACTTCGGCGAGCTCCATCACCACGACGGCATCTCTCCCGCATGGCCGATTTCCTACGAGGACATGGAGCCCCACTACATGCAGGCCGAGCAGCTCTACCAGGTCCACGGGGCACGGGGAGAGGACCCGACCGAGCCGCCGGCAAGCGGCGACTATCCCTTCCCCGCCGTCAGCCACGAGCCGCGAATCCAGCAGCTATCCGACGACCTCGCCGCAGCCGGCCACCAGCCGTTCCACGCCCCGTGCGGTGTGATGCTCAACGAGTCGAACATGCCCTACAGCACGTGCGTGCGATGCCAGGACTGCGACGGCTTCCCCTGCCTGGTGCACGCCAAGTCGGACGCGGAGGTGATCTCGGTGCGACCGGCGCTCGAGCACGACAACGTCACCCTGTTGACGGGAGCGCAGGCTGTGAAGCTCAACACCGACGCCGGTGGCAAGGCGGTCACCGAGGTCGTCGTCGAGCGCGGCGGGGAAACCCAGATGTACAAGGCGGACATCGTCGTCGTTTCCTGCGGCGCGGCCAATTCGGCCAGGCTGCTGCTCGCCTCGGCCACCGACAAGCACCCCAATGGCCTCGCCAACGGCTCCGACCAGGTGGGCCGCAACTACATGTTCCACAACAGCCAAGCGGTGCTGGCCCTCTCGAAGGAGCCCAACCCGACCATCTTCCAGAAGACCCTTGGGCTCAATGACTACTACTTCGCGAGCGACGAGTTCGACTACCCCCTGGGGAACATCCAGATGGTCGGCAAGTCGCAGGCGCCGATGTTCCGGGGCGAGAAGCCCGGGGAGACCAAGTTTGCGCCCGAGTGGACGCTCGAGAACGTGGCCGCACATGCGGTGGACTTCTGGCTCTCGACCGAGGATCTGCCCAAGGCTGAGAACCGGGTCACCCTGGGTCCTGACGGTCATGTGAAGCTGAGCTACGCCAACTCGAATAACGAGCCCAAGAAGCAGCTGCTGGGAAAGCTCGAGTCGATGCTCGGCGACATCGGCATGCACCCCCACCACCTGCTCCCACACCACGCCTACCTGAAGAACGAGATCCCGGTGGCTGGAGTCGCCCATCAGACAGGCACCTGCCGGTTCGGCGCCGACCCGGCGAGCTCGGTGCTGAACACGGACTGCCGGGCGCACGAGCTCGACAACCTCTACGTCGTGGACACGAGCTTCTTTCCGAGCATCGGCGCGGTCAACCCGGCGCTCACCGCGATGGCAAACGCCCTGCGGGTGGGAGACCATCTGCTCGAGCGCATGGGCGCGCCCGCGGTCCAGCGGGAGCCCGCGGGTGACGGCTGAGGCCGACGGCGGGGGGCGGCGCCGCGTCGTCGTTATCGGCGGCGGCTTCGGGGGTCTGACCGTCGCGCGCGAGCTGGGGCGCGCCGATGTCGACGTGACGTCTGGTCGACCGCACGAACCACCACCTGTTCCAGCCGCTGCTCTACCAGGTGGCGGCGGGCGGGCTGTCCGAGGGCGATTGCGCGTCGGCGATCCGTGGGCATCTGAGACGGCATTCGAATGCGAGCGTCCTGATGGCGGAGGTCACCGACCTCGACGTGGAGCGGCGCCGGGTAATCCTCGATCGGGCCGAGCCACTCGACTACGACAGCCTGGTTGTCGCCTGCGGCGCGGAGACCTCCTACTTCGGCCATGACGAGTGGGCGGAGACCTCGTTCGGGCTGAAGACGCTTCGCGACGCTGTCGCCCTTCGCGAGCGCATCGTCTCGGCCTTCGAGGAGGCCGAGCGGGTCACCGATTCGACCGTCCGGGACGAATTGCTGACCTTCGTGGTCGTCGGCGGCGGGCCGACCGGGGTCGAGATCGCCGGCCAGCTCGCGATCCTCGCCCGTTCGACGCTGGAGCGGCAGTTCTCGCGGATCGACACCACGAGGGCCCGCGTGATCCTGGTCGACGCCGGCGACCGCGTGGTGCCCGCGTTCAGCGAGAAGCTCTCGGCGAAGACCGCGCGCGGGCTGGCCGAGCTGGGGGTCACGGTCCGCGAGCATGCCATGGCGACCGCAATCGACCCGGGGGGGCTGACGGTCAAGACCGGTGATGGCGAGGAGCGCATCGCCTCCAGAACGGTTATCTGGGCGGCCGGCGTACACGCCGCCGGCCTGACCGAGGTCCTCGCGCGGGCCACCGGCGTCAGCACCGACCGGGGTGGCCGCATCGAGGTCGGCTCCGACTGCACGGTCTCCGGTCATCCCGAGATCTCCGCGATCGGCGACATGGCGGCCCACGCGGGGCCCGACGGCAAGCCGCTTCCGGGGCTGGCGACCACCGCCATTCAGCAAGCGCATCACGTCGCGCGGGCAATTCGCCGCGGCCAGCCCGGTCCATCGACCCCGTTCAAGTACCTCGACAAGGGAGCCCTCGCCGTGATCGGACGCGGGAAGGCGGTCTGCCAGATCAGAGGCGTGGAGCTCTCCGGCCGCCCCGCCTTCGCGATGTACCTGGGGATCCACCTCACCTACCTGAGCGGCGTGCGTGGTCGGCGCCTACGGGTGCTGAACGCGTGGGCCGCCTCCCGGTTCGGCACTCGGGAGAGCTGGGTCCTCGAGGACGAGCTGCCAGGCGCCGACGCCGCTTCCCGCGATGAGGGGGCCCCTGCGCGGGAGCCGGCACCTCGCTAGCCGATGGCCTGACAACGCTCGCCGCCTCCTCTCAGCTGCTCCCCGCGCGCGAGCAGATGGCGTTCACGCTCGGCTTCCACATCATCCTCGCCTCCCTCGGCGTCGGCTTCCCGGCGCTGATGCTGATCGCAAACTACGTCGGGCTGCGCCGCAACGACCCGGTCGCGCTCGAGCTGGCGCAGCGCTGGTCGAAGGTCGCCGCGGTCACCTTCGCGGTCGGCGCGGTCACCGGCACCGTGCTCTCGTTCGAGTTCGGGCTGCTCTGGCCCGAGTTCACGAAACGCTTCGGGGAGGTCTTCGGGGTGCTGTTCACGATCGAGGGGATCTTCTTCTTCCTCGAGGCGATCTTCCTGACGATCTACATCTTCGGCTGGAAGCGGCTGGCGGGCTGGAAGCACTTCTGGACCGGCGTGCCGGTCGTGATCTGCGGGATCGGAGGCGCCTTCTCGGTGGTCGCCGTCAACTCGTGGATGAACCAGCCCCAGGGCTTCACGCTCGACTCCGCCGGCGCCGTCACCGACGTCGACCCGCTGAAGGTGATCTTCAACCCGGCGGTGCCCTACGAGGTCCCGCACATGATCCTGGCCGCCTACCTGCTCACCTGCTTCCTGGTCGCCTCGGTCTACGCGGTCGGGATGCTCCGGGGGCGCCGCGACCGCCACCATCGCCTCGGCCTCCTGATCCCGCTCACGGTCGGCTGCATCCTGGCGCCGATCCAGTTCGGGGTCGGCGACACGGCGGCGCGCGAGATCGCCAAGGACCAGCCGATCAAGTTCGCGGCGATGGAGTGCGTGCAGAAGACCCATAGCGACGTCACCGAGTACATCGGCGGCCGCTGCACCGACGACGGCGTCAAGGGGGGGATCGGGATCCCGGGCCTCGACTCGTTCCTGGTCGGGTTCAGCACCGACACCGAGGTGACCGGCCTCGACACGGTGCCGCCCGACGATCGGCCGCCGGCGAACACGCTGCTGCACTGGGCCTTCGACTTCATGGTCGGGGTCGGATCGGCCCTGATCGGCCTCGGGCTCTGGTTCGGGTTCGTCTGGTGGCGCAAGCGCGACATTCCGCAGACGAAGTGGTTCCTGCGCGCCGTGGCCATATCGGGGGTCGCGGTTGCCCTGACCGTAGAAGCCGGCTGGATCGTGACCGAGGTCGGCCGCCAGCCCTGGATCGTCTACGAGGTGATGCGGACCGAGGAGGCGGTGACGGGCGCCAGCGGGATCTGGGTGACGTTCGGCATCGCCCTCGTCCTCTACGCGGCCCTGGGGACCGCGGCGATCCTGATCCTCCGCTCGATGGCACGCCGCTGGCGCGAGGGGGAGTCACTCGACGAGGAAGTTCCCTACGGGCCGGGGGAGGGCGCGCCCTCCGCGGTGGCGGGAGGCTCGAAGTGAGCACGCCCGACGCCGTCGCCGGCGTGCTCTGGGTCGGCGTCACCCTCTACGCGGTCTTCGGCGGCGCCGACTTCGGGGCGGGCTTCTGGTCGCTCTTCGCCGGCGGTGGCGAGCGCGGCAGGCGGGCCCGCGGGCTGATCGACTGGGCGATCGGCCCGGTCTGGGAGTCCAACCACGTCTGGCTGATCTTCGTGCTGGTGGTGCTCTGGACCGCCTTCTCGGCCGCCTTCGCCGCGATCTTCTCGACCCTGTTCATCCCCCTCAGCCTCGCCGCCTTCGGGATCGTGCTTCGGGGCGCGGGGTTCGCCTTTCACCGACTCGCGCCGGGCGTCCGCGAGCGCCGGCTCTCCCAGGCGCTGTTCGGCCTCTCCTCGCTGCTGACCCCGTTCTTCATGGGCACCGTGGTCGGCGCCGTCGCTTCCGGCCGGGTGCCCCTGGGCAACGCCGAGGGGGATCCCGTGACGAGCTGGCTCAACAGCGTCTCGCTGCTAACAGGGGCGCTGTTCGTAGCCACCGGCGCCTACCTCGCGGCCGTCTTCCTGGTCAGCGACTCCCGCAGGGCCGACGACGCCGACCTCGAGCGCTACTTCACGGCGCGCGCCCTCGGTGCCGCTGTTGCGGCCGGTGCTCTCGCCGTTGCCGGGATCTTCGTCTTCCGCGCCGACGCACGCTACATCTACGACGGTCTCGTGAGCGAGGGGCTGCCGCTCGTCATCCTCTCGGGCGTCTGCGGCATCGCGGTGCTGGCCCTGCTCCGCCGCGGCGCCCAGCGCGGCGCGCGCGTTCTCGCGGTGGGGGCGGTGGCCGCGGTGGTCTGGGCCTGGGGCGTCGCGCAGTTCCCCTACCTGCTCCCCCAGTCCCTGACGATCGAGGAGGGTGCCAGCGCCAGCGAAACACTGAATGAGGTGCTGATCGTTTTCGGCGTCGCAGTTGTCTTTGTGCTGCCAGCCCTCGGCCTGCTCTACGTGCTCAGCCAGCGGAGCGTCCTGGAGGAGTAAAAGACTGGCGCCATATGGTTGAGGCGCTTCTCGGGCGGGCGAGGGTCCCATTCGAGGGCCCAATCTGAGCGAAACTCAGAGCAACTCGGCGCCTCTGGAACCGCCTGAGAATGCGTAGACCGAACTGAACGGCACCCCTTCACGCTACTAGCGCATTCGGCTGGGGGCCGAAAGGTCGCTGGTTCAAATCCAGTCGCCCCGATTCACGGAAACCCCCGCTAACACGGGGATTTCACGGGTCTGAGCCGTTTCTTGCGATCGGACACGGGGTCCAATTGGGGTCCAATTTATTTTGAAATCTGCAATTTCAGGCGTTAGCCGACCGTGGGTAGTGGTGATCCGACGCGGATTATGATGACGGCGAGGAGGGGTCATCTAGGGCCGAATAGGGGGCCGATGGGCGTGTTGAGGTCCTCTCAGTTCCGGTCAAATTCGGGAGTTGGACGCACGGTTCGACGCACCGTTTCGTTTCGGGGCGGACCCCAGGGGTCGGTGCCCGCCTCTACTCAGGGGTCTGAACGCACCGGCCGTGGCGTCCGCCCCTCAGGGGCCCGGCCATGTCTGGTAGTGCATTCGGCTGGGGTCCTAAAGGTCGGTTGATCTATAGCCAGCTTGATCCACCCGTCCGTGACGGATGCGAGCCTTGTGACGTGCTGTCCGTCACCCGCATGCTCCAGCGCATGCTCAGGGCGATGAAGTACTCCGCCAAGGAAGAGCACTTCGCCGTCGTCGCGGGAGCCGCGGTCTCCCTCATATTGGTCGGGACGGTCACCTATTCGCTTGGCGAAGGCTGGAACGTGGTCGACGGGTTCTACTTCGCCGTCTGCACGCTGACCACGTCGAGCATCGCCGACCCGAACCTCACGCTCACACATGAGGCGCTGAAGCTCTTCACCACCATCTACGTGCTGACGGGCATCGGGATCCTGGTCGAGCTGGCGCGCGAGCTCGGCGTCGGGTTCGTGAAGGAGCGCGAGGAGCGACACGCCACCAGACACGCCAGGCACCACAAGGAGGATCCGCCCGAGACACAGTCGGCCGGATAGCTGTGCGCGGGAGTCGAGGTTCCCTAGTTGAACATCCCCCGCGCCTCGACCTCCGCCGGGCGTGCAATCAGGTAAATCAGAATCCCGATCAGCGGGAGGATGAAGATCAGCAGGACCCAACCCGCCTTTGCCCATCCAGAAAGATCGTGGCGAGTGAAGATGTCAGCGAAGACGGCAATGAACATCCAGACCGCAAGGAACAAGAAGAAGAAGGCAATCATTGCGACCAGGAGATTGCCCAGGGTGAAATCGGCCAGAAGCAGCATCGGAGCTCCTCTCTAGGTAGGACATCAAGCTATCGGACCCGCCTGGCGCTACGACCAGGGCGGCGAATTCCCCCTCGTGTCGTTTGATTGACTCAACCCAGTGGATTTCGAGCTCAACGTGCGCTACGCCGCGCCCGTTGACCGGGGTGCGTCCTGGTACGCGAGCAGCCTGGCCGAGCTTCGCAGCAGTCGCGCCAGGGACGCGCCGATTCGGATCGAGCTCCGGGACGGTGGCGTGGTCGGGGGTTTCCTCGACGAGACAAGTGAGTCACCTTGCGTGATCTACCTGCAGGATCAGCACCCGATTCCCTGCGAGGACATCGCCGCCTTCACTCTGCTCGAGGACCCAGACCCACCGGACATGTGAGCTTGTGCCCGTGGGATCGCGAGGGTAGGGTGACTGTGACCTGGTGGAGGAGGAGAGATGGCTGATCCAGTGACTTCAGCCGACGTGCGCGTGGCCACCGGAGGGTGGTGGCTGCTTCTACTCGTCGGCCTGCTCAGCATCGCGGCGGGGATCATCATCCTGATCAAGCCGGGTGACAGCCTGGCGACGCTGGCGGTGATCGCGGGGATCTTCCTGCTCCTCGACGGGATCCTCGAGCTGGCTGCCTCCCTGATGCACGGCACTCAGAGCCGCGGATCACTCGCGCTCCTCGGGGTGCTCACAGCGATCGTCGGGGTCCTGCTCATCCGCCATCCCATCGGAGGGATCGCGGCGGTCGCATTGCTGATCGGGATCTGGCTGATTGCGGTCGGTGTGGTCCGCGTCATCGCCGCCTTCGAAGTCGATGAGAACCGCGGCTGGAACATCTTCGCCGGAGCGGTGGAGCTGCTCGCCGGCATCGTGATCGTCAGCGATCCGAACATCGGCTTCGCGACGCTCGCGCTGCTCGTCGGTCTCGGGTTCATCCTGAACGGCATGGGCATGTTCGCCGTGGGGTGGAGCCTGCACACGCTCAGGCGTGCGGCGGAAGCGCCTTGAGCGGACCGCAACGATGACCGACCCGCCCCTGGCCCGACGTCCACCCGCGGCTTGTGCCCGAGTGGCAGCTGACCAAGGTGAAGCTCGGCCAGGCGCTCAGCACCCTCGGCAAGGCGATCGGCCCGGGGTTGCTGGAGCACGCCAAGCAGAGCGGACTCCCGATGCCGCCTGATATCGCCGACGCCAAGCAGCCCCCGACCGGGGAGCAACTAGTCGAGGTCGTGTTCGCGATTGCGGCCCACTACTTCCCGCGCCTCGCCGAGGCCGCGGAGTCCAGCGCACCCCGGGGCTAGATGCCGCTCATGTTCACAGAGCCCTTCGGCCCAGTGCGTCAAGAATCCGCGTGTTCGCGAGCGCTTCGTTACGCAGGGATTTCCTTCTCTTCACGCGGACTTTGCAGCGAAACAGGAATCCGCGTGTTGGCACGGCTGGGGGGCCGAAAGGTCGCTGCTTCAAATCCAGTCGTCCCGACTGACAGAAACCCGCTAATGCGGGGGTTTCGCTCGTCCACTCCGCTGCTTGCGATCGGCTACGGGGTCCAATTCGGGGTCCAAATTGAGAGGAACTGAGCAGAACTCAGAGACCGGATTCGTGCCTGAGCGGGCACAAGAGGAGTAGGGCGAAACCGGATCCCTTGAGCTGGGGGCCGAAAGGTCGCTGGTTCAAATCCAGTCGCCCCGACTCAACTAGACGGCCGCCTTTGCGGCGTGACTCGGCTAACGAGGATCGGACTCACGGGACGGCGCTAGCCTCGATGAAGTGATCTCGAAGCTAGTCCCGCTCGGCGAGCGCGTCCCCGCGATCCTGAGCGAGCGCCGGCCGTGAGTCGAGCAGACGCTCAGATCGCCGCCGGGTTGCCGGAGACCCCCGACGAGAATGGCTCCTCCCCTCGCCTCGACGAGAGCCAGATGGCGCGATTCCGGGGGCTCGGCCGCAGCCGCACGGTGGCGCACGGCGATGTCCTCTTCGCCGAGGGCGACGAGGGCGCCGACTTCTTCGTCATCGAGTCGGGGTCGGTAGCGATCGTTCAGGGACATGGGAGGGAGAACAGGGTGATCGCCGTCTTCGGCCGGCACCAGTTCCTGGGCGAGCTCAGCATGCTCACCGGCCAGCGGCTCTATCTGAGCGGGGTGGTCAGCGACGGCGGAGAGGTGATCCAGGTCCCCGTGGAGAAGCTGCGCGAGATCGTCGCCGAGGACAAGGCCCTGAGCGACATCATCCTCGGCGCCTTCATGGCCCGGCGCTCGTTCCTGATCGACGCCGAAACGGGAATCAAGCTGATCGGCTCCCGGTTCTCGCCCGACTCGCGCCGGCTGCGCGAGTTCCTTGCCCGCAACCGCATGCCCCACCAATGGATCGATCTGGAGGAGGACGACGACGCGGAGGCCCTGCTGGGTGGACTCGCCATCGAGCCCGATCAGACCCCGGTCGTGATCGCCAGCGGCGGCGAGATCCTGCGCAACCCGACCAATGCCGAGCTGGGGAGGGCGATCGGCCTCGGGTCAAAAGGCGCGACCCCGGTGCTCTGCGACCTCGTGGTCGTCGGCGCCGGGCCGGCCGGGCTGGCGGCGGCGCTGTATGCCGCTTCAGAGGGGCTCGACGTTCAGGGAGTGGAGGCGGTCGCCACCGGCGGTCAGGCCGGGACATCGGCAAGGATCGAGAACTACCTCGGTTTCCCCGCCGGAGTGTCGGGCAGCGAGCTGGCCCAGCGCGCCGGTGTCCAGGCGCTCAAGTTCGGTGCCCGCCTGGCTGTGCCGGCCGCGGCCGTCCGGATGACCAGTGAACCGGGCCGGCATGAGATCGAGCTCTCGAACGGCGAGACGGCGACCGGCCGCACCGTGGTGATCGCCACCGGGGCGCAATACCGCCGCCTCGACGTGCCGCGGCTCGACGAGTTCGAGATGGGCGGGGTCTACTACGCCGCCACCCAGGCGGAGGCGCAGCTCTGCGCCGGCGATCCGGTTCTGATCGTCGGCGGCGGAAACTCAGCCGGCCAGGCAGCGATGTTCCTGTCCCGGCACGCGTCGCAATGCCGGCTCCTGATCCGGGGCGGTGATCTGGCGAAGTCGATGTCGCGGTATCTCGTCGATCAGATCGAGCGCAACGACTTGGTCCAGGTCTGCCTCCACTCGGAGGTGGTCGAGCTCGGCGGCGAGCGCGAGCTGGAGACGGTGACCGTCGCCGACACCCGCTCCGGAGAGCGGAGCGCGGTCCCCGCCAAGGCGCTGTTCGTCTTCATCGGCGCTTCGCCCCACACCGAGTGGCTGGAGGGCCAGCTGGCTACCGACGACGCCGGATTTCTGCTCACCGGCCGGGACGTCCAGGACGGGGCTCTCGCGGAGCACAACGGCGATCCCCCATATTTCCTGGAGACCAGCCGTCCCGGGATCTTCGCCGTCGGCGATGTCCGCTCCGGATCGATCAAGCGCGTCGCCTCTGCGGTCGGCGAGGGGTCGATGGCGGTCCGGCTGGTCCACGACCGACTCGCCGCCCTCTAGCCCGCCGTAGACTCGCCGCAGTGGCCCTCGCGGATCTAACGAAAGAAGAGCTCACCCGTCTCCTCCGCGAGGCAGAGAAGGCGCACGGTCAGTACGAGAAGGAGGAGCTCGGGGGAGAGCGCGACGAGGACTGGGCGTCGTGGTACGCCGAGTTCATCGTGAATGCGCTCCGCGAGCGCGCGGCACGACACGATCCAAGCGGCCGCCCCGACTGATCAAGACCACCCGCCGACTCAGTACTCGTCGTGGCGGTGGAGCCAGAATGGCTGCGAGCCACCCTCGTCCCGCCCCACCGGCGTGCGGTCCAGGAGGAAGTAGTAACCCATCGTCGGCTCGAGCCCACGCGACGTGGTCACGTAGGTGCGATAGACGACGCCGTCCGAGAGCTTGTAGGCGCTCAGCCCCGGCGACTCGGCGACGTATCCGGCCGGGTCCGTTCCGGACCTCTCCGCCATCTGCTGGACAACTGGGGGAATCTCGCCCTCCAGGAACGGCTTCAGCTCCTCCTCGGTGTGGGTGAAGCCGAGGTCGCGGTTGAAATCGCTGCCGGCGGTCGAGGCCCAGTCGATGTTCCAGCCCATCCGCTCCTTGTACGCCTGGAGCTTCTCGAGCGGCGCCCGGGAGACGAGCATCAGGGTCACGTCCCTGGCCCTCAGGTGGGTCGCGTTTGGATCGAGGTTGTCGGCGATCGAGGAGCAGACCGTGCAGCCCGCCTCGTAGACCGGGCCGAACATGAAGTGGTAGATGAGCAGCTGCGAGCGGCCATCGAAGAGCTCGGCCAGCGTCTTCGTTCCATCGTCGGTCTCGAAGCTGTACTCCTTCTCGACCGGCACCCACGGCAGCTCACGCCGCCGCCGCGTCAGTTCGTCGTTGCGGCGGGTCAGCTCCTTCTCGTCCTTGAGCAGGTCGTCGCGGACGCGATTCCATTCCTCCGGTGTCACAACCTCATGCTCCGTCATCGCATTTCCTCCTTTGTCGCCGCGGCGCCGGGGTCGTCATCTGATCGAGACATCCCCGGCTCCATCGGACTCATTTCATTGTCGCTTTGATCCATGCCCATCGCCTCCATCGAACGCTCCGCGGCCGGCGATCCTGGGACGGTGAGGCCGGGCACGTCGCTCGGGGCGGTCGCGACCCCGATCCCGAGGACGACGAGGAGGGCGGCAGTGGCGGCGCTCGCCAGCGCTCCGCCGGGAAGCAGCTTCTCGATCCCGATCAAGGCGGCGATCAAGACCATCCAGCCGATACTCATCACGCCCAGCGCGAACAGCGCCGCCATCAAGGCCCAGCAGCAGCCGACGCAGTAGCCGCCGTGCACGAGGCCGGTACGCAGAGGCCCGATCGGCCCGCCGCGCAGATCCTCGGGGGCGAACCGGGGGTTCCGGCAGTGGCGCAGGCAGGCTCGCTTGACCGCGGTGAACTCGTAGAGAGCGGCTCCAACGATCACCCCGCCGGCGACGTACGGCCCCGCCTCATCCCAGGCCAGGAAGGCGAGGTTAAACGAGCGAGCGCCCTCGATCACCGCGTAGGCGAGCGCCCCAACTATCACCCAAGGGGCCAGGTAGCCGGCTACGAACAAGCCCGTCGCACCGAAGGAGGACGTACGGTCGCGATCCGAATCTCCACTCCGAATCCGCGCGTACCGGAGGGCCGCCGGGAAGAGCGACGGCAGCATCATCGCGGCCATCATCACCGCCCAGCCGACGATGAACCAGTCCAGCCCTCCGAGATCGGTCCCCGGGCCGGCGTCCATGCCATCCATCCGGCCGACGGTCACCGCCCAGTCCGGCCCCGGCGAGGAGCAGAAGCAGCAGAAGCAATCCGGTTCCATCGGCGTGGGTAGCTGAACGGGTCCGGCTGAGGGCGGCACGAGTGTCGCCGACTCGGCTGGGAAGGTGGCGCTCATTGCTTCTCCTTTCGCTCTTGCAGGTACCCCTCGACCGCGTCGAACATGCTCTCCCATCGGGCGCGCTGCAGATCGATCCACTCGCTTGCTTCTCCGAGCGGGGTGGGGTCGAGCGTCAAGCGGTGGGTCCTGCCGTCGATCACCCGGACGACGACGCCCGCCTCCTCCAGCATCTTCAGGTGCCTGGAGATCGTCGGCTTCGACACACCCAGGTCTCGAGTCGCCTCGCCGACCGTCGAGCTCCCGTCGCTGAGCCGCTCGACTATTCCCCTTCGAACAGGGTGGGCGAGGGCCCTGAAAGTACCGTTAGCCATCTAGCTAACTATATACTGTCAGCTGCTGATGAGTCAGGCGGATGAGGCCCGCGAGGTTCTGAGGGTCGAGCGCACGTTCGACGCGTCGGCCGACGAGGTCTTCGAGGCGTGGACCAGCGTCGAGGTCTTGAAGCGCTGGTTCCACGCGGAGCCTGAATGGGAGACCCCTTTCGCCGAGGTCGATCTGCGGGTCGGCGGCCGCGTCAGGATCACGATGCGCGATCCCGAGGTCGGCGCGGAGCACGGCGGAAGCGGCGAGTACACGCTGATCGACCCGCCGCGGCGGCTTTCGTTCACCTGGCTTTGGGATCGGGACGACGAGTCGAAGAAGCAGCTGATCGAGCTCGAGTTCATCGATCGAGGGAATGCCACCACGGTCGTCTTGACCGACAGCGGCCTCACGAAGGAGGACGTGGAGAGTCACCGCCACGGTTGGGAGGGGTGCTTCGACAACCTCGAGACAGCATTGGCGGTCTGAGACACAAGACCGGACCGCGTAAGCACTCGAGCGAGCCCCCCGCGCGTAGGCTGGGCCGAACGATGAGCGCGCAAGCGGGAGCGGAGCCGCCGGGCAACGGATCGGATCGATCGGCCTCGGCGCGGTCTGCTTCGTTTACGGGCAAGACTGCCTGGGCGCGGAACCTGGCGGCCCCGGTTCGGGACTTCCTGAGCGCCGAGACCGGCGGCGCCTTGGTTATGTTGGGCGCGGTGGTCGCGGCGCTGTTGTGGGCGAACTCGCCGTGGCCGGACTCGTACGAGTCGTTCTGGACGACGAACCTCTCGATCAGCCTCGGCAGCGAGGGCATCTCCCTGGATCTGCGGGAGTGGGTCAATCAGGGCCTGATGACGTTCTTCTTCCTGGTGGTCGGCCTCGAGGCCAAGCGCGAGTTCGACACAGGAGAGCTCCGCGAGCGGCGGCGCCTCGGCGATCCCGGTCGCCGCGGCGCTCGGCGGGATGACGGTGCCGATCGCGATCTACCTGGCTTTCAACGCGGGCGGCGAGGGGGCGCACGGCTGGGGAGCAGCGATGTCGACCGACACCGCCTTGGCGCTCGGCGTCTTGGCGCTGGTGGCGCCCGGTGGCACGCGCCTGCGCCTGCGCCTGCTCACGCTCGCGGTGGTCGATGACCTGGTTGCGCTGGTGGTGATCGCCACGGTCTACACCGAGAACATCTCCTGGCTTCCGCTGGCGCTGGCCGTCGGCATCTTCCTGACGCTGTTGGCGCTCCGGTACGCGCCAGAGGCCTGGCGCAGGCAAGCCGCCGTGGTTCTCGGAGTTGCGCTGTGGATAGCGCTGTTCGAGTCGGGAATCGACCCCGTTGTCGCAGGCCTCGCGGTCGGGCTCGTGACGACGGCGTATCCGCCCGCGCGGGGCGACCTCGAGCGGGTGACGGAGCGGGCGCGGTCCTTCCGCGAGCAGCCCACGCCGGAGCTCGCCCGCTCGGCGCAGCGAAGCGTGGCGACCGCGATCTCCGCGAACGAGCTGCTCCAGTACCGGCTTCACCCGTGGACGAGCTATGTGATCGTGCCGGTGTTCGCGCTCGCAAACGCCGGCATCCACATCGACGGGCAGCTGCTCGGCGACGCCGTCACCTCGCCGATAACCCTCGGAATCGTCTTCGGTTATGTGGTGGGCAAGCCACTCGGCATCGTTGCTGCGACATGGCTCGCCTCGCGGTCCTGGCTCACCGGCCTGCGCCGGGCGCTGAGCTGGCCGGTGATCGTCGGAGGCGGCGCCGTCGCCGGTGTCGGGTTCACCGTCTCGCTGCTGATCTCGAGCATCGCCTTCGACGGGAAGCAGCTCGAGGAGGCGAAGATCGGCGTCCTCGCGGCGGCAGTCCTGGCGTCGCTCTTTTCCTGGAGCGTCTTTCGCTTGATCAGACGCCTACCCGCCGAGGTGAGGGCGCGCCAGATCGCCGGCACCGCCGAGGAGCTGCTCGACCTCTCCGACGAGGTCGATCCCGATCGCGACCACATCCGGGGCTCGGAGCAGGCGCCGGTGACGCTGGTCGAGTACGGCGACTACCAATGCCCCTACTGCGGACAGGCGGAGGTCGTCGTTCGCGAGTTGCTCGTCTCGTTCGGCGACGACCTCCGCTACGTCTGGCGCCACCTTCCCCTCAACGACGTCCACCCGAACGCACAGATGGCGGCGGAGGCGACAGAGGCGGCGGCCGCCCAGGGCGCCTTCTGGGAGATGAACGACAAGCTCCTCCAGCACCAGGACGAGTTAGCGCCGGGGGATCTCGCGCGCTACGCGGAGGAGCTGGGCCTCGACGTCGATCGCTTCTGGGACGAGCTTCAGCGTCGCAAGTACGCGGGTCGCGTGGCGGAGGATGTGGCGAGCGCCGACACCAGCGGGGTCGCCGGAACGCCGGGCTTCTTCATCAACGGGAGGCGCCACCGAGGTGCCTACGACATCGAGACCCTCACCGCCGCCGTGAGGGCAGCGAGGCACCGCGCACTGCTAACCGAGAAGGCGGAGCGTCAGCCAGACCCCCAGCGCGCCGGATGAGCCCAGCGAAGTACTGAGCTTCACCTACGCCGAGCTTCTCGAGCTCTAGACGCGTTCTCGTACGCTTCCGCTGTGCTCGGTCTCCCGGCAAGCGTGCGGGCGTGCCTCTTCGATCTCGACGGGGTGCTGACGGAGACAGCGAAGGTGCATGCCGCAGCCTGGAAGGAGATGTTCGATCAGTACCTGCAGGCGAGGGCGGCAAGAACGGGGGAGGACTTCGTGGCGTTCGACTCTGCCGACGACTATGGGACCTACGTCGATGGCAAGCCGCGGTACGACGGGGTGCGCTCCTTCCTCGCCTCGCGAGGAATCACGCTGCCGGAGGGCGAGCCAAGCGATCCACCGAGCGCCGAGACCGTCTGCGGGCTGGGCAACCGGAAGAACGAGATCGTCCTCCGGATGATCCACGAGGAGGGCGTCGAGGCCTATCAGGGGTCGCGCCGGTACCTGGAGGCGGCGCGCGAGGCAGGGCTGCGGCGGGCGGTTGTCTCGTCGAGCAATAACGCCCACGACGTCCTGGTTGCCGCCGGGATCGAGAAACTGCTCGAGGCCCGGATCGACGGCGTCGTCGCAGAGCGCCAGCACCTGAAGGGAAAGCCGGCACCGGACATGTA
Organism: uncultured Solirubrobacterales bacterium; assembly: GCA_963780305.1. Classification (GTDB taxonomy): domain Bacteria; phylum Actinomycetota; class Thermoleophilia; order Solirubrobacterales; family 70-9; genus CAVVYV01. The sequence goes on from CAWABN010000013.1 coordinate 37,925, forward strand.
CCTGGCCGGCGCGCGGGCCCTGGACGTTGCCCCTGACGCCGCGGCGGTCTTCGAGGACGCCCTCGCCGGGGTGGAAGCGGGCCGGGCCGGAGGCTTCGCCTCCGTCGTCGGCGTCGACCGGGTCGGGCACGCGAAGGCGCTGCGCGAGCACGGGGCCACCGTCGTGGTGCGAGATCTGGCGGAGCTGCTGGAAGAGCGATGATCGAGCACGTCTGCTTTCACCCCGAGGGATGGGCGCTTCGGGAGACGCCGCTCGACCTCTCGGTGCTCGCCAACACCGAGTCGATCTTCGCCCTCTCGAACGGCCATATCGGGATGCGGGCGAACCTCGAGGAGGGTGAGCCCCATGGCCTGCCGGGCACCTACCTGAACAGCTTCTACGAGACCTGGGAGCTGCCATACCCGGAGGGCGGCTACGGCTATCCGGAGGCCGGGCAGAGGCTGATCAACGTCACCAACGGCAAGATCATTCGCCTGCTCGTCGACGACGAGCCGTTCGACATCCGCTACGGCGAGCTGCGCCGGCACGAGCGGGTTCTGGACTTCCGGGCGGGGGTGCTGCGCCGCGAGGCCGAGTGGGTGTCGCCGGCAGGACAGGCGATCCGCCTCTCCTCGGTGCGGCTCGTCTCCCTCGTCCACCGCTCGGTGGCCGCCATCCTCTATGAGGTCGAGCCGCTGGCGGACAGTGCCTCGCTCGTCGTCCAGTCGGAGCTGGTGGCGAACGAGCCACTGCCCGCCCCAGACGACGGAGATCCCCGCGCCGGCGCCGCCGTGACCGACGCGCTCCGCTCTGAGTTCTTCTCCGATCACGAGGCTCGGGTGACGCTCATGCATCGGACGAAGAAAAGCAACCTGTTGATGGCGGCGGTGATGGACCACGTCGTCGACGGTCCGCCCGAAACCGCGACGGCGGCGGAGAGCAGCGAGGACCTGGGCAGGGTCACGATCACCACGGAGCTCGATCCCGGCCAGCGCCTGAGAATGGTCAAGTTCCTTGCGTACGGCTGGTCGAGTCAGCGTTCGCTTCCCTCGATCCGCGACCAGGTCGAGGGGGCGCTCGCCGGCGTCCGCCACAAAGGCTGGGAGGGCCTGGCCGATGGCCAGCGCGAGTTCCTCGATCACTTCTGGGATGGCGCGGACGTCGAGATCGAGGGCGATCAGGAGCTCCAGCAGGCGGTCCGTTTCGCCTACTTCCACCTGCTGCAGGCTGGGGCGCGTGCCGAGCAGCGGGCGATCCCGGCAAAGGGGCTGACGGGAAACGGGTACGACGGTCACACCTTCTGGGATACCGAGACCTTCGTCCTGCCGGCACTGTTGTACTCGTTTCCGGAGGCGGCTCGGGATGCGCTTCGCTGGCGCCATGCGACGCTGGACCTGGCGCGCGAGCGCGCCAAGGTGCTCGGGCTTGAGGGAGCGGCCTTCCCCTGGCGAACGATCCGCGGTCAGGAATGCTCCGGGTATTGGCCGGCGGGTACGGCCGCCTTCCACATCAACGCCGACATCGCCAACGCCGTGATCCGTTATCTCGGGATCACGGAAGACGACGACTTCGAGAGCGAGGCCGGACTCGAGTTGCTCGTCGAGACGGCGCGGCTTTGGCGCTCACTCGGTCACCACGACGCCCAGGGACGCTTTCGGATCGATGGCGTCACCGGCCCGGACGAGTACAGCGCGATCGCTGACAACAACGTCTACACGAACCTGATGGCGGAGCGAAACCTGAGGGGAGCCGCCGATGCGGTCGAGCGCCAGCCGGATCGAGCACGGGAGCTGGGCGTTGATCCGGACGAGACGGCGGCCTGGCGCGATGCGGCAGCCGCGATGATGGTCCCCTACGACGAGGCGCTCGGGGTTCATCCGCAGGCCGACGAGTTCACCGAGCACGCGGTCTGGGACTTCGCCGGTACGAACCCGGACCAGTACCCGCTGATGCTGCACTTCCCCTACTTCGATCTCTACCGGAAGCAAGTCGTGAAGCAGGCCGACCTGGTGCACGCGCTCTACATGAGGGGCGACGCCTTCTCGGCCGAGGAGAAAGCGCGTGACTTCGACTACTACGAGGCCCTCACCGTCCGCGACTCCTCACTCTCCTCCAGTATCCAGGCGGCGGTCGCCGCCGAGGTCGGGCACCTCGACCTCGCTTATGACTACTTCGCCGAGGCCGCCCTCCTCGACCTGGACGACATCCATCACGACACCCGCGATGGGTTACATCTGGCCTCGCTTGGTGGCGCCCTGATAGCCGCTGTCGCGGGTTTCGGCGGGATCCGCGACCACGACGCCAAGCTCACTTTGATGCCCCGGCTGCCGGATGCGATCACCAGACTCGCGTTCGGCTTCCGATTCAAGGGCCGTCAAATCCGGGTTGAGATCAACCATCGTGAGGCGCGCTACACGATGGTGGAGGGCGATCCGCTCGAGGTCACCCACCATGGGAGTGCGGTGACCATCGCCACCGATGGCCCGGTCAGCGTCCCGATCCCGCCGGCCCCGGCGCGCGAGCGGCCGAAACAGCCGCGGGGGCGGGCACCGATTCGCCGGGTTCCGCCGTCCGAGACCGATGGGGAGCGCGGCGCTTAAGGGACGAAGCTCGAAACGGCTCGCTCCAGCGTCGCGGCCTGTTGGTCCCAGAGTGCGATCGGGGCGGCGGCGACCACCACCGAGCGCGCTCTGGTACTTCAACGACTACCGGCTTCCATCGCTCTGACAACGACCTGATGGCGAGCGAGCGCGCTCGTCAGCTCAGCTTACGTGGGGAAGGACGCTTCGGCCACCACCTCGACCTCGTCTCTGACCTTGAGGGTGCCGAACAGCCCCGAGTACGGCTTGATACCCCAATCGGACTGGGTGACAGTGGCGTGACCCGAGACCTGACCCTCGGGGCTGACGTCGAGGAGGAAATCGAGCGGGTGGGTGTTGCCGTTCAAGGTGAGCTCGCCACTGACCCGTAGGCGCCGCCCACCGTCCAAGGGCTCGACCTCGGTGGAGTGGAACTCGATTGCCTGTGTCCCCAGCACCTCTTCTTCGATGGTCTGCTTGATTTCGACCTTGTCGTCCTCGCCCAGCGCCTGCACTCCCCCGGTGCCCTCCCTCACCTGCAGGGAGCCTGCATCGGCTCTGAGGTCGAGGCTGAACCGCTCGGGATCCTCGCCAACGTCGAGGGTTCCCTCCCAGGACGTGACGTCGATGAGCAGGTCGTGACCCGCCATCGCGGCGGCTCCCCGCCGCTCGGTCTTGACTTGAAGGGTGGCGTTCTCCGGTCCCAGCTCGTGGGCGCCTGACTTGATCGACATCAGGGTGCTTGGTGATCGTGGTCGGTCATTTCCGGTTCGGCAGCGGCGGGACCCTACCAACGCGATTCGAGTCTGTATAAGTGCCACCGAGCGTTCCTGAACGATGCAGGCAGGCTTGACCACATGACTCCGAGGAGAGGCTCCTGATGGAGTTCAACAATTCGTTCACAGTGGAGAAGCCCATCGACGAGGTCTGGAGCACGATGGTCGACCTCGAGCGAGTGGTGCCGTGCGTACCGGGCGCGACGATCCTCGAGACGACGGGCGACAACGCCGTCAAGGCCGAGGTCAAGATCAAGCTCGGGTCGATGTCGATGAACTACTCCGGGCCCGCCGAGATCGTCGAACAGGACGACGCCGCCCATCGGGCGGTGATGAACGCCCGGGCAAAGGAGGCCGGCGGCCAGGGCAACGCGGACGCGAAGGTTTCGATGCAGCTGACAGGCAACGGCGATAGGACCGAGGTCGCGCTTCACTCCGAGATCAACGTCACCGGCAAGGCCGCGCAGATGGGGGAGGGCGTCATCGCCGCTGTGACCGAGGGAATGATCAAGGAATTCTCCGAGAACCTCGCCAAGCTCTGAGCTTTCCCGCGCTCTGGAAAGCGGGACACCGCTTGTAATATCCTCGCGCCATGGGCGGTGCCGCCGTCGGAGAGGCAACGGAGTGCTGATCGCCGCGGACACGACTTCCTGGTACATCGGTCTCGGGCTCGGGGCCGTCGTGGTCCTCGTCGCGGTGATCATCGTCGTCACCATCCTCGTCCTGGCGAAGCGGATCGCCGAGCAGGCCGAGACCGCGAACGACGCCGTCGAGGTGATCCGTGAGCAGACCGAAGAGCTCGGCGGCGTCGCCAAGGTCAACGACTCCGGCGTCAGGATCCTCCATGCCGCTCGCGCGCTGAGGAAGGCGGCCGTCGGGCACTGATGGACGCTCCGCTCGCACTCGCCGGCTCGGAGCGCACCCTCTGGTACGTGACCCTGGCGGTGGGCCTCGTCGTCGCCCTCGTCGTAGCGGCGATGCTCCTGTTCCTACTCCTCCTGCTGAGGAGGATCCAGACGAGCGTCCGCGGCCTCCTGGCGTCCGCCGGGAACGTGGCCGAGAACACGGCGAACATCCCGCAGCTCGAGGCCACGGCGCCGGTGCTGGAGCAGATCGCTGCGGAAGGGGTGGTCCAGGACGGCTACATGAACGCGCTTTCGCAAGGCTACGCCGAGGAGACGCAATGAGCACCAACCTGCTGATCGTCTTGAGCGTGGCCGAGGCCGTGATCCTCGTGGTCGTGCTCGCCCTCGCCCTGATCGAGATCCGCCGGCTCCTCAACTCGATCGCCGAGGACCTGGGCGCTCTCGGCTCCGCGCTGACGACCGTCGAGTCCGAGCATCTGCGCCCGTTGCGCCCTGCGGTGGAGGCGATCAACGCTCAGTTCGAGGGGATCATCGGCCTGATGCCGGGGGTCGCCGAAAAGGCCGCGATCGTCGCGGAGCACGCGAGGAAGCAATGACGATCTGGTGGATCGGAAACGCCGTCCTGCTGCTGGTGATCGTGCCGGTCGTCGTCATCCTGCTGCGAGGCGTCCTCAGCGCTGCCAGGGCCGTCACGTCCACAGTCGAGGCGCTCCAACCGGTGGCGGAGGCGGGGTCGAAGGACCTCGACGCCGTCGAGCTGCTCAACACGACTCAGGAGCAGGTCAGCCAGACGGTCGCCGTAGTCGCGAACTACGGCGGTTCACTCGACACCATCCTCGAGGACGCCTGAGATGGAGCCCGCCGCAGTAGTCACGCTGATCGCGGTGGTCCTCGTGATCCTGGCGCTGGTCGTGTATCTGGTTGCCGTGATCCTGGAGCTTCGGAAGATCACCGCGGCGCTGGACGCGGTGATCGCATCGGTGGGCGGAATCGTGACCAAGAGCAAGCCGGTGAACGGCGTCGTGGAGGCGATCAACAAGGACCTCTCCGCGGGGACCGATCTGCTCGAGGGTTTGCTCGACAAGAAGGCCGGTCAGGACGACGCCGCAGGATTGGTCGAGTCGGTCTTCCCCGGCGCCGGGGCCTCCGTGCTCGAGCGGCAGGGGAGGTCGGGCGAGGTGAAGAACATCGATGAGGTGTATACGAGGGGCGCGGTTCAGCTGGCGCGGCTCGGACGGGAGAGCCCGCTCGGCGCCGGAGCGATTTCCGGCGCCGCCCTGAGAGATCCGACCTACGCGAGTGCCGCGGCGCGCTCGCTCTACCGGAACCCGAGCGGTCCGATCACCGAAGAGCCCGGAGGACCGAGGCATCAACCGAGGTCCCCGACCATCGGGGTGGATGCCCCCGAGGCCCGCCGATGATGGGCAAGCGTCCGACGACTCGACGGCGTCGGGTAGGTGAGTAGGGCAGCGGAGGTTCTCCAGTGCAGACCCCCGGACCAATCGAGTACGAGCGGGCGACGAGCGTCCAGAACGTGATCGAGCTGCTCGAGAAGTACGGGCCCGAGACCCGCATCCTGGCCGGCGGGCACAGCCTGCTGCCGATGATGAAGCTGCGCCTCGCGAACCCCGAGCGCCTGATCGACATCAACGAGCTCGACGAGCTCTCCTACATCAGGGAGGCGGATGGAGAGATCCGGATCGGTGCGATGACCCGACACCGCGAGCTGCTGGAGTCGGAGCTGCTCGCCGAGCATTTCCCGATCTTCGTCGACGCCGAGAGCGTGATCGCCGATCCCCCGGTGCGAAACCGCGGGACGATCGGCGGCTCGCTCGCCCAGGCGGACGCGGCGGAGGACCTTTCGGCGGTCTGCTCCGCATTGAAGGCGAACGTCGTCATCGTGGGCTCGGGCGGCGAGCGAGTCGTCTCGATGGAGGATTTCCACGTCGGCCCCTACGTAACCGCGATCGAGGACGCCCAGATCCTGACCGAGATCCGCCTGCCTCTGAGGTCGGGTGGCGGCAGCGCCCACGAGAAGGTGGAGAGGCGGGCAGGCGACTGGGCGATCGTGGCGGTGTCCGCGGCCCTGTGGATGGACGGCGGCGCAATCGCCGACGCAGGCCTGGCTCTGAGCGCCGCGGGACCGACCACGATCCACGCGACGCGCTCGGAGGAGCTGCTGCGAGGCAGGGATCCCTCCGAGGAGCTGTTCGCCGAAGCGGGCGAGCTGGCGTCTGAGGACTGCTCTCCGACCGCGGACGGGCGCGGGCCCGTCGACTACAAGCGCCACCTCGCCGGGGAGCTCACCAAGCGCGCCCTGAGGCGTGCCGCGGAACGCGCACTGAACCAGGGGGGCTGAATGGAAGTCACGGTCAAGGTCAATGGCGAGGAGTTCACGCGGGACATCGAGCCCGCTCTGCTGCTCGTTCACTTCCTGCGGGACACGCTCGGCCTGACGGGGACGCACTGGGGCTGCGACACCTCCAACTGCGGCGCCTGCGTCGTGCACCTCGACGGCCGGCCGGTCAAGTCCTGCACGACCCTCGCCGCCACCTGCGACGGGCACGAGGTCCGCACGATCGAGTCGATCGAGGTCGACGGCGAGCTCGATCCGGTCCAGCAGGGTTTCCACGAGGAGCACGGCCTGCAGTGCGGCTTCTGTACGCCCGGAATGATCATGACCGCCAGGGCCCTGCTTGATCAGAACCCCGACCCCTCCGAGGCCGAGATCCGAACTGCGATCTCGGGCGCGATCTGCCGGTGCACCGGCTATGCCAACATCGTCAGGGCTATCCGCTGGGCCGCCGAGCACGAGGGCGCCGAGGCAAGGAGATGACAATGGCGACAACCGCCGCGAAAGAGACGCCAATCGGCTACGGCAACATGAAGCGCAAGGAGGACGCCCGCTTCATCCGGGGCCAGGGCACCTATCTCGACGACATCGTGCTGCCGGACATGCTCCATGGAGCGATTCTGCGGAGCCCGTACGCTCACGCTCGCATCGTCTCGATCGATACCTCGGCCGCGCTCGCGCACCCGAAGGTGCACAGGGTGATCACCGCCAAGGACCTCGAGACCCTCGGCCTCGCCTGGATGCCGACGATCTCCTACGACTCGCAGGCCGTCCTCGCGGGGGACAAGGTCAGATTCCAGGGCCAGGAAGTGGCCTTCGTGATCGCCGAGGACCGCTACTCCGCGCGCGATGCACTGCCCCTGATCGACGTCGAATACGAGCCGCTGCCCGCGGTGGTCAACGCCAGGAAGGCGCTTGACCCGGACGCGCCCGTGATCCGAGACGACAAGCCCGACCAGACCGACAACCTGGCGACGCCGCTATGGGAGGCCGGGGACGCCGAGGAGTGCGACCGGGTCTTCGCCGAGGCCGACATCGTCGTCAGCCGGGACATGATCTACCCGCGCTGCCACCCGGCGCCGCTGGAAACCTGCGGGATGATCGCCGACATGGACCCGGAGACGGGTCAGCTCGATATCTACAACGGCAACCAGGCGCCGAACCTCCACCGGACCGTGTACGCGCAGGTGGCCGGCCTGCCCGAGCACATGATCCGGATCATGACCAACGACATCGGTGGCGGATTCGGCAACAAGGTCCCCGTCTATCCGGGCTATGTCTGCGCGATCGTCGGCTCGATCGTCACCGGGAGACCCGTCAAGTGGGTCGAGGACCGCTCCGAGAACCTGATGTCCACGGGATTTGCGCGCGACTACGTGATGAGCGGGCAGATCTGCGCCAAGGACGGAAGGATCACGGGCGCCCGAGTCGATGTGATCGCCGACCACGGCGCCTTCGACAGCACGGCGCAGCCCTCGAAGTTCCCAGCCGGTTTCTTCCACGTGTTCGCGGGCTCCTACGACCTCGAGGCGGCCCATTGCAGCGTCAAGGCCGTCTACAGCAACAAGGCGCCCGGCGGGGTCGCCTACCGCTGCTCGTTTCGGGTGACGGAGGCGATCTATCTGATCGAGCGGCTGGTCGGGGAGCTCGCGCTCGAGATGGACGTGGACCCCACCGAGCTGCGGATGAAGAGCTTCATCCGCCCCGAGCAGTTCCCCTACGAGAACAAGACCGGCTGGACGTACGACTCAGGTGAATACGAGAAGACAATGCGGGAGGCGATGAGGATCGCCGGCTATGACGATCTCCGCAGGGAGCAGGCCGAGAAGCGCAAGCGCGGCGAGCTGATGGGCATCGGAGTCTCCTTCTTCACCGAGGTCGTCGGCGCGGGACCGAAGAAGCACATGGACGTCCTCGGACAGGGCATGGCCGACGGCTGCGACCTCCGGGTGCACGCCTCGGGCAAGGCGGTGGTCAGCATCAGCTGCCAGACCCAGGGCCAGGCACACGAGACCACCTTCGCCCAGATCGTCGCCGAGGAGCTCGGCATCTCCCCCGACGACATCCAGGTCCGCCACGGCGACACCGACCGCACGCCTTTCGGCCTCGGCACCTACGGCAGCCGCTCGACGCCGGTGTCCGGCGCGGCCGCCGCCGTCGCCGCCCGCCGGGTGCGCGACAAGGCGCGCCTGATCGCGGCCGGAATGCTGGAGACATCCCCCGACGACCTCGTCTGGGAGAAGGGCCGGTGGTACGTCAAGGGCGACCCCGAGAAGGGGGCCAGCATCAACGAGATCGCCGAGGCCGCCTATGGGGAGGCCCCGCTTCCCGAAGGGCTCGAGGGCGGGCTCGACGGCCAGTCGGTTTATGACCCTCCCAACCTCACCTATCCGTGTGGCGCCTACATCTGCGTCGTGGACGTCGATCCCGACACAGCCGAGGTCAAGTTGCGGCGGTTCATCGCCGTCGACGACTGCGGGGTGCGGATCAATCCGATGGTCGTCGACGGCCAGATCCAGGGCGGCCTGGCGGAGGGCGTCGGGATCGCGCTGATGGAGGTGATCAGCTTCGACGATCAGGGCAACTGCCTGAACGGCTCGATGATGGACTACCTGATCCCGACCGCGCTCGAGTGCCCCGACTGGGAGCTCGGCGCGACGGTCACCCCCTGTCCGCACCATCCGATCGGTGCCAAGGGCGTCGGTGAGTCGGCGACCAACGGCTCGCCGCCCGCAATCGTCAACGCCGTCTGCGACGCCCTGTACCAGAGCCACGGGGTCGCCCACATCGACATGCCGCTGAGCCCGGCACGGGTCTGGGCGGCGATGCAGGGCAAGGCCGAGCCGCCGCAGTGATCGCCGGCTGATCCGGAGCCGGGCGTGGCTGAGCTCGACAGGATCGACCTCCCGGCCCTGGCGACTGCGCTCGGCCAGCGGATGCGCGCCGCGGGCGTACCCGCGACCCCGGAGCGGGCGGCGCGCTTTGCGCGGGCGCTGGCGCTCGTCGCCCCGGTCAGGCGAACGGAGCTGTACTGGACGGCACGGTCGGTGTTCGTCTCCTCGCAGGCTCAGCTGCCGACGTTCGATCGCGTCTTCGGTGCGGTCTTCGACCCGGCCCTGGAGCCGGACGAGGAGCGCGGGGACCCGTACTCCCCGACGCTCAGCGGCTCTCAGCCGAGCGAGCGCCCGCCGAGTCCCGAAGGCCCGGTCCGTGCCCGGGGAACACGGTTCCGAGCGCGGGCGGCATGCGGGGGACCACATCCGGGCTCGACGGCGAACGACGAGGCGCGCGAGGTCGAGGTCCCCCTGGCGCTGGCCAGCGAGGAGGAGCGCCTGAGGAAGAAGCGCTTCGAGGCGCTCGAGCCCGACGAGCTCGAGCAGCTCCTGCGCCTGATGACGGCAATCGAGCTGGCCGTCCCGCGGCGCCGCTCGAGGAGGAGACGTCGGGCGAGACGCGGCGAGCACCTCGACCTGCGCCGGACCCTGCGCGCGAGCCTCCATACCGGCGGCGATCCGATGACCCTCGCCAGACGCCGCCGGCGCACCCGCCCGCGTCGCGTGGTCCTGCTCTGCGACATCTCGGGCTCGATGGAGCCGTACGCCCGCGCCTATCTGCATCTCCTGACCTCGGCGGTTGCCAGCGGCGCCCCGGCCGAGGCCTTCGTCTTCGCGACTCGCCTGACGCGTCTCACGCGCGCGCTCGGCGGGCGTAATCCGGAGGCGGCGATCCGACGGGCAGCCGCCATCCCTCCTGACTGGTCGAGCGGCACCCGAATCGGAGAGGCGCTGCAGAGCTTCAACGACCAGTACGGGCGCCGCGGCATGGCTCGCGGCGCCGTCGTCGTGATCCTCTCGGATGGATGGGAGCGCGCCGATCCCGCGCTGGTCGGCCGCGAGATGGAGCGCCTTGCCCGGCTGGCTCACCGGATCGTCTGGGTCAACCCGCGCGCGGCCGCCCCCGGGTTCTCGCCCGGCGCCGGCGGGATGGCGGCGGCCCTGCCCCACTGCGACGCCCTGGTCAGCGGCGACTGCCTCGACGCCCTCGATGAGGTCGCCGAGGCGATCGCCACCGGCGATCTCCCCTCGTCCGCAGCGGGGTGGTCGGCCCCCGCAGTCGAGGGCACCGAGCCATCGTGGCCGAGCGCCGAGCGAACCAAGGCGCAGAAGCCCGTGCCGATGCCCAGCGGTTACGGCCCCAAGCGCGGCAGGACCACGCGATGAATCCGACGGGGCCGCGACGGCCGCCATCAGGCGCGCATTAGTATCGGGAGCGCCATGGCTGACGGCGGTGCCTACAGAGCGGTGTTCCTGCGTATGCACCCGACGGGAAAGGCGGTGCTCAGCCTCAGCGAGCAGTCCCAGGGAGAAGAGGTCAGGCTCGCCGAGATCGCTTCGGAGGAGCTCGGGATCCCGCCCGAGGACATCAAGGTCAAGCACGAGGACACAGACCGGTTCGGAGAGGGAAACAGCTTCAACAGCGCCCCGAGCGATCGGGTGGAGGAGAACGTCGCGATCACCGCTCGCAAGCTCCGCGACAAGGCGGGGTTGGTGGCGGCATCGATGCTCGAGGTCTCACCGGACGCGCTTCGCTTCGACAACGGCCGCTGGTTTGTCGAGGGCGGCGACCCGGAGGGCGTCAGGATCCAGGCCGTTGCCTTGAGGACGTTCGGCAGCTTCGAGCTTCCGGAGGGCGTCGAAGGTTCGCTCGACGCCCAGACCACGTACAGGATCGAGGCGGCGCAACCGACCGGGTAGGCGTGGACCTGGTCTCGTAGTCCCGGGGGCCAGGTTGGCTCCGGAGTACCCTTGGTTTCGATGATCGGGCGTGAGCCGGCCGGGCATTCGGAGGATGGGATCGACGGGATAGAGCCCTTCGTCGAGGCGACGGTCGTTCGCGCGCAGAGCCCGACCAGCGTCAGGGCGGGGGACGCAGCGATCGTCCGCCCCGACGGAACCATCGAGGGATTCGTCGGAGGCGTCCTGCGCGGAGGCCTCGGTCCGCCTCTACTCACTCCGGGTGATCGCAGGCCGGCGAGCCGCTTCTGCTACGCATCCTGCCGGGGGGCGCCGAGGGCCAGCCCGCCGCGGCCGAGGGAGCCGTGACGGTGAAGAATCCCTGTCTCAGCGGCGGTGCGCTGGAGATCTTCCTCAACCCGCACCTTCCCGCCTCGACCTTACGGATCGTCGGCGAGGCCCCGATCGCGAGTCGCGTTGGCGGACCTTGCGAGGCGCTTGGGCTACAAGGTCGAGTTGAGCGTGGCCGAGGACAGCGATCCCCGCGCCGACGATGCCGCCGTCGTGGTGGCCTCCCACGGACACGACGAGGAGCGCGTCCTCACAGCGGCCCTGCGGGCCGGTGTTCCCTACGTCGCGCTGGTCGCCAGCCAGATCCGTGGCGATGCCGTCAAGCAGTCACTCGACCTGCCCGAAGAGCTGCTGGCCCAGCTCCACACCCCGGCGGGGCTCGAGATCGGAGCCGAGACACCCGAGGAGATCGCGCTCGCGATCCTTGCCGAGATCGTCGCCCTGAGGCGCTTGGGCACGGCCGAGGCATACACCCCGGCGCCCGCGCCGCCGGCCGTCGCGCCGACCGTGTTGCCGATCGAGGCGGCCGTCGACCCGGTCTGCGGCATGGAGGTCGCCGTCAGCGCGGCGAGCATCCAGCTCGAGCGCGACGGCGAGCGCTACTACTTCTGCTCGGAGGGCTGCCGCGACAGCTTCAGCGCCGAGGGCGTTGCCGGTGGCGCAGCCCGCTGAACGGTTCGTCACCGGCCTGGTGCTCGCGGCCGGAGGCTCGCGGCGGCTGGGCGAGCCCAAGCAGCTGCTTCCCTACGGCTCGGGCACGCTGCTCGGCCACACCCTCGACACCGCCCGGGCGAGCGGATTCGACCAGCTGATCGTGGCTCTCGGCGGCGGCTCCGCGGAGGTGCGGCGCAGGGTGGACCTGCAGGGCACCGACTTGGTCGAGAACCCGGACTACGGCGAGGGTTGCTCCTCGTCGATCGCCGCGGGGCTGAGTGCCCTGGACCCTCGCGCCGATCTCCTTGTGTTGATGCTGGGCGATCAACCGGGGGTGACGCCGGCGACGGTTCGGGCGCTGATCGGCGGCAGCGGTGCCGGGCACGATGCTGGCCGTCTGTCGCTACGACGACGGGCGCGGACATCCTCTGGCCTTCGGCCGGAGGCTCTTCGCCGAGCTGGGCGAGCTGCACGGCGACAAGGCGGTCTGGAAGCTGATGGATCGCCTCGCAGGACGAGGTGGTCGAGGTCCGGGTGCCGGGCTCGATCCCGCCCGACGTCGATACGCGCGAGGACTATGAGGCGATCCTGGCTGCGGCGGGAAGCTCACCATGACGGCTCCGGTGCGGACGGGCGCGGAGACTCCCCTGAGCGCGGCGGTTCCCGATATCGGGTCGCTCAAGCGGCTGCTCGATCAGGTCGACTACCTGGCCGACGACGGGCTCGCCACGGCGCTCTTCCTCTCGCTGCGATTGCCGCAGCCGCTGCTTCTCGAGGGGGAGGCGGGCGTCGGCAAGACCGAGGCGGCCAAGGCGTTGGCCGCGGCGCTTGGCACCGAGCTGATCAGGCTGCAGTGCTACGAGGGCATCGACGTCTCGGAGGCCCTGTATGAGTGGAACTATCCGCGCCAGCTGCTCAGGATCCGGTCGACGGAGGCGACCGGCGCCGAGTTCACGCGAGGACGAGCTGTTCGGCAGGGAGTTCCTGACGCCCCGGCCGCTGCTCCGGGCCATCGAGTACGCGGGGCCGATGCCCGCCGATGCTCCTGGTGGACGAGCTGGACCGAGCCGACGACGACTTCGAGGCCTTCCTGTTCGAGCTGCTGGCGGAGTCCAGCGTCACCATTCCCGAGATCGGCACGATTCGCGCGACTCAGCCGCCGGCGGTGATCCTGACCTCGAACCGCACTCGCGACCTGCACGACGCGCTCAAGCGCCGCTGCCTGTACCACTGGATCGACTACCCGAGCCCCGAGCGCGAGGTGGAGATCGTTCGCCGGCGCGTGCCGGGAACGGCGGAGGAGCTGGCGAGCGAGGCCGCCGAGGCGGTGCGCCGCCTGCGCCAGAGCGAGGTGCAGAAGCCTCCGGGGATCGCCGAGACGATCGACTGGGTGGCGGCGCTCGAGCTGCTCGGGGTCGATCACCTCGACGCCTCCGCGGCGAAGCGGACGCTGGGCTCGGTGCTCAAATATCGTGACGATCAGGACCAGATCGTCGAGCAGGGACTCGATTGGCTGGTGGGCTCGGATGCCGGAGGGAGATGAGCTGAGATGAGGGACGTCATGGAGGCCGTCGAGAGCTGGGTCACCAGTGGCGACCGGGTCGCCCTGGCGACGGTCGTCGACACGAAGAAGTCGGCTCCGCAGCCCTCGGGAACCAAGATGGCGGTCAACGACGGGGGCAAGATGATCGGAGCGGTCTCGGGAGGCTGCGTCGAGGGGCAGGTGGTCCAGGTCGCCGAGGGCATTCTCGCGGGCGACGACCCGCAGCTTCTGCACTACGGGATCGCCGACGAGGACGCCTGGGACGTCGGGTTGCCGTGCGGCGGCGAGATCTCGATCTGGGTGGAGACCTACGAGGGCACGGGCCTGCAGGGACGCTTCGCCGAGCTCGCCCGCCGGGGTGGCCGCGGGGCGCTGGTCACGGTGCTCGAGGGCCCGAAAGACGTGGGCGCGAAGCTCCTGGTGACCGAGGGCGAGGCCGCCGGTCGGGACCCTGGGCAGCCCGGAGCTGGATGCCGCCGCGATGGCGCTGGCGGACGAGGCGATGTGGTCCGAGCGCAGCGAGCTGCACGAGCACGACGGCAGGACCCTGTTCGTCGACGCGGTGGCCCCGCCGCCTCGCCTGATCATCTTCGGCGCGGTCGATTTCGCCGCTCAGCTCGCCGCCGCGGCCACGCATGGCGGGTTGGCGCGCGTTCGTCGTCGACCCTCGCAAGCGATTCGCCACCGCCGACCGCTTTCCCGAGGCCGAGCTGGTGATCGCCGAGTGGCCCGACAAGGCGCTCGACCAGCTCGGGGGAATCGACCGGGCGACCTCGATCGCCGTCCTCACTCACGACCCGAAGCTCGACGATGCCGTGCTCAAGATCGCCCTTCGCTCCGAGGCCCAGTACATCGGTGCGATGGGCAGTCGCCGCGCCCAGGAGAAGCGCCGCGAGCGCCTGCTCGCGCAGGGCATGACCGACGAGGAGCTTGGGCGGCTGGCGGCTCCGATCGGTCTCGATATCGGCGCGCTCACCGCCGCCGAGACGGCGATCTCGATCATGGGCGAGATCACCGCCGTACGCCGGGGACGCGAGGGCGGTCGCCTGATGGCCGTCAAGGGCCGGATCCACGATGCGGCCGCCGACGAGCCGCGGGAAGCAGCGGGCGCACGGTGATGCGACGCGCAGCCGCTCCGCGACGGGCACGGCCGGATGATCGACGACCTGCGGGTGTCGGTGGTCGACCGCTGCAACTTCCGCTGCCAGTACTGCATGCCCGCCGACGGCCTTCCATGGCTCGACCGCTCCGAGATCCTCAGCTTCGAGGAGACGCAGCGGCTGGTGGGGCTGTTCGCCGAGATGGGCGTGAGGGCGCTGCGACTGACCGGTGGCGAGCCGCTGGTGCGCCGGGAGTTCCCCAAGCTGGTCGCGATGCTCCGGGAGATCGAGCTGCTCGAGGAGATCGCGGTCACCACCAACGGCTACCTGCTCGAGCGCGACGCCGAGGCCCTGGTGCGCGCCGGGGTCGACCGCTTCAACGTCTCGATCGACTCGCTGGCTCGGGACGCCTTCTTCAAGATCACCCGCCGCGATGCGCTTCCGCAGGTGATGCGCGGCCTGGAGGCGATCGCGGCCTTCCCCGAGGTGCGGCCGATCAAGGTCAACGCGATCGCCATGCGCGACTTCACCGAGGACGAGGTGCTGCGCTTCTGCGAGCTGGCGCGGACCACCGACTACCAGGTGCGCTTCATCGAGTTCATGCCGCTCGACGCCGACCGCAACTGGGAGCCCGACGCGGTGCTCACCGGCCGGGAGATCAGGGAGATGATCGAGGCCGAGCACCGGCTCGAGGAGGTCCCCCGCGAGCCGCATGCCACGGCCAGGGTCTTACCGGTTCGTCGAGGGCGGCGGCGAGATCGGCTTCATCAACCCGGTCTCCGAGCCCTTCTGCGCCGACTGCAACCGCATCCGCCTCACCTCGGACGGCAAGCTCCGCACCTGCCTGTTCTCGATCCACGAGACCGATCTGCGCGATCCGCTGCGCTCCGGGGCAAGCGACGATGAGCTGGAGCAGGTGATCCGGGACGCCGTCTGGCGCAAGGAGCTCAAGCACCGCGTCAACGAGCCCGGGTTCCGCCAGCCGCCGCGGACGATGAGCCAGATCGGCGGCTAGCGCGGCACCAGCCGCGTCGCCGTCGCCTTCCAGGTCGCGACGGAGCAGGAGCCCGGGCCGCAAGCCCAGCGAGCGGGTCGATTCGGCCGTGACCTCGGCCACCAGCGGCTGCGGTGCGGCAAGACCCACGCGGACGCGAGTTCCGACCTCGGCCACCGAGACGACCTCGACGGCGAGCCGGTTGAGAGCCGAGCCGTGCGGCTCGGCGCCCGCCGGCTCCAGGGCGATCTCCCAGGGGAAGACGCAGGCGGCGACCGCGGCCCTCGACCTGGTCGGTGCTGCGGAGCTGGCCGCCGCCGTCCAGCTCGACCCGGTCAGCCCCCGGCTCTCGCGGTGCGCCGTCCCGGTCAACACGACCGAGCCCGCGACCTCGGCGACGAAGGCCGACGCGGGCCGGGCGGAGAGCTCTGCGGCGGTCCCGCGCTGCACGATCCGGCCGCGGTCCATGACGCAGATCTCGTCGGCGAGCAGCGCCGCTTCGGCGAAGTCGTGGGTGACGACGATCGCCGGAACGCCGGCGCCGGTGAGCGCCGCCACCAGCTCGCGGCCGGCGTGGGCCCGGGTGCGGGCGTCGAGCGCCGACAGGGGCTCGTCGAGCAGCAGCAGACCCGGGATCGCGGGCCAGGGCCCTTGCCAGCGCCACCCGCTGGCGCTCGCCTCCCGAGATCGACCCGGGCCTGCGCGTCGGCCAGCTCGCCGACTCCGAACCGCTCGCAGCAGCTCCAGGGCGCGACCGCGGCGCTCGGCCCTGTGGCGCGGAGATCCCGAAGGCGACGTTCCTCCAGGCGCTCAGGTGCGGGAACAGGGCGTACTCCTGGAACATGAAGCCGCAGGAGCGCTCCTCGGGAGGCAGGTCGACGCCGCGGCCGGAGTCCAGCCAGACCTCCCCGCCGACCACGACCCGGCCCGGATCGGGGCGCCGCAGCCCGGCGACGATCCGCAACACGGTCGACTTCCCGGCCCCCGAGGGTCCGACGATCGCCATGCAGCCCTCGGCTCCTCGACCCGCAGTTCGGCGTCCAGCTCCAGCCCGCGGAGGCGGTCGCGGGCGCTGAGCTCGAGCGCGCTCAAGCCCGCCCTCCACCCAGCAGCGGGGAGCGTCCCAGCAGCTTCACCGACAGGAGCAGCGCGGCCGAGACGATCACCAGCACCGCCGAGAGCGCCAGGGCGGAGGTGAAGTCGCTGCTGAAACGCGCGAAGATCGCCAGCGGCACGGTCTGGGTGATGCCCGGGAAGGAGCCCGCGAACATCAGCGTCGCCCCGAACTCCCCCAGGGCCCGGCCCCAGGCCAGGGCGAGGCCGGCGGTGATCCCCTGGCCCGCGCAGGGCACCGCCACTCGTGCGAAGGCCCGCGCCTCGCTCGCGCCCAGCGTGCGGGCCGCGTCCAGCAGGTTGCGGTCGACCGCGGCGAACGCCTCCTGGGCCTGGCGCAGGTAGAAGGGGGCGGCGACGAAGGTGAGGGCGACGATCACGCCCGCGGTCTGGAGCACGAGCGCGATGCCCGCATCCTCGAGCGCGCTGCCGAAGATGCCCTCGGGGCCGAAGCAGGCGAGCAGGGCGATCCCGGCGACCGCGGGGGGCAGGACCAGGGGCAGCTCGATCAGCGTCATCACGATCGAGCGGCCGCGGAACTCTCGCGTCGCCAGCAGGTAGGCGGCGGGCGTCCCGACGACCACGATGATCGCCAGGGCGGCGAGCGAGGTCTTCAGGCTCAGCCAGAGCGCATCCAGCGCGTCCGGCTCGCCGAGGCTCCGGATCAGCTCAGCGGGTGAGGTGTCGACGAAGATCGCGACGATCGGCAGCGTCAGGAACGCCAGCGCGACGGCAGAGCGCGACGAAGAGCAGCGACGCCGAAGGCCGCGCGGCGCCTCAACCCGGTGGCGGTTTGAAGCCGGCCTTCTGCAGCGCCGAGGCCCCGTCGCCGTCGAAGCAGCCCGTCGATGAAGTTCCGCGCCCCGTCGGGGTTCTCCGCCCCGACGACGACCGCGGCGCCGTAGGCGACGTCGGGCTCGCAGCGCCGGGGGCAGCTGCGATTGCCCGCAGCGCTCCGTCGCGTGCGCGGTCACGTCGGTGACGTAGACGAAGCCGGCGTCGACGGCGCCCTGCGGTCAGCTTGCCGACGATGCCGCTGACGTCGGGCTCCTCGGAGCGCACGTTGTCGAGGATCGCCTTGGCTCTGATCGGGCGGAAGCCTGTCGAGCACCTCGCGGGTGTAGGAGCCCACCGGGACCTCGGGATCGCCGATCGCGATCGTGGTGCCGGGCTCGGTCAGGTCCTCGATCGAGGTGATCTCGGATCCGTCGGGCACGGCGAGGACTAGGGAGTTGGTCGCGAACACCACCGGCTTTCTCGACCAGGCCCTCCTTGTAGAGCTCGTCGGGCAGAGTCGTGTTCGCGGCGGCGAAGACGTCGGGCTTGATTCCCTGGCGGATCTGTGCGGCCAGCTCGTCGGATCCCGCGAACGACTGTTTGGCGTCGATCCCGGCGGCGTCGGCGTAGTCGGTGAAGGCCTGTCTCCAGCGACGACGCCGCCGAGACCACCAGCTGGTCGGACCCATCATCGTCGTCGTCGCCGCCGCATCCCGCGCAAGGCCAGCGAGCAGGATCGCCGCCACGATCAGCGCAAGGCCGTCGAGCGCGTCACCCTTCTCCCCGCTCGATCATCACCGAGGTCGCCTTCACGGTCGCGGTCGCCGGCGTTCCCTCGACGAGCCCGAGCTCCTCGACCGCATCGCGGGTGATCGCCGCGGTGATCCGGTGGGGCCCGGCCTCGATCTCGACCAGGGCCATCACGCCGTCCACCTCCACCGAGGTGACGGTCCCGGGAAAGCGGTTGCGCGCCGAGAACGAATCGCCGGTCCGGTGGCGGGCGGGGGCCGGGCGGAGGCGCTCCACCTCGCTGGCCGGGACCATGCCGGCGGTTGCGTTCATCGCGGGTCGTCTGCAGCTTGCCGGCGCGGTCCCAGCGGCGCAGGGTGTCGACGCTCACCCCGATCGCCCGCGCCGCTTCAGTCAGGCTGAGTTCAGGCACGTGCTACCTAAGCATTGCATATGCAAGACGCCATAGCGCAGTGCGTATGCGGTGCGGCTGACGCGGCCGGCCGATGCCGAGGCTCCGATGGCGGATGATCTAGGGTCATGCGAAGGAGACCGCCGGTGCCGGAGAAGCTGATCGAGGCCCTCGGAAGCGCGCCGGCTGGTGCTCGAGCGGGTGAGGCCGCTGGAGGCCGAGCCGGTGCCGCTGCGCGCGGCGCTGGGCCGGGTTCTGGCGGCGGACATCGAGAGCGACGATCCGGTGCCGGGCTTCGACAACTCGTCGATGGACGGGTTCGCTGTCCGGGCCGCGGACACCCGGGGAGCGAGCGCCGCGGCCCCGGTCGCGCTGCACCTCGCCGATGAGTCGCGCGCCGGGCCGGCCCGCCCAGTCGTCGCTCGACGAGGGGCAGGCAATCGCGATCTCAACCGGGGCGATGGTGCCCGACGGCGCCGATTCGGTGGTTCGGGTCGAGGACACCAGCACGCGCAACGGGCGGGTCGAGGTGTCGGTCGAGGTCAAGCCGGGCAACAACGTGCGTCGCTCGGGGGACGACATCAAGCCGGGAGCGCCCGTCCTGCGCCGGGGCACGACGATCGGCGCGGCCGAGCTGGGGGTGCTCGCCTCGGTCGGCCGGGTCGAGGTCAGCTGTGCCCGCCGTCCGCGCACGCGGGTCCTGACGACCGGCGACGAGCTGCTGGAGCCGGGTGATCCGCTCCGGCCCGGCGGCGTCCGCAACTCGAACGCCTACTCGATCCCGTCGCTGGCGCTCGGCGCCGGCGCCGAGGTCGCCGCCGTCGAGACCGTCCGCGACGATCCAGCCGCGACCCGGGACCGCGATCGAGGCGGCCCTCCATGGAGACATCGCGGTGATCTCGGGCGGCGTCTCGGTGGGGGAGCACGACCACGTCAAGGCAGCCCTCGACGCGCTCGGCGTCGAGCAGGTCTTCTGGCGCGTCGCCCTGAAGCCGGGCAAGCCGACCTGGTTCGGGGTGGCGCCGGGCGGGACGCTGGTCTTCGGCCTGCCGGGCAACCCGGTGTCCGCGATGGTCACCTTCCTGCTCTTCGTCCGTCCGGCGATTCGCGTCGCTGCTGGGGGCGGCCGAGAGGTCGAGCGGGCGTCCGCGATCCTGGACGAGGATCTCCGAAGGCGCCCGGGCGCGCCCACGCCGTCCGCTGCTCGCTCGAGCTCCGCGACGACGGCTGGCACGCCCGGCCCACGGGCAACCAGGACTCGCACGTGCTCACCTCGATGCTCGGCGCGGACGCTCTCGCGATCGTGCCCACCGAGGGGGATGCCCCGGTTGCGGGCGAGCCGGGTCGAGGTCGAGCTGCTGCCCGGGATCGGGGCCCGTAGCATCGCCCCGATGACCGTCACGGTGCGACTCTTCGCCGATGCTGCGCGAGCGGGTGGGCAGCGATTCGATCGAGGTCGAGCTTGCGGACGGCGCCACGGTGGCCGAGGCGCTCGCCAGGCTCGCCGAGCGCCCCGAGCTGGGCGAGCTCCTGGACCGGATGCCGGTCGCGATGGCGGTCAACCGCGACTACGCGGACCCCGGGACCTCCCTGGCCGCGGGCGACGAGCTGGCGCTGGTGCCCCCGGTGAGCGGCGGAAGCGGCGATGCGAACGTGCACGCGCGGGTCACCGAAGAGCCGCTTTCGCTCGAGCCGCTCTCGCGCCTCGTCTCCCGCCCGGCCGCCGGCGCGATCGTCAGCTTCCAGGGCACGACGCGCGAGGTCGGCCCGCCTCGACTACGAGGCCTACCGGGAGATGGCGGAGGAGAGGATCGAGGCGATCCTGCGCGACTGCCTGGATCGCCACGGGCTCGAGGCGGCGGCCGCGGAGCACCGCGTGGGTCCGGTCGCGCTGGGCGAGTCGAGCGTGATCGTCGCCGTCTCGGCCGGCCATCGCGGCCGAGGCCTTCGCGGGCGCGCGCGAGGCGATCGACCGGATCAAGGCCGAGGCGCCGATCTGGAAGCGCGAGGTCGAGGCCACCGCCGAGCGGCGAGCGCGGGCGCTGGGTCGAGGGGACGCCCACCGCCCTCGCGGACACCGGAGTCGACGCCATGAGCGACCTCACCCACCTCGACGACTCGGGAGTCGGCGCGCATGGTCGACGTCGGCGGAAAGGAGACCAGCGAGCGGCGGGCGATCGCCGAGGCACAGGTGCGGATGTCGCCCGAGACCGCGGCCGCGGTCGAGCGCGGCAACGGCCCGAAGGGCGACGTGATCGGCACCGCGCGCCTGGCGGGCATCCAGGCGGCCAAGCGCACCGGAGAGCTGATTCCTCTCGCACACCCGCTGCCCCTCACCTTCGTCGACGTCGAGGCGCGGATCTCTGCCGCCGAGGGACTCGTCGTTCTCAGCGCGGAGGCGCGCACGGTGGGGCGGACTGGGGTCGAGATGGAGGCGATGACCGCCTGCGCGGTCGCCGCGCTGACCGTCTACGACATGGTCAAGGGCCTCGAGCGCGGGGTGACGATCGAGAGCGTCAGGTTGCTGGAGAAGTCGGGGGGCCGTAGCGGCACCTGGCGCAGCGACGAGCCCGAGGCGGGCGACGCCGAGGCGAGCGAGGCCTGAACGGCGTGCGCGCGGCGGTCCTCACCGTCTCGACCTCGAGGGCGGCCGGCAAGGGCGGGGACGAGAGCGGGGACGCGCTGGCGGAGTTCGCCGAGGGGCTCGGCGCCGAGGTCGCCGGCCGCGAGGTGATCAGCGATGACCGGGAGCTGATCGCCGAGCGCCTGCGCCACTGGGCCGATGAGGAGCGCTGCGAGCTGGTCCTGACGACCGGGGGAACCGGATTCACGCCGAACGACCTGACGCCCGAGGCGACCCGGGCGGTGATCGATCGCGAGGCACCCGGCATCCCCGAGGCGATGCGGGCGGCGTCGCGCCCGCACACCAAGCACTGGATGCTCTCGCGAGCGGTCGCCGGTATCCGCGACCGCACCCTGATCGTCAACTTCCCGGGCAGCCCCAAGAGCATCGCCGAGGCAGGCGAAGCGATTGCGCCGGCCCTGCCGCATGCCCTCGACCTGATCGCCGGCCGGCATACCTCGCACTAGATGCCGGCTCGCGATCCTTGACGCCTTCGCGGTACTGCTGCATGCTCGTCCTCCCCGGCCAGATGGAAAGCCCCGCTACTGCGGCGGGTTCAACCTGTCGGCCCGAAGCGCTCGGTTCGGATCCGCTCGGGCGAGAACCCTGCCCCAAGCAGGAGGTCCGTAGCCGCCTCGACGAAACCGTTCGAGCCGCAGACGAAGGCGGTGCCCGAGTCGAGGTCGGCGTGATCGATCAGCCCGCCGTCGATGCGCCCGGTGTGGCCGCTCCAGCCCTCGGGTGGCTCCCGGGTGAAGGTGAGAACGGCGTCGTCCCCGAGCTCGTCCTGGTAGATCACGTCGTCCGCGTTCCGGACCGAGTAGACCAGCCGCATCGGGAGCTCCGGCATCGTCCGCCTGCGGTGGCGGAGGATCGCCATCAGCGGGACCACGCCCGAGCCGCCGCCGACCAGGAGGACGGGGCGCTCGCCGCGCCAGACGAAGTAGGAGGTGAACGGGCCGCGGACCTCGACCTCGTCACCCTCGACCACGACGTCGTGGAAATAGGGTGAGACCTCACCGTCCTCGAGCCGGTCGATGGTCAGCTCGATCTCGCCCTCGTCGAGCGGCGAGGAGGCGACCGAGTAGGAGCGCTGGGCGCGGTAGCCGTCGGGGGCGGTGAGGCGGACGTCGTAGTGCTGCCCCGGCAGGTGCGGCATCCACATCGGCAGCTTGATCCGAAACGATTTGACGCGCGGGGTCTCCTCCTTGATCGAGGTGACGGTCCCGAGCTGCCAGCGGCCAGGCGCTCGCTGCTCGACCGGGCTCATCTGGGCGGGCATCAGTCCGTCCAATAGCGCTGCTCCTTCCAGGGATCGCCGTGGTTGTGGTAGCCGTTCATCTCCCAGAAACCGGGCTCGTCGTGGTCCATCACCCGAAGCCCGCCGACCCACTTGGCGCTCTTCCAGAAGTAGAGATGGGGGACAAGCAGCCGAGCAGGCCCTCCGTGCTCGCGCGGAAGCGGCTCGCCCTCGTGCTCCGTCACCACCCAGGCCTTGCCGTCGGTGAGGTCCTCGATCGCGTGGTTGGTCGTGTAGCCGCCATACGAGTAGGCCATCGCGTAGGCCTCGAGCGGTTCGGCCTCTTCCAGCAGAACGTCTACCGAGACCCCGCGGAAGCTGGTGCCGAGCTTCGACCACTTGGTGACGCAGTGGATGTCGCATGGGATCTCCTCGAAGGGGAGCGCTCCGAACTCCTCCCAGGACCACTCGCGCTCCTTGCCGACCATGCCGTCGATCCGGAAGCTCCACTCCTCGGTGGCGACCTTCGGCGTCGGTCCGGCGGTGAGGACGGGAAAGCCGGTCTCGTTGTACTGGCCCGGCGGCAGCCGGTCAGCCAGTTCCTCCGGGACCCGCCGGCGGCCGCGGAAGGCACGGGAGACGAAGTCATTCACCGGGGCGCAGCTTACGCCTGCGCTCCGGAGGCTGGGGGCTCGGGGGAACGGGGGCTCTTCGCCTGGGCGGAGCCATGGGGAGAGGCCCGGGTCGCGGGCGAGCGAAGCACCTCTCCTGATCGAGTCGGGGCCGAAGCGATCGCGAACCTCATCGATCGCGGCGTCGAGGGCAGCGTCGAGTGGTCTGTCAAGCGGCAGCTCGAGCTGGGCGCCGTAACCGCGTCCGGCGAGGTTGGTGACGGCGACGCCGATCAGGGTGATCCCGCGGTGCTCGATCATCGGCGCGGCCGCTCCCAGCAGGTTCCGGGCGGCGGCGAGGATCGCCCCGGTCCCATCGGTGACGTGGGGGAGGGTGCGGGAGCGGGTGGCGCGGGAGAAGTCGCCGAAGCGCAGGCGCAGGGTCACCGTGCGGCCGGCACGGCCCGAGGACCGCATCCGCCGGGTGACGCGGTCGACCAGGGCGACGAGCCGGGCGTCGAGGTCGGCCCCGGACTTCGGCGAGCTCCCGAGCGCCGACTGCGAGCCGAACGAGCCCCGGCGCCGATCGGAGCGGACCGGGCGCGGGTCGTGGTTTCGGGAGATCGCGTGGAGATGACGGGCGGCGGCGGGGCCCAGGAACCAGGCGAGCTCGGCCTCGCTGCGGCGAGCGAGCTCGCCGACCGTGTGGATGCCGTGGGCGTGGAGCTTCTCGGCCGTCACCTGCCCGACGCCCCAGAGGCTCTCGACCCCGAGCGGGTGCAGGAAGGCAGTCTCGTCGGAGGGGGCGATCACCAGGAGCCCGTCGGGCTTGGCCGCGCGACTCGCCATCTTCGCCAGCACCTTTGTTCTCGCCACCCCGACGCTGACCGGCAGGCCGACCTCCTCGCGAACGCGGCGCCGCAGCCGGGTCGCGATCTCGCGCGGCGCGCCCGAGATCGCCTCGAGTCCCCGAACGTCGAGGAAGGCCTCCTCCATCGACAGTCCCTCGACCCGCGGCGCGGTCTGCTTGAAGATCTCGAAGAGCGCCTTGCTGGCGTCGACATAGGCCGAGAAGCGCGGGCTGACGAAGGTCGCGTGGGGGCAGAGCCGGCGGGCCCTCCACCCACTCATCCCGCCATGCACCCCATATGCGCGCGCCTCGTAGCTGGCGGCGGTCACGACCCCTGGCCCGACGATCGTCGGTCGGCCCCGCAGGCGTGGGTCGTCCCGCTGTTCGACCGAGGCGAAGAAGGCGTCGGCGTCGGCGTGCAGGATCGCCGCCTCGCGGGACACGAACGTATGTTCGCATCGGACGCGCAGACGGTCAAGCGGCGCTGTGGGAGGCTTCTGCTGATGCGGGATGACCTCGACGAGACCCTGAAGCGCCGGGCACTGACGCGGGACGAGGCGCGTCCCGACGCCGTGAAGCGACGTCACGCCGCCGGCGGGCGGACCGCGCGCGAGAACCTGGCCGAGCTGGTCGACCCGGGCAGCTTCGTCGAGTACGGCGGACTGGCGATCGCCGCCCAGCGGGCGCGCCGGGAAATGCGGGAGCTGCTCGAGCGCACACCCGCCGACGGGCTCGTCGCCGGAACGGCGCGGATCAACGGCGAGCTCTTCGGGGAACGCAGCGCCTGCGCCGTGCTCTCCTACGACTACACGGTGCTCGCCGGCACTCAGGGGGTGATCGGCCACCGGAAGAAGGACCGCCTGTTCGAGCTGATCGAGCGCATGCGCCTCCCGACGGTCTTTTTCGCCGAGGGCGGAGGAGGGCGTCCGGGGGACACCGACTACGCGGTGGTCTCAGGGCTCGAGACGCGGGCCTTCGCGCTCTGGGCCCGTCTCTCCGGCTTGGTCCCCCGGATCGCGATCGTCGCCGGCCGCTGCTTCGCAGGAAACGCCGTGATCGCGGGTTGCTCGGACCTGATCGTGGCGACCGAGAACGCCTCGCTGGGGATGGGTGGGCCGGCGATGATCTCGGGCGGTGGTCTGGGCGAGGTCGAGCCCGACGAGATCGGACCCGCGGGAATGCAATCGGCGAACGGCGTCATCGACTTCGTCGTCGCGGACGAGGCCGAGGCGGTCGCAGTGACAAAGCGCCTGCTCTCCTACTTCCAGGGCGATGTGCCTGGTGAGGCCTCCGACCAGGAGTCGCTGCGCCAGCTGATCCCGGAGCGGCGCCGGCGCGCCTATGACGTTCACGGGGTGGTGGAGGGCCTCGCCGACCGAGGTTCGGTCAGCTTCCTGCGCGAGAGCTTCGCGCCGGGGATGGTGACCGCCCTCGCACGGATCCAGGGCCGGCCGCTTGGGGTGATTGCCAACAACCCGATGCACCTGGCCGGGGCGATCACCAGTGACGGCGCTGACAAGGCGGCCCGCTTCATGCAGCTCTGCGATGCGTTCGGCTTGCCGCTTGTCTCGCTGATCGACACGCCGGGGATGATGGTTGGTCCGGAGGCCGAAGCCACCGCGCTGGTGCGCCACTGTTCGCGCCTGTTCGTCGCCGGCGCCGCACTCCGTGTGCCCTTAGTGGCGGTGGTGCTGCGGAAGGCCTATGGGCTCGGCGCCCAGGCGATGGCCGGTGGCAGCCTGCACGAGCCGCTGCTGACGATCGGCTGGCCCAGCGCCGAGTTGGGACCGATGGGCCTCGAGGGCGCGGTGCGGCTGGGATTCCGTCGCGAGTTGGACGCGATCGCGGACGAGGCGGAGCGCGAGGAGCGGGTCCGCGAGCTGACCGAGGTAGCGCACGACCGAGCGAAGGCGCTCAATGCCGCCACCGTCTTCGAGCTCGACGACGTCATCGATCCCGCGGAGACGCGCCAGACGATCGCCTCGACGCTCGCCGCGGCCACCGCGGCCGAGCGGCCGGAGCATGGACACCGCTTTGCCGACACCTGGTGAGGCCGCATTCGCCCCTGCGGGCGCTTGCTTCGAGCGGCCCTAGTGGATCGTGATCTTTGCGAGGCCGATGCGGAGCCGGTCGAGGTCGACCCGCCCGCTGATCCCCGGCACCATCCCTGAGCTCGTGTACTGCCAGACCGAGTAGCCGCGGCCGGCCCAGTTGCCTGCCGGGACGCTCGGCTTGCTGACGCTCCACTGGGCGACCCAGAGCGGATAGCGGGCCTTGGCGAACTCGCGGGTGTCGCCGGTAGCCCCCCAGCTGGTGGCGTTGGTGTAGATCATCGGCTTGACTCCGAGCCTGGCGCGCACCCGCTTCAGCCAGACCCGCACCCAAGTGCGCAGGCGGTTGGCCGTGAGCCCGGTGAAGGGCGACTCGACGTCGAGCACCGGCAACAGGTCGCCGGGGGTGAGGGTGCCGACCGTGGCGAGGTAGACGTCGGCCTCGGAGATCGCGTCGGCGCGCGCCTCTGCCCGGGTAGCTCCGGTGGCGAAGGCGCGGTGGTAGGGCCCGACCCGGATCCCGGCCGCCTTCGCGTTGGCGTAGTTGACCGCATAGAAGGGATCTCCTCCGCATTGGTTGGGCTTCACGGCACAGTCGGTGCCGTTGCCGCGGGCGGCCTGGACGAAGGCGAAGCGAATTCCCGACGCGGCCACCGTCGGCCAGTCGATCGTCCCCTGGAACCGGGAGACGTCTATCCCGGGCGCCTTCGTCCCCGCCGACGCAGGGGAGGCCGAGGCCACCAGGGTGGCGCAGAGGGCCAGGAGCAGGGCGAGGGGTGTCTTTCTGAGCTTCATCGAGTTGCCCTCCGGTGAATGAATCAACGCACGGCGGGCGCCCCGGTTGCGGTGAATCACCCGCAACCCCTACCCTTTTCGCCATGGAGACGGCGGGGCCTGCCGGCGCCAAGCCGGTGGCGCAATCAAATGAGGAAGCGCACCAGGCCTGGGACGGCCCGCTCTTCGATCGCTTCGTCGAGTTCCGCGACCTGCTCACCACCGGGCTCGGCGCCCACGGAGAGGCGGCGCTCGCCGCCCACCCGCCGAATCCCGGCGACCGGGTCCTCGATGTCGGCTGCGGCTTCGGCGATGCCACTCAGCGACTGGTGCAGCTGGTTCGCCCGAACGGCAGCGCGCTCGGCATCGACGTCTCCGAGAACTTCATCGAGACCGCCTCTCGCGAGGCTAAGGACGCCGGGCTGAGCAACATCAGCTTCATGGTCGGCGATGTTCAGGTGACCGAGTTCGAGCAGGAGTTCGACTACGTGTTCTCGCGGATGGGGGTGATGTTCTTCGCCAACCCGGTGGTGGCGATGCGCAACATCCAGCGCGCCTTGGTCCCGGGCGGGCGCCTATGCGTGGTCGTCTGGCGGAAGCGCGAGGACAACGAGTGGGTCTACCGGGCCGAGAAGGTGGTGGAGAAGTACCTCGAGGCGCCCGAGGACTCCGATGAGCCCACCTGCGGGCCCGGCCCCTTCTCGATGGCTGGCGCCGACACCACCAGCGACATCCTCCTCGGCGCCGGCTTCGAGGAGGTCGAGTTTCGTCGCAGCGACCTGCCGGTCACGATCGGCCACGACCTGGATCACGCGATCGCCTTCAATCTCGCCCTCGGCCCCGCCGGCGAGGTGCTCCGCCTCTCCGGCGAGAACGCCAACCGGGTCCGGCCCCGGATCGAGGCCGACCTGAGGAAGGCGCTGGCCGACTTCGTCCAGCCCGACGGCGAGGTCGTCGCTTCGGCCTCGACCTGGATCGTCTCGGCAAGGGCACCGAGCTAGCGTCGGTTGGGGCCCCGGGCCCGCCGGGCACGAAAGTCGTCGAATTTCCCCGAAATTCGGGGGTGCCGGGTTTCGCTCCCTGAACAGCGGGCAAGCGCCGACTTGGAGCGGTTCACCGGGCAATTCCAGGGGGAGCGGCCTGGTGGGCAATCCACGGTGTTGAAAACGAGGAGAGACGAGGGTCGTGATGAACGGCACGCGTTTGTCCGCGCTCGACGACTCGTTTCTTGCGGTCGAGAGCGCGAATGCACATATGCATGTGGGATGGGCGGCGACGTTCCGCCCGCCCGAGCACGGGCGAGCGCCGCGATTCGCCGAGCTTCGCGATCACATCGAGGGTCGGCTGTCCAGGGCGCCTCGCTACCGGCAGCGGATCGCGCGCGTGCCGCTGGGCCTCAACGCGCCGATCTGGGTCGATGACCGGAGCTTCGACGTCAACCGGCACGTGGTCGCCTCCGGCGCCCGTCAGCTCGGGGACCTGGTCGATGCGTGCATCTCGCGGCAGCTGCCGCGCGACCGTCCGCTCTGGCAGATCTGCATCGCCGATCGAGCTCGAGGACGACCGGATCGCGGTGGTCGGCAAGGCCCATCACTGCATGGTCGACGGGATCGCCGCGGTCGAGCTCGGGTCACTCCTGCTCGACCCGACGCCCGAGCCGCCGCAGCCAGAGTCCAATCGCTGGCGGGCGAGGAGCGCCCCGGGCCCGGGCCGCCGCCTGCTGAGCGGCCTCGTCGACAGGATCGCGGGAGGAAGCATCGCTGGCCCAGCTCCCCATCCGGCTCAGCCGTTCCCCCGGCCGCCTCGCCGATCTGACCGGGCAGGCGGGACGCGCCGCTCGGGCGCTGGCCCACGCGGTCCGTCCCACCGAGCGGGTCGCTCCCCTTAACCAGCAGATCTCTCCGGCCCGCCACCTGGCCGGGTTCAGCCGGCCACTCGCCCACCTGAGGCAAATCGGCCGGGCCTACGGGGCGACGGTCAACGACGTCCTCCTGGCGGCATCAGCCGGAGGGATCCGGAGATTCCTTCGCGATCGTGAGCTGGACCCGGTTCCGCTGAAGACGATGGTTCCCGTCAGCGTGCGGCCGAACGGCGAGGCGGGCGAGCTCGGCAACCGAATCTCGTTCGTCTTCGTCGATCTCCCCTGTGACGAACCCGACCCGGTGCGACGGCTGAAGGACGTCCAGCTCTGGATGAGCGAGCGAAAAGAGACCGGGGACCCCGAGGGCGCGGACACCGCCCTGCGAGCGGTCAGGTTCGTGCCACGGCGCCTGCAGCATGCCGTCTCCCGCCTGATCGCCAGCCCTCGGACGTTCAACCTCACCGTCTCGAACATCCCCGGTCTGCGCGAGCCGATGTACATGCTCGGCTGCGAGCTGGAGGAGGCCTATCCGGTGGTCCCGATCGCCGACGAGCACGCGCTCTCGATCGGCATGACCACGGTCAAGGATCGCGCCTGCTTCGGCCTCTACGCGGACCGCGAGGCGCTGCCTGACGCCGACCGCCTCGCGGAGGAGGTCGACGCCTCCGTCGACGAGCTGCTCGCCCGCGCTACTTGATGAACAGGATCTCGGAGTACTTCGGTAGCGGCCAGAGGTCGTCGGCGACGACCTTCTCCAGCCGGTCGGCGGCCTCGCGGACCTTGTCCATCGCCGCAAGCTGGTTGTCACGGGCGTAGATCGCGAGTTCCAGCCCCTCGACGTCCTCGGGATACCTGTTTGCCTCGTCCAGCTCCTTCAGAGCGACGACCAGCTCGTCGACCAGCGGCGTCACCTCCTCGGTGACCGCCGAGATCCCGGAGTCGTCGCCAATCGCGAGGTAGCGGAGCGCCGCCGGCAGGATCATCGTCTTCCCGATCGACTCAGCGGTCTCCGCCTCGATGTTGGCCCCGATCACGTACTGCTCCGTCCACACCTCGAACCGGGAGGAGAGCTCGCGCTCGGACAGCACCTTGTACTTGCCGAACACCTCGACCGTGGGCCCGGAGAGGATCTCGGGGAGAGCGTCAGGAGTCGTCCGCAGGTTCTTCAGCCCGCGGGCCTCGGCCTCGGCGTGCCAGGCCTCGTCGTAGTTGTCGCCCATGAAGCAGATCGCCTTGTTGGCGCTGTAGGACTCTCCGACCACCTCGGCGACCGCGGCCGCGACGTCGTCGGTGCCCTTCGCCTCGAGCTTGTCGGAGAGGTCGTCGATCGCCTCGGCGACGATCGTGTTCAGGACGGCGTTGGGGAAGGCCAGCGACATGCTGGAGCCAAGCGCCCGGAACTCGAACTTGTTGCCGGTGAAGGCGAAGGGCGAGGTCCGGTTGCGGTCGCCGCCGTGCATCGGCAGCGGGGGCAGCACCGAGGCGCCCAGCTCCAGGTAGGAGCCCGGGGTGTGGGGGTCGCCCTCGCCGGTCGAGATCGCCTCGAAGACCTTCTCCAGCTCGGCGCCGAGGAAGATCGAGAGGATCGCCGGCGGCGCCTCGTTTGCCCCGAGCCGATGGTCCTGGCCGAGGTTGGCGACCGAGGCCCGCAGCAGTCCCTGATGCTTGTTCACCGCCTGGATCACCGCCGCGCAGAAGAACAGGAAGCTGGTGTTCTCGGCCGGCGTCTCGCCAGGGTCGAGCAGGTTGCTCCCGGTGTCGGTGCCCATCGACCAGTTGTTGTGCTTGCCCGATCCGTTGACGCCGGCGAAGGGCTTCTCGTGGAGGAGGCAGACCAGCCCGTACTTGCGGGCGACGCTCTGCATCACCTGCATCGCCAGCTGCTGGTGGTCGGAGCCGACGTTCGAGTTCTCGAAACCGGGCGCGATCTCGTACTGGTTGGGCGCCACCTCGTTGTGGCGGGTCTTCACCGGGACACCGAGCTTCTGCAGCTCGCGCTCGGTCTCCAGCATGCAGGCGAGGATCCGCTCCGGGATCGAGCCGAAGTAGTGGTCGTCGAGCTCGTGGCCCTTCGGCGGCTTGGCGCCGAACAGGGTGCGACCGGTGGTGACCAGGTCGGGACGCTCGAAGAAGTACTGCTCATCGACCAGGAAGTACTCCTGCTCGGGGCCGACCGTGGTGAACACCCGCTCGCGCCGTCTGGTCGCCGAGCAGCCGCAGCGCCCGGATCGCCGCCCCCGAGAGGGCGTCCATCGAGCGCAGCAGCGGAATCTTGTGATCGAGCGCCTCGCCGGTCCAGGAGACGAACGCGGTCGGGATGCAGAGCAGCGCCCCGTTCGGGTTCTCGAGAATGAAGGCGGGGCTGGTCGGGTCCCAGGCGGTGTAGCCACGCGCCTCGAAGGTCTCGCGGATGCCCCCGGTGGGGAAGGAGGAGGCGTCGGGCTCGCCCTGGATCAGCTCCTTGCCGGAGAACTCGGCGAGCGCGGTGCCGTCGCCGACCGGCTCGAAGAAGGAGTCGTGCTTCTCCGCGGTCAGCCCGGTGAGCGGCTGGAAGACGTGGGTGTAGTGGGTCGGCGCCCTTCTCGAGCGCCCACTCCTTCATCGCCTCGGCGACCGCGTCGGCGAGCGAGGTGTCGAGGGCCTCGCCCTTCTCCAGGGTCAGCTGCAGCTTCTCGAAGACGTCCTTGGGAAGTCGCTCGGCCTGGACCGCGGGGGAGAAGACATTGCTGCCGAAGCTGACGTTGGTCGCCTCGGTGAGATCGACGGGTCCGAGCGCCTCCCCGTTGAGGCTCCAGCGAGTGGCGCTGACGTTCTGGGTGCGGGTTCTGGTCATCTGGCTGCCTTCTCCTCTGCTGCGCTGTGATCGCGGGCGGTTATTCACGGCAACGCGCCCAGCTTGGGGCGCGTTGCGGTCAACTGAGCAAACGAAAACGAAGGGAGCGGACAGATTAGGGGGCCCGCGGCAAATACGTCCTATCCACCGGGAGAAAGATCGGCGGCGGGGTTTCTCCCCGCTGTCGAGGCCCCGGCGGAGGCAAGACGGTGGAAGCGCTGGTCAATCGAAGAGCTCGTAGTTAGCGACCTCGTGGTGCTCCGGTCGGATCTGGTCGGGGTCGCCCGAGCTCCGAGCGATGGTGAGGTAGGCCGTGGCTTAGGAAGCCGCCGCCTCGCGGTCCGCCAGCAGCCGCCGGAGGATCTTCCCCGAGGGCGACTTCGGGATCTCATCGACCCGCTCGATCAGGCGGACGCGCTTCTGGGGAGAGACCCGCTCGGCGACGAACTCGAGCAGCTCCTGGTCGGATACCTGTGCGGCTGGCGACGACAAAGGCCTTGGGCAGCTCGCCGGCCTCTTCGTCGGGGACGCCGATCACCGCGGCGTCGGTGACCGCCGGGTGTGCTGATCAGCAGCGCCTCGAGCTCCGCCGGGGGCACCTGGAAGCCCTTGTACTTGATCAGCTCCTTGAGCCGGTCGACGATCTGGAAGTAGCCGTCCTCGTCGACGACTGCGACGTCGCCGGTGTGCAGCCAGCCGTCCTCGTCGATCGTGGCGGCGGTGGCCTCGGGGTTGTTGAGATACCCGCTCATCACCTGCGGCCCGCGGATCCAGACCTCACCGTGATCACCGCCCTCGACATCCTCGCCGCTCTCGGGGTCGACGAGCCGCACTTCGGTGCCCGGCAGCGGCGGGCCGATCGTCCCCGGCTTCACCAGGTCCGGAACGATCGGATTGCAGTGGGTCACCGGGCTGGTCTCGGTGAGGCCATAGCCCTGCATGACGACGCAGCCGAGTCGTTCGCTCACCTGGCGAACCAGCTCGGCGCCGAGCGGGGCGGCGCCCGAGTTCACGACCCGGAGCGAGGAGAGGTCGCGGCCCTCGACCGCCGGGTGCTTCGCGAGCGCCAGGGCGATCGGGGGGACGATGAACAGGTGGGTTGCGCGGTGGCCCTCGATCAGGTCGAGGAACTGATCGAGGTCGAACCGGGGCATCGTCACGATCTTCGCCCCGTTGCGCAGCCCCATGTTCATGATCACGGTCATCCCGAAGATGTGGAAGAAGGGGAGGGACCCGATCACGACGTCGCCGGGCCGCAGGCCCATCCTGGCGTTGGCCTGGTCGATATTGGCGACCAGGTTGCGATGGGTGAGCATCACCCCCTTCGGCATCCCGGTGGTGCCGCTCGAGTAGGGGAGGACGGCGAGATCGCGATCTGGATCGATTTCGATCTCGGGCGGCGCGGCGCCGGCCTCGATCAGGGCCGTGAGCGGGGTCGCCCCTTCGGCCTCGCCTGCCACCACCAGCTCGATCTCGCCCACTTCCTCCGCCGCCTCGCGCGCGGTGTCGAGGAAGGCTGGGAGGGTGACCAGCATCCGGGCCCCGGAATCGCGCAGCTGGAAGGCGAGCTCCCCGGCCTTGTACAGCGGGTTGACAGTGGTATTTACCGCCCCCGCCGAGCAGACGCCATGGAAGACGAGCGCGTATTCGGGCAGGTTCGGCATGTAGATCCCCACGACGTCGCCCTTGCCGACCCCGCGGTCGGCAAGACCGGCGGCGAGGCCGCGGACCCGGTCGGCGAGGCTGCCGTAGGTGATTGCCCGTCCCGATGGGCCGTCGACGAGGGCGTCGGCCTCCCCTCGCTCCATGGCCTCGTCGAGGACGAAGGAGGTGACGTCCGTCTCGGGGATCTCGATACTGGGCTCGGGGCCGGTGTGGATCAAGCCCGGCTCAGAAGAGCTTGAAGGCGGTGGGGGTGAGGGTGAAGCCGTGCCCGTCGCCGTTGGTGCAGCGGAGGACGCTCTTGCGGACGCAGCTGACGCCGCCCCGGCTCCAGCGGTCGCTCCTGTGCAGCTTGCTCCGCTTGCCCTGGCGCCAGGGCGAGTCGCCGCGCTCGCCCAGCTTCGCCTTGCCGCTGCCGTGAAGCTCGACGTAGCCGTCGAGCTCGGTCTGGGGAAGGGCCTGGGAGAAGCAGCTCATTCCGCCGAGCTCGGGAAGCTGGGCGCCGCAGCCGACCTTGACCCCGAAGGTGTAGAAGCGGGGGGTGTGGAAGGTCGCGGCTCCCGCTGTCGCCGAGCTCGCGAGGCCGAGAGCGGCGACTGCCGCCAGGGTGGCGAGAAAGAGTCGCATACGGCTCACACGCGGAAGTCTAGGGCCGGGCTCCAGGCTCACTCCGCCGCCCCGCCGGGACGGAGGGCACCGGCGTCCAGCTGGTCGAGGGAGGTGTAACCACTCAGCGCCATCGTCAGGTCGAGCTCGGCGAGGAGCGAGCGGAGGACGGTCTCGACGCCCGATTGGCCGTCGAGCGCCAGGCCCCAGAGGTAGGGGCGGCCGACGAGGACGGCGTCGGCGCCGAGCGCCAGGGCCTTGAAGGCGTCGGCGCCCGAGCGGATCCCGCTGTCGAGAAGTACCGCGATATCGCCCCCGACCGCGTCGACGATCGGCGGGAGCGCCGCCAGCGAGGCGATCGCGCCGTCGATCTGGCGGCCGCCGTGGTTGGAGACGACGATCCCGTCGGCGCCGCGCTCGCGCGCCTCGCGGGCGTCGTCGGGGTGGAGGATGCCCTTGAGGACGATGGGCAGCGAGGTGCGGCCGCGCAACCACTCGAGGTCATCCCAGGTGAGAGTGGCGTTGCTGAAGACGCTGATGAAGTGGCCGACCGCGGCGCCCATGTCCTCCTCCGGCGGCTTCTCGAGCGCGCCCCTGAAGACCGGGTCGGAGAGGTACTGCGCGATCCCGATCCCCTCCAGGAAGGGAAGGTAGGCCTGCTCGAGGTCGCGCGGCTTCCAGCCGGGCATGAAGTTGTCGACGGTGACCACGATCGCGCTGTAGCCGGAGCGCTCAGCGCGGCCGACCAGGCTCGCGGTGAGCTCGTCGTCGTTGGTCCAGTAGAGCTGGTACCAGCGCGGCCCCGACCCGTTCGCCTCGGCGATCTCCTCCATCGCGGTCGCCGACGCGGTGCTGGTGATCAGCGGCAGCCCCAGCTCCGCCGCGGCCCGTGCGGAGGCGAGCTCGCCATCGGGGTGCACAAGGGTCTGGACGCCGATTGGCGCCAGCAGCACCGGCGCCGGCATCCGGGTGCCGAGGAGCTCGGTCGAGAGGTCGCGGGACGAGAGGTCCCGGAGCACCCTGGGAACGATCCGCCAGCGGCGGAAGGCCTCGAGGTTGGAGCGCATCGTGTCCTCTGAGCCGGCGCCGCCGTAGACGTAGGCGACTGCGCGCTCGTCGAGTAGCTCTGCGGCCCGTCGTTCGAGCTCGGCCCAGGCGATCGGCAGGGCTGGTTTCTCACCCGCCAGCATCCCCTTGGCGTAGATCTCCCGGTAGTAGTCGCCGCCAGGGTTGCTCCGGTCGCTCATTCATCGGGGAAGGGCGCCCGCCCGCCGGATGCGCGCTCGGCGGCCTCGAGGAGCTCGTCGCGGAAGTCGGGGTGGGCGATCGGCGGCGAGCGCCTCGCCGCGCTGGTGCACGGTCTTGCCCTGGAGCTCGGCGGCGCCGTACTCGGTGACGATCACGTCGACCTGGTGGCGGGGCGTGGTGATCACCGCGCCGGCGTCGAACCACGGGACGATCCGCGAGACCGGCTTTCCGTCGACGGTCGATCGTCGAGGGCAGGCAGAGCAGCGAGCCTTCGCCTCGAGCGAGAGCGCCGGCCCGGCGACGAAGTCCTCGTGGCCGCCGATCCCCGAGTACTGCGTCGCCGTTGATCGTGTCGGCGACCACCTGGCCCTGGATGTCGATCGAGATCGCGCCGTTGATCGTGACCATCGCCCGGTTGCGGCCGATCACCTCGGGCGAGTTGACGATCTCGACCGGCAGGAAGGCGACCTCGTGGTTGCCGTCGAGCCACTCGTAGAGCTCCTCGGTGCCGCCGGCGAAGGTGGCGACCGAGACGCCGTCGAACTGGCCCTTGCGGTTGGTGACCTTGCCGGCCTCGTGCAGCTGCATCAGCCCGGTGGTGAACATCTCCGAGTGGACGCCGTAGTCGCCGCCGTCGCCCTCGGCGAGGAGGCCGGCGATCGTCGACGGGACCGCGCCGATGCCGGTCTGCAGCGTGGCGCCGTCGGCGACGAAGCCGCTGGCGTGCTCGGCGATCGCCCGGTCGGCCTCGCCGGGCGGCGGGTCCTCGATCGGGAACGGCGCCTCGTCGCTCTCGACCAGGACGTCGATCTGGTCGAGGTGGAGGGCGTGGCGGTGGTCGGGGGAGCAGCCCGCAGGTGCGGGGGAAGCGCTCGGAGACCTCGACGATCAGCAGCCGGTCCGGGTCGTCCGCGGCCCGGCGCATCTCGGTAGCGGTGCCGCCGGCGTGCAGCGAGAGGCTGCACCACCCGTCGGCGTCCGGCGGGGCGGCCGCGGTCGCCATCACCCGCGGGCTCTGCTCCTCGAGCAGCGGGGCGAAGCGGCGGAAGTCGGCGGGGGCGAAGCTGATGTTGGCGCCGGCGTCGCGCAGCGCCCGCTCGATCGGGCCGAAGAAGCCCGAGAGGTAGTGGACGTTCGGGTGGTTGAAGAGCTCGGTGCCGACCAGCAGCAGCGCCCCGTAGACCCGCAGGTCCTCCCAGTCGTCGCGCCTGCCGAGCGCCTCCAGGAGGCCGCCGGGCTGCCCGGGCCCGAGCGGGATCCCGAGCGTGTCGCGTGGCTCGAGCCGCCCCGCCGCCTCCTCGGCGCTCAGCTTCTCGGCCATCGGCGGACCCTACCCCCACCACTAAACGGGTCGCTCCTTCGGAGCGCCCTCGCACTATGGAGCCTTCTTCTTCCCCTTCTTCTTCTGCTTGCGGCAGCGGCTTCGGCGGCTTGCCGATCTCCACGTTGCAGGCGGCACCCACGCATGGGCTGAGCATCGGCGAGCTTCTTCAGCAGGAACTTCCGCACCGCCGCATAGCGGCCGTTCTTGTAGAACGAGTTGACCTCGAGGCGGTCCTTCTGGAGGTCGTAGAGCTCGCGGCCGCCGTCGCCGTACTTGGCCAGCAGGTAGCGGCCGGTGCGGATCGCCCGATAGCGGGGGGCGGTGATCACCCGGGCGATCTGGGCGCTGCGATCGAGGTCGAGGTTCTTGACGTACTTGCTGAGCCTCGCCCGCCGCCCCTTGCCGGAGGCCGAGGCGATCTCGCCGATCGCCCCGGGCGGGCCGGTCTCGAGCAGGATCGGCCGGGTCGGTCTTCGTCAGTGGATCGCGGGCGAAGGGGAGCAGCGAGCGGCCGTCCTGTGTCAGCCCGGGCGCCGCCCCGGTCATCTCGAGGATCGTCGAGGTGATGTCCACGTTCGAGACCAGCTCCTTGGAGATCCCGCCCGGCGGGATCCCCGGTCCGCGGATCAGCAGCGGCACCTGGATCGAGGGCTCATAGGGGACGAACTTGCCCTGGTGGAGGCGGTGCTGACCCTGCATGAAGCCGTTGTCGGAGGTGAAGATCAGGTAGGTGTTTCCGAGCTGGCCCTTCGGCCTCGAGCTTGGCGACGATCCGCTCGATCGCCTCGTCGACGGCCAGCAGGGTCTCGAGCCGCCCGCGGTAGCGGGCGGTGATCTTCGAGATCAGGCCGCCTCCCAGGCGGTTGATCCGCTTCACCCAGGCGGGCTTGTCCTTGAGGTCCTTCTCGTTGAAGCTCTTGTCGACCGGGAGGAGCGCGGTGGAGAAGGCACCCGGCATGGCGGGTTGCCGGCTGGTTGGGGTCGTGGGGGGCGAAGAACTGGACCTGCATGTAGAGGGGGGTATTGGGGAAGTTGGCGGCGTGGTTGTCGATTCGATCGACGGCGATGTCCGCGTAGATGTCGGTCTGGTAGTCGTCGCTGTCGTATTGCTTGACGATCCCGTTCTCGTTGAGCTGAAAGCCGAAGTAGGTGGAGCCGGGGCCGAGGAAGCCGTAGAACTCGCCCTTCGAGAGCGGGTTGGCGTCGCCGAGGAAGGGACCCCATCCGGGCGGCACGTAGTTGGGATCCTTGGGCGCCGGGAAACCGTTCGGCATCTTGCCGATATGGATCGTCCGGTAGCCGGCGGTCTGAAGCCAGATGGGGAGGTCGTTGGTGTCGTTGAAGACCTGATAGCCGCCGGACGGCGGGGTGTTCCCGAGGACGTGATGGTTGTGCGCGTACTGCCCGGTCTGCACCGAGATCCTCGAGGGGCAGCAGAGCGGGAAGGAGACGAAGGCGCGCTGGAAGTTGGTGCCCTGGCCCCCGATCAGGTTCGTGGTCCGCGGCATCGCGATCATGTCCCGCAGGGTCTGGTCGTCGGTCGTGAACATGATCACGTTCGGCTTCGCGCTCGCGCCGTGCGCGACCTCGCCGCCACGAAGGAGAAGGGCGACGCATAGGCAGGCGAGCGCGACGAGAAGCGCCCCGCTCGCCCTCGATGTGCGGGTACGGATCAATCCCTGCATCAAGGTTCACGAATCTAACGTCCCGGGCGGGCGCTAGTTGCGGTTCCCTGCTACTCGCACGGATAGCTCGGCGGTCCCTGATGCCCGGAGGGCCGCGCCCAGCGCGGTAGTAGGTTTCCGGCCAAGGATGGGATTTCTCTCACCCTCACCGCCGCCGTTCGAG
The DNA here is from genome assembly GCA_963780305.1 of uncultured Solirubrobacterales bacterium. Lineage (GTDB taxonomy): Bacteria > Actinomycetota > Thermoleophilia > Solirubrobacterales > 70-9 > CAVVYV01. The sequence continues at coordinate 76,416 of CAWABN010000013.1, forward strand.
CTGGAGGAGTGGAAGGCGAAGCCGCACCTGACGCGGCTGAAGCCGCTGGTCCAGGACTGGGGCTTGAACGGGTTCGGCTCGCCCAGCTTCGTCTACCTCCTCTACGCCTTCAAGCTCGTCGTCTACGTGGTCGGCGCGCTCCTGGTGATCTCGCTGACCCCGGGCCTCGGCGGCCTCGGCAACATCGGCGACTGGTGGACCGAGCCGATCGTCTTCGAGAAGTTCGCCGCCTGGACTCTGCTCTGGGAGATCCTCGGCCTCGGGGCTGGTTCGATGCCGCTCAGCTTCCGCTTCAAGCCGCTGATCGGGGGGCCGCTCTACTGGCTGCGCCCGGGCACGATGCGCCTGCCCCCTTGGCCCGACAAGGTGCCGCTGACGAAGGGCTCGCGGCGGACGCCGGTCGACGTCCTCCTCTACGCCGGCGTGATCGCCTCCGGCGATCTTCCTGCTCGCCGCCTCGGGCGTCGACGCCACCGGCGCCTCGGCCGGGCAGCTGCCGCCCGCGGGCATCGCCGTCCTCCTCGGCCTCCTCGTCCTGCTCGGCCTCCGCGACAAGGTCTCGTTCCTCGGCGCCCGTCCCGAGATCTACGGGACGATGCTCGCCGTCGGCCTCTTCCCGATCGACCAGTGGATCGTCGCCTGGCAGTTCATCTTCGTCTTCATCTGGTGGGGCGGCGGCGTCGTCGAAGCTCAACCGCCACTTCCCGTTCGTCGTCTCGACGATGATGAGCAACGCGCCGCTGGATTCGCTCGCGCGCCTTCAAGCGCAGGCTGTGGCGCGACTACCCGGAGGACATGCGCCCGTCGCGGCTCTCCGCTGGCGATCGCCCATTTCGGCACGGTGCAGGAGTTCACCTGGCCGCTGCTCCTGCTCACCGTCGACAACGACACGATCCGGACGATCGCGATCGTCGGGATGATCCTCTTCCACCTCAACATCACCTCGATGTTCCCGCTCGCGGTGCCGCTGGAGTGGAACCTGTTCATGATCTTCGGGATCCTCTTCCTCTTCGGGCACTACGGCGACGTGCCCGCTGTCGACCCTCGACGACCCCCTGCTGATCGCGATGATCGCGATCCTCTGCGTGGGGCTTGCCGATCCTCGGCAACATCCGCCCGGACAAGATCTCGTTCCTGCCCTCGATGCGCTACTACGCGGGCAACTGGGCGACGACGCAGTGGCTGTTCCGCAAGGGGAGCGGGGCGGAGGAGAAGCTCGACACCGAGGTCCAGAAGCCCGCCCGGATCATCGTCGAGCAGGTCGGCGACATCTACGACCGCGGAGATGGCCGAGTACCTGCTCAACAAGGGGCTCGGCTTCCGCGCGATGCACTCGCACGGGCGGGCGCTGAACGCGCTGCTGCCGCACGCCGTCGACGACGTCGACGGCTACGACGCCCGCGAGGGCGAGCTGATCTCCAACATCGTCAACGGCTGGAACTTCGGCGACGCCCATTTCCACGGCAAGCAGCTGCTGGATGCGGTGCAGGAGCAGCTGTGGCTTCGAACCGGGGGATGTGCGGGTGATCACGCTCGAGTCCGAGCCCGCCGCGGGCGGGCGCGGGCGCCAGCGCTACAAGATCTACGACGCCGCTACCGGGCTTGTCGAGGAGGGCTCGGTCGCCGTCGCCGACATGGTGGACCGACAGCCCTGGCTCGACGAGTCGTTCGACTTCCCGGTCGAGGTGACGAGGGGTCGGGCGGGCGGTCGAGAGCCCGCCTCGGTCGCTTGAGCGACGCGATCGTCGTCGGCTCGGGCCCCAACGGCCTCGCCTGCGCGGTGGCGCTGGCGCGCGAGGGGGTGCGGGTGACGGTGCTCGAGGCCGAGGAGACGATCGGGGGCGGCACGCGGACGAGCGAGCTGACCGTGCCGGGCCTGCTGCACGACCACTGCTCGGCCGCGCACCCGATGGCCGTCGGGCTCGCCGTTCCTCAACTCGCTCGGCCTGGAGAAGCACGGCTCGAGTGGCGGTGGCCCGAGGTCGACCTCGCCCATCCGCTCGACGACGGCAGCGCCGGGGTGATGGTGCGCTCGATCGCGGAGACGGTGGACGGGCTCGGGGAGGACGGCGCCGCCTGGCGGCGGCTTTTCGGCGCCTCCTCGGCCCACTTCGAGGCCCTCAACGAGGACATGCTCCGGCCCGATAGCTGCACCTGCCGAAGCACCCGATCCGCCTCGCCCGCTTCGGGCATCCCGGCGGCTGCCCCGGCGACGCTACTCGCCCGCAGGTGGAAGACGCCGCAGGCCCGGGCGCTGTTCGGCGGGGTCGCCGCCCACGCCTTCAGCCCGCTCAACCGGCCGATGAGCTCCTCGGTCGGCTGCGCCCTGATCGCCGCCTGCCACGCCTACGGCTGGGCCGTCGCCGAGGGCGGCTCGCGGTCGATCACCGACGCGCTCGCCGCGGTCCTGCCCGAGCACGGGGGCACGATCGAGACCGGTCGTCGGGTCCGCTCGCTCGCCGAGCTGCCGGACGCCGACATCGTCGTCTTCGACCTCGCCCCGCGGGCGGTCGCCGAGATCGCCGGGGAGCGCCTTCCTGCCCGCGTCGCCCGCGCCTACCGCCGCTACCGGCACGGGCCGGGTGCCTTCAAGGTGGACCTGGCGGTCGAGGGAGGAGTGCCGTGGACCAACGAGGCCTGCCGCCGGGCGGGGACGGTGCACGTGATCGGCTCATTCGAGGAGCTCGTCGCCGCGGAGCGGGACATCAACCGCGGCCGGATGCCCGAGCGCCCCTTCGTGCTCGTCGGCCAGCAGTACCTCGCCGACCCGGAGCGCTCGACGGGGGACGTGCACCCGGTCTGGGCCTACGCCCACGTCCCCAACGGCTACGACGGCGACGCGACCGAGGCGGTGCTCCGCCAGATCGAGCGCTTCGCTCCCGGCCTGCGCGAGCGGATCGTCGCCACCTCCGTGCGCACGCCCGCCGAGCTCGCCGCCGACAACGCCAACTACGTCGGCGGCGACATCATCACCGGCGCCAACACGCCGGTGCAGGTCCTGTTCCGGCCCCGCTTCGCCCTCGACCCCTACAGCACCGGGATCCCGGGCGTCTACATCTGCTCGGCGGCCACGCCTCCCGGCGCCGGCGTGCACGGGATGAACGGCTACAACGCCGCGCGGTCCGCCCTGCGCTACCTGGGCGGCGACCTAGGACATTCCGCGAGTCCGTAGTTACCCACCATGGGGCAGGGTATTTCTTCCCCTTGCAGCGCGTTCGCATCGGAGTGATGCTTCCCGACGATGTCCCGGAGACAGGGAACAGTCCCCGGGGGGAACGACCAGGCGGAGTCGCACTGGGACGAGCGGTTGCGGCGGGCGCTCCAGCACGATGGCTTCACCCTCTATCAGCAGCCGATCGTCGATCTGCGCACCGGGAAGATCCTCCGGCACGAGCTGCTGCTACGGCTGGTCGAGGGCGAGCGGGTGACGCCGGCCGCCAAGTTCATCGATGCGGCGACCCGCAGCGGCGCGATCATCGAGATCGACCACTGGGTCGCCGAACGATCGGTTGAGATCGCAGCCGAGGGGAGGGCGGTGGCGGCGAACCTGTCATCGCACTCGATCAGCCCCGGGTTCGTCGAGTACGTTCGGGAGCTACTGACCGAGACCGAGGCCAATCCCGCCAACCTCACCTTCGAGCTCAGCGAGGAGGACCTGGTCGAGGACGAGGCCGCCGAGGATTTCCTCTGGAGCCTCAGGGACCTCGGCTTCGAGCTCGCAGTGGACCAGTTCGGGACTGGACCGGCCGAACTGGCGAAGTTGAGGACCCTGCCGGTCGACTACCTGAAGCTGGGACCCGAATTTGCCCGAGACCTAAGCCGCGACCCCGCCAGCCGCAACGCGATCGGGGCGATCGTGAAGCCGGACCGCCGGTTTGGCTCCCGGACCGTCGCCACCGGGGTCGAGGACCTGGCGACCCTTCAGACGCTGGAGGAGCTTGGCGCCGACGAGGCCCAGGGCCTCGCCCTCGGAGCCCCCGCGCCGCTCGAGGGCGACCGCTCGGACCCGGTCGAGCAGTCCGCCGCCTGATCCCCGAAGGTGAAGCGAAGGTCGAGGGTCAGCGCTTCGGCCCGATGAACTCGTCCATTCGCGCGACGTCGGCCTTGCGCGAGACGTAGATCCGCACGGCCTTCCGCTCATCCTCGGGAAACACGGCTGTCCAGCGCAGCCCCAGCTGCTCACATGCTGTGCAGAAGATGCTGGTGATGTCCGCCGAGAGGTTGGAGAAGACATATCGGGGATGGCGCCAGCCTCCGCGACCGGTGTTGATGAACCGACAGCCGTCGGACTGAATCAGTCCGCGCAAGAGCGCCTCCGGCCAACGCTTTGCAAGCCCCTGCTGCCACTCCGATAGCCAGATGCGCCTAGCGTGTTTCTTGCCGGCGCCGTGCTGGGGGAATAGGCATCGCCAGGACTTGGAGAACGAACTCACCTCGACATTCGACGGTTTGCCGTCGTCGACGTAGCTGCCATCCCTTTCCAGGCGGTTCACCTCGTTGGCGGGCATCACCTCTGTCATCGCCGCAACGCACTCGTCGACGATCTGCGGGTGGCGAAGGTCCAGGAATACCCGGAGTCTGAAGACGCCACGCCGGTGCGCTGAGATGCACCCATCCCCGAGGTAGAGGCCAAGCAGGTAGACGTACGCTCGCGGCAGATCGGAGAAACAATGCTCGTCGTGTCCGCACACCGGGCACTCGTTCGGGACTGAAACGCCGGAGCCGAGCCCGCTTGAGTGCCGGGGGAGCTTGCCGGCGTGCCAGTCACGAACGGTTGCGACGGGCAATCCCAGCCTGCGGGCGACAAGGACCGCACCGAGGCCCTCCGCATCTCGAAGCCTCAGGGCTTCAGCGACAGTCGCTCTACTGTGCACCTGGAGCCTCTGAGGATGCGGGAGGGGGGAATCGAACCCCCACGCGCTTTCGCGCCACCGGTTCTGAGCCGATGCTGTCTACCTGGTTCCAGCACTCCCGCTGGCCCGAAAGAATCTAGCGGCTGCAACTCGGGACCAACGGCCGTCGATAGATCGAACATATGTTCGTACCATGGGCTACGCCTCGGACGGAATCGCGAGAGGACAAGGCGGCCGGCCTCGGATAGAGCGCAGCGGCCAAAGGGCCGAAATCCCTTGGCTACACTGCCGATTCCCCACAGACACGCCGCTATCGTCTAGGGGACTAGGACGCCGGATTCTCAGTCCGGAAACCCGGGTTCGAATCCCGGTAGCGGTGCCTCTCGAAAGCCTCGCCTTTGCGCGGCTTTTTCATTTCCGGAAATCGAGCCCCCACCGAACTTTGTCGCGAATTTGTCGCGAAAACTGCATTCTGGGGTTCCCAGGTGCGCGATGCAAAAGCGCCGCGTTGCATGGAAAGCGGCTGACGCTGTTCGTTGACCATTTTGTCGGGCTATAGGCCCGTCAAATGGTCAATGAAACATGATCGGTGCTAACTGGACCACCAGTCGCGCTGGCCCTCGACGTCTTCGCGCGGAGCCTCGCCGAGATTGGGGGCGCCGATGACGATGATCTCGAGGCCCCCCGGCCCGGCCTCGTAGCCTCGCCACGTACCGGGGGGGACGCGCACCACATCCCACTCCTTGAGCTCGACGATCTCATCGTCGAGCTTCATCCGCCCGCTCCCGCGCACGACCACGTACACCTCCTCCTGCCTCTTGTGCGTGTGGCCGTACGGAAAGCGATAGCCGGGCGGGACGCGCTGGTAGCTCAGGCCGGATTGCTCGAGCTCGAGCGCCTCGGTCGCCAAGCGGAACTCCAGGTCCGGCGCGCCGTCGAACCTGGACCCGACGTCCTCCAGGTCCTCCTTGAGGTTCCTGAGCGTGAACGGCACCGCCCAATCCTACGGTGCCTAACCTGGCTGGAGCCCCCGACCTGATGCGTCAAGCGCCGAGCTCGGTTTCACGGTCGAACCCGCGATATGGGTCGAGCGGTCCATCTCCATGATCTCTCGCGAGAACCAGGGACCGATCGACAGACTCGTCATGCACGGAGTAGTTAAGTGACTCGCCGGGGTCAGCCAGCAAGCACCGCTTTGCATGGAAAGGAGCTCTTTCTGACTGGCGCTCGCTTCTCGCGCGAAGAAGGACAGGTAGGAGTCGCCCAACCAGGCGTAACCTGTCCGGAGGGGATCGATCAATCCGCAGGAGGTCGAGGCGAATGATCGTGCAAGTAGTCAAATACAAGACCGGACTCTCGGATGACGAGGCCGCTCAGACCATCGCCGAGCGAGCGCCGCAGTACGAGGCGCTGCCGGGGCTCCGGCAGAAGCTCTACATCAGGGAGCAGGGAACCGGCGACTACGGCGGGATCTACATCTGGGAGGACGAGGATTCGATGCGCGAGTTCCGCGAATCGGATTTGGCCGCGACTATCCCAGAGGCTTACCGCGTCGAGGGCGAGCCGCGGGTCGAGATCTTCGAGGTCGTCTCCGTCCTTCGCGCCGAGCAAGGCGTCGCACCAACGAGCTGAGCCAAGGTCTCTCGGCTGAACGTCTACGGCGGTGCGAGCGGCGCTACTGCTCCTCGCGCAAAGGAGCGTGAGCGACCCCGGCTCGGATAGTGCTCCTTCGCATGGAAAGCGACATCTTCTCCGCGTGGCGAGATACTGCGTGGGCGATGTCGGAGGAGAACGTGGATACCCTCCGCGCCGTCTACGACGAGTGGAGACGCGGGAACTTCCGGGCTGGAGGCGAGCTGTTCGACGCATACACCGTCTGCGTTGTGGACCCGGAGAGCCCGGAGCCGGGGCGTTACGTCGGGTCGGCCGAAATCGCGGCTTGGATGCGCCTGCAGCTCGAACACCTCGAGACCTTGACGATTCGCGCGGAGGAATTCATCGAGGCGGGCGACAGCGTGCTGGTTGCGGTACACCGGCAGGCCATCGGAGAGAAGAGCGGAACGCCCGTTGAGGACCACCATTTTCACGTGTGGACGTTCCGGGGACCGATAGTGACCCGATTGGAGTTCATCGCGGGGCGAGCCGAAGCCCTCGAAGCCGCCGGGCTGCGGGAGTAGGCGATGTCGGAGGAGAACGTCGAGATCGTTGAGCGAGCACGACGGTTATATGCGGCCTTCAACCGCCGCGACTGGGACGGTTTCTTCGCGGACACGGATCCCGAGTTCGAGTGGGATCCAACGGAAGAGGGCGGCGTGTTTCGCGGCCGCCGGGCGATCACCGAGGTGGTCGAGAACTGGTTTAGTACGTGGGAAGAATTTCAATGGGAGCCAGAGGAGATCGAGCTCACCTCCAAGGGTGAGCGGATGTTCGTCTCCCTTCGGAGCTGGGGAAGGAGCTGGGGGAGCGACGCCATCATCGAGGGCCGGTTCTTCCACGTCATCGATGTGCGGGACGGCACGTTTCTGCAGTGCAGGGAGTACGTCGACCGAGCCAAAGCTGTCGCATCCTTCGAAAGCACCGAGTAGCGCTTTGGACGAGAAGCAGCACCCGTACCGAGAGATACTGCGCGGGCGATGTCGGAGGAGAACGTCGGACGGATCGTGCGTCGACTCACCGAAGCCGTTCAGCGGGGAGTGGAGCACGATGATCCGGTGGGGGCCATCTTTGATACGGGCTTGCTCGCCGACGATGCGGAGTGGGTCCTGCAGACCCCGTTTGAGGGGAAGTCGGTTTGGAGGGGTCGCCAGGAGTGGGTCGAGTTCTTCCGGGCCTGGACGGGCGAGTTCGAGGAGTACTCGATTCGTTCGGCCCGTGATCGACGCGGGCGATGAGCGAGTCGTCGCCATTTATCGCCAGACGTCGCGCGACCGGCAAGGGGAGCGGCGTCCCCGTCGAATGGCACGGGGGCATGGTGATCGAGCTGCGCGATGGCCGCGCGATTAGAACGACGAATTACCCCGCGCCTGCGAAGCCCTCGAAGCCGCCGGGCTGTCGGAGTAGCTGCTTCTCGACGTGCTCCTGCGGCTATACGCCTACCCCGCAGCCCGGCGGCTTTGAGGGCGTTCAGCAAAAGCCGGGTGGCGACATGAACGACGGGAAGGAGAAGGAGAGTGGCGGCAGCCCATCGCAGGGTGCCGTCACGGTCGGAAAGGCCTTCGCGGGCGAGTGCGCGACGCGCCCAGAGCCAGTACGGGATCACGATCGTCGGCGAGGTCGCCACACCGGTGGTGTATTGCCGCAGGGCGGCGGTCACGCCGATGTGAGCGAAGCCGTGCAGGCCGAAGGCGAGCAGCGCACTGCGAAAGAGGCGCGAACGCCCCCGCGAGCGAACGCCGAGGGCGGATACCCCGGCGATGTAGGCGCCCATCAGCGATATCCCGAGGTTCACGTGCTGCTGGGAGAGGCCGTCCTGCCGCACATCGTCAGGAATCGGAACCCAATCCGGCATCCTGGCCGCGACCAGGCGCGAGGTCTCGCGCATCGTGAACAGTTCTTCAAGGTCGTGGCAGGCCCAGGCCGCGAACAGGCCGAGGCTAACCGTCGTCGTTCGCTGCATCAGCTAGCCCATCGTTTCCGCCGCGCCGCGGCGACGGCCGGTTCGTAGATCGACCAAACCAACTCCACGTTCTCCGCGACATCGCCCACGCAGTATCCCGCGCGCGGGGGTGCTGCTGCCCTTGAAGAAGGACCCCAGAAAACAGGACCGGGACCCACTGGTCTGCGCGGTGCACTGGCCCTGCTGCCGCCCTGGGACGGATGCGGGGCCATTAGTGATGCCCTAGGGGGCTGTCAGGGGGATTCCGGATAGACGTCGAGGCCACCTGGCGTCAAGGTGGGACTTGCCAAAGACCCAGTGGAGGCCATATGCCTGAACAAGGAAGGACGCGAGGATGATGATTCTGACGGCACTTTCGACGTCTCTGATGGCTTTTGCCGCCGGAGGGTGGTTCCTGTTTCCACTGTTCTGGCTCCTGCTTATCGTCGGCATCGTGTTGCTGGTACGCGACCGCGGTGGACGCCCACCGTGGAGGGGCGGCGGCCGGGAAACCGGGATCGACGTACTCGAGCGGCGCTTCGCCGAAGGCGAACTGAGTCTCGAGCAGTACCGCGAACGACGCTCGGTGCTCGAGGAGAACCGGTGACGTCTCAACCGCTGATCCACCCGAACTGACGTGGAGGTCTGGCCACGTCCGCAGCCTCAGCCGACCAGTTGGCGCATCGGCCCTAGGCCGATCATCGCCCCGCCCTGTCGGTGTTCACGAGAGTGGTTCAACCAGATCGTGGAGACACTTACTGGGAGAGCATCCATGTGGAGATCTGAGTGACGGTCAGCGAAGCTGCGGATGACCGGGCTGTTCGTTGGCCTGTTCCTCACCGCACGCGGCAAGGCGCAGCGGCGTGGAGGCCCCTGGTCTTCGCTTGTGGCAGGTCAACCAGTTCGAGGACGGCAAGACCGCAAGGCGTCGAGGTGTTCCTCTTCTGGGTCGGGCCGAAGCCCGCGAAGCCGGCTGGCTGCGGGAGTAGGCGGTGTCGGAGGATGGCGTCATGCGGGCGGCGACGTCAGGCTCCGGGAAACGTCGCCCGGCGGTGGGATCGGCGGTCAGGAGCGAGGTGCCATGCCGGACCCTCCCCTACCCATCGACTCTCGCTACCTGGACGTCAGTGACCACTTCGACTCCACTGATTACCTGGAAATTAGGAACCGCGCCTAAGGTGCTTAAGCCGGGCTCCCGCGCAGCAAGGACCATCCATCGGGGCCTCCGCATCACTCCGCTCGCATGAGGAAACTTCTACTTCCGAAGGAACAGCTATGCCAGCGATCATCGTGCAGAGCAACGGCAGCACCGAGCAAGACACCAACGTCCTCCTCTACGAGGACGTTCAACCGGAGCACCTGGCCAGCAAACACCACGCGGCCCAACTGATCGAGCGCGTGGGCTGGGCGGTTAGCGAGGCAAAGGACGCCGAGGAATCGGGTCCCAGTAAGGGCAAGATCCTCGACCAATAAGTCGCGTCGAACGAGCGGCCCCTCTGGGGGCCGTTCGACTTTTTTGACACAGCGAGCGCTGCTGACCGCAATCGGCGGTCTGCAGCAGAGCGCGAACCGGCTCACGACCCTCCCCCTCGCGCTAAGTTCAACGCAGTGGCGCGTTCTCTCAAACCCGAGGCGGCGTGGAACGCGGTCCAGCTCGGCTTCGCGGAGATTCTCGATCTGAGGACCGAGATCGAGCGTCGCCGCTCTGGAGCGCCACCTGGGGCGAGACCAGTCTCGCTCGCCAAGCACGTGGCAAGTCCGGAGGGACCCGGCTCCGTCTACCTCTGCCAACACGCCCTCCGCTCGAAGCTGACGTTGCGCCGGGGGGCGGCCGAGGTCGCGGGCGGCTTCGCCGCGTGGAAGCAGGCTGGCCTTCCGATCGAGGAGGTCGATTAGCGTGGGCTGCGGGAGTAGGCCAGCTCACCGCGTCCCCTTAGGGGGCGGGGGCTCGATCGTGAAAAGTTCTGAAAACGGGGACCGTGCCAGTTCCCCGCGAGAAAAATTCCGTGACGCGAGAAAACCGGGGGGTGCGCGGCGTCGACGAGCTGCTCCCAGAGTTAGCCAAAAACTGCTTCGCTAGGCCCCGCGGCGAGATACTGCGTGGGCGATGTCGGAGGAGAACGTGGAGATCGCCCGCCGCGGGATCGCGGAGATCAACGAGCTCTACAAGACCGGCGAGGTCTCCCGAAGCCTCCGGGAGCTGTGCGATCCCGACTTCGTCCTCCGGCCTAGCGGAATGTTCCCGGAGCACGAGGAGATGCGCGGCCCGGAGGGGTTCCTCAAGTTCATTCGGGGCCAGACCGAGGCCTTCGAGCGGATGTGGATCGAGGCGGAGGAGTTCCTCGATGCGGGTGATCGAGTAGTCATCCCGATCCGGTTCGGCGGGCGGGCAAGGCACACTGGCCTCGATGTCGAGTTTCAGGTGACCCACCTCTGCACCTACCGAGAGGGAAAGCTGCTCCGCGACGAGCTCTACCCGACGAAGGCCGAGGCCCTCGAAGCTGCCGGGCTGCGGGGATAGGCTCTGGCAACTAGGCCCGCATGAGGTTCGAGCAATGGAAAGGCTGTTTGGTGGGCCGGGCGGGCCGCATGCGGATCCTGACCACCAGCTTCCGCCTCATGATCGAGGCGTCCTGGGGCTGATCGCGGTTAGTGAGCCACTGTCCGACCGCCCGGATCGGAACACTCGTTCCATGAAGCAACCGATTCGAGAGGGAGGTCGCGAGTTAGTCAAGGTCGCCCAGGCGAGAACCCCGACACATGAGCGATTCCGCGATCGCCTCACGTTTCTCCTCGTTGCGACGGTGATGGTGGACGCCGTCGCAAGCGTGCTCATCTACTTCTTCGAGCGACACGTGAATCGCACGGAGATCTCGACGATCGGGGACTCCCTCTTTTGGACCAGCACCCAGCTTCTGACCGTCTCGTCCCAGCTGCCGAACCCGATCTCCACACCCGCCCGCGTGCTCGACATCTTCCTGCAGGCATATGCGATTTCGATCGTCGCGTTCCTCGCCGGCTCCTTCGCCGCCTTCTTCCACCGCCGCGGCATGGAGCGCGACCCCCCCGACTATCTCCGGGGTGCGCAGGACCGCAGCTGACCCACTCGGCTGAGCCCGATCAAGCGTCGGGGAAGCTCCTTCCCGGGAGTACGCTCATCGGATGAGGGAGTGGGGAAGCAGCTGACCCTTCGGATGATCTTCGCGAGCGGTCTGCTCGCCCTGCCGAGCCCCGGCGACCGGCAGGGACGCCCCCGGTAGCGGCGAAAGCACCCGGTTAAGCGCCGATTAACGGTCCTTTGTGCGGCGAATTACAGCCCGTGCCTGCGGGGTGCTCGGATAGGATCGCTCGGAGGAGAGAGGAGCTGTCGCGAAGGTCTCGGGAAGTGAAGCTCTGAAGCCTGACGCAGCCCCGGGTCAGCGGGGCGGAGCGGGTCAATGACGCCGTCGGAGGAAGCCGCCTCTCCGCGGCGGGCTCGCTCACGCACGGTTGTCGGGCGCAGCCCGGTCGGCCGCCTCGCTGCCCTGGGCGCCCTGATCATCATCGTGATCACCGTCGGCTACCTGCTGTTCGCGAGCGGCGACGGCGGCAACAACTACAAGCTCGTCTTCGAGACCGGCGGCCAGCTGGTCAAGGGCAACCAGGTCCTGATCGGCGGCCAGCCGGTCGGCACGATCGACGACGTCAAGCTCACCGACAACGCCCAGGCGGAGGTCGTCGATCACCGTCGACCGCCAGCTGCACGAGGGCACCTCAGCGGTGATCCGCTCCACCTCGCTCTCGGGGATCGCCAACCGCTACATCTCGATCACGCCCGGGCCCGACAACGCTCCCGGAGCTCGGCGACGGCAGCGTCATCACCCAGGTCGACACGACCGCGCCCGGTCGACCTCGACCAGCTCTTCAACACCCTGCGCGAGCCCGAGCGCAAGGCGCTCCAGGACATCATCCAGGGCTCCGCGGTCTACGGCGGCCCGACTACGAGCAGGGGTCCTCACGGGGCCGAGGACGCCAACGAGACCTACAAGTACCTGAGCCCGTCGCTGGTCGCCACCGACCGGCTCCTCCAGGAGCTCGACCGCGACGAGCGGCGTGCTCACCGACTTCCTCGTCAGCGGCGCCGGCGTGCGTCAGCGCGGTCGCCGAGCGCCGCGACGACCTCTCCGGGCTGGTCTCCAACGCGAACAAGGCGCTCGGGCGCGATCGCCTCCCAGAACCGAGGCCCTCGACCGCTCCCTGGTCGCCCTGCCGCCGGCGCTGCGCCAGGCCAACACCACCTTCTTCAACCTCCGCGCCGCCCTCGACGACCTCGACCCGCTGGTCGACGACCTCGAAGACCGGCGACCAAGAACCTGGCTCCGTTCCTCAGGCAGCTGCAAGCCGGTGGTCGAAGAAGTCCGTCCCGGTCTTCCAGCGACCTCCGGCTCGCCGTCGACCGCAGGGGCAAGACAACGACCTCGCCGATGCCGCCGGCGGACCTGGCGCCGCTCGAGTCCCGAGCGAGCGGCCGCCGATCCCGGCCGAGCCGGTCGCCGGCGATGCAGCAGGCGCCGACCGACGTGCTCCAGTTCCTCCGCCCCTACGTCGCCCGACCTCTCAGCGCGCTCGGCGGGCTCGGCCCGAGCCGCCGGCTACTACGACGCCGACGGGCACTACGTCCGCGCAGCCCCGCCGGGCTCGGGATCTTCCACTACGACACCGCGGCAGCCGGCCCAATCCTCGACGCCGATCCCGATCGTCGACCAGATCTTCGACGACTACGGCGCCTTCGGCACCGCCAACACCAGGTCTTCCGCCGCTGCCCCGGCGGCGCCACCCAGCCGATCGCCGGCAGCAACCCGTTCAGCTCCCCGCCCGTTCCCGCGGCGCCGCCCGCCAGCCTCCGGCGACCGCCCGGCGACTGCGACGCCACCGACGTGCCCCCCGGACCATGAGGCGGATCCTCGTCATAGCCGCTGCGCTGCTCGTCGCCGGCCTGCTGATCGCCCTGCCCGGCGGCCACCGGCGCCGGCAGCGACGGCACCTACGAGGTCCGCGGCGATCTTCGACAACGGCGCCTTCGTCGTCAAGGGCGAGGAGGTCCGGATCGCCGGCGCCACGGTCGGGCACGGTCGAAGTCGGTCGACGTCTCCGGCGACGACGAGATCGTCAGCCTCGAGGGACGGCGGCGCATGCCGTCCCCGGCAAGGCGGTCGTCGTCCTCAAGATCGACGACGACGGCTTCAAGGACTTCCGCGAGGACGCCAGCTGCACGATCCGCCCGCAGTCGCTGATCGGCGAGCGCTACGTCGACTGCACCCCGACCCAGCCGCGCGCCCCCGGCGAGCCGGCCGCCGCCCGAGCTGGAGCAGATCCCCGACGGCGAGCCCGGGGCGGGCCAGCGCCTGCTGCCGCTCGAGAACAACGGCACGACGGTCGACCTCGACCTGATTCAGAACATCAACCGCGTGCTCCTACCGCGACCGCTTCCGCCTGATCCTCAACGACCTCGGCGCCGGCCTCGCCGCCCGCGGCGACGACCTCGGCGAGGTCGATCGACCGCGCCAACCCGGCCCTGCGCCAGACCGACCGCGTGCTCAAGATCCTCGCCGACCAGAACCAGCCAGCTCGCCAGCCTGGCCAGCAACGGCGACGCGGTGCTCGAGCCGCTGGCCGCGAACCGCGACCAGCGTCACCGGCTTCCTCCCAACGCCGCGATCGCCGGCCGAGGCGACCGCCGAGCGCAGGCGCCGACCTCGAGGCGGCAGCTGGAGAAGTTCCCGCGAGACGCTCCGCCAGGTGCGCGCTGACGATGAAGGACCTGCGAGGGTTCGCCGACCAGGGCACGCCCGCTGTTCGCGCGACATCGGCGCCGTCGGCGCCAAGCACCTCAGCAAGGCGACCCAGAAGCTCGCCGCCGTTCGCCCGGGCCGGCGATCCCGGCGCTCGACAGCCTCGGCGACGCCGCCGAGGCCGCCGGCCCGAAGCTCGTCGCCGCCGACCCGCTGCTCGATCGACCTCGCGACACTCGCCACAGCCGCCGGCCCGGCCGCGCAACAACCTCGCGGCGCTGCTCGACACCTTCGACCAGACCAAGGGCTTCGAGTACCTGATGCGACTTCATCTACAACACGACCGGCGACGATCAACGGCTTCGACACCTTCGGCCACTTCCTGCGCGCCAACGTCCTGGTCACCAACTGCATCGACGTCGAGCTCGTCCGTGCTCCCGGGCTGCGAGGCGTTCTTCCAGCACGCTCGGCGCGCCGCGCCGCACGAAGAAGAAGAAGAAGAAGAAGAAGAGCCAGGCGCGCTCGGCGCAGCCGACGTCCGAGCCGCAGCGCCGACCCGCGCCTCGACGGCGGCACCCGAGCTGCCCCGATCGAGCGGCCGCCGCCGCAGCCGATCCCGCCCGAGCGATGAGCCGACCGACGCCGCCGGCGACCGAGCGCCGCCGCCGACCGGAGCCGAGGAGCCGGCCCGGCGAGACGCCGCCGACCGCGGACCGGCCAGTCCCGCGACGCCGCCTCGACGACCGCTGACGATGCAGGAGGCTCGCGTGCCTGCTCCAGTTCCTGCTCGGGAGGCGGCGTCATGAGGGGCGGGCGCGTCGGAAGCCTCGCCGCCAGCCCGACCCTGGTCGGCGCGGTCACCGTGCTGGTCGTCGATGGTCGCTGTCTTCCTCGCCTACAAGGCGAACCAGGGCCTGCCCTTCGTCCCCACCTACAGGCTCTCGGCCGAGCTCCCCAACGCCAACACCCTGGTCCCGGGCAACGAGGTGCGGATCGGCGGCGTCCGGGTCGGCCAGATCAACGACGATCGAGCCGATCCAGAGCGACGACGACCGGCTCGGTCAGCGCCAAGGTCGACATGGAGCTGAACCAGGACCTCGATCCGCTGCCCGAGGACTCGACCGTGATCGTCCGCTCGCGCTCGGCCCTCGGGCCTCAAGTACCTGGAGATCCAGCGCGGCGACTCCGACCAGGGCTTCGAGCGCGGGGCGACGATGCCGCTCTCCGCCGGCCACGCCCGAGCCGGTCGAGATCGACCAGGTCTTCAACACCTTCGACGAGCCCGACCCGCGCCGCGATCCAGGCCAACCTGCTCGAGTTCGGCAACGCGCTCGCCGGGCCGCGGCGTCAGCCTGAACGCCGCGATCGGCGAGCTGCGCCCGCTGGTCGAGCGGCTCGAGCCGGTGATGCGGAACCTCGCCTCGCCCGACACCGGACCTCGCCGGCTTCGTCTCGGCGCTCTCGGCGACCGCCGCCGAGGTCGCTCCGGTCGCCGAGATGCAGGGCCAGCTCTTCGTCGACCTCGAGACCACCTTCGGCGCCTTCGCCGACGTCGCGCGCCCCTTCATCCAGGAGACGATCTCCAGGTCGCCCGAGACCGAGGACACCGCGATCGACACGCTGCCCGCGGATCCGGCCCTTCCTCGCCAACACCGCCGGCCTCTTCGGCGACCTGCGGCCCGGGCTTCGCGCGCGCTGCGCCCCGGTCTCCGAGCGACGTCGCGCGAGGCGGTCATCGCTCGGCATCAAGGCGCTGCGGATCTCGCCCGCCTTCAACGCCCAGCTCGATCCGACCGCGCAGGCGCTGCTCGACCTCAACAACGACGCCGGCGTCGCGCGAGGGCATCGACGACCTCGACCGCCTTCAACGACGTGCTCGCACCCGCCGCTCGCCTTCATCACGCCCGGCCCAGTCGGTCTGCAACTACGCCACGCTCGCTCTTCCGGAACTTCGCCGAGCATGCTCAGCCTTCGGCGACGGCATCGGGACCTACCAGCGCGTTCATCGTCCTGCAGCGCCGCCGACCGGGCCCGAACAGCGAGGGCGGCCCCAGCTCCGCGCCCGCCAACGGCGGCGGCGACGACCCGCCAACTTCCTCCACTACAACCCCTACCCGAACACGGCCTCGCCCGGGCAGACGCGCGAGTGCGAGGCCGGCAACGAGGCCTACATCGCCGGGCAGGTGGCGATCGGCAACGTGCCCGGCAACCAGGGAATCCGTCACCGAGGGCCAGATCCAGCGCGCAGACTCAGAAGGCCAAGAAGAAGAAGAAGAAGAAGAAGAAGTGATGGCCAAGACGCCACGCAAGCCCAAGGCCAAGGACTACGACGAGCGGATCTACCGCAAGGGCCACCCGCCGCACCGGATGCGCAACGCGCTGATCCTGATCGCCCTGCTGATCGTCGGCACCTACCTCGCGCTGGACCAAGGCGCTGCCCTTCCACGCTCCGAGTACGAGCTCAACGCGGTCTTCGAGAACGCCGCCAACATCCGCAAGGACTCGCCGGTGCGGATCGCCGGCGTCAACGTCGGCAAGGTGCATCGAGCGTCCGCAGCGTCGGCGACGCCGCCGAGGTCACCTTCACCGTCGACGACGCCGGGCGCCCGATCCACGAGGACGCCCAGGTCGAGATCCGGCCGCGCATCTTCCTCGAGGGCAACTTCTTCCTCGACGTGAAGCCGGGCAGCCCGAGCGCCCCGGAGCTGTCGGACGGCGGCACGATCCCGATCACCCAGACCTCGACCGCGGTCCAGCTCGACCAGATCCTGACCACGCTGCAGGCGCCCGACCGCGAGAACCTGTCAGAAGCTGCTGCGAGGGCTACGGCACCGCGCTCAACCACCAGCCGACCGCCGCCGAGGACAGCGGCCAGGACCCCGACGTCCAGGGCGAGACCGCCGGCCGAGGCGATCAACGACTCCTTCGAGTACGGCGGCGACGGCGGCGCGCGACACGCGCGATCGTCAACGAGGCGCTGCTCGGGCACCGAGCCGCACGACCTCTCGCAGCCTGATCGCCGCCCAGGCCGACGTCTTCGGCGCGCTGCTGCGGCCGCGAGCAGCAGCTCAAGGGCCTGGTCACCAACTTCAACACCACCGCCGGCGCGTTCGCCGCCGAGTCGGACAACCTCGGCCGAGTCGGTGCAGCGTGCTGGCGCCGACGCTCGAGCAGCGCCACGCCCGGCGCTGCGCCACACCAACAGCACGCTGCCCGTTCCTGCGCGCCTTCGCCCGCGACATCGAGCCCGGGATCCGCGAGCTGCCGGCGACGATCGCGCGCCGCCGAGCCCTGGCTGACGCAGACCGAACGCGCTGCTCAGACCGCAGCGAGCTCGGCTACATCGCCGACGAGCTGCGCCTGACCGGCCCGCGGCGGCCGCGGCCGCCGCCGCGCGGCCCGGGCCTGTTCAGCCAGATCGAGCTGCTCAGCCGCTGCGTTCAGCAACGTCGCTGATCCCGACCGGGCGACGTGGTCCTCGACGACGCGACCGGCTTCGACTCCACCGGCGTCCCCAACTTCAAGGAGTTCGGCTACGCGGCCACCGGCTTCGCCGGCGAGCGCCAGAACTTCGACGGCAACGGGCCCTACCTCCGCTTCCAGCCGGCGGCGGCCCGGTGCCAACGGTGGCCGGCAGCCCAGCCCGGGCGGCGGGCTCCGACGAACGAGCTCGCTCTTCGGCCACGTCGCCGACGCCGCCGATCGGCACCCAGCCCGCTGCTGGGCCCGAAGCCGCCCTTCAGCACCGACGTCGCCTGCCAGCACAACGCCGTCCCCGACCTCAACGGCCCGGCCGCGGCGCGTCGGCGCCCCCGAGCCCGGCGGCGGTCCCATGAGGCGCGCGATCCGAGAGCACCTGCAGCGACTTCATCGCGATCGTCGCCTGATCCTGGCCGGCGGTCTGTCGCACGTTCGTGATCCTCGCCAGCCAGCAGGCCACGCGCTGCCGAGCTGGGTGCCCGATCCTCGGCGACGACCGCTTCGAGCTCAAGGCCGAGTTCACCTCGGCGCAGGCGGTCACCCCGGGCCAGGGCCAGGCGGTCGACATCGCCGGCGATCCAGGTCGGCGACATCACCGGGGTCGAGCTCGAGGACGGCCACGCCGTGGTGACGATGGAGGTCGACAACGACAAGGCGCAGCTGATCAACGACGACGCCTCGCTGCTGCTGCGGCCGAAGACCGGCCTCAACGACATGGTGATCGAGGTCGACCCGGGCACCTCGGCACCGAGGACATCGAGGAGGGCGCGACGGTCCCGCTCGCCTCGACCCAGCCCAACGTCAACCCCGACGAGATCCTCGCCTCGCTCGACGCCGACACCCAGGCCTTCCTGAAGCTGCTGCTCGCCGGCGGCGCCGAGGCGCTCGATCCCGGCAGAGCCGCGGCGTGCAAGCTCTCGGGCGCCCTGCGCCGCCTCGAGCCGTTCGCCCGCGACATCGCCCGGATCAGCGGCGCGCCTCGCGGACCGCCGCGAGAGCATCCGCCGCGCGATCCACAACTTCCGCCTGCTCAGCCGAGGAGCTGGCCGACAAGGACCAGGACGTCACCGCCTTCGTCGACTCCTCCAACGCGGTGCTCGCAGTCCTTCGCCAACCAGGAGGCCTCGATCCGGGCCGCCCTGCGCGAGCTGCCCGGCACGCTGCAGCGAGACCAACGGCGCGCTCGACAGCGCCAACCAGTTCGCGCTCGAATCGCTGCCCCGCGCTGCGCGACTCGCTGCCCGGGCGCCCGGGCGCTGAAGCCCGCGCTGCGAGGCGCTGCAGCCCGTTCTTCCGCGCAGACGGCGGCGCCGATCCGCGACCAGATCCGGCCCTTCACGCGCCAGGTGTGCGACGCCCGTCCACCACCTGCGCCAGGCCACCGAGGGGCTCGGCAAGACCACGCCGCCGCTCGAGAACGCGCTTCACCCGGCTCAACCAGGGCCTCAACGCGCTCGCCTACAACCCGCCGGGCGACCAGCGAGGGCTACCTCTTCTACCTGCCCTGGCTCAACCACAACTCAACAACCTGTTCGCTGCTCCAGGACGCGCACGGGCCGCTGCCGCGCGGGCATCGTGCATGCTCACCTGCAGCACCGCGAACCTCGCCGAGGGCACCGGTCGTCGCGACGCGCCCGTTCCTCAGGACGCTGCTGCAGCTGTCAACCAGACTCAGCCCGATCGACGCGATCGGAGGTCTGCTGATGGGACAGCGCGCCCCCACCATCGGCGCAGATCGCCGTCGCCGTCGCCTTCGCCTTCTCCTGCTTCGGCCTGCTGCTCTTCCTCTGGAGCGCCTTCGGCGGCCCGGTCCCGTTCAAGCCCGAGGGCTACCGGGTCAAGGTCCCGTTCAACGAGGCGACCCAGCTCGCGGTCGAGTCCGACGTCCGGATCTCCAACGTCTCGGTCGGCAAGGTCAAGGAGATCGAGCTCGGCGACGAGGGCGAGAACCGCGACCTCGCGGTCGCCACGATCGAGATCGACGAACCGCTACGCGCCGATCCCCGAGGACACCCGGGCGATCCTGCGCGCAGAAGACGCTGCTCGGCGAGACCTACGTCGAGCTCACCCAGGGCGACGGACGACGGCCCGCAGCGTCCCCGAGGGCGGCTCGCTGCCGCCGGCCCAGGTCTCGGACGTCGGTGCAGCTCGACGAGATCTTCCGCACCTTCGACGAGCCGCACCCGCGCCGCCTTCCAGACCTGGATGCAGCAGGCGGCGGTCGCGCTCGACGGGCCGCGGGTGCCGACCTCTCGGCGGCGATCGCCAACCTCGAGCCGTTCGCCGAGCGACGCCAACCGGCTGCTGCGCGTCCTCGACACCCAGGAGATCGCCGTCTAGCAGTTCGTCAAGAACACGGGCGTCGTCTTCGAGGCGCTGTCAGCGAGCGCCAGGGCCAGCTCCGGGGCCTGATCCAGAACTCCAACACCGTCTTCGCGACGACCGCGCGCGCGCAACCAGGACCTGCGCGAGACCTTCCAGGCCCTGCCCGACCTTCCTCGACGAGTCGCGGCTGACCCTCAACCGCCTCGACGAGCTTCTCCACCAACACCAACCCGCTGATCACCCAGCTGCGGCCCGCGGCGCAGAGAGCTCAGCGAGACCCTGCGCCAGGTCGCCCGGGTGACCCCCGACTCTGAAGGGCTTCTTCGTCGGGCTTCCGCAAGCTCGCGAAGCGCTCGAACACGGGGCTGCCGGCGCTCCGCAGGCTCCTCGAACACCGACCTGCCGCCGCTGCTGGCCCAGCTCAAGCCCTTCCTCCACCAGGTGACTCCCATCTGTCGCGACCGCCGGGCGCTACCAGCGCGAGATCACGGCGTTCCTCGGCAACGTCGCAGCGCATCAACGCAGTGCCTCGACGGGAAACCGGCGGCCAGGCCACCCACTACCTGCGCACCGCCGCGTCCCTGCTCACCCCGAGAGCTTCGCCGTCTTCCCCGACGAACCGGCTGCAGTGAACCGCAACAACGACTACCCGGCGCCCGGAGCGCGCTCGAGCGTCGCGGGCGGACTGCACAGCTTCGAGACGCGCCTGCGCCACGCGGGGGCGATACGCAGCCTCGATCCCGCCACGCCCACCGACCCGGACTTCCCCGCGCGCGACCCCCTGACTCGACGCCCGCCGATCTCTTCGACTGATGAAGATGTTCGCTTACAACGACGGGCTCACCTCCGCCGGCACGCCGCGCCCGGCCTGCATCCAGCAGGCCCGCGGCCCTCGATCGGCGAGATCCCGAGCTGACCCAGTACCTGCACGTCTTCCAGGACAATCCGTAGGGCGTTTCTCGGCTGGGGTTACGCGGATCCGAAGGCGGGTACAGAAAACTTGGTTCTTTCACCCCGCGCCGGGAAACGCGCAACTCGCTCTATTCCTGTGTTAGGTTCAGCACGATCAGAATCAGGGCGGGGCGGCGCTTGAGTAGTTGCCGTGCCCAGGAGCCAGACAGATAAAGGAGTGGTATGCGAAAGCGTAAGTACCTGATCGGGGTGATCGCCGGCCTGGTCGGCGCCGCTGGCTTTCTCGAGCGTCGCCTCAGCGGACGTCACCGACCTGACCATCGACGTCAAGCCGTCACGCCCCGAACGCAGGACAAGAAGGTTCGCGGGCGGCGTCGACGATCTTCAAGCGCGGACACGCACGCGGGCGACTTGCCTTGCGCGCTGGGAACACCGGTAGCCCGACGTGTCGTGCCTTCCCGCCCTCACGCAACACCAGGTCGACTTCCCGAAGGACTTCGAGTTCATCCGGGCAATCTGCCGGAGTGCAACCTGGCCACGTCGCTTCGGGCAAGAGCACCGCGCGATCGCCACGGGCGGCCTGCCCCAGGTGGATCGTCGCGACGGGAAGCAACGTCCAGTCGTTCTCTGACGGCCGGATCCTAAAGGGCGTGGTCACGGCGTTCAACGGGACCCCCTCGGGCGGCAACCCGTCGCTTGTACCTGCACGTCGACATCCCGGGCGTCGCCACGCAAGCCGATCCTGCCCGGTGTCCCATTCGGGCAAGACCCTGACGGTCGATCGTCCCGCCGGTCCCGCGGCTCGGTGATCGAGACGCATTCGACACCACGATCCCGAAGAAGGTCAGCGGGAAGAAGAAGAACAAGAAGACGGCAAGGTGGAGAAGGTTCTACGTCGGCGCGAAGTGCAGCAAGGGTACCTGGTAACTTCCGAGACCGCACGTACGCGAGCGGACAAGACGCTGACGGACTACGACTCGTGGCGTGCAAAAGCAGAAGAAGAAGAAGAAGAAGTAGAGCTTCTGCTTCTGAGTTCTGAGAGGGGCGGCCGACGGGCCGCCCCTCTTTCGTACTCTGGTCGGGCGAGATGTTGGATCCATCCGTTCACATACGGCCGGTGGTCAAGGGAAGTCCGGTGAAAGACCGGCGCGGTCCCGCCACTGTGACCGGGCGAGAGGTCGTCGCATCGAAGCCACTGGGGACGCCACAGCGCTCCTGGGAAGGCGCGAGCACCTGGGCCCGGAAGCCAGGAGACCTGTCCCCGGCCAGCCAAGACGACCCTCGAGGAAAGGGGTGGCTTCAGATGAATGGATCTACCGGGCGCCTGGGTGGCGCTCTCTTCGCGATCGCTGCGACCTTGCTTCTCGCCTCGGCAGGCGAGGCCGTGGCCCAGACGGTTCCCTCGGACCTGCGCGTCGTGGCGCCGGACGGCCGGGAGCTCGCCGACGTCCGCCAGTACGTGGGCAAGACCGTGGTCCCGACCAGCCCGGACGCCGACTGCTTCGGCCCGGGCAACCGGGGCTCGGGCAACAAGGTGACCCAGGTCGGCCCCGACGCGCTCAGCGTCGTCGTCGAGGCGTCGGCCGGCGAAGGACCGGCTCCGGCCGCTGCTCCTCACCGACGCCTTCCTCGACGACGGCTTCGGGCTCGGCGTCTGCGCGATCGGGGGACTCGTGCCTCCTCCGGCGGCTTCTGGTACCTGAAGATCAACCACAAGAACCCGAACCTCGGCGGCGTCGCTGGTCACCGTCGGGCCCGGGACCGAGACGCTCTGGTACCTGACGCCCGACCTTCCCGCCGGGAGCCGAGCTGGTGCTGAGCGCGCCCGCTCGGACCGCGCCGGGGGTCCCGGTGAGAGTCGAGGTGCTCGCCTACAGCGATGACGGCGCCCCGTCGCCCGCGGCCGGCGGCGGTGATCGAGGGCGGCGCGCTCCGGCGACGGTCGATGCGAGCGGCGGCGCCACCGTCAGCTTCCCCAGCCGGGCGTGCCGGTGCTGAGGGCGACCGCGGAGGCGACATCCCGAGCCAGGCGCTCGCCGTCTGCGTGCGCCGACCCGGTGACCCAGTGCCCCGAGGTTCGCGGCCGGGAGATCCTCGGCACCGACGGCCCCGACAACATCGTCGGCACGCTCGGCGCCGATCAGGTCCGGCCCCGGGCCGGCAACGACAACATCAAGTCCCGGGCGGTGGCGACCTGATCGTCTCCCGCGGCGGAGGAGCGACAAGGTCAAGTGCGGCGGCGGCAAGGACGTGGTCGAGGCCGACAAGAAGGACCGGATCGGGAAGAGCTGCGAGAAGGTCAAGGGGGGCAAGAAGGCCCGGAAGAAGGGCAAGAAGAAGTGAGACCGGCCCTCGGCACGGCGGCCGCGGTGGCGCTCTGCGCCGCTGCGGCCGCCGGCTGCGGGGTCGGACCGGGCGAGGATGCCGGGCGAGGTCGAGCTGACGCGTGACCCGCGACTACGGCGCCGAGGCTTGGTTGACGAGCAGGACTCGATCTCCGAGTCCGACACGGTGCTGCGCCTGCTCGACCGCAGCGCCGACGTCGAGACGCGCTACGGCGGCGGCTTCGTCCAGTCGATCGACGGCCTCTCCGGCGGGCGGGCGACGGCCGCGCCAGCGACTGGTTCTTCTACGTCGAACGGGATCGAGTCGCCGGTCGGCGCCGCCGAGTACGAGCTCGGCGACGGCGAGCGGGTCTGGTGGGACTACCACGACTGGAGCTCCGCGATGCGGGTGCCGGCGGTGGTCGGCTCCTGGCCCGAGCCATTCCTGCACGGGTTCGAGGGTGAGCGGTATCCGGCTGAGATCCGCTGCGTCCGCGCCGGCGAGGCGTGCGGGACAGTCTCGGATCGCCTCGAGGCGGAGGGCGCCGAAGTCGTCGTTCCCGCCGACGAGGGCACGCAGCCTACCGGGCCACGCGCCGTCGTCCTCGTCGGGCCCTGGGCGCGGATCCGGACCGACCCGGATGCCCGTCTGCTTGCGGAGGGCCCCGAGCGCAGCGGCGTCTTCGCCCGGCTCAGCGGCGACCGCCGCGCCCTGCTCACTCTTCTGAATCAACGCGCCGAGGTCGCCGGCAGCCTCGGGCGAGGGGCGGGGCTGGTCGCGGCGCTCCGCCCCGATGACGGCCCACCGACCTGGGTCGTGACCGGCACCGATTCCGCCGGGGTGGCAGCCGCGGCTGGGCTGCTCGGCGACCCTCTCGAGGATCGCTTCGCCGTCGCCACCGACGGCGCGGGGGAGCCGATCGGGGTGCCGGTGCCGTGAGGCCGGCGCTCGCCTACGCGCCGGGGCGCAGCCCCCTGCACCGGGCATCCCCCGGCGCCTCGATCGCCTTCCTCGGCAGCCTCGCGGCGGTCGCCTTCGTCTTCTCCAACCCCCTGATCCTGCTCTCGGTCGGCGTCGCCGCGGCGATCGCCGGGCTCGCCGCCGGGGCCCGGCGGGCGGTGCTCGCCTCGCTGCGGCTGGCGCTGCCCCTGCTGGTGCTGATGACGGCGATCAACGTGCTCGTCTACCACCGCGGCGAGACCGTCCTGCTGCGAGGCTGGGAGCTGCCGGTGCTCGGCAACACCGACGTCACCCTCGAGTCGCTCGCCGCCGGCGGCGACGATCGGGCTGCGCGTTGGTGGTCGTGATCCTCCCCTTCGCCGTCTACTCGGCCTGCGTCGATCCCGACCGGGTGCTGCGGGCGCTGCGGCCGCTGGCCCGGCGCTCCGCGCTGACCGCCGCCCTGGTCTCGCGGCTGGTGCCGCTCGCGGCCGCCGACGCCTCCCGCCTTCGCGAGGCGGCGGCGCTGCGCGGCCCGGGCGCCGAGCCGGTCGGGCGCGCCGCGCTCGCCCGGCGCCTGGTCGAGGGCTCGCTCGACCGCGCGATCGACGTCGCCGCCACCCTGGAGCTGCGCGGGCACTCGCTGCCGGGGAGGACCAGGCCCCGGCGGGAGCGCTCCCGCGACACCGCGCCTTTGCTTCTGGTTGCGGCCCTGATCGTGACCGCGGCCGTGGCGGCGAGGCTGGCGGGCGCCGGCGGCTTCGAGACCTATCCCGAGATCGAGCTGGCACTCGGACCCGGCGACCCTGGCGCTGTGCGCGGTGCTGCCTGCCCTCGCCTCGCTCCCCTTCGCCCTCCGCTCGATCGAACGCGCTCGCCCGCGGCAGGCGACGGTCTCGATCGGGGCGGCGGAGGTGCCCCGTGCCTGAGCCGACCTTCAGCTGCGAGGGGCTCAGCTACCGCTACCCCGAGGCCCGCGCCGACGCCCTGCGCGGGGTCTCGCTGACGGTGGAGCCGGGCGAGTTCGTGCTCCTCTGCGGACGCTCGGGTTCGGGCAAGTCGACCCTGCTGCGGGCCGGCTGTGGCCTTGTCCCGCACTTCCACGGCGGCGCGATCAGTGGCGAGCTCGAGGCGGCGGGAATGGACGTCCGCTCGCACGGTCCCGCCGAGCTCGCCGTCGCGGTCGGGCTGGTCGCCCAGGAGCCCGAGACGCAGGTGGTCAGCACAACGGTCCGCGCCGAGCTGGAGCTGCCCCTGGAGCTGCGGGGGATGGACACCGGCGCCGCGCTCCCGCGCGGTCGAGGAGGTGGCGCTCGCCCTCGGGATCGACGAGCTGCTCGAGCGCACCACCGACACCCTCTCCGGTGGGGAGCTGCAGCGAGTCGCCCTCGCCGCGGCGCTGGCGACCCGGCCTCGCCTGGTGCTGCTCGACGAGCCGACCTCGCAGCTCGACCCGGTGGCGGGGGACGAGCTGATCTCTCTGCTGCGGCGCCTGAACGAGGAGTGGGGGGTGAGCGTGATCCTCGGCGAGCACCGTCTCGAGCGCTGCCTCGCTGCCGCCGACCGGGTGGTCGCCCTCGACGCCGGCGCGGTCGCCTTCGACGGGCGCCCCGGGCATTCCTCGAGTGGGCGCTGGACGCCGATCCGGCCCTCGCCACCCCCGCCGCCCGCCTCTTCCGGAGCGCCGGTCTCCCGGTCGCGGTCAGCGTGCGCGAGGCGACGTCGCGCCTTGGCCGAGCGGGGGCTGAGCAGAAGCCCGAGCGAGCCGAGAGCAGAAGTCCGCCTACTCGCCTCGGCGCCGCTCCCGCAGCACGGCCAACTGTGCGCTGACGGTGCGCGATCTCTGGGTCGAGCTGGGGGAGGGCGAGGAGAGGGTCGAGGCGCTGCGAGGGATCGACCTGGACCTGCGGCCGGGCGAGCGGGTCGCCCTGATGGGCCGAAACGGCGCCGGGAAGAGCACCCTGCTTCGCGCCGCCGCGGGGCTGGTGGAGCCCGGGCGCGGCCGACTGGCGGCGCCGCGGGGGGTCGCCCTGCTCCCGCAGCGCCCCGACGATCTGCTGGTGCGCGAGACGGTCGGCGAGGAGCTCTCTCCGCGCGGCGGGCGCCGGCCCTGCGCCTGTTCGGCCTGGAGCGGCTGGTGGCCGCCGACCCGCGCGATCTCTCGGGCGGGGAGCGCCAGCGTCTCGCGCTGGCGATCGTGATCGCCGGCAGAGGGCCCGGGGGTGGGCAGCCACCGGGCGTCGTGCTGCTCGATGAGCCCACCCGCGGGATGGACCGCGCCCGCAAGGGTGAGCTCGCCGAGCTCACCGGGGAGCTGGCCGGGGCCGGGGCGGCGGTCCTGGTCGCCACCCACGACGTCGAGTTCGCCGCCACTTTCGCCGAGCGGGTGGTGCTGATGGGTCGCGGAGAGGTGGTCGCCGACGGCCCGATCGACGAGCTGCTGGCGGGTGGCTGGTACTTCTCCACCGAGGTCGCCCGGATTCTCGACGGGCTCGCTGTGACGGCCGAGGCAGGTGCGGCAAGTCTGGCGCCGGCTGGAGGGCCGCCGTGAGCTGGCAGGCCGCGATCCTCCTGATCCTCGCGGCGACCCTGCTCGGCGGGGTCGTCTGGTACGAGCGCTCGCGGCCCCCATCGCAGGTGGTCGCGCTGGTGGCGGCGCTCGCGGCGCTTGCGGTCGCCGGGCGGATCGCCCTCTCACCGATTCCCAACGTGGTCCCGACCACCGACATCGTCCTTCTCTCCGGCTATGCGCTCGGCGGCGCCCCAGGGTTCGCGGTCGGCGCTCTGGCCGGGCTGGTCTCCAACTTCTGGCTCGGCCAGGGGCCGTGGACTCCGTGGCAGATGGCCGGCTGGGGGATGACCGGGATCCTCGGGGCCGGCCTCGCCGCCGCCACCGGTAGATCCGAGGGTGCGCGAAAGCGCAACCCGATTCGTGTGGGCCGGGTCGGCCTTGCCGCCTACTGCGCCGCGGCCGGCTTCGCCTACGGCGCCCTCCTCGACTTCTCCCTGATGGTCACCTACGGCGGCGAGCAGTCGCTCGACCGCTTCCTCGCCCTCTCGGCGCGCGGGATCCCCTTCAACATCGCCCACGCCGCCGGCAACGCCGCCCTCGCCCTGGTCGCCGGGCCGGCGATCGTGCGGATGCTGCTCCGCTACCGCCGGCGGTTCGAGTTCGCCTGGAGCGGCCGTCCCGCGGGCCAGCGGCGCTCGGCGCGGGGCGATGGCGGTGCCGGCTGCCTGCTCGTCGCCCTGCTGATCTCCGCGCCATCCTTCTCGGCGGCTCGACCGCGCGGGGCGCCGGCTCGCGCTCGCCGGTCGCCTGGCTGCTCGACCGCGCAGAACCCGGACGGCGGCTTCGGGATCGCCCCGGGGATGCCGTCGAGCCCGGTGATGACCGGCTGGGCCTGCCTCGGGCTCGAGGCGAGCGGGCGGAACCCGCGCGATCTGCGTAGCGATGGCCAGACGCCGATCTCCTACCTGCGCCGGACCGCCGGTGAGATCCGCAGCGTCGGCGACATGGAACGGACCGCCCTCGTCCTTGTGGGCGCCGGCCTCGACCCTCGGAAATTCGGCCGAGACCTGGTCGCCCGCCTCCGCAAGCATCGCCTCGGCGACGGCTCCTGGCCGGGGCAGGTGAACCCGACCGCGTTCGGGATCCTCGCTCTCTCGGCGGCGGGGAGCCGCGGCGGCCTCGCCCGCTCGGCGGCCTGGCTGCGATCCGCGCAGAACGCCGACGGCGGCTGGGGGTTCGCCCGGGGCGCCGCCAGCGACCCGGACAGCACCGGCGCCGCGCTCCAGGCGCTCGCCGCGGCCGGCGGCAGCGCCGAGGCGGTCGCCAACGGGGTCGGTTGGCTGCGGCGAAGCCAGGCCCCGGGCGGCGGCTTCGCGGTCGCCGGCGGCGCCCCCAACGCGCAGTCCACCGCCTGGGCGATCCAGGGTCTGATCGCGGGCGGGGTCTCGCCGTCGGCAGTGCGAAACGGCGCCTCGCC
Organism: uncultured Solirubrobacterales bacterium; assembly: GCA_963780305.1. Taxonomy (GTDB): domain Bacteria; phylum Actinomycetota; class Thermoleophilia; order Solirubrobacterales; family 70-9; genus CAVVYV01. The sequence goes on from CAWABN010000013.1 coordinate 104,605, forward strand.
GCTCGACTACCTGGCCTCGGTCCGAGCCCCCGACGGCCACTTCCGCTACTCGGCGTCCAGCGACCAGACCCCAGTCTGGGTGACAAGCCAGGCGCTCGTCGCCGCCCGGGGCAAGGCCTTCCCGCTGGCGCCCGTCGCCAAGCGGCAGTCGGCGAGTGCGACGAATTCGAGGAACGGTGCGGCGGCGGAAGGGGCCGACGCAGGTGGTGGAGCCGGTGCGGGCACAGCGGGGGCGAGCGCAGCGGCGGCTCCGGCCGGGCCGGGCGCACAGCCAAAGAAACCCCAGCCCGGCTCCAGCGCGCCTCCTACTGCTCCTGCCAGCGAGCTGCCCGCGAGCGTCCCGTTTGCTCCCGCCTCAGCGAGCGAGGGCTCCGGCGACGACGGCACCGATCCGCTCGTCTACGTCCTGGTCGGCGCGGGTGTGGTCGCCCTCGGGGCCGCGGTCTGGGGCGGCTGGGTCCGCTACCGCCGCCGCTTGCCCTGACGCCGGCGGGCCCTGGCCAGGTCGGCGGTGGTCTAGGTTTCGACCATGGAGGTCGAGGAGGCGATCCGGACTCGCCGCACCCACAAGGCCTACCGGCCCGGGCCGGTCGATCGCGCCCTGCTCGAGGAGCTGCTCGACCTCGCCCGCTGGGCGCCCAACCACAACCTCACCAACCCCTGGCGCTTTCGCGTGGTCGGGCCCGCCGCGCTCGAGCGCCTGAAGGAGGCGGCGGGCCCCGAGGCCGCCGCGAAGCTCGACCGCGCTCCCACCTTGGTGGTCTGCTCGTGCGCGCTCGGCGACGACCGGGTCCAGAACGAGGAGGACCTGCACGCTGCGGCCTGCGCCGCCTACATCGTCCTGCTCGCCGCCCACGGCCGGGGGCTGGCTGGCTACTGGCGCACCCCCGACGTCCTCCGCACCCCGGAGGGCAGGGCCGCGGTCGGGATCCCGGACGGCGAGCGGTTCGTTGGCCTGATCCACCTCGGCCACCCGATCCAGGAGCAGCGGACGCCCGAACGCGCCCCTGCCGATCAGGTCGTGGAGTTCCTGGAGTGATCTCACGCGAGCGGGCCCTGGCCGCGCTCGAGGAGGAGAGCTTCGACGTCGTCGTCATCGGCGGCGGGGTGACCGGGGCCGGGGTCGCCCTCGACGCCGCCTCGCGCGGCTACTCGGTGGCCCTGGTCGAGGGCCACGACTTCGCAACCGGCACCTCGAGCCGCTCCTCGAAGATGATCCACGGGGGTCTTCGCTACCTGCGGAACTTCGACCTCGGCCTCGTCCGCGAGGCGCTGCTGGAGCGCCAGCTGCTGGTGCGGCTGGCGCCTCACCTGGTCTACCCGACCCCCTTCCTGGTCCCGGCGCTGGGCGACGATCGCCGCGACGTCGCCATCGGCATCGGCCTCAACATGTACGACGTGATGGCGACCTCGCGGATCGGGAGAGGCCGCAGCCTGAGATCGGAGCACGGGGAGGAGGCCGACTACTGGGCGCCTGACCGTCACCGGACGATCTCCGGGGAGGAGGCCGCCGAGCTGATTCCGGCGCTCGCCCCGATCGAGCCCGGCTCGGCCTACCTGTTCTACGACTGCCAGACCGATGACGCGCGGCTGGTGCTGACGATCCTGGGGGAGGCCGAGCGCTTCGGCGCCGTGGTCGTCAATGGGGCGGAGGTCAGCGGGGTGATCGACGAGGGCGGCCGGGCCGCCGGGGTGGTCTGCAGTGAGGCGGAGACTGGGGAGAGCTTCGAGGTCCAGGCCGCGAACGTCGTCAACGCGACCGGCGTCTGGGCGGATCGGATCCGCCCCCACGAGCTCCTCACCGAGGAGGAAATCCCGCGGATCCGGCCCAGTCGCGGCACCCACGTGACCCTCTCCACAAACGATCTCGAGATCGGCACCGCCGCATGCATCGTTCCCGCGGGGGAGGACCGCACCATTTTCGCCCTGCCCTGGTACGGCCGGGTGCTGGTTGGCACCACCGACAACGACTACGAGGGCGAGATCGACCACGTGCCGCCCTCCGGTGACGACGTCACCTATCTGCTCGAAGCCTTAAATGACTATTTCGAGCTCGAGCTGGGGCCCGACCAGCTCACCGGCGCCTACGCCGGGGTGCGGCCCCTGGTCTCGACCGGGGACCCGAAGAAGTCGGTCGACATCTCGCGCCGGGCGGAGCTCTATGAGACCTCCTCCGGGATGCTGACGATCACCGGCGGCAAGCTCACCACCTGGCGGCGGATGGCCGAGCAGGTGGTCGACCGGATCGTCGAGCGGGAGGGCCGCGAAGCCGAGTCGCGCACCGATGACATCCCCCTGGGGATGCCGGCGCGCGACGAGGACCTGAAGACCGACGTCGATCTGCCCGAGGGTGCAACAGAGCAGCTCGCCTTCCGCTACGGCCACGCCGCCCGCCAGGTGCTCGACCTCTGCGAGCAGCGTCCCGAGCTGGCGGCTCCGATCGTCGCGGGCCGCCCCGACCTGCTCGCCGAGGTGGTGATCGCGGCGCGCCACGAGCAGGCCCTCACGGTCGCCGACGTGCTCCTCCGCCGCACCCGCCTTGGTCTGCTCGCCGCGCCGCAGCTGCGAGGCGCCGACTCGGTGGCGGCGGTGGCCGAGACGCTCGGCGCCGAGCTCGGCTGGTCGAAGAAGAGGGTGTCCGAGGAGCGGGACGCTTGGGTCGAGGCGGCGGCCAGCGAAGGTCTGGATCCCGCTGCTGCATTGCCCTGAGCGCTCCGGGGTGGTGCGCCCCTGGGCGCCAACTCCAGCCGGGGCGATCTGGCAGCATCCCGCGCTCGATGGCACTGAGCGACCTTCACCTGGCCGACCTCCACGAGCGGGCGCGCGAGCTCGAGGTGCCCCGCTACAGAATGCTGACTCGCGACGAGCTCATCGAGGCGATCGAGGAGGCCGGGGGCGGGGACACCCAGGGCGAAACGGCTGGCTCATCATCTGATGAAACGGGTGGCTCCTCACGGAGCCCCCTCGCATCTGCGGAGCCCACTCCCTCCCGTCCGGCAACCGAGGAGCAGCCTCGCGAGGGCAGGCGCCGGGAACGGCGCCCGCCGCTCGGGCCCGAGGAGGAGGTCGAGACCGAGGAGGTGACCGGGGTCCTTGACCGGATGCCGCAGGGCTATGGGTTCCTGCGGCTCAGTGGTCTCCACTCGGCCGAGGGCGACGTCTACGTCTCGGCCTCCCAGATCCGCCGCTGCGAGCTCCGCCCCGGCGACGAGGTCAGCGGGCCGGCGAGGGAGCCGCACCGGGGCGAGAACCACCGGGCGCTGGTCCGGGTCGCCTCGGTCAACGGGCAGGAGCCCGAGGGGGAGCGCTCGGAGTTCGAGGACCTGACCCCGGTGCAGCCACACCGGCGGCTGCTCACGGACGGCGCCGAGGCCGATCCTCTTGTCCGCGCCATCGACCTGCTGGCGCCACTCGCCCTCGGCGAGCGGATCCTGGTCCTGGCCGAACCACGCTCCGGTCGCACCACCCTGCTTCGGGCTCTCGCCCGCGCCTTCATGAAATGGGTCGCTCCTCGGCCTCGCTTCGGAGCGCCCTCGCACCCCGGCGCCCGTCTCCTCATCCTGCTCGTCGACGAGCGTCCCGAGGAGGTCACCGAATGGGAGCGCGCGATGCCCGAGGCTGAGGTGATCGCCGCCCCCGCGGACACCGAGCCCCGCGATCAGGTACGCGCCGCCGAGCTGGCAATCGGCCACGCGAAGCGTCGCGCCGAGGCCGGAGAGGACGTGGTCGTGGTCATCGACTCGCTCTCGCGCCTGGCACTCGGCTACCGCGACACCTCCCGGGTGAAGCGGATCTTCGGCGCCGGCCGCGAGCTCGAGGGGGAGGGCAGCGGCTCGCTGACGGTGATCGCCACGGTGCTCGAGGACGACGAGAAGGGGCCGGAGGTGCGATCGGCGCTGGAGACGACCGAGAACGTCCTCATCCGGCTCGACGCCGATCTGGCGGCCCAGGGGATCGTCCCCTCGCTGCGGGTGCACGAGACCCGCGCCTCGGGCGAGGAGCAGCTTCGCGACGAGGAGGAGATGGCCGAGGCTCGAGCGTTGCGGGCCGAGCTCGAGCAATTGGACCCGGCCGAGGCGGCGCGGGTGCTCGCCGAGAGAGTGGGCGCCTAGGCCCTATCGCGGCCGGCGTAGGCGACGCCGGACCAGGAGGGCTCGGCGGAGAGCTCGATCAGCTCCGAGTCGCGGTCGGGCTGGACGTAGCCGAAGGTCTGGTTGGACTCGTCGAAGACGATGTCGAGCTCGCCCTCCTTTACCCGCTGGTCGAGCCAGGCGCCGCGGAAGACGAGGCGCCGCAGCCAGTGCACCAGGCTCTTGTTGGACGGGCCGACGAGGTCATCCCAGTTCTCGTTGACGTGCTCACCGAGGCGCGAGCAGGGCTCGCGGATCTCGCCGTTCACCGCCAGCTCCAGCAGGTCCTCGAGCTCGTGCTCGTCGAGGCCCTGGTGGACGAAGTCGAGCTTCACCGCCGCCTGCTCGACCCGCTGGGCGAAGTCGCGCTCGTTGAACGAGAAGCGGAGCTCGCCGTACTCGAGCACGTAGTCGGCGCCCGATTCGTAGTTGCCTCTTCGCGTGGTCTCGTCTTGCACTTTGGGTTCCTCTCCCGCCCCGTCTGACCCGAAACGGGTTGCTCCTCGGCTTCACCTGCGGAGCACCCTCGCATCAAGGGCGGAAGCGGTGAGCGAATCTTTACGCATGAGCGGTGCGGTCGCCAGCGATCCCCGGAGCCTGAACGTCCATTTGCAGCAAAAGGGATCCCGCGCGGGACGTCGACGGTTTGCTAGCGAAACTCGCACCCGGCGAGGTGGTCGTTGACCAGGCCGGCAGCCTGCATGGTCGCGTAGGCGGTGGTCGGCCCGACGAAGACGAACCCGCGGCGCTTCAGCTCCTTCGCCATCGCCTTCGACTCGGCGGTGGTCGATTGGAGGTCGGAGCCGGAGCGCGGCGCCGGCCGCGAGCCGGGGTCGGGGGCGAATGACCAGAGCAGCTCATCCAAGGTCTCGCCGTCGGAGTGCAAGGCCGCGGTCGCCCGAGCGTTGGTGATCGCCGCCTCGATCTTCTTCCGGTTTCGGACGATCCCGGCGTCGCCGAGCAGCCTCGCCACCTCGTCGTTGCCGTAGTCGGCTACCCGCTCGACCTCGAAACCGTCGAACGCCCGCCGGAAGTTCGCTCGCTTCCGGAGGATCGTCAGCCAGGAGAGCCCCGACTGGAACGCCTCCAGGGTGAGTCGCTCATACAGGGCGACGTCGCCGTGAAGCGGGCGGCCCCACTCGTCGTCGTGGTAGGCGACGTAGTCCTCGGTCCCGAGGGCCCACCAGCAGCGCCGCCGCCCATCGGAACCCTCCTCGACCCAGACCTTCCGCTCGCTCACGGCTGGTAGGGAGGGGCTTCTCCCCAGCCCCACTTCGGGACCGGGGCCTCGGGGGGCACCTCGGCGCCCGGCTGGGAGTTGTGGAGGGCGATTCGCGTTCCCCACTCGACGTAGGCGATGAAGGCCGAGCGGAACTCGGGGTCGGCGGGCAGCTTGGCGTCGTCGGCGGCCTCGCTCATCAGGGTGGCGAAGCGGAGCCGCTGCTCGGGGGTGATCCCGAGGTCGCGGTGCTTGCCAATCATCCGCGGGTAGCCGCCCAGCTGCTCGGTGTAGTCGGCGGGCCCGCCGAAGACCTCGCACCACCAGAGGATCACGTGGTCGCGGTGGTCGCGGCTGACCCCGCCGGGAAAGAGAGGAGAGATCAGCTCGTCGGACTCGACCCGGTCGTAGAAGGCCTCGATCAGGCGCTCGAACGCCTCGCGTCCGCCCGCCCACTCGTACAGCGTCGGAGTCTCCGGCTCGGCCATTTGCCGAACTTAGCGGGTGAGTTCCGTCGACTGGCGGCTGCGCCCAAAGATCCGCGGTCGCTGAGGATCCGGCTGGATCGATTGGGCTCCGGGGTAACCCTCCCGGGGGCGAGAGCGCTTAAGGGGTGCATCAGAGGGCAGTGGAGAGATTTCGCGAGATGCCACGGGCGTCCGTGCTCGGCTTCAACGTCCCGGTCGCCACCACCCGCCGAGCTCGCCTGCTTGGCCTGGGCTTCCTCGATCGTGTGGAGGCCGGCGAAGGACTGCTGATCCCACGCTGCCGCAGCGTCCACACGTTCGGGATGCGGTTCGCCCTCGATCTCGTCTTCCTGGCGGCGGACGGGCGGGTGGTCGAGCTCCGCCGGGAGGTCCCGCCGCGACGGTTGATCTGCTGCCGGGCGGCCGACTCCGTGCTGGAGCTACCTGCGCCGGCGAGCCCGCCGTAGCTTTATCCGAGTGAACAGAGTGCTCGAGCTGCGGGCGCCGGAGCCGGCCGACCACGGTTGGGTGCTGGAGAGCCATGGGCTTGTCTACCGGGAGCAACGCGACTGGGACGGCCCGGCGTTCATGGCCCTGGTGGCGAGGGTGATTGCCGACTTCCTCGGGGGTCACGATCCCGAGCGCGAGCGTGCCTGGATCGCCGAGCTCGCGGGCGAACGGGTCGGCTCGATCTTCTGCACCCGTCGCTCCTCCGATGTCGCCCGACTCCGCCTGCTTCTGGTGATGCCGGAGGCGCGCGGAGCTGGGGTTGGCTCGACTCTGGTGCGTGAGTGCGTTCGCTTCGCCCGCGAGGCAGGCTACAGGCAGATGATGCTGTTCACGAACAGCCGCCTGGCGAGCGCCCGTCGGATCTATGAGGCGGAGGGGTTCGAGCTCCGCTCCGAGCGGCCGAACGAGGTCTTCGGGACGGGCTCGCTCGGCCAGGAGTTCTGGCTCGACCTCTGAGCCGTATCCCATTCGACGTGCTCGTCGAACATTGCGAAGAACGGCTCCGGGTCCTCGGGGGCTTCCTCGAAAGAGTGTTTTTTGAGGATCTCGACGTTCTCCTGCGACATCGCCTACTCCGAGAGCCCGGCGGCTTCGAGGGCAGCCGCCTTGTCCGGGAAAAGCTCCCAGCGGATGATCCGGCCTCGGCCAAAAGTCCATACTTGCGCGAATCGCTGCTCGAATGGAGCGCCGCTGCCCTTTCCTCGGCCTCGTTCGCGCACGACGAGGACAACGCTCGATCCTGCGTCGATGAGCTCCTCTGCGTCGAGGCGGTAGTCGGTCCAAGCGCCCCACCAGTGGCGAGAAGCCTCGACAACCGCATCGCGCCCGACGTACACGCCGTCAAGGTCCAGGACCGGATAGTCGCGGAGGTCCCAGACGACGTACTCGTCAAGCAGCGCCCAGAAGGCTTCCACGCTTTGAACTCCGCGTCGAACCGACTCGACGTTCTCCTGCGACATCGCCCCAGCAGTATCTCGCGTAACTCCGTCGTCACCACCTTCCGACTCGACGCCGTGGACGGCTACCGGCGGGTCCTCGATCCCTCGAACGGGACCAACGATTTAGGTGTCTACGTGATGGACGGGCAGGGCCTCCTTCTTCGGCGACTCGCCGACGAGTTCCTCAGCACGAACATCGTCTTCGCCAACAACGTCTACGCGACCGTCGCCGTGACCAGCTCGCCGCCCAGTCCGAGCAAGATCTACGTGAACGGCGCCCGAGGTGGTGAATGCGACCGAGACACTGCCGGTCGTCACCGACACGCTCCGGTTCTTCAAGGACAACGAGTCGGGGGCTTTCCGGATGAGGACTCAGCCGGAGCGGTCTCCTGTATCCGCGTCTACAGCGGGGCCCTGACCGACCCGGAGGTCGCAGCGATCGGGGCCAGCCCGGCCTGTTCAGCCCCGCCCGCCCCTGCACCCCCACCTACCTGCAAGGGCAGGACATCGACCATCGTCGGCCGAACGGCAATGACGTCCGCAGGCGCGCCGGGTAAGGATGTGATCGTCGGCCTGGGGGGCAAGGACAAGCTGAGCGGCCTCGCCGGTAACGACGTGATCTGCGGCGGCTCCGGCAAGGACACCCTTAAAGGGGGCAAGGGCAAGGACAGCTCTCGGCGAGAAGGGCAGGGACACCCTGAAGGGCGGTCCGGGCAAAGACAAGCTCAACGGCGGCGCCGGCAAGGACAAGCAGATCCAGTAGGGGGGCTATCGCCCATAGTTCTCGGTCCCGGTGGGTTCGAGGACAACGGGTCGGCTTGAGGCGAACTGCCCCAGAACACTCCCAAGGAGGCATCGGACGGCGCCTCGGGGGTTCACTCGGCTGGCCGTCGCCGACCTGGGGATGCTGACCGCCTCGCCTAGGCACCACCTCCCACCGGGACCCGAAGAAGTAATGCGTGGGCAAGCCGTTCCACTACCCGGAACTGCTCGCCCGGGTGACCGCGGTGGTGCGCCGACGGATGGCCGCCGCCGCGGCCCGATCCGGGTCGGGGAGTTGGTGATCCACCCGGTCACCAGGCGGGTTCGAGTGGGGGGAGCGGCAGGTCGACTCGCGAACAAGGAGTTCGTCGGCTAGGGGGGCTGCAGATGGCTTAGCCAAGCCGTTTTCGCGCCGTCCTACCCCCGGTGGGCAACGGATTGGGCAACGTTTCTTGAGCCGGGGGGTAGGCGGTGTTCGCGCCGCCATCGCTAGGTATAGATACGCGGTCCCACCCATCGGGCTTTCGCGGGCGAGTCTTGTTGATCACCCGCAGTCGAAAAGTTGAGATCGGCTGCCCCGGATCGCCGCTGGTGGGTCTCGGTGATCCAGGGCTAAGGCAGAAATTAGGTCGGGGTTTGGTGGCGGTCAAAGCCGAGTCGCACGGCCCAGTACCCGAAGTCCCGCCCCGCTGCTTTGCATGGAAAAGCAGCCGCTCGTGAGTATCCGGTTTGCTCAGGCTGGCGCAGCGACGCGGGCTTGACGGTTCCTCCTCTCAGCATGCACGAGGAAGTTGACGGGCCTTCCTGCAGCCGCGGATCGCGTTGGGGCGAGGTCCCGGCGCTTTCGCGCGCAATGCGGGGGATCCGTGCCGCCCAGCATCCGGGCGAGCAGCCTGACTCAACCGGATAGTCAAGAGCAGCGCTTTGGGACTAGGCGCTACTGGATCTGCTTGTCCTTGCCCGCGCCGCCCTTCAGCGTGTCCTTGCCGGCACCGCCCTTCAGCGTGTCCTTGCCCGCCTCGCCGAACAGCTTGTCGTTGCCCTTGCCGCCCTTCAGGGTGTCCTTGCCCGCGCCGCCGCAGATCAGGTCGTTGCCGGCGAGGCCGGAGAGCTTGTCGTTGCCCGCCCAGGCCGACGATCATGTCCGCGACCGGGGGTGCCGCTGCGCACGTCGTTGCTGTCGGTGCCGACGATGGTCGCCGGGCTGCCCTTGCAGGTAGGCGGCGCTGCCACTGGCCGACGGGCGGTCGCCCGGCGGGCGGTGTAGGCGGGTGCACATGAGGGCGTGCAAAAAAATCGGCAGAGACGGTCTTGTCCGCGTCCATCGTCAGCTGACAGCTGCCAGTCCCCGAGCAGGCCCCGCCCCAGCCGGCGAAGGTGGAGCCGCCGGTGCCCGCCGCGTTGAGCGTCACGGAGGCTCCGTTGGCATAGGTCTGCGTGCAGTCGCCGGGGCAGTTGATCCCGGGACCGGTGACTGTCCCCGTCCCGGAGCCGCCGAGGGTGACGGTGAGGGTTCGCTGCACGGGCGGCGCACCCGATCCCAGGCACCCCCCGGGTCCGACCACGTTCACGCCGGCGACGCTCTGGATGCCCTCCTGAAGGGCGCTGCACATCGGGTCTTCCGCCACCCGGCCGTAGACTCCCGGGCAGGTTGGGCGCTGCACAGCCGAGCCCCAGCTCGTATCGCCGATCAGCCGGAACACCCCGCCGCCGATCGGGGTCACGAGCGGGCCGCCGCTGTCGCCCTGGCAGGTGTCCTGGCCGCCCGCCATCTCCCCCGCGCAGACCATCGTCTCGGGATGGAAATCGCTGCCGTAGGAGGTCGGCGCGCCGCAGGTTGAATCGGCGATCCGGTCGATGTTCACCTCGCGCAAGGTGTTGCTTCTGGGACCGCCGGACGAGATGGTCCCCCAGCCGGTGGCCCAGGCGTTCTCGTCGCCCGGCGCCCAGAAGGAGGCCTCGTCGGCGCCGGCGATCTTGATCGGGGTGGAGTTCGAGGAGGGAGACGGTGAGCTGAGCTGGGCGAAGACGACGTCCCAATCGCTTGTGTTCGGGTTGAACAGCGGCTTGCCCGAGCCGTCGACGAAGAAGTAGAAGTTGCTCCAGGCGATCTCCTGTCCCTGGCTCGAGTTGGAGAGCGTGGTGCGCCCGGTGATCGACGCCTCACGGCTGGCCGGGTAGAACGTGTCGGCGCTGTCGTCGTAGACGCAGTGCGCCGCGGTGACGATGATCGTGGGCGCCACCAGCGAGCCGCCGCAGAACTGTCGGTCAAAGCCATTTCCAGCGAACAAGGCGGGGTTGAGGGTGACCGCCGCCTGCCACGGCCACTCTGCGATCGTCGTCATATCCCGCCGACGATCCGCGGCTGCGGATCGTCGGAGCGAGATGCCTGGCGGTCGGCTGACGGCCCACGCTGGGGCGCCTCAGCCAGGAATACGCCGGGGGCGAGCTTGGGTCCCGGCTCGTACTGCCCGGCTGCGAGAGCGGACCGGCCGGCGGGATCAGCAGCGCTGCAAGCGCCGCGCCTGCCGCGAGTAGGAATCGCCACCTCCGGCCTCCCGATGCTCTGTCAGTCATTTTGTTCACCCGAACCCAAGCGTCGCGCTCCCGAGGCAGCTCCGAAACCATCGCCCCGAGCACCGAGTTGGCCTCCCTGGTAAGCCTACTGCCGTCCGTAGCGACTGGACTCTCCAAATAGCCGCTTTGGACGAGAAAGCGGCTATCCGCTTTGCATGGAAAGCAGCGGTCTTGAGCAATCGCGTACCGTGTCCTCCGATGGCCGGGCGTCGGGACCACCCTGAGGGCACTTAACGCGAGTAGTGGTGCAAGAGCTGTAGCTCGACCCGCTCGGGTGGGCTTGCCAGCAGCGGCTCGATCCGGTCGTTGTAGGCCGCGAACTCGGGGTCGCCGTCGACTTCGTCCGCCGCCTCGCGGTCCGTGTACACCCCGATGCCACGC
>CAWABN010000014.1:0-20367 GCA_963780305.1 uncultured Solirubrobacterales bacterium
CTCGAGTCAGCGCCGCCACAATCGCTATGGACCGCCGAGGAAGGGGAGTAAGCCGCTTCCCATCGACCTCGTCCTAAGCACGCGGAGGGAGGCGTTTGCTCAACCCGAGCCTTGGCTGCTCCCGCCTTGTCCCTCTCGCAGAGCCGCGCTAGGAGCGCGACGGTCTTCCTAGGGCTGAAAGGGGGGCGCCTCGCCCCAACCCCAGCGAGGGACAGGTGCGTGCTCGAAGACCTCGGCGTCCGGCTGCGAATTGTGCATCGCAAGGCGGGATCCCCACTCGGCGTAGGCGACGAGCGCCGAGCGGAACTCGGGGTCGTCCGGAAGGCCGGCGTCGTCGGCCGCCAAGCTGAGCAGCGAAACGAAGCGATGCCGCTCCTCGGGCGTGATCGCAAGGCCGCGATGGTGGCGAGCATCTTCTCGTAGCCGCCCAAGTCCTCCGTGTAGCGGGCGGGGCCGCCCAGCACCTCCGACCACCAGATGCTGACATGCGCTCGGTGCTCTTCGCTCACCCCGCCGGGAAAGTACGGCGAGATGAGCTCATCACGCTCGACGCGGTCGTAGAAGCAATCCATCAGCCGCCGGATCGCCGCCTCCCCTCCGGCCCACTCGTACGGGCACGAGGTATGATTGTCGGCCTCCTTGATCATTGGATTTGTGCCCTCCGTTTCGATTTAAGGGCGCGTTCATGCCGAACCGGCTGCCCGATCCCGAGCATGTTGCCTTCGCTGTCCCGGAACCAGGCGCCGCGTTCGCCGCTCCCCTTGCTCGGGTAGTTGCCCTCGATCTCCGCGATGCCATCGACCGTCTTCAGTCCGGGCAGGTCGTACTCCTCGAAGACAACGCCGCGGCTACGCAGCTCGCGGACGGTCGCCTCGATGTCCTCGACCTCCCACATCATCTGGGTGTGGTCCCCGGCCGCCGAGCCAGCCGATTGGAACAGGGCGAACTCACCGCCGGGGCCGACGTAGCGCAGACCTCCCTCCCTCTCCTCGGCCGGCTCGAGCCCGAGCTTCTCGGCGTAGAACGCACGCGCTCGCTCGAGGTCCTGAGCAGGGAGTCGCGTGGCGACCCTTCCGTTCTTCAGCATGTCATGCCTCCTGTCGCTCCTGGTCATCTGCCGCGAACGCCGCCGCATCGCAACGTGGGCCGGGCCGTCCGGCACCAGCTGCAGGGAGCTGTTCTCGACGACGAAGCCGTGGCGCTCATAGAAGCCGACGTTGGCCCGGTCCGCGGTCTCGAGATAGCAGTCCACCCGGTCTCGGTCGGCGATCTCGAGCACCGGCTCGAGCAAGTGCCCGCCGATGCCTTTGCGCTGGGCGGCGGGATCGACGCCCATCGTCTCCAGAAACCAATGCGGGTAGGTTGGGTGAAGGTCGGGCGCCGTTCGCGCCGGTCTTCATGAACGCCCTGAACGAGCTCGGTTCGGCGCGCAGGACCGCGAGCATCCAGCCCGCCCCGCGGAGCTGGCGACAAGAGCTCCAGGGAAACCTTCCCGGCGCCAGCCAGATCGCCACTCCAAGGACCGCGTCATCGTCGCTGACGGCACCGTATGCCGACCCGAGCCGCGCGGCGTCGCGAGCAACTCCAGTGAACATCGCCTGCAAAGCACGGGTCCGCCGGCGGCGTTCGGGGAACAGATGGCTAAACGAGGGATAGTCGGCGTGACTTCGTGCGAGGACCGCGCCGGCCTCGCTCGCACGCTCCAGCGGCAGGAGACCGATCCGAGTGCGATCCCTGAGACCCCTATTCAACTCGGTCGGAGGCGAGCCCAGATTGGGCCGAGGCCGGGGCTTCTCCGGCCGTCGACCGTGGGAGCAGCGCAAGGGCCGCGAGCAGGCCGAGAGGCCCAAATCCAACAGCGACCAGGAACGCCGCTTGGAAACCCTCCGTCATCGCTTGCACCCCGGGCTGGCGCCACCCGCGACCGCATCGGTCCGGGCGACGGCGACCGTCGAGAGGATCGCCATCCCGAGCGCGCCGCCGATGTTGAACGAGCTGTCGACGAGCCCCGCGGCGAGGCCCGACTCCCGTTCGGCGACTCCGGCCAGCGCCGCGATCTGCGACGCGACGAAGGCGGCGCCGAGCCCGGCGCCGAAGATCAGGAGGCCGAGGAAGATGTCACCGAGATAGCTCCCGTTCGCCGACACATGGGTCAGCAGCAGGCACGCCGCCCCGATCAGGAGCATCCCGGCAGCGCCCACGGGCCGCGAGCCGACTTGGTGACGGCGCCTGTGCGGAGTAGGCCCCGATCACGGACATCACGGTCATCACCGCGGTCATAAGTCCGAACTGGATCGGTCGAGTACCCGAGGACTTCCTGCGCGTAGAGAGTGACGATCAGCAGCATCCCCTCGATGCACATGCCGGCGGTCAGCAGGACCAGGTTGCCGCCGATCAGTGATCTCGAGCGGAAGATCCGCAGCGGAACCAGCGGGCCCGGCGAGCGTGCTCGATTCGCCTGAACAGCGCGAACAGGGCGACCGCGACGCCGAGGAAGGCAAGGGTCGGGGGTCCGTCCAGCCGGCATCCGGAGCCTCGGATATTCCCCCGACCAGAAGGAGCACCGCTGTCGGTCACGGTCAGGGCTCCGGCCAGGTCGAAGCAGCGCACGCAGTCCTCGTCGACGCTCTCGGGAAGCAAGCGAGGTGTGAGCAGGAGCACGCCGAGCGCGACCGGGACGTTGATGAAGAAGACCCACTCCCAGCCGAGGCCCGTCCGTCACCGGGGCCACCAATCAGAAGGCCGGCGGTGGCACCGATCCCGCCGAGACCCCCCCAGATCCCCAGCGCCTTGTTCCGATCGGGGCCCTCCGGAAACACCGTCAGCAGCAGCGACAGCGCGGTCGGCGCCATGATCGCCGCGGACGCCCCCTGGACAACGCGCGCGGCGATAAGCACCGCCTCGGACCAGGCGAAGCCGCAGAGCAACGACGACGCCGCAAACAGGGCGACGCCAACCATGAACACCCGGCGCCGCCCCAGGAGATCGGCCGTTCGGCCACCGAGCAGGAGCAGGCCGCCGAAGCAGAGCAGGTAGGCGCTCATCACCCACTGGAGCCCCCGGTCGAGAAGCCGAGGTCGTCCTGGATCAGCGGCAGGGCGACGTAGACGATCGTGCTGTCCAGGATCACCATGAAGAACGCGGTGCCGAGCAGCGCCAGCGCCAGCCAGCGATGGGGATCTGCTGTGCCGCTCACGTTCGCGCGACGCGATCGGTTCTCTCGAGCCTCCATCTAGGCCACCTCCCTCAGATTCCACTCTTACCGGGCAAGGAGCCCAGGTGAAGTCGGCTACATCGGTCAAGATTGCGTCGCCGGAGAAGGCGAGGGCGTCGATCGTCTACCATGGTCACCCGCGGCTTGAATCGGTCATTGGCGATGATTCGCACGCTGGCTTCCTTCTCTTAGAGGCCGACCGCTTCGACCACGAGCTTGGCGGTCTCGCCCCCGCTGAAGTTCTGCTGACCCGTGATCAGGTTCCCGTCGCGAATCGCGAAGCCCTTCCAAAGCCCGCCCTGAACGTAGTTGGCGCCGACCTTCTTGAGCTCATCCTCGATCCGCCACGGCATGAAGTGGGTGCCTCGGGGCAGGGCGCCGCTATCCCAGACGGCCTGGTCCGAGAAGTCCTCCTCGACGTTCGCGAACCCGGTCACGGTCCGGCCCCGCACCAACGGCTCGCCGGTCGACAGCTTTGCGTAGCGGAGGATCGCCACGCCGTGGCAGAGCGCCGCAGTTGGCTTGCCCGTCTCGTAGAAGTCGCTGAACTTGGCGTGGAGGTTCTCCGCCTTCTCGAAGGTGAACATCGGGCCCTGGCCACCGGCGACCACGAGCGCGTCGTAGCGATCGACGTCGATGTCGTCGACCTTGCCGGTCTCCTCGAGCAGCTCCATGAACTCGGGGTCGTGCTTGTAGCCGCGGCTGATCACGTCCTCCGACTGCCATCTGCTGACGGTCGTCGGGGTCGCTCATCGCATCCGGCTCGCACTTGCCGCTCCAGCGGACTGAAGACATCGACCTCGTAGCCGACCTCCGAGAAGGCGAAGTACGGATGGGTCAGCTCCGACCACCAGAAGCCGACCGGCCAGCCACCGCCGGAGCGAGACGGCGGGATTGGAGAGGACGATCGCCACCCGCTTCGGGCTCGCTTGGTTGACGGGATTGAGGTCCTTGTGACTCATCTCCGCTCGCCCTCATCCGCTCGAGCTGAGATCAGCCCGAGCTTCGCGGCCACCGGCTCGATGCTCAGCTCCATCAGGAACCGGAGCTCGTCCGCCGGGAGGTACTCCTTCATCCGTCAGACTACGCGGGCCTTGGCCGCGTCCGGGTCCGCCCATTCGGCCCCCTGGATCGCCTCGATGAAGGCCGCGATGTAGCCCTCCTGCCATTCGAACGGGGTCTGTCCGCCGGGTCGCCGTGCCCGGGTGGACCTGGGGCGCCGGGCGGGAGCTCCGACCGCAGGCGGCCTATGTTGGCAGCCATTCCTCCCAGTGGCCGTCGGCGAGGTAGGAGTGCCTGTGCTCGTACGCGGTGTCGCCCGAGAAGGCGATAAGCCTTTCGTCGCCGACCAGCCAGACGCTGTCGTGGGGGGATTCGCCGGACCCAGATCCATCAGCGGTGAATGGGACGCCGTCGAAGCTGATCGACTCGCCGTCGGCCAATCGTTTGGTTGGGAAACCGCGCTCCCGCGGCCATTCCTCGCCGAACATCGGCCGGAGGATGCCCTCCTTGATCTCATCGTCCCGGCGGATCACGGCATCAACCCCGGTTGCTGCAACGATCGGGATTTCGTCGGAGCCGACCAGCTCGACGGGTGCCGCCGTAGTGGTCGGGATCGGCGTGGGTGATCAGGACGGCGCGAGCGGTTTGTCGAGATCGTCGGCTCGCTCGCGCGAGGAGCGCCGCGCATCCGAGACCGTGAGTGTGGTGTCCACCACAACCAGCCCCGGACCCGGAGTTTCAGCCAGATACGCGTTGACCGGCGTTGGCCGAAGCCCGCATAGCGGTGGACCCTGACCTCAGGACGAGCGCCTTCCCTGGCATCGCCGGGTCACCTCACTTGGCGTGGTCGTCGGGCATTAACTACTCCTCCTCCTGCCTCAGACTTTGACTGCGCCCGTCCTCGGGATAGAGCCAGCCGCGCAGCAGGCGGGTACCCGAGGCATCACGACCCAGGTCATCAGCGGGACGGTGATCGCGGTGGTGATCGCGAGCCGCGGGACAAGCGCAAAGTCCTTGAGCAGCGGGCCGAGGGCGACGATGACGCCGGTGATCAGGGGGAAGATCGTGATCCAGGTGAGCAGCGCCATCTTCTACGGGGGCGGCGGCGGCGTTCCGGGCTGGCCCGGCAGGGTGAACCAGCTCTCGAGTCCGGTGACGAAGCTGGTCTGCATCGGGCCGATCACGTGCGGCTCGGCGCGCTCGAGCCACGCGGCGTGCTCGTCGGAGTCGAGCCAGCGCGCAGGTGCTCGGCGGTGTCGAACCGGTAGACGATCCGGTACTCGCCGGCGGTCGCGCTCTGCGGGCGGAATACCTCGACCCCGAGATGACCCGGGAACTGGCTCGCCGAGGCGATGATCCCCTCGAGGAACTCCTCGTAGAAGGCCTCGTGGCCCGGCTTGACCCGCCGGGTCACGGTCGTCGTGACGGGACCACTCGTCGCGTCCGGCGGCGTCAGGCGGACCGTCTCGCTCCGAGCTCGCGGTCATCCTCCTCGTCCTTGAACTGGAGCAGGCCGATAGTGTTTCCGTCCGGGTCGACGAACCAGGCGGCGAGCGCAAAGCCGACGTCGGCGATGCCGTCGACGGTCTTCAGACCGGGCTCGTCGTACTCGTCGACCTCGACGCCTCGCGAGCGCAGCTCGGCCACCTCCGCGGCGATGTCGTCACCCGCCAGGAGGCCTTGGTCTGCTCCTCGCTCGGTGCCGGTGGTGCTCTGGTGACCACCAGGCGGCTGTCGCCGCCGCATCTGAAGGTGAGGAAGTCGTCGGTCTCGATCAGGACCTCGAGCCCGATCTTGTCGCCGTAGAACTCCTTGGCGACGCCGAGGTCGGTCGCCAGAAGCATCACGTCGATCGGATGCTTCGCGAGCATGCCTCGCGTCTCCTCAGGTCCCCAGCGCCTCGATCATCAGCCGCGCGGCCGCCGCTGCCCGAGTACTGCTGCTGGCCGGTGATCAGGTTGCCGTCGCGCACCGCGTGCGGCTTGAAGCGGCCGTTGACGATGAAGTTCGTGCTCTCGAGCTTGCGCGCCTCGTCCTCGATCCGGAACGGCTGGATCCTGCGGCCGACGAACTCGTCGGCGAATCGCTCCTCGGAGTTCGCGAAGCCGGTCCAGGTCTTGCCCTCGACCAGCAGGCGTCCCGTCCGAGAGCCGCGTCTTGAGCAGCACGCAGGTGGCGTGGCAGATCACGGCGGTCGACCTTGCCGCGCCTCGTAGAAGGCGGCGACCAGCGCGTGCACGCGCTCGTCGTCGAAGAACGTGTACATCGGTCCCTGGCCGCCGACGAGGAGCACGGCGTCGTAGTCGTCGACGCGCGACGTCGGCGAGCGGCTTCGACTGCTCGACCAGCTTCAGGTGGTCGGGCGAGTTGATGAACCCGAGGCTGAGCAGGTCGTCCGCCGAGTAGCGCGACTCGTCGCGCGGGTCGCTCCACGAGTCGGCCTCGAGCGCGCCGCCGTCCGGGCTCGCGACGTCGACCTCGTAGCCGTGCTCGGTGAACTCCCAGTACGGGATGGCGTGAGCTCGGCCCACCAGAAGCCGATCGGCCACCCGGTCTGCTCGAGACGGCCGGGTTCGAGGCCACGATCAGACCCGCTTCGGCGCGTCGGGGTTGAGGATGTCGATCGCTCCGGTCACGCTGGCACGAGGCTAGGCGCGGGTCGTCTCACTGACGAGGTACTCGTCGTGGCGTCGAATCCAGGTCTGCCATGACTCGCCCTCGTCGCGCCCCTTCGGCGCTCGGTCGAGGATCGGGTAGTAGCCCATCAGGAACTCCAGGCCGCGCCCGGTGGTCGAGTAGGTCTGGTAGACGGCGTCGTCGTCGAGCGCGAACGCACTGCAAGCCGGGGCATTCCGACAGGTATCCGGCGAGGTCGGTGCCGGTCGCTCTCGCATTCTGCTCGACGATCGGCGGGCATGCCGGTCTCGAACATCGGCGCGATCGCTTCGCGCAACTGCTCCTCGGTGTAGCGAGACGCCGAAGTCGGAGTTGAAGTCGCTGTCGGCAGACGAGACCCAGGAAAGCTCCAGCCCATGCGCCCCTTGTAGGCCTGGAGCTTCTCCAGCGGCGCGCGCGAGACGAAGAGCATGGTCACGTCGCGGGCGTTCAGGTGCGGGAGGACGCCATTAACCGCGTCGGCGATCGACGAGCACGATCGGGCAGCCGGCCTCGTAGCTCGGTCCGAACATGAAGTGGTAGACGAGTAGCTGCGAGCGGCCGTCGAAGAGCTCCGCCAGGGTCTTCGCCCCCTCGTCGGTGTCGAAGCGGTAGTCCTTCTCGACTGGAACCCACGGCAGCTCACGCCGCTCTGCGAGCGAGCTCGTCGCCCGCCGGGTGTGCTCCTTCTCGCGTCGCGAGCAGCTCGTCGCGGGCCGCCTGCCATTCCTCGCGGGTGGCGATCTTGTGATCCGTACATCGCGTCTTGCTTCGAGGCTAGGCGCGGGCAGCCAGACCGACAACACCGATCGCGTCTAGGTTGAGACCAAGGCGGTATCACTCGCTGAGCGTTAGCCTTCGTCCCAGGTGCCCGAGCTGCGTCACCTCGGTACTTCGTCGTTGTCGCGGAGGAGCTCAACTTCAGTCGCGCCGCCACGCGGCTACATATGGCGCAGCCGCCGCTGAGCGTGGCGATCCGTCAACTCGAAGAGAGCTCGGCACCGAGCTCTTCCTTCGCACCACCCGCGAGGTCAAGCTGACCGAGGCGGGCCGAAAGCTCGCTGGACGGAGCCCGGCGAACCCTGGCCGAAGCCGACCACGCGGTCGCGGCCGCGAAGCGCGCCGGTGCCGGGAGAACTCGGTCACCTGCAGGGTGGCGTACAGCTGGAGCGCCCGCTTCGAGACTCTTCCGGCGCTGGGCCAGGCCCTCAGGGCGAGTCATCCCGACGTCGAGCTGCTCGCACAGGAGATGTGGAACGCGGCGATGATCCCGCCATCCGCTCCGGACCGTGGACGTCGCGGTCGCCCTCCGCCCCGAGCTCGCGCCCGACATCGCCGACAAGGTGATCCGCACCGAGCCGGTCGTCGCGGTGCTCCCGGGCTACGCACGCGCTCGCCGGCGAAGACGGAGATCCCGTTGAGCTGCTTGCTGAGGAGACGTTCGTGTTCTTTGCCCGGGAGCTCGCGACCCGCCCTACATGATGCCTTGATCGGCCTCTGCCGGCGCGCCGGGTTCGAGCCGAAGGTGAGAAGCGGGTCCTCCACACCGGCTGGGACCTGGGCATCCTGAGCCAGGCCAACGTCGTAGCCTCGGCGCCGCGAACGGTCACGTCCAGTCTCGCCGAGGGCGTCGCCGCCGTCCCGCTGAGCGAGCCCACCGATCTCCTCGACACGCGCCTGCTGTGGCGCGATGACGATCCCTCCCCAGCGGTGCAGGTGCTTCGCTCAGCCGCGCTGTCCGCGTTTGACGCTCACAGTGCGCGTCGCGACGGACCCTGACGCGCAGAGCCGCGGCGTCGAGCGAGGACGCTTGGAGGCCGAGGCAGGATCCGCCCGCAAGGACCTGGACGACGCGCGCCGGGCCAAGGAGCGCATGGCGAGCCGCGTCGCGGCGCTCTACGCCGACGGTGAGGACGCCAAGGCGGAGGCCCTGGAGGATGCCCTCGCGCAAGTGAGGGAGCGCGAGGGGGGCGCGGAGCGGCGACTCAACGCGGCGCTAGACGCGGCCGAGAGCATCCCCCAGGTAAGGCGAGAGCGAGTCGGGGAACGCATCCGGGACGCGATCCTGGTGCGGGTCGAGGAGGCCAAGACCGACGTGAAGCGGCTGAACCTGGCGCTCCGCGAGTTGGATCCGAGGGGTCCAGCTTCAAGCGTTCGAGGACGGCGAGGTCGTGATGATCGTGCACTTCGCCCCCGAGGCGGTCGCGCGCATCACCCGCGACATGGACCTGGCCGCCCAGCCGCCCGAGAGCGCGGCCCTCCTGGTGCAGTCCGAGGGAACCCGCGTACTCCTTGGTGAACACGCGCCGCGGCTCGGAGGCCAGGGCGCGGAGCAGCGCGAAGTCCTTGTTCGTTCGAGCGCCTATGCTCGCGAACGCGATCGTCCACGGGGCGTTTGAGCCGTGCCGGCGGCGCCCTCTCCCCCGTCCCCGTCCGGTCGGGGAGCGTGCGGCGAGGGGAACAGCACCTCGAGCTGCCGGTAGCACTCCGTCAGCATCCGCTGCTCGTGGCGGCGCAGCGCCACGACCGAGGCGATCGCAACGACGCCGCCGATCGCGGCGCTCACTCCCAGCGGCGCGCCGGTGATCGCTCCGACTGCGATCGCGACGGCGCTGCCGCCGACGACGCCGTTGATCACCGTCACCATGCTCGCCGTGGTGAAGAAGATCTGCCAGCGCGAGGGTCGGAGGCCCATGTTGGCGAGCACCCCGCGCGCGTCGTCGTAGCCGCTGAGCAGGAACAGCCGCCGCTCCTCTCCGGCGAGCTCGAGGTAGTAGTGGCGGATCCTGTTGATCGCCCGCCCGTAGAGGAAATCCTCGGCCGCCGACTCCACCAGCCGGACGAAGGTGAACAACCCGAGTATGTAGAGGGTGGGCAGCACCGTCAGCGCGAAGACGTCGAAGGCGTCGCCCACCTCCGAGATCTGGGCCAGGAACCCGAGGGCGATCAGGGTGCTCGACACGGACATCACGTAGAGCGCCGCCCGCGAGGCGCTCTCGCTGACCGTCTGCGAGCGCGCTCCCTGCAGGGTGAAGTGCTCGGTGGTCAGCGCGGAGAGCAGCTCCTGACGGTTGGGCTCGTCGGCCACGGATCCGACCGTAGCCGATCCCGGACGAAGCTGCCTGGCCTCGCGATGGGCGACACCAAGGCCGCGACCTCGATCACCTAGCACGACGCAGTGGGTCCAGCGCCCAGGTCGCTGCCGCTTGCGGAGTTGAGCGCTGGGATGTCAGGACGCTCTCTGATCCGAAGGTTGGGCAAGTCGATCTCACCGGTACCGCGACGGTGACCGGTGTCGGCTTCTTCGACATCCCGCACGGTCAAACCGGGGTCGCACCGAACGCGATCGAGCTGCATCCGGTGGCGAGAGCGTTATGCAACGCCCGAGGAAGCCGAGTCCCTGATCGCTGCGGTTCCCCAGCAGAGACCGCACGATCTGGGCGACGGCGATGTTCAGCGGGTTGAGACTGGGAGAACTTCGCGCCCTTCGGGTTGAGGACATCAACCTCGCCACCGGCGTGATCCATGTCGAGCGAGGTTGGGATCCCGCCGAGGGCGCGATTGAACTCAAGTCTCGGGCTGGAACGCCGCAAGGTGCCGATCGCCGCCATCCTGCGCGACTATTTGGCGGAGCACCTAGCGAGGATCAGAGCGGCGGGGGCTCCGACCTGATCTTCGGCAACACGCCGGAGACGCCCTTTCACGCCCGAACATGCTCCAGCGGCGAGCAGATCAACGCGTGGGCTGAGGTCGGGTCTCGAGCGGCTAACCCCGCACGCCTGTCGTCATTCCTTCGCGTCCGCGATGATCGCCGCCGGCGTCAACGCCAAGGCCCTCTCGACCTTCATGGGGCACGCGAACATCTCCATCACCTTGGACCGCTACGGCGCTCCGGATCGGGCAGGAGGGTGTCGAGGGCGGGCTGAGCCTCAGGCGGGATTGCCCGCGGCTCCTGACCGGCGGTAAAGGCGCCATACCTGACTATGGCTTTAGTGTTGATCCCGATAGGGCTCGGTCTCGGCCGGGGCCGGGAGCGAAAGGAGCAGCCGGTGAACATCAAGAGCATCGTGGACAAGGTCAAGGGCACCGTTCAGAAGCGTGGCGGCACCGAGTCGGTGAAGGAGGACGCGGGGGAGCTGAAGGACATCGCCTCGGGTGAAGGCAGCCTCGCGGACAAGGCGAAGAAGGGCGCCGACGCCATCAAGGAGCCGGGAGCCCAGCGCAAGGAGTGACCGCTCCTCAGATGCCGGGGTTACGTCGCCTTTCGGTGGCAATCGCGGCACAACGGGATCGTGTTGATGATCCTGTTGTCCATCGGGTTCCCGTTGACGTGGTGGACCTCCAGCGGCAGGTCTGAACGGCCGCAGCCGACGTTGGACGAGCGGATCTGAATGGAGTGGACTCTGACCTTCTTGGCGCTGGCGCTGATCGCCGTCGCCGCCGTCTCGAAGCGACTGTCGGGATCGCCAATCACACCGGCGATCCTGTTCGTCTCGATTGGGCTCCTGGCTGGCCCCGAAGTCCTCGACGGGATCGACCTCTCGAGCACCAGCTCGACCGCGCGGGCGCTGGCCGAGGCGACCCTGGCCCTCGTGCTCTTCGCTGACGCCTCGCGCATCGACTTCGGTGCGCTAAGGCGCGGATTCCCGGTGCCGGTGCGCCTGCTCGGAATCGGGCTGGCGCTTACGATCGCCCTAGGAGCGCTTGCCGCGGGGGTGATCTTTGACGTGCTGACCTTCTGGGAAGCGGTCATCCTCGGAGTCATCCTGGCGCCGACCGACGCCGCCCTCGGCCAGGCGGTCGTCACCGACCGGCGGGTCCCGAGTCGGATTCGCCAGGGGTTGAACATCGAGAGCGGGCTGAACGACGGGATCTGCGTGCCGCTGCTGTTCGCAGCCGTCGCGGCCGCGGACGTCGAGTCGCACATCTCAGAAGGACGAACCGGGATGACGCTTCTGCTCGAGGAGGTCGGCTACGGCATCGCCGGAGGGGTCGCCGCCGGGCTTCTGATCGGGGCCATCGTCGTGTATGCCGGGCGCAGGGATCTGATCGAGGGCAGCTGGCGACAGGTGATCCCGGGCGCAGGGGCAGCCCTGGCCTACGGGACCGCCGTGGCACTTGACGGATCGGGCTTCATCGCCGCCTTCGTCGCCGGCCTGGTCTTCCGGGCCGTGATCAAGCGCGATCCCGAGGACATGAATCGGCTCACCGAGGAGGTCGGAAGCGTGCTCAGCGGGGTCACCTTTGTGATCTTCGGGGCGATCCTGCTCGGGCCTGCGCTGGGAGAGCTGAGCTGGGAGCTGGCCCTCTACGCGGCCCTCAGCCTGACCGTCGTGAGAATGGTGCCGGTCGCGATGGCGATGCTGGGCTCGCGCGCTCGGATGCCGACCCTCGGCTTCCTCGGATGGTTCGGACCCCGCGGCCTGGCCTCAATCGTCTTCGCGGTGATCGTGATCGAGGAGTCCCAGCTTCCCCACGAGCATCTCATCGTCGTGGCGACCTACCTCACCGTGGGGCTGTCGGTCTTCGCCCACGGCCTCACCGCAGCTCCCCTGGCTGCCCGTTATGGCGACTGGTTCGAGCGCCACTCACGCGACACAAGACCGGCGGACGCACGTGACCAACTGGCTTGACGAGACCGAGCGACTCGATCTCGCGGTCTACGCGGCGATTGCCCGTACCTCCACCCCTACCCTGGATCGGGCAATGGCGCGCCTCTCCGACGCCGCTGACTACTCGCTCGATTGCGTCGGCGGCTGCCCTGGCTCTGATGGGCGGGACCACAGGGCGTCGCGCTGCCGCGATGGGTCTCGGCTCCGTCGCGGTGACCGCGACCGTGGTCAACCTCTTTCTGAAACCGCTTGGCGGGCGCAGGCGCCCGGACCGCGCGGTGCAGGGAGTTCCGGCCGCGCGACAGGTTCCGATGCCGAGGTCCAGCTCGTTCCCGTCCGGGCATGCGGCGGCGGCGATTGCCTTCGCGACCGGAGTCGGTCACGTCTCGCCGGGGGCCGCCGTCCCTCTTCACGGGCTTGCTGCGCTCGTTGGCTACTCGCGAATCCACACCGGGGTTCATTTCCCGGGGGACGTGATCGCCGGCGCACTGTTGGGGCGAATACTGGCTGAGGCGACCGTCCACGTTGTCGAGCGCCGCCTGGGGTAGGTCCGGTCACCATTTCAGCTCGATCTCGAGCTCCCGTTCATCGGTTGCGACCTCGACCTCGACTTTGAGCTGCACCTTGTCGGGCACGTGGACGCTCATCGTCATCCCGCCCTGCTCGAACTTGAGGTCCTTGTCTTTGGCGAGCATGGTGGCCAGTCTGCGCAGCCGGGTCGCGACCTCCTTTCGGCTGACGATCTCTCTCTGTTCGATCTCGACGATGTCCATCTCGCCTCCTGTGTCGGTCGTTGTTGAACCTTGGTCACGCCAAACTGGCAGGACCGGGACCCGGCGCAGCGGCGCCCGGGGTCTCTCTGCCGGCCGCGCGCCGCAGCAATGCGCGGATCACGTCTCCGATCCGTTCGGGGACCGAGGCGGAGGGTGAGGCGCCGGGATGCTGGCGGGCGATCCGCACCCGCAGGACGGAGGGCCGGATGAGGAAGCGAAGGGGGGCGCGGAGAACCAGCGCCTCGCCGTCGATGCCAGCGGGGATTGGGCCCTCGGCGCGGACCTCGAACGTGGGGGCCGACCACTCACGCCATGGTCTCTGCCGTTCTCTGCCGCGCCCGGTGGGCGCGGCGGCGACTGTGATTCCGAGCAAGCCATCGTCGATGTGCGGCCGGGTCCCGGACCCGACCGCCTTGCCGAGCCGGTAGAGGTTGTTGGAAACGAGGATCGCCGCCCCAGATGAGTGCTCGCTGCCGCCCGGCCCGGTCCATTGCAGGTCGATGCCCTTGCCCTCACGCCCGAGCGTGTCGGGCAGGGTGTCGAGGATCGTCCGCAGCTTCGCCTCACGATAGCCCTCCCGCTGGACCGCCTCCGCATAGAGGCCGAGCGAGACGTTGTTGACGAACACGCGCCCGTTGACCTCGGCGAGGTCGACCCGGCGTTCACCCCCCTCGACGAATGAGTCGAGCGCGCCGACGACGTCGTCGCGATCGACGCCAAGGTCGAGCGCGAAGTGGTTTCGGGTCCCGGCGGGGATGCATGCATACGGCAGGTCGAGCTCAGCTGCGATCGCGGCGACGATCGCCTGTGAGCCGTCGCCGCCGGCCATCGCCAGCGCGTCAGCACCGGCCGCCACTGCGTCGCGGACGAGCTGCTCGAGGTCACTCCCCGGTGTCAGCTGGATCGGCTTGATCCCACGCGCTCGCGCTTCGTCCGCGAGCTTGAACCTCTCGGCCTTGCCTCCTCCGGACTTCGGGTTGAAGAAGAGAACCGGATGCGCCGGTGGTGCCGCGTCGGGGAGGGGGACGTGGATGGAGAAGGCGGCCTTGGCTGCGGCGAGGGCGCCGAACGCCCCCGCCCCGACGAGGATCGCCTCGAAGAACCCGCCGTCGAGGACGACGATCAGCACCGCCGCCAGCACCAGCAGAGCCGCGCAGCCCACGCCGGCGACCCGCGCGATGCCGCGGCGGATCAGCCCGTGCCATGCCGCGATCGCGGCGCCTATCAGGAGGGCCGCCAAAATCAGCCCGCGCGGGAACTCGCTGATCACCGAGTACGCGGCGGCGGCGAGCGCCAGAGCGCCCAATCCGATCGCCAGGATTGCAGCCAGCCGGCTCTTGCTCATCAGACCTCGGTCCCCACGGTGATCCGGCCCGACGCGGCGGCTTCCTGGACCGCCGCGTAGTCAAGCTCGTTCTGGTCGGCGTAGGCCTCCGCAAACTGCGCCAGGGCGCGGTCGAATCGGTCGCTGCCGCCGAGGTAGGCGGCGATCGCCACGCTGTCGCCGGCCCGGGCGTGGGCGCGAGCCAAGGTGCGGCCGCAGACTCCGGCGTAGAAGGCGAGTGCGATCGGGTCCATGAGTTCGATCTGGGCAGAGCCCTTCGCATCCCAGAGCTGGCGCACGTAGTAGTCGCGCTCGACATCGTCGACGTCACTCGTACGGACCCAGCCCAGCATGATGTCGCCGGCGGCCTGCATGAGCCGCTGCCCTTCGACGACCCGCTGACCGTGCTTCTTGTACCTGCTCGCTGGGAGGTACGGCTCGAGCACCGAAGCCTCCGCCTCCTTGAACTGCAGAAACAGGGGGTCGGCGTCGTCGCGGCCGAGCAGCAGCATGATCCAGGCCCGTGTTCCGACACTGCCCACGCCGACGACCTTGCGGGCCGCATCGACGTAGCGGAACCGCTCGAGCAGCCGGCGACGGTCCCCGGGCAGGGTCGCGCGGTAGGAGCGGATCACGGTCTGGAGCGCCTCGTCCAACGCCCGATGATCCTCGTCATGGACGAGCTCCTGGATCGGGACGACGACCGGCGGGTCACTGCGAATCCTCACGTTGCCGCTGACCGCCTCGGTCAGCTTCGTGAAGGCTCTGAGACTGTCCTTCGAACGCGCCTTCGCGATGTTCCCCTGAGCACGTTTGAGCTGCTGCTTCGTACCGACCTTGGCCGCCCGAGCGAGAATGTCCTCGACCTGGACTCGCGAGTACCAGTTGTCGAGGTTGCGTTCGGCTGCATGTCCGCGCATTCCTTCGCGGTATGAGCGGCCGACCTCGAGGTTGACCATGGCGCGCGCCTTCTTGGCAAAGCCGCGATCCCGGCCTGCGATCGCGAAGCTCGCCACCAGCCGCTTGAGGTCCCACTCGAAGGGCCCCGGCAGGGTTTCATCGAAGTCGTTGATGTCGAACACCATCGTCCGGTCGGGTGCGGCGAAGTAACCGAAGTTGGAGAGGTGGGCGTCGCCGCAGAGCTGTGTCTTGAGGTCGGTGCGCGGCTGCCCCGCGAGGTCGGCGGCCATCAGGCGGGCCGCCCCCCGGTAGAACGTGAACGGGGACACGAGCATCCGCCCGTACCGCAGGGGAACCAGCTCCGGAACGCGTGTGGCCGCCTGCTCCTCGAGCAGGTCGACGGGATCTCGTCGGTCCGCTGCGGGCGCCCATGCTGCATGAGCGCTGCGTGGGACCCCGTTGCGGGTGCCACGGCCCCGCTCGGTGCGCTCCTCCACGCTCGGGTGCGACGCAACGGCCGGCTTGGGGCTCATGCTTGCTCCTCGGTCTCGAGGTAAATCGGCCAAGTGGCAGCCCGATGGATGGTAGTGCCAGCCACATGAGCCGGTTGGGGGAGACCGGCCGAACCTGAGGCAGGAGGGGCGGTAGCCCGCAGGACCGCCCTACACCTGGTAGTACCGCTCTGGTACCGACTGCGACGTCCAATCGATCCAGATCGTCCAGGGCCCCGGACCTGATTGACGATCTGGACGCTCCCGCAAGTATCGACGCTTCAACCCGCTCGGCTGGGGGCCGAAAGGTCGCTGGTTCAAATCCAGTCGCCCCAACTACTGACTCATCAGCTCCGCGAGCAGCGCGCGTCCCCAGCGTCCCCTCGTCCCCGCGGGAAGTCAGTCGGCTGTCTGGAGTGCCGCTTTGCATGGAAAGCGACACCCCGGCGCGCGATACTGCGCGGGCGATGTCGCAGCAGGACATCGAGAACACCAAGCGAGGCTACGCGGCAGTCAACGCCGCCTATCGCAGCGGCGACGCCAGCGACCTCCTTCCGATCCTTGAGGAACTCTGGGATCCAGAGGCCGTCTTGCTGCCAGCCGGGGTGCTCCCAGACAGCAGGGCTCGCCCCCACCGTGGACGGGACGCATTTCTGCAATTCCTGGCCAACCAGATGGAGGCTTTCACCGAGCTGCGGATCGAACCGCTGGAGTTCATCGAGATCGGCGAATGTCTGGTGGTGCCATTTCGCCTTGGCGGGCTGGCCCGACACACCGGTATCCCGGTGGAGTTCTCGTTCGTACATGTCTTCACATTCCGCGGTGGAAAGGTGACGCGATGCGAGGTGCTCAAGACCAAAGCCGAAGCCCTCGAAGCCGCCGGGTTGTCGGAGTAGCTGCTTTGGACGAAAAGCACTAGCCCGGCAAGACCGCTGCTTTGCATGGAAAGCAGTGGTTTGCGAGAGAGCGCTCGCTTCTCGCGCATTGGGGTAGCGCCGCACGACGCCGTGCGCGTCTCTACTGGGCCCCCGTTGAGGTCGAGGACCGTGGTTCGCACACCAGGACTCCCCGGCCATCCTGCTCGAACGTGCACGCGGCGGCGAGCGTTTCGCGCAGCCGGCGGCGGGCCCGGTGCACTCGGATCTTCGCCGTGGCGAGCGAGCATCCGAGCAGGCGAGCGATCTCCGGGTTGTTCAGCCCGTGAACGTCGTGAAGGAGAATCGCCACCCGGTAGTCGTCCGACAGCGTCGTGAGATAGCCCTGGACGCACTCGGACATCTCGGAGCGCTCTAGCGCCGCCTCGATCAGGGACGCCGGGTGATCGCGTGCCGGAGCCTCGTCAGCCTTCTTCGCGGATACCGCTGGATCGACGGGGACGGTCGGCTGGCGCTGCCGCTGGCGTAGCCGATCGAGCGAGACGTTGGTGGCGATCCTGTAGAGCCAGGCGAGAGCCGCCCGCGGCTCGCGGAGACGATCGAGGTGTGCGAGGGCCCGAGCGTAGGTCTCCTGGGTGAGGTCCTCGGCTTCCGGGGCATCTCGCACCATCGCGAGGATGTGCCGCCGGATCTGGGGGCGGTACTGCGCCAGGCGAGCTTCGAGCTCGGGTGGCGGGGCTTTGGTGGCGTCGGGCATGGCGTTCCTCTGGCCAGGCTACCGGCCGGCGTGGGCGCGGCAGGCGGGGTGTATCCCTCGGCGCCTCCGGATCGTCCTTATGGCGACAACGTAAAAAGCAAGGAACGGAGGAACCATGATGTGCTTCGGACGACGTGGCCCGCTCTTCGGGCTCGTACTTGTTGCTGCCGCCGTGGTGGTAGTCGCTGCGCTGACCAGCTGGTGGGTGCTGCTGGCGGTGATCCCGCTGGCGATGATGGTGGGCTGCATGTCGATGATGGCCGGGATGGCCCGGATGAGGCCCGGCGCCGGCACGGCCGGGCAGTGGGGATGCTGCGCCGGCGAGCACCCGGGTCAGGATCGGGGATGATTCCGTTGCTGGAGGAGAGCTCAACATGCGACGCGCACTGATCGGCGCCGTCCTCGCCGCCACCGGTGTGCTGGTTGCGCGCAAGCTCGGCCCGAGGCTGCGCGAGCGCTGCGAGGCGGAGTGCGGTCGGATGTTCGAGCGGATGCCCGACGACTTTCCGCCCAAGCGGATGATGCGCGGCATCGAGGAGATCCGCGAGCAGACTGCGCGCATCCTTCGCCTGTTGGAGGAGCGTGAAACCGGACCGGCGAACACCGCCGGCTAAATGGAGGAGGGCGCATGCCACTCGAGCAAACCAAGAAGGAACAGGCAGCAATCGGCGCGAGCATCGGCGCAGGGTGTCGCCCCTGCATCGAGCACCACGTCGGCGCCGCCCGCGAGGCCGGGCTCTCCGATGACGAGATCGCCGGAGCGGTCGCGGAGGCGGAAGCCGTCCGCGGGCTCGCGGTTGAGCTGCTCACCGCGCGCATTCACGAGCTGCTTGGCGATTCCGGCGCCGGCGCTCCCCCAGCCGATGCCGGCGGTGGGTCAGGAACTCGGGACTGGCAGCTCTCGGGGCGAGCATCGGCGGCAATGCCCACTCGCTGCTCGAGGGCTACGTGCAAGCTGCGCTCGCCAACGGCTTGACCGCCGACCAGGTGCAGGCCGCGATCAGGATGGCCGAGCACGTCAAGGCGCGTGCGGCCGAGATCACCGCCGAGAAGGTGAGCGGCGCGCTCGAGCAGTCCGAGGCGGTTTCCTAGCGGCGCTAAGCGCCAATCACGACGGCGAACCCGGCGCGACCGGTGTGCGCGCGTCGCCCAGCGTGCGCGTTAACGTCACGCTCGCTTTCACGTGAGGGTGTCGCATAAACCCCCTGCTGTCCGGTCCGTTTGCCCCGAGAAAATGGCCCATGCCCCAGAACTTCCTCAGCTGCGACCGAGACCAATCACTGCTGCTGCCGCCGGACCTGCGCGACTGGCTCGACGAGGACCACCTCGCCTGGTTCGTGATCGAGGCGATCGAGGAGCTCGACCTCGAGCCCTTCTACGCCGCCTATCGCGCCGACGGCCACGGCGCCGCCGCCCACGACCCGAAGATGATGCTGACCCTGCTCGCCTACGCCTACGCGTCGGCGAGCGCTCAGCGAGGGGATCGAGCGCCGCTGCCGCGAGGACGTCGCCTTCCGGGTGATCTGCGCCAACCAGGTTCCCGACCACGCCACGATCGCCCGCTTCCGGGTCCGCCACCAGGAGGCCCTGGCGACCTCTTCGGCCAGGTGCTCGGGCTCTGCGCCGAGGCCGGCCTGGTCGAGGTCGGCGTGCTCGCCGTCGACGGCTCGAAGTTCGCCGCCGCGGCCTCCGACTCGGCGATCCGCACCTACGAGCAGATCGCCGAGGAGATCCTCGCCGAGGCAGGTCGGATCGACGCCGCCGAGGACGAGATCCACGGCGAGGCCCGCGGCGACGAGCTGCCCGAGCATCTGCGCAGCCGCGAGGGGCGGCGCGCCTGGCTGCGGGAGGCAAAGCAGCGCCTCGACGCCGAGCGAGCCGCGAAGGCAGAGCCGGTGCCGCGCGACGCGAAGAGCGGCTCGAGCTCTGCCACCGCCGCCTGGTCGAGGACTGGCGGGCCGAGCGCCACGCAAACCGCGCCTACGAGGCCTACCGAGCGCGCGGCGTGATGAGGGCGGGCGCCGCCTCGGCGCCCGCCGAAGCCATACGCAGCCGCCCGCCGAAGCCCGAGGGCAAGATCAACACCACCGACCCCGACGCCCGGCGGATGAAGTTCGGCCGCAACTTCATCCCCGCCTACAACGCCCAGGCCGTGGTCACCGAGGAGCCAGATCATCGTCGCCGCCGAGATCACCACCGAGGGCGGCGACTTCGAGCAGCTCGACCCGATGGTCGCCGCCGCCGAGCGCGAGCTCGAGCGCGCCGGCGTCGACGAGCGCCCCGGGGTCGTGCTCGCCGACGCCGGCTACTGGTCGAACGGCCACATCGACGCGCTGCGGGAGCGCGGCATGACCCCGATCGTCGCCCCCGACACGACCCGCAACCGACCGCGAAAGACCCGCCTCGGCGGGCCCTACGACTTCATGCGAAGAGTGATCGCCACCGAGCGCGGTGGCGAGCTCTACTCGAAGCGGTGCGATGGTCGAGCCGGTCTTCGCCCAGATCAAGTCGAACCGGCGGATCGGGCGCTTCAAACGAAGAGGCCGGGCGGCCGCCCGCTCGGAATGGCGCCTGATCGCCGCCACCCACAACCTCCTGAAGCTCCACCGGCACACCCTGGCGGGCGCAACGGCCTGAGGCGGGGATCGCAAGACCCTGTCGTTTTCGGATCGGGGCCTTCCGACCGCCCGACCGGCCGGCTTTGCGCGACAGCCTCGCGCGAAAGCAGAAGCGAGTTCCCAGCCACGCGACCAACCGAAATAGC
>CAWABN010000015.1:0-197157 GCA_963780305.1 uncultured Solirubrobacterales bacterium
CGTCTGCGACTTCGCCCAGAACGTCGCGCTCAAGCACCAGAAGCCGGTCGCGCTCTTCTCCTTGGAAATGTCGGAGATGGAGCTCGCCCATCGCTTCATCGGCTCGCAGTCGCGGATCTCCAGCGACCGGCTCCGAAAGGGCAAGGTCTCTACCAAGGACTCGCCCAAGGTCGTCAAGGCCTGCAACCAGCTCGAGTCAGCGCCGCTCTGGATCGACGACTCCTGCGACCTCGGCCTGCTCGAGCTGCGAGCCAAGGCTCGAGGTTGCACGCGCAGGAGAAAAACCGGGGCCACAGGGACTCGGGATGGTGATCGTCGACTACCTGCAGCTGATGCGGATTCACGACGCTCGCGCCGACCGCGTCGAGCAGATCCCCAGTTCAGCCACGGTCTCAAGATCCTCGCCAGGGAGCTCAATGTGCCGGTGATCGGCATCTCGCAGCTCTCCCGCGCTCCCGAGCAGCGCCCCGACAAGCGGCCGATCCTCTCGACCTACGCGAATCCGTGCGATCGAGCAGGACGCCGACGTCGTCGGCTTCCTCTATCGCAGACTACTACAACGCCGAGTCCGAGGATCCCGGCGGCGCCGAGCTGATCCTCGCCGAGCACCGGAACGGGCCGGTAGGCCGGTCCGCCTCGTCTTCCTCGAGCACTACCCCAAGTTCGCCGACCGGGCCCGCGAGGAGAAGCCGGTCGAGCAGCCGGCGGGTGAAGCCCCCCCGATCGAGGACCTGGCGGACGCCGAGGAGCTCTGAATTGGCCGGCTCCCCGCGATCTGGCGAGCGCCAGCCGTGCAGGTTCGGCATCTGCGATGGCTCCGGCTGGATCCTCGGCCCGGAGGACGTCGCCCGGCCGTGCGACTGCCGGTCGCGCATGGTGGCGCAGGCGCGGCTGCGCGGGATCGATTCGGTGATTCCGGCGAAGGACCGCGGCGTCTACTTCGACCGGCCGCCCGTGACGCAGGTCGACGCCTTCGTCGTCAAACGGGTTCGCGAGTTCTGCGAACGCCTCGAGGACAACCTCGAAAGCGGCCGCGGCATGTGGTTCTTCGGCGGCTCGGGAACCGGCAAGACGACCCTGGCCATGCTGATCTCGCGGACGGCACTGGAGTCCGGGCGCTCGGTGGCGATCTACTCCCTTCCGAAGCTGCTCAGCCGAATCCGCCAGACCTATGACGCCGAGGTCGGCGAGCAGTCCTACTCGCAATTCTTCGAGCGCCTCGCCAGTGTCGACCTTTTCCATCTCGACGACCTCGGCGTGGAGAAGCAGACCGAGTGGGTGCTCGGCAGCTCTACGCCCTGATCAACGAGCGCTACGAGCGTCAGCGCTCTCTGATCGTGACCAGCAACCTCGAGGACGACGAGCTCGAGAGGCAGCTCGGCAGCCGAGTCGTTTCCCGCCTGGTCGAGATCTGCGGCGATCCGGTCCTGCTCTTCGATGAGGACCGGCGCATGCGTGTCTCAGCCGACCCGCCAGCTGGCTCGGCCAGGGCGGCGCCGCTCTCGGTCCGCTCGACCATTAGTCGAGCGCTCACGGGAGCGGGCTATGCTCGCGACCGGATCGTCGGCGCGGTCAGGTCGGAACGATGTTCGGGCTGGCGCGCGACGGCTAGGTGAACGAGCGCGGCCCGTCCCCCGGGCCGAACTTAGAGCGGCTCAGCCGTGTCCGGCGACGCCTCATAATCCCCTGGTCATGCCGGGAATAGTCATAGTCGGCGCCCAGTGGGGCGACGAAGGAAAGGGCAAGGTCACGGACCTGCTCGCTGAGCAGGCCGCTGTCGTGATCCGGTTTCAGGGCGGCAACAACGCCGGTCACACGATCATCCGCGACGGCGAGACCTTCAAGTTCCACCTGATCCCATCGGGGATTATGTATCCCGGCAAGACCTGCGCGATCGGCAACGGCGTCGTCATCGACCCGGCCGTGCTCACCGGCGAGATCGAGGAGCTGCGCCACCGCGACATCGACGTGAGCGGCCTGCGCGTCTCGGCCAATGCGCACCTGATCATGCCCTATCACGTGAAGCTCGACACGGCGGGGGAGCTCAAGCTCGGCAAGCTCGAGATCGGCACTACTCGGCGCGGGATCGGCCCCTGCTATTCGGACAAGGCCTCACGCCTCGGGATCCGGGTTCAGGACCTGCTCGACCCCAAGATCCTTCGCAAGAAGATCATGGCCGCGATGGAGCCGAAGCAGCAGATGCTCCGGCCCTACGCCAAGGACCCAGAGCTCGACCTGCACACGATGGTCGAGACCTACCTCACCTACGGCCACCGACTCGAGCCGCACATCGCCGACACAGCACGACTCTGCTGGGACGCGCTCGACGCCGACCGCACCGTGCTCTTCGAGGGCGCCCAGGGAACGATGCTCGATCTCGACCACGGCACCTATCCCTTCGTCACCTCATCCAATCCCGTGGCCGGGGCGGCCTGCATCGGCGCCGGCGTCGGCCCGGGCGACATCGACGAGGTCTGGGGAATCGCCAAGGCCTACGCGACGCGCGTCGGCGCGGGGCCCTTCCCCACCGAGCTCGGGGACGACCTCGGCGAGCGGCTGCGCGAGCGCGGCGGCGAGCTCGGGACCACCACCGGGCGCCCGCGCCGCACCGGCTGGCTCGACCTGGTCGCGCTGCGCTACGCGGTACGGCTCAACAGCATGACCGCCCTCGCCGTCACCAAGCTCGACGTCCTGGCGGGGATCGACCCCCTGCGCGTCTGCGTCCGCTACCGCCACCCGGAGGGTGCGGTCTTCGACGAGTTCCCCTACCACCAGTCGATCATCCACACCGCCGAGCCGGAGTACGAGGAGCTGCCCGGCTTCGAGGGCGAGATCGGCGGCTGCCGCCGCGAGCAGGACCTACCCGCGGAGGCGCGGAGCTACCTGGCGGCGATCAGCGACCACCTCGGAATCCCGGTGCGGCTTGTGGGTGTCGGCCCCGGGCGCGACCAGGTGATCTGGATGGGCCACGAGGCCGAGCCGCGGCTGCGCGCAGCGGCCTAGGCAAGCGCGCCGGTTGCCCGGAGCCCATGCTCTGCGACCGCGGGGATCCACCCCTCCTCGATGCCCTTCTCCTCGCCGCGACGGAGCACGCGAAGGCCGAGGATCGTAGCCGCCAGGGTCGCGGTCACCCCAAGGCTGACCTGAACGCTGAGCAGGCCCTGGCGAGTCCAGTAGACGTCGCGCAGGTCGAGTAGAAGCGCCGCCTCGTCCATCGTCAGCCCCATCCCGACCCCAAACGGGATCGCGAGCGTCGACTCCGCCCTGTCGTTCCGGGTCGTGATCGCCGCGATTCCCGAGACGAAGGCGAGCACGATGCCGGGAATGAAGTGGTG
Organism: uncultured Solirubrobacterales bacterium; assembly: GCA_963780305.1. Taxonomy (GTDB): domain Bacteria; phylum Actinomycetota; class Thermoleophilia; order Solirubrobacterales; family 70-9; genus CAVVYV01. The sequence continues at coordinate 3,336 of CAWABN010000015.1, forward strand.
GATGTGACGGCCGCTGACCCGGACGTTTCCCGCCGGCCACCAGCCGTGCCGAATCCCCCAGGTCGAGAGCCGGGCGATCGCGAAGCCCCCCAGGAAGCCCTGCAGGATGTTGAAGAGCACCGCCTCGTGGTGGGGCGTGGCACGGATGCCCCGGCGGGCAACAGCGATCGTGTCCCGGGTTGCATGGCCCGCGGCGTCGACCAGGTTCGCGGGGGTACCGGTCTCCTCACTCTCCCGGCGCCGTCGGGCCAGATGCAGGAGCTCTCCGGTGAACAGTGTCCCGGATGCTCCGAGCGCGAGCACCGCCAGGCCGACGGTGGCCCGCTCGGCGCTGGCCTCGCTGGCCAGAGCCGCCAGTCCACGCTTCCTGCGCCTCCTGCCGAGCAACCTCATGGGCTGAGCATGCTATCCGGGGCGCGTTTATCGACCCCGCAAACTGGGCAGGAATTTGGCGCTCTGCAGCCAAAACAGTGACTACTACCGAAGCGAAGGTCCGAGCCGCTCAATAGGGTTTCGCCAGATGCGCAGGTTGCTCTCACCGGTCAATGCAGGCGTCAGCGCCGCCCGTCACGTGCTCTGGTATCTGAGGCATCACGCGGCGCCCCGTCAGCGCTAGCGATCGGTCGTCGCAAGGGAACGGCCGGGTGGATAGGGTCCCGGTCGATGGGAGTAATCGCCTGGATCCTTCTGGGACTCTTCGCCGGCGCCATCGCCCGCGCCCTGATCCGGGGCGGACCGAGCCTGGCGGCTGCATCGGCACTACGGCGGTCGGCATCCTGGGCGCGCTGCTCGGCGGCTTCCTAGCGAGCGCGCTCGACATCGGCGAAATCGATGACTTCTTCGACCTCGGCACCTGGCTGATCGCGATCGGCGGCTCGGTCCTCCTGCTGCTGATCATCCGGGCGATCGCACGCTGATCGGAACGAGGGAGGGAACGGATGCCGGATCACGCAGACACACGGCACTAGTCCACGTATGGAACGAGTAGCCGGGAGGGTGTTCGCGGTCGTGAAAGATCGTGTGTGCGAACGTCGATAGGGGCGCCACCGTTCGCGGCCCTTTGCTCCGTTGCCCCCTCCGGCAGCACGTCTATCGAGGAAGTCGACATCCCGGTCCGCGGTCAGGACGCCCGGCGGGCGGTCCTCCGGCGCAAGCTCGAGCCGCGCGGCTCGGTGCGGGATGCGCGGAAGCCGAAGATCTTCCCGCCGCGGCCACTGCCGGTCGTCTAGCCATCTTGCCAGCGGCTCACCCGACTACGAAGGTGTGCTGGCCGGCCACCTTCTTGAACCCGACGACGCCTCCCCTGTGCCCGTGGGACCAGACGACCTTGCCGTCGAGGGCGATCGTGTGCGCGTGTCGGAGCAGCGGCACCTCCACGACACCAGAGGTGCCGGGCGGCCCCACCACCGTGAGCTTGAACGAACCGCCGCGGCGGCGCCAGCGCGAGGCCAGCGGGCCGTGCGGAGTCGGCGCCTGCCCCTGCGCGAAGCGCAGGTCGCCCGGCTGCGGCGCGACGATCCAATGCCGGTATCCCGGAGCGGTCGGCCGGATGCCGAGGACATAGCTGGAGAGCGCCGGAACCGGGCCCCCCGCCAGCCATGCGCTAATGAAGTCTCTTTTTGTTTCGGCACTCCGTCGAGATGCATGCTTTCCCAAACCGTGCCGGGCCCCTTGGCGAGCATCTGCCCCCACGTGCGCCGCATCAGGTTCAGGGCGCCGTTTGTGTCTCCGACGGAGAGGCGGGCGAGCAACTCGGTCGAGGAGATGAACGGGGAGATGTATCTGCTCATGTAGGGGTCATCGTCGAACTCGCCGTTGGCGACGCCGAAGGGCGTCATCAACCGTGAGTCGATGAACCCGAGTGCCTGCCGCGACTGGCTCGGGCTGGTGACCCCGCCGAGGATGGATTCGACCTGGGCGTCCTGGCTGTGGTTGGCGCGTGGGTCGTCGGTGTTGACGACGAAGGCGCCCGCCGCGGATCCCAGAGGCGGGCAAGCATGGCGCTCCGGAGGCCAGCGGCCTGCTGCAGGTAGGCATTCGCCGCACGCTGGCCTTGCCCCGCACGGCGCTCGAGCACCGCCCCCGCCACGAGCGCCCGATACAGCGAGGCATTGGTGTAGGCGTCGATCCCGCCAGCCGTATCGAAGGGGTGCCAGTTGATCGTCAAATCCTTAGAGGGCGTCCGATACAAACCGCCGTCGAGCGGCCCAGGAAGTAGGCAAGCGCGCGGCGGACAACGGGCATCATCCGGTGCGCGAACTCCCGGTCGCCGGTGAGCATGTAGTAGTCGTGGAGGGCGACGATCCACGCTGCGGTGTACTGCGGGAGCCGCAGCGCCCCGAAGCCCGCTGACGGTTGCGCGGTAGGCGGGAACTGAGATGCATCGTCGACAGGCGGCGGAGGGTCCCTCGGACACTGGACCGCGATCTGCGTGGCGGGCGAAAGCTGGCCGTCGCTGTATTGCAGGCAACTGAAAGCCTGGAGCGACTGCCGGAGGACGTTCGGCGCGGATCGGAGCGAGTAGTTGCCGACCAGGTTCTCGAGCGCCATGTCGCCCGCCCAGATCAAGCGGTCCCGCTTGGCCCCGTCGGTGACGACCGGCCGACTGAACGCATAGCCCGGACGCAGATCCCTGAACGAGTCGAGCGCAAACGTGTAGACGCTCGCGTACCAGATCCGGTTGAGCCGCCGGTCGTTGGAGAGGGAGTAGCCGCCGTACCGGCCGGGCAAGGAGGAGATGCCGGTCCGGACGCGGACGTAGTCGATCGTGGCGGTGCCGACACCCTCAAGCTGAAGTGAGATGAAGCGCTGGGCCCCGCGGATCCCGGGCGAGCGCAATTGGGCCGGCGAGGTGGCCTGGAAGAGGTCAGTTCGGCCCTCTGGGTCGTCGGACACACCGGATGAGACGCCGCCACCTCCCCGGTGTACCGGCCAGGGCAGGATCAGGTAGTCGAGATTGCAGGGTGGGCGCAGCCTGATGGCGGCTTTGCGACTTGAGAAGCCCTGAGGCCGACCTCGACGGTCGCCGCCGACATTCACCCCGAGGTCAAAGACGCGAGGGCTGGGTTCCCCACACCGGACGCGTCCAACCCCGTCGAGGCGATCGTGGTGGCCCCACCACCCCTGGCCTTCAGTCCGCGGGTGTTGTGAACACTCACCCGGAGATCCCACCACCTCGACCGCCTTCGGATAGACAACTTGCCCGGGTGGATCACGTGACACACGACCCACACCAGAGCTGGCCGATACGGGCACACGTCTCATTCCGCGTCGGCGGGCGAGGCCGCGTAGGTGGCCGCTGCCGAGATCACGCCAAGCACGAACACGAGCGCGGCCGCCAGCCTGCCGCCTCTCCCCGCGAGGCTCCACGAGCGGACCGTATCAGCACCATCCCCGCGGAAAGCGGCAGGGAACGAATCGAGTAATGCGTCTTCGGGCGAGCCTTGCGCTTGCCCTGATGACCTGCTGCCGGATCCGACGTGCGGATCCGTGCGCAGGACTGGATGGAGGGGCACGCGCTCCAGGTGGCTTGGGACTGAACTCCACCTCGTCGACGGCTGCTGCTCACCCGCGGCTGTGGGCGCGGCTCACCTGATTCGTTCCCAAACAACAGGATCCTGCGCGCGCGGGCCGACGAGCTGCTGCTCACCGCAACAGGCGGCTCGGCTTGACGGGGCTTGCCTGGAGGCTCCCAAACAAAAACCCGCATGGCCATCACCGCTGCCGCCCCGACCATCCTGAGGCGGTGCGTCCCGCCTGAAAAACGGGCTGCAATTCCTCCTTGCACTGGTTTCTCTACGAGTTGTTCGATCTTGAAGTCGGGGAAACGCCGGAGCTGACAGATCCCCGCCAGAACTCCAGCACCCCTTGTCGTGGTCTTCGTAGCTGTCGTTGATCCGGGAAAGCCCAGGCCGTGTAGCCGATCTTGATCCCGGGTTCCATATACGCGAGCACGCCGTCGATGTCTCCACAATTCCACCCCTCGAATGTCGACCGGGCTATTTCCGGGTTCTCCGCGACATCGCCCGCGCAGTATCCCGCGCTCATGCGGAGCTTCGGATCTTCATAGAAATTCTAGCTTCTCGTCCAAGGCGGATACTTCTGAACTACTCCGACAGCCCGGCGGCCTCGAGGGCCTGCCGCTGATCCAAATAGACCTCGCCTTGCATGGGTGGTGGCGATCAGGCGACTGCTGATCAGCTCTGCTGCCAGACGAGGCTCTGGCTGGTTCCCACCGTCGCGCGCAACGCCGTCTTCCCTGACAACCGAAGCTCGGTGAGAAACACCGCGCCCTTACTGACCTGGAGCTTCTTGATCGTCACCCAGCGGCTCCCCTGCTGTTGCTGAATGCTCAGCGTGCCCCCCTCCGGAGCCCTGCCCCAGGCGCGCAGCGTTTGCGTGTCGATCCGCTCGGTGACGAACGGGAAACGGAAGGCGGTGAGAGAGGGCTTGGGCTGGCCGTTGCTGAAGTAGACCCCCGACTGGAACCCGGCGCGTACGTTCGGGAAATCGGTCGTGTCGCCGATCTGGTAGTTGATCGCCGCGCTCGCGCCGGCCTTCCAGAACAGGTACAGCGACTGCTCGATCCAGGCCGCCTGTACGTCGAGAGGGGCGCCCACGGAGTTCGGAGGGTTGCTGTCCCACCAGAACTCCGTCACCCAGACCGGGTGGGTGCCCGGCAGGGTCGTGCCGGCCTGCTCAGCGGCGCGGAGCACGTTCACGAGCCGACCGAGATCCGGCGTGGAGACGTCGTCCGGGCTGGGGCCGGATTGCAGCGGCCCCCCGCCGGTGTTGTCGATCGGATGGTGGGCGAAGACGTCGAACAGCGCCGGCCGGACAACCTCCCTTGGCCGGAGAGCAGCTGCTGCCAGAACTGCACGGGCCGGATACGGCGGTTATTCGGATCTGGATAGGGGCCACCAGGAGGATCCCCGTACGGGGAGGTGCCGCCCACGACCACGAGCATCTGCGGGTTGACCGCCTTCACAGCGTTGTAGGAGGCGTTGAGCATGTCGCGGTAATGGTCGGGGCTGACGGCGGTCGTGCCTTGCCCGGAGTTGTAGTGCTGCTGGATCGTGGTCGCAGACAAGCGCCTGGTTGTAGACGGCGGCCTCGTCGATCCGGCCCTGCCAGGGGTTGGTGAGACCCGAGCCGGCGCCGGCGGCATGACCGAAGAGCAGCTTGTGCCGCCCTTCCAGGAGCTGCCGATGGCGACACTGGCTCGCTTCGTGCCGTCGACATAGAGGTCGGCGGTGCCGCCGTCGGACCAAACGAGCGCGTAGTAGTGCCAGGTGTTCGCGGTGATCAGGCCCGGAGCCGTATCCGCGCTGCGCACGGAACCGTCCAAGAGATAGAGCCTCACCGAACCGTCGGGGAGGACCCCGATCTGGTGGCTGTAGGTAGAGGTGCCGTCGTCGGCGGTGTAGACGACGCCGTTTCGCGAACCGAGGTCGTTGGCGTAGCCCCAGAACTCGATCGTGCCCTGGGCGCCGCCGGGATTGGCCGGCGTCGAGAGATAGCCGCTCGAGCCATCGAGGCGGACGGAGGTGTTCGAGTCGCCTGTGATCGCGCCCGGCTTGCCGAGCGTGAAGCCGCCGGTGTAGGTGCCGTTATTGGAGTCCTTGGAGTCGACCGCCGTGCTGCCGCTCGACTCGCCGAGGCGCCAGTAGCTGAGCAGCCCGGAGGTGCCGAGGACCGTGCTGGCATAGGACCCCGAGGGGGTCGTCCCCTCAAATGCCGGCGACAGAAAGAACTCCTGGTTGGGCTCGTTCCAGACCTGCAGCTCCTGCGCGGCGGGGAGCGGCGGCGCCGGGCCGGAGCCGTCGGGATCGAAGCCGCCCGAGTAGCGGGCGGCGACCGCCTGGCCGAAGTTGGCGAGGTCGGAGGGATTCGGCTTCCAGGTGCCCGGATATGCGTTGGCCGGTCGCCCCGGTCCCTCCGCCCAGGCGGGAGCGTGGTTGACGGTCAACAGTACCGCGAGGCCACGCGCTCTGGCATCGCGCACCGCCGGGTCGATTAAGGAGAAGTCGTAGGAGGCGCTCCCGGGGTTGGTGGGGTCGGGGGGCCGCTGAGACGCGCGACGGCCGGCCACTCAACACCCAGCCGCACGATCCCTGCCCCGGTGTCCACCGTCCGGTCCAGCCAGAGGGCACGTCCGGACGCGTTGCCGTCCTGGTAGTAGCTGCTCGAGAAGCCGGTCACAAGGCCCTGCTGCGCGGGAGCGGCGCTGGGAAGCGCCAGCAGGGCGAGCAGTCCAAGCGCGGCGAGCAGGGCGACCCGCGCGAGCCTGCCCAGTCGGAATGGTTGAAGTGTCCGGTCTGCGTCCAAGTGTGCCCCCCGTCGCCCCCCTGAAGCATTCAACCTTTGCCGCCGGGCCAGCGCAACCGTAGTTAGCCGCAGTTGGTTCGCGACTCGAACCGGCTGCTGCCTGGCGCGAGAACCCGTGGCGTGAAGAACGCTGCTTCCATGCAAAGCGGCAGTCCAGCCCATTCCGGGCTGAGATCCGAGTGGAGCTAGCGCTCGGCTAGCTCTCGGGCGCGGGCGCGCGCCGGCGTGCCCTTGCGGACGCGGTCTCTGACCGCGTGCTCGGGCTGGGCGTGGGCGACGCCGCCGTGGGGTCCGCGGCGCGGGCGCCGGGGCTGGGTCGGCTGGCGGCGCCAGCGGCGGAAGCTGTGGTCGCCGCCCTCGCCGGAGGCGTCCTCCAGCTCGGGCTCGGCCCTCGCCGCCCACCAGACGAGCCAGATGGCGAAGAAGACCGGGATCTTCAGGACCACGGCGAGGAAGATGATCGGCCACACGCCCTCCATAACCCGGCCCCAGTCTACCCCTGCTACTTCGGCGTGAAGCCGTCTTCGACCCAGGCCTCGAGAGCGGCGACGTGCCCCTCCTCGAGGCCCACCGCCGACTCAGTCGGGACCAGCAGGGTCGGGGCTTCTCGGCGCTCGGCCCACTCGTAGCAGCTCTCGTCGAGGCTGTCGTCGATCCAGGCCAGGGGCCGCTTGCCCGCGTACTCCTCGAGCGCCTCAAGCTTCCAGTGGGCGGTGCCGAACTGGGCGCGGCCGTCGAAGGTCAGATACTGAAGCTTGGGGACGCCGAGGATTCCCGGGAGGTGGTCGTTGGCGCGGTCCTCCCAGCCGCTCGCCCAGATCAGCTCAAAGGTCTTCGCCAGACGGTTGAGCCGCTCTCCGGTCGGCATCGAGATGCAGTGCAGCATCCCGTCGATCAGGTGGTACTCGCCCGGTGCTCCCTCGCCCGGCTCCTCAGAGCCCTTGAAGCCGAAGAGGCTGATCACCCCGTCGATGTCGACGGCGAGGATCGGCTTGGTTTCCTTCTTGAACAGCGGCACGACGAGAGAGTACGTCTGCTCTACCATTCGCCGCCGTGCCGAATACGAATCAACTCGTTCGCAAGGGCCGCAACCGAAAGCGGAAGAAGATGTCGACCCCTGGCCTGAAGTCGGGCCGCGGCAGGAAGAAGCGGGTCGCGGCTCCGCAGCGGCGGGGCGTCTGCACTCGCGTCGCCACGGTCACCCCGAAGAAGCCGAACTCCGCGCTGCGCAAGATCGCCCGCGTGCGCCTCACCAACGGCCTCGAGGTGACCTGCTACATCCCGGGCGAGGGCCACAACCTTCAGGAGCACTCGGTGGTGCTGGTCCGCGGCGGCCGGGTCAAGGACCTGCCTGGCGTCCGCTACAAGGTCGTCCGCGGCACCCTCGACGCCGCCGGCGTCTCCGACCGCAAGCAGGGCCGCTCGCTCTACGGAGTCAAAGCCACTTAATGCCGCGCCGGAACCAGGCAACGATCCGGCCGCTGGAGCCGGACTCCCTCTACCGCAGCCGGCTGGTGCAGCAGGTGGTCAACAAGGTGATGAGCGACGGCAAGAAGTCGCTTGCCGAGCAGATCACCTACGACGCCCTCTCGGTTGTCGGCGAGCGGACCGGCAACAACCCGGTCGAGGAGCTCGAGAACGCGATCAAGCAGCTCACCCCGGTGCTCGAGGTGCGCTCACGGCGAGTCGGCGGCGCCACCTACCAGGTGCCGGTCGAGGTGCCCGCCCGCCGCGCCCGCACCCTGGCCGTCCGCTGGCTGGTCGAGTTCGCGCGTGCCCGCGGCGAGAAGTCGATGTCCGAGCGGCTCGCCAACGAGATCCTCGACGCGGCCAAGCAGCAGGGCAACGCCTGGAAGCGCAAGGACGACATCTACCGGATGGCGCAGGCGAACAAGGCGTTCGCGCACTACCGCTGGTAGGTCGTCGCCCTCTGTTCCGCCGCTGAGCTTCCCGAGCTGCTGGAGAGCCCGCCGCCACTCCGCGTAGTGCCGGCCTGATCGGGGCGGGTGGTCGCCAGTGCGGCGCCGCAGACGGTCAGCACCAGCGAGCCGACCAGCTCGAACCAGAAGCCGGCCTGGGGCTCGGCCTTGGCGTCGATGAACGACTCTCGTGGATCATCGAGGGTGCCGACCTTGTTCGACGTCCGGCAGGTCCCCGATCAGGAAGATCAGGAGGGCGACCACCCCGCAGACCGCCACCGCGACGGCGGCCACCTCGGAGATCGGCTGCCCCCGGGTGGCGATCCCGACTCCGAGCAGGATCAGGGCGAAGGCGGCGAGGACCACGGTCGCGTAGCCGTGCTGGTCGGCGGCGTCGATCTCGCTGATCGCCTCGCCGCCGGGCGGGGTGAGCTCGAAGATGTTCATGAACTGCGAGGCGGCCAGCATCCCGGCCGCCCCCGCGCAGGCGAGCACCAGGAGCATTTCGGTGCCCTCGAGCCGCCTCAATAGCGGGCCTTGGCGCGGGCGCGCTTCAGCTCCGCGCGCTCGCGCTTGGCGACGGCGCGCGCCTCGTTCCGCACCCTGACGGTTGGGTCGTCGAGCCGGTCGGTTGACCCGCGTTGGCGGCCGAAAACTCGGCGGTTTTCCTTCCTGGGCGCCATCATCCCCTTGCTATCATCCCGCCTCGCGCCCGGTGCCGCTCCGGTGCCTGGCGGCGAAGATCCGTTTCGATGAAGAACGGCGCAACATAGGCGAAGGTCGGGTCCACTGAGACGCTTTGTTCTCGGGCCCGCAAGGGCCTTTTTCGTGCCCGAAATCGCCTCCCACCGTAGCCACTCCGGACTTTCCACATGCCACGCAACTTCGCTCTAGAGAAGACACGCAACATCGGCATCATGGCCCACATCGATGCCGGCAAGACGACGACCACCGAGCGCATCCTCTACTACACCGGCCGCACCCACAAGATGGGCGAGGTCCACGAGGGCGCCGCGGTCATGGACTGGATGGAGCAGGAGCAGGAGCGCGGCATCACCATCACCTCCGCTGCGACGGCGTGCGAGTGGAAGGACCACCGCATCAACATCATCGACACGCCGGGCCACGTCGACTTCACCGTCGAGGTGGAGCGCAGCCTCCGTGTCCTCGACGGGGCGATCGCGATCTTCGATGCGGTCGCCGGTGTAGAGCCGCAGTCGGAGACGGTCTGGCGCCAGGCCGACAAGTACAAGGTCCCCCGGATCGCCTACGTCAACAAGATGGACCGCACCGGCGCCGACTTCTTCGGCGCGGTGGAGACGATGCGCGACCGCCTCGGCGCCCATCCTCTCCCGATCCAGATCCCGATCGGGGAGGAGGCCGAGTTCACCGGCGTCGTCGATCTGATCGAGAACAAGGCCCTGGTCTGGAAGGACGAGCTGGGCACCGAGTTCGAGTACACCGAGGTCCCCGATGAGCTCAAGGAGCTCACCCAGGAGCACCGCACCCGTCTGATCGAGGCCTGCGCCGACTACGACGACGAGCTGATGGAGGCGTACCTCAACGACGAGGAGATCCCCCACGAGCGGATCGTCGACTCGCTTCATCGGGCGACCCTCGACATCAAGGTGACTCCGGTCCTCTGCGGCTCCTCGTTCAAGAACAAGGGGGTGCAGCCGCTCCTCGACGCGATCGTCGAGCTGCTGCCCTCGCCGGTCGAGGTCCCGCCGGTCAAGGGGATGGTGCCCCCGAAGAAGGGCGAGAACGGCAACCCGACCGAGGAAGAGCGGCCGCCCCGCGACGACGCTCCCTTCGCCGCCCTCGCCTTCAAGGTGATGGCGGACCCCTACGTCGGCAAGCTCACCTACTTCCGCGTCTACTCGGGCAAGCTCAAGGCCGGAAGCCGCGTTCTCAACGCCTCCACCGGGCGCACCGAGCGGATCGGCCGGCTGCTGATGATGCACGCCAATCACCGCGAGGAGATCGAGGAGTGCTACGCGGGCGACATCCTCGCCGGAGTCGGGCTCAAGCAGACCTCCACCGGCGACACCCTCTGTGCGCCCGACGCGCCGATCGAGCTCGAGCAGATCGAGTTCCCCGAGCCGGTGATCGCGGTCGCGATCGAGCCGAAGACCAAGGCCGACCAGGAGAAGCTCGGCGCCGCCCTCGCCCGGCTCGCCGAGGAGGACCCGACCTTCCAGGTCGAGACCGACGACGAGACGGGACAGACCCTGATCCACGGCATGGGTGAGCTCCACCTCGAGGTGCTGGTCGAACGGATGCTGCGCGAGTTCTCGGTCGACGCCAACGTCGGCAAGCCCCAGGTCGCCTACCGGGAGACGATTCGCGAGCGGGTCGAGAAGGTCGAGGGCCGCTTCGTGCGCCAGACAGGCGGCCGCGGCCAGTACGGCCACGCCGTGATCAACATGGAGCCGGCTCCGGGCGAGGGCTTCGACTTCGTCAACGAGATCAAGGGCGGGAGGATCCCGACCGAGTACATCCCCTCGGTCGAGCAGGGGATCGAGGAGAAGCTCGCCTCGGGCGTCAAGGCCGGCTACCCGATGGTGGACGTCCGGGTGGAGCTGATCGACGGCTCCTACCACGACGTCGACTCCTCGGAGATGGCCTTCAAGATCGCCGGCTCCTACGCCGCCGAGGAGGCGGCGAAGAAGGCGAAGCCGGTGCTGCTGGAGCCGGTGATGTCGGTCGAGGTGGTCACGCCCGAGGAGTTCCTCGGCGACGTGATCGGCGATCTCTCCCGGCGCCGCGGCAAGGTCCAGGGCCAGGAGCCGCGGGGCAACGCGCTCGCCGTCCACGCCTTCGTCCCGCTCGGCGAGATGTTCGGCTACGCCACCGATCTGCGCTCCTCGACCCAGGGTCGCGCCAACTACACGATGCAGTTCGAACGCTACGAGGAGGTTCCCAGCAACATCGCCGAGGAGATCGTCGAGCACCGGGCCGGGGAGCCCGTGGGAGCCGCATCGTAAGCCGGAAAACCCAGCTTCCGGGCTATATTTCCGGGGTTCGCCCCAAGCCAACGACTTAGAGAAATCGAGACACCCAAAGGAGCGAGATGTCCAAGGAGAAGTTCGATCGCGATAAGCCGCACGTGAACGTCGGCACCATCGGCCACGTCGACCACGGGAAGACGACACTCACGGCTGCGATAACGAAGACGCTCGCCGAGAAGGGTGGAACCGAGGTGAAGACCTTCGATGAGATCGACAACGCGCCCGAGGAGAAGGAGCGCGGGATCACGATCGCCACCTCGCACGTCGAGTACGAGACCGACAACCGCCACTACGCCCACGTCGACTGCCCCGGCCACGCCGACTACGTCAAGAACATGATCACCGGCGCCGCCCAGATGGACGGCGCCATTCTCGTCGTCTCGGCGCCCGACGGGCCGATGCCGCAGACGCGCGAGCACATCCTGCTCGCCCGCCAGGTGAACGTTCCCTACGTCGTCGTCTACCTGAACAAGATCGACATGGTCGACGACGAGGAGCTGCTCGAGCTCGTCGAGGAGGAGGTCAAGGACCTGCTCAAGGAGTACGAGTTCCCCGGCGACGAGGTCCCGATCATCAAGGGCTCGGCGCTGAAGGCGCTCGAGGGCGACGAAGAGGCCAAGCAGTCGATTCTCGATCTGGCCGCCGCTCTCGACGAGTACATCCCCGAGCCCGAGCGCGACCTCGACAAGCCGTTCCTGATGCCGGTCGAGGACGTCTTCTCGATCACCGGCCGCGGCACCGTCGCCACCGGGCGCGTCGAGCAGGGCGTCATCAACACCGGCGACGAGGTCGAGATCGTCGGGATCAAGGACACGACCAAGACCGTGGTCACCGGCGTCGAGATGTTCCGCAAGATCCTCGACGAGGGGCGCGCCGGCGACAACATCGGGGCGCTTCTGCGAGGCACCAAGCGCGAGGAGATCGAGCGCGGCCAGGTTCTCTGCAAGCCCGGCTCGATCACCCCGCATACGAAGTTCAAGGCGGAGGTCTACTGCCTGAAGAAGGAAGAGGGTGGCCGACACACCCCCTTCGTCTCCGGCTACCGGCCGCAGTTCTATTTCCGCACCACTGACGTCACCGGCGTCGTCGAGCTGCCCAAGGACCGCGAGTTCGTGGCGCCCGGCGAGAACGCCGAGATGAACGTCGAGCTGATCCAGCCGATCGCCATGGACCAGGGTCTTCGGTTCGCGATCCGGGAGGGCGGTCGCACCGTCGGCTCGGGGGTCGTCACCGAGGTAGTCGAGTAGCACCGGCGGGCCCGTCGAGGGCCCGCTTTTCGTGTGGCCCTGTGGGGCAGCACAAGGGCCACGACAACTGCAAACACATACGACCGGGGCGCGGCCTCATCGGGGGCGGCGCCCCAACTGCGCAAAGAGACCAGAACGAAAACAGCTAAATGGCATCACTGACATCGGGAAAGATCCGCATCCGGCTGAAGGCGTACGACCACGACGCCATAGACCGGGCTGCCCAGGAGATCGTCGGCACCGCCGAGCGCACGGGCGCGACCGTCGCCGGGCCGATCCCGCTCCCAACCGACAAGCACGTCTACTGCGTGATCCGCAGTCCCTTCAAGGACAAGGACTCGCGCGAACACTTTGAGATTCGCACCCACAAGCGGCTGATCGACATCCACCAGCCGACCCCGAAGACGGTCGACGAGCTGCAGCGGATGGAAACGCTGCCCGCGGGCGTCGACGTGGAGATCCGGTTGTGAGCGTGATCGTCGGCAAGAAGCTGGGGATGACCCGCGTCTTCACAGAGGACGGGACGGCGGTGCCGGTGACCGTGATCGAGGCCGCACCGAACAAGGTGACCGCGATCCGTCGCGCCGACCGCGACGGCTACGACGCGATCCAGCTCGCCGCCCTGCCGGTCGAGGAGGGGAAGCTGACCAAGGGCGAGCTCGGCCACCTGAAGAAGGCCGGCGCCGGCGGGATGCGAACCCTGGTCGAGTTTCGCGACGCCGAGCTGCCCGCCGCCGGCACTGGCGAGCAGGAGCCGAAGGAAGGTGAGGGGGAAGCGGACGAAGGCGCCGCCGCCCCCGGCCAGCGAAAGGTCGGAGACGACGTCACCGTCGCCGATTTCGAGCCCGGCCAGAGCGTCAAGGTCTCCGCGGTCTCGATCGGCAAGGGCTTCCAGGGGACGATCAAGCGCCACAACTTCAGCCGCGGCCCGGTCAGCCACGGATCCCACAACGTTCGCGCCCCGGGCTCGATCGGGGCGAGCGCCGATCCGGCGCGGGTCTTCAAGGGGACGAAGATGCCGGGCCAGATGGGCTCCCGCCGAGTCACCCAGCGCGGCGCCGAGGTGGTCGAGGTGGACGCGGAGCACAACCTGCTGCTGATTCGCGGCTCGGTCCCCGGTGGCCGCAACGTCACGGTGGAGGTTCGGAGCGATGGCTGAAGCACGAACGGCCGGCACGAAGTCGGCGAGCCCGAAGTCGGCGGCAGGACCAAAGGCGCCGATGCTCGACCTGCAGAAAACGGGTCGCGCTGACGCGCGCCCTCGCACCAAGGCCGATCTGCCCAAGGCGCTGTTCAGCGAGCCCTTCCACGAGTCGCTCGTGCACGAGGCCGCGCGCGCCGACCTGGCCGCCCGCCGTCGCGGCACCCACTCCACCCTCACTCGCGGCGAGGTGGCGATGACCACCGCCAAGGCCTGGCGCCAGAAGGGCACCGGCCGCGCCCGCGCCGGGGCGCTGAGCGTTCCCCATCGCTACGGCGGCGGCGCCGCCTTCGGCCCCAAGCCTCGCCACTACACGGTCAAGGTGAACCGCAAGGCCCGCCGGCGGGCCCTCCGCGCCGCCCTCACCATGCACGCGGAGCGCGACACGATCGCCGTCATCGACGGCTCCAGCTTCGAGAAGCCCTCCACCAAGGAGGCCGACAAGGGCCTCTCGACCTGGGGAGCGGGACCGCCGATCCTGATCGTGCTCGGCGCCGAGGAGGACGCCGCGGCGAAGAGCTTTCGCAACATCGAGGGTGTCACGGTCGCCCTGGCGAGCGCCGCCGGTGTCGCCGACGTGGTCGGCGCTGCCTCCCTGGTGGTTTCGGAGGCGGCGCTGAAGGAGCTCGAGGGGAGGGTCGGCTGATGGACGCGCGACAGGTGCTCGTCCGGCCGGTGGTCTCCGAGAAGAGCTACGCCCTGATGGCGGACGGCAAGTACACCTTCCGGGTTCACGATCGAGCCCACAAGACCCAGATCGCCCACGCGGTGGAGGAAATCTTCGGCGTCCATGTGCGCTCGGTCCATACCTCCAAGGTCAACTCGAAGCCCAAGCGCCGCGGCCTCAGCGAGGGCCGCTCCCGAGCCTGGAAGAAGGCGATCGTCCAGCTCGCTCCCGGTGAGCGAATCGAGCTGTTCGAGGGCGCGGCGGTCGAGGAGTAGAGATGGCCAACCGAAAGACAAGACCGACCAGCCCGGGCAGGCGCTTCGGCACCTACCAGGTGCGCGAGGAGCTCAGCGGCGATGGCCCGAACAAGCAGCTGACCAAGGGCAAGACTCGCTCCAGCGGGCGCAACACCGACGGCCGGGTGACGGCCCGCCATCGCGGCGGCGGCGCCAAGCGGCGCTACCGCCGGATCGACTTCAAGCGAACCAAGGACGGAGTGCCCGCCCGTGTCGCGACGATCGAGTACGACCCGAACCGCAGCGCCAACATCGCGTTGCTCAACTACGCGGACGGCGACAAGCGCTACATCCTCGCCCCGCAGGGGCTGCGGGTCGGCGACGAGATCTCCTCCGGCGAGGGCGCCGACATCAGCCCTGGCAATTCCCTGGCGCTGGCGCGGATCCCGACAGGGACCGTGGTCCACAACGTCGAGCTGGTTCCGGGCCAGGGCGGGCGCCTCGGCCGGGCCGCCGGCACCGCGATCCAGGTGGTCGCCAAGGAGGGAGCGATGGTGAGCCTGCGGCTGCCATCCTCGGAGGTGCGCATGGTCCGCGGCGAGTGCCGGGCGACCGTCGGCAGCCTCTCCAACGCCGAGCACCAGAACGTGAAGATCGGCAAGGCCGGTCGCAACCGCCACAAGGGCCGCCGCCCGCAGACCCGCGGCGTGGCGATGAACCCCGTCGACCACCCGCACGGCGGCGGCGAGGCCCACCACACCCCTGGTGGGCACCCGGTCACTCCTTGGGGCAAGCCGACACTGGGCTACCGGACCCGCAAGAAGGGCAAGCGCTCCGACAAGCTGATCCTCCGCGGGCGTCGCCGAGGGAAGAGGAAGTAATGGGGCGCTCGACCAAGAAGGGCCCGTGGGCCGAGGAGCGGCTGATCAAGCGGGTGGTGGCGATGAACGAGTCCGGCCAGAAGCAGATGGTGAAGACCTGGTCGCGCCAGTCCACTGTCTTCCCGGAGATGGTCGGTCACACGATCGCCGTTCACGACGGCCGCAAGCACGTGCCGGTGTACATCTCCGAGTCGATGGTCGGCCACAGGCTGGGCGAGTTCGCCCCCACCAGAACCTTCCGCGCCCACTCGGGCGCCGGGTCGGCCCAGCGAGAGGACTAGGCGATGGCGGAGGACAAGGAAACAAAGCAGAAGGCAAGCGAGTCGAGCGGCTCGAAGCCGCCTGCGAAGAAGCCTGCCGCAAAGCCGAAGTCGCAGACGAAGCCGAAGACCGAGGCGAAGCCCAAGACAGCAGCCAAGCCGAAGTCGCAGACGAAGCCGAAGACGGAGGCGAAGCCGAAGACCGAGGCGAAGCCGAGCAGCACCAAGGCGGCGGCCGCAAAAACCGCCGGCGAATCAAAGCCGAAGACAGCAGCGAAGCCGAAGAGGGGGGCGAAGCCGAAGGAGGCGCCGAAGCCCAGCACAAAGTCGGCGGCCACGAAAACCGCCGCCGGACCATCGAAGCCGCCGGTGGTCAACGCCCGCGCCCGCTACCTGCGGGTGGCGCCCCGCAAGGCTCGCCTGGTCGCCGACCAGGTACGCGGGATGCACGTCGACGACGCCAAGACCCTGCTGCGGTTCTCGAGCCGCAGCGCCGCCCGTGACATCGCCAAGCTGATCGACTCCGCCACCGCCAACGCGGAGGCAAACCATGACCTGGTCGCAGACGAGCTGCTGGTCGCCGACATCACAGTCGACGAGGGCCCGACGCTTCGCCGCTTTCGGCCCCGGGCGCTGGGCAGGGCGACCCGGATCAACAAGCGAACCAGCCACATCCACGTGGCCCTGACGCCGGAGGACTAGGAGACCAATGGGACAGAAGATCCACCCCGAGGGATTCCGGGTCGGCTACATCCACGACTGGAAGTCGAACTGGTTCAACGAGCGCGACTTCGCCGATTTCCTCAACGAGGACCTGGTGATCCGTTCGCACATCGAGAACAAGCTCTCGCACGCCGGCCTCTCGAAGATCACGATCGTGAAGGGGTCCGGGGAGGTCGAGGTCGACATCTTCACGGCGCGGCCCGGCATCGTGATCGGCAAGTCGGGCAGCGAGGTCGACGCCCTCCGCCGCGAGCTCCACAAGCTCACCGGGAAGCCGGTCAAGGTCAACATCAAGGAGATCAAGCGCCCCGAGCTCGACGCCAAGCTGGTCGCCCAGTCGATCGCGGAGCAGCTCCAGAACCGGGTCGCCTTCCGCCGCGCGATGAAGCGCGCCCTGACCTCGGCGATGCGCTCCGGCGCCAAGGGGGTCAAGGTCCAGGTCTCGGGACGCCTCGGCGGTTCCGAGATGGCGCGTACCGAGGGCTACTCCGACGGGCGCGTCCCGCTGCACACGCTCCGCGCCGACATCGACTACGGCTTCATCGAGGCGCGAACGACCACCGGCCGGATCGGGGTCAAGTGCTGGATCAACAAGGGCGAGGTGATGCCCGAGGGCTTCCGCTCGGAGCAGGACTCGGACGAGGACGGTCGCTGATGCTGATGCCGAAGCGGGTTCGCTACCGCAAGCAGATGCGTGGCAAGCGCCGGGGCTACTCCAAGGGTGGCACCACGGTCGCTTTCGGCGAGTACGGGCTGAAGGCGCTCGACCGCGGCTGGATCACCAACCGCCAGATCGAGGCCGCCCGCGTCGCGATGACCCGGAAGATCAAGCGTGGCGGGAAGGTCTGGATCAACATCTTTCCCGACAAGCCGGTGACCAAGAAGCCGGCCGAGACCCGAATGGGCTCCGGCAAGGGCAACCCCGAGGGCTGGGTCGCCGTGGTCAAGCCAGGCCGGGTGCTATTCGAGCTGGCGGGCGTCCCCGAGGACCTGGCGAAGGACGCGATGCGGCTGGCGGGCCACAAGCTTCCGATCCGGACCAAGATCGTCCGCCGGGAAGGCGCGGAGCAGAGCTGATGAAGGCGTCCGAGGCCCACAACATGCGTGACGACGAACTGGTCGAGCGCCTCCGCCAGGCGCGCGAGGAGCAGTTCGCCCTCCGCCTCCAGCACGCCACCGGCGAGCTGGAGAACACCTCGCGGATCGGCGATGCGCGCCGCGACGTCGCCAGGCTTTTGACCGTGGCCAAGGAACGCGGAATCGACCTCGAGCGAGAGCTGAGAGCGTGATGGCTGAGGAAGAGAAGAACGAGAAGGCACAGGAAGAGCAGGCCGAGGAGAACGCTCCTGAGGCGGAGGCCCCTGCCGAGGAAGCTCCTGCCGAGGAGGCCCCTGCCGAGGAAGCTCCTGCCGAGGAAGCCCCTGCCGAGGAAGCTCCTGCCGAAGAGGCCGAGGAAGCTCCTGCCGAGGAAGCCTCTGCCGAGGGCGAGGCTCCCGCCGAGGAAGCGGCACCCGCTGATGACGCGCTCGAGGGCCTCGATTGGAAGGCCCGCCGGCGCCTGGAGCACTCGCGGCGCTCCGGCGAGGCCGGTCCTCAGCGCGGCGCCGACGAGCGCGCGTCCGAGCGCGCCCAGCGCCGCGCCATGGCGGGGCGGCGACGGAGCTCCTACCGGAAGAAGCAGCGGAGCAAGGCGGCTCGCGGCGAAGGAACCTCACCGGCCGAGCGGCGCTCGGCGGGCCGCAAGGTCCGCCAGGGCCGGGTGGTCTCGAACAAGCCCGACAAGACGATCACCGTCCAGATCGACATCGTCCGGCGGCACACCAGCTACGAGAAGATCATCCGCCACTCGGGCACCCTGCATGCCCACGACGAGCGCAACGAGGCCAACCAGGGCGATCTCGTCCGGGTGGTCGAGACCAGGCCGCTCTCGCGCACCAAGCGCTGGCGCCTCGTCCAGGTCCTGGAGAAGGCCAAGTGACCCTCCTCGCCCCCACGCACGGAAAAGGAGTGTCACTGTGATCCAGCAGGAGTCAAAGCTGAGGGTGGCCGACAACTCCGGCGCCCGCGAGATCCTCTGCATCCGGGTGAAGGGCGGCTCGCACCGCCGCTACGCCCGGGTCGGCGACGTGATCACGGCGACCGTGAAGCAGGCGACCCCGCGCGGGGGCGTCCGCAAGGGCGAGGTGGTCGAGGCCGTGATCGTCCGCACGCGCAAGCAGCTCGGGCGCCAGGACGGCACCTACATCGCCTTCGACGAGAATGCCGCGGTCCTGATCGATCCACAGGGCGCCCCCCGCGGCACTCGGATCTTCGGGCCGGTCGCCCGCGAGCTCCGCGAGAAGAACTTCATGCGGATCGTCTCTCTCGCTCCGGAGGTCCTCTGATCGTGCGCGTGCGCAAGGACGACAGCGTGATCGTGACCGGCGGCAAGGACCGCGGCAAGACCGGCAAGGTGATCCGGACCGAGCCCAAGCGCGGCTTCGTCTACGTCGAGGGCCTCAACATCGTCAAGCGGCACCAGCGGCCGCGCTCGGTCAAGGACGCCCAGAAGGGCGGCGAGGTCGGCGGGATCATCGAGAAGGAGGGCCCGATCCACGTCTCCAATGTGATGCTGCTCGATCCCTCCGACAACAAGCCAACCCGGGTTCGGATCGAGCGCAGTGGCGACAGGCGCAAGCGGATCTCGGCCCGCACCGGAACGGAGTTCGAGTGATGGAGGCGGCAACAGAGCAGCAGAAGCAGGCGGCGCCGCCGCCGCGGCTGCGCGAGCGCTACGAGCAGGAGGTGATGCCCGAACTGGTCAAGCGCTTCGGCTACTCGACGCCGATGGCGGTGCCCACCCTGGAGAAGATCACCCTCAACATGGGCATCGGCGAGGCCAAGCAGAACACCTCGATGCTGGAGGCGGCCACCGAGCAGCTGGCGACGATCGCCGGCCAGCGCCCCAGCGTGCGCCGGGCGAAGAAGTCGATCGCGTCCTTCAAGGTTCGCGAGGGAATGCCGGTCGGCGTCGCGGTCACCCTGCGCCGCGCCCGTATGTGGGAGTTCCTCGACCGGCTGACCTCGGTCGCGGTCCCCCGGATCCGCGACTTCCGAGGCCTCAGCCCGCGCTCCTTCGACGGGCGAGGCAACTACTCGATGGGGATCCGCGAGCAGATCATCTTCCCCGAGATCGACTACGACTCGATCGACGAGGTCCGCGGGCTCGACGTCACCATCACCACCACGGCGGCTACCGACGAGGAGGCGTTCGCGCTGCTCAACGGACTCGGCATGCCCTTCTCGGCCGAGGGCAGGCCGGGCGAGGCCGACGCCGAGGCGGAGGCCGAGGAGGAGCGCCGCAAGGAGGAGGCGCGACGAGCGCGCCGAGGCCGAGGCCGCCGCGCTCGAACAGCTCAAGGAGGAGAACCCGGAGGCCTACGCCAAGCGGGAGCGGCCCGAGGAGGGCGAGGAGGGCGAGGAGGGCGCCGAGGGCGCCGCGGAAGGCGGCGAGCAGCCCAGCGACGGTGGCGACGAGGCCCCGGACTCAGAACAGACTTCAGGCAAGGAAGGGAACTAATGGCGAAGACATCGCAAAGGGTGCGCCAATCGCGCCCACCCAAGTTCAAGACCCGCGGCTACAACCGCTGCCGGCGCTGCGGCCGGCCCCGCGCCTACTACCGCAAGTTCGGCCTCTGCCGGATCTGCCTGCGCGACGCGGCACACCAGGGCTACGTGCCGGGGATGACCAAGTCGAGCTGGTGAGATGGCGGTGATGATCAAGTGCTGACCGACCCGATCTCGGACTACCTGACGAGGATCCGCAACGCGCTCCAGGCCGAGCACGAGGAGGTCGAGATTCCCTCCTCGCGTCTGAAGCGGGAGATGTCGCGGATCCTCAAGGAGCAGGGCTATATCACCGACTTCTCGGTCGACCAGGGCGACGTCGGCGAGGTGCTGCGGCTGAAGCTCCGCTACACAGAGGAGCGCAGCCCGGTGATCACCGGCATGGAGCGCGTCTCGCGCCCCGGCCGGCGCCGCTATGTTGCGAACAAGGATGTGCCGCGCGTCTTCGGCGGCATGGGAACCACGATCGTCTCGACTTCCTCGGGCGTGATGACGGGCCATGAGGCCCGCAGGCGCGGAGTCGGTGGCGAGGTGGTCGCCTACGTCTGGTGAGGATCTGAGCTCATGTCTCGAATCGGAAAACAGCCCATAGCGATTCCCGACGGCGTCGACGTCGAGGTTAAGCCGGGCACGGTGAAGGTGAAGGGGCCGAAGGGCGAGCTCACCCAGGTGGTCAGCCGCGAGATGAAGGTGGCCTTGGACAACGGCGCCCTGACGGTCGAGCGCCCTACCGATCGCGGCGAGCACCGCGCCCTGCACGGCCTCACCCGCAGCCTGATCGCGAACATGGTCGAGGGCGTGACCGAGGGCTACGAGCGCCGCCTGGAGATTCAGGGGGTCGGCTATCGCGCCCAGCTCAAGGGCAAGGCTCTCGAGATGTCGCTCGGCTTCTCGCATCCGATCACGGTTCAGGCGCCGGACGGGATCGAGTTCGAGGTCCCGCAGCCGACCGAGGTCGTGGTTCGCGGGATCGACAAGCAGCTTGTCGGCGAGATCGCGGCGCGGATCCGGAAGAACCGGCCGCCCGAGCCATACAAGGGCAAGGGCGTTCGCTATGCGGGCGAGCACGTACCCCGCAAGGTCGGAAAGCGAGCCTGATCGCGCGATGAGTGTCGTGACCAAGCCACAGCAGAGGCTGCGCCGGCGGCGCCGGGTGCGCGCCCGCATCCGGGGCAGCGCCGAGCGCCCCCGGCTCTCGGTCTACCGCTCCAACCGCGGGGTCTTCGCCCAGCTGATCGACGACCAAACCGGGCGCACGCTCGCCGCCGTCAACTGGACCGAGGCCGAGCTGCGCGGCAGCTCCCCGATGGAGCAGGCGAAGAGGGCGGGCGAGCTGCTCGCCGAGCGCGCCACTGACGCCGGCGTCTCCACCTGCGTCTTCGACCGCGGCGGATACCGCTATCACGGCCGCGTCAGGGCGCTGGCCGAGGGCGCGCGCGAGGGCGGGCTGAAGTTCTGATGCGCGCCCAGCCCGACCACACCACTCCGCTACCTTCACCTGTCCGATGGCTGTAGAGACAGTTAGCGCCAAGGGTCTCGACCTGCAGGAGCGGGTGATCGAGATCAACCGCGTCGCCAAGGTCGTCAAGGGCGGCCGTCGCTTCTCGTTCACCGCCCTGGTCGCGGTCGGGGACGAGGACTCGGTGGTCGGGATCGGCTACGGCAAGGCGCGGGAGGTGCCCCTGGCGATCCAGAAGGCGGTCGAGGACGCGCGCAAGAACCTGATCCGGGTCCCCAAGTACGGCCAGACGATCACCCACCGGGTGATCGGCCGCTTCGGCGCCGGTCATGTCGTCCTCCGCCCGGCCAGCCCCGGTACCGGGGTGATCGCCGGCGGTGGGGTCCGGGCGGTGCTCGAGCTCGGAGGAATCCGCGACGTGCTCACCAAGAGCATCGGGACCCAGAACCCGATCAACCTGGTGAAGGCGACGATGGAGGGCCTCCACACCCTGCGCAGGCCCGAGGACGTGGCGAAGCTCCGCGGGATCTCCATCCGCGAGGTGCTCGGCGTCGGTCCCAAGGTCGATGGCGCCGCAGAGGAGGTCGCCGACACCGAGCCGGCAGCCGCCGACGGATCTACCGCCGATCAAGCTGCGGCCGCTCCCCTGAACGGCGAGGCGCCACCCGAGGCCCCGGCCGAGGCGGTGCCCGCGCCGCCGAGCCCTGAGGCCCCGAAGGAGGACGCCTGATGGCCGAGATCCAGCTGAAGCAGGTGCGCTCGAGCAACGGCGTCTCGCCGAGCCAGCGCGCGACCCTGCGCTCGCTCGGGCTTGGCCGGATCGGGCGCCGGTCCAGCCATCCCGACTCCCCTCAGTTTCAGGGCATGCTTCGCGTTGTTCGCCACCTGGTCGAGGTCGAGAATGGCTGAGGAGATCGGTCTCCATTCACTGAAGCCGGCCCCCGGGTCGCGGAAGACGCGCAAGCGCATCGGCCGCGGCGGCGGCTCCGGCCACGGCAAGACCTCGGGGCGAGGCCACAAGGGCGCAGGGGCGCGCTCGGGCAACAAGCGTAAGACCGGCTACGAGGGCGGCCAGAACCCGATCCACATGCGGATGGGCAAGCTTCGCGGCCCCAATAAGAAGATGTCGATGCCCTTCGAGAACTTCCGCACCCGGACCCAGCCGGTCAACCTCTCCGACCTCGACGCCCGCTTCAAGTCCGGTGACAATGTGAACCCTGAGTCGCTGCGGGCCGCCGGCCTGGCGAAGCGCCGCGACCCGGTCAAGATCCTCGCCCGCGGCGAGATCAAGAAGAAGCTCACCGTTCGAGCACATCGCTTCAGCGCCGCCGCGAGGGAGAAGATCGAGGCGGCCGGCGGCACCGTGGAGGTGATCGACTGATGATTCAGACGATCGCCAACGCCTTCACCGTCCCGGACATCCGCCGGAAGATCATGTTCACGGCGGCGATCCTGGCGCTCTACCGGCTCGGCGCCTACATCCCCTCGCCGGGCGTCGACGTCGACACGGTCAAGTCGATCGAGGAGAACTTCGGCGGCTCCAACATCCTCGGCTTCCTCAACCTCTTCTCCGGCGGCAGCCTCTCGCGGCTGTCGCTGTTCGCGCTCGGGATCATGCCCTACATCACGGCCTCGATCATCCTCCAGCTCCTGACCGTGGTCGTGCCCTCGCTCGAGCGTCTCCAGAAGGAGGGCGAGGTCGGACAGCAGAAGATCACCCAGTACACCCGCTACCTGACCGTCGCCCTCGCCTTCGGCCAGTCGCTCGGCTACGTCTTCCTCTTCCGGAGCTTCCAGGACCAGGCGGGGAGCAGCGTGGTCGGGACCCTCACCTTCACCAAGACCTTCCTGATCGTCATCTGCCTGACCGCGGGCTGCACCCTGCTGATGTGGATGGGCGAGCTGATCACCCAGCGAGGGATCGGCAACGGGATCTCGCTGATGATCTTCGCCTCGATCGTCTCCGGTCTGCCCCAGGGCATCTCGGCCTGGTGGACCAATCCCGACCAGGTGTTCGTCGTGATGATGCCCTTCGTCGCCCTGGCGGTGATCGTCGCGATCGTCTTCGTCCAGGAGGGCCAGCGACGGATCCCGGTGCAGTACGCAAAACGCGTCGTCGGCCGCCGGATGACCTCGGGCGGCTCCACCTATTTGCCGCTGCGGGTGAACATGGCCGGAGTGATCCCGGTGATCTTCGCCGCCTCGATCATGGCCTTCCCGCCGACGATCGGACAGCTCCTCAACACCCCCGCGGCGCTCGACTTCGCCGCCTTCTTCGGCCCGAACAGCTGGGCCTACGTGGTCGGCGAGGTCTTCTTCATCATCATCTTCACCTACTTCTATACGGCGGTCACCTTCAACCCGGTGGACCAGGCCGACAACCTGAAGAAGTACGGAGGCTTCATACCCGGCGTTCGCCCGGGTCGCCCCACGGCCGAATACCTCGACCGCATCCTCTCTCGCCTCACCTTCCCAGGCGCCCTCTACCTGGGCGCGGTGGCGGCGTTACCCACGATCCTGATCAGCCAGACGTCGGCGAACTTCTTCTTCGGCGGGACCTCGATCCTGATCGTCGTTGGCGTCGCCCTCGATACGGTGAAGCAGCTCGAGGCGCAACTGATGATGCGGAACTACGAGGGATTCCTGAAGTGAGCGCGGCCGTGGGAGCACCGGGTTGCCTGAGCTCAATCTGATCCTCCTCGGGCCGCCCGGCAGCGGCAAGGGGACCCAGGGGAAGACCCTGCAGGAGGACTTCCACCTGCCCTACTACGCGACCGGCGACATCCTCCGGGCCGCGGTCAAGGAAGGCACCGAGGTCGGCCGCAGGGCGAAGGAGTACATGGACCGCGGCGACCTCGTCCCCGACGAGGTGATCATCGAGGTGATCGGTGAGCGGGTGCAGCAGGAGGAGGCCCGCGACGGCTTCATTCTCGACGGCTTCCCCCGCACGGTGCCCCAGGCTGAGGCGCTCGACGAGGAGATGGAGGACCTCGGCCGCCGGATCACCGCCGCGATCCTGATCGACGTTCCCGAGGAGGAGATCATCCGCCGGCTCAGCGGGCGGCGCACCTGCGAGGCTCAAGGGCACATCTTCCACGTCGAGTTCGACCCGCCGAAGGAGGACGGCGTCTGCGACATCGACGGCAGCAGGCTGATCGTCCGCGATGACGACAAACCAGAGGTGATCCGCCATCGCCTCGAGCAGCTACAGGGAGAAGACCGAGCCGCTGATCGACTACTACGACGACCGGGAGATCCTCTGCCGTGTCGATGGCAATCAGCCCCCCGAGGTGGTGAGCGAGCGGATCCACGCCCTGCTCGCCACCCTCCGGATGGAAGAAGAAATCTAGGCGGCTAGGGTTTAGAGGTGAGATGTATCGCTCGATGATCATCCGGAAGACGCCCGAGCAGATCGAGGCGATGGCCGCAGCGGGCGAGATCCAGGCGCGCTGCCTGCGCATGCTCCGCTCCAAGTGCAGCGCCCGGGGTCACCACCGCCGAGCTCGATCAGGCCGCCGAGCGCTTCATCCGCTCGCAGGGAGCGATCGCCTCGTTCAAGGGCTATCGAGGCTTCCCGGGCTCGATTTGCACCTCGCCCAACTCGATGGTCGTCCATGGGATTCCCGGCCCCTACGAGCTTCGCCGCGGCGACATCCTCTCGATCGACGTCGGGGTCACCTACGAGGGCTGGGTCGCCGACGCCGCGATCACCGTCCCGGTCGGCGATGCGCCGGAGGACTCCGAGCCGCTGCTGACCGCTACCCGGGAGGCGCTCTTCGCCGGGATCGAGCAGGCCCGCCCGGGCAACCGGCTGGGGGACATCTCGAACGCCGTGCAGCGACGGGTCGAGGAGGATGAGCTCTCCGTGATCCGCACCCTGGTCGGCCACGGGATCGGTCGAGACATGCACGAGGATCCCCAGATCCCCAACTTCGGCGATCCGGGCAAGGGCCCGGAGCTCGCGGAGGGGATGGTGCTCGCGATCGAGCCGATGGTCAACGCCGGCGGCCCCGACGTCCGGATGGGCTCGGACGGCTGGGCGGTCTACTCGCAGGACGACTCGCTTACGGCCCACTTCGAGTTCACGGTCGCGGTCACCGCCGACGGCCCCCGGATCCTCACCCCCTGGCACTCGGACGAGTACTGATCGACTTCGAACTCAGGTTAGGTGCCCCCGTTTAAGGGGCGAATTCGGGGCCCCCTGCTACCATCTTCATTGTCGGTCCACGCCTAGAGGGCCGACTTTTCATGCCTGTGGGCCCGACTCCTGGGGCCCGCGGGCCTACTCCAGTCCGATACGAAGCCACCGAAAGCGGTGCGATGAAGGTCCGAGCGTCCGTAAAGCCGATGTGCGAGAAATGCAAGGTGATCCGCCGCGGCGGCGCCGTGCTCGTGATCTGCCCGAACCCCCGCCACAAGCAGCGGCAGGGCTAGGCGGACTGGATGGCGCGAATCGCAGGGGTCAACATCCCCCTCAACAAGCGGGCAGAGGTCGGGCCTCACCTACGTCTATCGGGATCGGCCGCTCGACCGCCAACGCAGATCCTCGCCAAGGCGCGGCGTGGACCCGAACACCCAGGTCAAGGACCTGACCGAGGACGAGATCGTGAAGCTGCGCGAGGCGGTCGAGGCCCGCGAGGTCGAGGGCGACCTCCGCCGCGAGCGCTCGCAGAACGTCAAGCGCCTGCAGGAGATCGGCTCCTACCGCGGCCTGCGCCACCGGCGCGGCCTTCCGGTCCGCGGCCAGCGCACCAAGACCAACGCGCGCGGCCCGCAAGGGCCCGAAGAGGATGAGCATGCAGCAGCGCAAGAAGACCGCCGACGGCGGGATGAGCAGAGGAGAGCAGACTAGATGGCACAGCCGAAGAAGGGCCGCCGCCGGACGCGCAAGAACGTCACCTACGGGCAGGCCCACATCAAGACTTCGTTCAACAACACGATCGTCACCCTGACCGACACGGAGGGCAACGTGATCGCCTGGGAGTCGGCCGGCAGCGCCGGCTTCAAGGGCTCGCGCAAGTCGACTCCGTTCGCCGCCCAGGTGACCGCCGACGCCGCCGCCAAGAAGGGCATGGAGCACGGCCTGGAGAAGGTCGAGGTCTTCGCCAAGGGCGCCGGCTCCGGCCGCGAGACGGCGATCCGCTCGCTGCAGGCCGCCGGCCTCGACGTGACCACGGTCAAGGACGTCACCCCCCAGGCCCACAACGGCTGCCGCCCCCGGAAGCGGAGGCGCGTCTGATGGCCCGCGACACCTCCCCCCAGTGCAAGCAGTGCCGCCGCGAGGGCCAGAAGCTGTTCCTGAAGGGCGCCCGCTGCTTCACCGACAAGTGCGGCGTCGAGCGCCGCTCCTACCCGCCGGGCGAGCACGGCCGCGGGCGCATGCGCCAGTCCGAGTACCGGGTGCAGCTGCGCGAGAAGCAGAAGGCGCGCCGCTACTACCAGGTGCTCGAGAAGCAGTTCCGCGGCTACTACGACAAGGCCAGCGCGCCAGGAGGGCGTCACCGGCGAGAACCTGCTGCGGCTGCTCGAGTGCCGTTTCGACAACGTCCTCGTGCGCCTCGGCTTCGCCGCCTCCCGGCGCCAGGCCCGCCAGCTCGTCCGCCACGGTCACTGGACGATCAACGGCCGCCGTGTCGACATCCCCTCTTACCAGGTGAAGCCCGACGACGTGATCGCGATCAAGGCCGGCTCGAGCGCCGCGGACGTCGTCCGCGAGGCGACCGAGCTGACCTCAGGCGTTCCAGCCTGGCTGCAGGCCGATCACGATGCGCTCACCGCCAAGGTGCTGAGGCTGCCCGAGAGCAGCGAGATCTCGGCACCGGTCGAGGAGCAGCTCATCGTCGAGCTGTACTCGAAGTAGGACTCCCTAATCACCCAGAACCCGAAGTAGAGGAAGCAATGACCACCCTGCCAGAGTTTCAGATCCCCAAGATCTCGGGCGAGGACGTCGACGACAACAAGGGCACCTTCACGATCGAGCCCCTCGACAAGGGGTTCGGCTACACGTTCGGCAACAGCCTGCGTCGCGTGCTGCTCTCCTCCCTCGGCGGCGCCGCGATCACCAGCGTCCGCATCGAGGGCGTTGCGCACGAGTTCTCGACGATCCCGGGACTGAAGGAGGACGTCACCGACCTCGTCCTCAACCTCAAGGAAATCGTCGTCCGCATGCACACCGACGCCGACGAGGTCGAGACGCCGCTGGTGGCGACCGGCCCCGGCGAGGTCAAGGCCAAGGACATCGATCTCCCCGCGGGTGTCGAGATCCTCAACCCCGAGGCGCCGATCGCGACCCTCGAGAAGAAGACCAAGCTCGAGATGTACCTGACGATCGGCCGCGGCCGCGGCTACTCGCCGGCCGACGAGAACAAGTCGGAGGACAAGCCGATCGGGGTCGTCCCGATCGACTCGATCTTCTCCCCGATCCGCCGCGCGGCCTACGCCGTGGACTCGGCGCGAGTCGGGCAGCGGACCGACTTCGACAAGCTAACCCTCGAGGTCGAGACCGACGGCTCGATCGAGCCGGGCGCGGCGCTCCGCGACGCCGCCGAGATCCTGATCAAGAGCCTGGCGATCTTCACCAGCGCCGACCGGGTCGACGAGCTGCGCGGCGAGGGCGCCGTGGCGGTCAGCGACGGAGCCGGCGGAGGCGAGGCCCCGCCCGTCCCCGGAGCCGATGGCCTCGACGAGATCCTGATCGAGGAGCTCGAGCTCGGCGTCCGTTCCTACAACTGCCTGAAGCGCGCCGGCATCCAGACCGTCGGCGAGCTGGTGCGGAAGTCGGAGTCGGAGCTGAACGCGATCCCGAACTTCGGTCGCAAGTCGATCGAGGAGGTTCAGGAGACCCTGCGGGCGCGCGGCCTCAGTCTGCGGGCCGACTAGCGGCTAGGGTTCCGCCCGGGGTTCGCATGCGCCACGCACGCAAGAAAGGGAAGCTGAGCCGGGAAGCCTCCCACCGGAAGGCGCTCGTCAGCACGATGAGCAAGCAGCTGATCGAGCACGAGCGCATCCGGACGACCCAGCCGAAGGCGAAGGCGCTGAAGCCCGAGTTCGAGAAGCTGATCACGCTCGCCAAGCGCGGCGACCTGCACGCCCGCCGCCAGGCGCTCTCGGCGCTCCGCAACGACAAGTTCGCGGTCCACAAGCTGTTCGAGGAGATTGCCCCTCGCTACCAGGGCCGGAACGGCGGCTACACCCGGATCATCAAGCTCGGCCCCCGTCGCAGCGACTCGGCCGAGATGGTGTTCCTGGAGCTCGTCTAGGCGCGGCGGTTGGGGCTGACGGCGATCGCGAAGCCGATCGTCGTGATCACGATCACCCCGAGCACCACCCATTGGGCCCAGTTCTCGATCGTCGCAACGGCTACGACGCTCAGCAGCACTCCGACGATCAGGGCAACGACGCTGTAGATCGCGGCGCCCTTCTCGGAGCCGCGGCGGATCCCCTCGCCCCCCGCGAGCAGGTCGGTCCGCTCGTACTGGGCGCGTGAAGTGATGTCGGTGTTCGCCATGCCTCTCCCTCTGTCGATGCGGTCGTCTTGGAACCTTACGCTCCCGGCACCGCGACTGGCAGTGAGTCCCCTCACATTTCGGCATCAACCCCGCTACCCGTCGCCGTTTGCGCGCGGGGCGCCGGAACTAACCGCGGCGATTGGGGCTGACCCGCGCCGACAATCGCGAGCACGATCGACGATCTCTGTCTCCCTCCCGGTCTTACTGGGGCCCCGCCCGAATAACTCCTGACGGGCCTCTTCGTGGGAGATCGATGCCGGTTCGTCCGAACCCGGGAGGGCCATGTGGCCAATAGTGTCGCTTTTCGTGCCCACATTGCGCCTCGACATCGCCTACAACGGCGCCGGCTTCGCCGGCTGGGCCGCTCAGCCCGGCCTGCGAACGGTCCAGGAGGAGCTCGAGCGGGCGCTGGAGCGGGTGCTGGGCGAGCGGCCGCGGCTGACGGTCGCGGGACGGACCGACGCCGGGGTACACGCGTGGGGCCAGGTGGCGAGCCTGGGGCTGGCGGACGAACCGCCTGAGGCGCTCGGGCGCGCACTCAACGGCCTCACGGGAGACGACATCGCGGTGCTCGCGGCCGCCAGGGCACCCGATGGCTTCGACGCCCGTCGTGACGCCCGGTCGCGAACCTATTGCTATCGAGTGCTGGCGGGCTCGGTTCAGAGCCCGTTCGAGTTGGGCCTCTCGCTCTTCTGGCCTCATCGGGTCTATCCGGGACTGCTCGAGCGTTGCGCCGAGCAGCTGCTGGGAACCCACGACTTCACCGCCTTCACTCCGACCGAGACCGAGCACGTCCGCTTCGAACGCGAGATCCTCCGTGCCGAGTGGCGCCGCGGGCGGACTCTCGGCCCCGAGGGCCGAACGATCGCGACCGGTGATCTGGAGCTGCTCGAGTTCTGGATCGAGGCAGACGCCTTCATGCGCAACATGGTCCGGGTGCTGATCGGGACGATGCTCGAGGTCGCCGGCGGCAGGCGGAGTCTCGAGGACTTCGCCGCCCTACTCGACGGCGCCCCGCGGGAGCGGGCGGGGGATACCGCCCACGCCCAGGGCCTCTACCTGGCTTCCGTCCGGTACGAGGGGGCTTAGGGCACCCTAACTAGGCTGCTATCGTCTCGGGCCGTGTCGTTCGGGGAAACAGTCGTGCTTGGGGCGCTGGCCGGATTCACGATCTACCTGGGGCTGCCCCTCGGCCGGGTCCAGCTGGTCTCGAAACGCGCCCGCGTGGCGCTGGCGATGTTCTCGGTCGGAGTCCTCGCCTTCCTCTTCGCGGAGGTGCTGGTGCACGGGATCGAGATCGTCGAACACCGCTTCGAGGAGCTCGGCGAGGGCGAGGGCAGCCTGGTCGATGGGCTCCTTCTCTCGCTGATCTTCGGCGGCGGATTCATCGCCGGCAGCGCCGGACTGGCACTGGTCGAGCAGCGAATGCGGCCCAAGCAGCCGCCGATCGCCGGCGGCGCAACCGACGCGATGACCGTGGAGCAGGCCGAGTTGGTGGCCTCTGATGAGCTTGCGCTCAAGGCCCGTGCGCTGCGGACGGGGATGACGATCGCCGCCGCGATCGGGCTCCACAACTTCGCGGAGGGCCTCGCGATCGGGGTCTCGGCCAGCACCGGTGAGATCGGACTGGCCACCGTCCTGATCGTCGGCTTCGCCGTCCACAACGCCACCGAGGGGTTCGGGATCGTCGGCCCGCTCGGCGATGTCCGCCCGAGCTGGGGCTGGCTCGCGGTCGCGGGTCTGATTGGGGGAGGCCCGGTCTTCCTCGGCTCGATCGTCGGCTACAACGTCACCTCGGAGCCGCTCGAGCTGCTCTTCTACGCGGTCTCGGCCGGCGCGATCCTCTACGTGATCGGCGAGATCTGGCACGCGATGCGCCGGCTCGGCCACCGGGAGCTGGGCCTGCTGATGCTCGGCGCCGGCGCTCTTCGTCGGGGCGATGACCGAGATGGTGATCGCCTACGGCAGTGCGTAGGGCGCGCGACCCTAGTCCTTCCGCGTAGTGCCTGCGGGCAGCCCGCCCGTGTATTGCGTTTCAGCTATATAGCGACAGGGTAATATGCAGGCCGTGGCCCCGATCGCCGAGACCTTCGAGGTGGTGGCTGAGCCCACGCGCCGGCGCATCCTCGACCTGCTGGTCGAGCGTGAGCGTTCGGTCGGCGAGCTGGTGGAGAGCCTCTCGATCAGCCAGCCAGGTGTCTCCAAGCACCTCCGGGTGCTCAAGGACGCCGGACTCGTGCAGGTTCGCAGGGAGGCACAGCGGCGCTGGTACGGTCTTCGCGCCGAGCCGCTGGCGGAAATCGACACCTGGCTCGAGCCCTATCGGCGGTTCTGGGCTGGACGCCTCGACGCCCTGGAAAAGCACCTGGATGAGGAGGATTGATCATGGTTGAGCGCAACGCGGCAACCGCGGTCGAGGACGGCGTCCTGATCGAGCGAGGCGGGACCTACGAGCTTCGCTTCCAGCGCCGCTTCGGACATCCGGTCGAGCGCGTCTGGGCGGCTCTCACCGAGCCCGAGGAGCTGAAGACGTGGCTGGCCGAGGCCGAGATCGATCTGCGCAAGGGCGGCAGCGTGATGCTGCGCTGGCAGAACCGTGAGCAGGCCGACGAGGTGATGCGCCGGGAAGGAATCGACCCCGAGGAGGAGGGCAACACCGGGATCCTGCATGGCACGATCACCGAGCTCGACCCCCCGCGGCTGCTCGAATGGGATGGCGACATCCACGGAACCCTGCGGTGGGAGCTTCGCCCGGACGGCGATGGCACCGTGCTCACCTTCACCAGCACGATGGACGAGCTGGAGGAGAAGTTCAAGTCGATGAACCTGGCCGGCTGGCACCTCCACTTCGACATCCTCGAGCGGGCACTCGAGGGCAAGCCGTTCGACTGGGCGACCGACTGGGACGAGTGGGGGATGCCGCGCTGGGAGGAGCATCACCAGCGCTACCTCGCAGCCCTCGGGAAGGCGACTGAAGTCGGGGGAGAAAGGAAGGACTCGCGCCGCTCGTAGAATCGAGGTGGTGCGGGTCCTGATCACCAACGACGACGGCATCCAGGCCAAGGGCCTGAACGCGCTTCGGCGCGCGCTGATCGGCCTGCCCGAGGTCGAGGTGCACGTGATCGCCCCCGACTCGAATCGCAGCGCCACCGCCCGCAGCATCACCACCCGCTCGCCCCTCTGGGTGCAGGAGGTCGAGTTCGACGACGGCAGCCGCGGCTTCGCCACCGACGGCACCCCGGTGGACTGCGTGCGCTTCGCCGATCTCGGCCTGCTCGGCGACCGGCCCGAGCTGATCGTCTCGGGGATCAACCACGGCGCCAACCTCGGCGACGACATCACCTATTCGGGCACGGTCGCCGCCGCCCTCGAGGGGATCGTGCTCGGCGTGCCGGCGATCGCGATCTCCCAGCAGTCGGCGGCGCGCGAGATGGACTTCCGCTTCGGGCGGGACTTCGACTTCTCGGTCGCCGCCGCCTTCGCCGCCGAGCTGGTGCAGGCGGTCGCGGAGGACCCGCTGCCGGCCGACACCCTGCTCAACGTCAACTGCCCGGCAGGGCCCCCGACCGGGATCGAGGTCACCCACCTCGGCAAGCGCCTCTACAACGACGAGTTGAAGCTGGTCGAGGAGGACCGCGAGAGCGACCGCCGCCGCTACGAGATCTACGGCTTCGAGCCCTCCTTCGAGGACGAGGAGGGCTCGGACCTCTCGGCGATCGCCCAGGGGCGCATCTCGGTCACCCCGGTGCACTTCGACCTCACCGACCGGCCGGGGCTCGATCGGCTCCGCGGCTGGGACTTCGACGGGATGCTGGCGGCAGCCAGCACAACTCGGCGGCCACAAGAACCGCCGCCGGATCAGCCGCCGCGAACCGGCAGGGGAAGCGTCTTCCCGCAGGTGAGCACCGCGGCGCCGGCAAAGGCCGCGAAGCGGGCCGAGGAGCTGCGGCGGCAGATCGCCTACCACGACCGCCGCTACTACATGCTCGACGACCCCGAGATCGCCGATCCCGAATACGACGACCTCCTCCGCGAGCTGCGGGAGCTCGAGGAGGATCACCCCGAGCTCCGGACGCCGGACTCGCCGACCCAGCGAGTCGGCGGCGCGCCGCTCGACAAGTTCAGCCGGGTCGAGCACCCCGAGCCGATGCTCTCGCTCGCCAACGCCCGCAACGAGGACGAGCTCCGCGCCTGGGCAACGCGGGTCGAGCGGCAGCTCGAGCGCCTCGACATCGAGGGCAGCGAGATCCGCTACGTCACCGAGCCGAAGGTCGACGGGCTGGCGATCTCGCTCACCTACGAGAACGGCGTCCTCACCCGGGGCGCCACCCGCGGCGACGGGCGGATCGGCGAGGACGTGACCCAGAACCTGCGCACGATCAAGGCGATCCCGCTCGGATCGAGGACGCCCCGGAGCTGGTCGAGGTGCGGGGGGAGGTCTACCTGCCGATCGCCGACTTCGCGAAGCTGAACGAGCAGCGGGCGCCGAGGGCGGCCTGCCGACCTTCGCCAACCCGCGCAACTCCGCCGCCGGGTCGATCCGCCAGCTCGACCCGGAGATCGCCGCCGCCCGGCCGCTCTCGATCTGGACCTACGGCGTCGGCGCACTTGAGGGGCTGGGAGCCGAAGAGCCACAGCGAGACGCTCGAGTGGCTGCGCGAGCGCGGCTTCAGGGTCAACGACGAGATCGCCGTTCTTCACGGGATCGACGAGGTGGCCGAGCGCTGCCGTTGGTGGGAGGGACGCCGCGAAGCCCTCGACTTCGAGATCGACGGCGTCGTCGTCAAGGTGGACGACCGCAGCCTCCAGCGCGAGCTCGGGGTCGCCGGGCGCGAGCCGCGCTGGGCGGTGGCCTGGAAGTTCGCCCCGACGACCGCGACTACGAAGCTGAAGAAGATCGTCTGGAACGTCGGGCGCACCGGGCATCTGCTGCCCTTCGCGATGCTCGAGCCGGTCCACGTCAGCGGCGTCACGGTGACCACCGCGACCCTCCACAACGAGGAGGACCTGGAGCGCAAGGACGTCCGCGAGGGCGACGAGGTGGTGGTGATGCGTGCCGGCGACGTCATCCCCCAGGTCGTCTCGCCGATCATCCAGAAGCGGAAGAAGGGCGCCCGCCGGGCGCGGCCGCCGAAGAAGTGCCCGCTCTGCGGGACCCCGACGGTGAAGCCGGAGGACGGCGTCTTCACGATCTGCCCCAACCGCACCGGCTGTCCCGGTCAGCAGTTCCAGCACGTCAAGCACTTCCGGGGCGCGCTGGAGATCGAGGGCCTCGGCGAGAAGAACGCCTATCGCTTCCTCGACGAGGGCGTGATCGCCGACGCCGCCGACATCTACGACCTGACCGCGGAGCGGGTCTCCGAGCTGGAGGGCTTCGGCGAGATCTCGGCCGAGAACCTGATCGAGGAGATCGAGGGCTCGAAGCGCAAGCCGTTCTCGCGCGTTCTCTACGCGCTCGGGATCCCCGGGGTCGGCTTCGTCAACGCCGAGTCGCTGGCGGAGCACTTCGGGACGATGGATGCGCTCCTGGCCGCCCAGCCCGAGCAGATCGAGGAGGCCGAGGGGATCGGGCCGATCCTCGCCGAGCAGGTCTACGAGGAACTGCACGAGGAGCGGATGGGCGACCTGATCGAGCGGCTCCGGAAGGCGGGGCTGCGGATGGAGCTCGACCCCTCCGAGCGCCGGGTCGAGGGCGGGCCCCTGGACGGCAAGACCCTCGTCCTCACCGGCACCCTGCCGGATCTCTCCCGCGAGCAGGCGACCAAGCTGATCAGCCGGGCCGGCGGCAAGGTGGTCAACTCGGTCTCGAAGAAGACCGATTACGTCGTCGCCGGCGACAGCCCGGGCTCGAAGCTCGCCAAGGCCGAGGGGCTCGGCGCCGAGGTGATCGACGAGGCCGGGCTCCGCAAGCTCCTAGGCAGCGACGAGGCGCCCAGGGCGCGCGGCCGCCCGCGAGGCCGAGTCTGACCTAGGGTGCGTGTAATGCGAGGGCGCGCGACAGCGCGACCCGTCTGATTGAGAGTCGGATCGTCTGAGCCCTGCAGGTAGCGCGCCCGGTTATGGCGGGTATCTGGCGATCAGGGCGGCCATCCGGTCCTGAACCCGGTGGGCGCGGCCGACGTCGCCGCTCATCAGGATCGAGAAGACGACGAAGTGCTCGGCGTCCAGGAGCCGCGGAAGCAGTAGCCGGAGAGCGCGCTGACCCGTTCAGGGTGCCGGTCTTCGCGCGGCAGTTGCCCGCGGCGGCGCTGCCGCGCATCCGGTGGGCGAGGGTCCCCGTGCGCCCGGCGACCGCCAGCGAGCTGACCCAGGCGTCCCGGCGCCGTTCCTGCTCAACCTGTTTCTCGGGTGGGTCGTTCGGGTCCACGTCGACCATCGAGTCGAGCAGCGCGCCGACGGAGGCTGGGCGAGGCGCGGTATCTCGCCGGCTCAGCCCGGAGCCGTTCTCGTGCCTGGGACGCGCCGGCCTCGCGCGGCGAACCCTGCACGCCGCCACTCCCCCGCTGGTGGTCCCGGCGCCGCCGAAAGCGCCGCCGACGACCTTGAGCAGCATCTCGGCGAGTAGTTGTTCGAGGGGAATTGGTGCGGCGGGCGAGGGCGGCGAGGGTCGGACGAATCCAGGCCGGCCACGACTGCTTCGCGCCGGCGCTCTCCGGGGGCGCGGCGCGCCGCCGGACCTTCTTCCGACCGCGATCCCGGCCCGCGCGGAGGACTGGTCAGAGCCGCGCTGCGCGGCGGTCGTTGGCGCCCGCCGCGACCGCGAGGCGTGAGCGCCGCCGAGGGCGCCCGAACCCTTCGCGGCGAGATACCGCGCTGGGGAACGGTGCGAGCGCTGGTCGAGGAAGAAGTCGTCGTAGAGCAGCTGACCCTTGACGCTGCGTGACGCCCGCGGACGCGGGCCCGGCGGCGAGCTTGGTGAGGCCCGCGGTGCTCAGGGTCGGATCGCCGGCCCCGACCAGGAAGGACCCTCGCTGACGACCCCGTCGGAATGATCGTCACCCGCCCAGACCGGGTCTCGAGGCGTTCGTCGGGTCCGAAGCGCGCAACCGCGGTCGCGGTGGTGAACAGCTTCATGTTCGAGGCCAGGGCGCGGGCCTTCCCCGCGCCGCGCTGGAAGAGGACCTGCGTCGGTGCCGGCGTCGGCAACCCAGGCGCCCCGCCGCGCCCGCGAAAGGCCTTGCCGAGGGCGCCGCCGAGCTCGCCGGCGGAGACCGCGGTCTCGGGCGGCGGCGGAGCCGTGCGCGACGGGGGTTGGAAGGGGCGGTCTGTGACCGCGGCGTCCGCCTCACCGGCGAGCAGCGCCAGCAGCCCAGCGCCCAGCACGATCGCGCTGGCTAGACCTCTCCGCCCCTGCGCTGCCCGGCTCATGCGCGCCGGTACGCGCCTTCGCGCACCGTCCACCAGAACAACCGCGGTGCCCCAGGGTAGCGGCTGCCGTCTAGCTGGCCAGCATCAATCGCGGCTCATACGGGCGACTAGCTGGCCGACCAGCTCGCGACTGCCATAATCGCCCGCCCATGGGGAAAGTCGTCCAGTTCGAGGGCCCCGACGCGCGCTCGCGGGGCGCTCGAAGGAGAAGGCGAAGGGGCGAGAAGACCGCGCTCGTACTCGGCGGCGGCGGGTTCACGGGCGGCGTCTACGAGATCGGTGCGCTGCGCGCGCTTCGACCTGCTGGCGGTCAACCGCACCGTCAACGACTTCGACGTCTACGTCGGCACCAGCGCCGGCTCATTCGTCGGCGAGCATGGTCGCCAACGGGGTCACGCCCGAGGAGATGATGCGGGTCCTGAACAAGGCGCTCCCGTCGCCGATCGCCGGACCCGACGCTGCGCACCTCCTGCGCCCGAACTACCGGGCTTGGCCGGCCGGCTGGCGGTGCTGCCCCTGCGCGCGGTCGGCGCCCTCCGCCAGCTCGCCGCGCAACATCGGCGAGGTCTCGATGGTGGACGTCGCGATGGGCATCGCCGAGGGCCTGCCCGACCGGCGATCTACAACAACCGCGGCCTGGAGCAGTACATGGCCGAGGTGCCTCGCGGACCCGGACCGCAGCAACGACTTCCGCGAGCTGCGACGCGGAGCTCCTGATCACCGCCACCGACGTCGACACCTGCGAGCGGCTCGTGCTCGGCCAGCGGCGAGTGGGCCGACGTGCCGATCTCGAAGGCGGTCGCCGGCCTCCACCGCGCTGCCGATCGTCTACGAGCCGGTACGAGCTGCGCGGCCGCCAGCTGATGGACGGTGGCATCGGCTCGACCACCAACGTCGACGTGGCGGTGGACGGCGGGCGCGAAGTTCATCGTCGTCGTCAACCCGCTGGTCCCCTACGTCAACGACTTCGAGAAGCAGGATCCCGACGCATTTTCGGCTCGCGGGTGCGCCGGGTCGGCCGACATGGGCCTGTCGGCGATCGGCAACCAGGCCTTCCGGCTGATGGCCCACGCCCGGCTGCAGCTCGCGGTCGAGTCATGGAAGCACCGCTTCCCCGACGTGGACATCATCCTGATCGAGCCCGAGCCCGACGACGAGCTGATGTTCGGGACCTCGATCCTCGAGTACTCATCGCGGCTGGAGATCGCCAAGCACGGCTTCGAGTCGGTGACCCACAACCTCGCGCGCGACTACCAGCGCTACAAGGAGATCGCCGCCCGCCACGGGATCGAGATCTCCGCCCGGCGGGTGCGCAGGGTCCTCGACACGGTCGAGGAGGAGGAGAAGGGCGATCTCCGGCCTGGCGCCGGGTGCTCGAGCAGACCACCGGGGCGCTGCTGCGCCAGTCCGGCGAGGCGGAGAAGGCCAAGAGCAGCCGCTAGCGAGCGGCTATTCACGATGGACGTCGCGGGCGGTCGCCTGGGCGGCGGTTTGATCGAGACGTAGTCGAAGTCGACGCGCGGCGGGCGGGTCACGACGTCAGGCGTTTTGCAGCTAAGCGAGGGCGAGCGCCGCGGCGGCCCGCTCGATCTCGGCCGGGGTGCCCGCCTCACGAGTGTCGGCGACGCCGGGCCCGGCCACCTTTGCCGGGTCGAGCGCGACCTCGCCCACGATCGCGTGAAGCGGCACCCCCGCCGCCCGGCAGCGCCGCGCGATCTCGCCGACCAGCTTTCCCTCGGAAGCTCTGCGCGTCGAGGCCGTCCCTCGCCGGTGATCACCGCGTCGGCCTCCTCGAGCAGCGCGATCGAAGCCGAGTACGCCGAGCACGTAGGCCGCGCCCGGGCACCAGGCGCGCCCCGAACGCGGCCCAGAGCCCGCCCGAGAGCCCTCCGGCGGCGCCGGTCATCGTCCTGCCGCGGGGATCGCGGGGCAGGGCGCCAGCGCGAGCGACGAGCCGCTCAGTCAGGCGGCGAACCTGCTCCGGTGACGGCGCCCTTCTGCGGCGCGAAGACCTCGGCGGCCTGCTCGAAGGGGACGGTGGTGTCGCAGAGCACCTCCAGCCGAGCGTCACCTGAGTCCACCGGCCGCCTCGAGGGCATCGATCGCGCCGCGACCGCCGTCCGTGGTGGCGCTGCCGCCGGCGGCTACCAGCACCCGGCCGGCGCCCGCCTCGATCGCGGCGGCAATCAGCTCGCCGGTGCCGGCACTGCTCGCCGCCTCGGGGTCGCGCTCGGCGGGCTCGACCAGGCCAAGCCCGGAGGCCGCGGCCACCTCGACCGCGGCGGTCGTCCCGTCGCCGAGCAGCGCGAAGCGGGCCTCGATCGGTCTCCCCAGCGGGTCATGCGCCGCCGCCGGCCTGCGTCGAGCCGCCGAGGCTCGCCAGGAGCGCCTCGACCGTCCCCTCGCCGCCGTCGGCGGCCGGGCAGAGCTCGGCCCGGGCACCGCCGGTCTCGACGCCGCGGCCGATCGCCGCTGCAACCTCGGCTGCGGAGATCGTCCCCTTGAAGGAGTCGGGAGCGACGAGGAAGTTGTCGACGGGCTAGCCGGCGTAGAGCGAGTCGATCTCGCTGTCGTACTTCTCGGCGACCACGTCGCGCTTCACCTTCAGCGTCGGGGTGAGCTCGCCCCCCTCCTGGGAGAGGTCCTGCGGGCAGGATCTCGAACTTCTTCACCTGCTCGACCCGGGCGAACTTCTCGTTGATCTGGTCGAGGTGCTGCCTGGATCAGCGCCCGCATCCCCTCGTGCGTGGCGAGCGCCGCAGGATCGGCCGGGCCATCCCTTCTCCTCGGCGAGCTTCGCGCACTCCTCCATGTCGAGGGTGACGAGCGCCACCAGGTAGGGGCGGCGGTCGCCGATCGACCACGCACTGCGAGATGTACTGGCTCTGCTTGATCTCGGCCTCGAGGTTCGCGGGGGTGATGTTCTTGCCGCCCGCGGTGATGATGATGTCCTTCTTCCGGCCGGTGATCGTCAGATAGCCGTCGGCGTCGATCTCGCCGATGTCGCCGGTGTGGAGCCATCCGTCGACGATCGTCTCGCGGGTCGCCTCCTCGTTCTTGTAGTAGCCCTTGAAGACGTTGGGGCCCTTGACCAGGATCTCGCCATCGTCGGCGATCCTGATCTCGCAGCCCGCGGAAGGCGCGGCCGACCGTTGCCGAACTTGAAGGCGTCCGGCCTGGCCACGGTCGCCGCGGTCGAGGTCTCGGTCATGCCCCAGCCCTCGAGCACCAGCACGCCCGCGGCGTCGAAGAAGCGGAGGATGTCGGGGTTGATCGGGGCGGCGCCGGTGACGCAGTTCTTGATCCGGCCGCCGAACAGCGCCCGGATCTTGGAGAGAACCTGCCGGTCGGCGATCTCGTACTGCTTGCGCAGTAGCCAGCCGACCCGCTTGCCGGAGCGCTCGCGCTCCCGCACCTTCGTGCCCACCCGGACCGCCCAGTTGAAGACGATCTTCTTCATCCCGCCCGCCTTCTCGACATCGCCGGTCGCCGCCGTGTAGATCTTCTCGAAGATCCGCGGGACGGACGGGAAGTACTCCGGCTTCACCTCGGACGAGGTTCGGGATGATCTTGAGTGGATCGCGCTCCCAGTAGGCGATGTTGCCGCCGAGGTCGAAGCTGAGGAACTGGATCAGCAGCGCAAACGAGTGGGCGAGGGGGAGGAAGAGGTAGCTGGTCGACTGTCCTTCTCGAGGACGCTCTCGGTCAGCGCCATCGTCACCATCGAGCGGTAGTTGCCGTGGGAGATCACGCAGCCCTTCGGCGGCCCGGTGGTGCCCGAGGTGTAGATGAAGGTGCAGATGTCGTCGGGGGTGACCGAGCTCCAGCGCTGCTCCCACTCTGAGTCCGAGCGCGCCGAACCGCTCTGCGATCAGCTCGTCCATCGAGATCGCGCCGCCGCCCGAGCCCTCCATCCGGATCACGTGCTCGAGCTTCGGGCAGCGATCGCGGACCTGCTGCACCTTCTCGAGCTGCTCGTCGTCCTCGACGATCACCGCCTTGGCGTCGGAGTTCTCGAGCACGTACTGGCACTCGTCGGGGGAGTTGGTCTGGTAGATCGGCACGACGGTGGCGCCGGCGCTGAGCGCGGCGAAGTCGAAGTAGGTCCACTCGGGCCGGGTGTTGGCGAGGATCGAGACCTTGTCGCCCTTCTCGATCCGAGGTCGATCAGCCCAAGGGAGAGCCGCTTGGCGATCTCGCCGACCTCGCGATAGGTCTTCGACACCCACTGGCCGGACGCGTCCTTGTAGGTGACGCCCGCAGATCGGCATGGCGCTGCGCGCCGCGAGCGGCAGCAGGTCGGCAATCGTCTTGCTCTGGGTGCTGGTCTCCGCCGCGGACGGTGCCGTGGGGGCGGTCGCTGACTCCACTCTCTCCTCGCCTCCTGGCTCGAGGTTGCCGCCACTCGGCGGCCGGTGGAGAGAAGTCTATTGCGCGACTGGCCGGGCGGCCAAGCTCACTAAACGGCGTCGCGCTGACGCGCAACTTGCGCATCTACGCGGTCGCTTGCTTGTCTCTGCTCTGCAGCGCCCGGAGCGAGGACTGGAAGAGGGTCTTGTCGATCCGGCCCTTGAGGACCGGCACGTTCATCTCGATGCACTTGCTGAGGACCTCGCGACGCTTCATCTGCAACTCGTCGGCGAGCTCGGTGGGCGTCAGGTGAACCGCCATGCGCGTCTCTCCTTCCTTTGCTTCTCCGGAGCTTCATGTATATCGCCTCGGGCCGACGTGTCAACCGCTTTTCCGCAGTTTGCGCGTTCGGTTAGACCGGATTGGGCACGTCGATGAACTCGTGCTCGACCGCGAATCGCTCAGCCAACAGCTCGCCGAGCCGGCGGATGCCGAGGGTCTCGGTGGCGTAGTGGCCCGCGGCGATGAAGTGGACGCGGTGCTCGCGGGCCTCGGCCATCGCCGGCTCGCTCGGCTCGCCGGTGATCAGCGCGTCGAGCCCGAGGCTGCCCGCCTCCTCGATTGCGAAGGCGC
Organism: uncultured Solirubrobacterales bacterium; assembly: GCA_963780305.1. Taxonomy (GTDB): domain Bacteria; phylum Actinomycetota; class Thermoleophilia; order Solirubrobacterales; family 70-9; genus CAVVYV01. The sequence continues at coordinate 44,732 of CAWABN010000015.1, forward strand.
CGCCGCCGCTGACGATCCCGACTGCGTGGATCGAGCTCGGGCCCGAGTCGAAGACCAGAGGCTCCTGACCGACGAGCTCGCGGGTACGGCGGGCGAGCTCGCCGATCTCGATCCCGGCCTCGTCGGCGCCGATCGCGCCGACCGCGGCGCCGCGGGCTCGCCCGAAGGGGCGAGGGTCGGCCTGCAGGCCGAGCCGCTCGCGCAGCAGCGCGTTGTTTCCGATCTCATCGTGCGCGTCGAGCGGTAGGTGGTAGCCGGCGAGCGAGACGTCCGCGCCGAGCAGGGCCCGGAGGCGGGCGGCCATCGGCACGGTGAGGGCCCGCTCCTGTGAGTCCCAGAAGAGGCCGTGATGGCAGAGGACCAGCTGGCCGCCGGCCGAGATCGCCCGCTCGATCGTCTCCAGGTTCGCGGAGACTGCGGTGGCGAGTTTCGCGACCTCCGCGCCACCCGGCACCTGGAGGCCGTTGGGGCAGTAGTCCTCAAAGGAGTCGATCTCGAGGAGCCGGTCGCTGAAGTCGATGATCTCGTCGCGGCTCGCCACCCGGCCAGACTATTCGCCCCGGCGAGCCGCGATCGGGCGCGCAACTACCATGCCGCCATGGATGCGAGGGCGCCCCGCAGGCGAAGCCGAGGAGCGACCCGTTAAATGACGGAGCAAGAGACAGGCGATTTCATCCAGTCACTGATGGAGACCGACCTCTACTCGATCGGGGCGTTCTTCTGCGACCAGCATCCCGAGCTCGTCGACGAGGTGGTGGAGCGCAGCGAGGGGATCCAGGAGCGTGGGCTCGAGCGCTGGTCCGTGGACAGCGAGGTCCCGATCGAGGAGGGGTTCCGCACCCTGCTCACCGGGCTCGCCGTGCGGTACTACAAGGCCGTCGCCGGTTGAGCGAGCCCGCTTCACGGAGGAGGCCCCGCACAGTCGGGGTGGTGGTGCTGGTGCTTGCCGCGCTGCTGCTGATCTTCGTGATCGCCAGCCTCTCCCTCGACGAGGGGGATGAGGAGCCGATCGAGATCACCGGCGCCGACGAGGTTCAGCGCCAGCTCGGAGGGATTCCCCAGGACGGCGCCGTGCTCGGCTCGAGCGACGCCCCGGTGACCGTCGAGGTCTTCAGCGACCTCCAGTGCGTTCCTTGCGCGGACTACCAGCGCGAGATGATCGACCCCCTGATCGAGGGCCCGGTTCGGGACGGGGACCTGAAGCTCGAGTTTCATCACTTTCAGATGGCGCAGAGCGGGTTCGCGAACGCCTCGTTCGGCGCGGTCGCGGCCGCCGAGCAGGACGACGAGTGGCAGTTCATCCAGCTCTTCTTCATCAACCAGGACGAGGCTCCGCGCACCGGGGCGACCGATGAGTTCCTCGACCAGATCGCCAACGCGATCCTCAACTTCAACGTCGAGCAGTGGCAGCGCGACGGCGACGACCCCGAGGTCACGGAGACGCTCGAGGCCGACGACGAGCTCGCCGCCGAGCACCGGTTTCCCGCCGAGCCCGCGGTGGTGGTGGAGGGGCCCCGGGGGGACCGCGAGCTGACCGAGTCGCCGTCGCTGGAGCGGATCGAGGCGGCGATCGCCGACGTTCGGTGACGGCGCCGCCTTGACTCGCCGGCGCGCGCTCGTCCTCCTGGCGATCTCCACGGTTGCGATCGGGATCGTCCTTGCCGTCCTCGACGGGCGGATGCGCGACAGCGGTGGCCCCGGAATCGTCGGCTTCGAGCTGGCGGGCTCCGAGGAGAGGGCGGCCGAGATCCTCGGCGAGTGGGGGGAGGAGGGAGAGGACGCCGCCCGCGCCTCGCTCTGGATCGACTACGCCTACATCCTCTCCTACGGCGCTTTCCTAACCCTGGCGGCGATCGCCACCCGCGAGCTCGCCCTCCGGAGCGGATGGCGGCGGATGGCAAGCGCAGGGGTTGCCGCGATCCCGCTGGCCGCCGCCGGTGCCTCCTTCGACGCGATCGAGGACGTCGGCCTCCTCCTCGCCCTCGGCGGGCACGGCGGGGACCTCGCGCCGCTGTTGGCGGCGGTCTGCGCCGTCCTCAAGTTTGCCCTCCTCGCCCTGGTGATCGCTTATCTGCTCGCGGGCCTGCTTCTGCGGTTGCGGGATCACCGTGGGACGCCGGGCCCCAACGGTTGAGGCGCCGACGCCTGAGCTAACCGGGAATCACTGCGGGATATGCTCGCACCACCGGCCGAGCGCCTCGAGTCCCTGTCGCTGGCTCTCGCCGCCTCCGAGCTTGCCGAATCCGAGGCCCTCGCCGCGCATCAGCATCAAGTTCAGCTTCTCGCCTGTGGTCGTCCTGAGCTTCAGCCGCACGGCGGCATGATCGGCGATCGCGGCCTCGACCGTTGCCCAGCCGCCCCCGGCACCACTCGCCTTCACCGAGTCGATCTCCTGCGGCTCGATCGAGATCGCCTCGCCCGAGGCATCCCCGCGGCGGTCGAGCGGCTGGATCAGCAGCCGCCGGTCGGTTACCCCGATCGCCACCGCGCCACCCTTGAACATCCCCTGCTGCCGGGTCGCGGCGCATAGCCCGACCAGCTCCTCTCCGGGATGAAGCAGGCCTTCCAGGCGCGGCCGGTGCTTTGACTCGAAGTCAGGCAATCGGGGCGATCCGTCGAAATACTGCGACAGGCGCGCCCGGGTAGGCGTTGGTTCACTCCTGGCTACCAGCTCTGCTACCGATTCCGCTCGTGCAGAGAGCCCGTCAGTCGGTAGCCAGGCGGATGCCTAGAATCGAGGTGCTCCGATCGAGCGAGATGAAAGGAGATGACGATGCTCGATCCTCAGACGATTGATCTCCAGAACCTCTGCATGGCGCTGGAGGACAACTCCCTGGACATGGAATGGTGGTTCGACCCGGAGACGGGCGAGGCGATTCCGAGGTCACAGGGGATTTCCTGGGAGGAGCTGGCGGTCGACGACTCCGAGCGCCTGGTGCCGATCGAGCCGATTCCGTCCGACGAGGCATACGGCGACATGGAGGACTTCGTTGCCGCGGTCGCTGACCATCGCGCCAAGGACCTGCTTGCGCGAGCGATCTCCGGGCGGGGCGCCTTCCGGCGGTTCAAGGACACGCTGCTCGAGTTTCCCGAGCTCCGGGACGCTTGGTTCGCTTTTCACGACGCGCGCATGCGGAGGCGCGCGATCGATTGGCTCGCGGCGGAGGGCCTGGTCGAGAGCTCGGCGGCCGACGAGGCAAGGGCGCGGGTTGAGGCCCCGTTGCCACCCGGGCCGAGTGACTATGTGAACGCACGCGAGGTCGCCTCGAGCGTCGCCGCCGACCTCCGTGACCTCTATGGAGAGCGAATTCGGCAAGTGCTCCTCTTCGGGTCATGGGCGCGAGGGGAGGGCGGCCCCGAGTCGGACCTCGACCTCCTGGTCGTGCTCGACCGCGTCGACTCGCCATGGGAGGAGAGCCGCCGGATGAGCGACGTCCTGTGGCGACACACATTTAAGAACGAGCTTGTGGTGACGGCGCTGCCGCTCAGCGAGAGCGAGTTCGAAGAGGCGAGCGAGCCCGTGGTGATCCGGGCCCGTGAGGAGGGCCTCGCGATCGCGTGAGCGGCCGCACCGTGGAGGCAATCGCGCGCTCCGAAAAGGAGCTGGGCGCGGCGCGCGTACTCGCGGACGGGGGCTTCTCCGAACAGGCCGTCTCGCGCGCGTACTTCGCCTGCTTTTATGCCGCCGAGGCCGCGTTGCTCTCGCTGGGTGAGACGCGGAGCAGGCACTCGGGGGTAATCGCGGCCTTCTCCAAGCTGGTCATCAAGGACGGTGGTCTCGACCCCGGCGCCGGGGCCATCCTGAGGTCGCTGTTCGAGGATCGCAATCAGGCGGACTATCGCTTCCTGGAGGCACCGCCCGAGACAGCGGAGTCGGCAATCTCGCGCGCCTCCGAGTTCGTTGAAGCGGTGAAGGCTTGGCTGCAAGAGCCTTAGGTCCTCGGATCGCCTTTGCGGGCACTGTGGCCGCGGTGAAGCCGCGGATCGGCCTGCATCGCTCCTTCGATGAGCGATGGCACTCGTACCGCGGTTATGTCCTCGTGCTCGACAGCGGGCAGCGGATTGCCGTGGGTCCCGGCAGCCACGCCAAGCACCGATTGACGAGTACCGGGCTCGAGGGCATCGGCGGCTCGATCCCAGGACCTACGGGCGGTCCTGTCAACAATGCCCGTTCGGCGCGGTGATGCCGACCGAGATCATTGTCGACCACTGGAATCCCGACCGGAAGAAGTGGCGCACGGAGACTCACTGCTACGGCCCCCACGACTGCCCGCGATATCGAGCCGGCCGCGCTCGGTCGGTCCCTGGCCGCAAACCCGGAATGACCTACGTCGACGAAACCTGAAGCGTTGTTGCGACTTGACGGCGAACCGCGCTGATATCGGGGCGCCCGGATTTGAACCGGGGACCTCACCGACCCGAACGGTGCGCGCTACCAGGCTGCGCCACGCCCCGAGGGGAGGAAGGATAGAGGCGGCCTGCGGTGGAGGAGCGCGAGGGTGGCGCCCCAAGGCCGTCCGGGATAGCGTTGAGCGATGGCCGACTACCGCCGGGTGATCGAGGAGCTCTATGGCGCGATGAATCGCCACGACGGCGAGGCGATGGCCCGCATGTACGCGCCGGACGGGCGCTTCCGGGATCCCGCGTTCGGCGAGCTCACCGGCGCCGAGGCCGGAGACATGTGGCGGATGCTGACCTCTCGTGCCGATGACCTCCGGGTCGAGTTGCCCGAGCACTCGGTCGAGGGAGACACCGGTACCGCCCGCTGGATCGCCCGCTACACGTTCACCCGCACCGGCCGGCCGGTGGTCAACGAGGTCCGCGCTCGGTTCCGCTTCCGGGAGGACGGCCTGATCGAGGACCACCAGGACTCCTTCTCCTTCTACCGCTGGGCGCGCCAGGCGCTCGGCCCGGCCGGCCTGGCGTTCGGCTGGGCGCCGCCGATGCGGATGATGGTCCGCCGCCGCGCGCGCGACGATCTGGCGAAGTTCCGCAGGGAGGCCTGAACGGGCGTGGAGGGCCAGGGGGAGCGGGACCTGGGGCACCCCGACCGCTTCCGGGTGCTCTCAATCGACGGCGGTGGCATCCGCGGGCTGATCGCGGCCCGGGTGATCGCCCGGCTCGAGGAGCTGATCACAGAGGCCGCGGGAGCGGAGCGGCGGATCGCCGATTGCTTCCACATGGTCGCGGGGACCTCGACCGGCGGTCTGCTCGCGATCGGAGTCACCGCACCGGACCCCGAGCGGCCCGGCCACCCGCGGTTGAGCGGCTCCGACCTGGTTGACCTCTACATGGACGAGGGCCCGACGATCTTCGGCGACACCCTGCACAAGGTCCTCTCGCTGTGGGGATGGATCCGCCCCAAGCACTCGCCCAGGCGACTCGAGGACGCCCTCCGGCGGCGATTCGGCGAGAGCCGCCTTCGGGACGCCCTCCGGGAGCTGGTCGTCACCTCCTACGACATGCACGAGCCCGGGCCGCACTTCTTCAAGCGCTGGCGGGCGCGCGAGCTGCCCGATCGCGACGCCCCGCTGGTGGAAGTCGGGCTCGCAACCTCGGCGGCGCCGACCTATTTTCCCTCCCACGGCCTCGACCGCAGGGCGCTGATCGACGGCGGCGTCTTCGCCTCCAACCCCTCGGTCGCCGGGGTGGTGGAGGCGCTGAAGCGACGCGGCGACGAGCCGCGCGACCTCGGCGCGAGCGAGCTCCTCGTCGTCTCGCTCGGCACGGGACAGTATGAGGTCGGCCAGGAGCAATCCAAGGTGAGGCGATGGGGGCGGCTGGGCTGGGTCTGGCCGAGGCCCGACCCAGCCCTGGTCGGCGCCTTTCTCGATGGCCAGTCCGACGCCGCCGATCATTGGGCGGAGGTGCTGCTCAATCATGAGCCGGGCCGGGCTGTCCCGGACCCGAGCGAGCAGGGGAAGGGCCCGCGCTACTACCGCTTTCAGGTCACCCTGCCGCGCGGTACCTCGCTCGACGACGCCAGCGAGCGCTCGCTCACCGAGCTCTCCGAGGCGGCTGACCGGCTGCTGGCGAAGAGCGATCGCGAGCTCCGGGAGCTGGCGCGGCGGCTCGCTCGCCTGGAGCCGCTGCCGCCCGACCCCGCGTGACCGGACCTAGACCCGCTCGTGGGTCGCCCGGGGGATCACGTAGCGAACCCCGAGCAGCCCCAGCAGCAGCCCCCCGCGCCGATCCAGACGATCGGGTCCTCGATCGAGAAGCCCTCGAGGCGGCTGCCGAGGTAGGTGAAGTAGGCGGTGATCGGCAGGTAGCCGATCGCCGTCGTCCAAACGAATCGGACCAGCGGTACCCGAGTGGCCCCGCAGATCAGTCCCAGCAGGGTGAAGGGCACGATCGGGACCAGGCGGGCGGCGAGCAGGAAGGTGACCCCGCCGCGGTGGACGAGGCGCTCGCCCCTCTGGAAGCGCTCTTCGCCGAGCAGCGCGTAGAGCAAGGGGCGCCCTGCATGGTTTCCGACCAGGTAGGCGAGCACCGCCGAGCCGACCCAGGACGCCATCACCAGCGGCAGTCCGACTCCGAACCCGTAGATGAAGCCGACCGCAGCGTCGAGGATCTCCGCCGGGTACCAGACGATCACATGGATCATCGCGAGCGCGATCACCATCAGCACACCCGTCGCGCCGAGGCCCTCCAAATCGTTGCGGACCGCGCTGCTGTCGCCCTGCACCGCATTCCCGGCCGCGTCCCGCAGCGCGGGCACAAGCAGGGCCACCGCCGCGAGGACGGCTATCCCTCCGAGGGTGACGGCCACCCCTGTCCAGGTCCCTCCGCCAGGCGGCCGACTGCTCACTCCGCCCTCGACTTCCGTTCTTGAGAGGAACCGCGCGCTCCCCCGGTTCTGTCGTTGGGTGGGGATGAGCCGGCCATTCAGGTCGAGGGCATAAATTGATGAGGCGAGCCGGGAGGGAGACGATTTCGCTGCACCGCATGTGGGCATGCCGCACACGCGGACATCAACGCCGCGCGAGTGATTCTCGCCCGCGCGGTCGAAGGTCAGGAGGACGGCGGCCGGGCTTGGTCGTCGCGGCACGGGGAGCCCTCTGCGATGGCATGGCGTAGAACCGTGAACCACTCGGAGGCCTTGGCGGCATGACTGGCCGCGTCACCATCGGGAGTCCCCTAGCCATCGAGTGTGGGGAGGAAGCCAACCTCGCTAGATTAGGCGTCAAGACACGCCACCCTCGGGTTGAACGTCGAGCGGAGGCGAGCTTTCCAACTTCGAAGGAGGGCAGATGGCTTACGAGGTCCCCGATCTTCCCTACGATTACAACGCGCTCGAGCCTCACATCGACGAACAGACGATGCGCGTTCACCACGACAAGCACCACCAGGCATACGTCGACAAGGCCAACGCCGCCCTGGAGGGCACGGAGTGGGCCGACAAGGACGTCAACGAGGTGCTCCAGAACCTCTCCAGCCTCGGCGACAAGGAGACCGCGGTCCGCAACAACGCCGGCGGGCACTCCAACCACAGCTTCTTCTGGGAGATCATGAGCCCGGACGGTGGGGGCGAGCCCGAGGGCGACCTCGCCGACGCGATCAAGGACAAGTTCGGCGACTTCAGCTCCTTCCAGGAGGAGCTGAAGACCGCGGGCGTCAACCGCTTCGGCTCCGGCTGGTCGTGGCTGGTCCACGACGGCTCCGGCCTCGCGGTGCTCTCGACGGCGAACCAGGACTCGCCGATCTCCGACGGGCAGACGCCGATCATCGGCGTCGACGTCTGGGAGCACGCCTACTACCTCAAGTACCAGAACAGGCGCCCCGACTACATCGACGCCTGGTGGAACGTGGTCAACTGGGCGAAGGCCGGCGAGCACTTCGCGGGAGCGAGCTGAGGATGCGCCGGCGCCGAGGGGCGCTCGCGGGGGCGGCGGGCACCGCCGTCCTCCTCTGCCTGGGCGCCGCGGTCGCCTTGGCGGCGCCGGCGACGATCGTCGGCCAGGCGGACAACACCTTCAACCAGCCCTCTTACTCGCATGACGGGAGCACGGTCGCGCAGCTCACAGTCGGTGGCAGCACCCACAACGCCACTGCCAATGCCACGGGACCGGACGGCAAGGCGCTGTTTCGCAGTGCCACGGTCTCCAGCGGCAATACCCCTGTGAACGGAACCCAGTACCTGTCCGCCGGTTCGTACCCCTTCATCTGCACCATCCACCCGAGCACCATGCAGGCCACCCTGAACGTCATCGGCACCGGGCTGCCGAGGCCGACGGTGGATGTCGCGGTCAGCAGCAGGAAGCTCGCGAAGGTGCTGAAGAAGGGCAAGCTGGCCGTGAAGGCGACGACAACCGGCAGTCCCGAGGTGAAGCTGACGGCAGCGCTCGGCAAGCGAACCATCGGAAGCGGCACGATCCCGGCGGGCGGCACGACCGGGAGCGCGAAGCTGACCAAGGCAGGCAAGCAGGCGCTCGCCGGGAAGGCCAAGGCGACTGTCACGGTGACTGGGGCGATCGACTTCGGCGCCCCGGACACCGCGAAGGCGAAGCTGAAGTAGGCATCCGCCGTTTCGTCCTGCTCAGCGCGCTGCTTGGCGCCCTCGCCGGGACCGTGCCGGCGAGGGCGGCGGCGGTGGTTCGGATCAGCTCGCCCTTCCTGCTCGAGTATTCGGCGCAGAGCTACACGATCGCTCAGGGCGAGCTGGTCACCTTCACCAACCGCGACCCGGGGCTCGACCACGGCCTGGTCTCCGACTCCACCGCCGGCGGCAGGCCACTGTTCGAGGCGCCGGTTCTCGCCCGCGGCCAGACCCGCCTCGTCCGCGGCGTGCCCTTTCTCGGCCATGCCGGCAGCCCCTACAGCTTCCGCGACCCGGCGCACCCGACGATGACCGCCACCCTGGTGGTGAGCTCGAGTGGCTCGCCGCTGCCGCCTGATCCCAGCCCGCCGACCGCGGCCGTCAAGGCAAAGAGGCCGAACAAGGGCAGGGGCCCGCTGCGGCTGCGACTTACGGTCTCGGAGCCGGTGGATGCGGTGATCAAGGTACGCGCGCGCTCGAGCCTCCTCGCCCGGCTGGAGCGCACCTACGTCATCGCAGGCCGCAAGTCGGTGTCGGTCCCGCAGGCGGCGCGGGCGAGACCGACGAAGGTGATCGTGGAGCTGACCGACGTCGCCGGCAACCAGGGCAAGGCGTCGACCGAGCTACGGCGCGTCCGCAAGTGACGCCGTCTCATCCGCCGGCCGGGCGGCCTCGGGCAGCTCCAGCGGCGCCCCGTTCGCGGGGACCCTCGCGATCGCGTGCTCGGCGAGGGCAGTGATCGTCGGGCTCGGGTTCACCCCGGGGTTGGCCGGCACCGCCGAGCCGTCGCAGACCAGCATGTTCTCGTAGCCGTAGACGCGGTGGCGGCGTCGACGACACTTCGGAGCGAAGGGCGAAGCCCGGAGCGACTTATGCTGGGCGGCCGCCCGTGGCCGCGACCTGATGGCGAAGCCGTTCAGAACTGCGCATAGGATTCGAGCTGACCCCGTAACCGGACGGGAGGAGAGAGTTGGCCTACTTCAAGGACGCCCAGGAGGTCTACGACACGATCGGCAAGCTCTTCGCCGAGCTGGCGAAGGACGAGGAGCTGGCGCCCAAGTTCCGCGCGGCGAACACGATCGTCCAGTACGACTACCGGGAGCCCGAGTCGAAGATCACCGTGCGGATGCAGGAGGGCGAGCCCGGCGATGTCGATTTCGGCGAGACCGAGATGGAGCCGGAGGTGGTGATGAGCATGGAGGCCGACACCGCCCACCGCTTCTGGCTCGGCAAGGTGAACGTCACCGTCGCCCTCGCCCGCGGCCAAATCAAGGCGAAGGGGCCGGTGGCGAAGATCCTCAAACTCGTTCCCCTGACCAAGCCGGTGTTCCCCCGCTACAAGGCCCAGCTCGAGGCAGACGGCCACGAGGACCTGGTCAACGTCGATTGACCACCCCAGCCTCGTGAGCGCCAAGGCCGACGCCCAGACTTGGGCGGAGATCGTCTCCGACCTCGCCACGGAGAGGAATCTCCGCTACGAGCCGATCGGCGGCCTCAACCCGAAGGAAGGGCCGGTTGCCCTCTGCCCCGGCGGGACCAACAGGCTCACCGGAGAGCTCGTCGACGGCTTCTGGGGCTCTTCATGCGACGCCGACGAGCACGAGGAGGGCGGCTTCGGCCGCAAGGCGGTCCTGCCGGGCGCGGTGCTCGCCAAGGCCCACATGCCCGACTTGGCCACGGTGGTCCCGATCTTCAACGTCGAGTCGATCGAGCGCACCGCCGAGGACGTGCTCGACCGCCGCTCCCGCCGCCGGGTGGAGTTCGAGAGCACCGATTTCAACAAGCGCTTCATCGCCACCGTCCCCCGCGACCACGACCCGGTCGCTCTGCGTGAGCTCTTCAGCCCGGGGTTCATCGACTGGATCACCCGGATCCCGGCCGAGGTCGACTTCGGGATCACCGACCGCCAGCTCTTCTTTCACTGGCGTCTGCGGGAGCTCACCCGCGAGGAGCTGAAGGAGGCGCTCCATTCGGCCGGCGGGATCTTCGACCGGCTGCACCGGGAGATGGAGGAGAACAACCTCGACATCTACAAGACCGGTCCCTGGAACGCCGGGCTCGAGCCGTTCCCCGCGACGACCGGCTAGCCGCTCGGGCGAGCCTTGAGTCGCTTGCGAGCGGTCCGGTAAAAGCCGAACCCCTTCTTGAGGAAGTCGCGGAAGCGGCCCAGCCGCCCCTCGGGCAGCTCGAAGCCGCCGACGATTCGGCGGGGTAGGAGGCGCCAGCCCCCCTCGCCGCGGGCGAGCTCCCCCCGGACCTGGACGTTTCGCTGCCAGCTGAAGTCCGGCGCGTGCCGGTGGACGGTGAGGCAGGCCCGGCCCTCCAGCAGGGGCAGGCCTGCCGGCTCGCCGCCGAACTCGATCGATCGCGAGCCGGGTTGGACCTCGATCGGCACGCGGGCGGAGAGCGGGAAGCCGTCGGGAGCGAGCCAGCTGACCACCGCGGTCTCGTGCTCGCGGCCAAGCTCATCGATGCGCCGATCCCAGACCGCTTCGCCGGAGACGGGCGGTCCGTGGTCCTCGGGCGGCTCCTCGACGTGACCCGATCGCACCTCCTCCAGGTGGGCGTCGTGGAGGACCGGCTCGGCCGAGAGGTCACCGTTCGGCCAGACGAAGACCCGCTCCGGCCGGACGTGGATGTAGATCCGCGTGTAGTACCAGTTGAAGGCGCCGCGGAAGGCCTTCGGCGGGTGCAGCTTCCGGGTGCCCGGCAGCTTCTCCCACGCCTCGCGGAAGTAGCGCTCCCGGTTTTCCGCCAGGTTGCGGTCGTCCACCTCGGCTGTGCCCTGGACAAGGACCCGGATGCCGCTCTCGATCCCCGAGCCGGTCGGGTCGGAGAACAGCAGCGAGACGCTGGGATGGCGGCGGGCGTCGTCCGCCTTCTTCGGGTAGCCGAGCCCGGTGGTGAGGTCGATCGTGGGCCCACCGGGCTCGTAATAGGGGGTGACGGGCCAGGTGATCGGCTGCTGCCGAGCGCCGACGGTAGTCAGCTCGCAGGTGATGAACTGGTCGAAGGCCTGCTGGACCTCAGGCGGAAGACTGCCGGTCACGGTCCGGATTATGGCCCGATCGGCACCTCGCTCGGGTCGGAGCAGATCGAATCAGGGAAGATCGTCCGGGAGGACGATTCGGCGGTCCTCGCCCTTGCCGACGACCTCGGGCTCCACCGCCTTCACCTGGCGCCGGCGGGCGGCCTCCAGCGCCTGCTCGGCATTCGCGAACGGAAGCAGCGACTCGAGATGCTTGATCGTCGGAAAGACAAGGGGGAGCTCGTTCCGCCCGTGCATGTCGAGAGCTCGCTCGGGCGCGAACCAGCCGGCATCGACGGTCTCGCTGCCGTCCGGCCGGGGTGGCGAGTGCGCCGGCGCAAGCGCCAGGTAGAAGCGGGTGTCGAAGCGCACGGGCACGATCCGGGGGGTGATCCAGCGCGAGTAGGGGACGAGCTCGTCGGCCTCGACCTCGATCCCCGCCTCCTCCTCCAGCTCCCTGACCGCGCAGAGGCGGGGGGCGCGCTCGCCCTCGCCGTCCTCGGCGTCGACGGCGCCGCCGGGAAACACCCAGACGCCCGGGCATGAAGCGCGCCTCGGGGTTGCGCCGGACCAGGCAGACCTCGAGGCCCCGGTCGGAATGCTTGCCGCCGCGCCGGAGCACGATCACTGTGGCGGCGGGGCGCGGAGTGGCGGGCGACTCGCCCTCGTCACGCAGGGGAGCGCCCCCCGCCTCGGGTAGATCTGTCATCTCGTCGGGGCCGAGGCAGCCTGCACGCGAGGCCAGCGTAACTGGTTAGATTCGCGCCGGATGGCGGCCGAGACGGGAACCAAGCAGCTCTATATCTGCACCTCCTGCGGGTTCATCTACGACCCGGACGAGGGCGACCCGGACGGCGGCGTGCCGCCTGGCACCGCCTTCGATGACATCCCCGACGACTGGTTCTGCCCCGTGTGCGGCGCCCGGAAGTCGGATTTCGAGCCCTACGAGGAGTAGGTCTACTCGTTCAGGGCGGATTCGCGGCGACGGTGACGCGTCTGCCGGAGGCCGAGCCAGCCGAGGTAGCCGATCAAGCCACAGGTGGTTCTCTTACGCCGCTTCGAGCAGAGCCGCGTCGAGGCGCCCCCTTGCAGCGGGGTCGAGGTCGGCCACCGGCCTCGCCGCGGTGATCGACTCGGCGGTGACCTCGACCAGGCGCCGCAGGTCCTTGAGTGAGATCGAAAGCGGCGGCATCAGCACCACCACATCTCCCAAGGGCCGCACGATCACCCCTCGCTTGCGGGCCTCGAGCGTGACCCGGTGGCCCATCCGCGCGGACGGGTCGTGCTCGCCGAGGTCGATCCCCACCATCAGCCCGCACTGGCGCACCTCGCGCACCTCGGGCATCAGCTGCACGTCGGCCAGCGACTCCGCCAGCAGCCGGATCTTCGGCCGCAGCCGCACCAGGGTGCGCTCGCGCCGGAAGACCTCGAGGCTGGCGAGCGCCGCCGCACAGGCGAGCGGGTTGCCGGTGTAGGTGTGGCCGTGGAAGAAGGTCTTGAACTCGGCGTGGTCAGCCAGAAAGGCCTCGTAGATCCACTCGGTCGCCAGCGTCGCCGCCAGCGGCATGTATCCGCCTGTCAGCCCCTTGGCGACGCAGAGCAGGTCCGGCGCCACCCGTTCCTGCTCGCAGGCGAACATCGTCCCGGTGCGCCCAAAGCCGGTGGCTACCTCGTCGCAGATCAGAAGCACCCCGTGGCGCTCGGTCAGCTCCCGCACTGCCCGCAGGTAGCCCGGCGGGTGGGTGAGGATGCCGGCGGCGCCCTGCACCAGCGGCTCGACGATCACCGCGGCGACCTCCTCCTCGTGACGGGCGAGCAGGCGGGCGATGTCGTCGATGTCACCGGGCTCGGCCCGGTGGGCCTTGAACAAGAGCGGCCCGAAGGCGCTGTGGAAGAGGTCGATCCCGCCGACCGAGACCGAGCCCACCGTGTCACCGTGGTAGGCCTCGCGGAGGCAGATGAACGAGGTCCGGCGGACGTGTTGGCCGCCGCGGTGCTGCCAGTACTGGAAAGCCATCTTCAGGGCGACCTCCACGGCGGTCGATCCCGAGTCCGAGTAGAAGACGCGGTCCAGCCCGGGCGGGGCGATCGCGACCAGCCGCGACGCCAGCTCTGCGGCTCTGGGGTGGGAGAGGCCGAGCATCGTGCTGTGCGCGACCCGCTCGAGCTGGTCGCGGATCGCCCGATCGATCAGCGGGTGGCGATGGCCGTGGACGTTGCACCAGAGCGAGGAGACGCCATCGAGGTAGCGGTTGCCCTCGGCGTCGATCAGCTCGCTGCCCTCCGCCCCCTCGATCATCAGCGGCTCCTCGGCGAGCCAGTCCTGCTGCTGCGTGAACGGGTGCCAGAGGTGCGCGTGGTCGAGCTGGGCTTCGGTCCTCATCGGCGCTTCGAACATATGCCCCGGGTCGGCTGGAATCCGCGGTCAATTCCGCCATTCGCCCCGGGGCCGGCTTGTGTGACCGATCGCACAGACACTTCCATTCGCGAAAACATTTCATCGCTACAATAATTTCAGAAATGGAAGCAGGAGCACTGAGGACAGGCGCCAAGGCCACGGCTGGAGATCGCGAGCTGGCAATCCGGCTCGGGTCAATGATGATGTTCCTGTTCGGAGGCAGGGCCGATCAGGTGATCCGGGTGATCGACGAGAGCGGACTCACCTTCATCCAGATGAAGGCGCTGGTCGTCCTCGAGACAGCCGTCGGCGACGTCTCGACCGTTACGGGCCTCTCCGAGTCGCTTGGCGTCTCACCCGCCTCCGCCAGCCGCGCCGTCAACGGCTTGGTCAAGAAGGGGCTCGCCTCGCGGATCGAGGACGCGGAGGACCGGCGGGTCCGGCGGCTGACGTTGACCGCCAAGGGAAATGAGCTCGCCGATCGGATCATCTCCGCCCGGATGGCCGGGCTGGAGGAGTTCGCCGCCTCGCTCACGCTCACCGAACGGAAAAGACTTGATTCGGCTCTCGAGGTGCTGCTGGAGCGCGAGGAGATCGCCGAGATCTACCGGAACCACGAGCGGAGGCTGCGCCGGTGACGCGCTACCGCCACCTGATCACCGACGACAACCGCAAGTGGTGGACGCTCGGTGCGATGTGCTTCGCGCTGTTCATGGTGATGCTCGACAACACCGTCGTCAACGTGGCGCTGCCGTCGATCCAGCGCGACCTCGGCGCCAGCATCTCCCAGCTCGAGTGGGTCGTCAACGGCTACACCCTCACCTTCGCCGTCCTGATCGCGACCGGCGGCCGACTCGGCGACATCTTCGGCCGGCGGCTGATGTTCCTGGCGGGAGTGGTGATCTTCGCGATCACCTCCGCGACCGCCGGGCTCGCCCAGGATCCGGCGATGCTGATCGGAAGCCGCGCGATCCAGGGGGTCGGCGCCGCGCTGATGATGCCGGCGACGCTCTCGATCATCACCCACGCCTTCCCGGCCTCCGAGCGCGGCAAGGCGATCGGCACGTGGGCGGGCGTCTCCGCCCTGGCGCTCTCGATCGGGCCGGTCGTCGGCGGCTTCCTGACCGAGTACGTCAGCTGGCGGGCGATCTTCTTCATCAACCTTCCGGTCGCGGTCGCCGCGGTGATCGTCGACCCTCTTCGCCGTGCGCGAGTCGCGCGACGAGACCGTCGATCGCCGGGTGGACTACCCGGGCGTGGTCGCGTTGACCGCGGGCCTGACGGCGATCGTGCTCGCCCTGATCGAAGGCAACAGCTGGGGCTGGGGCTCGACCGAGACCATCTCGCTGCTGGCCGGCGGCGCGCTCGCCCTGGTCGCATTCGTCGCAATCGAGCTGCGCAGCCCCGCGCCGATGGTCGAGTTCGCGCTCTTCAAGACGCGCCAGTTCATCGGCGCCACCTCGGTCGCCTTCATCATCACCTTCGCCATGATGGGGACCTTCTTCTTCATGGCGATCTACCTGCAGGACATCCTCGGCTACGGGGCGCTCGAGGCCGGGATCAGGTTCCTGCCGACGACCATGGTGATCGCGGTGGTGGCGCCGATCTCGGGCAGGCTCGCCGACCGCGTGGGCGCGGTCTGGCCGATGAGCATCGGTCTGGCCGTCCTCAGCGTCTCGATGTTCATGTTCTCCGGATCGACATCGGCACCACCTACAGCGGCCTGCTGGTCCCGTTCATCCTGATGGGCTTCGGGATCGCCCTGGTGATGTCGCCGATGTCGACCGCGGCGATGAACGCGGTCAGCGTCCAGAAGGCGGGGATCGCCTCAGGCGTGCTGCAGATGGCCCGAATGGTCGGCGGGACAGTCGGCGTCGCCGCGACCGGGGCGA
Organism: uncultured Solirubrobacterales bacterium; assembly: GCA_963780305.1. GTDB lineage: Bacteria > Actinomycetota > Thermoleophilia > Solirubrobacterales > 70-9 > CAVVYV01. The sequence continues at coordinate 60,589 of CAWABN010000015.1, forward strand.
TCTTCCAGTCCAAGCTCGGCAGCGGCTTCGATCCCGCGGCTCTTGCCACCGCGCCCGAGGCGGCTCGCGCCGTCTTCGTCGATGCTCTCAGCAGCGCGATGCTGCTCGCGGCGGCCGTCTCCCTGCTTGGGTTGGTGGTCGCGGTGACGCTGGTCCGCGGGGGCGGCAAGCGGGACGAGGCTAGGCGGCCCGCAGAAGCGGCTTCGCCGGCACCTGAAGCGCCGGCCAATGCTCCGGCCGCGCAAGCTCCAGTTCCGGCAGCGTCAGGACCTCCGTCGCGCTGAGCGCCCCGATCGTCTAGCGGTTGGACTGCTCCATCGTCGAGGGATCGTCCGGCCAAGGGGTGAGCACGACCGCCGCGAGCTCGAGGCCGGCGCCGCGCACCGCGTCCGCGGTGAGCAGAGTGTGGTTGATCGTGCCGAGCCCGGGCGCGGCGGCGATCACCACCGGCAGGCCGAGCTCGCGGGCGAGGTCGCGGACCAGGTAGTCCGGGCGCCAGGGGGACGAGGAAGCCGCCGACGCCCTCGCAGACCAGCAGGTCGGCGCCGCCGCCGGCGGCCCGGGCCGCCGCCGCAAGCCGGCCGGGATCGATCCGCTCGCCCGCCAGCTCCGCCGCCAGGTGGGGCGAGACGGCCGGGCCGTAGCGGTAGGGGGCGATCTCGTCGTCGCTCTGCGCGCGAGCCCGAGGCGCGAGCCTGCAGGAGCTCGTGGTCCGCAAGGCCCTCGCCGCCGGCTCGTCGAGGCCGCTGACCGCCGGCTTGAACACGGCGACCCGCTCCCCCGGCGCGCGCGCGGTCGCGGGCGAGCGCCGCCGCGACCACCGTCTTGCCGACCTCGGTGCCGGTGCCGGTGACGAAGACGCCCGCGCATCGTAGGCGGCCTGCGGCAGGTCGGTGACCGGCGGGCGCTGCCGCCGGTGAGGCGCGACGGCGCTTCCGCGGCGACCGCGCCCCGGAGCCCGAGCTCGCGCGCGGTCCGGCCGATCAGCGCGGGCGGCCTGGCGCAGGTCGCCGGCCCGGTGGGTCGCCATCGCCGTCATCCGCAGGCGGCAGGTGCCGGCCGGGACCGTCGGCGGCCGGATCGCCTGGGCGAAGACGCCGCGCTCCAGCAGCGCGCTCGCAGAGCGCCATCGCGGCGTCCGCCTCGCCCACGATCACGCGGCACGATCTGGGTCTCCGTCGCCGCCCACGGCGAGGCCCTCGGCCGCGAGCGCCCTCGCGCAGAGCGGCGGCGTTCGCGGCGCAGCCGCTCGACCCGGCGCGGGCCGCGCGGCGAGCAGCTCCAGCGCGGCCGAGGCGGCCGCGACCACGGGCGGGGGCAGGGCGGTGGAGAAGATGAAGGGGCGGGCGGTGTTGACCAGGTAGTCGGTCAGCCGCCGCGATCCGCAGACGTAGGCGCCGTAGCCGCCGAGCGCCTTGCCGAGGGTGCCCATGACCACGTCGACCTCGTCGCTGAGGCCGGCGGCGGCGACCGAGCCCCGGCCTCCGGGGCCGATGCAGCCGGTGCGCGTGGGCCTCGTCGACCATCAGGCGGCAGCCGGTGGCGCTTGGCGAGCTCGGCAAGCTCGGGCAGCGGGCGCCAGGTCGCCGTCCATCGAGAAGACGCCGTCGGTGACGATCAGGGCGGCGCGCTCGCCCGCCCGCCGCAGCCCCCACGCGCAGGTGCTCGAGGTCGCGGTGGCGGTAGACGAAGGTCTCGGCCTTCGACGAGGCGGCAGCCGTCGATGATGCTGGCGTGGTTGAGCTCGTCGGAGAAGACGACCTCGCCCTCGGCCGGCGAGCGCCGCGATCGTGCCGGTGTTGGCGAGGTAGCCGGAGCCGAAGAGGAGCGCCGCTCGGTTCCCTTGAACTCGCGCCAGGCGCTCCTCGAGACGATCGGCGTGGACGGTCATGTCCCCGAGATCAGCCGGGAGGCGCCGGCGCTGGTGCCCCAGCGCGAGCGCGGCGTCGGCGGCGGCGCGGCGGACGCGGGGATGGTCGGCGAGGCCGAGGTAGTTGTTCGAGCAGAGCAGCAGCACCGCCCGGCCGTCGAGCAGCACCGGGGCGCCCTGCGGGCCCTCGATCACCCGCAGCCGGCGGCGCAGGCCGCTCGATGCTCGCGAGCTCCTCGAGACCGCTCCGCGAGGTCCTCGACGTCGACTCCGCCGCGGTCGGGCATCTCAGTCGCCCCAGCCGGCGGGCTGGGGCTCGGCGTCGACGGGTCGCTCGGGGTAGGCCGGGACCTTGCCCTTCTTCTTGATCACCCGCAGCTGGGTCGAGGGGTCCCAGAAGTTGGCCTCGGCCTGGCTGTCGATCAGCTCGTCGATCGGCGTCTGCGGGGTCTCGCCCTCGAGCCAGCCCGAGCGGTTGTCGGGGCGGGGATTGGCGCCGTTGTCGTGCTGGCGGGCGACGTTGAGGCCGAGCTCCTCGAACATCGCGCGGTCCTCAGCGGGCTCGACGCCGAGCGTGGTCAGGAAGTTGCCCATCATCACCCCGTTCAGCCCCGCCTTCACCGCCAGCGGCTGCAGCTCGCCGAGGTTCTCGACCCGGCCGCCGCAGAGGCGGAAGAGGGCGTCGGGGAGGATCAGGCGGAAGATCGCCACCCACTTGACGACCTCCCAGGGATCCATCAACTCGCGCTCGCCGAACTTGGTCCCGGTGCGCGGGTTGAGCAGGTTGATCGGCACCGAGTCGGGATCGATCTCGGCCAGCTCGAAGGCCATCTCGACCCGCTGGCGCGGGGACTCGCCGAGGTTGAGGATGCCGCCGACGCAGCTCTCCAGCCCCGCCTCCTTGACCGCGTCGATCGTCCGGATCCGGCCCTCGTAGCGGACCGTGGTCGAGACCTCCGGGTAGTAGGAGCGCGAGGTCTCGACGTTGTGGTGGACGCGCTGGATCCCCGCCTCCTTGAGCTGCTTGGCCCGGTCGACCGACATGTGGCCGATCGAGGCGCAGCGCTTCAGGTTGGTGTGCTCGGAGACGAGCTGGGCGCCCTCGAGGATCTTGGCGAAGTCCCGCTTCGAGAGCCCCTGGCCCTGGGTGACCATGCAGAAGCGATGAGCGCCGGCCGCCTCGGCCGCCTTCGCGTGCTCGAGGATCTGATCGGGCTCCATCATCGCGTGCATCGGGGTGTCCGCCTCGGCGTAGCGCGACTGGGCGCAGAAGCCGCAGTCCTCGGCGCAGCCGCCGGACTTGGCGTTGACCAGCGAGCACATGTCGGTGGAGTCGCCGAAGCGATCGGTGCGCACCTGCCCAGGCGCGCTCGACCAGCGCCCCGATCTCCTCGTGGTCGGTCAGCCCCCCAGCTCCAGGGCCTCGTCGAAGCTGATCAGTGGTGCCACGCGGCCAGGCTAGGAGCGGGACCGGACATGACGGCTTCGCCATAAGCAACAACGGGTCACGCTGTCGCGCGCCCTCGCGTGACGCTACCTGCAGATGGATTGCGCGGAGACTCGGGCCCCGCGGGCCGGCGTAAGCGAGGCGGGTGGCGTCGTCGAGCGCGACGTGGACGAACTCCCAGCCGACCGTGCGACGATCGTCGCCGTCCCGATCTCGACGGCGTGGGATCGCGATGCCGGCGCCCGTGACCCGATGGCCGGGACCCTTGGGGCCGATCCGGCCCGAGCTTCTTGACGTCGACGTGGATCAGCTCGCCGGGCCGGCGAGCGCTCGTAGCGGTTCGGGCGGCTCCGGCGGCTCGAGCCGGCTGGCGCTGGCCCGAGCCCCTCGCGCGTGCAGCACCGCGGAGACGGTCGAGAGCGGCATCTCGAGCAGCTCGGCGATCTCCGAGCCGCGGTCATCCGCAGCCGCCGCAGGGCGAGCGATCGCCGTCGACCCGATCGGCGGGCGTGCGGTGCGGGATCGCTTCGGGGCCGAGGAGCGATCGCGCAGCCCCGGCTCGCCCTCGGCGCGGTAGCGGGCCGAGCCAGCGCTAGACGGTTCGCTCGGCGACGCCGGCGGCATCGGCGGCCGCCGTCGACCGACCAGCCCTGCTCGAGCACCCGCTCGACGACGAAGAGCCTGCCTTCGGGGGAGCGCGTGCTCCAGCGTGAACCTGCATCCGGTGACCTCCTGGAGCTGGTGGCTGGCAGCTCCAGCCTCCAGGAGGCCCGGATGTCTGCCACGACGGGGGCTTAGGCTACAGCTAGGCCGCGTCCTGGAGTGCTTCAACCTCGCGGGCGCGGGCGAGGTGGTCGAGCGCGCGTTGCTCGAGCTCGCGGACCTCGTTCTGCTTCATCTCCAGGCGGCGGCTGGCCTCGCGCAGCGGCGTCGGCTCGTCGCCATTTATCCCGTAGCGCAGCTGGATCACCCTGCGCTCGTCGTCGGGGAGCTCGTCGACAGCGCGCCTCAGGGTCTCGTCGCGAAGGCTGAGCGCAACTTCCTCGGAGGGACCGGTGCGCTCGTCGGGGACCAGCGTCCCGAGCGAGGCTCCGTCGCCCTCCTCGCCCACCGGCCGATCGAGGCTGGTGACGACACGGGTAAGCTCGCGAATCTCGTCGACTTGAGCGGGCTCCAGGTCGGCTGCCTCGGCGATCTCCTCGGTGGTCGGGTCGCGGCCGAACTTTGCGGCCAGCTCGCGCTCGGTTCTCATCACCTTGCGCTCCCGCTGAGCGACCTGGTTGGGGACCCTGATCGTGCGCTCCTTCGACTCCAGCGCCCGCTGGATCGCCTGGCGGATCCAGAAGGTCGCGTAGGTGGAGAACTTGTAGCCCTTGCGCCAATCGAACTTCTCGGTCGCCCGAATCAGCCCCAGGATCCCCTCCTGGATCAGGTCGAGAAGGTTGAGGTCCTGGCGCATGTAGCGCCGCGCGTTCGAGACCACCAGCCGCAGGTTCGAGTTGATCAGCCGCTCCTTCGCCTCGAGGTCGCCGCGCTCGATTGCCTGCGCGAGCTCGACCTCCTCCTCTCTGGTGAGCAGCGGGTAGCGCCGGAGCTCGTTGAAGAACAGCTGGAGGGCGTCGGTGGTCGTCTCCGCGAGATCCTCGTTTCGGTAACCGTCCTGCTCGGCGGCCTTGCCGCAGTCGTCCTCAACCGAGAGGCCGGCTGCCTCGATCCGCTGTTGCACGAGATCCGCCTGTTCGTCCGAGAGCCCCAGCTCCTGGGCCAATGCATCCACGTCCGAGAGCTCGACGCAGTCTGCGGGGCGGCCCGCCTCGATCAGCGCGGTCACCCGTTCCTCGACGCTCGGGTCGAGCTCCACCGTTGTCTCGTTCGTTTCCTCAGCCATGGTCGTCTCTATATAGCGTCCCAAACGGGCTCGGCCGGCGCGGGCCCGTCGGGGCTGGTCCGTTACCCTCCGGCCGGAAATCGCTCGCTCAGGGGGTTCCCGTGGCGGATCGGGCGGGCGGAATCACAACAGGAGGTCCGTTGAGAGCACTCGCATCCTTTGTTGCCGGCCGCCGCACCAAGTGGGTGGTGCTGGTCGTCTGGATCATCGCGATAGCGGCGATGCAGCCGCTCGGCTCGAAGCTCTCCGACGAGACCACCGACGACACCGAGTCGTTCCTGCCGGACAGCGCCGAATCCACCGAGGTCGTCCGCCAGCTCGACAGCGAGTTCTCGGCGGGGGAGACGACCTTCGGCCTGATCGTCTACGAGGACAAGAACGGCCTCAGCGCCGAGGACAAGCAGAAGATCGCCGCGGACGCTCAGGCGATCCAGGCCGCGGGCCCCGACAAGGTGCCGCTGACCGAGCCGCCGACCGTGCCCTTCGCCCCCGGCTCGCCATCCAATCTGGTCGCCACGAACGGGAACGTCGCCTACACGGTTCTCACCGTCCCGACCAACTTTGACGAGCAGGGAAATTGGGGCAAGGAGGTCCGTGACATCACCGGCGACCGCGCCGGCGACATGCAGATCTTCCTCACCGGCGACCTCGGCTTCAGCGCCGACGCCGACGAGGTCTTCAGCGACATCGACGCCAGGCTTCTGCTGGCGACCGTGGTCTTGGTGCTGGTCCTGCTGGGAGCGATCTACCGGGCGGTGCTGATCGCGATCACGCCCCTGATCGTCGTCTTCTTCGCCTACACGGTCGCCACCGGCTTCATCTACCTCTACGCCAAGTCCGGCGCCACCGTCTCCTCCAACAGCACCGCGATCTTGGTCGTGCTCATGTTCGGGGTGGGGACCGACTATTGCCTCTTATTGGTCTCTCGCTACCGCGAGGAGCTCCGGCGAATCGAGGACAAGCACGACGCGATGCAGCGCGCCGTTCGGCGAACCGGGCCGGCGATCCTCGCCAGCGGGCTCACCGTCACGCTGGCGATGCTGGTCCTGGTGCTCGCCGACGCCGGCAACACCAGCTCGCTCGGGCCGATCGCCGCGATCGCCGTCGTTCTCGGCGATGGTCGCCGGCCTCACCCTCCTTCCCGCCCTGTTGACGATCTTCGGACGCGCCGGCTTCTGGCCGCGTCGCAGCGTGGTCGCCTACGACCCCGAGCATCCCTCGATGGGCCGGCAGGGCGTCTGGCGCCGCTTCGGCGACAGGGTGCTGGAGCGGCCGGCCGCCGCCCTGACCGTCACCGTCGCGCTCTTCGCCGCCGGGGCGCTCGGCCTCCTCGCCTACAAGGTGGACTACTCGACCACCAGCTTCTTCAAGGGCTCGGTGGAGAGCGTCGACGGGTTCGAGGTCCTCCGAGGCTCGTTCCCGGCCGGGGTGCTGGCGCCGAGCACGGTGCTGGTCGAGCGCGACGACGGGCCGGTAACCCAGGCAGACGTGGATAAGGCCGTCCAGACGCTGTCGGAACAGAAAGGCGTCGCTCGAGTGACGCCGACAGGGCTCACCTCCGACGACGGCCGGATCGCCTCGCTCAACCTGATCCTCGAGGGCGATCCGCTGAAGAAGAGCTCCCTCGACCTGATTCCGGAGCTCCGCGACAGCGTCCACGACCTCGGCCCCGGGCTCACCGCCCTCATCGGCGGTGCCACCGCGATCAACTACGACTTCGACAAAGCGACTCAGGAGGACCTGCGGCTGATCGCGCCGCTTGCCCTGCTGGTGATGGCGATCATCCTTGCGATCCTCCTCCAGGCCCTGGTCGCGCCGCTGGTGCTGCTCGCCAGCGTCATCCTCTCCTTCCTCTGCACCCTGGGGATCTCGATCCTCTTCATCCGCTTCGTCGTCGGCGACGCCGGGTTCGACGCCTCGATCCCCACCTTCGCCTTCATCTTCCTGGTGGCGCTGGGAATCGACTACACGATCTTCCTGATGGCCCGGGCGCGCGAGGAGGCGCGGAGGCACGGCACCCGCGAGGGGATGCTGCGGGCGCTCGCGGTCACCGGCCCGGTGATCACCAGCGCGGGAATCATTCTCGCCGGCACCTTTTCGGTGCTGATGACCCTGCCGGTCACCTTCACCTTCGATCTCGGCTTCATGGTGGCGGTGGGCATCCTCCTCGACACCTTCATCGTCCGCACGATCATGGTTCCCGCTGCGGTGGAGCTGATCGGCGACAAGATCTGGTGGCCGTCGACCGCCAAGGCCGGTGGCAGGCTGCGAGAGGAGACTGGCGAGCAGCCGCAGGTCGAGCCCGCGGAGGCGAGCTAGCTCAGCTCCCTTGCGGCTCAGCGCCCGCGCCAGACCGGCTTTCGCTTCTCCGCGAACGCCCTGATCCCCTCGCGGAAGTCCTCCGAGCCGAAGCAGGACCGCCGCAGCTCGATCAGCTCCTTTTCCTCTTCCGGCGTCAGCCGCGGATAGGAGTTGAGCGTGTCGATCGCGTGCTTGTTGCCCTTCATCGAGAGCGGCGCGTTGGCGGCGATCTCCGCTGCAAGCTCGATCGAGACGGTCTCCAGCTCGCCGTCGCCGACCACCTCGTGGACGAGGCCGATCCGCTCGGCGCGCTCGGCCGAGAGGTTCCGCCCGGTGAGGAAGAGCTCCTTGGTTCGCGGCACCCCGATTGCGTCGATGAAGCGCTGGAGACCGGTGTGGCCATAGATCAGACCCAGCTTCGCCGGGGGCATCCCTAGCTTGGCGCCGTCGGCGCAGATCCGTAGGTCGCAGGCCAGGGTCAGCTCGAGGCCGCCACCGAGGGCGTGGCCGTTGATCGCGGCGACCACCGGCCAGGGGTGGCTCGCCACCGCCTCCAGCGCCGTGTGGAAGGGGTGGGCGACGAGGGCCTCGGCGTCCCGCTCGAAGCTCTCCGCGGGATCGCGGCGATGTCATAGCCGGCGGAGAAGGCCTTGCCCGCGCCGGTGATCAGGACGCAGCGGACCTCGATCCCGCGGTCGAGTCTCGGCATCGCCTCGGCAATCGCATCGAGGACGTCCTGGTCGAGAGCGTTGCGTGCCTCCGGCCGCGAGAGCGTCAGCCGGGCGACCGCCTCCGCCGGCTCGTCGAGCCGAAGCTTCCCGCCGGCGAGCTCCTCGGTCATCGATCCGCCGCTACTCGAGCACGACCAGGACGTCGCCCTCGGACACCGACTGGCCCTCCTCGCAGCGGATCTCGACCACCTTCCCAGGGTCCTCGGCCTCGACCGGCATCTCCATCTTCATCGACTCGAGGATCACCACAGTGTCGCCCTCGTCGACCTGGTCGCCGACGGCGACCTCGATCTTCCAGACGGTGCCGGTGATATGTGCCTCCACATCCGCCACGGCGGGGCACGATATCCGCCCGTGAACCCGGAGCCGGGGATGGCACTTCCGCGGCGCTCGCCGGGATAGCCTCCCGCCGATGATCCTGGCGATCGACCAGGGGACCACGGGGACCACCTGCATCGTCTTCGACGAGCGGGGGCGCCCCCGCGGCCGCGCCTACAGCGAATTCCGCCAGCACTTCCCGCAACCCGGCTGGGTCGAGCACGACGCCGCCGAGATCTGGGAGGTGACCCGCAAGGTTGCCGTCGCCGCCCTCTCCGATGCCGGGGTGCAGGGCGCCGACCTGAACGGAATCGGGATCACCAACCAACGCGAGACGGTGGTCGCCTGGGACCCGAGGACCGGCGAGCCGGTCCATCGTGCCCTCGTCTGGCAGGACCGCCGCACCGCAGGGCGCTGCGACGAGCTCCGCGAGCAGGGTTACGAGCGCTTGGTCCGGGAGCGCACCGGCCTGGTCATCGACCCCTACTTCTCCGGCACCAAGATCGAGTGGCTGCTCCGCAACGCCGAGCTTCCCGAGGGCACCGTCTTCGGCACGATCGACTCCTGGATCGCCTTCAAGCTCACCGGCCGCCACCTCACCGACTACTCGAACGCCTCCCGGACACTGCTCTTCGACATCCGCAAGCTCGCCTGGGACCCGGAGCTCTGCGAGCTGCTCGGCGTCGATCCGGCGAGCCTGCCCGAGCCCGCTCCCTCGTCGGAGGTCTACGGCACCACCGGCGAGTTCGGCGGCGAGGTGCCGGTCGCGGGGATCGCCGGCGACCAGCAGGCGGCGCTCTTCGGGCAGGCCTGCCATTCGCCGGGGGAGGCGAAGAACACCTACGGCACCGGCAGCTTCGTCCTCCTGCAACACCGGCACGCAGGCCGCCGACCCGACCGAGGGCCTGCTGACGACGGTCGCCTGGGGCCTCGGCGGCGAGGTCAGCTACGCGCTCGAGGCCGCGGTCTTCGTCACCGGCGCCGCGGTGCAGTGGCTTCGCGACGAGCTCAAGATCATCTCCGAGGCCGGCGAGACCGCGGCGCTCGCCGCCTCGCTCGACTCGAACGACGGCGTCTACTTCGTCCCCGCCCTCACCGGCCTCGGCTCGCCTCACTGGGATCCCTACGCGCGGGGGACGATCGTCGGGCTCACCCGGGGAACCGGTCGCGCCCACCTCGCGCGGGCGGCGCTGGAGGCGATCGCCTACCAGACCGTCGACGCGGTCCGCGCCCAGGAGGCCGCCTCGGGCGAGAGCCTGCCGTCGCTGAAGGCCGACGGCGGCGCGGTCGCCAACGGGTGGCTGATGCAGTTCCAGGCGGACGTCCTCGGCGCACCGGTGATCGTCCCGAAGATCGCCGAGACCACGGCCCTCGGCGCCGCCTACCTGGCCGGGGATCGCCACCGGCCTCTGGGAGCTCCGGCAGGTGCGGGAGATGTGGGAGGAGGCGGCGCGCTACGAGCCGCGGATGGGGGAATCCCGGCGAGCCGAGCTGCTCGGCCGCTGGCACGAGGCGGTCGAAGCGCTCGCGCGGCTGGGCGCGGGAGTCCGGGGAGCCCTGAGCCGGGCCTGATCCGAGGGCGTAACCGGTCCCGCAGCAGTGGGTAGGAATCAGCACATGGGCCCGCATGTGCGGGATTGTGCGAGGGGGCCCCGCAGGCGAAGCTGAGGGGCCACCCGTTTTGTGCATGGATAGATGGCCGACGTGAACCCAAAGGACATGAAGCCGCAGGTCTACAAGGACCCGCGGCCGGCGGAGATCTTCACCCGCTTCCACGAGAGCGCCCGCCGGGGCATCGGCTGGGTCTACGACTTCTGCCGGGTCGATCCTCACCCTGCCGACGATCCTGATCTACCGGGCGCGGGCGATCGGGGTCGAGAACGTGCCGCGCCTCGGGCCCGGTGATCGTCACCCCGAACCACTTCAGCCAGATGGACCACTTCTTCGCCGCGGTCTACCTGCGCCGCAAGGTCCAGTTCATGGCGAAGTCGCAGCTCTTCACCAACCCGATCATCAACTTCATCTTCTACCACGGCGGCGTGTTCCCGGTTCGCCGCGGCTACGACGACCAGGAGGCGTTCAAGACCGCCCACACGATCCTCGACCGCGACGGCACGCGTGCTGATGTACGCCGAGGGAGGCCGCTCGCGCACCGGCGACCTCGGCGAGCCCAAGCGCGGCGTCGGCAAGCTCGCGCTGGAGACCGGGGCCCCGGTCGTCCCGGTCGCGATCCACGGCTCGGCGCACGTCCGCGGCTGGAGGCGGCTCCACTTCCCCAAGGTGACGATCCAGTACGGCGAGCCGCTGGTCTTCCCGGTGGAGGCGAACCCGAGCCGCGAGCAGCAGCAGGAGGTCGCCAACCAGGTCTTCGACCAGGTCCGAATGATGTACGTGGCCCTCGAGGAGAAGGGCCGCGAGCGGCGTGCTCCGCTCGCTCCGCGAGGGCCTGCCGGCGACCTCACCCGAGCCGGACGCCGCCGACGCTCGCCGCTAGCTGCGTGCTACTCCTCGTAGCGCGCGATCCAGCTTCGCGAAGAACTCCGGGTCGTGCCCGGGGACGACCAGCGCGTAAGGGTAGGCCTCCCGGTACTGCTGCAGCTCGTGGAGCGAGCGGCGCCAGTTGTGCTCGTCGGCGAGGATGAAGGGGGGGTGCTCGGTCTCGAACTGGTGCCAGGTGTAGGCGGCGTCGCCGACGACGACGAAGTCGCGGCGTGGGAGCCGCAGGATCACCGACATGTGACCGGCGCTGTGTCCCGGGGTGTAGACGAGCCGGATCGAACCGTCGCCGAGCAGGTCGAAGCTGCGGCCGAACGGCCCGTATGAGTCGATCTGGTCGGAGTCGAAGTCGACGCTGACGAACTCGAAGCCGAAGTCGAAGTGGGCGCGACGGTAGTGGTGAAAGGCCGGCCGGCGGATCGTGGTTGCGGCCAGCCACTCCTCCTCGCTGACGACGAAGGTCGCCTCGGGGAACTCGGAGATCGCCGACGCGTGGTCCATGTGCAGGTGGGTGAGGATCACGAACCCGACCTCACCCGGGCTCACTCCTCTGGCCCGCAGCTGCCCGGGGACGTCTCGCCCCTCCGCGAGATGGTAGATGCGGGCGGGAACCCTGCCCAGGTTGTCGCGCGGATCCGAAGAGACGGAGGGGTGCAGCCCGGTGTCGATCAGCACCGGGCCGATGCCCGGGTGGCGGACGAGGAAGGCCGGAATCGGCAGGTCCAGCCAGGTGCTGCGGGGGACGCGCCAGCCGAGCGCCCGAAATCGCGCGAGCGGCCCGCTTTCGCGCTCGATGGCAGCCGGCGGCAGATGCACGCGACCCGCCTCGATCGGCTCGACGATCACCGAGGCGTCCTCGACGCCTCCCGGAAGCGGCCCGTCAAGCGGGATTGCCTCCGCTTTCACGCTCACATGCGGGAGCGTAGTCGCGCGCGCGGACCGCGTTGGGCGGCTTCCTGCTCATATGCTCATCCGGCATGGCTGAGTCCTCGAGCTCGCGGATCTTCGCGCCCGGACTGCTCGAGGGGCAGGTCTGCGCGATCTCCGGCGCCGGCACCGGACTCGGGCGGGCGACCGCGGTCGAGCTGGCCAGGCTTGGCGCGACGGTGGTCGGCTGCGGGCGGCGCAGCGAGCCGCTCGAGGAGATGGTGTCCGAGGTCGGCGGCAACGGAGGGAAGGCCGAGTTCGAGGCGGTGGACATCCGCGACGCCGAGGCGGTCGATGGCTTCATCGACGGGGTCCTCGAGCGCCACGGCCGGCTCGACCTGCTGGTCAACAACGCCGGCGGCCAGTTCCTCAGCCCCGCCGAGGCGATCACGCCGAAGGGCTTTCGCACGGTGATCGAGCTCAACGTCCAGGGCACCTGGCAGATGACCCACGCAGCGGCGACCAAGGCCTTCATCCCCCAGGAGCAGGGGAAGATCGTCAGCCTCACGGTCTCTCCCCACAGCGGGTTCCCCGGGATGGTCCACACCGGCGCCGCCCGGGCGGCGGTCGAGAACATGATGCGCACCCTCTCGGTGGAGTGGGCGCGGTTCGGAATCAGGGCGGTGGCGATCGCCGTCGGCCAGTTCGACACCGAGACCCTTCGGACCAAGTACCCGCAGGCGGTGGTCGAGAACGTCGCCGGCACGGTGCCCCTCGGGCGGCTCGGCACCGAGGAGGAGATGGCGTGGCTGGTCGCCTTCCTCGCCTCGCCCGCCGGCGACTTCTTCTCCGGCTGCGTGCTCACCATCGACGGCGCCCGCGACAACTGGTTCGGCAGCTGGCCCCCGGGCGGCGCAACGGGGGAGGGCGGCGAGCCGCTCGCCGAGGAGCGCCGCTAGGAGTACATCCCGGTGAACTGGCCGCCGGTGACGTTGATGACCTGGCCGTGGACGTAGTTGGCGAGGGGGGAGCAGAGGAAGAGCACCGGGCCGGCCGCCTCCTCGGGCTGTGCGGGGCGGCCGAGCGGGATCATCATCGAGGCCATCTGGCGCATCTGCTCTGGGATCCCGAGCGCGACCTGCTCCCGGTGTCGGCGGCCTCCATCGTCTCGCCCTTCTCCTTGGCCTGGGTCAGGCGGGTCTCGACGAAGCCGAAGGCGACCGCGTTGCAGTTGATCTTGAACGGGCCCCACTCCTTGGCGATCGTCTTCGTCAGTCCGGTGACGCCGGCCTTGGCCGACGAGTAGTTGGCCTGGCCGGCGTTTCCCATCGTCCCCGAGATCGAGGTGACGTTGACGATCTTCCGGAAGAACTCCTCGCCTGCCTCCGCCTCCTTCTTCGCGGCCTCGCGCCAGGACGGGGCGAGCGCGCGGATCACCCGGAAGGGGACGATCGTGTGGATGTCGAGCATCGCCTGGAACTGCTCGTCGCTCATCTTGTGGACGACGCCGTCCCAGGTGTAGCCGGCGTTGTTGACGACGATGTCGATCTTGCCGAAGGCGTCGATACCGGCGTTGACGAGGTCGTCCGGAGCGCCGGGCTTGGTCAGGTCGCCGGCGAAGACCGCGGTCTCGCCGTCGATCTCCTTCGCGGCCTCCTCGGCGACGTCGCCGTCGAGGTCGTTGATCAGCACCTGCGCGCCCTCGCTGCAGAACAGCTCCGCGGTGGCCCGGCCGATGCCCCGCGCCGAGCCGGTGATGATCGCGCTCTTTCCGTCAAGCAGTCCCAAGTCGGTCGCCTCCTTGTTATGCGAGGGCGCGCCGCAGCCGAAGGCGAGGCGCGACCCGTTTGATGAGGTGGGCGGGGATTCTTACGGTTTTCCTGGCTGGCGAGCCAGTTGGTGCGAGGGTGCTCCGATCATGCGAGGGCGCTCGAAAGGAGCGACCCGTTTCATGTTGGAGGAGCAACCCGTTGTGAGATTAGCCGAAGCGGTAGGTGGCGATCCCGTGGGCGACCAGTTTGCCCTCGGGGTCGCGAACCTCGACCTCGCAGAAGCTCAGCCGGCCGCCGCGCCTGACCACCTTTGCCTCGGCCCGCAGGTCGACACCACGCGCCGCGGCGACGAAGTTGACCGAGAGCGACACCGTTGCGCCGGCGGGGTTCTCGGGGACCTCGTCGCTGGCCCAGGCGGCCGCCATCGCGGCGGTGTCGATCAGGGCGCTGACCGCGCCGCCGTGGACGACGTCACCCATCGTTGCCAGCTGGTCGCGGTAGGGCAGCTCGAGCGTTGCCTCGTCGGTTCCGATCGAAACCAGCTTGATCCCCAGGGATGCCGCGTGCGGCGAGTTCGGGATGAAGGCCTCGATGATCTCCCGCCGGGTCGGCCTCGCCTCGCTCACACCGAGACCGTATGAAATTAGAGCCCGAGCAGCGCGGGCCCGAGGGTGGTGAGGTCGCGGGGATCCTCGCCGTACTTGTCCTCGAAGTCTTGGCGGCGCTCGTCGTCGAAGAGCGCCAGCAGCAGCTCCTCGCGGCTTGAGCCGAAGTCGCAGGCGGCGCGATCAAGGGCGGCCAGGGAGAGATCCTGGAGGGCGCCGCCGATCCCCCCGGTGCTCGGCAGCTCGCGGTCCTCGCAGGGGTCGCCGATCTTCACTGTCTCGCGTTGCGAGGCTCCGAAGGCGACCCCGTAGCCGCTCGCCACCAGCAGCGCGGCGATCCCGGCGCTCGCGACCGCGGTGCGCCGAACCCCGACCGCCGGCGCCAGCGCTCCCCACAGCAGCACCAGCGCTGCGCCCAAAGCGAGGGCGGCGGTGACGATGAAGGCGACCCGGAAGGCGGAGCGGACCGCCCCGGTGACCACGTCGTCGAGGCGGTCGCCGAGCTGCTCGACCTCGGCGGCCTCCTCTCCCTCCAGCCCGGACCGGGCCTCGTCGATTGAGCGCTCGAGCTGCCCGCGCGGGTCGTCGGTGTTGATCCCGGCGAACATCTGCGGCGCCAGGGTGATCTTCTCCTCCGGGGGCAGGCGGGCGTCGAGCAGGGCGGCGGTCCCCTGCTCGCGGGCGTCGGCGATGGTCGAGTCGAGATTGGCCGAGATGATCGGGGCGAGCAGGGCGAGGGCGAGGGCGATGCCGGCGTGGCGGATCGTCAGCAGCCGGGCGACGTCCTCGCGGGTTCGCTCGGCGATCAGCTCGCCGGCCAGGGCGGGAAGCGCCATCCCCATGCCGACGCCCGCGAGGACCTGAGGGAGCACCGTCCACCAGGCCGAGGCGGCGGGCAGCAGCGCCAGGCTGCCGACCCCGCCGGCGACCAGGAGGCAGCCGGCCGCGGCGCGGGTCTCGGCGGGGCCGGGGATCCGCGAGGCGGCGAGCGCCGCCAGCGGCAGAACGCTGACGGCGAGGGCGGCCGCCAGCGGATCGATGCTCCAGCCGGAGACCAGCAGCAGGACAACAAGGAAGATCACGGCCGTCAGCGAGGCGGAGAGCAGGGCGAGGGCGACGGCCGGGCGGAGCGGGAGCGGAGAGGAGGGGCGGTCCTGCTCGACCCGATCGGCGGCGACCGCGGCGGGCGCCCCGGCGGGACGTCGCGCGGCGAGCAGGCAGACAAGCGCGCCGGGGGCGGCGATCGGGACCTGGGCGAGGAAGATCGCCCGCCAGTCGAAGGCCTCGGTAAGGGCGCCGCCGAGTGCCGGCCCGACCGCCACCCCGAAGACCGAGGCCGCGACCCAGAGCCGCCGGCCGGTTCCCGGCGAGCCGCCGCCGAGCAGCTCGAAGGAGGCGAGCAGGGCGCCGGCGCCTCCGATCGCCTGCACCGCGCGCAGCACGAGCAGCAGCCCGAGCGAGTCCGAGAGCCCGCAGGCGAGCGAGGCGAGCGCGAACAGGGTGATCCCCGCGGCCCCGATCCGAGCCGCTCCGATTCGGCGGGCGAGGCGGGCCGCGGGCAGGAGCGTCAGGGCCAGCACAGCGGTGTAGACACCGAGGACCAGCGCCACCCCCTCGACGGTGGCGTCCAACTCGATCAGGATCGATGGCAGCCCCAGGGTGACGATCGAGGCGTCGGCGAGCGCGATCCCGGCGGCGAGCGCCAGAGCCACCCTGCCGATCCCGCTCTGCTCATCCATCGCTACTGGTTTCTAGCCGACCTCGTCACCCAGGAAGTTTTGAGCGGGGCGCGGCGGGGGGAGAGTCGCCGCGCCCCGCGTCTCACGAGTCGCGATTGGGCCGAGCGCCTTGGGGCGGGCACCCGGAGCTGGATCGCTACTCGGCTTCACTCGCCGCCACCCGTCGCGGCAGCGAGGGCTCGACCCGCAGCAACCGGGCCGGCCAGGTCGGGAGCCACCAGTTCCAGCGACCCATCAGGGAGATCACCGCGGGCACGATCAGCGCCCGGATCACCGTGGCGTCGAGGAGGATCCCCGCCGCCAGTCCGGTGGCCAGCATCTTCACGTCGGTCTCCGGTCCCGAGGCCATCGAGATGAAGGCAAGGAACAGGATCAGGGCGGCGCTGGTCACCAGGCGCCCCGTTCTCCCGATCCCCTGGATCACCGCGACGCTGGTCGAGCCGCTGCGGTCGTACTCCTCCCGCATCCGGGAGAGGATGAACACCTCGTAGTCCATCGAGAGGCCGAAGAGGAAAGCGAAGATGATCAACGGCATCCACGACGGGATCGACCCGGTCGCCTCGATCCCGAAGATCGCCTCGGAGCCGAAGCCGTGCTGCCAGACCAGGACGAGTACGCCCCACGCCGCGGCGACGCTGAGCACATTGAGCACGATCGCCTTCAGCGGCAGCAGCAGCGAGCGGAAGGCTCGCGCCAGGAGGATGAAGGTGGTGATCGTGATCAAAGCGATCATCAACGGGAAGCTGCCGTAGACGGCGTCGATGAAATCGCTGTTGGAGGCGGGCTGGCCGCCGACGCGAACGTCGGGACCCGCGGAATGCGCCGCGTCGCGGACGCCCTCGAGCGTCGCTCCGCCTTCATCTGACCCGCTGTCGGGAACCGGGATAGCCTCGACGATCGCGGTCCCGTCACGCCGCCACTCGGCGCTGTCGGGCGCGACCGCACCGTGGATCCCCTCCACGCCGCGGAGGTCGGCCGCCACCTGCTCGGGGCTGGTGCCGCCCTCGACCAGGACCTCGTGCGGGAGCAGCGATCCCTCGCCGATCCCGGCATCCTCGAGCGCGACCAGACCTTCCTTGGCGTCGCCGGACTTGGCGATCGTGTCGGCGTCGGAGGTGCCGAGCTGCAGGTCCGCCGCGGCGAAGACGAGTGCCAGGATCACCGCCATACCGGCGCCGGCTGCGAGCCAGCGCCGGCGCGATACGGCCTCGGCCCAGCGGGTCCAGGCGCGGCTCGCCTTGTCATCGGTGCGCCGGTGGGGCCAGTCGAGCCGCGGCCCGAGCTTCGCCAGGATCACGGGAAGCAGGGTGATCGCGACCACGGTCGAGACCAGCGGGATCAGCATCCCGCCGTAGCCCATCGAGCGTAGGAACGGCAGGGGGAGCGCGATCAGCGCGAACAGCCCGATCGCCACGGTGATCCCGCTGAAGATCACCGCTCTGCCCGCGGTCTCCATCGCCCGCTGCACCGCCTCCTCGTTGCTGCGGCCGTGCGAGCGCTCCTCGCGCCAGCGCGAGACCACCAGCAACGAGTAGTCGATCGCCACCCCGAGCCCGATCAGGGCGATCAGGAACTGGACGATCGGCGAGACGTCGGTGATCTCGGTCAGCCCAAGCAGGAGCAGGAACGTGGTCATGATCGAAACCACGGCCGTCATCAGGGGAACGAATGCGAGGAAGGAAGCGAAGACGAAGGTGAGGACGATCAGAGCGCCAAAGCCGCCGAGGACCGCCTCGAGGAGGACGCCCGGGCCGTCGCTGTCGCTGCCACTGTCGTCAGCCAACGCGTCGAAGCCGGTCAGATGCACCGGCTCGCCGCCGACGGTGGCGCCGTTGAGCGCCCCGCTAGCGGCCTTCTCAGCCGCGGGGTTCTCGCCGAACTGCTGGTCGGGGTCGGGCGTCGGGTAGACGAGCGCGAAGGTCGTCCGGCCGTCGTCGGAGACGAAGGTCTTGTCGCCGGTTGAGGCATAGGAGACGATCCGGGACCCGGGCAGCGCCTGTTGGAGGCGGGCATCGACCTTCGCCAGGTCGGTCTTCACCCCCGGCGAGTCGATCGATTCGCCGTCCGGCAATGTCGCGACCGGAACGAGCGGGGCGGTGTCACCGCCGGTGCCCTGGTACTGGTCGGCGATCGCGAGGTTGGTCTCCCAGCCCTCCTTCTCGGGGACCGAGAACTCCTGATCGAGCGCCTCGGACGCGGGGCCCGCGGCCATGACTCCGGCGATGGTGGCGACGATCCAGAAGCTGACCACTGTGCGCTTGTGGGCGAGGACCCAACGAGTTAGCGAGGACACGGATACCTCCTTGATTGCTCTTACAAGTCCGACGAACGGGTGCCGCTGAAATCGACACCGCCTCGTAGCCGGACGATGGTGGACCGTCCGTGGTCCCTCTTCAATTGGGGATGACCCCTAGGCGGCCCCAGGTAATCGCTCCGCGCGCCTGGGCTCGCCGGTCGTGTGACCGACCTCACACGAGCTACAGGCCGAGCTGCCGCCCGAGGATCTCCTTCATCACCTCGTCGGTGCCGCCGCCGATCGGGCCGAGGCGGGCGTCGCGGTAGGCGCGCTCGACCCCGTACTCGCGCATGTAGCCGTAGCCGCCGTGGATCTGGATCGCCTCGTCGGCGACCTCGCAAAGCGACGCGCTGGGTGTAGAGCTTCGCCTGGGTTACCTCGCGGATGGCGTCCTCGCCGTCGGCGAACTTGCGCAGGCAGGCGTAGGTGAGCGCCCGGGAGACCTCGATCTTGACCGACATCTCGGCGAACTTGTGGCGGATCGCCTGGAAGCGGCCGATCGGCCGGCCGAAGGCCTCGCGCTCCTTGGCGTAGGCGAGCGTCGCCTCGAAGACCCGCTGCATCCCGCCGACCGCGCCCAGCGCCATCGTCAGCCGCTCCCACTGGAAGTTGGCCATGATCAGCTTGAAGCCCCCGTTCTCCTCGCCGAGCAGGTTCTCGGCGGGGACCTCGACGTCGGTGAAGGCGAGCTCGCCGGTGTCGGATGAGTGCCAGCCCATCTTCTCGAGCTTGCTCGTGACCTCGTAGCCGGGCATCTCGCGCTCGAGGACGAGGAAGGAGATGCCGTGGTGGCCGCCCTCCTCGGTGGTCTTCACCGCGCAGACGAGGAAGTCGGCGCGGACGCCGTTGGTGATGAAGGTCTTGGAGCCGTTGACGACGTAGCCGCCGTCGACCCTTCGGGCGGTGGTGCGGATCGAGGCGACGTCGGAGCCGGCGCCGGGCTCGGTGATCCCGAGCGCGCCGATCAGCTCGCCCCGGATCCCGGGCACCAGCCAGCGCTGCTTCTGCTCCTCGGTGCCGAACTTCCAGATCGGGGGCGTGGCGATCTCGGCGTGGGCGCCGAGGCCGGCGGCGACCCCGCCGCTGGCCCCCGAGCGCGAGAGCTCCTCGATCCAGACCGCGTCGTGGACGTAGTCGCCGCCCTGGCCGCCGTACTCCTCGGGGTACTTGAGGCCGAGGAAGCCGAGCTCGCCGCAGCGATCGAACAGCTCGCGCGGGAACTCGCGCGCCTCCTCCCACTCCTCGACGTGGGGGGCGATCTCCTTGCTGACGAAGCGCCGCACCGACTCGCGCAGCTCCTCGTGCTCCTCGGTGAACGGGCGGAAGGGGCCGCCGTTCGCCGGTGTCCTTGATCACCGTCACGTGTGGGCCTTCTTCTTCGGCGGCTTCCAGTCGTCGATTGTCGTGTGGCCGCGGCCGGCGTGGTCGAAGCCGAGCAGGTCGCCCTGCGGGTTCTTCTTGTCCCCGTGGTGGTAGGCGCGGACCTCGGCGATCTTGCCGTCGCTCGATCCGGAACCACTCGGTGCCGCGGTTGAGCCGCTTCTCGCCCGACTTGCGGGTCGCGCCAGGTCATCGTCCACTCGATCACCGCCTCGTCGCCCTGACTCGATCCCGTGCTCGAGCCACCACTGGCCGTCGACCTTCTCGACGCCCCAGCTTCGCGTTCTCGCCGATCTCGCTCGGCCCGCGGTGCGGCCCGAGGCGGGTGTAGTAGTGGACGGCGTCGTCGGTGAAGTGCGAGGCGACGAGGTCGGCGTCGCCGGTGTTGAGCGCCTCGTAGTAGGAGCGGATGTGGTCGAGATTGGCGATGACGGGATTCTTACCGGCCGCTGTCGATTTGGGAGTTGGCCTGTTCGTCGTTAGGGTGAAGCGGCGAAAGCGCCGCTCAGATCAAGGAGGAAACGATGAAGTACCTGCTCACATTGATCGGTCGAGGAGGGCGGCATGGAGGACGCCAGCCCCGAGGAGATGAAGGCCGTGATGGACCGCTGGGGCGCCTACAGCCAGGAGGCGGTCGAGAAGGGCGCCTTCATCGCCGGCGAGGGGCTCCAGCCGAGCGCCACCGCGTCGACCGTGACGGATCGAGGAGGGCGAGCGAGCGCGACCGTCACCGACGGGCCCTTCGCCGAGTCCAAGGAGCAGCTCGGCGGCTTCTACCTGCTCGAGTGCAAGGACCTCGACGAGGCCCTCGAGTACGCGAAGAAGATCCCGTTCCAGGACGGCTCGGTCGAGGTGCGGCCGGTGATGGACTACTCCGAGTACGGCTACGAGGACCCGGCCGAGGCCGGCGCGACCCAGGCCACCGCGTCATAGGGACCCCCTCCGATCAGCTCGTCGACCGCCTGTTCCGGCACGAGTCGGGACGGGCGGTCGCGAGCCTGATCCGCGTCCTCGGCGACTTCGACGCCGCCGAGGAGGCCGTGCAGGAGGCGTTCGTGGTGGCGCTCGAGCGCTGGCCCACGCGACGGCACTCCCGACAACCCGGGCGCCTGGATCACCCGCGTCGCGCGCAACAAGGCGATCGACCGGCTGCGGCGCGAGCGGACGCTTCAGGTGAAGAAGGAGGTGCTCGAGGGCCTGGAGCGCGCTGGCGCCGAGCGCCGAGGAGATCGAGGCCGGGACCGAGCAGCCCGAGGACGAGATGCCCGACGACCGGCTGCGGCTGATCTTCACCTGCTGCCACCCGGCGCTGCGGCCGCAGGCGCGCGTCGCCCTCACCCTGCGCACGCTCGGCGGCCTGACCACGGCGGAGATCGCCAGCGCCTTCCTGACCTCCGAGGCGACGATGGCGCAGCGGCTGGTCCGCGCCAAGGGCAAGATCCGCGACGCCGGCATCCCCTACGAGGTGCCCTCGGCCGAGCAGCTGCCCGAGCGGCTGACCTCGGTGCTGGCGACGCTGTATCTGATCTTCAACGAGGGCTACTTCGCCTCCGGCTCCGAGGCGCTGATCCGCACCGAGCTCGCCGACGAGGCGATCCGGCTGGCGCGGGTGCTGGTCGAGACCCTTCCCGGCGACCCCGAGGCGAGGGCGCTGCTGGCGCTGATGCTGCTCCAGCACTCCCGGCGCGAGGCGCGAGTGGACGAGGCGGGCGAGATGGTGCTGCTCGCGGACCAGGACCGCTCGCTCTGGGACCGCGCCCAGATCGAGGAGGGGCTGAGGCTGGTGGAGTCGCTCACCGGCGTCGTCGGGCCCTACTCGATCCAGGCCAGGATCGCCGCCGAGCACGCACGCGCCGAGCGCGCCGAGGAGACCGACTGGCGCCGGATCGGCCTCCTCTACGGCCAGCTGCGCCGGATCCAGCCCTCGCCCGTGATCGAGCTGAACCGCGCGATCGCGGTGGCGATGGACCGCGGCCCCGAGGCGGGCCTGGAGCTGATCGACGCGATCGAGGGCCTCGACCGCTACGCGCCCTTCCACGTCAGCCGCGCCGACCTCCTGGCGCGCCTGGGCCGCGCCGAGGAGGCCGTGGAGGCCTATCGCCGGGGGCTCGAGCTCAGCACCAACCCGGTCCAGCGGGCGTTCCTCGAGCGCCGGATCGAGGAGCTCGGAAAAAACGTCGAATAGGCGCGTTTCGCTCGTCGTTATCGTGAAAGCGGCGAACGGCGCCGCCCGAAAAGGAGGAATCAGATGAGCAGTTCATGGTGTCCCTGATCGGCGACGAGTCCTGCATGGACGCAGGCCACGCCCGAGCAGATGGAGGAGATCGTCGCGGAGATGGACAAGTTCAACGACGAGCTCAGGAAGGCGGGCGTCATGCTGGACGGCGAGGGCCTCGGGCCGAGCGCCATCGGCGAGAACGCTCCGCTACGGCAAGGACGGCAAGGCCGTCGTCACCGACGGCCCGTTCGCGGAGTCGAAGGAGCAGATCGCCGGCTACTGGATCCTCGAGTGCAAGGACCTCGACGAGGCGGTCGAGTGGGCCCAGAGGCACCGATCCGCGACGGCGCGATCGAGGTCCGGCCGATCGTCGAGACGGCCGAGGAGAACATCGAGCTCTACAAGGAGCAGGCGCAGGCCTAGCCTGACTCCAGCAGCGGCCCGGCTTCGCATCAGTCGGGCCCGCTGCGGCCGCCCTAGAGCCCGTAGGAGCGCCCGAGCACCTCGAGCATGATCTCGTCGGTGCCGGCGCCGATCCGGTTGAGGCGGGCGTCGCGGTAGGCGCGCTCGATCTCGTACTCCTTCATGTAGCCGTAGCCGCCGTGGATCTGGATGCACTCGTCGGCGACCTCGCTCGATCACCCGGGAGGCGAACAGCTTCGCCTGCGGTGATCTCGCGAACGGGGTACTCGCCGTTGGCGAAGCGCCAGGCGGTCGCGTAGACGAACTGCTTGGCGGCCTCGATCTTCGTCGACATCTCGGCGAACTTGTGGCGGATCGCCTGGAAGCGGCCGATCGGGCGGCCGAACGCCTCGCGCTCCTTCGCGTACTCGAGCGTGCGCTCGAACATCCGCTCGGCGCCGGCGACGCAGCCGATCGCGGCCACCAGCCGCTCGCCCTGGAGCTCCCAGGAGATGTGGTAGAAGCCCTTGCCGATCCTCGCCGAGCACGTTCTCGGCCGGCACCCGAACGTCCTCGAAGGAGAGCTCGCCGGTGTCGGAGGCGTGCATGCCCATCTTCTCGAGCTTCCGGGAGACGCTGAAGCCGGGGACCTCGTTGCCGTCCTCGTCGCGGAGGTCGACCACGAACAGGGTGATCCCGTCGTGGCCCGCGTCGGGGTCGGTCTTCGCGACCAGGACGATGTAGTTGGCGCGGAGGCCGTTGGTGATGAAGGTCTTGGAGCCGTTGATCACGTACTCGTCGCCGTCGCGGATCGCGGTGGTGCGGATGCCGGCGACGTCGGAGCCGGCGCCCGGCTCGGTGATCCCGAGGCAGCTGATCATCTCGCCCTTGATCGACGGGGACCAGGTAGCGCTGCTTCTGCTCCTCGGTGCCGAGCAGGTGGATCGGCGGCGTCGCCATGTCGGTGTGGACCGCGAAGCCCATGTTGAGCCCGCCGCAGCCCGAGTAGCTCATGCGCTCCGCGCGGACCAGCGAGTAGAAGTAGTCGCCGCCCTGTCCGCCGTACTCCTCCGGGTAGCAGAGGCCGAGGTAGCCGAGGTCGCCGGCGCGCTTCAGGATCGAGTCGGGCCAGAGGTTCTCCTCCCACTCGAACCGGTTCGGGGTGCACTCCTTCAGCACCCAGGCCTTCATCGACTCGCGCAGCTCCTCGTGCTCGTCGGTGAAGATGAAGTGCTTGCGGTGCGCGCCGTGATCGGGCTTGATGACGGTGTCGGTCGCGGTGGCCACTGTTGCTGGCTCCTTGCTCGGGGCTGATCCGCCGCGGGGGGTGCGGGGAAAAGTGGAGTGTAGGACTTCTTACTTCTCACCGCAACACCGAAATTCGGCCTTGCCACTGTAGGCAGTAAGACGTAGCACTTCCCATCTGCGGCAAGAACCACTAGGCTCCGACGCAGATGGCCGACGAGCTTCTCTACGAGGTCAGCGACGGGGTCGCCACCGTGACCCTGAATCGGCCCGAGCAGCGAAACGCGCTCAACGCCGCGCTGCTCTCGGAGCTGGTGGAGGCGATGAAGCGCGCCCGCGACGACGACGAGGTGCGCTGCCGTGGTCCTCACCGGGCGCGGGAGACAAGGTCTTCTGCGCCGGCGCCGACCTCGGCGGCTTCGCCGCCGAGGTGCCCCTGGTCGACAAGCACTTCGCCTCCGACCTCTTCCTCGAGTTCTTCCGGCTGATGCCGCGGCTCGGCAAGCCATCGCTCTGCGCGGCCAACGGCCACGTGCTCGCCGGCGGCATGGGGCTGGCGCTCTCCTGCGACCTGCTGATCGCCAAGGAGGGCGCTCGCTTCGGCACGCCCGAGATCAACGTCGGCGCCTTCCCCTACATGATCATGTCGATCATCTACCGCAACGTCCCGCGCAAGAAGGTGAACGAGATGATGCTGCTGGGCGAGCAGATCTCGGCCGAGGAGGCGGTCAGCTACGGGCTCGCCAACAAGGTGGTTCCCGCCGGACGAGTTCGACGCGGCGGTGGGCGAGTGGGCGAGCAAGCTCGCCTCGAAGAGCCCGGTGCTGATGCGGCTCGGCCACGACGCGATGTACCGCCAGCAGGACATGGCGCTCGACGACGCGCTCGAGTTCCTGCGCTCCCAGCTCTCGCTCACCTTCTCCACCGAGGACATCCAGGAGGGCGTCAAGGCGTTCTTCGAGAAGCGCGACCCGAATGGAAGGGACGCTGATGGACGAGCACACCGACAGAACCGAGATCGAGGAGCCGCAGGCGGGCGAGGAAGGGCAGGCCGCGGATTCGGAGGCGAGCGAGGAGCGGCAGAAGACCGCCGAGCGCCCCGCGGTTGGCGACGGCGAGCCCGAGCACCTTCCCGAGGTCGAGGCCGCGCCGGCCGACGCGCCCGAGGCCCCGGGAAGTACCGAGCACGGCACGGAGACCGGAATGAAGGACCTGGTCGAGGACCTTCACGAGCGCCGCGAGCGAGGCGAAGCTCGGCGGCGGCGAGGAGAAGATCGCCATCCAGCACGAGCGCGGGAAGCTGACCGCGCGCGAGCGCCTCGACCTGCTCTGCGACGAGGGCAGCTTCGTCGAGATGGGGATCCACGGCGGGCCCCACTTCTCCCAGCGAGCGATGGAGGGACGCGAGGCGCCCGCCGACGGCGTGATCACCGGCTGGGGCGACGTCGACGGGCGCCCCTGCGCGATCGCCGCCTACGACTTCACCGTGATGGCCGGCTCGATGGGGATGACCGGCGAGCTCAAGGTCGGCCGCCTGCGCGAGATGGCGCTGCAGAAGCGGATGCCGATGATCTGGCTGCTCGACTCGGCCGGGGCGCGGATCCAGGAGGCGGCGGGCTCGCTGTTCGCCGGCTCCGGCCACCTCTTCCGCGAGGAGGTGACGATGTCGGGGGTGATCCCGCTGGTCGCCGCGATGCTCGGCCCCTGCGCGGCCGGGACCGCCTACATCCCCGGGCTCGCCGACTTCGTGCCGATGGTGGTCGGCCAGGGCGCGATGGCGCTGGCCGGCCCGCACCTGACCAAGGCGGTCACCGGCGAGGACATCTCGATGGAGGACCTCGGCGGCGCCAAGGTCCACTGCCGCAAGTCCGGCGTCGGCGACCTCGAGGTGGCGGACGACGCCGAGTGCATCGAGGTGATCAAGCGCTACCTCTCCTTCTTCCCCTCCAACTGCGAGGAGCGCCCGCCGGTCGTCGAGACCAAGGATCCCGAGGACCGGATGTCGGAGCAGCTGCTCGACATCGTTCCCGAGTCATCGCGGCACCCCTACGACATGTACGAGGTGATCCGCGAGATCGTCGACGACGGCGAGATCCTCGACATCAAGCCGAAGTTCGCGAAGACGCTCATCACCTGCCTCGCCCGCTTCGGCGGCCAGCCCGACCGGGATCGTCGCCAACCAGCCCAAGCAGCTCGGCGGCATCCTCGAGAACGACTCCGCCGACAAGGCCGCCCGCTTCATCAACCTCTGCGACGCCTTCGGCATCCCGCTGCTCTTCCTCCAGGACGTGCCCGGCTTCATGGTCGGCTCCAAGGTCGAGCACGCCGGGATCATCCGCCACGGGGCGAAGATGCTCTACGCGGTCTCTCGGGCGACCGTCCCCAAGGTGACCGTGGTCGTCCGCAAGGCCTACGGCGCCGGCTACTACGTGATGAACGGCAAGGCCTATGAGCCCGACCTGATCGTCGCCTGGCCGACCGCCGAGATCTCGGTGATGGGGCCGGAGGGCGCGGTCAACATCATCGGCCGCTCCGCGATCGAGGCCTCCGACGACCCCGATCGAACCCGCGCCGAGATGCTCGAGAACGTGAAGAAGAACATCGATCCCTACATCGCCGCCAAGAACGCCCTGATCGACGACGTGATCGACCCGCGCGAGACCCGGCCGACGGTGATCCGGGGGCTACGGATGGCGAAGGACAAGCGAGTCGAGCGGCCCTGGAAGAAGCACGGGGTGATGCCGGTGTGAGCCGCTTCGAGGATCCGGTGATCATCAGCTGCTCGATCTCCGGCGCGATCGCCAACCGCGACCAGAGCCCGGCGATCCCCTATACGCCGGAGGAGTACGCGGCGGAGGCCAGGCGGGTCGTCGACGAGGGCGGGTCCCAGATCCACATCCACGCCCGCACCCCCGACGGCACGCCCTCCTATGAGATCGAGGACTTTCGCGCGATCACCGACGCGATCAAAGCCGAGGTCGATGACGTGATCATCAACTACTCGACCGGCGCGATCGGGGTGCCGATCGAGAAGCGGATCGCCTACCTGCGGGAGCTGAGGCCGGACGTCGCGGCTCTGAACATGAGCTCGATGAATTACGCCAAGTACTCGCGGCGGCGGAAGGACTTCGTCTTCAAGGCGGTCTTCGAAAACAGCTTCGACACGATCATCGAGTTCCTGACCGCGATGCGGGAGTTGGGGATCAAGCCCGAGCACGAGTGCTTCGACGCGGGCCACGTCGCCAACCTCGACCCGCTGCTCGACATGGGGCTGCTGGAGGAGCCGCTGCAGATCTCGCTGGTGATCGGGGTGAACGGCGGCATCCGGCCCAACGCCCGCAACGTCGCCCTGATGTCCGAGCAGATCCCCGGCGGCGCCGAGGGCCTCAACCAGTGGCAGCTGATCGGCATCTCTCGTGACCAGTGGCGCCTGATCGGCGCGGCCCTGGCGCTCGGGGGCAACGTCCGCGCCGGGCTCGAGGACAACCTCTACCTGCCCAACGGCGAGATGGCGAAGTCGAACGGGGAGCTGATCGCCAAAGCGCGGCAGATGTCCGAGGACGTCGGCCGGCGAGCCGCCACCGTCGCCGAGGCCCGCGAGATGCTCGGGGTTCCGAAGCGGGACGAGCCGACCAGGCGCGAGGTGCTCTCCCATCCGATCGAGACGACCGAGGCGGCCAACGAATGACGCAGCGCCCCCTCACCGACGTGCGGGTCCTGGACCTCACCCGGCTCCTGCCCGGGGGCTTCTGCACGCTCCTGCTCGCCGACCTCGGCGCCGATGTGATCAAGGTCGAGGACACCGGCGCCGGCGACTACGTTCGCTGGGCGCCGCCGCTCTACGGCTCGGACGAGCAGACGCCCCTGGGGACCCGCTCGGCGCTCTACCTGGCGCTGAACCGGAACAAGCGCTCCATCCGGCTCGATCTGAAGCAAGAAGGGGGAAAGCAGGCACTGCTCAGGCTGACGGAGTCGGCCGACGTCCTGGTCGAGAGCTTTCGCCCGGGCGTGCTCGATCGCCTCGGCATCGGCTACGAGGCGCTCAGGCAGGCGAACCCGGCCCTCGTCTACTGCCCGATCACCGGCTACGGCCAGGACGGCCCAAACCGTGATCGGGCCGGCCACGACATGAACTATCTTGGCCTCAACGGCCTGCTGGGCCTCACCGGGGAGGCCGGCGGGCCCCCGATTCAGTCCGCGGGACAGATCGCCGACCTGGGCGGCGGCGGGATGATGGCCGCGGTCGGGATCCTGGCGGCGCTCCACGAGGCGCGGCGCAGCGGAGAGGGGCAGATGGTCGACATCTCGATGACCGATGGCTCGCTGAGCTGGCTGGTGATGGAGGCCGCCCGCTATTTCTGCTCGGGCGAGGTGCCTCGGCGGGGAGAGGTGATGCTCGCCGGCGCGATCATCTGCTACCGGCCCTACGAGGCGAAGGATGGCTGGGTCACCTGCGGCGCCCTGGAGCCGAAGTTCTGGCAGGCCTTCTGCCGCGGGGTCGGCCGGGAGGACCTGGCAGACAAGCAGTTCGAGCGGCCAGGCTCCGAGGCCCACACGCGAGGTCACGGAGATCTTCCGGTCGCGCACCCGGGAGGGGTGGCGCGTCTTCAACGACGAGCACGACGCGATGATCGAGCCGATCCTCGATCTCGACGAGGCGCTGGAGTCGGAGCTGGTCAGGGAGCGGGAGATGACCGTCTCCTACCAGCAGCCGGAGCTCGGCGAGGTCCGCCAGCTCGGATTTCCGATCCGGCTGTCCCGGACCCCGGCCGGGATCGACCGTCCGGCGCCGGCCCTCGGCGAGCACACCGTGGAGGTGCTGACCGAGAGCGGCTACTCGAGCGAGGAGGTCCAGGCGCTGGCCGAGACCGGCGCGGCCAAGGGACCGGACACCGCCCAGAAGGAGGAGCCGTTCCTGGCATGAGCGCTCCGGAGACCAAGAACGAGGAGATGCTGAGGATGGGGGAGCTCGCCGAGGCATCCGGCGTCTCGGCGGCGACGATCAAGCACTACCTGCGCGAGGGGCTGCTCCCGGAGCCGGTCAAGACGTCCCGCAACATGGCCTACTACCCGGCCGAGTTCGTCGAGCGTATCCGCCTGATCAAGCAGCTGCAGGAGGAGCGCTACATGCCGCTGCGGGTGATCAAGGACCTGCTCGAGGAGGATCCCGATCGCGCCAAGGCCCTGATCGAGCTCGGCGACAGGATGCTGGAGCGGGCGCTGGAGGGGGAGAGCGAGCGGGTCAGCGCCACCGAGGTTCGCCACCGCTACGGCGTCCCGAAGGAGGCTCTCGACCGGCTCGCCGAACTCGAGGTGCTGACGCCCGACAAAAAGGGCTACTCGCCCAGCGACGTACGGATCATCGAGGCGATCAGCCGCTTCCGCGCCGGCGGCTACGACGAGCGGATCGGCTTCACCGTCTACGACACCCTCCGCTACAAGGGTGCGATGGGCGAGCTGGTCAGCGAGGAGGTCGACGTTCTGATGGAGCGACTGGCGGGAGAGCTGGACCCTGATGAGGCCATGCGACTGATCGAGGCGGGGACCCAGCCGCTCAACGACCTGCTGGCGGCGATGCACACCAAGGCGCTGGTGGCCGAGCTCGAGCGCCGCCGCGGCTCGGACGGCGAGAACCCGAACAGCTGAAATGGCCGGCTGGGCGGTCGGCCTGCTGGTCGTCTACCTGGGCCTCGCCTTCGGAGTGCGCGTGGTCGTCGCCCTGCGGACGACGGGGCGCACCGGCATCGCCGGCCTCCGCGGGGCCCCGCCGCTGGAGCTGCTTGGCGGCGCCCTCTTCGTAGCGGCCCTCGCGATGGGCTCGGCCAACCCGATCCTGGTCCTGGCCGATGGGCTCGAGCCGATCGAGTCGCTGGAGACCGACGCCCTGCGGGCGATCGGCTTCCTCTGCTGCGGAATCGGCATCGCCGGCACCTTCCTCGCCCAGATGGCGATGGGGGCCTCCTGGCGGATCGGGGTCGACGAGAGCGAGCGCACCGAGCTGGTCACCGACGGCGTCTTCGCCCTCTGCCGCAACCCGATCTACACCTTCATGGTGATCGCCTGGCTGGGGTTCGCTCTGCTGGTCCCCACCTGGCTCTCGCTTGCTTCGATCCCGGTCGGGATCGTCGCCTTCGAGGTCCAGGTCCGCCTGGTCGAGGAGCCCCATCTGCTCCGGGCCCACGGCGAGGCCTACCGCGGCTGGGCCCGCCGCGTCGGCCGCTTCCTGCCCGGTCTCGGGCGGATCGGCCCGACCGAGCCTCAATAGTCCCGCGGCTAGCTCGCGGCGATCCGAGCCGACTCGCGGGCCGCCTCCACCTGGCCGAGCTCGAAGACGGAGCCTGTCTCGCCGCGCCACCGCGGCAGCCTCCTCAAAGGCCTCGACTGGCTCCCTCCTCCTCGCCCGCGGCGGCCCGTGCCTCGCCAAGGGCGCGAAGCGCCCGCGGCAGCGCCCAGCGCAGGCCTCGCTCGCGAGCGATCGCAGCGCGCGCTCGGCGTGCTCGAGCGCCTCCGGCACCCTGCCGACGCCGAGCAGCGCCTCGGCGAATCAGCGCGGCTGCGCCAGGCCTCGGCCTCGCCCGCCGCTGCCCATCGCCTCGCGGTAGAGGCGGTCGGCCCGCTCGATGGCCTCGAGAGCGCCCTCGGCGTCCCCGCGCTCGCAGGCGGACGAAGCCGAGGTGGATCAGCGCCCAGTGTCCGCGAGAAGACGTCGCCGAGGCGCTCGGTGAGCTCGTAGTTGCGCTGGGCGAGCCCGAGGGCCGCGATCGAGGTCGCCCGCGAACCGAGAGCAGCAGCGCGAGGTTGCCGCGCGTCCAGCTCTCGGTCTCGGGGTCGCCCTGCTCGGCCGGCGATCCGCAGGGCCGTCTCGAAGAGCTCCTCGCCGGCGTCGAATTCGCCGCGGTCGCGCCGGATCACCGCCCTTCGCCATGAATCGCCCACGCGTACGGGCAGCCGATCACGATTCCGGCCCCCGCGCTGTGGTCGTCCCCGGCGATCTCGAGCGCCTCGTCGAGCAGCCGCTCGCAGTGGTCGAAATCGCCGCGCGCCAGGTACGCGTAGGAGCCCGCGGTCCGGATCGCCACCCGCAGGGCGTCGTCGCCGGACTCGTCCGCAAGCGCGATCGCCTCGTCGACGGCCGCGGTCCAATCGCGCGGCGGGCTGCGTCCAGGCCCGGGCGCGCCGACTCGAGCAGCCGCAGCAGGGTCAGCGAGCGCAGGTCGCCGGTCCTGGTGGCGATCTCGCGGGCCTCCTCGACCAGCGAGTCGACCCGTTCCTGCTCCATCCCGAGCCGCCAGGCGTAGTCGAGCTGGAGCAGCCGCGAGAAGACGCCGAGCGCCGAGGTCTCCTCGTCCTCGGGCAGCTCCGAGGCGAGCTCGGTGACCTTCGCCCAGAGCCGGAGCGCGTCGTGCGGGTGGCTGTAGCCGGCCCAGTGCGCGGCGCGGGCGTTCCAGCGCGCCGCCTCCAGCGTCTCGCCGCCCTGCTCGAGGTGCTGGGCGATCAGCGCCGCCAGCTCGTCGTGACGGTCGGGGTTGAGCTCGATCATCGCCCGGGCGGTCGCGGCGTGGGCGGCTGGCCCGCTGCTCGCCGAGCTGCGAGCCGTAGGCGACCTCCTGGGTCAGCGGGTGGCTGAAGGCGAGGACGCGCTCCGGGTAGATCTCGGCCTCGTAGAGGAAGCCGGCGCCGATCAGCTCCTTCAGCCCCTCCGCGAGCGCTTCGTCGTCGAGGCCGGAGACGCATGCGAAGCGCCGGCTCCGGGACCTCCTTGCCGATCACCGCGGCCGCCTGCAGGAGCGCCTTCGCGGCCGCGAGCCGGTCGATTCGGGCCGCGAGGATCGCCTGCACCGTGGCGGGCACCCCGGTGTCGCCCACCGGCTTGGTCAGCCGGTACGCGCCGCGGTCGCCCTCGAGGTATGCCGGCCTCGACCAGCTCGCGGACGACCTCCTCGATGAAGAACGGGTTGCCGCCGGTTCGCTCGTGGATCAGCTCGGCGAGACCGTCGAGCGAGGGATCGCCGCCGGCCAGGTCGGTCAGCAGCTCCCTGGTCGAGTCCGGTCCGAGCGGCATCAGCGTGATCCGCCGGTAGACCGGCGAGTCGGCCCACGTCGGCCTCGTACTCCGGCCGGAAGTTGACCACCGCCAGGGTCGCCGTTCCCTCGACCGCGCCGACCATCTCCGCGAGGAACGCCTCGCTGCCCTCGTCCATCCAGTGCAGGTCCTCGATCACGTTGACGACGACCTCCGTGCGCCCGGGGACCCGGTACAGCCGCCTGATCACGCCGCGCAGGAGCCGCTGCCTCGCCTCGGCGCTCACCTGCGGCGCCGGGCGCTCCGGGATCGGGCACGGCGAGGAAGTCGAAGACGAGCGGCAGGTCGTCCGCGAAGTCGGGATCGAGCAGCAGCAGCCGGCCGGCGATCTTCTCCCGGGCGACCCGCTCGGAGTCGCGATCCTCGATCCCGAAGTAGCCGCGCAGCATCTGCAGCACCGGCAGGAACGGGATCGCCTCGCCATGCGCCTGAGCCTGGGCCTCGTAGACCTCGATCCCGCGTGCCCTGCATCGCTCCGCGAACTCGTGGCAGAGGCGGCTCTTGCCGACGCCCGGGATCGGCGACCACGCCGATCACCGCGCCCCGTCCCTCCTTGGCCCGCTCGAGCGCCTCCTCGAGGACCTTCATCTCCTCGGCTCTGCCGACGAATCGGCGACAGCCCGCGCTCTCGCGAGAGGTCCAGCCGCGATCGCGCCGAGCCCGCCCCGATCAGCTCGAAGACCTGGATCGGCCGGCTCGCGCCCTTGACCTCGAACTCGCCGAGGTCCTTCAGCTCGAGGTAGCCCTCGGCGAGCTTCGCGGCGTGCTCGGTGAGGTAGGCCTTGCCGGGCTCGGCCAGCGCCTCCATGCGCTGCGCCAGGCCGACCGTGTGGCCGACGGCCGTGTACTCGGGCTCGCTGTCCTCGCCGATCGCGCCCGCGACCACCTCGCCCGAGTTGATCCCGATCCTGACCGAGAAGCTCAGCCCCTTGGCGCGGCGAAGCTCGCCCGCGTACTCGGAGACCAGCTCGCCGATGTGGAGCGCCGCGAAGCAGGCCCGCGGCGCGTGGTCCTCGTGCGCGATCGGGGCCCCGAACAGCGCCATGATCCCGTCGCCGGTGAACTTGTCCACCGTGCCCTCGAACCGCCGGACGCCCTCGGAGAGCAGCGAGAAGAAGCGCTGCATGATCTGGCGCCACTCCTCGGGATCGATCTGCTCGGCCATGTCCATCGAGCCCTTGACGTCGGCGAACAGGACCGTCACCTGCTTGCGCTCGCCGTCGAGCTCCGGCTGGGTCGCGCTCAGCGGGGCCTCGTCCGGCATCGACCCGGCGTCGAGGCTCGCGCCGCATGAGTTGCAGAACGACTGGCCGACCGGATTCTCCGTGCCACATCGCGGACAGGCCTCCACGGCGGCGAGGCCGGCGCCACACGATCCGCAGAATTGGGACCCCTCGGGGTTGCTCGCGCCGCAGCTTCGGCAAGCCGCTGCCTCGGATCCTGTCGAGCTCATGCGCTCTCCATCGATCTCCCCGGCCCAAGGTTACGCCGACGATCCCGCGCGCGGTCCCCGCACCTCACACAGCGGTCCGATGCTTCCAGGGCTAGTCGGTCGAGTCCGGTTCGGCGGCCGGGCGGGCGCCATCGGTCCCGTGCACTCCAGCGAGGATCTCCTCCGCCAGCTTGGCGCCGTCGCGCGGGTCGAGTGGGGTGGTGACGATTCGGACAACCACGTCGTTGCGGTCAAGCTCCTCGACGGCGATGTGGGGCGGATACCGGAGGGGCACCGAGATCTGCCGCTCGAGCCTCTCCTGCACCTCGCGTGGGCTCGTCCCGGCGTCGAAGCGAGCGCGGAGCTCGACCCGCTCGGGCTCACGAAGAGGGGTGACCGCGCACTGAAGAAGGATGCCGTTTGGGACGAGGATCCGATCGGCGCCATTCACGAGGGTGGTGTAGAAGAGCCCGAGCTGGCCGACGATGCCGTCGGTCTGCCCGGCCAATCCGCCGCCCTGCAGCCGGATCCGCTCCCCCACCCGGAAGGGCCTGCTGCCGAGCAGGACGATTCCCGCGAGCAGGTTGCCGAGCACCTGCTGGGCCGCGAGCCCGAGGATCACCGCGGTGAACGCGCCGCCCACCGCCAGGGTCCCCGGCTTCAGCCCCGCGATGCGGAGCGCAATCACGACCACCAGCCCGATCGTCAGCAGGCGGACGAGAAAGCCGATTGTGCCGGCGGTGCCGGGCTCGAGTCGCCGGTACAGCGCCGGGCCCATCCATCGTCCCAGCGCGCGGGCGAGCCCCCAGCCGAGGATGACCAGCAGGGCGACGGTCGCGATCCGCACCTCAAGCCCGTAGCCGGGGAAGAGTTCCTTTCGCTCCGAGAACAGGAAGAGGACCGCGCCGATCAGCACCAGCGCGATCACAGCCTCGCCCCGGCCTCGGCGGGCGGCGGCCCGGTCAATCTCCGAGCCGAGTCCGGCCTCGCGCCAGACCTCGGTGCGGGACTCGAAAGCCGTCTTCGTTCGGGGCAGCCAACTGCGGGGCATCCCTCTCGGTTTGCCCCCTGGGAGCCCGCCTGGAACCTGCGAGGGCTCACAGTTGCGCGAGCTTTCGCGCAACGTACGCCAGGCCCGGGCGCTAGATTGACTGGTCAGTCAGCCGAACACGGCCGCGAAGCTGCCGAAGGCTGGATCACGAGGAGAAGTGATGCGCGCCGCCGCTGTACAGC
This sequence comes from uncultured Solirubrobacterales bacterium, assembly GCA_963780305.1. Lineage (GTDB taxonomy): Bacteria > Actinomycetota > Thermoleophilia > Solirubrobacterales > 70-9 > CAVVYV01. The sequence goes on from CAWABN010000015.1 coordinate 94,912, forward strand.
TCAACTCAACCGGGGACTACGAGCGCAACCTCGAGGTGGCCGAGCGGCTCGTCCGAGCCGCCGCCGGCGACGGCGCCGAGCTGGTGGTGCTGCCGGAGAAATGGACCGTCCTCGGAGACGCCGAGACCTTGCGCGCTGCCGCCCAGCCGCTCGACGGCCCCGCGCTGACCGCGGCCGCCGGCTGGGCCCGGGAGCTGGGCATCCACCTGGTCGCGGGCAGCATCGCCGAGCGGGTCCCGGGCCAGGAGAAGCTCTCCAACACCTCGGTCCTCCTCGGGCCCGACGGCGAGCGGCTCGCCGTCTACCGGAAGATCCACATGTTCGACGTGGACGTCGACGAGGTCGCCTATCGCGAGTCGGCGGCCGAGGAGCCGGGCGACGAGATCGTCGTCGCCGACGCCGGCGGTGTCCCCCTCGGGTTGACCATCTGTTACGACCTCCGCTTTCCCGAGCTCTACCGGATCCTCGCTCTACGCGAGGCGCGCGTGATAACGGTGCCCTCCGCCTTCACCGAGCGCACCGGTCGCGACCACTGGGAGCTCCTGCTGTGCGCCCGCGCGGTCGAGAACCAGGTCTTCATCGTCGCCGCCGACCAGATCGGCGAGGCACCGCCGCATTACCGGAGCTTTGGCCGCTCGCTGATCGTCGATCCTTGGGGGGTCGTCCTCGCCGAGGCTCCGGACAGCGAGTGCTTCGTCCGCGCAGAGCTCGACTTCTCCGCCCAGGACCGGATCCGTCAGAGCCTGCCCTCGCTGCGAAACCGGCGAGAGGGCGCCTACCGCTGGCCCCAGGTTTCCGAAGCCGCCTCGCGTCTCGCCGAGACGACAACCGCGGGAGCGAGCTGATGGCCAACGGGCAGGCCGACAAGCGCCGGGCGATCCTCGACGCCGCGATCCGGGTCTTCGCCCGCCAGGGCTTCCACAGCGCCCGGGTCTCGGACGTCGCCAGCGAGGCCGGGGTCGCCTACGGGCTCGTCTACCACTACTTCGACTCCAAGGACCAGATGCTGAATGAGCTCTTCACCGAGCGCTGGTCGCTCCTCCTCGACGCCAGCGAGAAGGTCCAGGAGGGCGGCGGCTCGGTCCGGAAGAAGCTCGGCGGCGTCGCCGGGTTCATCATCGAGTCCTACCGTCACGAGCCCGAGCTGATGAAGGTCATCATCGTCGAGGTCACCCGGGCGGCGAACTCATTCGGCCGCACCCACCTCGCCGAGATCAGGCAGGCGTACGAGCTGATCGAGAAGATCGTCGCCGACGCCCAGGCCGCCGGCGAGTTCCGCAAGGACGTCAGCCCGGCGTTTGCCTCGATGCTCTTCTACGGGGCGATCGAGCAGCTCCTCACCGGCTGGATCTTCGAGGTGGTCCCGGGCGCCGATGAGGACTTCGAGCACGCCAAGGAGCTGGTGGTGGAGACGATCTGCGGGGGGCTCGAACCGCGTCCGGCGGCCGAGCGCGTCGCGGGCTAGGGGCCACCGATGTGGGAGGGGCTGGCACGGACGCGCCGCCAGGACCAGGTCCTGCACGGCGCCGCGAAGCTGGTCAACGTCATCGTCGGGATCGTCCTGCTGCCGCTCTGGCTCCTCGGGCAGCTGGTCGGTGGCCGCGTCCGCGACTTCCTCATCGACCTCGCGCGGCGGACACCGCGCTCGCTGCCGGTCCCCCCGCGGCGCGAGCGGAGCATGGACGCGCTGATGCGCGACCTCGAGGCGATCCCGCAGCACCTCCATCACAGCGACTGGGCCGAAGCCCGCATGGGCTTCGCCGACATCTCCAACTTCGTCGTCGCTCAGCATCGGGAGGGGGCGGTGATCGGCTACCGCTACCCCGGCCAGTTCAAGGATCACATCGTCGAGGGGGCCGACGGCGAGCGGTTTGCGGCCTCGATCGCCCTCCAGGAGGCGGCGCGGCCCGGCCTGATCGTCGTCCACGGCATCTTCACCTCGAGCCGCTTCGACTACGTGCGCTCGATCGCCGTCCGCGCCTACTACGAGTGGGGCTTCAACGTCGCGGTGCTCGATCTCCGCAGCTTCGGGATGACCGAGCTGACCTCGCCGGCTCCCTCGACCGGCGGATGGAAGGAGGGCCTCGACATCCTCGCCCTCGCTCGCTACCTGAAGACCCTGGGCGCGACCAGCGTCGGGGCGCTTGGGATCTCGCTCGGCGGCGGCTGCGTCGTAAACGCTTCTCACTACGACGAGACCGCAGACGCGCTCGACGGGGGGATCCTCGCGGTCTCGCCGCCGGCGGTGCCGAAGGAGGTCTGGGGGCGTCTGTCCGAACCGGTCCCCAGGGGCCATCCCCGCTACGCCCTTCACCGTGCCTTCGAGGCCGCGCTGACCTCGCGGGTGCGCTCGGGGCGCTGGCCGCCTGAGGCGGAGGACATGCTCCACGTGATGGAGTACGTCACCGCTCCCTACTACGGGCTCGACGCCGACGAGATCTGGCGGCGATCGGCTGGCCGCGACCAGGTCGGCGACGCCAGGGTTCCGCTGCTCATCCTTCATCCCGAGGACGACCCGATCGTCAAGGTCGATCAGGCGCGGATCCTTGCCGAGGCGGCCAAGGACAACGACCTGGTCCGGGTCTGGATCCTGCCGCACGGTTCGCACGGCCTCCTCGAGGCCGCCGACAGCCGCTGGACTCACGCCGTCTACCGCCTGTTCTTCGAGCGCTGGGGTATATACCCCGAAAGGGAGCCCGACCGGCCCGTTGGTGAACCCGCGGAGTTGGTTTACTCCGCTGAGCAGACCAAGTAGCGCGACAAGGAGCGGAAGTGGACAGCTACATCCTGCGCAGACTGATCTGGGCGGCCCTCCTCGCGGCCACCGGAGCTTTGGCGACGGTGGCGGCGCACCGGCTCTCCGAGGTGATCTACAGGAGCGTCTTCAAAGAGGAACCGCCCGAGTGAGCGACGAGGAAGGCAGTAAGCCGGAGACCACGCCGCCCGGCCCCGGCCCGGCGGGCGCAGGCACGCCTGCTGAGGCCCCTCGGACGGATGGCAGCTCCTCGCCCGAGGAGATGAACGTCGGAGAGCTTGTCTTCGAGATCACCGATCGCGCCACGGTCCTCATCCGCGAGGAGATCGAGCTCGCGAAGACCGAGGTCACCGAAAAGCTCAACCGCCTGCTTCAGGGCTCGGTCACCGCGATCGCCGCCGGCGTCTTCGTCCTCCTCGCCCTGGCGATGATCATGCACGGGATCGCCTGGCTGCTCGACGACCTCTTCTTCGAGAACAACATCTGGGCCGGATTCCTGATCGAGGCGGCGTTCTTCCTCCTGATCGCCGCCGGGGCCGGGCTCTACGCCTGGCGTGCGTTCAAGCGCGGCGCCCCTCCGACGCCCGACATGGCGATCGAGGAGGCGAAGGAGATCAGGGCGGCCTTCAACGGGGAGGAGGGCTCCCGATGAGCGCACGGCCGGGTGAGGCCCCGACCACCCCGATTCACAGCGACGGACGGTGGACGATGCCCCCTCCCGGGAGCCGCTCGGCTGACGAGATCCGCCGCGACATCGTCACTCAACGGCAGCAGCTCTCCCGCTCGGTCGATGCGCTGCGAACGCGTTGGGGAGAGCTCACCAATGTGCGCCGCCAAGTGAGCGAGCATCGCACCGAGATCCTGGTGGGCGCGGCCGCGGTCGGTTTCCTGATCGGCGGTGCGATCGCGCTCGGCCGCCGCCGCCGAAGCTGATGCGAGGGCGCTCCGTCAGGAGCGACCCGTATTGATGGCGAAGCCGTCCTAGACCCGCGGGGACAGCTCCGCCACGAGGGCATCGATCCGGGCCGCAATCTGGTCGCGGATCCCGCGCACCGTCTCCAGGTCCTTGCCGCTCGGATCCTCGAGCTCCCAGTCCTCGTAGCGCTTCCCGGGGTAGATCGGGCAGGCGTCGCCGCAGCCCATCGTGATCACCACGTCGGCCTCCTTCACCATCCGGTCCTCGAGCCGCTTCGGGTGCTCGCCGGCGAGGTCGATCCCGACCTCCCTCATCGTCTCGATCACCGCGGGATGGAGCTGGTCGGCGGGCTCGCTGCCGGCTGAGAAGACCGTCACTCGCCCCTCCGCCTTGCGCTCGAGCAGCGCCGCTGCGATCTGGCTGCGCCCGGCGTTGTGGACGCAGACGAAAAGGACCTCCGGTGCCTGCGCTGAGGAATCAGCGGCCATCGCCTAGCTCGCCCCCTGCTCGACCAGCTCGCTGCTGGTTGCGCCGATCCCGAGCAGTCCCGGCCCCACGTGAGCGCCGATCACGGGGCCGATCTCAGAGACGAAAATGGGGTCGCGGCCGAAGATCGGCCAGCAGGCATCGACCAGTCTGGCGGCGTTCTCGGGATCCTGAACGTGCTGGACGACCCAGCCGTCGGCGCCGTCCTCGTGGCGCTGGCGCGCGTAATCGACCAGGCGCCCGAAGGCGCGCGAACGGGTCCGTACCCGCTCGACCGGCGTGATCTCGTCCTCGAGCGTGAGGATCGGCTTGATCTTCAGGGTCGACCCGATCCACGCCCTGGCGGCCCCGATCCTGCCGCCGCGTCGCAGGTACTCGAGGGTGTCGACCGCGAACCAGAATTTGAACCCTGCCCGCACCTCATCGGCGGCGGCCTTCACCTCGGCGCCCGAGCCGCCCTGTTCCGCCGCCCGGGCCGCCCCGAGGACCATCAGGCCCATGCCGCCGGCGCCGGTGCGGGAGTCGAAGACCTGGATCCGCTCGCCGCCCTTGCCGTCGGCTGTGAGCTGTTCGCAGGCCTGGACCGCCGATTCGTAGGTTCCCGAGATGCCCGCGGCCAGGTGGATCGAGACGATCTCGCGCCCCTCGGCGAGCAGGGGCTCATAGACGGCGAGGAAATCGCCCACCGACGGCTGCGAGGTGGTCACCGACTCGCCCGAGGTGCGCAGCCGCTCGTAGAAGCCCGAGAGGTCGCTGATCTCGCTCTCCCGCTCCTGCTCCCCCTCGAGACCGACGTAGAGGCTGATCAGGTGAACGTGGTGGCGCTCGAGCAGCTCGGGCGGGAGGTAGGAGGTCGTGTCCGCGACGATCGCGGTCCGAGTCGAGGCGCTCACGGGGTCCGTTCTACCATGACCGCCGTGGCGAAGACCCTCGTCACCGGCGGGACGGGCTTCATCGGCTCGCACGTGGTCCGGGAGCTCGCCGGCCGCGGCGACGAGCTCAGACTGCTCGTGCGCGAGGGAAGCGACGCCGGGCACCTGAGCGAGTTCGAGTGCGAGCGGGCGACCGGGGACGTCCTCGACCGCGACTCGGTCCGCAAGGCGATGAAGGGGGTCGAGCGCGTCTTCCACATCGCCGGGACCACCTCGATGCGCCACCGAGATCGCAAACGCGTCTTCGAGGTCAACGTCGGCGGCACCCGCAACGTGATGGAGGAGGCGCTGCGTGCGGGAGTGACTCGCGCGATCCACACCTCGACCGCCGGGGCGGTCGGGCCGGCGAAGCCCGGGGGAGCCGCCGACGAGTCGCAGCCCTTCACCGCGGGAGGCCTGGGGATCGCCTACGTCAACGCCAAGCACGACGCCGAGCTGGTGGCGATGCGGGTCGCGGCCCGGGGGCTACCGGTGGTGGTCGTCAACCCGTCCTTCGTCTTCGGGCCCGACGATCCCAGCGGCACCTCGAACGGCCTGGTCCGGAGGCTGCTGTTGCGTCGGATTCCGGCCTACCTGAGCGGGGCGCTCAGCATCGTCGACGTCCGCGACGTCGCCCGCGGGTATCTGCTCGCCGACGAGCACGGCCACGAGGGCGAGCGCTACCTGCTCAGCGGGCGCAACTTCACCCTCAAGCGGCTCTTCGCCGACCTCAGCCGGATCGCCGGGGTGCCACCGCCACCGCTGCTCGCCCAGGGGCGGCTGATGCTCGCCTACGTCGAGGCGCTGGAGAGCGCCGGGCTGCCCGCCCCCGCCTCCTCTGACGAGGTCCGCTCCGGGATGCAGTGGTGGACCTACAGCAACGAGAAGGCGCGCCGCGAGTTCGGCTTCTCGTCACGGTCCCACGAGGAGACGCTCGAGGACACCGTGCATTGGCAGCTGGAGCAACTCGGCAGCCGTGCCGACGGTCACGGACTCCAGGACGCCGCGTTGCGCGCCGCCGGTAGCGCCCTCCGTCTGCTTCCCTTCGGAGGGAGATGACCGAGCCCCGTCGCGTCCTCTACCGCTGCCGCACCCCGACCAACTTCCTCTGCCCCTGCGGAGCCGCGGCTCGGCGCCTGACGAAGCTCGGCCTCGACTACCGGACCGAGCGAGTAGCCCAGCGGCGTGCGAACCGCCCCGAGATCGTTGAGCTCACCAAGCAGCGCTACGTCCCGGTGTTGGTCGACGGCGATGAGGTGATCAACGACTCCCGCCGGATCCTCCAGTACCTCGACTGGGCCTACGGGGAGACGCCGGAGAAGTCGATTTCAGGGCAAGCTGACGGTACCTCTATAATCGGCCCCGATGAGTGAGGCAACTGAGCCAATCACGCTGACCGACAAGGCGGCGGGCAAGGTCAAGGAGCTTCTCGGCGCCCAGGAGAACGGCACCGAGCAGGCACTGCGTGTCGCGGTCCGCGGGGGCGGCTGCTCCGGCTTCCAGTATGCGCTCGCCTTCGACGCGCCGAAGGAGGACGACCACCGCTTCGAGAATCAGGGCGTCGCGGTCGTCGTCGACAAGACCAGCATGCAGTTCGTCTTCGGCTCCGAGGTGGATTGGGTCGACGGCCTCCAGGGCGCCGGCTTCTCGGTCAACAACCCGAACGTCGTCGCAGCCTGCGGCTGCGGCTCCTCCTTCCAGGTCAAGGAAGACGCGGCCGAGCAGACCGCCGCGGTCTAGCTCTCAAGCCTCAGGCAGAGCGACTAAAGGGTCGGACTGGCCCTACTCCAGCTTCGTGTAGGTCAGGTCGAAGTCGGTCTTGAAGTTCTCGCCGTCCTCCGCGATCTCCCAGCGGCCGGTGATCGTCTTCGCGTCCTCGCTGATCTCCCCGGTGAATCGCTGGGGGACGAAGCCGGGTCCATCCCGCCAAAGCTTCCAGGTCCGGTCCTCGAGGCTCATCTCATAGACGCGGTGGACGCCCCGCGAGTCGAAGTAGTGCTGCCGGTAGCCACCCTGTGAGTCGCCGGTCTCGCTGATCGGCACCGGTGTGTCGCCGACACCGATCAGGGCGACACCGTTCGGCGCCTCGGGCAGGTCGACGGTCCAGCGCTGGACCAAGAATCCCCCTCCCTCGATCCACTCGAAGGTCAAACGTCCCTCGCCCGGCCAGGGCTCGCCGCCGGGAGGCTTCGCGGCCATCGTCCACTCGCCGACCAGCACCTCGAGGCCCGCGAGCGAGTCGTTCCCGGTTGGCTGCTGCCCGCTCACGCCGAGCAGGCAGAGCTAGGAGCGATCGATCTGGATCGGCGGCGACTGCTGGGGGTCCTGCTGGAGCTCCTGTTTCGCCGAGGGGGCCGCGTCCTTGGGCTTCTCGGCTCCGAGGAGCTCGGCCAGCTCGCCCGACTCGTCCATCTCCTCGACGATGTCGGCGCCCCCGACCAGCTCGCCCTTGACGTAGAGCTGGGGGAAGGTCTGCCAGTCGGAGATCTCGGCGGTCACCTGGCGCAGCGGTTGGAGCGCCGGGAGCACGTCGAGCGCCGCGTATTCGACCCCGTAGGAGTCGAGCACCCCGACCACCCGCATCGAGAAGCCGCACTGCGGCTGCTCGGGCGTTCCCTTCATGAACAGGAGGACGGGGTTCTCCCGGATCAGCTCCTCGACCCTGTCCTTGAGCGTTGGCTCCTCAGCCATCGCCACTCATCATACGCAGCGGCTACTTCCGCACCGAGGTCTTGACGCTGAGAGCGTGGATCGAGCCGTCGTCGAACCGAGCCTGGACCGCCTTCTTCACCAGCCTGTGCTGCTCGATCCGCGAGAGCCCCTCGAACTGCGGGGCAATGACCTCGGCGCGGAGGTGGTCCTGGGTGCCGGTCTCGTCGAGCACCTCCACCTCGGCCCCCGGCAGCGATGCCTCGATCAGCAGCCGCACTTCGTCGAGCGAGATCATCATTAAACGGGTTGCTCCTCGGCTTCGCCTACGGAGCACCCTCGCGTAATCCTACGAGCCTGGGACCCGGTCAGGGCGGCGGTAAGATCGATGGTCGGTGCCGGGGCAGGACCTGGCGTCAGGTTGAGCAAGTCGAAGGGGAGAGGCCCACCCAGCTGACCAGAGAAAGGAATCCATTTGAACGCCTGGACCGCCACGGCCCTGGAGCAGCTCACCACCGCGGAGCGCCAGGTTGCCGATCTGCTGCCGATCGAGGCCGATCCCGCGGACGCGGAGGCTGTCCTCGAAGAGGTCCCCTTCTGGTTCCACACCTTTGCCCTGAACGGGGAAGCTGACCTGTACGCGCCGGGCTACGCGCGCGATCATCGCTACCGAATACCCGCCCTTCCCGGCAACTTCGTTGGCCTCCGAGTGCTCGACGTCGGAACGTTCGACGGCTTCTACGCGTTCCTGGCGGAGGCCCGCGGGGCAAAGCGGGTGGTCGCCGTCGACAACGAGCAGTACGTCGAGTGGGTCCGCGCCCGTTGGGGCATCGAGCTCGCCGGCGGTGAGGGGTTCCAAGCCATCCACGGCCTGCTGGATTCCGAGGTCGAGTACCGTCCGCTGGACGCCTTCGAGCTCGACCGCCTGGGCGAACGGTTTGACTTCGCCCTCTGCTGCGGGATTCTCCATCGGGTCGAGGCGCCCCGCCGGATGCTCGAGGTGCTGCGCCGCCAGATCGCGCCCGGAGGACGGGCGCTGGTGGAGACCCACGGGGTCTTTGCCGCTCCCCAGGATGGCGACCCGATCCACCGCTACGCGCCAGGCGAGGTGTATCCAGATGACGAGTACGTGTATTGGGGCTTCACCGAGGGCGGCCTTGACCTGCTCGCCATCGAGGCAGGCTGGAAGGGGTTCGAGCTCTTCGACGCGCCCGTGATTGACGGCCACCCGCGAATCATCGGAACGCTTCACCTCTAGGCAGGCGCCCCGCCGGCTCGTTCGTTACAGAACGTTCACCCACCCGTAACAAGGTCCGGGCGAGGTGCTGTTCTCATCGGTCCCGACGATGCAGGCGAACCTCATCGCCCATCGACTGGGACGGGCCTACGGGCCAGACTCCTCGGCCACGGCCCTGGCGGGGTCGATCGCCGGGCCGCTCGCCGGGCTCGAGACTGATCTGGTGCTGACCGCCGACGGGGAGCTTGTACTTCTCCACGATCCGCTGCTCGCGCTGGGCACGACCCTCGAAGGCTGGGCGCATCAGCGCACCGCGGCGGAGATCACCGCGGGGTGGCTGCTCGACCGCGCTGGAGTGGCGACTGGGGAGCGCCCCCTGCTCCTGAGCGAGCTGCTCGAAGCCGCGCCTCTGGGTCTCACCCTGCAGCTCGAGGTGAAGGCTCACGCCGACACGGATCTGGCGCGTCGCACCACCGAGGCGATCTGCGCTCAGGTGCGGGCGTCAGGCGCGGTGGATCGCGTCGAGCTGATCAGCTTCTACTCGGACGCCTGCGCCCTCGCGGCCGCCCGCGGCCTCAGCTCGAGGCTGATCGTCTGGGCCGACTACGAACCCGATGCGCTGGCCGGCTGGGCGGCCCGCAACGGAGTTGTCGGCGTCTCGATCGAGCATTTCCTGCTCTCCGAGCGCCTGGTGGGTGCGCTGCGTGCGAACGGCCTATCCGTGAACACCGGGACCGTCAATGACGCCGAGGTGCTCGAGCGGGTGCTCGCCTTCGGCCCCGACGCCGTGGTCAGCGACCGGCCACACGAGTTGCGGGCCGAAGCGGCGTTGCACGCGGCAGTGCTCTAGCTGGGGACCGCCCCCTTCGCGGCCTCGACCATCTCCTCGACCCGGCAGAACTTGACCCGCGGGCGGCCGTGGGGCTTGCCCCGCTCGACCTCGGCGGCATCGATTGCCTCCCAGCCCGCGAACGTGACATGGTCGGGCTTGCGCTCGGCGAGCAGCGTCTCGGTGGCCTCCCGGTCGCCGGCCAGCGGAGCCTCGGGGATCCTTCCGGCCTCGAGGTCGGCGAAGAGGTTGTCGACGGTCTCCTGGCCGTCCTTCTTGTTGGTGCCGATCACCCCCGAGGGTCCGCGCTTGATCCACCCGGTCGCGTAGAGCCCGGGCACCTTCTCGCCGGACTCGGGGTCGTGGACGCGGCCACCGTCGTTTGGGATAACTCCCTTGCGCTCGTCGAAGGGGGTGCCCTCGACCGGCACCCCCTTGTAGCCGATCGAGCGCAGCACCAAGCCGCACTCGATCGTCTCGCGCTCGCCGGTATCCCGGGGCCGGATCGCGCCGGAGTCGTCGCGGTAGAGCTCGTTCTTACCGACCACGACGCGCTCGACCTTCCCGTCGCCCTGGATCTCAACCGGCGAGCTGAGGAAGCGGAGCACGATTCGCTTGTTCTTGCCCTCCGGCTGGCGGCCGGCGAAGTCGGTGAAGATCTCGACGTTTCGGCGGTTGGTCGGCTTGGCGTCCTCGGAGTCGAGCCACTCCTGGCTCAGCTCGTCGAGCTCGACCTCGGCCGGGTCGATGACGATGTCGGCGTCGGCCATCTCGCCGAGCTCACGGACCTCCGGGTTGGTGAAGGCGGCCTGTGCAGGCCCACGCCGTCCGAGGACGACGATCTCCTTGACCTCGCAGTTGGCAAGCGCCTCGATCGCGTGATCGGCGGTGTCGGTGCTCTCGAGCTCCTCGCGGGTGAGGGCAAGCATCCGGGCGACGTCGGTGGCGACGTTGCCGTTGCCGATCACCACCACCCGCTCGCAGGAGAGGTCGAACTGGTGGTCGGCGAAGTCAGGGTGGGCGTTGTACCAGTTGACGAATTCGGTGGCCGAATGGCTGCCGGGGAGGTCCTCGCCCTCGATCCCGAGGTGGCGATCGACGCTTGTCCCGTAGGCGAAGAGGACCGCGTGGTAGCGCTCCTGGAGCTCGGCGACGGTGATGTCCCGGCCAACCTCGACGTTGCCGAAGAAGCGGAACTCCGGCCGGGCGGCCGTCTTCTCGTAGACCCGGATCACCGACTTGATCTTCGGATGGTCGGGGGCGACCCCGGCCCGGACCAGTCCGTACGGGGTCGGCAGCCGGTCGAACATGTCGACCTCGACCGCGGTGCCCTCGTGCTTGAGCAGGTGCTCGGCCGCGTAGAAGCCCGCCGGCCCCGAGCCGACGACGGCGACGTGCAGGGGTGTTTGCTCAGTGCCAAGCAAGCGAGCCGGAAAGGGTAGAGGCTGGCCTAGGCCGGAGAGGCGGCCACCGCCGCCGCAGCGGTCCCGTCGAGGGCGTCGAGGGTGCGAGGCAGGGACATCGACACGCAGGTGAAGATCGGGGTATCGCGCAGGGTGTAGGCACTCGACTCGGTGCCCCGCAGCTCCTGGACCAGGTCGAGGAACTCGCCCGGCTCGTCGGCCTCGAAGGAGACCACGAACTCCTGGTCGTCGAGCCCGAAGGAGTAGGCGGTGTTGATCGTGATCTGGGGGTAGCGGCGGCCGACCGCGATGTGGTCGGCCATGATCCGGCGGCGCTCCTCGAGAGGCAGCCGGTACCACTCGCGCTTCTTCTCGAACGGATAGACGAACAGGTACCGGCGCTCCGAGGTGCAGATCTCCGGCCGCACCGACTCCTCCTCGGAGTAGGGCGAGGGCTTGGTCATCGCCAGGTAGGAGTGGGGGATCGCTGCCCAGCGGGCGAGGCCACTCTGGGCGACGACGACGTGAAAAGTGTGGAGATCCTCGAGCAGCGGGCTCTGGCTGAGGATGAAGGAGATCGGTGTCGCCCCGGGTGCCGACCGTCGAGTAGGCACGCAGCGAGCGGTCCTCGGCGAAGTCCTCGCAGGCCGCCAGGAACTCGGCCTTGTCGGCGGCGCGTTCGGTGGCGCTGCGTCGCCTCCAGGCGGGGTCGAGCTTGAAGAAGGTGAACTTGACGTAGGTGCGAGGGCGCTCCGATGATCCGAGGGTGCTCCCATCGGGAGCAACCCGTTTGGTGCTGGAGGAGCGACCCGTTTCGTTATGGCCCACGAAAAGCAGGTTAGTGGTGCCGCCGTCAAGTGTGAAAGAGTCACTGAAGGCGGACCGGTCTTCTCGGTACCCTGGCTGGATGCGCATCGCGCTCGTCTCGCCTTACTCCTGGACATATCAGGGGGGCGTGAACAGGCACGTGGAGGCGCTGGCCGAGCAGTTCCTCGGCCGTGGTGATCACGTCCGAGTTCTCGCTCCCTGGGATCCCCCCGACGGCCTAAGCCGCCGTCTTCACCGGGGCGCGCCCAAGCTCGAGCGCCCCCCCGACTACCTCGTTCCCCTGGGCAGGACGATCGGCTACGGCGCCAACGGCGCCGTATCCAATCTTGCGTCCTTTCCCGACAGCCTCGTGCGGCTGCGCCGTGAGCTCCACGCGGGCCGCTACGACGTAGTCCACGTGCACGAACCTCCCGCGCCGCTGGTCTCCTGGGACGCCGCCACCTTCCGGGGCGCTCCCGTTGTCGGCACATTCCACGCCTACGCGACCAAGGCGATCCCCAATCACATCGCCACCCTGCTCGGCGCCCGCCGGATCTTCAACCAGCTCTCCCGCCGGATCGCCGTCTCCGAGGCGGCCGCCTGGACCGGTAGGCGCTGGTTCGGGGGCGACTACCAGATCATCCCTAACGGGGTTGATCTCGAGGCCGCCCCCGAGGGCCCCAAGGCCCCAGCCGACCACATGCGACTGCTGTTTGTCGGAAGGGCGGAGGAGCGCAAGGGGCTGCCGATCCTGCTCTCCGCCTTCGAGGCGTTGATCGAGCAGGTGCCCTCCCGCCTGACCGTGATCGGGGCCGACCCGGAGGAGATCTCGCGGCGGGTCGCCGACCCGGAGGTCGCCGCCCGAATCGACGCGATCGGCAAGGTCTCCGACGAGGACCTGTGGCGCCAGCTCGGTGAGGCCGATGTGCTCTGTGCTCCCTCGCTCGCCGGCGAGAGCTTCGGCATGGTCCTGATCGAGGCTTTCGCGGCAGGGACCCCGGTGATCGCCTCGCAAATCGCCGGCTACACGGACGTGGTCAGCGACGGAGTCGACGGGATGCTGGTGCCGCCCGCCGATCCGCAGGCGCTCGCCGAGGAGCTGCAGCGCCTCTGGCTCGAGCCCGATCGGCGGATCGCGATTGGCGAGGAGGGGCGTCGCAGCGCCAAGCGTTATGCCTGGCCGCGGATCGCCGACGAGGTCACCGACACCTACGAGCGGGCAATGGAGCCGGCCCCGCAGCCCGCCTCCAAGCTGGAGGCTGCTGCACGCCGGACCGGGATCGTCCGGCTCGACGGCGGACCGCGCCGCCCGGCGAAGCGGCTCCCCTCGCTGGAGCCGACGCCGGTGGGCCCTGGTGGCGCCGGCTGGCGCGCCGCGCGTAGGATCGGCCTCGGAATCGCCGGGATCCTCGGCATCGGCCTCACCGCGCTGGCGGCGCGCAGGATCGGCGTCGACCAGGTCGCCGAGAACGTGATCCGCTCCGATCTCACTTGGGTGCTGATCGCCTGTGCCCTGATGGTCGCTTCCCTCTTTGCCCGCGCCGCCTCCTGGGTGGCAATCGCCCGGGCCGCGCTCCCGGGCCGCTCGGTCCGCCGCCGCGACGTCACCTCGGCGACGATGATCGGGGTCCTGATGTCGGCGACCTTGCCGGCCCGCCTGGGCGAGCCGGCGAGGGCGATGGTGCTCGCCCGCCGGGTGGGGAGGATGCGCGAGACGTTTGCGGTGCTGATCGGGACCCTGGTCTCGCAGACCGCGCTCAACATCGTCGCCCTGGCAGCGCTCGGCGGGATCATCGTCTCGACAACCGATCTCTTCCAGTCGAGCACCGAGAAGCTCTTCGTCGTCTCGATGGCGCCGCTGTTGCTGCTGGTGATCGTGGTGCTGGCGCCGAGCGTGGTTCGCACCAACGGCGCGGGCCGCATCGCGCGAGCGATCGCCGCGATCCGGCGGGCGCTGCAGCAGATGCGCACCGGCACCAGGGTCTTCAAGGATCCTCGCCGGGGCGGCTTCGCCGCCTTGGCCCAGCTCTTTGCCTGGCTCCTCCAGCTGCTCGCCTGCTGGGCGCTGTTCGCGGCGCTCGGGCTGGACCACCAGGTCGGCATCGGGGCCGCCGCCGCCGTCCTCTTCGCGGTCAACGTCACCGCGGTGGTGCCGGCGACACCGTCCAACATCGGGATCTTCCAGCTGGCGGTGATCAGCGTCCTCACCGCCGGTTTCCAGGTGCCCGCCGCCGACGCGCTCGCCTACGGGGTGATCCTGCAGGCGGTCGAGATCGCCACCGCCGTCGCCCTCGGCGTCCCCGCGTTGGTGCGGGAGGGGGTCACCTGGTCGGACATGCGCCTGCGCGCGCTCTCCGCCGCTCCTGCTCGTCTCTCGGAACGTCCCCGCTCCCGCGAGCGAGCCGCCGACCGGATCACCGCGGGCTAGCCGCCAAGCGGATCAGGGCGAAATAGGCGCCGACGCGGACGGGCCCCCGCCGGCACTTCGGGGAACTCCGTCAGGATCCGGCCGAGCAGGTCGGGCTCCTCGATCTGTGGGCAGTGGCCGCATCGCGGGATCAGCTCCACGCGGGCCGCGGGGATCGCCTCAGCGAGCCGCTCGGCGCCGCTGGTGACGACCATCCGGTCCCGCTCTCCCCAGACGACCAGCACCGGACACGAGCGGATCACCGAGGAGGCCACCTCCTGGCCCGGGGTTGAGGCCGGACCCGGCCGCCGCGGCGAGTTCGCCTTCACGGTCAGCGGCCACGAAGTCGGCCACCTCCACGGCGACCACGCCGCCCACTTCGGCTTCGGGGCGAAGGTCGGAGCCGAGCTGAAGGCGCAGGGGCGGGTCGTCGATCACCCGGTGTTCCCAGGCAAGCCCGGGCCGGCGGCACACCGGATCGAGACGGACGACGACATCCGCGAGGTGATCGAGCTGATCCGGCTCAACTACGACCGCGTCGTAGCGCGCTACGGGCTCCCTGCCGAAGCAGCCTGATTCCCCAGCGGCGCCGTTAGCCGATTCGGCCACCGGTTGCGCCGGTTTCCTTCGTCACCGAAATGACCGGCTCGTTAGCCTGAGGTAATGGCGCTGTCCAACATCTCCGGCTTTCCCCGCATCGGCCGCAACCGCGAGCTCAAGTTCGCGACCGAGGGTTATTGGCAGGGCAAGACCTCGGCCGAGGAGCTGGCGAAGACGGCCAAGGAGATCCGGGTGGAGAACTGGCGGCTGATGCAGGACGCCGGGATCGACCTGATCCCGTCCAACGACTTCTCCTATTACGACCAGGTGCTCGACACGATCGCTCTGGTTGGCGCCGTCCCTGAGCGCTACGGCTGGCGGGGGGGCGAGGTCGACCTCGACACCTACTTCGCGATGGCGCGCGGGCGGCAATCGGACGAGATCGACGTCACCGCGATGGAGATGACCAAGTGGTTCGACACGAACTACCACTACATCGTCCCCGAGCTCGGGCCGCGGACGAGCTTCTCGCTTTCCTCGGCGAAGCCCTTCGACGAGCACGCCGAGGCCAGGAGGAGCTCGGGATCGACACGGTGCCCGTCCTGATCGGGCCGGTCGAGCTTCCTGCTGCTCTCGAAGCCCGCCGACGGCGCCGACGAGCGCTTCGACGCCCTGAGCCTGGTCGAACCGCTGGTCGAGGTCTACGCCGAGGTGATCGAGAGACTCGCGGCGCAGGGCGCGACCTGGGTGCAGCTCGACGAACCGTGCTTCGTCGAGGATCGCTCCGAGCGGGAGCTGGACGCTCTGCGGCTCGCCTACGAGGAGCTCTGCAAGGTCAAGGAGCGCCCCCGGATCCTGGTGAAGACCTACTTCGACCACGTCGGCGACGCCTACGGCGTCCTCCGAGACCTGCCGGTCGAGGGCGTCGGCCTCGACCTGGTCGGGGTCGTTCACGAGGAGGGCGGGAAGCCGACGCACGAGCATGGCGGCCTTCACAACGTCGAGTTCGTCGCCGAGCAGGAGGGGCTCGGCGACCAGTGGCTGTTCGCCGGGATCGTCGACGGCCGCAACGTCTGGATCAACGACCTCGAGCACTCGCCTCGACCTGCTCGAGGGCCTCCGGACGCGCACGCGGCAGCTGGTCGTCTCGACCTCCTGCTCGCTTCTCCATACACCGATCGACCTCGACGCCGAGCCGGCGGGGTCGATGCGGATCTCGACGACGAGCTCCGCTCCTGGATGGCCTTCGCGGTCCAGAAGGTGGGGGAGGTGGCGACCCTGGCGAAGGGCCTCGGCGAGGGCCGCGACGCGATCGCCGACGAGCTTGACCGGAACGACCGGGCGCACGACGACCGCCGCGACTCCCACCGCACCAGTAACCCCGACGTCCGTGCGCGGATCGAGGGCCTCGACGAGGAGCACGACCGCCGCGGCAGTCCCTTCGAGGAGCGGAAGCCGGCGCAACGCGCCCAGCTCGAGCTCCCCGCCCTCTTCCCATCGACGACGATCGGCTCCTACCCGCAGACCGCCGAGATCCGCAGCGCCCGAAAGCGGCTTCGCGAGGGCGAGATCGACTGGCTCACCTACAAGGGCCTGATGCAGGAGGAGATCCAGCGAGTGATCTCTTTCCAGGAGGAGGTCGGGCTCGACGTGCTGGTGCACGGCGAGCCGGAGCGCAACGACATGGTCCAGTACTTCGGAGAGCAGATGGAGGGCTACGTCTTCACGGAGAACGCGTGGGTCCAGTCCTACGGCTCACGCTGCGTACGTCCGCCGATCATCTTCGGCGACGTGCTGCGGCCGTCGCAGATGACCGTCGACTGGATCACCTACGCCCAGTCGCTCACCGAGCGCCCGGTGAAGGGAATGCTCACGGGCCCGGTGACGATGCTGCAGTGGTCGTTCGTCCGCAACGACCAGCCGCCCGCAGACACCTGTAAGCAGCTGGCGCTGGCGATCCGCGACGAGGTCGCCGATCTCGAGGCGGCCGACGTGAAGATCATCCAGGTCGACGAGCCCGCGATCCGCGAGGGGCTGCCCTTGCGGAAGGACCGCTGGGACGAGTACCTCTCCTGGGCCGTCCACTGCTTCCGCCTCTCCACCGCTGGGGTAGAGGATCAGACGATGATCCAGACCCACATGTGTTACTCGGACTTCGGCGACATCATGGAGCACATCCAGGCGATGGACGCCGACGTGCTCTTGATCGAGGCCGCCCGCTCCAGGATGGCGCTGCTGCACGAGTGGGAAGGGACGGGCTACACGAATGACATCGGTCCGGGCGTCTATGACATCCACTCGCCGCGGGTCCCTCCCGCCGAGGAGATGGCGGAGCTGCTGCGCGCCGCCGCACGGGTGCTGAAGCCCGAGCAGCTCTGGGTCAATCCCGACTGCGGTCTGAAGACCAGGGCCTGGCCCGAGACCGAAAAGAGCCTCCGCAACATGGTCGAGGCCGCCAAGCAGATGCGCGAGGAGCTCGTTCCCGCTTCCTGACGCAGGTTGCAGCTTCTTCGCCAGTCGTTAACAACCCTTTAGCGTTTCGTTAGCGGTTGCTAGCATCGTGTTGTTCTGGAGCAGAGGAGTTCAGAACTACGGACCGGCGGAGCCGGGCCAGGAAGGTGGACACGATGGAAGCGAAGAGCGTGCAGGGCATCCAGGTAGGGGGGCGCGAGCCGAAGGCCCTCCTGATGAATGACGGAACCAGGCTCTCCCTCGAAGAGGACATCGGCCCCGGCGGCCGCGCCGATTGGACGCTGGTCGGGGACGAAGGCACCGGCACCGAGGGCATCAGCGTCGGAGACGCTTTGCGGGTGGCCGGCGACGAGTATGCGGACTACGTCCGGATTCGCACCCGGTCAGAGATCGCCTGGCTGCGCCTGGTCTCGGAGTGGTTCGACAGCGAGGCCCAGCGCCTCGACCACGAGCTGACTGAGGCGGGCACCCGCTAGCACCGCCGCGGGATGAGGATCCGGGGGAGCGTCCACCGGGTCCCCGTTACCGCCCGAGCCGCCGGCGCCAGTCGCGGGCGTTGAAGAAGGTCGCGATCCTGCGCAGCAGCTTGCGGCGCTTCTCGGTGTAGGGGAAGTAGAGGGCCTCGCGCTTCTGGCCGAAGCGGGTGATCACCAGCGACTCCGGCCGGACGAACTTCTTGATCCCGTACTCGCCGTGGCGGAAGCCGATCCCGGAGTCCTTCCAGCCGCCCATCGGCACGTCGGAGGCGAGGAAGCTGGCGAGCACGTCGTTGACGTTCGCGGTGCCGACCTCGAGCCGGCGGGCCACCGCCTCGGCCTCGGATGTCTTGCCGAAGACGTAGGCGTTCAGCCCGTAGCGGGTGTCGTTGGCGAGCCGCACCGCCTCGTCGGCGTCGCGGACCTTCATCACCCCGACGACGGGGCCGAAGCTCTCGTCGACGCATCACCTTCATCGAGTGGTCGACGTCGGCGATCACGGTGGGCGGGTACCAGTCGCCTTCCCCTTCGAGCCGCCGCCCCCGGTGAGGATCGTGGCGCCGCTGCTGGCGCGCGTCGGCGACATGGTCCTCGACGATCTTGGTCTGGGGCGGGAAGGTCATCGCGCCCGACGTCCGATCCGTAGTCGCTCGCCGTCCATGCCCTGGTTCGAGCTTCCCAACCTCCTCGGTGAGGCGCTTGACGAACTCGTCGTAGATCGGCTCCTCGACGTAGAGGCGCTCGACCGAGATACAGATCTGGCCGCTGTTGGCGAAGGAGCCCCAGGTGGCGGCGTTGACGGCCTTCTCCATGTCGGCGCTCTTCAGCACGATCATCGGGTCCTTGCCGCCGAGCTCGGCGCTGACGGGGGTGAGCGTCTCGGCGGCGCGGGCCAGCACCTTCTTGGCGGTGCGATCCGAGCCCGTGAACTGGACGAAGTCGACTCGTCGACCAGGCGAGCCGGTCTCGCCCGCCGTTGACGACGTCGAGCACGTCGGGGCCGCCGATCTCGCGCTTCCAGGCCTCGACGATCTCGCCGATGCCGAGCGGGTGACCTCCGAGGGCTTGATCACGACCGCGGCGCCGGCCTGGAGCGCCGGGATCGCGTCGCCCAGCGAGAGGATCAGGGGGAAGTTCCACGGGCTGATCACGCCGACCACCGGATAGGGGCGGTACTGGACCCGCAGCCGCTTCGTCCTCATCAGCGGCGAATGCGGCGGTGACCCGCTCTTCGCCGATGAATTGTTCGCCCTTCTTGCCGTAGAAGTTGATCAGGTCGGCGATATAGGGCACCTCGCCGGCGGCCTCGGCGCGGACCTTGCCCGGTCTCGGCCTGCATCGTCGTCGGCGATCCGGTCCTGGTTGTCGAGCAGCCAGTCGCGAAGCTTGCCGAGCCGGCGGGCGCGGCCCTTGTTGCCGAGCGCCTCCCATGCGGGCTGGTTGGCGCGTACGCGCGCAGACGACCTCGCGCGACCCGCTCGGGGCCGTCGACGGGGAGCGTGCCGATCACGGAGCCGTCGGCGGGGTTGTGCACCTCGAAGGTCTCGCCTCGCGTCGCCGCTGTGCGTCCGCTCCCGAATCGTGTCGATCGCCATGCTCTCTCCCACAGTCGCTTCTGCTTCCGGGCACTCTAGCGTGGGCTGGCTGGGCAGCCAGGAGGTCGTGACTGCGCCACACGGCGTCGAGTAGGAGCCGACTCCGCCGCTGATCGCCCCCTTCGAGGCGCGTCCGTCGACCGCGCGGATAAAGCTGGCGCCGCGATTTCCGACAGCGGGACAAACACCGCCCGCGCGCCCGCCCCTACTTTGCGATCCGTCAGCAAACCGCGACCGCCGCGGGCAGGTGCCGGGCGGGCAAGGAAAGGAACAACAGCAATGAGACGAAAGATGCTGTGGGCCCTGCCTGTGGCGGTGGTGGCATCGCTAGCCGCTCCGCAGCTGGCCCTGGCGGACACGCTCGAGGCGGCCCAGAACGGCATGCTCGGCGAGACGGTCGCCGATCGACACGCTGTGGGTGATCGTCGCCGGAGTGCTGGTCATGTTCATGCAGGCCGGGCTTCGTGTTCCTCGAGATCGGGTTCTCCCGAGGCAAGAACGCAGGAACGCTGGTCGCGAAGATCCTGATGAACTTCTCGATCGCGGCTCTGGCGTGGTGCGCCGTCGGGTTCGCATTCGCCTTCGGGGCGAACGGCGAGCATCGGCCCGTTCCACATTGATCGGCAACACCGGGTTCTTCCTGCAGGACTTCGGTGACCCGCTGACGGCGTTCCCCGTGATGGGGCTTTCCGACGCGACCGTGGAGGCGAAGTGGTTCTTCCAGTTCGTCTTCTGCGCGGTCTCGCTGGCGATCGTCTGGGGGACGACGCTCGAGCGGATCAAGTTCGGCGTCTACATCATCTACGCGATCATGTTCGCCGCGCTGATCTACCCGATCGGCGCCCACTGGGTGTTCGGCGGCGGCTGGCTGCAGTCGAACATCGGCATGCAGGACTTCGCCGGTTCGACGGCGGTCCACCTGATCGGTGCGACCGGCGGCCTGGCGGTGCTGCTGCTGCTCGGTGCCCGCAAGGGCAAGTACGGAGCGCGACGGGAAGCCGCGAGCGATCCCGGGGCACTCGATGCCCATGTTCGGGCTCGGGGTGCTGATCCTGTGGCTCGGCTGGTTCGGGTTCAACCCCGGATCGACCCTGGGCGCCATCGACGGGCGCTTCCCGGAGGTGCTGATGATCACTCAGCTCGCGTGCCGCCGCGGGCGTGATGACGGCGGCGATCACCAGCAGCGGAGGATGGAAGACGCATCGACATCGGCATGGTCGGAAACGGCGCGATCGCGGCCCTGGTTGCGATCACCGCTCCCTCCGGCTACGTCGAGGTCGTGGGCCGCTCCGATCATCGGCGCGGTCGCCGGCGTGATCGTCGTCCTCGGAGTGCTGGCGATCGACAAGCTCATCGACGACCCGGTCGGCGCCCTGTCGGCGCACGGCCTGGCCGGTATCTGGGGGACGCTCTCGTGCGGCATATTCACCGCGCCGCGTCTCGCCGAGTACAACGCGTTCGGCGTCACGAACAGCGACGGCACGTTCCTCGGCGGTTTCGTCTACGCGAGCGGCCTGCTCGGGAAGGGCGCGAACGACATCGGTGGCAGCTTCAACATCGAGGCGTTCAAGCAACTCGGCGCCCAGGCGCTGGGTGTGACGTGCCGCGTTCGTGTTCGTGTTCGCGGCCTCCTTCGCCACGTTCTACGTGATCAAGAAGGTCTACGGGCTCCGCGTCACGGAGGCCGAGGAGGACGCCGGGCTCGACATCTCCGAGCACGGCATGTACGGATACCCGGAGCAGTTCATCCCGCAGCCGTGAGTACCCGGGGGCGGCCACGTCCCCGGCCGCTGCCCAGCGGGCAGCCGGCAATCCAAAGCACCCCGGCAACCGCGGACGCCAAGTAAGGAGGTGAACAGATGAAGAAGATCGAAGCGTTCATCCGCCACGAGGCGTTCGAGCCGATCAGGGCCGAGCTGCTCGAGAAGGGGTTTCCCTCCCTGACGATCAGCGAGGTGAAGGGATCGGGGCGCCAGAAGGGCGTGGTCGAGACCTACCGAGGCTCGACCCTGACGGTCAACGTGCGACCGAAGCTGAAGATCGAGGTCGTCGTCGAGGAGAAGGACAAGGGGCTCGTCGTCGAGACGATCCTCAAGCACGCCCGCACGGGCGAGGTCGGAGACGGCAAGATCTTCGTCCTGCCGGTGGAGGAGGCGATTCGCATCCGCACCGGCGAGGAGGGCGAGACCGTGCTGCAGGCGCATACCGGCGAGGAAGTCGCCGCGTAGCCGGCAGCGAAGAAGTGTGCACGACCGGGGCCGGCCCTAATAGGGTCGGCCCCGGCTCGCACATGGCGCGGGCCTCAGCGAGCTGATCAAGACGCCGAGGAGAGAAAAGGAGAGGAAACGACCAATGGCAACCGCCGCAAAAACACCAAAGACCGATCCCAAGGAGGTCCTCAAGCGGGTCGACGAGGACGGGATCGAGTTCATCCGCTTCTGGTTCACCGACATCGAGGGCACGCTGAAGTCCTTCGCGGTCGGCAAGGAGGAGCTCGAGGGAGCCTTCGAGGAGGGGATGGGCTTCGACGGCTCCTCGATCACCGGCTTCAACCGGATCGAGGAGTCGGACATGGTCGCGATGCCCGATCCCGACACCTATGCCGTCCTGCCGTGGCGCGACGACGGCGGCCAGGGCAAGGGCAACGTCGCGCGGCTCTTCTGCGACATCCTCAAGCCGGGCGGCGAGCCCTACGAGGGCGACCCACGCTGGGTGATGCGCCAGGCCCTGGCCCGGGCGGAGGAGATGGGCTTCGACACCTTCAACCTCGGGCCCGAGCTGGAGTACTTCTACTTCGCCAGCGACGAGCTGGGCGAGGACGGGCTGCCGACGATCCTCGACAAGGGCGGCTACTTCGACCTGACGACCCTTGACGCGGCCTCCGATCTGCGCCGGGATACGGTCAACGCCCTGAAGAAGCTGGGGATCCCGGTCGAGTACACCCACCACGAGGTCGGGCCCTCGCAGCACGAGATCGACATGCGCTACGCCGAGGGGCTGCGGATGTCGGACAGCGCGATGACCTACCGGATCGTGGTCAAGGAGATCGCGCATACGCACGGCGTCTACGCGACCTTCATGCCGAAGCCGCTGTTCGGCGAGAACGCCTCCGGCATGCACGTCCACCAGTCGCTGTTCTCGGGGGAGGCGAACGCCTTCTTCGACGCCGACGACCAGTACCACCTCTCGGACACGGCGAAGGCCTACATCGCCGGGCTGCTCAAGCACGCGCGCGAGATCTGCGCGCTGTTCGCGCCCAACGTGAACAGCTACAAGCGGCTGGTCCTGGGCTACGAGGCGCCGGTCTACGTCGCCTGGTCGCAGCGCAACCGCTCCGCCCTGGTCCGGGTTCCTGTCTACCACCCGGGGAAGGAGAAGGCGACGCGCGCGGAGTTGCGCTGCCCCGATCCCTCCTGCAACCCCTATCTGACCTTCGCCGCGATGCTGCATGCCGGCCTCGATGGGATCGAGAAGGGGTACGAGCTCCCGGAGCCGATGGAACGCAACCTCTATGACCTCACTCACGACGAGCGCGAGAAGGCCGGGATCGAGCAGCTCCCGGAGACGCTCGGCGAGGCGATCGAGGAGATGGCCGAGTCGGAGCTGGCGAAGAAGGCGCTCGGCGAGCACGTCTTCCCGCGCTACATAGACCTGAAGCGCGAGGAGTGGGAGGAGTACCGGGTCCAGGTGACCCGCTGGGAGCTGGAACGCTACTTGCCGGTTCTCTAGGGACAGTGCCAGGGGGCTCCGCGATGCGCGACCTCAGCACTCGGATGATCGAGGCGGTTCTCGACGGCGAGGGGCTGAGGGGAGTCGCGGAGCTCGCCGCGGCGGAGGCGGGCGGGCCGGTCGCGATCGTGCTCTCGGCCCGCGGCCTCGCGGCCCGGGCTCCCGGGGAGGCCGATCTCAACGGCCTCGCCGAGTACACCCGGGCCAGGGTCGCCGACGCCAACCCGGCACCGCCGCAGCCGATCGCTCACGAGATCTCGATCGAGGCCGGCGGCGAGCCGGTCGGGCTCGTGCTGCTGCTCGCCCAGGAAAATGAGAGTGAAGAGGCCGCGCTGGTCGATCGCGATGGGGTCCTGCGAGCGGCAGCCCTCGCCACTCTCGCTGAGGTCGCGGTCGCCGACGCGCGCGAGGAGGCCGAGCGGCGGCTCCGCGGCGGCCTGATCGAGGAGCTTCGGACCCGCGAGGTCGAGACCGCCGAGGCGACCTCGAAGGCGGCCGGGCTGGGCTGCGACCTCGGGCGGGGAGCGATCGCCCTGGTCGCCGAGATCACCTCCTCCAGCCCCAGCCACGCGACCGCCTTGGTAGAGGGCGAGTACGAGGGCTCGCTCGCCGAGTTCAGCGACGGGCGGCTGTACGCGATCCTGCCGGCGCGCGGGGGCGACGATGCTCCCGAGCGCACCCTGGAAGCCGCCGGGCGGATCGCCGCCCGCCTCCGCCGCCACGGGGTCGCCGCGGTCTCCTCCTTCTATCCCGACCCCGGCGAGCTTCATCGGGCGATCCGCGAGGCCGAGCTGGTGCTCGACGTGGTCCGGCGCGAGCCCCGGATCGCCGAGGTGCTGGAGGAGGGGATCGCCGCCAGCGGCGTCTACCGCCTGCTGTTCAGGGCGCTGATCTCCGACCCGGAAGAGGTCCGGACCTTCTACCGGGACACAGTCGAGCCCCTGGTTCGCTACGACATCCAGTACCGCTCCGACCTGCTCGGCACCCTCGAGGAGTACCTGGCGAGCGACTGCAACATGAACGCGACCGCGCGGGCGATCTACGCCCACCGCCACACCGTCGCCTACCGGCTCGACCGGATCCGCGAGCTCACCAGCCTCGACCCCCAGATCTCCGAGGACCGCGAGCGCCTCGGCCTCGGGATCAAGGCCTATCGGATCCTGGCGCCAGCCCTGCCACGCTGAGCCCGCGCTCGAGCGGTTCGTTTCGATCAGCACGTTCACGGCTTTTTCGCGGGTCAGGCTTAGGATCGCGGCTATAAAGCCGTCATCGTCCGCGACTTTTCGAGATGGATCCCAGCGGTGGCGGTCCTGGTTGGGCTGCTCGTCTGGTCGGGTACCGCGTCCGCCGTCCGCTCCGGCGGCCACAACCCGCCGACCAGGAAGCTCGAGGTCGCGTTCAAGGTCGCGGGGGGCTTTCGGGCGGGAAGCGTGGACGGCTGCTACCCGGGCCCCCGCGAAATGGTCGCGGGGATCCGGTACTGGGCGCACCCTGATGCCGACGTCGCTGCCGACTTCGGCTCGGTTCGCCGCCAGGACGTGGTCTACGTGATCAGGCGCGCCGCCCGCTGCGGCCGGCTGCTCTTCGCACTCCGGAACAGGGGACGGCTCTTCATCCTTGACACCGCCGGCGGAGAGGTCTACCTGCAGGGGCATCGCCATCGCCAAGGCGAGGAGTCACGGCGTGGGGGGCGCGGCCCTCTCAGGGCGCTCACCCTGGTCACTCGGAGCTTCAGCCTTGATCAGCCCGACCGCGCCAAGCGCCTCCTGGTGAGCTGCCCGAGAGGAAGCTTCCCGCTCGGCGGCGGCATGACCAGCACTCCGCCCCCCAGCTCCGATGGGGAGGGGGTCTACCCGCACTCTTACGAGCGCCTCGGCGTGCAGCGCGGCTACCACGTCACCGCACTGATCATCGACCCTTCCCCGGCTGGCACCCTGCCGCGCCAGGCGACGATCCAGGTCATCTGCGGGCGGGGGCTGGTCCCGAAGAGCTCCCCGCACAAGACTGTGTTCGTCCGTCGGAATGAGACCAACACCGCGATCGCCCGCTGCCCGCGGGGGCAATCCCTGTTCTCGGGAGGCTTTCAGCGGACGAACTTCACTACCCCATTCTTCGAGTTGGGCGGCAACTACATCACCGAGTCGAGGGCGATCTCACCCTATGCCTGGCGGGTGACGGCCACGGCCGCCGGCCACGACGGGGGCGAGCTCACCGCGATCGGCTATTGCGCCAGGAGCAAGCGCCCGCTGATGACCGAGGTCTCCGCCACGACCCCGCTCCCGCGCGGCCACTCCGCCACCGCGACCACCCCCGGGTGCCCGCCGGGGCTCGAGCTGATCGCGGGAGGCTTCAGCTTCTCGGCGTTCTCGCCGGGCGCCACGAACTCGCGATCGAACTTCTCCTTGGACATCAACGGGTCGCGGCACGCGTTCTTCGCAGATGGCTCGATCAACTCCGACGGCACCTGGTCGGCCACCGGCTTCGGCTACTTCGGCCCGGTCCCCGCGATGACCGCGTACGGCTACTGCCTGGTGGTCAGTGGTGCGGCTTGAGAGCCCCTAACCGCTGACTCCCTTCCGGCGCGGGACCAGGCGGTAGACGGAGCCGGGGGTGAGCCGGTCGCCGGGG
The DNA here is from genome assembly GCA_963780305.1 of uncultured Solirubrobacterales bacterium. Classification (GTDB taxonomy): domain Bacteria; phylum Actinomycetota; class Thermoleophilia; order Solirubrobacterales; family 70-9; genus CAVVYV01. Next base: position 120,752 of record CAWABN010000015.1, read on the forward strand.
CCGATCCCGAACTGGGAGATGAGGTAGATCCGCCCGGAGCGGTCCTCGGCGAACGAGGTCAGGTAGGGGACCCGGAAGCGGAAGCTGCGCTCCTTGCCGGCGCGGCGGCCGGGGCGGGGGCGGAAGCCGAAGAGCCGGCCGGTGCAGTAGTCGCCGAAGAGGTAGCGGCCGACGATCTCGCGCCCCGCGATCCGGGAGAGCGCCGGGTCGCGGACGACGTAGCCGCCGGTGACCGCGCAGCCGGGCCCGTGAGGGTACGCGAGCACCGGCAGCACCGTGCGGCTCTTCGGCACCGACTTGGTGAGCGGGGCGAACCCCTCGAACGCCGGCCAGCCGAAGTTGGCGCCGCGCGCCTTCCGGGCGGGGAGGATAGTCGATCTCCTCGAAGTGCTCGTCGCCGACGTCGCCGATCGCCATCGCTCCGGTCGCCCGGTCGAAGGAGAAGCGCCAGGGGTTGCGGAGCCCGTAGGCGAAGATCTCGTCGCGGCCCGGGCGGCCGACGAAGCGGGTTGTCGCTGGGGGAACCGTGTACGGGGCTGGCGCCGTCGACACCGCGCGCGGGTCGATCCGGAGGATCTTGCCGAGCAGCGACCGCTTGTTCTGGGCGACGTTGTCGGGGTCGCCGGAGGGGCCGCCGTCGCCCGAGCCGATGTAGAGGTACCTGTCGGGGCCGAAGAGCGAGCAGGCCGCCGTGGTGCTTGGTGGTCGGCTGGGGGATCCGAAGCACCAGTCGGGCGCTGCGCGGGTTCGGCCGCGCAGCGGATCGCTCTCCTCGCGCCGGAACTCGACCACCCGGAGGGCGTCGCGGCGGTCGGTGTAGGCGACGTAGAAGAGCCCGCTCTCGGCGTAGTCGGGGGCGAAGGCGATCGAGAGCAGCCCCTGCTCGCCGCCCTTGCCCGCTGTCTTCACCTGGCGGCGAGGTCGAGGAACGGTTGCTTCTCGGGCGCCTCCGCCGTGGAGCACCTCGATCGTGCCCGGCCGCTCGACGACGAACAGCGGCGAGTCGCCTCCCGGGAGGCTGGGCGAGGTAGGACGGGCTGCTCGAAGCGCCCGACCCTCTCGAGCGCCAGGAACTTGGGGCCCAGCGTCGCTCCTCGTCGCGGACGGCTGAGGCCGACGATCGCGGCGACGATCGCGACCAGGGCAGCGATGGCTGTCTCGATCTGGCGACGGCTGAAGGTCATGCGCGTCGAGGCGGTCCCGGAGGCGACCGCGAGAGGTTATTACCGCCGCTTGCGACGCGGGGAGCACGCGAAGACCGGGCCGTTCAGCGAGGTGGCGTAACAGGGCCCCGTTGCGTCCCTCGCCGAACGAGCTGAGCATCGGCACGCTGACGCCCGACGCGCGCGATCCCGGCGGGACCGCCGAGCCCGGGAATCAGGGATGCGCAGCTTGCCGATGCAGAAGTCCCCGTAGACGTAGCGGCCGCGCAGCGCGCGCAGCCTCGGGTTGCTGACCACGTAGCCGCCGATCAGCGCGCAGGCCCCGCCGCCGAGCGCGTAGACCTTGATCGGCCTGATCGTGGCGCGCGGGGTCGGGCGGGTGGGCGCCCGCGAAGGGCGCGAAGCCCTCGAAGTCGTTCCAGCCGAAGTTGGCGCCGCGGGCGGCGGCGAGGGTCTCGTAGTCGATCTCCTCGAAGCGGTCCTGGCCGACGTCGCCGATCGCGATCCGCGGCTCGCTGGGCTTGCTGACGCAGGTCGAAGGAGAAGCGGAAGGGGTTGCGCAGCCCGTAGCGAGTAGACCTCGTCGCGCCCGGGCCCGCCGGCGAACGGGTTCGATCCGGGCGAGGCGTACGGCTGCCCGCCCTGGGCGCGCGGGTCGATCCGGAGGATCTTGCCGAGCAGCGAGTTGGTGTTCTGGGCGTTGTCGGGGCGTCGCCGGAGCCGCCGCCGTCGCCCGGTGCCGACGTAGAGGAAGCCGTCGGGGCCGAACTGGAGCTGGCCGCCGTTGTGGTTCGTGTTCGCCGGGGTGGGGGATCAGCAGCACCTGGCGCTGGGATCCCGGCAGCGCCCCGGTGCCGTCGGGCGTCGCCTTGAACTCGTCGACCTCGTTGTCGCCGGCCCTGTTGGTGAAGTAGGCGTAGAACAGGCCGGAGCTGGCGAAGTCGGGTGGGAAGGCGATCGAGAGCAGCCCCTGCTCGCCGCCCGAAATCACCTGTCCGCGCGATGTCGAGGAAGGTGCGGCGGCGCTTGCCCTGCACCAGCCTCACCCGTCCGGGCTGCTCGACCACGAAGAGGCCGTGGACGTCGGGCGCCACGGTCACATAGACGGGGCTGTGGAAGCGCCCGATCCGCTTCAGCTTCACCCTCGCATCGGCGCTCGAGGCGGCCAGAGCGAGCAGCGTGCCGGCCAGCGCCGCCGCGAGCACCGCCGCGACTGCCCGGCGGAAGGCGAGCGACTCCCTCACGCCGGGTCCAGCCGGTAGACCGGCCCGTCGTCGGAGATAACCCAGAGCACCCCTCCGCGGGTCTCGCCGAACGAGTCCGGCGCTCCGTTGCCGGGCAGCGAGACGCCGGTCGGCTGGTCGTCGGCGGCGCCGCCCTCGGAGGGGATCAGGCTGCGGATCTCGTCGTTGGCGAAGTCGGTGTAGAGCAGGCGGCCGTACTGGTGGGCGAGGCGCGGGTCGCGGACCACGTATCCCGGGATCACCGCAGAGCCCGTCGAAGCCGCCGAGCGGGCGAGCACGGGGCCGGCGCCGGGGTTGTCGTACTCGCGGATCGGGAAGGTCGCGCCGGGCGCCGCGCGGGAGGCGTTGAACAGGCGGGTGCCCTCGAAGCCGCGACCAGCCGAAGTTCGCGCCCCGAGCGCCCGCCCGGCGCCGCGGTAGTCGATCTCCTCGCGGCAGCCCTGCCCGACGTCGCCGATCGCGATCGCGCCGGTGAGCGAGTCGAAGGTGAAGCGGAACGGGTTGCGCAGGCCGAGCGAGTAGATCTCGTCGAGGCCCGGCTTGCCGACGAAGGGGTTGTCGCGCGGGATCCCGTAGGGACGGCGAGCTTGCGCCGCTCGCCCGCGCCCTTCCCGCTTCTTGCCCTTCTTCTTCGCCGCCCTGCTGGCAGCGGGTCGATCCGGAGGAGCTTGCCGAGCAGGCTGTCGGGGTTCTGGGCGTTGTTGGGCGGGTCGCCGCCCGCGCCGCCGTCGCCCGGGCGCGATGTAGAGGAGCCGTCGGGGCCGAACTGGAGCTGCCCGCCGTTGTGGTTGCCGAATGACCGGGTGGGAGAGGTAGAGGACCTGCCGGCCGCTGCCCGGGTTGGCGACCAGGCGGGAGCGCTGCTGCCGCTTGAACTCGACCACCTCGTTGTCGCCGGTCAGTTGTTCGTGAAGTAGACGTAGAAGCGGCGGTTCTTCTCGTAGCCGGGTGGAAGGCGATCGAGAGCAAGCCCTCCTCGCCGCGCGTTCAACGACCTGGGAGCTGATGTCGAGGAAGGGCTTCGGCCGCGTGGCACCCCCTTGCGGAGGACGACGATCCGCCCTGCCTGCTCGACGACGAAGAGCAGCTTCCTGTTCTTCGTGCCCGGGAGCGTCGACGCGTGGATCGGCTCGTCGAAGCTGCCGATCTGGGTCAGGCGCGAAGCCGCCGCTGCCGTCGCCGACCGGCGGTAAGGCCGCGGCCGACTGCGGGACGAACGCCGCCGCCGCCAGTGCCAGGGCGAGCGCGAGCGCAGCGACCGTGGCCCGCCCCGGTTTCGCAGAGACCGTCATCGCCTGCCTTCAGAACACCGGCTCGCTTCCGAGGGTGCGCTACTTCCCGACCAGCCGGAACACCGGCCCGTCCAGCGAGGTCGCGTAGATGTGGCCGGCTGGCGTCCTCGCCGAAGGAGCTGAGGCTGCGGCACCTCCAGGCCCAGCGGGCGGTCGTCGCGGGCGCCGCCGCGACGCTGGGCACGAAGCTGCGCAGCTCGCCCGCGCAGTAGTCCCCGTAGAGGTAGCGGCCCCGTCAGCGAGGGCAGCGTCGGGGTCGCGGACGACGTAGCCGCCGGTGACCGAGCAGCCCTCGTCGCGGCCGTAGGTGAGGATCGGCGGCACGTGCGCCGGGCGCCTCCTGGTCCTCGTTGAAGCGCTCCGTTCCCTCGAATGCCGACCAGCCGAAGTTGGCGCCGCGCGCCTCGCCCGCCGGCGACGTAGTCGACCTCCTCGAGTGAGTTCTGGCCGACGTCGCCGATCGACAGCGCCCGGTCTCGCGGTCGAAGCTGAAGCGCCAGGGGTTGCGCAGGCCGTAGGAGTAGACCTCGGGCCGGGCGCCCGGCCCGGTCGGCGAAGGGGTTGTCGCGGCGGGATCGCGTAGGGCTGGTCTCCTGACGCGGCGCGGGTCGATCCGGAGGATCTTGCCGAGCAGCGAGCCGAGGTCCTGGCCGTTTCGCTCCGGGTCGTCGGCGCTGCCGCCGTCGCCGGTGCCGATGTAGAGGCGACCGTCCGGGCCGAAGAGGAGCAGGCCGCCGTTGTGGTTGGAGGCGAAGTCGTCCATCCGCAGCACCTCGCGCGCGGCTGCCGGCTCGATCGATGCCGTCGTCGCCGGCCTCTGAACTCGACCACGTGCTGGTCCTGGTCCGAGTCGGTGAAGTAGGCATAGAGAAGCCGCGAGCTGGCGAAGTCGGGCGCGAAGGCGATCGAGAGCAGGCCCTGCTCGCCGTCGTCGGAGACCTCGGCGCTGATGTCGAGCGCCGGCCGCTCGAGCGTCTGGCCGTCGCGGACGATCCGGATGCCGCCCGGGCTTCTCGACCACGTAGAGGTCGTCGCTGCCGGGCGGCTGGGCGACGTAGAGCGGCTGGTCGAAGTCGCCGACCTTCTCCAGGCGCGACGCCCCCGCCGCCGCTCCCGCCGGTCTCGCTCGGCTCGACGGCTGGTCGGCGCCCGCGCGGCTGGTCTCGTCGTCGTCGCCGTCCTCCGCAGCCCGCCACGAGCGCCGCCAGGAGCGCGGTCAGCAGGCCCGCCAGAATCCATCCCCGGCTCGGCATCATCCGGCGGACTCTAGGAAGGGCCGGTCAGCGGCGGTTAAGGGCTGGTCGAGGTCCCGCCGCCGAGCTCGGACTTCTGCTCGTCGGTGCCGGCCTGGCCGATGATGTCGCCCTTCTTGATCGGTACGACCTTGCCCGCGTCGTCGACCCGCGTCTGGGGCGGGGCGGCGGTGATCTGGACGACGAATTCGCCCTCGGGGACGCTGCCGTCGTCGGTGACCGCCACCGCCTTGCCCTGGAGGCCCGGCGGCGATCCGGTAGTGGACGGTGTAGGTGCCCGGTCTGCACGGGGGTCACCCGCCAGACGATCTCGCTGCGTCTCGTCCGGCTCCAGCGGGCCGAAGCTGAAGGTGTTGGTCTGGGCCGCCTCGGCGCCCGCCGCGCGATCTCGCCGGGCGGTCCTGCCCGGCCGAGCTTCCGGATAGCCCTGCTCGAGGATCCAGACCGGGCGCGAGGGGATCGCGAGGTCGGGCTGCTCGGAGATCACCGAGAACGGCCCGTCGCCACGCGGCCCCGCTCTCCTCCCCGTCGGTCCCGTCGCCCTCGTCCTCGGTCAGCTCCTCCTCGCTGCTCGGTGCCGTCCTCGTCGCGGTCGGTCTCGCCGCCCGCCGCCGGGCGGTCCTCTGGCGTCCGTGCAGATCGTGATCGCGAGGTCGGGGATCGTCTCCTCGCCGGTGTTGCCGACCGAGAGGATCAGGTCGGAGGTCTCGGCCAGGCGCTGCTTGCGGGAACTCGGCGTTGACGATCTCGACGGGGAACTCGCCCTCGGGCTCGTCGTCGTCCTGGCGCTCGCCGCCGCCGCAAGCCGCGAGCGCCGACGGCTGCAGAGAGCGACGAGCGAGCCCCATCCCCAGGCGATCGCGCACCCGCAGGAGACGGGATGTGGAGCCGCTCTCCTCCAAAGCGCGGGCAACATACCACGCCAGGCGCGAGCTCACGGTTGAGGGTGGCGATTGGTGAGTCGATCAAATACTCTTCGCTGTTGCCGGCTGGGCGGCACAGCGGGCCGATCACATACCGTTGGTGCGTGGCGAGACGGCCGGAGGAGAGAAATTGGTCAGATCCGTAGCCGACAGGGCGTTCCTGCCGGCGAAGTCGCTCTTCGAGCAGGTCGGGGACATGATGATCCTGACCGCGAAGACGATCGTCTCCGCGATCCGGCCGCCCTATCCCTACGGCGGCGAGTTCATCGGCCAGTTCCTCTTCGCCCTCCAGCTCTGCTGGTTCCCGATGATGATCTCGACCCTCGCCTTCGGCTTCGGCGCCCCGGGCCTGCAGGCCGCCAACTTCCTCTCGCTGTTCGGGGCGCTCGACCGCCTCGGCGGCTTCTTCGTCCTCGCCTCGATCCGCGAGTTCGCCCCCTTCGTCACCGCGGTCGTCGTCGCCGGCGTCGCCGGCACCGCGATCACCGCCGACCTCGGCGCCCGGAAGATCCGCGAGGAGCTCGACGCCCTCCAGGTGCTGGGCGTCGACCCGATCAAGAACCTCGTCGTGCCGCGCTTCCTGGCGCTGATGCTGATCACCGGCCTGATGGACATCTACGCGCTGATCTTCGGCATCGTCGGCGGGATCGGCGCCGAGCTGCTCTACAACGAGCCGCTCGGCGGGTTCTTCGCCACCCTCTTCAACAACGCCTCGGTAACGGACCTCTGGGGGTCGGTCCTGAAGACGACCCTGTTCGGGGCGATCATCGCGATCGTCTGCTCCTACAAGGGGATGACTGCGTCCGGAGGCGCCGAGGGCGTCGGTAGGGCCGTGAACGAGGCGGTCGTGATCGCCTTCATGGGCGTGTTCGCCTTCAACTACGTCTTCACCCAGACGCTGCTCGCGACCCATCCCGAGCTGCAGGTGATCAAGTAGATGGTGGTTCCGGAAGAGGGCAAGCTGATGGGTGCCGGCTGGACCGCCGTCCCCCGAGGCTGGCTCAACTCGATCGGCGAGATCTTCGGCTTCTGCGCCCGGGTCATGGGCCTGGTCTTCACCGGCCGCGTCTTCCAGTTCTTCGGCGAGGCGCTGCGCCAGACCGGGATCCTGATCCTCGGCTCGACGATCGTGATCTGGGGCCTCGTCTTCATCCTCGGCCTCCAGTGCGGGATCGAGGGCGCCTACTTCAACCGCTCGGTGGGCGCGCCCGCGTACGCCGGCGTCTTCGCCGCCTGGTGCGACCTGCGCGAGGTGATCCCCTACGCCTTCGGCTACATGCTCGCCGCCAAGGTCGGCACCGGGATCGTCGCCGAGCTCGGCGCGATGCGGATCTCCGACGAGATCGACGCGCTCGAGGTGATGGGCGTGCCCGCCGGTCACCTTCCTCGGCGCCACCCGCCTGCTCGCCGCCTGGATCGCCTTCCCCTTCATGTACCTGGCCGCCGTCGGGATCGGCTTCTTCGCCAGCTGGCTCGCGGTCGTCGAGCAGATCGGCGACGTCTCCTCCGGCGGCTACTTCCTGATCTTCTGGATGTTCCAGAACCCGCCCGACCTCTTATTCAGCCTGATCAAGGGCATGACGATGGCGACCGCCATCGTGCTGGTCGGCTGCTACTACGGCTACACCGCCTCGGGCGGACCGGTCGGGGTGGGCACGGCGACCGCGAAGTCGATGGTGCTCAACATCGTCCTCGTGCACTTGATCGGGATGATGGGAACCCTGGTCTTCTGGGGGGCGAACCCGAGGGCGCCGATCGGCGGCTGAGCGGGCGGCATTCCTAGTATTTAGATGGACTTCAAAGGAGGATTGAAGAGTGGCTGAAAAGAAGAGCAGTTCGAGCCGGAGCACGACGAGCAGCAGCTCCGGATCCAAGAGCATGGGCAGCCGCTCCACCGGCCGCTCCTCTCGGAGCGGCGGCACCCGCCGGCAGACCGCCAATCGCTCCTCGGCCGAAGAGGCGGAGGAGGTCGAGCCGGATCCGCTCGAGGCGCAGGGCTACGGCGAGGAGGACTTCGTCGGCGCGCGACTACACGATCCCGGGCGTCGATGCCGACGATCCCGACCCCTACAAGTGGCACACGGGCCGCAAGCGCGACCACGGCGGCGAGGACGCGATCGAGATCATCGACCTGGTCAAGCAGTTCGGCCGCACCCGCATCCTCAACGGCTGCAACCTCGGCCTCCCGGACAACATGATCTCGATGGTCCTCGGCCCCTCGGGCACCGGCAAGTCGGTGCTGATCAAGCACATCGTCGGCCTGCTCTACCCGGACTCCGGCGACGTGCTCGTCCACGGGGAGTCGATCCCGAGCATGACCGACGACGAGCTCTTCGAGGTCCGCAAGAAGTTCGGCCTCCTGTTCCAGGACGGCGCCCTGTTCGGCTCGATGAACGTCTACGACAACACCTGCTTCCCGCTGCGCCAGCACACCGACAAGGGCGAGGACGAGATCGAGGAGATCGTCACCCGGCGACTCCGCGAGGTGGGCCTCGCCGAGGCGATGTACAAGATGCCCAACGAGCTCTCGGGTGGGATGCGCAAGCGCGCCGGCTTCGCCCGCGCCCTGGTGCTCGACCCGGCGATCGTCATGTTCGACGAGCCGGACTCGGGCCTCGACCCGGTGCGCACGGCGTTGCTCTGCGAGCTGATCCGCGAGGTCCACGAGGAGAACGGCGGCTGCTACCTGGTGATCAGCCACGACCTCGCCACCGCGCGCCGGATCGCCGAGTTCCTCGCGGTGCTCTGGAAGGGCCGGATCGTCGAGTCCGGCCCCGCGGACGAGCTCTTCAACTCGAAGAACGAGTTCGTCAGCCAGTTCCTGAACGCGGACGTGAAGGGCCCGCTGGCGATGGACTAACCCCGTGGGCCGGGGCCGTCCGGCGCACGATTCCTCGCGGCTGCTCCTCGCGCGAAGGAGCAGCGCCTCCACGGAGCCGCTCCGCTGCCGGTGGTCGTCCAGAGAGTCCGCGACAGCGTTGGGCCCTCCAAGGAGGTGGAGCGCACGGAGTTATGATCATCCGGCCTATCACCAACACCACAGAAGGGGATCCAGCCATGGGTGCGCAAGAGAACAAGCAGTCGGCGCAGGACGCCTACGCGGCGTTCAGCAGCGGCGACGCCGAGGGCGCGATGCGCAACATCGACGACTCGGTCGAGTGGACAGTGCGCGGCGACAACGCGCTGACCGGGACCTACAACGGCAAGCAGGCGGTCGGAGAGCTGTGGGGAAAGTTCATGAGCAAGGGCTTCCGCACCGAGCCGCACGACTTCGTCGCCGAGGGCGACAAGGTCGTCGTCCTCACCACGATCCACCTCGAGGGCGAGGAGGTCGAGGACGCCGACGTCCTCACCTACAACGCCGACTGGCAAGCTCGTCGCGTTCGACACGCTCGCCGACGCGACCGTGGCCAACCGGGTGTTCGCCAAGTAGGGCGCCCTCGCGGGCCCTGGCAGCTCGCCCCGCTTCTGAGCATGAAAGGAGGCACCTCTCGCTGACCGGCGTGTTGAGCGTGGGTGCGCCGTAACCTCCGGCGTGTGAAAGCGGGGAGAGTCTTCGAGCGGGTGGCTGGGTTCGCGGTGCGCCGGCCGTGGCTGGTGCTGGCCGTCGTCCTGGCGCTGGCGGTCGCCGGGGCGCCGTCGCCGCTTTCGGGCTGGAGACCAACGCCGGGACCGAGACGCTGGTCGACGAGGACTCGGCCGAGTTCCAGGCGACCGAGCGGTTCCGGGAGAAGTTCGGCGACGACGCGGCGGTCGTGCTGGTGCGCGAGGACCTGCGGCAGCTGGTCCTGACCGAGGACCTGCAGCCGCTGTTCGAGCTCGAGACCTGCCTGGCGGGCGGCACCGAGCTCGGCGAGCACGCTGCCCCGGCGCCAGGAACAAGCCCCTGCCCGAGGTCTGCGACCAGATCGCCGAGCTGGCGCCGAGCCGGGTCGTCTTCGGGCCGGCCACCTTCCTCTACCAGAGCGTCGCCCAGATCCAGCAGGTGCTTCCAGGGGCAGATCGGCGGCGCCCAGCGAGCCGGCCCAGGCGGCCGCCCGGCAGGCTCAGCGGCAGGCGGCCGAGACAGGGCCTCTCCGAAGAGGAGCAGCAGCAGGCCGGCCAGGCAGCCGCCCAGCAGGTGACTCGGCAGCCTTCCAGAGCGAGCCTCGTCCAGCTCGCGCTTCAGTTCGACATCACCAGGCCGCCGCGCCTCGACGACCCGGAGTTCGTCAGCCGGGTCGTCTTCGACCCGACGAAGCCGGCCGGGACCCCGAAGGAGCGCTTCGGCTACCTGTTCCCGAGCGCGGACGCCGCCCTGATCTCGGTCCGGCTGCGCCCCGACCTCAGCGACGACCGAGCGCCACGAGGCGATCGAGCCTGTTCAAGCAGGCGCGTCGACCGATCCGCGCTTCGAGCTCTGCGACGGCGACTACGTGGTCAGCGGCATGCCCGCGGTGGTCGACGGCCTCGCCGACGCGCTGCGCTCGGAGCTCTTCGTCCTGCTCGCCGCCGCGGTGGTGGTGATGGCGCTCGCCCTGCTGCTGGTCTTCTCGCCGCCGCTGCGGCTGCTGCCGCTGGCGGTGGCGCTGGCCGCCGCCGGCGCTCACCTTCGGCCTGCTGGCGCTGCTCGGCGGCTCCCTGACGATGGCCTCGATCGCCGTGCTGCCGGTGCTGATCGGGCTCGCGGTCGACTACGCGATCCAGTTCCAGGCGCGCTTCAACGAGGCGCGGGCAGGAGGGCCTGGCTCCCGCTCGGGCCGCGACGGCGGCCGCCGGCGGCGGCGGGCCGGTGATCGGCACCGCCTGCCTGGCGACCGCGGCCGGCTTCGCCGCGCTCGCGCTCTCGCCGATCCCGATGGTGCGCTCCTTCGGGCTGCTGCTGGTCGCCGGGGTCGCGCTCGCCTTCGCGGTCGCCGCCACCGCGGGCTTCGCCGCCCTCGCCCTGGCGGGGTGGCGCTCGAGCGCTCGCGGCGCGCGCCTGGGGCCGCTGCACCGGCTCGGCGCCTCGATCGGCCGCCGCCGCGGCGCCGCCGGCCGCGCGCCTGCGCGCCACGGGGAAGCGCGGCACTCGCGGTTGCGATCGCGCAGCCCGGGGCGGGTGCTCGCGGCGGCGGTGATCGCTCGCGGTCTGCGGCTGGATCGCGGGCGCCGGCACCCAGCGTGGTCTCCGACATCCGCGACCTCGCCCCCTCGAGCCTGCCCGCGCTGCGGGACGTCAACGAGCTCCAGGAGGAGACCGGTGTCTCCGGCGAGGTCGACGTCGTCGTCCGCTCGGACGACCTCACCGATCCCGAGGTGATCGCCTGGATGCGCTACTTCCAGCAGCGGGTGCTGGAGCGCGCACGGCTTCAGCGGCGAGAGCCCCGAGCTGCGAGCACGGCCGACCTCTGCCCGGCGGTCTCGCTCACCGACCTCTTCGGCGAGGGCGGCGGGCCGCAGAGCGAGGAGCAGGTCCGACGCGCTGCTCGACGGCGATCCCGCCCTACTTCTCCCAGGCCGCGATCACCCGCAACCCGATCACCGGCGGGATCGGCGACACCGCCAACATCGCCTTCGGCATCCGGGTGCAGCCGCTCGATCAGCAGCAGGACCTGATCGAGGACATCCGCGCCCAGATCGACCCGCCCGGGGAGCCCGGGCCTCCCGAGGGAACCGAGGTCGAGCTCGCCGGGCTGCCGGTGATCGCCGCCGAGGCCAACGCCGACCTCTCGCGCAGCCGCTACTGGCTGCCGCTGGTCGGCCTCGCGGTGGTGGCGCTGGTGCTCGCCCTGCGTCTATCGCTCGGCGCGCCGCGCCCTGGTGCCGCTGGTGCCGGTCGTGCTGGCGACCGGCTGGTCGGCGCTGGTGGTCGCGCGCGATGGACGTCGCCCTCAACCCGATGTCGGCGACCCTGGGCGCCCTGGTGATCGCGATCGCCACCGAGTTCAGCGTCATCCTCTCGGCGCGCTACGAGCGAGGAGCGGGGCGCGGGCCTCTCCGTCGGGGAGGCGCTGCGCCGGACCTACGCGCGCACCGGCACCGCGGTGCTCGCCTCCGGGGCGACCGCGATCGCCGGCTTCGCCGCGCTCGCCGCCACCGACATCCGCATGCTTCGCGACTTCGGGCTGGTCACGGTCGCCGACCTCGCGTCGCCCTGATCGGGGTGATGCTGGTGCTGCCGGCCGCCCTGGTCTGGGCCGAGGAGGGATTCGCGATCTCGCCGGGCCGGCGATCGCGCCCGGTCCCCTCCGAACCGGCCGCGGAGCCGACCGCCGGGCCCGCGCGCGAGTGGTCGATCCGCTAGCGCCGTGGAGGGCGAACGGGGAGCGGGCGGGAGACGGCGGCGACCGGGACAAGCGCTCGGGGCGCCCCCGGCCGGCCGCGATCTACTCGGCGATCGTCGGCCTGGTCTTCATCGCGGTGATCGCCGTCGCCGGGATCAACCTGCTCTCCAACGAGGATGCGGGGTGCTCGGGGCCGGCGACGAGGGGGACCTGCCGCTGGCGCAGTTCGCGGTCCCCGACGCCCGCGCGGACTTGGAAGGGCGACGCCAACATCGCCCAGGACGACTGCGAGTCGCCGGGAATCCCCTGCCCGGAGGACGGACAGCGAGGACCCCGGCCTGCGAGGTCGAGGTGCACGGGGCGATCCGGGTCTGCGACCTCTTCGACCGGCCGCTGGTGCTCTCGTTCTGGTTCACGAGGGGCGGGGACTGCGAGGCCCAGCAGGACGTCTTCGAGGCCGTCTACCGCCGCTTCGGCGACCGGGTGAACTTCCTCGCGATCAACGTCCGCGACGAGCGCGACGAGGTCCGCCGCCTGATCGCCGAGCGCGGCTGGACCCACCCGGTCGGGCCTCGACCGCGACGGCGCCCTCTCCAACCTCTACCGGGTCGGCGGCTGCCCGACCTTCGTCTACGCCTACCCCGGCGGCATCCTCGAGGCGACCTCGATCGGCGAGCTCGACCAGCAGCAGCTCTCATCGCGGGTCGAGCAGCTGATCGAGGCCTCGAGGAGCGCGCCGCGAAACTGCACTAGACCGTGCCCGCGAAGAAGAAGCCGCGCAGCGCAAGCCGGCCAAGAGAGAGGCGGAGCCGATGGCGGCGCTGCCGGAGGAATGGGAGGCCGCGCCCGAGCCCGGCTGGGTCGACCCGGTGCTGGCCGAGGAGTTCCCGGGCCTCTCGATCTCTCGCGACCACCCTCGGCGTCGGCTCGGGCCGCAGCCCCGACGGCGCTCAAGGAGCGGCTGCGCGAGCTCAGCGACCGCTTCGGCGGCGCTCAGGCGATCAAGCTGCGCCAGCGGCCGATCCCCTGGGCCTACCGCGTCTTCTTCCGTCACATCGGCCTCGACCCCGACCAGACCCCGACCCCGGTCGAGCAGCTGGCGCTGGACCGCATGCGCGACGGCCGCTTTCGGAGCCGAGAACCGCCTCGACGACGCGCTCACGATCGCGATCGCCGAGGTCGGCGTCGCGCTGCTGGCCTTCGACGCCGACCGGGTCGAGGGCCGCCTCGGCCTGCGCCTCTCGGTCGAGGGAGAGCGGTTCGAGGGCCGCGCACTCGCCGCTGCCCGAGGGCACGATCGTGATCGCCGACGAGCGGCGGCCCCTCGCGGTGCTCTTCGGCCGGACCGCCGAGGGGAGCGGGGGTCCACGTCGCGAACCGAGCGCACCGCGCTGGTCGCGATCGGGGTCAAGGGCGTGCCCGACATCGCCCTCGAGGAGGCGCTGTGGCTGGCGGCGAGCGCGATGCACGCGTAGAATGGCTCTCCCCGAGCGGAGGAGGGGCAGATGCCGGAGACACTCGAGCGAATCGATCTCCCCGAGGAGCTGACTGCACCGGAGAAGTCGTGGCTGCCGCCCGCTCCGCCCGAGGGCCTCGACACCGCCGTCTACGAGCACGACGAGCGCGCCGCCCGCGCCGATCTGCGCCGCCAGATCGCCGCGCTCGAGGCGGATCTCGGGCAGCTCTTCGGCTCCGCCTTTCCCCGCACCGGGATCGAGTTCGGGGTTCCCGCCCCCGGCGGCCCCCGGATCCTCTCGGTGGACGAGCTCGAACGAGTCCGCGACGCGCTCGCGGCGCGGCTCCAGGAGGTCAAGGGCAGTCTCGCCGACTGCACCTACGTCGAGGAGCAGAACCGGCAGCTGATCGAGGAGATGGCCGCCGATCCCGGGGCCCACAAGTGGATCCGGGTCTCCAACGAGGACATCGGCGAGCCCGGCTGCCGCCACTGGCACTCCCGCCCGCGCTGGGGCCTGCTCGGGATGCTCGACGGGCTGGTGGCGGGTTCGAGTCTCCTCCGGTTGCCCGTTAGCCAAGGGGCCCCGGAGCCCCCTGGTCCCTGATGGCGAGCAAGCGCCAGCGGCGTAAGCGCCGGCGGCGCGGCGACGGCGGGTCAGCCGGATCGGCGCCGCCCGATCGTCCCGCCCAGGATCCGGCCGCGGCTGTTGAGGCCACCCCGTCCGCGCGCCGAACCGACGGGCCACCGCCGGCGCCCTGGGGCTCGTTCCCGCTCTCGGAGCTGGTCGTCGTCGTCGCGATCGTCTTCCTGGTCGCGGGCTTCTTCGTCGCCCCGCCACGCGGGGCGGTGATGCTCGGCGCCGGCCTCGTGCTCGGCTCGCTGGCCGGCCTCGAGCTCGCGGTCCGCGAGCACTTCGCCGGCTATCGCTCCCACACCCTGCTTCTGGCCGGCGCGGTCGGGGTGGCGGTGGTCGCCGCCCTCTACGTCTCCGGGGCGGCGGTTGCGGGCGTCGCCCTGCTGGCCGGGATCGCCGCCTTCGGCGGCTTCGTCTGGCTCTTCGCCTCGGCCTTCCGGAGGCGCTCAGGCGGAGCGCTCTTTCGCTTCAAGGGCGGGCCGTGACCGGCGCGACCCTGCGCGCCGGCCAGTCCCGATCCTTGGTCAGCCCCTTGTTAGCACCCGCTAGGCAGTTACGCCCTGGCCGACGCTCTTCGCCTGCAGCGCCCTGACCAGGATCCCCACCTGACGCTCGGTCAGGGTCCCAAGGCGCTTGCTCTCGCTTAGCCCAATCGAGGTGAGCAGCTTCCGAGACCGCGCCCGACCCCAGCGACGCTGGCTGCGGAGCAGCTCGCTCAGAGTCATGCTCTCCGCTTCCCACGGGCAGTCGACCACGGTGTCGATCACGCCTCGCCGCCCGGCCCCGATGTCGCGCTTCAGCGCCGCGCGGGCAAGACGGACCTGATTGGCGCGGGCGAGGGCCTGCATGCACTGCGAGTCGACACCCCTCGAGGGAGCCTCGCGCTCGACCTGGCGTTCGACGAGATCGGGTTCAACGGAACGGCGGGCGCTGCGGGTCGGTAGTGCGGGATGCGCAGGGGCAATCGTCGAAGCAGCGGACATCGTTCTCCCTCCTAAGCGGAATCAGAAATTTGCGAGCCTGGGTTTTTGCCGGCGACGCCCCCGGCGCTCTTTTGCGAGCCGGGGGAAGGGACGGTCCTCTCCTTGCTTCTCTCCGTCCGCTCCCTGCCCCGGAAGCGCGCGGCGCGTCGAAACTTATCTACCGAACCGCGCGACGGTCAACACCACAAAATTCATCCCGTCCGCTAAGAGCAGATGTTTTGTGGCGGGCTCGGTCGGGTGGCCAGTGAGATCGTGGCGCCGGTTGCTTTCGCGGCCTTGATCCGGGCCGATCCGGCGGCGAAAAACCTCAGGTCCTACCCGGTCGGGAGCTCCGGGAAACGTTCCCTGACCTCGGCGAAGATCTTCAGGGCTCGATCGAGCTGGTTTTTCTCGTGGGTCGCCATCAGGCTGGTCCTCAGCAGCGCTCCCCCGGGCGGTACCGCGGGATGGATGGCGACGTTGGTATAGACCCCGGCGTCGAACAGGGCCTTCCAGAGGAGGACCGCCTGCCAATCCTCTCCGACCATCACCGGGACCACCGGGGTGGTCGCCTCGCGGCCGTCCGGGAGCGTTCCCGGCTCGACCACCTTCAGCCCGATCTCGTGGAATCCCCGGCGCAGGTAGGCGGCGTTCTCGAGCAGCCGTGACATCAGCTCCGGCCCCTCGCTACGGATGATCCGCAACGCCCCAAGCGCGGCGCCGACCGCGGCGGGCACCGCTGATGCGCTGAAGATGAAGGAGCGGGAGGCGA
Source organism: uncultured Solirubrobacterales bacterium (assembly GCA_963780305.1). Classification (GTDB taxonomy): domain Bacteria; phylum Actinomycetota; class Thermoleophilia; order Solirubrobacterales; family 70-9; genus CAVVYV01. The sequence goes on from CAWABN010000015.1 coordinate 136,696, forward strand.
TTCGCAGGTACTCGATCACCTCCGCAGATCCTGCGATGAACCCGCCACAGGAGGCGAGGCTCTTGGAGAAGGTCCCCATCCGCAGGTCGACTTCGTCCTCGAGGCCGAAGAGCTCGCTGGCGCCGGCGCCGCGCTCCCCTAGCACCCCGACTCCATGGGCCTCGTCGACCATCAGGCGGGCGCCGTGGCGCCTGCAGAGCTCGACGATCGCGGGCAGGTCGCAGACGTCCCCTTCCATCGAGAAGACGCCGTCGACGACGACCAGGGTGCCGCTGCCGTCGGCCGCCGCCCGGTTGAGCATCGTCTCCAGCTTGTCCATCCGGTTGTGGCGGAAGGGCCGCATCCGGGCGCCGGAGAGCTTGCAGCCGTCGAGGATCGAGGCATGGTCGCCCGAGTCGCAGATCACGGTGTCACCGGGCTCGAGAAGGGCGCTGATCGCGCCCAGGTTCGACTGGTAGCCGGTGGTGAAGACGATCGCATCCTCGGTCCCCATCCACTCGGCAAGCTCACGCTCGAGCTCGAGATGCATCGGGGTGGTCCCGTTGAGCAGGCGGGAGCCGGTGACCCCGGTGCCGTAGGCCTCGAGCGCGTCCCGTGCCGCCTGCTTCACCCGCTCGTCGGTGGTCAGCCCCAGGTAGTTGTTGGAGCCGAGCATGATCGTCTCCCGGCCCTCCATCTCGACCACCGGGCCGGCCTGCGACTCGAGGATCCGAAAGTACGGGAGAAGGTCGCCCTCCTTGGCGGCTTCGAGCTGCTCGACGCGGTCGTGGGTGCGGACCTTCTCGAAGACGTCCACCGGAGTCTTGGTGGAGTCAGGCATTGCCGGAAGCATAGGTGGCACCGGCGCCCCGAGACAGGTGACACCTTGTAGCGTCCCGGCCCGTGGCAATCGAGGTGAGGCCGGTCGGGAACCGGCGCGAGTTGACCCGCTTCATCAAGCTGCCGTTCCGCCTCCATCGCGGCACGCCATGGGTGCCGCCGCTGATCTTCGAGCGCCGCCAGTTCCTCAACCGCTCGAAGAATCCCTATTTCGATCATGCAGAGGCCGAGTACTTCCTCGCCTGGCGCGACGGCGAGCCGGTCGGCCGGATCACCGCCCAGGTCGATCGCCGCTGGGACGAGTACCAGGGCGGTGAGGATGGCCAGTTCGGCTTCCTCGAGGCCGAGGACGACCCCGAGGTCTTCGCCGCCCTCCTCGACAGGGCCGAGTCATGGGTGAGAGATCGCGGCCGCGAACGGCTGCTCGGGCCGATGGACTTCACCACCAACGACGAGTGCGGGCTCCTGATCGAGGGCTACGACGTCCACCCGATGATCCTCGAGCCGTGGCATCCGCCCTACTACCGCGAGCGGCTCGAGGCCCGCGGCTACGGCAAGACGATCGACCTGCTGATCTGGTGGCTGTCCCTGGGTGAGCTGAAGCAGGGGGATCGCTTCGCCGAGGCGATCCACGAGGTCGCTGACAAGGTCGAGTCCGAGCATGGGATCACGGTCCGGAACATGCGCAAGCGTGACCTCGAGGCCGAGATCGCCCGCTTCATGGAGGTCTACAACGCGGCCTGGGAGAAGAACTGGGGCTTCGTCCCGATCACCGACGAGGAGATCGCCTTCCAGGCGAAGAACCTGAAGCAAATCCTCGACGAGCGCTGGACCTTCATCGCCGAGCGCGATGGCGAGGTCCTCGGCGCCGCCCTCACCCTTCCCGACATAAACCAGGTGACGAAGAGAATGAACGGCCGCCTGTTGCCCATCGGCTGGATCAAGTTCCTCTTCGGGAGGAGAACGATCGACCGCGTTCGCGTCTTCGCCCTCGGGGTGAAGCCCGAGTACCAGCACACCGGGATCGCCGCCCGCTTCTACGTCCGCCACATCGAGACCGCCGCCGAGACCGGCTCCCCGGCTGGCGACCAGGGATGGATCCTGGAGACCAACGAGCCGATGAACCGGGCGATGGAGGGGATGGGGGGGAAGATCGTGAAGCGCTACCGCCTCTACGAGAAGGCGCTGGCCTAACGCTCGAAGGTCCCCATCAGCTCGGCCTCCGCGAGGACGTGCCCCTCGATCGCATCCTCGAGCTGCTCGCGGGCGGCGCCCGCCTCGAGGTCGAGCTCTGCGTCGAGCGCGTAAAGATGGAAGTAGTAGCGGTGCGGCCCGTGGCCCGGCGGCGGACAGGGGCCGTCGTAGCCGGGCCGGCCGAAGCCGGCGGTCCCCTCCACCGGGGCCGGCTTGTTCTCCTCGATTCCCCCATCGGCGGGGTCGATGTTCCAGGCGAGCCAGTGGACGAAGTCGCCTGAGGGGGCGTCGGGGTCGTGGAGGATCAAGGCAAGGGTCCGGGTGCCGTCGGGCACGGACGACCAGGCGAGCGGTGGAGAGGTGCCCTCGCCCGAGCAGGTGTGGCGCTCGGGGATCGGGTCACCGTGCTCGAATGAATCGCTTGTCAGCTCCAGCTCGGGCATCAGCGCTACTTGCGTTCCTTTCCCCTCAGCGCTGCCCTGAAACGAGCCGGGACGGGTCTTAGGATGAGCCCATGACCGAGGAGCTGCGGGCGAGCGATGTGGAGGTGATCGAGGCAGGACCGGTGCGGCCCCTGCCGGCGGAACGCCAGAGCGGCGCGATCCAGCTCTGGGGCCGCGAGATCGGTCCGGTGGCGGTGGCCGCCACCGCCGGCGCCGCGGTCGGGGTCGCCGCGGTCGCGATCGCCCGGGCGGCACGAACCGAACGCCGCCCGCCCCGGCGGGGGCTCTTCCGCCGCCGGGAGAAGGTGGTCGCCAGCCGCAGCTTCCTGGTCGACGTCCACATTCTCGGGCGATAGTCGGCCCTCGCCCGTGAGCCTGACGATTGAGGAGCGGGTGCTGCCCCGCTGGCCCTACCGCCTCCCGAGGAGCAGCGGGGGCGACGGGATCGTGCGGATGCGCGGAAACGTGGTGGAGCGACTGCTCCACGTCGGGCCCACCCCGGTCCGGGTTAGAGGCTGGCGCACCCGCGACGGCTACGTCCACGTCCGGGCGGAGCCGGTCGACCCAGCGGAGATCGAGCATCCGATCGCCGTCGCCGGAGAGCCGCCGCCCGAGGAGAGGGCCTCCGCGGGGGAGCCCGAGCTGGAGATCGCGGTCGAGCGGATGCGCTTCTCGCTCGCGGTCGAGGACGACATGGGGGACTTCTTCCGCGCCTTCAAGCGGGATCCCCTGATCGGCCCGGGGATCCATCACATGCCCTGGGTCCGCCCGAAGCGGCGTCCCTGGCCCTGGGAGGCGCTCTGCTGGGCGATCACCAAGCAGCTGATCGAGAGCTCGCGAGCGGCCGAGATCCAGCGGCGGATCGTGCGAGCCTGGGCGCCGAGCTACCTCCCGCCCGACCATGAGCCGCCGCGGCGCGGCCGCAGCCCCTGGCCCCTGCGGGACGTCCCCTCGGCCGCGGTGATCGCCGGGCGAGCACCGGCCGAGCTCGCCTCGATGGACCTGAGCGAGGGCCGCTCGCTGGCGCTGGTCCGCTGCGCGCGCGAGGTGGCCGCGGGACGCGCCGACCTCTTCGATCCGGACTCCGATCGGCGCCTGCGAGCGATCCCGGAGATCGGCCCCTGGACCATCCAGTGTCTGGGGCTCGGTGGGCGCGGTGAGCCCGATTCGCTCCCGGCAGGCGATCTCGCCTACGTCAAGCTGGTCGGCTACCTCGCCGGCCTCCGTCGCCGAGCCACGGTCGAGGAGGTCGAGGAGTACTTCGCCCCGTATGCGCCCTTCAGAGGGTTGGCGGGAGCGTTCGCGCTGGCGGTCTGGCACAAGGCGGCGAAGGGCGGCCCGCCGCTTCGTCGGGCGCCCGATCCCCTCGCCGCCTAGTCCGGTGGCGGAGGCGGCAACAGCTCGTTGGTGAGTACCTCGGCTGCTTCGGGCACGTCCGAGATCAGGCCGTGGTCGGCCATCCAGCTGGCGAACAGCTCCCACTTGGCGCCGTCCATCTGACCGAACGACTGCCCCGGGGCGGGCGCGAGCAGCGGCAGGGTGGCGTCCACCTCCGCCCGGGTCAGCTTCGGATCGAGACCCTTGCCCGCCTTCAGGATCGACTCGGTAGCCGCCTCGGGATTGGCGATCGCGGCCCGGGTCCCGTTGGCGAGCGCGGAGAGGAAGAGGCGGATCACGTCCGGATCGTCCTCGACCCGGGAGCGCTGCGCGACCAGCACCAGCTCGTCGTAGGTGGGCACCCCGAGCTGGTCGACCGGGACCACCGTCGGGTCCTCCCCGCGTTCTGTCAGATCAACTCCCTCGATGTTGCTGAAGCCGCCGAGGATCGCCTGCGCCCGGCCACCGAGCAACGCCGGCAGCAGGTTCAGGCCGACATTGACCTCGTTGACGTCGGAGGGCGAGAGGCCCGCGTCACCGAGGATCGTCTCCAGATAGTCGCTCTGGTAGGGGATGCCGGCGGTGGCGATCGTTTTCCCCTTCAGGTCCGCCGGGGTGGCGATCCCCCCGGCCGGGAGCGAGATCAGCGATGTGAGCGGCTGGTCGACGATCGCCCCCACCGCCTCGACCTCGAGGCCCTGGTCGCGGGCGAGCAGCACCTCGGGCTGATAGGAGATCGCGAGATCGGCGCGCCCCGCCGCCACCTCCTTTATCGGCGCCGAGGGGTCCGAGGGCACCCTCGGGCTGACCGCGAGGCCGACGCGCTCGAAGTAGCCGTTGTCGATCGCGGTGAAGATGCCGGCGTGGTCCGGGTTGACGTAGAAGTCGAGCGCCAGGTCGAAGGGCTCGGGCTGCGCCGAGCCGAGCGTCTCCTGCTTCTCGCCGCAGGACGCCAGCGCCACCGCCGCCAGCAGGGCGGCCGTGGCCAGCGCCACTCGCGCCCTCACCGCTCCACCCTCCAGGTGACGACCCGGCGCTCGAGCAGTGTGAGCAGGGCGAAGAGGGCGATCGCGATCGCCGAGAGCACCACCATCGCCGCGAACGAGCGAGCGGTGAGCAGCTGCGCGTTCGCCTGGTCGATCAGGTGCCCGAGACCGGCGTTGGAACCGGCCGCCTCGGCGAAGACGGCGCCGATCACGGAGACCGCGACCGCGACCTTGGCGCCGCTGAAGGCGTAGGGGAGAGCCCAGGGCCCCTCCACCCGCTTCAGGGTCTGCAGACGGCTCGCGCCCATCGTCCGCATCAGCTTCAGCAGTTCGGGATCCACCGAGCGCAGCCCGTCGAGGGTGTTCACGGTGATCGGGAAGAAGCAGATCAGGGCAACGATCGCGAGCTTGGTCTGGATCTCGAAGCCGAAGACGACCACCAGGATCGGGGCGAGGATGACGATCGGGATCGTCTGCGAGGCGACCAGCAGCGGGTAGACGGCGCGGCGGGCGGTCTCCGAGAGGTGGATGAGCACGGCGAAGCCGACACCGGAGACGACCGCCAGCCCGAAGCCGAGCACTACCTCCTTCAGGGTCACCCAGGCGTCGTCGGCCAGCAGCGAGCGATCCTCCCAGAGCGCCTGCCCGATCTCGCTCGGGGCCGGGACCAGGAAGTCCTCGATCCCGAAGACGTCGGCCAGCACCCCGGTCTGCGCGAGAAGCTCCCAGAGACCCAGCAGGCCGGCGAGGAGGATCGCCGGCGCCAGCGCCGGCCGCAGCCGCCTCGCGGTCCAGCTCATCCCTCACCTCCGGCGAGTGCGTGGAGCGCTCGCTGCCTGAGCTCCGCGAACTCGGCTGAGGTGACGGCTGCGGCGCGATCGCGCTCGCGCGGCGCCGGCATCTCGAGCTCCGCGACCACTCGGCCCGGGCGCGGGGTGAGCACCGCGACTCGGTCGGAGAGATAGAGGGCTTCCTCGACGTCGTGTGTTACGAGGAGAACGGTGTGGCGATCGCCCGCCAGCACCCCGGCGAGCCACTCCTGCATCTCGGCCCGGGTGATCGCGTCGAGGGAGGCGAAGGGCTCGTCCAAGAGCAGCAGCGGGCGACCGGCGATCAGGGTGCGGAGAAAGGCGACCCGCTGGCGCATCCCGCCGGAGAGCTCTTCGGGGCGGGCGAGCTCGAAGCCTCCCAGCCCGAGCCGCTCGAAGAGCGGCGCCGCCTGCCGGCGGGCTTCCGTGCGCGAGCCGCCGGCCACGCGGGCCGCGAGCCCCGCGTTGTCGATCGCGTTCAGCCAGGGAAGCAGGAGATCACGCTGGGGCATGTAGGCAGATCGAGCGAGGCGGTCCTCGGCGGCCGACGCGCCCCCGATCGAGATCGTCCCCGAGTCGGGCTCCCGCAGCCCCGCGACCAGCTCCAGGAGGGTGGTCTTGCCGCAGCCGGAGGGTCCGACGATCCCGAGCACCTCGGCCGGGGCGGCCTCCAGAGCGATCCCCTCGAGCGCCCGCAGCGAGCCGAAGGAGTGGCCAACGCCTCGAATCGAGACGCTGGTGCCCTCGGCGACGGCCCCGTTCCCGCCAGCCGGCGGCACCCGGGTCTTCGATTCTGAGGGCCGAGATCTGGTCAGCATGCTCCCTCCGCGCGCATTACCGCACAGGTTCGAAGGGTCAGCGCCGGGTTGGGTAGTGCGCTATCTCAGCCCGCTTGCCCGCGAGCCCCCCTGTTTGCTTGGCCTCAGTCTAAAGGGGCGCTAGCGTCCGCGGAATGGAGGTCGAGCGCAAGTTTCGGCTCCGGCAGCCCCCCGATCTCTCCGGCAGCGACGCCGATCCGATCGAGCAGGGCTATCTCGCCGTCGGGCCGGAGGGGGAGGTCCGCCTGCGCCGCAAGGGGGAGCAGACCGTGCTCACCGTGAAGCGGGGCGCCGGCCTTTCCCGAGACGAGGTCGAGGTCGAGATCAGCCCCGAGCAGTTCGAGGCGCTCTGGCCGCTGACCGAGGGCCGCCGCCTGCGGAAGCGCCGCCACGTCCTCCCCCACGACGGCCTCGAGATCGAGGTGGACGTCTACGAGGGCGAGCTCGAGGGCCTGATCGTGGCCGAGGTCGAGTTCGACTCCGAGGAGCAGGCACGCGACTTCGAGCCGCCGGCCTGGCTGGGCGAAGATGTGACCGGCGACGAGCGCTTTCTCAACGAGAACCTGGCCGTGAATGGCCTGCCCGACGCCTAGGCGCCATCTCGCTGTTCACGCCCGCTCACACCGTTTTCACATTCGCCTCCGTTTCCCCGGCTATCCACTGGGAAGCACAAAGGAAGGAATGAACGCCTCCAGGCGACAGATCGAGAAATCGGCGCGCAAGGCCCTCGAGCGGGTCGGCGGTGACCACCGTCTCCCGATCGCGGCGGCAGGCGCCGCGGCGGCCGCGGCCGCCGGTGCGGGTGTGCGGCGATTGATCTCCGGTCACCGCAACGGAGCCATCTCCGACTCCACCTCCTACCGCCTGCACAGCGGTGAGTCGGTCTCCGCCGGAATCAAGCGGATCATCCTTGCGCGGGTCGACAATGCGCTCGCCGAGCTCCGGGGCGATACCGAGAGCACTCCGGCGGAGGCGATCCACGAGGCGCGCAAGGACATGAAGAAGATCCGCTCGGCGATCCGCCTGGTTCGCGAGGCACTCGGCGACGACCTCTACCGGCGCGAGAACCAGCACTACCGCGACATCGGCAGGGAGCTGAGCGGCCTTCGCGATGCCGAGGTCCTGGTCGAGACGCTCGATGCGCTGGCGGAACGCTTCGGCCCCGCCCAGGACGAGCGTTACGCAGGGCTCAGGGACCGATTTCAGCAGGAGCTGCAGGAACGGCGCAAGGACGGCTCCCAGGAGCGGGCGATGGCGAGCGCCGCCGCCGCCCTCACCGCCGGCCGGGGCCGGGTCGAGACCTGGCCGCTCGAGGGAGACGGCTGGGAGCTGATCGCACCGGGGATCCATCGCAGCTACCGCCGCGGTCGCAAGCGCCTCCGCGAGGTCGAACCGGAGGTAAGCGACGAGACCCTGCACGAGTGGCGGAAGCGCGCCAAGGATCTCTGGTACCAGCTGCGCCTGGTCCAGGAGGCCGAGCCCGAGCTGATCGGCACGCTCGCCGCCCAGGCGCACGATCTCTCCGATCACCTCGGCGACGACCACGACCTGGTCCTGCTCCGTGAGCAGGCCCAGCGCCGGCGCGAGGACTTCGGCGAGCCCGGCGACCAGCGCCTGCTGCTGGAGCTGATCGACCAGCGCCGGGGCGAGCTCCAGTTCGCCGCCAGCTCGCTCGGCGAGCGGATCTACTCGGAGAAGCCGAAGAGGTTCGTCAAGCGGCTGGGGACGCGCTGGAAGCTCTGGCGCAAGCGCGAGCCGGTAGCGGCCTAGGCAGCCGCCACCCTGCCGCCCGCGATCACGTTGACGAAGCTCTCCAGGTGCTTGGTGGTCCAGCACTCGAAGGCGCCGTCGCAGTAGGGCTCGTAGGCGGCCATCACCGAGTCGCCGTAGTTCCAGTAGAGCCGCGGCTCCGGGTTGAGCCAGAAGGTGCGCCCGGAGCGCTCGGCGATCGTGCCGAAGGTCTCGGCGTGCGGCTCGCGGCCGTTGGTGCGGGCGTCGCCGAGGACGATCACGGTCGAGCGCGGGCCGAGCTCCTCGGCGATCTCCTCCCGGAACTCGAGCCAGACCCGGCCGTAGTCGGTGTAGCCCGAGACGTCGGCAACACCGCCCTCAGACGAAACGCGCTCGGCGATCCGGCGGAAGTCGCGCTCGTGCTCGAAGATGTCGGTGACCTCGCTGATCCGCTCGATGAAGACGAAGCTGCGCAGCTTGCGGAACGAGTCGTGGAGCGCGTGCAGCACCGAGAGGAAGAAGACGCTGGCGCTGGAGACCGAGGTCGAGACGTCGCAGAGGACGTAGATCTCGGGCCGGCGGGGGCGCTTCGGCCGGTAGCGCAGCCGCAGCGGAACGCCGCCGGTCTCCAGCGAGGCGCGCATCGTGCGGCGCACGTCGACCACTCGTCCCTTGTTCCGTCCCCGCTGCTCGTGGCCGAGGGTCGCGATCCGGCGCTTCAGCTGCGCGACCGCGCGGTGCACCGCGGCCAGGTCCTGGGCGGGGCTGGTGGGGAGCGCGCGGTCGAGCTCGGCCAGGGGCCGCGAGGGCGGCAGCTTGCCGGTGCGCTCGATCGTCGCCCGCTCCAGCTCGCGGCGCAGGTGCTGCTCGAAGCGCCGCACCTGCTCGGGGTCGAGCGGGGGCTCCTGCTCGCCCTCGGCGCCGCCGCCCCGGGCCTGGAGCCCCAGCGCGCGGCGGATCCGCTGGACGTCGACGCCGATCACCCCGGAGCGCTCGCCGCGGCGCCCGAAGGCAGTGATCGCCAGCCGTGCCAGGTCGCGCATCTCGCCGTCGTTGCCCGCGGTGATCGCCCGTCGGATCGCCTCGCGCAGCTCGTCGAGGTCGAGCCGGTCGGAGCCCTCGTAGCGCTCGCTCGCGCTCCTCCAGCTCGAGCGCCTCGGCCTCGGCGGCGCGGAAGAAGTGGCGGTCGAAGAGCAGCTCGAAGATCCGGCGGTCCTCCTGGGACTTGGCGATCGTCGAGGCGAGCGCCTCGCGGAAGTCGCGCTGGTCGGTCCAGGTGACCTCGTCCAGCGCCTCGAAGGCGTCGAGGATCTCCGAGGTGCCGACCGCGACCCCCTCCGAGCGCAGGTCCTCGAAGAAGGCGAGCAGGCTTCCCGCGGTCGTGGACATCCGGAGCCGGCTGCGGGCCGGCGGCCCTGAATCAACCTCTGCCGGCGGGCTCCTGCAGCTTGACCGCGACCCGCTCGGCGACCAGGTCGATGTCGGAGCGGTGCTTGACGATGATGCTCATCGAGTTCTCGAAGGTCTCGCGGTCGATGTCGTCGGCGCCGACCAGCAGCAGGGTGCGCGCCCAGTCGATCGACTCCGCGATCGAGGGCGGCTTCTTCAGGTCGAGCTGGCGGACCATGTGGACGATCTCGACCAGCCGCCGCGCCAGCCCCTCGTCGAGCTCCGGCGCGTGCAGGCGAACGATCTCGAGCTCGCGCTCGACCGAGGGGTAGTCGAGCCAGAGGTAGAGGCAGCGGCGCTTCAGCGCCTCGGTCAGCTCGCGCGAGTTGTTCGAGGTCAGCACCACCAGCGGCCGGGTCCGCGCCTCGATCACCCCTAGCTCGGGGATCGAGATCTGGAAGTCGGAGAGGACCTCGAGCAGCATCGCCTCGAACTCCTGGTCGGTCTTGTCGATCTCGTCGATCAGCAGCACCACCGGGTCCTCGGTGCTGATCGCCTCCAGCAGCGGCCGGGTGAGGAGGAAGTCGTCGCTGAAGATGTCGCCCCGCGCCTGCTCCCAGCCGGCTTGCTCGTCGCCGCCGGACTCGGCCTGGATCCGCAGCAGCTGCTTGCGGTAGTTCCACTCGTACAGCGCCTTGGCCTCGTCGAGGCCCTCGTAGCACTGGAGGCGGATCAGGCGGCGTCCCGTCGCCGCGCGAGAGCGCCTTGGCCAGCTCCGTCTTGCCGACCCCGGCCGGGCCCTCGACCAGCACCGGCTTGCCGAGCCGCTGGGCGAGGAAGGAGACCAGGGCGCCGGCCTCGTCGGCCAGGTAGCCGACCTTGCCCAGGCCCTCGCGAACCTCGGCGACCGACTGCGGCTGCTCCGTCGCTCATGTCCCGGATGATAGATACGAGCCGTGCTGCCCCTGGCCGACCTCCTGCCTCACTCGATCACCCCCTACCTGACGCTGATGGTGGGCGGCTTCGTGGTGGGCACCGTCGGCCACCTCTACAAGAGCAAGCTCTGGGTGGGGATCGGGATCACGATGATCTTCCTCGCGACCCTGCTGTTGCCGCTGGCGGTGATCGCGACCGAGGACGAGCCGCCCTCGAACCCGCAGATCCTCGCCCCGGGGACACGTCTGAGATGGGGCGACTCGACTAGCTCGATCTCTCGCGCAAGCTCTCGCGTAAGGAGGAGGCGCATCGGCTCGAGCGGGCTTGGGCGCGCCTGACCCAGCTGCGGCTCACGCTGGGCGGGCAGATCGGCGAGAAGGGGCTCGGCCCTCCGGTCTGCGTCATGTTCGAGGGCTGGGACGCCTCCGGCAAGGGCGGCGCGATCAAGCGCCTGGTCGCGCAGATGGACCCGCGGCACGTCCGCGTGGTCCAGTTCGCTGCTCCGACCCACGACGAGAAGCGGCACCACTTCCTCTGGCGCTTCTGGCCCTCGCTACCCGGTTGGGGAGGGATGGCGGTGCTTCGACCGCTCCTGGTACGGGCGCGTGCTGGTCGAGCGGGTGGAGGGCTTCGCCACCCGGGAGCAGTGGCTGCGCGCCTACGACGAGATCAACGCCTTCGAGCGCACCCTCGCCGACGAGGGCATGATCCTGATCAAGCTCTGGATCCACATCTCCGCCGAGGAGCAGCTGAAGCGATTCAGGCGGCGCGAGAAGGACCCGCTGAAGGCGGTGGAAGCTGACCGACGAGGACTGGCGCAACCGCGAGAAGCGGGGCGAGTACGAGCAGGCGATCGAGGACATGCTGGCCCGCACCGACCACGATCCGCACGCGCGCTGGCACCTGATCGAGGCGGACTCGAAGCGCTACGCGCGGGTGAAGGTGATCGAGACGGTGATCGCCGAGATCGAGGACGGGATGCGCCGCCACGGCATCGAGCCGCCGCCGCCCGTCGCGCACGAATCGCCTGAATAAAACGGGTCGCTCCTCACCCTGAAACGGGTCGCTCCTAACGGAGCGCCCTCGCATCTACGGAGCGCCGTCGCATCTAGTCCGGGGCTCGGGCCGCTTCGCCCGCTCCCGCGGGCGTATCCGCAGCCCGGCCAGGCGATGATGATCGCGCCGGCGAGGGCGACGAAGATCCCGTAGCGGAGGTCGTAGGTGTCGGTCGATCGCCGGCGAGCTCGAAGTCGGGCCGGTCGAACATCCGGTAGACGACGATCAGCGCCGCCCAGACGCCGGCGCTCGACGAACAGCGCCCACTCGCGCAGGGGCCGGGGCGGCACGTAGCCGCCGCCGCACTCGAGAGCGAGGAAGATGGTCGCCGCGGCGACCAGGATCAGGGCGCCCTCGGCGAAGCTGAAGGCGCCGAGACCGGTCTGCACCAGGTCGCTCGAGACCGGCGCCCGGTACCAGGGCAGCAGCAGGCTGCCGACGACCGTCGCCGCGCCCGAGCACCGCGAGGCGCTCGTTGCCGCCGAGGCCGCGGAGATCGCGGACGAGCTGGCGCGGCAGCTCGCGAGATCAGCTCAGTCCAGCGGCTGGCGGCCACCGTAGCCCGAGTCGAGCTCGTGCCAGTAGGCGACCTCGTCCTCGCCGAGCTCCCAGCAGAGATAGATCTCGTCGCCCGTCGATCACGGCGGGGAAGTCGAGCAGGCCCGCGGTCGATGTCGCGGAGCACGATCCCCGACTCCTCCAGCGCCTCGAGCAGGCGCCGCACCTCGAGGAAGGCGACGCCGACCTGGTGCCCGGCCTCGCCGCCGCCGTTGCCGGCGGCGGCCTCCGAGAGCACCTCGTGGGCCTCGGTGTCGGTGAGCTCGTCCTTGGCGTCTCGCAGCTGGCGCAGCAGCGGCTTCAGCTGGGGCAGCAGCGAGTTCGCCTCCTCACGGGTGAAGTGGCGCTCGTGGAGGAGCTCTGTGCCCTCCTCGCTCACGCTCTGCGTCGGGACCGCCGCCGAGAGCCGCTCGCGCAGCAGGTTCGCGTCGGCGTCGCCGATCGTCCGCAGCTGGCCCTGGAAGGCGAGCTGCCAGTGCTCGGCGGGCCACTTCGCGGACGTGCTCGAGCTCGCCGAGCGAGCTCCTCGGCCGGGACGAACTCCTCCTCGGCCAGGACGAGGACCGGCTCGGCCTCGACCCGCCAGGGGTACGGCTCCTGTTTTTTATCGGCGGCGATTTTTGTGGCCGCCGAATTGATTGGCCAGATCGGCTCGCGGTCCTCGAACATCTCGGAGGTCACCCGGGCGATCGCGCCGAAAGCCTGCACGCCGGTGACGTAGAAGAAGACCTCGTCGCCGGGCTCGAACTCCTCGGCCTGGTTACGCCGCCGCTCCTTGAAGCCGATCAGGTCGAAGCCGCGCTCGACGTTGATCCGGAAGTTCTCCAGCGAGCCGGTGAGGATCCAGCGTCTTGCCCGCCACGGCCATGGGCCGATTCTATTTTCGTCCCGGGCGATTCCGGGACCCGCCGCCGCTACCGGCGGACAGCACCCCGGAGGCCGTCGATCGTCTCCTCGAGAGTTCGGCGCAGATATCGCTTGGTGTGCATGGCGCTGATCGCGCGGGCCTGCGAGTCCGATGGGCTCGACGCCGAGCTCGACGTCGGCGAAGGTGTGTCCCCGGGCGTCGGTCAGCAGCCAGCGCGAGTAGTAGCCGGAGGTCTGACAGCGGAGCTTGATCTCCCGCAGGTCATCGAGCTCCTCGACCTCGAAGGTCGTCGTCCCAGACCCTCTCGACGGGAGCCTCGATCAGTGCCTGTTGCTTCCAGGAGGCCATCCGGGCTCAGGCGACCAGCCTCGCGGGCCCTCGCTGCGCGCCAGGCGCGCGGGACGTCGAGCGCCTCGTACTCCTCGGCGGCATCGGCCAGGACGCCTCGGCGGCGGCTTCGGGATCGGATTCGGCGAGCAGCCGGCCGCGCACCAGCAGGCAGCGGGCGGCGTCGAGTGGCCGGCCCAGCTCCCGCCAGCGCCGCCGCGCCTCCTCCATCTGCTCGGCCGCGGCGGCGGGATCTTCGGCGCAGGCGCCGGCGGCCTCGGCCTTGGCGGCCTCGCCGACCGGGTAGTGGAGGCGGCCGGCGAGCCGCTCGGCCTCCTCGGCCGCGGCCCGGGCCTGATCGGTGCGGCCTTGGAGGGCCAGCACCACCGCGCGGGCGGAGATCGCCTCGACCGACTGGGCGATCAGCCCGGCGCGCTCGCAGATGTCGAGCGCCCTGGCGAGCTCTGTCTCGGCGGCGGCGAGGTCGCCGCTCTCGCGCAGGGTCAGCGCCAGCCAGTGGAGGGCGTTGAAGGCGACCTCCGAGCGGCCGACCTGCTCGCCGAGCTCGTGGGCGCGGCGGAAGGACTTGGTCGCCTCCTCCCATTCGCCCCGGCGCCAGCTCAGCACCCCGCGCATGATGTACGGGAAGCAGAGCTTCCCGGCGAGGCCCTCACGCTCGGCGAGGCTTTCGCTCGCCTCGGTCGCCCGTTCGACCTCTTCCCAGTCGGCGTTCTCGACCGCAAGCTGGCCGAGCGAGGCGTGCAGCTCAACCTGCGAAGGCAGGTCGCCGACCTCCTGGGCGAGCTCCAGAGCCTCGCGGTAGGCCTCGGCCGCGCCCTCGTAGTCGGCCTCGGAGACCTCGAGGTGGTAGCCGAGCGTCAGCAGGGCGCGGACCGCCTCGGCGCGATCCGATTCGCGGGCGAGGGCGACGGAGCGCTCGAGGTTCTCCCGCGCCTTCTCGGAATCGCCGATCCTCCCGAAGACGCGGCCGAAGATCCCGTGGGCCCGGCTCGCCGCCCGCGCCTCGTCGAGGCGCTCGGCCAGGCGCAGGGCCTTCTCGGACGCGTAGATCGCGAGCATGTTGTCGCCGGTGTGCATGTAGAGCGAGGCGGCCTCCTCGTAGAGGCGGACCAGCTCGATGCACGGGGGGCCGTCCTTGAGCAAGTCGATGCCGCGCTGGTAGTTGTCGATCGAAGCGCGTCGCTCGCCCTTGTGCCAGAGGGCGGCGCCGATCTTTCGGTGCAGGTCGGCGACCCGCTCCAGGTCCTCCTCGCTGCGGTGATACTCCAGACAGCGCTCCCAGACCGCGACCGCGGCGTCAACACGGCCCATGCTCAAGGCGATGTCTCCCTGCTTCTCGCCGATCCGGGCGAGGTCGGCGGGCGGCGAGGGCGTCGGAGAGCTCGAGCGCCGCGGTGTAGCGCTCGAACGCCTCGGCATTCGAGTAGAGGGCGGCGGCGGCGTCGCCGGCCGCCTCCAGAGCCTCCAGCGCCTCGCGCCTGCAGCTCGGCGAGGGCATCCGCGTCGAGGCCGGCGTCCGAGCCGAGGGCCGCGGCGCGCGCGTAGTGCTCGGCGATCAGCCCGATGAACGCTTCGATCGCTCGCCCGCTCGCGCTCGAATGAACTCGCCGACCTCGACGTGCTTGCGGCAGCGCACCGACTTGGGCAGCATCGCGTAGGCGACGTCGCGGATCAGGACGTGCTTGAAGGCGTACTCGCGCTCGCCGGCGAGCCGGCTGCCGGGGCTGGGGACGAGCAGGTCCTTCTCTTGCAGCGTCGCCAGGGTCCGCTGCAGATCGAGGCCCTCCTCCTTGGCGGCGCCCACCAGCGATCCCTCCCAGAAGGTCTGGCCGACGACCGCGGCGTGCAGGAGCAGGCGTCGCTCGAGCCGCTCGAGCGAGTCGAGCCGGGCGGCTAGCAGGGACTGCACGGTGCTCGGCAGCGCCTCGGCCTCGACGGTGTCCTCCTCGATCAGGCGGTTGACCATCTCCTCGGCGAACAGCGGGTTGCCGCCGGATCGGTCGGCGACCTGCGGCACCACCTCGCCGTCACCGTTGTCGGACCCCGGCATCAGCGCCGCGACCAGCTCTCGGGTCTCATCGGCGGTCAGCGGCTCGAGCGAGATCGAGGTCGCGTTGCGGCGGCCGCCGCCCCAGCTGGGCCGGCGCTCGAGGAGCTCGTCGCTCGCCAGGCAGACCAGCAGCAGCGGCCCCCGCACCCAGCGGGCGAGGTGGTCGATCAGGTCGAGCATCCCCTCGTCGGCCCAGTGGATGTCGTCGATCGCCAGCACAAGCGGGCGCCGCATCGCGATTCCCTCCATCACCCCGCGGGCGGCCGAGAACAGCGCCTCGCGCATGCGCTGGGGATCGTCGGCGTCGGCGGGCTGTGCCTCCTCCGGGGTCTCGATCCCGAGCGGCACCGCCAGCAGGGCGGCGTTGCGCTCGCCGGCGTCGGGCTCGCCGACCTCGTCCATCAGCGCCTGGACTCCGGAGCGAAGCTTCTCCCAGGCCGTCGCCGGGGTGTCGGTGTCGAGCAGCTCGAACTCCTCGCGAAGCACCTCGACCAGGGCCCAGTAGGCGATCCCGGCGCCGTAGGGCGGGCACTGCCCGCGACGGATGATCGGTGGGCCGCTCCCCGCCTCGAGCGTGGAAATCAGCTCGCGCAGGAGGCGCGACTTGCCGACTCCCGCCTGCCCGATCACGGTGACCAGGTGTGGCCGCTCCTCGCGCTCGACCCGCTCGACCAGCGAGACCAGCAGCTCCGCCTCCTCCTCGCGGCCGATCAGCGGGGTCTGGCGGCGCGGGCCGCGCCGTGGCGCGGATCCGCCAGGGTCGCGGTCGCCTCCCAGGCGGGTACCGGCTCCTCCTTGCCCTTCAGCTGCAGTGGCTCGAGGCGCTCGTAGGAGATCGCCTCGCGGCTGGTGCGGTAGGTGGTCTCGCCGACCGTGACGGCGTTCGGGCGGCCCGCCGCCTGGAGGCGGGCCGCGACGTTGACGGCGTCTCCCATCACCGTGTAGCGGTCGCCGACGGCGCCCGCCATCACCTCGCCCGAGTTGATCCCGACCCGCAGCGAAAAGCTGACGCCCTGAGTTGCCTCGCTCTCGCGGTTGGCCTCGGCCATCGCCTCCTGCATCGCCAGTCCGGCGCGCACCGCGCGCTCGGGGTCGTCCTCGTGGGCGACCGGGGCGCCGAAGACGCCCATCACGTTGTCGCCGATGAACTTGTCGATCGTGCCACCGAAACGCTCGATCTCCTCGCCGAGGCGGCGCAGGGTGCGGTCGACCAGGGCCTTGACCGCCTCGGGATCCATCCGCTCGGCCGCGGCGGTGTAGCCGGAGAGGTCGGCGAAGAGAACGGTGGCCTGGCGGCGCTCCTCCGGGAGCGGCGGGGCTGCCGCGGTCGCGGCCGGGGCCTCCGCCGATCTTGGCGGGGCGGCGCCGAGCGCGGTGCCGCACTCCATGCAGAACTTGGCGCCGGCCGGGTTCTCGGCGCCGCAGTTGGGGCAGCTGGGAGCGAGCGCGGTGCCGCAGGACATGCAGAACTGGGCGCGCTCCGGATTCTCGGCGCCGCATGCTGGCAGCTTCTCCCCTCACGCCATGGTGGAAACGATAAGGCAGGCTCGGATCACTGTTGGGCGAGGAGGCCCCGGGAAATTGCTCGTCCGCTACGCTGCCCGCTCCCGCAGCCCCCAGCCAGGAGACCCGCCCACCTTGCACAGGACCCGCGCCCTCATTCTCATTGCCCTTGCCCTCGTCCTTGCGCTTGCCCTGGGCATCGCAGTTTCCGCGTGCGGCGGCGGCGGGGACGACGGCGACGAGGACCCGCAGCAGGTCCTCCAGGACACCTTCAACAACGAGCAGAGCATCGACAGCGGCAGCTTTGATCTCAACCTCAAGGTCACCGCCGAGGGCGATCAGGGCGGCAGTTTCGAGGGCAGCCTCGAGGGTCCCTTCCAGAGCCAGGAGGCGAAGTTCCCGCAGTTCGACCTCAACGCCGAGATCGAGCTCGACACAAGCTCTCAGGACTTCTCCGGATCAGCGGGGCTCACCTCGACCGGCGACGGGCGCCTTCGTCAACTTCCAGGACACCGACTACGAGGTGCCCCAGGAGCTCTTCGACCAGTTCTCCACCACCTACCAGCAGCTCCAGCAGCAGAGCCAGTCGAAGGGCGACCAGGGCAACCTCCTCCAATCGCTCGGCATCGATCCGACCAACTGGCTCACCGATCTCTCCAACGAGGGCACCGAGGACGTCGAGGGGACCGAGACCGTCCACATCTCCGGCCAGGCCGACGTCCCGAAGCTGGTCGAGGACATCAAGAAGATCGCCCAGAACGCACCGAACCTCGGCCGGCGGGTCACCCCCCAACAGCTCGGTCAGCTCGACCAGCTCACCGCCATCATCAAATCGGCCGAGTTCGACATCTTCAGCGGCGCGAGCGACAACCTGCTCCGCAAGATCGACGCAAACCTCGAGCTGACGCCCCCGGCGGGCACCGCCGGGGCACCTGACTCGGTCACCCTCGAGGTCTCGCTGACGATCAGCGACGTCAACGAGCCCCAGACGATCTCGGCTCCGTCCGGCGCCCAGCCGCTCGGCGAATCTCCTCCAGCAGTTCGGGATCGACCCCAGCCAGCTCGGTGGCGCCCTCCGCGGTGGCCTCGGCGCCGGCGGCGCCCTGCCAAGTCGGGCGGCTCGCAGGCGGCGCCCAGCGGCGGTGCCTCGCAGGCCTACCTGGAGTGCTTGCAGCAGGCCCAGGGCGAGGCGGCCGTCACCAGTGCGCGCAGTTGCTGCAGTAGCTTCCGGCCCTGATGGAGGCAAGCCAACCGCCCGAGCCCCCGGCCGGGCGACCGTCATTGACGCCGTCCTTCTTCTTCACGCCCCACGGCTGGCCCTACCTGCTCGTCCCGTTCATTCCGCTCGCCGATCGCGCTCGAGCTTGGGCATGCGGCCGCCGGGCTCATCTTCTTCTCGGCGGCGCTCGGGGTGATCCCCACCGCGGCGCTGATGGGCCGGGCGACCGAGGAAGTCGCCGCTCGCTCCGGTCCTGGGATCGGCGGACTGCTCAACGTCACCTTCGGCAACGCCCCCGAGCTGATCATCGCCCTGTTCGCGCTCGAGGCCGGCCTCCAGGAGGTGGTCAAGGCCTCGATCATCGGCTCGATCCTCGGCAACATCCTGCTGGTGATGGGCGCGGCGATGCTCGCCGGCGGGCTCACCGGCGGCCGCAAGGTCCAGCGGTTCGACCGGACCGCGGCCAACGTCCAGTCGCTGATGCTGTTCCTCGCCGCGGCGGCGTTGGTGATGCCGGCGATCTTCGAGCTGGTCGAGGGTCAGGGCCTGCCCGGAATCGACCAGGAGCGGGTCAACTTCGACAGCACGGTCGAGGATCTCTCGCTCGCGGTCGCGATCGTCCTGATCGCGACCTACCTGGCCGGCCTGCTGTTCAGCCTCCGCACCCACCGCGAGCTCTTCAACCCGGACTACGAGGAGGGCGAGGACACCTGGGGGTGGTCGATCCGGACCTCGGTGATCGCCCTGGCGATCGCCGGCGTCGCCGTCGGGGTGATGTCGGAGATCCTGGTCGGCTCGATCGAGGCGGCCTCGGAGTCGATCGGGCTGAGCGAGTTCTTCATCGGCGTGATCGTGGTCGCGATCGTCGGCAACGCCGCCGAGCACTGGGTGGCCGTGCTCGTCGCGATCAAGGACAAGATGGACCTCTCGGTCAACATCGCGATCGGGTCGAGCGCCCAGGTGGCCCTCTTCGTCGCTCCGGTTCTGGTGATCACCTCCTTCTTCCTCGGCCCTGGCCCGATGCCGCTGGTCTTCAACGGGTTCGAGATCGCCGCGATCGTGATCGGGGTCCTCGTCGCCTACCAGGTCACAAACGAGGGCGAGTCGACCTGGTTCGAGGGCCTGCAGCTGCTCGCCCTCTACGTGATCCTGGGGCTGACGTTCTTCTTCGCCTGATGCAATACGCGCCCCCGGAGGCGGGCCGCTGATGGAGGTCTTCCTCCTGGTCCTGAGCTTCGCCGTGATCCTCGCGGGCGCGCTGCTGTTCACGAACTCGATCGAGTGGATCGGCCACAAGCTCCATCTGGGGGAGGGCGCCGTCGGCAGCATGCTGGCCGCGGTCGGGACCGCCCTCCCGGAGACGCTGATCGCGATCGTCGCCCTCGTCGGCGCCACCCAGAGCGAGGAGGTCGCGATCGGGGCGATCGTCGGTGCCCCATTCTTGCTGGCGACGCTGGCGATGGGGCTGGTCGGGCTGACCGCCTACGGCTATCGCCGTAGGCGAGCACAGGGGATCCGGCTTCGGGTGCACGTACCGACGCTCGACCGCGACCTCGCCTTCTTCATGGTCTTCTTCGGGCTCGCCCTGGCGCTCGGTTTCGGGGCGCCGGAGGCGATCCGGGCCCCGGCGGGGGTCGTCGGCGTCGTCTCCTACTTCGCTTACGTCTTCTTCACCGTGCGCGGCGCCGGCCCGCTGCAGCCCGAGGAGACCCTGAACCCGCTGATCATGATGCGGGGAGACAACAGGGCGGCTGACCCCCCGCTGTGGCTGGCGGTCATTCAGTGCCTGGTCGGGCTCGCCGCGATGGTCGGCGGCGCCCACCTGTTCGTCGAGGAGCTCCTGCACGTCGCCGAGAACCTCGGGGTCGAGCCGATCGTGCTCTCGCTTGATCCTCGCGCCGCTGGCGACCGAGCTGCCGGAGAAGGTCAACAGCTTCTTCTGGGTTCGCGAGGGCAAGGACGCGCTGGCGCTCGGCAACATCACCGGGGCGATGGTCTTCCAGTCGACGATCCCGGTCGGCATCGGGCTCCTCTTCACCGACTGGGACCTGAGCGGCAACGCCGCCGTCTCGGTCGCCCTCGGGCTCGCCGGTGGTCTCCTCGCCTACTGGGCGCTGCGCCTACGGGACCGCTTCGAGCTCGCCCCGGTGCTCGGCTGGCTCGCTCTCTACGCCGCCTTCATCGTGGTCGTCGCGGTCTAACCGGTCGCGACTGCGGGTTGCCGCTAGTCCTCGCGGCCCGGGTCCTGGCCGTCCTCGTCCTCGTCTGTCTCCTCGTCGCCCTGCTCGAGGGCCGTTTCGGAAACCGAGCCGCGGGCGCCCGGGTGGTAGTGGGTCTGGAACCGCTCGAGGAGCTCGTCGCGCCGCTCGTCGTCGACCGGGACCTCGTCCGCTATCCGCACCCAGTCGGCCCCCTCGTAGGCCTCCATGTTGAAGACCTCCTGGTCGATCGAGGACGAGTCGTCGACCACCACCAGGACCTCGGTCTGGGGGTTGAAGTACGTCCCCGGTTGCATGATCAGCTCCTCGAGCTCGACCACACGATCCTGGGCATCACCGTTGGGGCCGGCCATCACGTCCGGGATCTTATTGCCCGAGGTTCTCCAGGTCGCTCAGCTGGCGCTCGATCTCCTTCTCCACATTCAGCGCCTCCTTTCCCTGGCGCTTGCGCCGTTCGTTGCGGGCGACGACCAGCTGTCGGACCTCGTCGCGGAGGCCCTCGTCGTGGGAAAGGGCGGCCGAGCCGGCCGCCGGCTTGAGCAGCTCCTCGACCTCCGCGTCGACGTCGAGAGCCTCCTCCCCGCGGGCGACCCGGCGGTAGGAGCGGGCCTCGACCATCTGCCGGATCTCCTCCTCACGGACTGCCGCGGGGACGACCGCCACGGGGCCGGAGCCGCCTCTCTGTGGCATCTCCTGCTCGATCGCGAAGTCCCCCTTGCCGATCTGCTTGAGCGCGTTTCCGGCGCCCATCGCGAAGGCGACGGCGCCGATCGGAAGGGCGACCAGGACGACCAGGATCAGGACCGTCCCCATCTCGACCGCGGCGATCGGCATGGCTCAGAGGTTACGGCGGATCGGGTACGCTTTCAGGGCTGGCTGACTGACCAGTCAATCGGTTTCCGAGCGCACACAAGGAGTGGCTATTCGTGGTTGATCTGACGCTTACCGACGAGCAAAAGGACCTGCGCGAGCTCGCCCACAGCTTCGCCGAGAAGGACATTCGCAAGGTCGCGTGGGAGTACGACAAGGACGGGACCTGGCCCCAGGACATCATCGAGAAGGCCTGGGAGATCGGGCTGATGAACACCCACATCGCCGAGGAGTACGGCGGCCCGGGCCTCGACTACCTGTCCGGCTGCCTGATCGAGGAGGAGACGGGCTGGGGCTGCTCGGGCATCGGCACCTCGCTGATGGCCAACGGTCTCGCCTCCGCGCCGGTCGGGCTGGGCGGCTCCGAGGAGGTCAAGAAGGAGTACCTGGGGATGCTCACCGAGGCCCCGAAGCTGGCCTCGTTCTGCCTCACCGAGCCGGACGCGGGCTCCGACGTCTCCGGGATGAAGACCACGGCCACGAAGAAGGGCGACAAGTACGTGATCAACGGCTCCAAGTGCTTCATCACCAACGGCGGGTACGCCGACTGGTTCACGGTCTACGCGAAGACCGACAAGGACGCCGGCCATCGCGGCATCTCGGCCTTCGTCGTCCCCAAGGACGACACGGTCACCGTCGACAAGAAGGAGGACAAGCTCGGGCAGCGCGCCTCCAACACGGCGACGATCACCTTCAACGAGACCGAGATCCCCGCCGGGAACCTGCTCGGCGAGGAGAACCACGGATTCAAGCTGGCGATGATGACCCTCGACCGCACTCGCCCCGGCGTCGCGGGCCTGGCCGTCGGCATCGCCCAGGCGGCGTTCGAATTCGCCGCCGAGTACTCGAAGGAGCGCGTCCAGTTCGGCGTCCCGATCGCCATGCACCAGGCGGTCGCCTTCATGATCGCCGACATGGCGACCAAGATCGAGGCGTCCCGCCTGCTCGTCTGGCAGTCCGCATCGCTGCTCGACCAGGGCAAGCGCAACACCCTGGCCGCCTCACACGCGAAGCGCTTTGCGGCCGACTCGGCGATGGAGGTGACCGTCGACGCCGTCCAGGTCTACGGCGGCTACGGCTTCATCAAGGAGTACCCGGTCGAGAAGCTGATGCGCGACGCCAAGATCATGCAGCTGTACGAGGGCACCTCGCAGATCCAGCGCCTGGTGATCGCCAAGGAGATCCTGATGGGCCGCGACGTCGCCGAGCCGACGCCGGAGGCCGACGCCGCCGACAAGCAGGCCCAGGAGTCCGAGGCAAGCCAGGCCGAGCAGGCACCCGCGACCGTCTAACGGCTTCACCACACCACTCCTGAGAAACGCCCCGGCCGCCGCCGGGGCGTTTCTATTGTGTCGCCATTCCCTTCACCCTTCCTTGGTCGGGGCCCCTACGCCATCTCTGACAGACGGCGCAACGAACTTACGTGTAAGTAGCCCCGTAGACTCGGGCCCGTGGCCGAGGCGAAGCAGGGCGCGAAGCCAATTTCAGAGGCAGTTGCCCAGGCGGCGAAGGCCGGCGCCGAGGGGGTACGCGAGCGGGAGGGCCGCACGCGAGGGGGGCGGCCATCCGATGTCTTCGGCGGCGAGATCCGCCGGCGCGACGTCTTTCCCCTGCTGGTCCTCCACCTGATCGCCCGGGAGCCCGCCTACGGCAACCGCCTGATCGAGTCGATCGAGGAGATCACCCAGGGGGTCGTGTCGGTCAATCCCAACACCATGTACCCGCTGCTCCGCGAGATGGAGGGGGAGGGCCTGGTGGAGGGGCGCTGGGAGCTCCCCGACCGCCGCACCCGGCGCTACTACTCGATCACCCCCGCTGGCCGCCGTGAGTACAAGCGCCTCCTGGGCGAGGTCGAGCCCTTCCTCGACTCGGTGATCCGCTCGGTGACCCTGATCAAGCGCGAGGTCTACGGCGACTGACCCTCGAGGCGCGGCTCAGAGGTCGCGCTCGTAGTAGAACATCACCGGGCCGTCAGGCTTCCCCTCGCGGTTGGTGAAGCCGGCGCTCTCGTAGAGCGCACGCGCCGCGACGTCGTCCTCGCTGGTCCCCAGGTCGATGTGGGTGGCGCCGCGGCCGCGCGCCTCATCGATCGCCGCTTCCAGCAGCGCCCGGCCAAGACCCTCCCCCCGGCGCGAGGGCACCACGTAGAGCTCCTCCAGATAGGCATCGAGGGACCGGGAGTAGACCGAGGGTCGGAATCGGAGCTGAGCGAAGCCCTCCGGGCCGTCCCCGACCAGCAGCACCGTCACCTCTCCGTTCCCCAGGACCTCCGCGTAGCGCTCGGCGAGCACGGACACCTCCGGAACCGGCTCGTCGTACTCGGTGTCGAAGTCGAACAGGAGCTGAGCGACCACACCAGCGTCCGCCGCAGACGCAAGGCGGACGGTCGAATCGGGCGACATGCGGGGGAGTATGTCGCCGGCTGCGTCCATATAGCCTTCGCCGGCCAACCGACCCTGAGAGGGAGTCCTCATATGTTCGTCTTCAAAGCCGCCGTGCTGGGCGGCGGCACGATGGGCGGCGAGATCGCCCAGGTGATCGCCAACGCCGACATCCCGGTCGTCGTCAAGGACGTCGAGCAGGAGTTCCTAGACCACGCGATGGAGAAGGCTCGCGGCGTGACCAAGTCGCAGCTCGACAAGCTGGTCTCGAAGGAGAAGCTCACCCAGGAGGCGGCCGACTCCCGCCTCGACGAGGTGATGGGGCTGATCACCGGCGCGACCACCTACGACGAGTTCGGCGACGTCGACTTCGTGATCGAGGCGGTGCCCGAGAAGATGGAGCTGAAGAAGTCGGTCTACCGGGAGCTCGACGAGGCCACTCCCGGTCACGCGATCCTCGCCTCCAACACCTCCTCTCTCTCGATCACCGAGATGGGCCGCGAGACCCTCCGACCGGGCAAGGTGGTCGGCTTCCACTTCTTCTACCCGGCGTCGGTGATGCCGCTGGTCGAGATCATCAGCGGCGAGGACACCTCGCGCGACACGGTCACCGCCGCCTTCAACTTCGCCCAGGCGATCCGCAAGCAGCCGATTACCTGCTCGGAGGTGCCGGGCTTCGTCGTCAACCGGATCCTCAACTCGGCCGCCGGCGAGGTCTGGCGCCAGCAGGAGGAGAAGGGCCTCTCGATCAAGAAGATCGACGAGGGCGTGGCCGCCGCCAACGTCTCGCCGATGGGGCCGTTCTTCCTGATCGACATGCTCGGCCTCGACACGGTCCTCCACGTCGCCGAGTACCTGCACGAGTCCTACGGCGATTCCTTCTACGTCCACAAGGGGATGCAGAAGCTCGTCGCCGACGGCAAGCTCGGCGCCAAGTCGGGGGGCGACGGCTTCTACAAGGACGGTGAGCCCCAGATCGAGGGCGACGCCGACCCCGATCCCGAGGAGCTCGCCGACCTCTTCGTGCTCAAGTCGCTGGTCGAGGCGTGTGCGCTGCTCGAGGAGGGCGTCTCGACCGTGCGTGAGATCGACCTCGGGATGATGGCCGGCGCCGGGCTCGACCCGCGCCGGGGGCTCTTCCCGCCGTTCTGGAAGGCCGACCTCGAGGGCCTCGACACGATCCTCGAGAAGCTCGAGCGCTATGAGGAGAGCCACGGGGAGCGCTTCGCCGCGCCGCGGACGCTGAAGCGCCTCGTCGCCCAGGGCCGCCTGGGACTGAAGTCGGGCCAGGGCTTCTACGCCTACCCGCAGGGCGACGGCGAGGGCGCGGTGAAGCTGGAGAAGCGCGGCGAGGTGGCGATCGCCTGGCTCGCCAACCCGCCGATGAACGCGATCTCGCCGACCGTGATCGAGGACCTGGGCAAGGTCTGGGAGCAGGTGAAGGCCGACGACGAGCTGAAGGCGATGGTCGTCTACTCCTCGCTGCCGGTCGTCTACTCGGCGGGCGCCGACATCAAGGCGTTCACCCAGATGGACACCCCGGAGAAGGGCGCCGAGCTGATCAACAACGGCCACGCCCTGCTCAAGGAGCTCGGCGAGAGCCGGGTCTCAACGGTCGCCGCGGTGAACGCGATCGCCTACGGCGGCGGCTGCGAGCTGGCGATGGCCTGTGACTTCCGGGTCGCGGCCCAGTCGGCCGTCTTCGGCCAGCCCGAGATCAACCTCGGGATCATCCCCGGCTTCGGCGGTACCCAGCGCCTGCCCCGGCTGGTCGGCGAGTCGAAGGCGAAGGAGATGAACCTGACCGGGGACGCGGTCCTCGCCCCGGAGGCACGCGCCTACGGCCTCGCCGACGACCTGGTCCCCGACGAGGAGCTGCTCGACGTGGCGATCCTCTGGGCCCGCAAGCTGGCCGGCCAGGCGCCGCTCGCGGTCGAGCAAGTAAAGCTGGTCTCCAACAAGGGGGACCTCGACGAGGGGATCGAGGCCGAGAAGCAGGCCTTCGCGAAGGTCTTCCTCTCCGAGGACGGGCGCGAGGGGATCTCGGCGTTCCTCCAAAGAAGGAAGCCCAGGTGGCAGGGGAAGTAGCGACTGCCGCGGCCGAGAGGCTGGCCCGGCTCATCCGGGAGTCTGAGTGCACGGTCGCCCTCACGGGTGCCGGCATCTCCGTGCCGTCGGGGATTCCGGATTTCAGGACGCCGGGGGAGGGGCTGTGGGAGAAGGTGGATCCGATGGAGGTCGCCCACATCGACTCCTTCCGGCGGGACCCCGCCCGCTTCTGGAGCTTCTACCGCCCCCGCCTCCACAGCCTCGGCGGGGTCGAGCCGAACCCCGCCCACGAGGCGCTGGCGGAGCTCGAGCGCCGCGGGCTGCTCGAGGCCGTGATCACCCAGAACATCGACATGCTCCACCGCAAGGCCGGCTCGGAGCGGGTGATCGAGGTGCACGGCTCGATCCGCAGCCTCAGCTGTCAGAGCTGTGACCGCCGCTTCCGGATCCAGGACTCGGAGAAGCTCTTCGATGCCGACGGCGTCGCCAGATGCTCCGGATGCGAGGGCCCGGTGAAGCCCGACGTCGTCCTCTTCGGCGAGCTGCTGCCCCAGGGGGCGATGGCCGAGGCGGAGGCGCTCGCCGCTCGCGCCGACCTGATGCTCTGCGTCGGCTCCTCGCTCGAGGTCTATCCCGTCGCGGGGCTGCCCTCGGTGACTCTCAGCCGGGGCGGGAACCTGGCGATCGTGACCAAGGGGCCGACGCCGTACGACGGTGACGCCGAGCTGCGCCTCGACGGTGACGTGGCCGAGGACCTTTCGGCGGTCCTGGCCGCCCTCTAAAGATCCGAGGGCGCTCCGCAGATGCGAGGGCGCTCCGTTAGGAGCGACCCGTTTGATGGGAGAGGAGCGACCCGTTTTTTCGGACCCGACCCGGAATCAGCCGTCGAGGCGCTCGCGGAGCGCGGCGAGCTGCTTCCGGAGCTCCTCGTCACGCGGGCCTGGGTCCTCTTTCAGGGCCGCCTCGGCGGCTGCGAGCCCGATGCGGGCCTCGGTCTCCCGTCCATGCTCGGCATCGAGCCGCGCTCGCAGCAGCATGGTCTCGGCCGGATGGACGCGGTCGCGGCCCGCGAGCACGGCGGCCACCCGGCTCTGCGGATCGACCTCCTCGTAGCGTCCCCGCTTCGGGGGCGGCAGCTCGCGGGCGGCGGTCCAACGGCCCTCGGCGAGCTCCTCGCCGCTGCCGTAGCCGATTCTGATCGCCAGCGCCCGGGTCGCGGCCACGTCGGCAACCAGCGGATCGGCGGCCCCTGCACGGAGCGCATGGAGGGCGCGGTTGACCAGAAGCGTCGCCGAGCGCACCTCAGCGCCCCTGCCGGCGGGCGTCGCCCGCCACAGCTTCGAGCCATGCCGAGGCCTGCTCGGGGTCCGCCAGCTCCTCGGCGCCGGTGACCGTGACCCGAGTCACCGGCACCTCCCCGGGCTCCTCGGGATCGACCTGGCGCGGCCTTCGCCGTCGGGACGGGCCTGGGGGCGCCGGTCGCCTCGACGATCAGCACCCTCTCGGCCTCGCCCTCGCGTGCCAGGTATCGGCCTTCGGGAAGGCCGATCCGACCGGCGACCTCGAGCTGGGTGAATGGCCTGAGCGTTACTCGCCCTGGTGTGCGCCGCTGGCGCGGTCGTCGGCTGGGAGCGAGGCGTCGGATGGCTTGGCGCGCACCTCCGGGTTCTCGATCTCGCCGAGGCGGTCGATCAGCCGCTCCCACTGCTCGGGCTTCAGCACCCGGGCGAGCTGGTCGAAGGGCTGGCCGGTGCCGAACGGCGGC
Source organism: uncultured Solirubrobacterales bacterium (assembly GCA_963780305.1). Lineage (GTDB taxonomy): Bacteria > Actinomycetota > Thermoleophilia > Solirubrobacterales > 70-9 > CAVVYV01. The sequence continues at coordinate 164,084 of CAWABN010000015.1, forward strand.
GTGTAGCCGACGTGGATGTGGTCGTCGTGGTCGCCCATCGCGAAGGTGGGTGGCCCCAGCTCCATCAGCGAGATGATCTGCGCCGGCCGCATCGTCGCCCTGTAGCTTCAGCAGGTCGCGGATCACCGCCTCGGTGATCGACCCCGCTCCCTGGTTGCCGAGGATCGGGATCCCGTTGACCGCGGCGATGTCGACGGCGTTGCCCGAGGAGTGGGCGGAGACGTTGCCGGAGGTCGTATAGAAGCTGTGGCCGCACTTGAGCGAGGTGATCGTGAGGCGATAGCCGCGCTCGGCCAGGTACTCGAGCATCGCGAGGATCCGGCGGTCGATCTGGCCGGACTCGATGTCGGTGCGCCCGCAGGAGTAGATCTGAATGCGGGGGTCGGCGAGCACCCGCTGGGCGAGCACCTCCTTCGACATCAGCAGGACCTGGCCGATCGAGGCGTCCGAGCCGAACGGGTCCTGGCCGGCGGCGCGGTAGATCGCCGTCGTCTCCAGCAGCTTCCAGCCGTCGAGGATCGGCTTCGGGTCGATCTTCGGAGCGCCGCGGCCGGCGGGCCGGATCGCGAAGTTGAGGTGGGGGGCGCCCTTGGTGCCGGTCTGCGCGGAGTCGCCGATGCTGGCCGAGGACGGTGCCGCCGGTGACCTTGGAGCCGACCTTCAGCGGGCGCAGCTCCATCGTCTTCGGATCGAACTTGAAGACGTCGTCGAAGTAGCTCTTGAAGGTCTCATAGGCCGGGACCCGCTCGCCGAGGAGGCTGTCGAGCTGGCCCGAGACCGAGGCCTGGCTCAGGTTCGCGGGCCGCTCGGGGAGGGCGAAGAGCCGGTCGCGAAGCTCCTCGGTGTTGACGGGGGCGGCGGCGGCCTTCTTCCCGGTTTCGGCGGCGGGCCTTGGGCTCTGATCGGCGCCGGCGGTGGCGGGCTCGCTCGGGGCCTCGGCCGGCTGGTCGGTCCCCTTGGGGCTCTCGAGCTTGAAGTCGGCGGCGGTGAGCGCGCTCTCCTTCGGGACCGGATGAGAGTCGGCGATCTCGCCGAGGCCGGCGTAGGTGTAGCGGTTGCCGTAGGCGTCCGTGAGGACGACGAACTTGCCGAGCTTCTGGTTCTCGCCGAGCGCCGTGATCACCCCGTCGTTGACGGCGACCACCGGAGCTTTAAGGCTCGAGTAGATGTTGATGCCGCGGCGGGTGGGGCTGTCGGAGACGACGTCGGCGGCGTTGCCGGCGGTGGTCCGGTTGGTGTCCGAGCGCTTCAGCGCCTCCCGCTCGGAGATGTCGTCGGCGTAGCGGGCGTCGGCGGCGACCGGGAAGTGGGCGCCCTCGGTGAGCCCGGTGAGCGATCCGATCAGGTCGTCGGGGAGCTTCGCGTACTGGTTGGCGTAGAGGAGGACCTCGTCGACGTACCAGTCGGCGTGGTTGTAGGCGAAGATCGCCCGGCGGAGGTCCTCGTCGCCGCCGGCCGCGTTCAGGTAGCGGGCGGCGGCGCAGATCGCGTCGACCGGGTTGTAGGGGTCCTTGCGGCCGTCCTCGTTCGCGTCGGTTCCGTAGGCGGCCCAGCTCGAGGGGATGAACTGCATCCAGCCCATCGCCCCGGCCGAGGAGACGTTCAGGTTGGTGCCGAAGGCGGTCTCGATCCGGTTGATCGAGGCGAGCACCTGCCAGGGGATCGCGTACTCGGTGCCGCAGGCCTGGTAGATCGGCAGCAGGAAGGGCGGGATCTCGAACGAGTCGATGACGAAGTTGGGGACGCCGATCGGGGCGGCGCCGAACTGGGCGATCGTCAGGCCCGGGTTGGCGTTGGTGGGCGAGCCGTCGGGGTTCCGAATCGGGGACGCCTCGATCTTCTCGCGCTGAGCCTTGATCACGCTCTTGGCCTTGCCCTGCTTCGGGGCCTTCTTGCCGAAGAGGCCGCCGCCCGGCGCGGCTCCGGGCTTCTTGGTTCGCCTGGCCGGCGCCGCGGTGCCGGTCGTGCCCTGGCTGGTGCCGCCGTCCGCGGGGGCGCCGCCACCGCCCGCGGAGCCGCCGCCGTCGCCAGAGGAGCCGCCGCCACCGCTCGTCGGCGGCGCGTCGTACTCGCTGGTGTCGACCGGGCTCGAGCAGCCGGGGTCGCCGAGGTCGACGAGGCCGTCGCCGTCGTTGTCGGTGAGGTTGGCGCACGGCGGGCAGCGGGCCGGCGGTGGGGGCTCGACGTGGGGCGGGATCCGTCGACGGTGACCGAGGTCGCGGTGCCCGCGGCGATCACGGCGAGCGTGCTCCCAAGGGCGATGATGAAAAGAAGCTTCTTTGTCATTTGGCTAGACGCAGTCTCCAAGGACCTGAAAGGTCTGCCGCGTACCTGAAAGGTCTGCCCTCGCCGCAAACCTCCCCACCGGCAGGCAGGGCGCACGCTACTGATTCGCTTTCCCCTTTGCAACGGGGAACCCTTCCTCCCAGTACCGTGCGTGCGACCGTGACGAGCGAGGAAGAGAGCGCCGAGGGCCGGAAGGACAGGAGCTCCCCCCGCAGCGAGGACACGCTCGGCGACCTTGCCGACTTCCTCCTCGACAATCCCTGGCTGAACCAGGCGCTCCAGCTCGCCCTGGGCGCCCGTGAGCGCGCCTCCCAGGCCGGCGCTCAGGCGATGCGCAACGTGGGCGTGCCGACCGCCGGCGACGTCGACCGGCTCGCCCGGCGGGTGCGAGCGCTCTCCGAGCGGCTCGAGTCGGTCGAGGACAAGCTCGACGCTCTCAGCCACGAGATGGCGGAGCTCCGGCGCGTCCTGCGCACGGCGACCAAGCCCCCGGGCTAGCTACTCATCCGAGAGCGCGCCGGACGCGCATGTTCCCATCCGCTCCACGGCGCCCGCCAGTGCCTGATCGCTGATCCGCCGGCGCTTACCCCCCGGGAAGACGTCGCTGACCACGAGCGCGCAGCCGACCGCGACGCCGAGGCGGGCGCCGAGGGCAAAGAGCGCCGCCGCCTCCATCTCCACCGCCCGCGCCCCCGCCGCCAGCCAGCGCTCCCTCGCCTCGGGGTCGACCTCGTAGAAGAGATCGGTGGTGGCGATCAGGGCGCCCGCGGCCCCGTTTGCCGTCAGCCGCGCCTGCAGGCGGCCATCCGGGCTGGCAACGCGGTTGGCGCCGAGGGCGCGGCTGACGCCGTCCTCGGCCAGGGCCGCCTCGGCGCAGATCAGGTCTCCGAGCGAGAGAGCCTCGTCGAGCCCGCCGCAGGTACCGACGCGAATTGCCCTGCGCACGCCCAGGCCGGCGAGCTCCTCGAGCACGATCGCCGCGCTGGGCGCCCCCACGCCCGTCGCCTGGATGCTCAGCGGCCTGCCCGACCGGGTCTCACCCGAGTACCCCCAGAGCCCTCGGTGATGGTTGCTCATCTTCGGCTCGGTCAACAGCTGCTGGGCCAGCGCCAGGGCCCGCCCCGGGTCGCCGGGCAGGAGGACGTCGGCCGCGTAGGGTGCCTTCGGGCGAAGATGGTGGGTGGCCACGGCGCGAGCCTAGATGAGTGATTGCGGCGCGACGGCGTTGCCGTACGCTTCGGCGCATGCCGAAGCTGCCTGGGGTCGGATAGCGCTGGTCCCTCGGAGGCTCTGCGGCAGCCCGAGTCGACGATCCGCCGCGAGGTCCAGAAGCGAAAGGGTTGACCTCAACCGGAGCTTCAGGCTGTGGGAGTGGCAGCGAGGCTTTCGGAGCCCGGGTGGAGGGTGCGGGACATAGACTGCGCGACGATGCCGGCTCAGAAGACGAGCGGCTTTCGCTCCGCGGAGGAGCTGCGAGAGATCCTCGACGCCGCCCTCCGTGCCGTCGACGCCGATCCGGACGACGGACCGCGCCTGCGCTCCGGTGCGGCGCCGATGCAGTTCGAGTTCACCGACTTGAAGGTGGTCCTCAACCTCTCGCCGGCCGATCCGGGCAAGCACTTCCTCCGCTGGGACTTTCGCCGCGCCGGGGCACATCCGAAGCTGCGGCTGAGCATGGACTCGGAGTTCGCCAACCGCCTCCTGCAGGGCCGGGAGAACCCGGCGATCGCGATCGCCCGCGGCCGGATGAGGACGAAGATCGAGGACGTCAGCGCCGCCCTCTCGTTCTTCCCCGCCGTCAAGCCGCTCTTCTCGCGCTACCGGGAGATCGTCGCCGAGAAGTACCCGCACCTCGCCCTGGACTGAGCGACGCGGCGTGGGGTTTGACTTGGCCACGGGCGGGGGCGTAATCTCAATTCCCTCTAGACAGGCTTGGGCCGTAAGTGGGCCCGCCCGCCCTTGGTCCCCCGGCGACTGGGACCCGGGCTTCGGGCCTGCGAGGCGCGAGAGCGTCGCTGGCCAACGAGGCGGGCCGTCAGCCCGCAGGCGACGGGGTTGCGCGACCCCGTCGCTTCATGTCGGGGCCGCGATCGCTCCGGGGTGGTCGCGATGAGCCCCGAGCAGGGGGAGCGGATCTCGCTCGCCGAGGCCAGCCGGATCTCCGGCGTCTCCGTCTCGACCCTGAAGCGTTGGGCGGCAGAGGGGGTGATCCCGATCGATGACGAGCAGTGGACCCGTGCCTCCGCGGCACAGGCCCGAGTGGTCGCGCGGATGCGCGACCGGGGCTACTCGCTCGAGGCGATCAAGGAGGCGGCTCGCGGAGGCCGACTCGCCTTCGGCTACGCCGAGGAACTCTTCCAGGTGCCCGAGGGCAACTACAGCGTCGGGGAGGCGGCCGAGCGCACCGGCCTCGAGCCGGAGCTGATCGAGCGGCTGATGACCCTGCTCGGCACCCCGCTCGGGATGGAGGGGCGTCTCAACGAGGAGGACATGAAGGCGATGCGCCACTGCGCCGATGTCCTCGCCTCTGGCTTTCCCCTGGTCGCCTTTCTCCAGCTCGTCCGCGTCTACGCCCAGTCGATCCGCAAGGTGGCCGACGCCGAGGTCCGCCTCTTTCACCTCTACGTGCACGAGCCGCTGATGCAGGAGGAGGTCCCGCCACTCGAGATCGCCGAGGAGATGGGCGGATTGGCCGCCGATCTGCTTCCGGTTACCGCGCCGCTGATGGAGTACATGCACAACCGCTACCTGCGCTTCTACATCGAGCAGGACGTGGTCGGTCACATGGAATCCGACGTCGCTGGGAGCGGCAGCGGGCTGGCGCGGGTATCGATGACCTTCTGCTTCGTCGACCTCACCGGCTTTACGCGCTACACCGAGGAGGAGGGAGACGAGGAGGCGCTGGATCTGATCGAGCGCTTCGTCGAAACGGTCGAGGCGACGCTGCCCGCGGAAGCGACGATCGTGAAGACGATCGGCGACGAGGTGATGATCGTCTCACCGGAGCCGGCCACGCTGACCGAGTGGGCGGTCGGCTTTCTCTACTTCTTCCAGGAGCGCCCCCAGCCACGGGTGGGCCTCCACTACGGGGCGGCGGTCTTCCGCGATGGCGATTACTTCGGCGGTGACGTCAACCTCGCCCATCGAATTGTCAACCGGGCGCTCGGCGGCGAGGTCCTGGTCACCGAGCCGGTGCTCGAGGCGATCACGGACTCCGAGCACCTCAGGTTCGACCCGATCGGCGAGGTCGTCCTCAAGGGGTTCCCGAAGCCGATCTCCCTCTATATCGCCCGTCCGCAGACGGGGTGAAGACGGGGCTTCGCCATCAGTCGCGGCAGGGCTGCGTGGTGGCCGCTAGCGGTTGCGCCGAAGGGCGCGGACGCCCCGCTTGCCGGCGCGGAAGCCGTACTCGCTCGAGATCGTCACGCCGGTGTCGTCGGAGGCGTTGAAGGGGGTGCCCCGGACCGCCGCCACGCCGACCTCGCGGAAGCGGGCCCGCAACAGGTTGGCACGATGCGACGGGCTACCCATCCAGCTGTCGACGATGGCCCGCGGGATGCTCTGGGAGCCGCTGCCCCAGACTAGGTTCTCACCGACCAGCCAGCGCCGGGCGCCCCGCATGTACCCGGTGTTGGTGATCCGATCGATGAAGGTCTCTCCGCTCGGCGAGGTGTGCTCGAAGTAGCCCTCCTGGACCATGTCCTTTGAGTGGCCGAGGGCGGCCTGCCGGAGGCTGCCGCTGGAGCGGACGGAGCGCAAACCTGCCTTCGACCGTTCTTCGTTGATCAGGCAGGTGATGGTCGACTCCAACTGGGTCTGGCTCAGCGCCTCCGCCTCCGCGTCGGCGCCCACGCAGTTCGAGGCGGCGCGCGGGGTCGGCAGAGACCAGGGCCGAGCCGATGACGAGAAGTGCAGCTGCGATCAGGGGGCGAACTCGGGGCACGATCAGGGGCCGAACTCGGGGCACATAGGCGAGCGCCCAGCGCCTGCTTCAACCGAACGACCCGTTTCTTCGACACCGCGTCCGTTTTCCCCGCCGCCGTTTCTGACCTCTGTTGGATGGCCAGGCGGCGCGTACCCTGCTCCACCCCAGAACTGGGTAGAGCGACGCAGGGGGAGATGGAAGCCTTAGTGGCGGCGGCCGAACTCGGCGGTGTAGATCGCGGCGTTGACGCCATTGCCGCCGAGCGGGGACCCCGTGGTCACCCCGACGCCGATGTTCCGGAAGGCGCGTGAGAGCATCGTCGCGCGATGGGAGGGGCTCGCCATCCAGCGCTTGACCGTCGCCTTCGGCGTGCCTTGCCCGCCGGTGCCCCAGTGCAGATCCTCACCGACGATCCACGAGGAGGCGCCGGCCAGGTAGCCGCTCGCCCTCACCCGGTCGACCGGGGTGCCGTCTCCGCCGTGGGCGAAAAAGTTGTACGAGTCCATCGCGGTGGAGTGGCTCTCGGCGGCGCTCTGCAGACGCGGGTCCCAGGTGAGGCGCCGGGCCCCGCGGTGATGACGCTTCTTGTTGACCAGGCAGATGACGGAGAGTCCGGCCTGGTCGGTGTTGAGGCTGGAGGGACTGAGACCTATATACGGACAGGCAAGAGCGGATGGGCTGGACCCCGCGAAGAGGAGGACGGTGGCCAGCAGCGCAGCGGCCGGGGCAGTCTTTGGGCGTCGCCGGATACCCGGCAGCTTCGTCAGCGGCATCGAATGACCTCTCTCTCGTAGGCGCCTCCGGGGTTAGCTGTCGGGCTCACGCGGAAGAGAGTCGCGTTATGCCGGAAACCGGCAATTCGCCCCGGGATTGGGTCCCCCGGCCGCCGACTCCCCTGAGCGAGACGGCGGTTAGGCAAGGTCTGTTTGTGGCGCGGGAAGATATCGGTGCCGCGCGACGCACCCGAGCTGCTCGGCCCCCTTGCCCGGCATCTCCAGCCTCCTTGCGGAAAAAACAGGCGGCCCGCGTGCTGATTAGTCGTAGCTCCCCGGCACCCTGGCCAGGCCCTCTACCCTTGCGCCATATGGCTGGCACGGCGCTCGAGTCGCTCGCAGAAGCGATCCGGTCGAGCGGCGTGATCGCGCAGGGCAGCTCGGGGGTGGCTCTCTGCTCCGGCGGAGCCGATTCGGCCGCCCTGGCTGCGGGTCTGGCCCGGGTCCTGGGACCCGATGCGGTTCTCGCCCTGCATCTCAACTACGGGCTCCGCCCAGACTCCGACCAGGACGAAGCGGCCTGCGGCGAGCTCTGCGAACGGCTCGGCCTGGAGCTGCTGGTCGAGCGGCCGCGGCTCGGCGAGGGAAACGTGCAGGCAGAGGCGCGCGAGGCGCGCTACGCGGCGGCCGAGGCTCTGCGGCGGCAACGGGGACTCGACTGGGTGGCCACCGGCCACACCCGGACCGACCTCGCCGAGACCATCCTCTACCGCCTGGCGACCTCGCCCGGGCGACGGGCGCTGCTCGGCCTTCGCCTGCGCCGCGGCGTCGTCGTCCGCCCGCTGCTGGCTTTGGACCGCGAGCGGGTGCGGGCGCTCGTCACCGATGCGGGGCTCCCCTTCCGCGACGACCCGACCAACGCCGATCCTCTCTACGCCCGCAACCGGATCCGAAACGAGGTCCTGCCGGTGTTGCGGGAGCTGAGCCCCGCAGCCGAGCAGGTGATCGCCGAGACCCAGGCGGAGCTCGCCGAGGAGTCGGAGGCGCTTGAGGGGCTCGCGGCCGAGGCTCTGCAATCGGCCGGGGCCGACGCGGGCGGGGTGATCGGCGCCGAAGCCCTGGCCGGGTTGCCGCCGGCGCTTCGGCGGCTCGCGCTTCGGGCCCTGGCCGAGCGCGCGGCGGGCGGAGCGGTGCCCCTAGGCCGGGAGCGGGCCGCGGCGATCTGGCGGCTCGCCCAGGACCCCGAGGGCGGAGTAATCGAGCTCGGTGGCGGCGTCGAGGCCCAGGTCGAGCAGGGTCACGTCCGCTTCCGCACCGGTCCGGTGGCTGAGCCCGAGGAGCGGACCCTGCCGGTGCCGGGGATCTGCCGCTTCGGGAACTGGGAGGTCCGGGCCGAGGTCGCCGGCTCGCTCTCCGACACCCAGGGGGCCGATCGCGCCAACCTCGATCCCGCCCGGCTCGGCGGGACGGTTCGGGTTCGCTCCTGGCGGGATGGAGACCGCATCCGCCCGCTGGGCCTCGGGGGCAGCAAGTCGCTTCAGGACCTCTTCACCGATCGCAAGGTGCCGCGCTCGCTGCGGCGGACCCTGCCGGTGGTCACGGCGGGCGACCGGATCGCCTGGATCGCGGGGGTGGCCGTCTCCGAGGAGTTCGCGGCGGCACCGGGTGCCGAGCGCGTGGCGGTGCTCAGCGCCAGCATCGTGCGAGGGCGCTCCGATGATGCGAGGGCGCGCGACAAGCGCGACCCGTGAGATGTGGGAGGAGCGACCCGTTTAGAGATGGTGCCGGGGGCCTCCTAGACTGCGACCGGTGGAGGGCGACGAGAGCATCGGCGAGGTCCTGGTCTCGAGCGAGGACCTGCAGCGCCGGGTCTCGGAGCTGGCGGCCGAGGTCAGCGCCGACTACGCGGATCGCGACCTGATGCTGGTCGCGATCCTCAAGGGAGCGGTCCCGTTCCTCGCCGACCTGATGAAGGAGCTCTCGATCGCCTGCGAGCTCGACTTCATGGCTGTCTCCAGCTACGGCTCCTCGACCGACTCCTCGGGGGTGGTCCGGATCCTCAAGGACCTCGATGCGCCGATCGCCGGTCGCGACGTCCTCATCGTCGAGGACATCATCGACTCGGGGCTCACCCTCGCACTATCTGATCAAGAACCTGCGGGCGCGAGGCCCGAGGTCGCTCGAGGTCTGCGCCCTGCTCACCAAGCCCGAGCGTCGCCGGGTGGACCTTCCGGTCCGCTACGTCGGCTTCGAGATTCCCAACCGCTTCGCGATCGGCTACGGGCTCGATTATGCGGAGCGTTTCCGCAATCTCGACTACGTCGCCGCGCTGCGGGAAACCCCCCCAGACAGCTAGCTCGCCCCTGGTACCCTCGGATTCGAGCCAGGAAGCCCATTTCAGCCTAATTCCCCCGGGAGAGGGGCCATTCACTTGAGACGTTTCTTCCGCAGCGCTGCCTTTCCAATTCTGATCGTCGTCGTGCTGGCGTTCTTCGCCCAGCGCCTGATCAGTCCCAACGAGGGGACCGAGCCCCCTACCTACAACGAGTTCCTGCAGCAGGTCAACACCGGGCAGATCGAGGAAGTCACCTTCAACACGAAGGACAACACCCTCAACGTCAAGGAGTCCAACGGCGACGAGTACGAGACCGGCTTCCTCGACTCCGCCGACTCCCAGGCGCAGCTGCAGAACACCCTCGAGCGCAACGACGTCAAGTACGACATCAAGGGCAAGGGCGGCGGCGGCATCCTCTCGCTCCTTACGTACATCTTGCCTTTCTTGCTGTTTTTCGCCTTCTGGATCTTCCTGATGAACCAGATGCAGGGAGGCGGCTCCAGGGTGATGAGCTTCGGCAAGTCGCGCGCCAAGCGGATGTCGGTGGACGCCCCCAAGATCACCTTCCGGGACGTCGCCGGCGTCGACGAGGCGGTGCAGGAGCTGCACGAGATCAAGGAGTTCCTCGAGAACCCGAAGAAGTTCCAGTCGCTCGGCGCCCGGATCCCCAAGGGCGTGCTGCTCTACGGGCCTCCCGGTACCGGTAAGACGCTGCTCGCCCGCGCTGTCGCCGGCGAGGCCGGCGTCCCCTTCTTCTCGATCTCCGGCTCCGACTTCGTCGAGATGTTCGTCGGGGTCGGCGCCTCGCGGGTGCGCGACCTCTTCGAGCAGGCCAAGCAGAACTCCCCCTGCATCATCTTCATGGACGAGATCGACGCCGTCGGCCGCCATCGCGGCGCCGGCATGGGCGGTGGCCACGACGAGCGCGAGCAGACCCTCAACCAGCTGCTGGTCGAGATGGACGGCTTCGAGATGAAGGACAACATCATCCTGATCGCCGCCACCAACCGGCCCGACATCCTCGACCCGGCGCTGCTGCGCCCCGGGCGCTTCGACCGCCAGGTGGTCGTGGACAGGCCGGACCGCAAGGGCCGCAAGCAGATCCTCGAGGTCCACACCCGAGGCAAGCCTCTGGCACAGAGCATCGACCTCGACGCCCTCGCCGGCCAGACCCCCGGCTTCACCGGCGCCGACCTCGCCAACCTGATCAACGAGGCCGCCCTGCTCACCGCTCGCTCCGACAAGCGCGAGATCACCATGCACGAGCTCGAGGAGGGGATCATGCGGGTGATCGCCGGCCCCGAGAAGAAGAGCCGGGTGATGTCCGAGAAGGAGCGCCTGGTGACCGCCTACCACGAGCTCGGCCACGCGATCGTCGGCCATCTGCTCCCCAACTCGGACCCGGTCCACAAGGTCTCGATCATCAGCCGCGGCCAGGCGCTCGGCTACACGATCTCGCTGCCCACCGAGGACAAGTTCCTCACCACCCGGGCCGAGCTCAACGACACGATGGCGATGACCCTGGGCGGGCGCGCCGCGGAGGAGATCATCTTCAGCGAGATCACCACCGGCGCCTCCAACGACCTCGAGAAGGTGACCGAGACCGCCAAGCAGATGGTGATGCGCTTCGGCATGTCCGAGCGCCTCGGCCCCCGCGTCTTCGGTCACGATCGGGGCATGCCCTTCCTCGGCCGAGAGTTCTCCGCCGAGCCGGACTACTCCGACGAGGTCGCCCGCGAGATCGACGACGAGATCCGGAGGATCGTCGAGGAAGCTCACCAGACCGCAAAGGACATCCTCGGCGAGCGACGCGAGCAGCTCGACACGATCTCCAAGATCCTGCTCGAGCGCGAGACGATCGAGGCGGAGGAGTTCGTCGCTCTGCTCGAGGGGAAGAGCGAGGAGGAGGTCTTCTCCGACGAGGAGGAGGCGAAGCCTCCCGAGGCTCCCGCTGAGGAGGAGAAGGGCACCTCCCGCGAGGGCGCGCGCCCCCGGGTGCAGCCGAAGCCCGGCCTCGCCGGCGGCGGCGCCGCCGAGATGCGCTCAGATTCCGACCGCTAGGCGGGCGGACAATTCGCCCGTGAAGCTGATGGGCATCGTGAACGTGACGCCCGACTCGTTCTCGGACGGGGGGCTGTTCCTTGATCCGAGGCGGGCGATCGAACACGGCCGTTCGCTTGCCGCGGATGGCGCGGACCTTCTCGACGTCGGTGGGGAGTCGACCAGGCCCGGGGCGGAGGCGGTCAGTGCCGAGGAGGAGCTGGCCAGGGTGGTGCCGGTGGTCGAGGGACTGGCGGCCGGGGAGGTCGCGGTCTCGATCGACACCTCGAAGCGGGCGGTCGCCGAGGCAGCGCTGGACGCCGGCGCCGCGATCGTCAACGACGTCACCGCGCTGCGGGCCGAGCCCGAGCTGGCTGGCCTCTGCGCCGAGCGGGGCTGCGAGGTGGTCCTGATGCACATGCTCGGCGATCCCCGGACGATGCAGGAGAACCCGACCTACGAGGACGTCGTCGACGACGTCAAGGCCTTCCTCGCCGAGCGGGTCGAATTCGCGACCGCCGAGGGCATCGACGAGGAGCGGATCTTGGTCGACCCCGGGATCGGCTTCGGGAAGACCGTGGAGCACAACCTGGAGCTGCTCCGCCGCCTCGCCGAGCTGACCGAATTGGGACGGCCGATCGTCGTCGGCACCTCGCGGAAGAGCTTCATCGGCAAGCTCACCGGCGCCCCCGTCGACCGGCGCCTCGGCGGCACGATCGCCTCCAGCGTGCTCGCCTTCGCCAACGGCGCCGAGGTCCTCCGCGTCCATGACGCCGGCGCGGTTCGCGAGGCGCTCACGGTCGCCGAGGCGATCCTCGACCGCGACCGAGCCGCGGCGATCGCCGATGTGAGAGGGGGCTCCGCAGGCGAAGCCGAGGAGCCACCCGACTAGTCCGAGACAAACTCCCGGATCAGTCTGTTCACCTCGTCCGGCTCGCTCGTAGGGCACCCAGTGCCCGGCGCCGGGCACCAGCTCTATCCGCAGCTTCGGGACCCACTCGCTCAGCCCCCGGGTCAGCGTCGGCAGCAGCGCCGAGTCGTGCTCGCCCCAGATCACCAGGGTCGGCACCTCGACCTGCTGCGAGCGGATCTTCTCCTCGTACCGCTCGGGGACTCCGCCAGCCGCCACCTGTTCGCCCATCCGCGCCGCCCGGTAGTAGTTGAGCCCGCCCCTCAGGGCCCCCGAGCGGCCCCAGGCCTCGTGGTAGATCTTCAGCTCAGCATCCGACAGTTGCGCGTCCCGGCCGCCGATCCGTCGCATGATGTTGTCGATCATCGAGTAGTCGTTGGCGGCGAGCATCTCCTCCGGCCCCGGGGAGTCCTTCGATAGTTCGATCATGTAATTGACCGCAGCGCGCTGCTTCGGGCTCTCGCGGAGGTCGCGGTTCCAGGTGAAGGGCGGCGGGCCGTCGATGATCACCAGGCGCTCGAGCAGCTCGGGGAGTTTGAGGGCGAAGGCCCAGGAGACGATCCCTCCCCAGTCGTGGCCGACCAGGGTGAGCGGAGCGACGCCCAGCTCCTCGACCAGGTCGCGGATGTCGGTGAGCAGGTGGCGCATCCGGTAGGCCTCGGGTTCCTCCGGCTTCGAGGAGAGGTTGTAGCCGCGCATGTCGGCGGCGTAGACGGCGTGGTCCTCGCCGAGATCCGCGAGCTGCCGGCGCCAGAGGAACCAGAACTGGGGGAAGCCGTGGAGGAAGAGGATCGGCTTGCCCTCGCCCCTGCTGACGTAATGGATCGTGGACTCGGACAGCTCGGCGTAGTGATCGGTGACGTCGACGGCCAGGTCGCCATCGCCGATCGTCGTCTTCCCGGGCGCGCTCATCCGCAAAGTCGTATCAGGCCGTCGCCGTCGTCAAGCTTGCCCCATCGTCTAGGTTGGCGGCGTGGAAGCCCACGACGACAGCGCCCAGTCCTCGGTCGAGGTCGAGCTCCGAGGCCTCTCCATCTACACCCACCATGGGGTGACCGAGGCCGAGCAGGAGGTCGGGCAGCGGCTCGAGTTCGATCTCACTCTCGACGTCGCCGATTGCGACGCGGTGCTCACCGACCGGGTCGAGGACACCGTCGACTACGCCGAGGTCTGCGACATCGTCGCCCTGGCGGCGAGCGAGCGCAGCTACCGGACCCTTGAGCGCCTCTGCCAGGTGGTGGCCGAGCGGCTGATGGAGCGCTTCGAGTGCGAGAGCGTCAGGGTGAGGGCGGCGAAGCCCGAGCCGCCGCTCCACTACACCGTGGACGAGGCGGGGGTCGAGGTCACCCTGGAGGGGTCGGTCGACCGCGAGCCCGGAGAGGAGCAGGGGATCTGAGCGAGGACCCGAGCGGGACCGAGCGGGTCGGCTACATCGGGCTCGGCTCGAACATCGGGGATCGTGAATCTCACCTGCGCCGGGCGATCGCCGACCTCGGTGCTCATGACGTCGAGGTCGAGGCGGTCTCCTCGCTCTACGAGACCGAGCCGGTGGGAGAGATCCTCGACCAGCCCGACTTCCTCAACGCCGTCGCCCGGGTGAGGACCGCGCTCGGCCCCGATCAGCTTCTGGACGTCTGCAAGGCGATCGAGGTCGAGCACGGGCGCGCCTTCGCCGGCCCCCGCCACGGGCCTCGCCCGATCGACCTCGACCTGCTGCTGCTGGGCGGGCTCGAGCTGAGCAGCGAGCGGCTCACGTTGCCGCACCCCGAGCTCACCTCACGGCGCTTCGTCCTCGTCCCGCTGCTCGAGCTCGATCCTGAGCTGGCGCTGCCGGACGGCACCAGGCTCGGCGAGGCGCTCGAGAGGCTTGGACCGGGGCAGGAGGTGAGGAAGGTGGGGCCGCCGATCGGGCGGCAGCCAGGCGCCTAGGTCCGCAACCCCGCCAGCCACTCGCCCGGGAAGACGGGCGGCATCCGGCCCGGGAAGTCGGGCACCAGCCTGGCTCGCCAGCTGGCCCGCCGGACGGCTCTCGATCGCCGGGCGGAGGTCGTCGAAGGTCATCAGCAGACGACAGGCTGGGCGCCAGCTGGAGGTCGGCGGCGTTCGGCTCCTCACCGCCGATCACCCCCTCGGAGATCCAGCGGTCGATCTGGTCGAGGTCGGCGGGAAGCGAGGCGAGGTCGTCGCGGACGTTCTCGTCGGTGGAGCCGTTGAAGCGGGCCGAGAGGGCGACGATCGGAGCGCCGGTCCTCACCGCCAGCCCCACCGGGATCCCGAGGCGGGCGCCCTCGGAGTAGCTCGCCATCGGCGCCCGGTTCCGCTTGAGCGCCCACCAGATCAGCCGCCGAGGCTTCTGCTGGAAGACGTCCCCCCAGGCCTCAGCCTCCTCGACCGCCGCCCGCATCGCCGGCGTCGGCGGGAAAGAGCGGCGGCTCGGGCTGGATCCGGTCGAGCTCGCGAGCGATCTCGCCGCGAGCCCTGGATCCGCCGGCCGTCGAGCTTCAGCGCCGGCACAGTCACTCCCGGGAAAGCGCGCGGCCCGCAGCACGCCCTTCGAGATCAACCGGAACCAGGTCCCGGCGCTTGTAGGGGATGCCCTTCCGCTCGAGCATCAGGCCGCGCCGTCATCGAGGGATGCGAGGCGGGGATCACGTAGAGCGTGGCCGCCACGCGAGGATCGTATTGCCCGCGGCGGGAGCTCGCCACGGCCATAATCGGCCGCATGCTGCTAGCGGTCGACGTCGGCAACACCCAGACCCATCTCGGCGCCTTCGAGGGCGCCGAGCTCGCCCACGACTGGCGCCTCGCCACCGAGCCTCACGCGACCGCCGACGCGCTGGCGGCGACGATCTCCAACCTGCTCGGGCTCGAGGGGCTCGGGTTCTCGGCGCTCGACGGAGCGATCGTCTCCACCGTCGTTCCTCAGCTCGGGCCCGAGTACGAACAGCTCTACGCGCGGCACATCGGTGAGGGCGGCCTGATCGTCGGCCCCCAGATCAAGACCGGGATGCCGATCCTGGTCGACAACCCGCACGAGCTCGGCGCCGACCGCCTGGTGAACGCGGTGGCCGCCCACGACCGGGTCGGCGGCGCCTGCGTCGCCGTCGACTTCGGCACCTCGACCAACTTCGACGTCGTCTCGGGCGCCGGCGAGTACCTCGGGGGCGTGATCGGCCCAGGGGTCGAGATCTCGCTCGAGGCGCTCACCGCGAGGGCGGCGAAGCTGCCGCGCATCGATCTCTCCAGTCCGCAGGCGGCGATCGGCAAGCACACCGAGGCCGCGATCCAGTCGGGGTTCGCCTACGGGTTCGCCGGGCTTGTGGACGGGATCAACAGCCGCCTCGCCGAGGAGCTCGGGGAAGCGGCGACATTCATCGCCACCGGAGGGCTGGCGACGACGATCGCGCCCCTCTGCGAGACGATCGACGAGGTCGATCCGCTGCTCACCCTGCGCGGCCTTCGCCTGATCCATGAGCGCAATAGTTAGGGCGATGGAGATGTCCACGCAGCCCCCGCTCACCGCACCCTTCCGGATCGGCGAGGTCGAGATCGCCAACCGGGTGCTGCTCGCACCGCTGGCCGGGATCGGCAACTGGTTCGTGCGCCTCCAGGCGCGCCGCCACGGCGCCGGCCTGGCGGTCTCGGAGATGGTCTCGAGCTTCGGACTGCACCACCGCAACGAGCGCACCCTGAGCGAGTTGCTGCGCCTGCACCCCGACGAGCACCCGGTCTCGGTCCAGCTCTTCGGCCAGGACCCCGAGGTGATGGCTTCGGCCGCGTCGATCGCCGCCGAGGCCGGGGCCGATCTGATCGACATCAACATGGGCTGCCCGGTGCGCAAGGTCTGCAAGACCGGCGCCGGAGCCGCCTTGCTCTCCCGGCCCGAGCTCGCGGTCGAGATCGCCCGGGCGGCGCGGGAGGGAGGCGGCGTGCCGGTGACGGTGAAGCTGCGCTCCGGCCTCGAGCCGGGTGGCAGGGAGGGAGTCGAGCTGGCGCTCCGTCTGGTCGACTGACGCCGGCGTCGCCGCGATCGCCTTCCACCCGCGCACCGCCGCGACCCAGCACAAGGGGGAGCCCGACTACGCGCTCGCCCGCGAGCTGGTCGAGCGACTCGAGGCACCGATGATCATCTCCGGGGGCCTCGACACCGCCGAGGCCGCTCGCGACGCCTACGAGTCCTCGGGGGCAGCCGCGGTGATGATCGCCCGCGGATCCCTCGGCAACCCGTGGATCTTCGAGGAGCTCACCGGCCGCCGTGCCGAGCCGCCGAGTCAGGAGGAGATGGTGGCCGAGCTGCTCTGGGTGGTCGACCGCGCCGAGGAACACCTCGGCTCCAGGCGCGCCGCCCGCTACCTGCGCAAGTTCTACCCCTGGTACCTGGAGCGTCTTGGAGCCGAGAAGTCGCTGGCCGCCGCTCTCCAGGAGACCGATGAGCTCGACTCGGCGCGGGCGCTGATCGGCGAGCTCGGCCTCGCGAGAGCAGCCGCCTGATGCGCTTCCCCGCCCGCCGGTGGCTGCCGGCGGTCGCCGACAGGAGAATGCCCTAACGATGGCGCTGACCTCCCGCGTGATCGCCTGGAGCGAGCGGGGGAGGAGCGAGGAGTTCCGCGGCCGCCGCGTCCACGTCTTCGCGCGAGGCGGCCGCGAGCCCCTGCTGGTTCTGCTGCACGGCTTCCCCTCTAGCTCCTACGACTGGCGGTTCTTGTTGGAAGAGGAACGGGATCACGCGGTGCTCGCTCCCGACTTCCTCGGCTTCGGGCTCTCGGAGAAGCCGCGCGATCACGACTACACGCTGCATTGGCAGGCCGACCTGGTCGAGGAGCTGGTGCGGCGCATGGGGAGGGCCATCCGGTCGACTGACCGCGCGACGTCTTCATCGTCGGCCACGACATGGGCACCTCGGTGGCGACCGAGCTGCTGGCCCGGGACCTCGAGGGCAGGCTCGAGATGGAGGTCAGCGGGGTCCTGCTCTTCAACGGCTCGATGGTCCAGGGCGCGGCCAGCCCGACCCTCGCCCAGCGGATCCTCCGCAGCCCGCTCGGGCCGCTCTTCTCCCGCCTCTCCAGCGAGCGCTTCTTCCGCGCCCAGTTCGGCTCGGTCTTCTCGCCCGGCCATCCGCTCACCGACGAGGAGGCCGAGGACCAGTGGAGCCTGATCTGCGCGGGCGGCGGCCGCACCCTCAACCACAAGACGATCCGCTACATGGCCGAGCGCTTCAAGCACGCCGAGCGCTGGCATGGGGCGCTCCGCGACTGGCCGGGGCCGCTGCAGCTGGCCTGGGGAATGCTCGATCCGGTCGCCACGCGTCGAGGTCCTGGAGGCGGTTCGCGAGCTCCGCCCCCAGGCGCCGCTGACCGAGCTTCCCGACCTCGGCCACTATCCCCAGATCGAGGACCCCGACCCGGCTCAACGCCGTTCTCGCAAGGAGCCCTGGAGGCCTGAACGAGCCCCTCGACCCGGTCGAGGCTCGGCGCTATACTTGCGCGCTTCGCCCGGCCGGTCGCCACTCTTTCGGCGTCGGAGCGGGCTCATTTTTCGCCGTCTAGCAGGCATTTTCTGGGCGGCGCAGAGGAGAAATCGACCGGAGGAGGATCGAGGAAGCGTGGCCCGCGAGACATTGATCACCCCCGAGGGACTGGAGAAGCTCAAGGACGAGCTGGAGTTCCTGCAGAGCGACAAGCGTCGCGAGGTCGCCGACCGCATCAAGGCAGGCCCGGGAGTTCGGCGACATCATGGAGAACGCCGAGTACGACGACGCCAAGAACGAGCAGGCGATGCTCGAGCAGCGAATCGCCCAGCTCCAGGACAAGCTCCGCCGCGCCGCCGTGATCGACAACAAGCAGGTCGATACCGAACAGGTCGCGGTCGGCGCCGTCGTCCACGTCAAGGACCAGAAGTCGGGCAAGTCCCAGAAGTTCCAGATCGTCGGCTCCGCCGAGGCCGACCCCACCGAGCAGAAGCTCTCCAACGAGTCGCCGATCGGCAAGGCTCTGATCGGCCACAAGAAGAACGACGTCGTCGCGGTCGAGGTGCCGCGCGGGCCGAAGCGGAAGCTCAAGATCACCAAGATCGAAGCGGCCTAGCGCTGCCGTTAGGCTCGCCCCGTGAGCGAGCCCGATGCTCCATTCTGACCTTCTCGCCGAGCGGCGGGCGAAGCTCGAGCGCCTGCGTGAGGCGGGGGTCGAGCCCTTCCCGCACGCCTTTCCGGATCGGACCGAGATCGCCGCGGTCAGGGAGGCGCACGAGGGCCTCGAGGCCGGCACCGAGACCGATGACCGCTACCGGATCGCCGGCAGGCTGAGCGCCCGCCGCGGTCACGGCAAGGCCTCCTTCCTCGACCTCCGCGACGGCACCGGGCAGATCCAGGTCCAGGCTCGCCTCGACGAGCTCGGCGAGACTACGAGGGTCTGCTCTCCCTCGACATCGGCGACATCGTCGGGATCGAGGGGACGGTGTTCGCCTCGAAGCGGGGCGAGCTCTCGATCCGCGCCGACTCCTGGGAGCTGCTCAGCAAGAGCCTCCGGCCTCCGCCGGAGAAGTTCCACGGCCTCGAGGACGCCGAGACCCGCTACCGCCGCCGCGAGCTCGACCTGATCGCGAACGAGGAGACCCGCGAGCTCTTCCTCGCCCGCGCTCGGATCGTCGCCGCGGTTCGCCGCTGGTTCGATCAGCACGGGTTCGTCGAGGTCGAGACGCCGGTGCTGCAGCCGCTCTACGGCGGCGCCCTCGCCCGTCCCTTCACCACCCACCACAACGCCCTCGATCGCGACCTCTACCTGCGGATCGCCACCGAGCTCTACCTGAAGCGGCTGGTGGTCGGGGGGATCGACAAGGTCTACGAGCTCGGCAAGGACTTCCGCAACGAGGGGATCTCGCACAAGCACAACCCCGAGTTCACGATGCTCGAGTGGTACGAGGCCTACGCGGACTACGAGGACGTCGCCGCGCGAGCTCGAGGACGCTGGTCTCGACCGTCGCCAAGGAGGTGCTCGGGACGACCACGGTCGAGCGCGAGGGCGAGACGATCGAGCTGGCGCCGCCGTGGCGGCGGGTGACCCTGCGGGACGCGATCAAGGAGCGGACCGGGATCGACGTCCTCGAGCACCCGTCGCGGGAGCAGCTTGCCGAGGCGATGGGGTCGAAGCCCGATCCCGAGGAGGGCTGGGGGAAGCTGGTCGACGGCCTCCTCTCGAAGGAGGTCGAGCCCACCCTGATCCAGCCGACCTTCGTCATCGACTACCCGGTCGAGCTCTCCCCGTTCGCGAAGCGCCACCGCAGCGAGGAGGGGCTGGTGGAGCGCTGGGAGGCGTTCGTCGGCGGGATCGAGATCGCGAACGCCTTCACCGAGCTCAACGACCCCGACGAGCAGCGGCGCCGGTTCGAGGCCCAGCGCGAGGAGACGGCGCGCGGCGACGAGGAGACCCAGCCCTACGACGAGGCGTTCGTCGAGGCGCTCGAGCAGGGGATGCCGCCGACCGGCGGGGCCGGGCTCGGGATCGATCGGCTGGTGATGATCCTGACCGGCGCCGTAGCCTGCGCGAGGTGGTGCTCTTCCCGGCGATGCGGACCTGAGCGCCTGCGGTAGGGTCGCGCGCCATGTCGAGCGGGGAAAGGACTCTGGTCACCGGGGGCGGCGGCTTCATCGGCTCGCACCTGGTCGAGCGCCTGCTCCGGGACGGCTACGAGGTGCGGGTGCTCGACAACTTCGCCACCGGCCACCGCGAGAACCTGGCCGAGGTGGTCGACGAGATCGAGCTGGTCGAGGGCGACATCCAGAGCTACGAGCGCGTCCACAACGCGGTCCGCGGCTGCGAGCTGGTCTTCCACATCGCGGCGCTTCCCTCGGTCCCGCGCTCGGTCCAGGACCCGCTGACCAGCACCGCCTCGAACGTCACCGGGACCCTCAACGTGCTGCTCGCGGCCCGCGACGAGGGCGTGCGGCGGGTCGTCTTCGCCTCCTCCTCGTCGGTCTACGGGCCGCAGCGCGAGCTGCCGCAGCGCGAGGAGGCGGCGGCTCGGCCGATCTCCCCCTACGCCGTCTCGAAGCTCGCCGCCGAGGGCTACTGCCGTGCCTTCACGCAGGTCTACGGGCTGGAGACGGTCGCGCTGCGCTACTTCAACGTCTTCGGCCCGCGGCAGGACCCGCTCTCCCAGTACGCGGCGGTGATCCCGCGGTTCATCACCGCCGTGCTCGACGGGCGAGCGCCCGGTGATCTTCGGCGACGGCGAGCAGTCGAGGGACTTCACCTACATCGACAACACGGTCGAGGCGAACCTGCTCGCGGCGACCGCCGAGGGGGTCGCCGGCGAGACCTTCAACGTCGCCTGCGGCGAGGCGACCACCCTGAACGAGCTGCTCGGCAGATCGGCGAGATCTCCGGGAAGCCGGTCGAGGCGACCCACGCCGAGCGCCCAGCCCGGCGACCTGCCGCACTCCCTGGCGGACATCTCGCGGGCCCGCGAGGCCCTCGGCTACGAGCCCGCGGTCGATCTCCGCGAGGGGCTCGAGCGAACATTCGTCCACCTCGCCGAGGAGGCGGAGCGAAGTCGACATGAGCGGACAGGCGGCGGCTGTGAAGTCCCTGTAAGTCGCGGAAGACCACTATTGACGGCAAGGACTTGCCGGATAGCCTCCGAGTCGGAAGCGTCAGGGCTACTCCGCTTGACGGCGGCAACTTGCCGGATAGGCTAGCGGCACCTACTGTAGATTGAATCAAGCAGAGGGGCGCCCGGACTCAGGGTCTAGGGACAAGCGGGTACGAGGGCTGTGCACCACAGTGAGCACTTGCCTGATTGCCCATAAGCCAAGTAGGATCGCGACGCGGGTGTAGGGGACCCGTATAACGGTCCGTAGTTGGGGAGAGGGATGAATTATCTGATCACCGGAGGCGCCGGCTTCATCGGCTCGCACCTGGCCGACGCGCTGGTCGCGCGCGGCGACGGGTGGTCATCCTCGACGACCTCAGCACCGGGCGCCGGGAGAACATCGACCACCTGCTGGACACCGGCCAGGCGGTGTTCGTCGAGGGGTCGGTGCTGGACGCCGAGCTGGTCGACGAGCTGGTCGAGCGGACCGACGCCTGCTTCCACCTCGCCTCCGCCGTCGGCGTCCAGCTGGTCGTCGAGCACCCGCTCGAGTCGCTGCTGCGCAACGTCCGCGGCGCCGACGTCGTCGCCCACGCGGCGGCCCGCCACGGCCGGCGCCTGCTCTTCACCTCGACCTCGGAGATCTACGGCAAGAACAGCAACGGCGCGCTGCACGAGGACTCCGACCGCCTCCTCGGCTCGCCGTCGAAGTCCGCTGGAGCTACGCGACCGCGAAGGCCTTCGGCGAGATGCTCGCCTTCGGCTACGCCCGCGAGCGCGGCGCCGAGATGTCGTCGTCCGCCTCTTCAACACGGTCGGCCCGCGCCAGGCCGGCGCCTACGGGATGGTCCTGCCGCGCTTCGTCCGCAGGCGCTCGCCGGCGAGGACCTGACCGTCTACGGCGACGGCACCCAGTCGCGCTGCTTCACCCACGTCGCCGACACGGTCGACGCGATCGTCGCGGCTGGTCGACTCGCGACCAGGCGCTCGGCGACGTCTTCAACGTCGGCTCGCCGCCACCGAGATCACGATCCTCGAGCTGGCCGAGCGGGTGATCGAGCGGACCGGATCGAGCTCGGGGATCCGCTTCGTCCCCTACGAGGAGGCTACGGCGAGGGCTTCGAGGAGCTCGGCCGCCGCAAGCCCGACACCACGGCGCTCGAGCGAGCTCCGGCTGGCGGCCCCGGCGCACCGTCGACGACGCGATCGACGACGTGATCGCCCACCAGCGCGACTCGGCAGAGCGCCGCTCGAGCGGGCCGTCGGCGACCCGGGTGCTCGAGGTCGCCGCCTAGGCTCCGATGACCGGAGCGCCGGAGCGAGATCCGCCTCGCGGGCGCCTTCGCTCGTCAGCCTGTTCGGTGACGCTGGTCGCCACGCCGGTGGCCCGCCGGCTCGCGATGCGCACCGGCTTCCTCGACCACCCGGTCGGCTACAAGGCAGCACCCGCAGCCGACGCCCTACCTCGGCGGGGCCGCGGTGATGGCCGGGTTCCTGGCCGCGACGCTCGTCCTTCGGCGTCGCCGACGACTTCACGCGGCTGCTCGCCGCCGCGCTGGTGCTGTTCGTGCTCGGCACCCTCGACGACCGCATCGGGCTCGGGGTCACGCCGCGCCTGATCGCCCAGGTGGCCGCGGCGGTCGCCCTCTGGGCGGTGGACCTGGGCTGGACGATGCTGCCCGGCGAGGCCGCCGACCTCGCTGCTGACGATCCTCTGGGTGGTCGGGATCACCAACGCCTTCAACCTGATGGACAACCTCGACGGCGCGACCGGCACGGTGGCGGGCGGTCTCCGCCGCGGGCGCCGGGGCGCTCGCCCTGATCCAGGGGGAGCCGGCCTCGCCGTGGTCGCCTTCGCCCTCGCCGGCGCCTGCGTCGGGCTTCCTGCCCTACAACCTCGCCAAGCCGGCGAGGATCTTCCTCGGCGACGGCGGCAGCATGCCGATCGGCCTGCTCGTCGCCGCACGATCATGGCGGTCCCGGACGGGACCGCTCGACTGGCGCTGCTGTTCGCGTCGGCCCCGCTCGTCGGCCTCCCGATCCTCGACACCACCCTCGTGGTCATCTCGCGATACCGCGCGGGGCGCCGATCCTCAGCGGCGGCCGCGACCACCTCACCCACCGGCTGCTCATCGGCCTCGGCTCCGAGCGTCGCGGTCGCCTCGTCCTGGCGGTCTCCCAGGCGGCGCTCTGCGGGCTTGCCCTCGCGCTGCACGAGCTCGACCACGAGGCGGTCGTCGCCGCCGCCGCCGTCTACATGGCGCTCGGGGCAGCGGTGATCGTCCTGCTCGAGACCGCCGGCCTTCGCGCCGCGCTCGGGCGGAGCGCTCGGCCTGAGCCGGATCCGCGTCCTGCGGGTGATCGCCCGCCTCAACCTGGGCGGGCCCGCGCATCAGGTGAGCCTGCTGAGCGGCCGGCGGCTTCGACCCCGAGCGCTACGAGACGCTGCTCGTCCACGGCCAGCTGGCGCCCGGCGAGGAGTCGATGGCCGAGCTGGCCGCAGGCGAGGGCGCCGAGACCCTCTACCTGCCCGAGCTGGCCAGCCGGTCAGCCCTGCACGACACGCGGGCGCTGCGGCAGCTGGCGCGGATCGTCCGCCGCTTCCGGCCCCACATCGTCCACACCCACACCGCCAAGGCGGGCTTCCTCGGCCGGCTGGCGGCGCTGCTCGCGGTCCGGCCCCGGCCGGTGCTCGTCCACACCTACCACGGCCACGTGCTCGAGGGCTACTTCGGGCCGCGCCAAGACGCGGCCTCTACCGGCGGCTCGAGCGCAGCTCGGCGCGGCACACCGACCGCCTGATCGGGGTCAGCGAGGCGACCGTCGACGACCTCGTCCGGCTCGGGGTCGCGCCCGCGGGAGAGGTTCCGCGTGGTCCCGCTCGGGCTCGACCTGGAGCCCTTCGCGAGCCTCGAGCGAGGGCGCGGGCGCCGGCCTGCGGGCGGAGCTCGGCGTCGCCGACGACGAGGTCCTGCTCACCTTCGTCGGCCGGGTCGTCCCGATCAAGCGGCTCGACGTGCTGCTGCGGGCGTTCGCCCGCGCCGCGCGAGCGGCGCCCGGCTGCACCTGGCGGTCGTCGGCGACGGCGAGATCCGCGCCGAGCTCGAGCGGCTCGCGCGCCGAGCTCGGGATCGGCCGGCGGTCAGCTTCCTCGGCTACCGCCGCGACCTGCCGCGGATCGCCGCGGCGGCCGACATCGCGGTGCTCAGCTCCGACAACGAGGGCACGCCGGTCTCGCTGATCGAGGCGGCGCGGCCGGGCGGCCGGCGATCGCCACCGACGTCGGCGGCGTCGCCGAGGTGGTCACGCCGGAGACCGGGATGCTCGTGCCCGCCGCGACGACGAGGCCGCGCTGGCCGCCGCGATCGCGCGGCTCGCCGGCGGATCCGGAGCTGCGCCGGCGGATGGGCGCGCGGGCGCGCGAGCACGTCCTGCGGCGCTACTCGGTCGAGCGCCTGCTCGGCGGACATCGACGCGCTCTACACGCGAGCTCCTGGGCGGCCGCCGGCTGACGCTCCGGTCAGGACTTGCCCGAGCCGCTGCGCGCGCGTCGCCCGAAGCGGGAAGCCGCCGC
This sequence comes from uncultured Solirubrobacterales bacterium, assembly GCA_963780305.1. Classification (GTDB taxonomy): domain Bacteria; phylum Actinomycetota; class Thermoleophilia; order Solirubrobacterales; family 70-9; genus CAVVYV01. Next base: position 188,453 of record CAWABN010000015.1, read on the forward strand.
CCGGCTGCCGTTCGGGCTCCGCGCCGTTCTCGGCGGCCTCGGCCGCGTAGCCGTAGCCGTACCCGTAGGCGTCAGTACCCGCCGACGCCGCCGCGCTGGACCCCGGTGGCGACGAAGCCGAGCAGGTTCCCGCCGGCGCTGGAGATCACGGCGCCGGCCTTGCGCACGCCGTCGCGGCTCGTGTGGTCCATGCGGGCGACCAGGACGGTTCCCGAGACCTGCTCCTGCAGCGGGATCGCGTCGCTGACGGCGAGCAGCGGCGGCGTGTCGATGATCACGATGTCGGCGCTCTCGGCCGAGCTCGTCGAGCAGCGCCCGCATCCGCTCCGAGCCGAGCAGCACAGAGGGGTTAGGCGGCGAGCCCGCCGGGCAGGAGCCGCAGCCGGCCCGCCCTCGACCTCGACGTCGACGAGGGCCTCGTCGACTCGCGCCGCTCGACCAGCACCGAGTCGAGGCCGAAGTTCACCTGATCGTCCACGCCCGAGGCGCTTCGCGAGCTGCGGGCGGCGAAGGTCGCCGTCGACAGGATCACGTCGCGCCCGTCCTCGCGCGAGGCGAGCGCGAGGTTGGCGGCGACCGTGGTCTTGCCGTCCCCGCGGGTCGGGGCTGGCGATCAGCACGGTCGCCCAGCGTGCGATCGATGTTGAAGTAGGTGAGTCCGGCGCGAAGCGTCTGGAAGGCCTCGTGCACGAAGCGGCCCGGGCCCCTGCCGGGGAAGGCCGCGTCCGGGATCGTGCCCAGCAGCGGCGCGTCGGAGAGCTCCTCCAGCTCCTCCGGCTCGCGCAGCCGCCGGTCCAGCGCCTCCAGCAGCGGGACCAGCCCGGCCGCGATCAGCAGCGCGAGGATGAGCGCGATCCTGGCGTTGCGGCCCGGATGCGGCGAGATCGGGGAACCGGGTGGAGTGGCGGGCTCGATCACCTGCGTGGTGCCGGACAGGCCCGCCCGCGTCGCCCTGAGCTGCTGAATCTGCTGGGCCAGCGTGGCCTGAGTGGCTGCGTCCCCTCCCTGCTTGCTCGAGAGTGGCGATCGTCGTCGTCGATCTTGCTGATCGCGTCGTTGGTGCGCGTCTGGGTGATCGCGGCGGCGAAGGCGTTGGCGATGCTCGCGGCCTGCTTCGGGATCGCTGTCCCTGGCCGTGATCGTCAGAAAGCCGGCCTCCGTGCCCTCTCCTTCAACGCTGGTGCTGATCTTCCCGAGCAGCGCCCCCGCGCTGTTCGGGTCCTCACCAAGCTCATCGCGCCGCCAGCCTTGGCGACCGCCAGTCGTCTTGATGATCGTCGCGGTCTCGGTTGCTCCCGAGGTGCCGAAGGTGATCTGGTCGGAGACGCTGATGTTCTGCGGCGCGACCTTGAGCAGGGTGCTCGCCTCGTAGACCTTCGCCTGTCGCTCGGTAGCAGGTAGGCCGCGGCCGGGATCAGGACCACCACCGCGAGCAGCAGCCACTTGCGGCGCCAGACCTGGCGCACGTAGCGGCGTACGATCCAGTCCGTCCTGCCGCTGCCCGCTCATCCGGCGCGATCATAGCGTCCAGCGAGGCCCCGAACGGTTCGTCTCGTGCGACATGGACGAAGGTTGAGTCGGCTGCGGACAGCGCAGGCTATCCTGGCCTCTCTGCAGGGCCCCACCGATCAGACGATCCACGACGTCCTGGCCGGGCTGGTGACGCTCTGCGCGGTCGCCTATGGGCCTCTACCTGCTTCTGCGGTGGCTGCGCCGCACCCGCCCCGACCTGGCGATCGGCGCTCCCGTCGCGGTGGCCGTTGGCCTCCGGGTGCTGGCCGCGATCGCGGTCACCTCGACGGGCGTCGGCGTCCACGCTGCGCGGCGGCGACGAGATCTTCTTCCTCTTCAGCGCCCGCGCAGATCAGCGATACCGCCTTCCTGGGCACCCAATGGACCGAGGCGCTCACCGGCGAGCTGTTCAAGTTCGTCTTCGCCGGCCAGTGCTGGGTGCTCGACTCCCCGGATCTGGTGCTGCGGATCACCCAGGCGGGGATCGCGGTCGCCGGGCTCGTCGCTGCTCGCGACCGCGGTCTACGAGCTGGCCGGGCCGCGGGCGGCGCTGATCGCCGCCTGGGTGCTCGCGCTCGAGCCCACCAACATCTTCTTCTCGACGCTGCTGCACAAGGAGCCGAACATGATCCTCGCGGGCGGCCTGGTCGCCTTCGGCGGCGCGAGATGTGGAAGAGCGCCAAGCTTCGCTAGCTGTGGCCGATCACGCTCGGCTGCCTGATCGCCGTCGCCACCCGACCGTACGCCGGCTGGTTCCTGATCGCCGCCGGCGCCGCGATCACCCTGCACGTCGGCATCCGGGCGCGCGCACCAGGGCGTCGCGCTCGCTCACCCTGGTCGCGGTCGTCGTTCTGCTCGCCGCGATCTCGGCGCCGACCGTCTGGGAGGCCTCGACCCACGAGAGCCTGCAGACGAACCTCCAGGGATCCCAGAACGCGAACGCCTCGGACAACTCCAACCTCAGCCTCGAGCAGGTGGACTTCTCGACCCGCGAGGCGATCATCGTCAACCTGCCGCAGCGCATCCTCGACGTGCTCACTCGCCCCTACCCGTGGCAGCTCGGGAACACCAGCCAGCAGCTCGGCCTGCTCGGCACCATCTTCGCCTTCACCTGCTTCTGGCTGCTCGCCCTCGAGCTCTGGCGGGCGCGCGGCCAGATCATGGAGAGGGCCGGGCCGCTGGTCTACGTCGGTTTCTTCCTGCTGATCGCGTACTCGCTCTCCGCCGGCAACGCCGGGACGGCGTTCCGCTACCGGACGCACGTCGTGGCGCTGGCGGTGTGCCTGCTGGTCGTGCTCAGGGAGCTGCGGACCCGCCCGGCGGCCGCGCCGGCGCCGGCCCGCACTCGCGGTAGGGAGCCTCGCGCCCGAGCCGAGCCTCGCCGGCGCCTAGGACGGACCAGGTCTCGCTGTACCGTGAGCTGCCATGAGCGGTCCCGGCGCGACGGTGACCGTGGTCATCCCGGTCTGGGACGACTACGTCGAGTTCCTCGCCGAGGCGGTCGAGAGCGTCAGGCGGAATGCGCCCAGGCGCCGATCGTGGTCGTGGACAACGCCTCCTCGACGCCGGTCCCGGAGCTCGAAGGTTGCGAGGTCGTGCGCGCGCCTCGCCGCCTGAGCGTCGGAGCGGCGCGGAACCTCGGCCTCGAGCAGGTCGCGACCGAGTACGTCGTCTTCCTCGATGCCGACGACATGCTGCTCGAGGGCGACCCTGGACTTCCTTCACGCGCGAATTGCAGCCGACCCGGGCTGGCGGTCTGCCGCGACCTCGATCCTGGACGGTGAGACGGGCGAGCGCCACCGCACCCCGCGGCGCTTCGTTGCAGGCTGGCGCGGTGGCCCCGGATCTTCGCGCTCGCCAATCGATCTGGTCGCTGCTTCCGATCCAGGGCTGTGCGATCCTGCGAACCGACCAGGTGCGCGAGGCAGGCGGCTATGCTGACACGCGACTGGGGCGATGACTGGGTGCTGGCCGTCTCCCTCGCCTTCCGCGGGCGGGTCGAGGTGAGCGACCGGCTGGGCCTGCTTCTATCGACCCACGCAGGGCTCGCTCTGGAGGCGCCGATCGCGCCCCCGGGCGAGCTGGTGGCGAGCGCCCGCCGCGTCCGCGAGCGGATGCGCAGCGACCCCGCGGTGCCCGCCTGGGCGCGCGCCCTGCTGCCGGCGATCGCCGCCCTCCAGCTCGCCGCGATCTACCTGGCGAGGCCGGTCTACCTGGCCGCGCGCAGGCTCTCGAGCGCTCGCCAGTCGCAAATCCGTTGATCTGGATCATTCTGCGCCCTAGACACGACCTGGCCAAATCGGTTAGACTCGCGCCGCAAGCTTCGTTTCTCAACCGCTACTCGAGGAGGAGGAGGGTCAAGGTGGAGATCAGGGGAAATAGGCCGCTTGCCCGGTCAACCGATTTGATCATCGAGGAGCTTGGCGAAGAGCTCCTCGTCTATGACACGCAACGTCGACCGAGCGCACAGCCTCAGCCCTGACGCGGCGAAGGTCTGGCGTAGCTGTGACGGCAACACCTCGGCCGAGGAGCTCAGCAGCAAGCTTGGCGTCGACCCCGACACCGTCGCCCGCGCGCTCGACGAGCTGAGCGGCTGCGATCTGCTCGAGGAGCCGCCCACCCTCGCCCCGGTCGCGGAGGGGTCCACTCGCCGTGAGGTCAGCATCAAGGCGGCGAAGGTCGGGGCCGCGGCCGCTGCGGCGCCCCTGATCCTCTCCGTCGCGGCGCCCCCGCCGGCGATGGCTGCAACGCTCGAGGTCATGCCTTGCGTTCAGCCTCGGGCGACTGCGGCAAAACCGGGTGGTTCGAAGTCGATTGGGTGCTGCTGCTGCGTCCCACTGCCGTCACTGATACCCGACCGGGTTACCCGCAGGTGCGCCATGCGAGGTCGAAGACGGCAAACCGAGTGCAAGACCTGCGTTCCGTGCCCGGGCACCCATGCCGGGGGGGGCAACAGACCCATTCGACTGTACGTTTTACGGGACTCCACGGCAGTGCCAACTCGGCTAGCAGCAGCAGTGCTCGGCCGGGGCTTGCTAGCCCTGACGCGGTCGGCCCGCCGCGCCCTGCGCCGGAAACGCATCGCTCGCGCCGCCCATAGCGGGGCGCGCAGGAGTGGCGTGCGTAGCGCCACCAGCAGCAGCGCCCTGCTGCGAGCGGCCCAGGGGAACTGCCGACGGATCCACTGCGGGGTCGGCAGCAGCGACCGCCGCAGCACGTTCAGCGCGCTCCCGCAGCCCCCTGGCGTCGGCCATAGCCTGGAGGTGAAAGGTTCCCCGGGGCCGGACGCCTGCGGTGGCGGATCTCCCAGTCGAGCTCGGGGCGTCGGCGGGAGGCTCGAGCTGCTCGGCGAGTCCGGCGCCGGCGGGCAGCGAGCCGAAGGCCCGCGGCGAAGGCCGGCTACGCCCTGCACGACCTCCGCCAGCTCGCGCGGCCGCGCGCCACACCTCCGGTGGCCAGCGCTCGATCCCGCGTGCGAGGTCCGCCGATCGCCTTCGCTGTCATCGGGCCCGTGCTGCGCCGCGTGGATGGCGAGGTGGAGCGCGAGGCCTTCGTCGCCGAGGACGGCCGCCGCCTTGCCCGGGAGCTCGATCGAGCTGCGGCTCGCGGCAGGGCGTCCCAGACGACATCGTCCGGTCGCCTCGCAGCGGTCCAGCCGCCAGTGCAGATCGATCCAGATGGGCCATCCCCGTCTCGCCCGGCCGCGCCCAGACCTCGGCGTGCTCGACCCCGGCCACGTCGTCGATCCCGAGCCCTCGTCGGCCTCACGTATCCGAGCCCGCTCAGCGCCTTCCGCGCTGACGTCAGGTCCCGGCGGCGGGACCAGCAGGTCGATGTCGGCGTAGCCGCGGGTCTCGCCCTCCGCTGTAGAGGCGTCGCGCCAGCGCCGGTCCCTTGAGCAGCAGCGCCGCGACGCCGGCCGCCTCGAACGCGGTCGAGCGCGGCGACCGCCGCCCTATCGAGCTCCTCCCGCCGGCGCAGCCCGCGGGCGCGGGCGCGAACTCGTCCAGCGCGGGCCGACCCATCTTCCGGGGCTCAGGCGACCGGGCCGCAGCCGGCGGAGGCCTCGCCGGCGGGAGCCGTCTCCACGTTCTGCCGCAGGGTCAGGCGGATCAGCGACTCGATCGCGGCGCCCGAGACGGGCGCGCTGGCGATTCGGCCTTCCGGGCTAGACCACCACGGCGGCGGGCGTCGCCAGCGACCCGGTAGGCCTTCATCACCTCATAGTCCTCCTGCAGCAGCACCTCCGCGTCGCCGTTCCCGACCGCGGCCCGGTTCTGCTCGGGGGTGCCGTCGCTGACCATCGCGAGCGTGATGTCGTCCGCGAGCGTCGCCTGCCAGCGGACGACGCTTGGAGAGAGCTCTGCCGCATGGCCCGCAGTCCGGGTGAGACGAAGACCAGGGCCACGGGCCTGCCCCGGGCACGTAGCGCGTCCAGGGTGACGGTCTCGCCGTGCGATGCTGGGCAGAGCGAAGCCCGGGGCCGGCGCACCGACCGGCAGTCCCGGCGGGAACGACGCCAGCTCGGCGCGGGCGTCGTCGAGGTCTGCGCGTCAGAGTCGCGGTTCTCCCGCCAGAGCCGCAGCGCAAGCGCGCCGAGGACGACGGCCGCGATGCCGGCCGCGATGGCGACCAGCTCGGCGGCGGTGCGATCCGCCGACCCAGGCGGTGACCGAGGGGCCCGGACCCTCGACCGCGACGAACGCCGCCAGCGCCGCAAGCGCGACGTTGCGAACCAGCGTCCCGCGCCCGGCCGGCTCCGAGTGAAGCTGCCCGAAGCAGTGACAGTCGGGGGCCCTCCCGCGGAGCATCGCGTTGGTGATCCCGGCGATGAACCCGAGCAGCAGGACCAGGGCGGCAAGCCCGCCCCACTGCGCAGAGGCTGCGGCACCAGGGCGACCGCCGTGGCCAGCTCCGCGAGCGGGCAGCAGGATCGCTCCCGGTAGGCTAGGGCGAAGCTCGGTACGCCGAAGCCCTCGAGAGCGTCCCGTGTCCCCTCCGGTCGAGGAGCTTGGCAACCCCCGCCGTGGCGAAGACGACCGCGAGCAGCATCCGTGCGCCGAGCACGGCAGACCCCATGGCCGGACACTGTAGCGAGCGACGGGCGTTGCCGCCTCTCGCAGCGCGGTTACGCGCTCTATGATCAGGCGCCGAATGGGAGATGCGGGACCGAATGGCGGCCCGAACGAGATCGCGTTCGAGGCCTACGGCGTGCGTTTGGCGGTGGGTGCGAGCACGCCGGAGATCCTGGATCGGATCCGGCCCTTCCTGCCGCCCGGCTGGCAGCCATGCCCGCCGGCGGCGGTCGAGTGCCGATTCTCGCTCGTCAGAGACGAGCGGGGTACGTACGCGCTCCACCGAAACGGCAAGGAGCTCGCGGGCACCGAAGGGCCTGGAGCTCGACCTAGCGCTCGAGCTGCTCGACACCCAGTTGCGCATCCATCTGGGAAGGACCGCGCCCGACACGATCTTCATCCATGCCGGGGCCGTCGCCCACCACGGCAGGATGATCGTCATACCCGCCCGTAGCTTCGGCGGCAAGACGACCCTCGTGGCCGCCCTGGTGAGGGCGGGCGCTGTCTACTACTCGGACGAGTTCGCGGTGATCGATCGGGACGGGCTCGTGCACCCCTACGCCAAGCCGCTCTCGGTGCGCGGCGATGGCTGGGCGCAGACCGACCATGCGGTCGAGAGCTTCGGCGGGGTCGCGGGGGAGGAGCCGCTCCCGCTCGGCATGATCGTGATCACGAGCTACGGCCGGGAGCCGAGTGGAAGCCGAAGCGGCTCTCGCCGGGCGCCGGAGCGATGGCGCTGCTGGCGAACGCGGTCCCGGCCCAGGAGCGGCCCGAGGAGGTCATGCAGGCGATCTCGCGCGCCGCGAGGGACGCGGTGGTGATCGAGAGCGACCGCGGCGAGGCGGACGCGATCGCCCCGCTGCTGCTCGCCGAGCTCGAGCGCCACGCCGGCTGAGTCCGGGACGACATCTTTCAGATGGGTGCCGCTAATGCTTGTCTCATGGGACACGGGCACCTCTTCGGCGCGATCGCAGCGCAGACCGTGTGGGAGGCGTCCACCTACAAGAATCTCGAGGAGAACATTCAGCAGTCCCGGACGCGAACGCCGCCGACGATCCAACCTGAAGCTGGCGCGAGTGAACCGGGGCCAGATCATGGAGCGGGCGGGGCCCCTGATCTACCTGACCTTCTTCCTCCTGATCGCCTACTCGGTGAGCGCCGGCAACGCCGGAACGGGATTCAGGTACCAACGCACATTGTCGCCGTCGCCGGCTGCGCACTGGTCGTGATCCGTACGTGTCCGCTTCGGCGGAGGCAGGCGGAGACGACTCGAAAGAACGCGGCAAAGCACGACCTGGGCGCGTCTGAGTCTCCGAGCCCCACGGCATACCCAGGACCCACCTACGGCACAGCCGTTCGGCGTAACTGCTCCCTCCAGCGGTGCAGTACCCCTCAACCGCCCCAACGGTTCCTAGGTGTCCGGCAGGGTCAAGGAGAACCGAATTCAGTCCCACTCATCCCGCGGCCAGAAAGTTAGGCTGAAGTACTGTGCCCGCGTACCCCAATTGGACCTACTACCCGACCCGCGACCGACCGCCCGATTGGGTCGGCGCATTCATCGGGGTGGTCGAAGGTGCCAAACCGCAGATTGATTCGGCTCAGGTAGACGGTCTTACGAGCGACTCCGTTCTTGCTCGCCTTCGTCCAGGTCTCTCGAGGGAATCGGCTTTCGCGTGGAAGCCGGCAAGAAGGCGGCGGATCGAATCACACTGCCCGTTCTTTTCGGTGAGCAGGGGCACCCGCGGGTTCGATACGACGTAGACGGCGTCCACGATCGGCTGGGCATCCTGCTCGAAGTCGAGGCTGGCCGCGGCGCAAGAGGCAACGCCGTCTACCGAGATCTCATCCGGTTGTCGCTGATTGTCGATGCCAGCTATCTCGCGCTTGGAGTAATGGGCGAGTACCGCCACAAGAGCGGCGGAAAAGACATTGCCGTGCGGAGCTATCACGGCGAAAGACCAGATCGCCGCGCTCGGATCCGGGCTGGGTCGCCGCCCCCCTGCGGGATGCCGCCCGCCACAGCCGTCGCGGCCGTGCCGCGTAGCTCGCAGCGGTGCTGGACGAGATGTCCGCCCGGCGCTATGGGACGATCAGCGGATGACCAAACGGCAGCTCCTG
>CAWABN010000016.1:0-136661 GCA_963780305.1 uncultured Solirubrobacterales bacterium
TAGACGACGACGAGTTCGACGACGAGGCGGCCGAGGGCGCCGAGACGGTCGTCACGATCGAGATCGGGGGACTGTCCCTCTACACGCACCTCGGCGTCAGCGAGGAGGACGAAGGTCGGGCAGCGCACGGTGATGGACCTGCAGCTCGACGTCGGGAGTCGGACGCGACGCTCACGGACCGCGTAGAGGACACGGTGGACTACGCGGAGGTCTGCCAGACCGTCGCCCTGGTGGCGCCGCAGACCTTCCGCCGCTCGAGCGGCTGTGCGCAGCGATCGCCGACAAGGTGCTCTCCGAGTACTCGGTGGAGAGCGTCTGGGTCAAGGTGGCGAAGCCGGAGCCGCCGATTCCCCTCCCGGTCGAGGAGGTCGCGGTGGAGGTGTGGCGCGAGCCGTCTTGATACAGTCGTGAGTCGCCACTAACTTCGTCTGATGGCCGCCACGACAAAGCCCGCCGCCCGCCCGCGTCGCACCGCCGAGGAGCGACGCGAGGAGATCCTCGAGGCGGCGATCAAGGAATTCGCGATCGGCGGCATGCACGGCACGTCGACCGAGACGATCGCCGCCCGCGCCGGCATCTCCCAGCCCTACTTGTTCCGCCTTTACGGAACCAAGAAGGAGCTCTTCATGGCCTGCTACCGGCGCTGCTGCGACGAGGTCATGACCGCGTTCCGGACGGCGGCCGCGAAGGTGCCCGAGGACGCGCCGACCGACGAGCGCCTCCAGGCGATGGGCATGGCCTACGAGGAGCTCATCGCCAACGCCGACCTGCTCCGCATCCAGATGCAGGCCTATGTGGCCGCCGCGGGCGACCCGGAGATCCGCGCGGCCGCGCGCCGCCGCTACGGCGAGCTGTTCCGCTACGTGCAGACCGCCTCGGGGGCGGACGACGAGCGCGTTTTGGACTTCTTCGCCCACGGGATGCTGCTCAATGTGAGCGCCGCCCTCGGGCATGCGCGCGTGAAGCCGAAGAACACCGAGGCGTGGGCGGCGTCGTTCCGCAGGGGCCGCTGAGCCCGCGTGTTGAACAGACTCGCCAATCTCGCCGTCCGCGCCCCCCGCCGCGTGCTCGGCGCCGCCGCCGTCTTCTTCGTCGCGGCCGCTGTCCTCGGTGGCTCCGTGGCCGACCATCTCCAGCCGTACGGCGCCGACGATCCGTCCAGCGAATCGGTCCAGCTGCGGCACGAGCTCGAGCGCACCACGGGGATCCAGACCGAGGCCGGCGTCGTCGCCCTGGTGGCCACGCCCGGCGGCGTGCGCTCGCCCGCCGCGCGCGAGCGCGTCGGCGAGGTCGCGGCGACGCTGCGCCGCGACCGCGACATCGGGCAGGTCACGAGCTTCTACGACGCGCAGGACCGCGCCTTCGTGGCGCGCGACGGGCGCTCGACGTATGTCGCCGCGAGCTTCCGGGCGATGTCCGACAGCGCCGTGCGCGACGCGGCCGAGCGCTTGGAGAAGCGCTTCGAAGCGATGCCCGGTGTGCGGCTCGGCGGGCGGGCGGTCGCCTTCTCCGAGACCAACCGCACGGTCGAGTCCGACCTCCAGCGCGCCGAGCTGCTCGCCTTCCCGCTCCTGTTCGTGCTCTCGCTGCTGTTCTTCCGCAGCGTCGTCGCGGCGCTGCTGCCCCTGCTCGTGGGCGCGCTGGCCATCGTGGGGACGTTCCTCGGCCTGCGGCTCGCGAGCGAGGTGGGCTCGGTGTCGATCTTCGCGCTGAACCTCACGACCGGCCTCGGGCTCGGGCTGGCCATCGACTACAGCCTGTTCATCGTGTCGCGTTACCGCGAGGAGCTGGCCGCCGTCGGGCCGGGAGCCGAAGCGCTCCGCCGGACGCTGGCCACGGCCGGGCGCACGGTGCTCTTCAGCTCGCTCACCGTGGCCGCCGCGCTCGCCTCCCTGCTCGTGTTCCCGCAGCGCTTCCTGTACTCGATGGGGATCGGCGGGACGATGGTGGCGCTCATCGCGGCGGCCGTGGCCCTTCTCGTGCTCCCCGCGGTGCTCGCGCTCCTCGGGCCGCGCGTGAACGCGCTGGCCCCGAAGCGGCTCCAGCGGGCGTCCGAGCGCGACGCGCGGCCGGACGAGACGGGCGGCTGGTATCGCCTGTCGCGCTTCGTCATGCGCCGGCCGGCGCCGGTGGCGCGCGGGCTCGGCCGCGCTGCTCATCGCGCTCGGCCTCCCCTTCCTGGGGATCAAGTTCACCTCGGTTGACGCCTCCGTGCTGCCGAAGAGCAGCGAGGCGCGCCAGGTCTACGAGTCCCTGCGCGCCGACTTCCCGCCGAACCGCGACGCGCCGATCGTGATCGCCACGGGAACCCGCGAGGCGCGCCCGCTCGCCCGCCGCGTCGAGGCGCTGCCCGGCGTGAACGGCGTCACGGCGCCGCGGCCCGTCGGCGACGGTACGGCGGTGGTGTTGGCCTTCCCCTCCTCGGGCTCGCTCACCGACCGCGCCCAGGACCTCGTGCGCGAGATACGGGCTCTGCCGGGCGCGCGCGTCGGCGGTCAGACGGCGGAGTTCGTGGATCGCAAGGACAGCCTGGCGGCGCACATCCCGATCGCGCTGGCGATCGTGGCCGGGGCGACGATCGTCGTGCTGTTCCTCATGACCGGGTCGATCGTGCTGCCGATCAAGGCGCTGGTGATGAACGTGCTCACCTTGAGCGCCGCCTTCGGGCTGCTCGTGCTGATCTTCCAGGACGGGCGCCTCGAGGGCCTGCTCGGCTACACGAGCCAGGGCGCGCTCGAGCTGACCCAGCCCGTGCTGCTGTTCGCCGTCGTCTTCGGTCTGTCCACCGACTACGGGGTGTTCCTCCTCGGCCGCATCAAGGAGGCGCGCGACCGGGGGGCGAGTGATCGCGAGGCGGTGGCCATCGGCCTGGAGCGCACCGGGCGGATCGTCACGGCGGCCGCCCTGCTCTTCTGCGTGGCCATCGGTGCCTTCGCGACATCGCAGATCGTCTTCATCAAGCAGCTGGGGGTGGGAACGGCGCTGGCGGTGCTCATCGACGCGACGATCGTGCGCGCGCTTCTCGTGCCCGCGCTGATGGAGATGCTGGGGCGCTGGAACTGGTGGGCGCCGGCGCCGCTGCGGCGCCTGTACCGGCGGATCGGGATCTCCGAGGATCCCGAGGCGGCTAAGGTGGCGGCATGAGCGCGCACGCGTCCTTTCGAGCCGCCGTCGAAGCCCGCGACCACGCCGGGATGGTGGCGGCGTTCGCGCCCGACGCGGTGCTGCACAGCCCCGTGTCCTTCAAGCCGTTCGAGGGCCTGGAGGCGATCTCCGCGCTCCTCGCCATCCTCCTCGAGACCTTCGAGGACTTCCGCTACACGGACGAGTTCGAGGCCGAGGGCAAGGCGGCGCTGGTGTTCCGCGCGCGGGTCGGGGACCGCGAGCTCCAGGGCCTCGACCTGTTCCGCTTCGGCGCCGACGGCCAGATCGCGGAGCTGACTGTCATGGTGCGGCCGCTGTCGGCCGTGATCGCGCTCGCCGAGGCCGTCGGGCCCAAGCTCGCGGCCGCGTGATCGGCTACCTCGGGCTGGGCTCCAACGTCGGCGACCGGCGCGGCCAGCTTCAGGCCGCGGTCCGGAGCCTTGCGCACCACGGCGTGACCGTCCTCGCCGCGTCGTCGGTCTATGACACCGAGCCGGTGGGGGAGATGCCCGACCAGCCCGAGTTCCTCAACGCCTGCCTGCGCATCGAGACGGAGCTGGCCCCGGAGGAGCTGCTCGACGCGTGCAAGGCCGTCGAGCGCGACCTGGGCCGCGAGCCCGGCGGCCCCCGCCACGGTCCGCGCTCCATCGACGTCGACGTGCTGCTCCTGGGCGATTTGACCCACGCGTCCGAGCGCCTGCGCCTTCCGCACCCCGAGACGACGTCGCGGCGCTTCGTGCTCGTTCCGCTCCTCGAGCTCGATCCCGGACCTCGCCACGCCCGACGGCACGCGGCTCGCCGACGCGTTGGCGGCGTTGCCCGAAGGCGAGCAGGCGGTCCGGTTGGCCGGACCGCCGCTGGAAGTCTGAACGGCGGGCATCGAGAGTCTCGTCCGGCCGCGGCGGTCAGAGCGGGTTTGACGCTATAGGCGTCCACTCATCATCCGAGGCGGTCCGACCCCGACCCCCTCGATGCCGTAGTTGGAGAACCCGAGCGCCGGATCAGCCGGGCAGCGACCCCGCCGGCATGTGGCCGTCGGCCTGGGGGAACAGGCGCAGCGCCAGCTCGGCGGCGGGGCGCGGCTCGATCAGCGCGCGGAGGTCCTCGAGGGTCATCATCAGCCGCAGCGTGGAGGCGACCTGGAGGTCGGCGGCGTTGGGCGCCTCGCCCCCGATCACGCCCTCGGCGATCCAGCCGTCGATCCGATCGAGGTGCTCGGGGAGCGCGGCGAGGTCGGCCCGCTCGGCCTCGGGGGTGGCCGCGTTGAGCTTCATCTCGACCCGGGAGATCATCGGCGCGCTGAGACGGATCATGGGCGCCGGCAGCGGCAGCTTCGAGTGCTCGGAGTACGAGGCCAGCGCGCCCGGATTGCGCTTGATGGCGGGCCACAGCAGGCGCCGGGCGATCGGCTGGAACGTCTGCTCGCCCCAGCGCTCGGCCTCCTCCACCTTCGCGCGCGCCTCGGTGTCGGCCGGGTACAGCGGCGGATCGGGACGCAGCTCCTCCAGCCGCCGCAGGATCGCCCGCGAGCCGCTGAGCTTCTCGCCGTTCAACCGGAGCGCCGGCACGGTGCGCGAGCCGAAGCGCAGGCGCTGGATCGCGGCGTGCATCGGCGGGGGCAGCTCGACCGTGCGGTAGGGAACGCCCTTCATCTCCAGGGCCTTCGCGACCGTCGCGCACGGATGCGAGCCGTGGACGACGTAGAGCCGTGCCTCCATCGCCGTGCAGCATAATCGCGGCGTGCTCCTGGCGGTGGACGTCGGCAACACCCAGACCCATCTCGGTGCCTTCCGCGACGAGGAGCTGGTCGAGCACTGGCGCTTCGCCACCGTGCGCGAGTCGACGGCCGACGAGCTGGGGGCCGCGCTGCGCAACCTGCTCGCGCTGCGGGCCTGGGCTTCGACGACGTCGCCGCGCTCGATCATCTCCACCACGGTGCCGCAGCTCGGTGCCGGAGTGGGGGCACTGCGCGGAGCGCTACCTCGGCCACGACATGCTCGTGGTCGGCCCGGGCTGAAGACCGGGCATGCCGATCCGCCTCGACAACCCGCGCGAGCTCGGGCCCGACCGGCTGGTCAACGCCGTGGCCGCGCACGCCCGCTTCGGCGGGCCGTGCATCGTCGTGGACTTCGGAACGGCCAACACGTTCGACGTCGTCTCGGCCGAGGGCGAGTACCTGGGCGGGATCATCGCCCTCGGGCGTCGAGATCTCCCTGGAGGCGCTGACCGAGCGCGCGGCGCGCCTGCCCAAGGTGGACCTCGAGGAGCCGCGCAGTCTGATCGGGAAGTCGACGATCGACGCGATCCGCTCCGGCGTCATCTACGGCGTGGCCGCCCAGGTGGACGGCATCGTGCACCGGCTGTGGGCCGAGCTCGGCGAGGAGGCCCCGAGCGATCGCCACCGGCGGCCTGGCCGAGCACATCGTGCCCCACACCGAGACGATCGACGAGATCGACGACCTGCTCACGCTCACGGGTCTACGCTTGATCCATGAGCGAACCGGGAGCCTAGGCGCCTCACCGATCCCTGGAAGCTGGGGGACTCACCGTCCCCAACCGCGTCGTGCTCGCGCCGCTCGCCGGCATCGGGAACTGGTTCGTGCGCCTGCAGGCCCGCCGCTACGGCGCCGGGCTCGTGGTCTCGGAGATGGTCTCGAGCTTCGCCGTCCACTACCGCAACGAGCGCACGCTGCGCGAGCTGCTGCGCATCCACCCGGACGAACGCGCCGGCGGGCCGGTGGCGATCCAGCTGTTCGGCCACGACCCGGAGGTCATGCGCTCGGCCGCCGCCGACGTGGCCGCCGCGGGCGCCGACGTGATCGACCTCAACATGGGCTGCCCGGTCCCAAGGTGTGCAAGACCGGAGCCGGCGCCGCGCTGCTCGAGGACCCGGGCCGCGCGGTCGAGCTGGCCGTGGCCGCGCGCGAGGGCAGCGGGCTGCCCGTGACCGTGAAGCTGCGCACGTCGCGGCGGCCGGACGACCACGCGGGCGTCGAGGCGGCGCGCCGGCTGGCGGGCGAGGCCGGCGTGGCCGGGCTCGCGCTGCATCCCCGTAGCGCCCTCCAGCGCCACAAGGGCACGCCCGACTACGCGCTCGTGCGCGAGCTGGTCGAGGAGCTGCCGGTGCCGGTGATCGTCTCGGGCGGCCTGAGCGACGCCGGCGCGGCCCGCCGGGCGTGGGAGGAGACGGGCGCCGACGCCCTCATGCTCGCGCGCGGCTCGCTCGGCAACCCGTGGCTGTTCGCCCGCCTGCTGGGAAGCCGCGAGGCCGAGCCGACCCGCGACGAGGTGCTCGACGAGCTCGACTGGGTGGTCGACCGCGCCGTGGAGCACCTGGGCGAGGCGCGCGCGGCCCGCTACCTGCGCAAGTTCTACCCGTGGTACGTCGAGCGGCTGGGCGCCGGGCGCGAAGTTCAGGACGCGCTGCAGCGGGCAGACTCACTGGTACAGGCACGTGCCGTGCTCGCCGAATTGCGGCTCCCCAGGGCCGCCTGAACTCGGCGCTATACTTCCGCGCCCTTCGCGACACCCCGCGCAGTACCGCTCCCGCCCGCCCGGCGGGTTTTCGTTGGGAGAAAGTCATGCCAAAGGACGTCATCCTCACCCCCGATGGACTGGTGAAGCTCAAGTCGGAGCTCGAGGAACTTCAGGGACCCAAGCGCCGTGAGGTCGCCGCACGCATCAAGGAGGCGCGCGAGTTCGGCGACATCATGGAGAACTCCGAGTACGACGACGCCAAGAACGAGCAGGCGATGCTCGAGGCGAAGATCGCGCAGCTCGAGGACAAGCTCCGGTCGGCCTCGGTCATCGACGCCTCCGAACTGAGCACCGACGAGGTCCGGGTCGGCACGACGGTCCACGTCAAGGACGAGAAGACCGGCAAGTCGGTCAAGTACGCGATCGTCGGCTCGGCCGAGGCGAATCCGTCGGAGAACAAGCTCTCCAACGAGTCGCCCGTCGGCCGCGCGCTCATCGGGCACAAGCGCGGCGAGACGGTCGAGGTCGCCGTCCCGCGCGGCCCCAAGCGCAAGCTGAAGATCACCAAGATCGAGGTCTAGGCCTACCCTCAGGACGTGCCGCCTTCGCGGGCGTCCATCCTCTCTCGCCGACTCGTCGTCGCCCTCGTGGCGTGCGCGGCACTGGCCGCCGGGGCGGTCGCGGGCGCCCGGCATGACGGCGGAGGCGAGCGCGAAGTTCCTGCGGGGCGGACCGAGCCGCGCCCGCCCGAGCCTCCGTTCTCCCGCTTGCCGGACGTCATCTCCACGGCCCAGTCCGGGCTGTTCGACGAGGCCGGGGTGGAGGGCTGGCGGGACGCCGTGCCGAGCATCCAGGAGGTGCGGATCACCTCGACGCGCGACCGCAGCCCGCAGCCCGCGCTGTGGCTGCCCCCGGCCGGCGACGGTCCGCGGCCGCTGCTCGTCGTCCTCCACTCCTGGAGCACCGGCTACGAGAACATCGCCGGCATGCCCTTCGCGCGCTGGGCGCAGCAGCGCGGCTGGGCGGTGGTCCAGCCCGACTACCGCGGGCCGTTCGACCGCCAGCAGGCGACGGGCTCGGATCTCGCGGTGCAGGACGTGCTGGACGCCATCGACTTCGCCTCGCGCGACGAGGGCGTGGACCCCGAGCGCGTCTTCGTGGTTGGCTTCTCGGGCGGCGGGATGATGTCCCTGCTGCTGGCCGGTCGCCACCCCGACCGCTTCGCGGGCGTGGTGTCGTGGGTTCCAATCGACGATCTCAGTGCGTGGTACGAGTACACGCGCGCCGCCGACCCGCGCTACGCCGAGGAGATCGCCGCCTCGTGCGGCGGGGACCCGACCGCCGTGGCCGCGGCCCTGGCGGAGTGCGAGCGCCGCAGCCCGCGCATCTACCTGGCGGCGGCTCGGCGAGCGCGCGTGCCGATCTACATCGGTCACGGCCTCGACGATCCCGTGGTGCCGCCCGACCACGCGGTGCGCGCGTTCAACCGTCTGGCGGCGGCGAAGGACGCCGTCGCCCCGAACGTCGTGGCCGCCACGGCGCGCAACGAGCTGCCTCAGGGCACGAGGAGCTCGACCGGCGTCCCGACCTACTTCCGCGCTCCCGACCCGTCTGTCCTCTTCGCCCGCCGGTCCGGGCCGGTCACCGTCGTGCTCTTCGACGGCGAGCACGACATGGTCTACAACCCCGGACTGGAGTGGATGGCGGGGCTGGCTAGGCGAGGGTGAAGCGGACCGGGAGCGAGTCGAGCCCGTAGATCCCCGTGATCGTTCCGAACCCCGGTTCGCCGTCCAGTTCGATTCGCTCGACGTTGCGGGCCAGGAACGCCAGACCCTCCTGGAGCTCGGCGCGCGCGAGGTTGGCGCCCACGCAGTAGTGGATCCCCGCGCCGAAGGTGAGGATGCGCCCGCTGCGCTCGGCGGCGATGTCGAACGTGTCGGGATCGGACTCACCGCCGCGGTTTCCATGCCACGCCGAGACCATCACGATCGTCCCCGCGGGGAACGTCACGTCGCGGTGCTCGACGGGCTCGACGACGATCCGGGCGGTGAAGGGCGTCACCGGCTCGTAGCGCAGCGCTTCCTCCACCGCCGGTCCGGCCAGCTCCCCCGGCCGCTCGCGCAGCGCGGCCCACTGGTCAGGGTGCTCGGCCAGTAGGCGAACGGTGTGCGAGAGCTGGCTCTGGACCGTGTCGATCCCGCCGAGGATGAGGTCCAGCACAAGATCGACGACCTCCTGAGCGGAGAGCCGATCACCCTCGTCCTCGGCGGCCAGCAAGGCCGAGATCACGTCCTCGCCCGGGTCGGCGCGCCGAGCCGCCAGCAGGCCGTCCAGGTAGGCGTAGGCCTCGACGCAGGCCTGCTCGATGCGCTCGCGCTCGTTCATCAACGAGGCGGCGTCGAACTGGCGCTGGATCCAGTTCGACCAGTGGTGCAGTCGCGGCGCGTCCTCCAGCGGCGCGCCCAGCACGTGGGCGATGGTCAGCGACGGGTACGGCTTGGCGAACGCCTCCACGAACTCGCAGCGCCCGTCTGGCGGCAGCACCGCCAGCAGCTGCTCCAGGAACCCCCGCATGGCGGGCCGGTGGGCGTCGGTGGCGCGCGGCGCGAGCGCCGGGTTGATGAGGTTGCGCAGGCGCCGGTGGTCGTCGCCATTGACGTTGATGATGTTGCCCGTCATCTCGCGGTGCAGCGGGCCGTCGCGCACGTCGAACAGCTCGGCCATCGTCAGCCCGGGAAACTGCGCTGCCTTCGTACGCAGGAAGAACTCGCCGGCCTCACGATCGACCACCACGTAGCCGAGCGGGCCGGTGAGCAGCCAGTCGCCGCGACCCTCCAGCTCGCGCATAGCGGTGCGGTAGCGCTGGCCGCGCAGGTCCTGATCGGTGTAGTCGAACTCCGGAAGGTCGAGGTCGCTAACTGCGGGCACGGCGTGACCCTATCCCGCCTGAGTCACGCGTGGGCGGTTGCTAGACTGCCCCATGCCCGCCACCCGTCCCCGACCGCTCAACCCGATCATCCTCTCGGCCGAAAAGAGGAAGTGGGCAGTCGGGTTTTCGGCGACCCCGTAGAAGAAGGACTCCACCGCACCATGTTCGAGCGATTCACAGAGAGAGCCCGCCAGGTGGTCGTCCTCGCCCAGGAGGAGGCGCGGACGCTCAAGCACAACTACATCGGCACCGAGCACATCCTGCTCGGCCTGCTCCGTGAGGAGGAGGGCCTCGCCGCCCGCGTGCTCGAGTCGCTCGACATCACCGTCGAGCGCGTCCGCTCCCAGGTGGTCCGGATCGTCGGCTCCGGCGAGGAGGTAACCGCCGGGCAGATCCCGTTCACGCCGCGCGCCAAGAAGGTGCTCGAGCTGGCGCTGCGCGAGGCGCTCTCGCTCGGCCACAACTACATCGGCACCGAGCACATCCTGCTCGGGCTCGTCCGCGAGAACGAGGGCGTCGCCGCCCGCATCCTGCTCGACTTCGACGCCGACTCGGAGAAGATCCGCAACGAGGTCATCCGGATGCTGTCGGGCCCGGCGGCGGGCGCCGGCCAGGGCTCGCGGCGCTGGCGCCGCGCAGGCGAGGGCAAGAAGTCCTCGAAGCTGCTCGACCAGTTCGGCCGCAACCTGACCAAGCTCGCCGCCGAGGGCAAGCTCGACCCGGTGATCGGCCGCGAGATCGAGATCGAGCGGATCATGCAGATCCTCTCCCGGCGGACGAAGAACAACCCGGTGCTGCTCGGCGAGCCCGGCGTCGGCAAGACCGCCGTCGTCGAGGGGCTGGCCGCGCGGATCACCAAGGGCGAGGTCCCCGAGCTGCTCAAGAACAAGCAGATCTACACGCTCGACCTGGCCGCCCTGGTCGGCGGGCTCGAAGTACCGCGGCGAGTTCGAGGAGCGCCTGAAGAAGGTGATGAAGGAGATCACCCAGCGCGGCGACATCATCCTGTTCATCGACGAGCTCCACAACCTGGTCGGCGCCGGCGCCGCCGAGGGCGCGATCGACGCCGCCTCGATCCTGAAGCCCGCGCTCGCCCGCGGCGAGCTGCAGACGATCGGCGCCACCACCCTCGACGAGTACCGCAAGTACCTGGAGCGCGACTCCGCCCTCGAGCGCCGCTTCCAGCAGATCAAGGTCGAGCAGCCCTCGACCGAGGAGACCGTGAAGATCCTCGAGGGCCTGCGCGAGCGCTACGAGCAGCACCACCGGGTGAAGATCACCGACGAGGCGCTCGAGGCCGCCGCCGAGCTCGCCGACCGCTACATCTCCGACCGCTTCCTGCCCGACAAGGCGATCGACCTGATCGACGAGGCCGCCTCCCGCATGCGGATCAAGTCGATGACGCAGCCGCCCGTCTACCGCGACCTCGAGGAGGAGATCGAGACGACGCGGCGCGAGAAGGAGGCCGCGATCGACGCCCAGGAGTTCGAGAAGGCCGCCAACCTGCGCGACCAGGAGCGCCGGCTGACCAACAAGAAGAAGGAGCTCGAGCACGAGTGGAGCGCGGGCGAGGGCGGCGAGCGCCCCGAGGTCGGCGAGGAGGAGATCGCCGACATCGTCTCGATGTGGACCGGGATCCCCGTCTTCAAGCTGACCGAGGCCGAGTCGAAGAAGCTGGTCCGGATGGAGGACGAGCTCCACAAGCGCGTCATCGGCCAGGAGCCCGGCGATCACCGCCGTCTCCAAGGCGATCCGCCGCTCGCGCGCCGGGATCAAGGACCCGAAGCGCCCGGCCGGCTCATTCATCTTCCTCGGCCCCTCCGGGGTCGGCAAGACCGAGCTCGCCCGCACGCTCGCCGAGTTCCTGTTCGGCGACGAGGACGCGATGGTCCGGATCGACATGTCCGAGTACATGGAGAAGCACGCGGTCTCGCGCCTGGTCGGCTCGCCCCCGGGCTACATCGGCTACGACGAGGGCGGCCAGCTGACCGAGGCCGTGCGCCGCAAGCCCTACTCGGTGCTGCTTGCTCGACGAGATCGAGAAGGCCCACCCCGACGTCTTCAACATCCTGCTCCAGATCCTCGAGGACGGCAGGCTCACCGACGCCCAGGGGCGGACGGTCGACTTCCGCAACGCGATCGTGATCATGACCTCGAACATCGGGGCGCAGGACATCGCCCGCAACACGCCGCTCGGCTTCTCGGTCACCGACGAGACCGGCGTCACCTACGAGGACATGAAGTCGCGGATCATGGGCGAGCTGAAGAAGGTCTTCCGGCCCGAGTTCCTCAACCGGATCGACGAAGTGATCGTCTTCCACAAGCTGACCAAGGAGGAGATCATGGAGATCGTCGACCTGATGGTCAGCAGCGTCCGCACCCAGGTGGCCGAGCACGAGCTCCAGCTCGAGCTCTCCAACGACGCCAAGGAGCTGCTGGTCGACAAGGGCTGGGACCCGACGATGGGAGCGCGGCCGCTGCGCCGCGCGATCCAGCGCTACATCGAGGACCCGCTCGCGGACGAGGTGCTGAAGGCCGGCGAGATGACCCCCGGTTCGACGGTCTCGGTCGATCGCGACAAGAAGACCGAGGAAGACGACGAGCACCCGCTGAAGCTGAAGATCGTGAAGCCGCGCAAGCGCCCGCCGGCGAAGAAGAAGAAGGAGCCGGTCGGCGTCGGCGCCAAGGGCGACGACGAGGGCGGCGATTCGGGCGACGAGCCCGAGCCCTCGGGCGACGGCGACTCGAAGGACTGATTTCCGCACCAGGTCGCACCGCGGTCGGCAGCTGGAGCGGGGGGCGGTTCCTGCGCTTCGGCGAGGCGATTGACGAGGAGCGGCTGGTCGGCCTGCTCCGCCCGGACGAGGCGATCGCGACCGTGCTCACCGCCGACGCCTACGGCCAGGGCGAGGCGGACTCGGTCGTCGGCCGGGCGCTCGAGGGCATCGACCGAGAGAGCTTCAGCCTGGTCGGGGCTGTCGGCCACGACTTCTACGAGGGCGAGCGCGATGGGCCGCGCGGCTTTCCGCGCTTCACCGACCCGAGCCTCCGCGGACCGGAGGGGTACGCGGGCTACCTGCGGATGGCGGCCGAGCGCAGCCTCGAGCGCCTCGGGCAGCAGCGCTTCGACCTGCTGCTGCTCCACAACCCCGACCGCCGCGGGTACGAGAGCGAAGCCGTCTGGGAGGCGATGGCGGCGCTGCGCGAGACCGGGCTGACCGACGCGATCGGCGTCGCCCCGGGCCCCGCGAACGGCTTCACCCTCGATCTGATCGCCTGCTTCGAGCGCTTCGGCGAGCTGATCGACTGGGCGATGATCATCCTCAACCCGCTCGAGCCCTGGCCCGGGGAGCTCTGCCTGGAAGCGGCGGCGCGCTCGGGGGTGAAGGTGATCACCCGGGTGGTCGACTACGGCGGGCTCTTCTGGGACGACCTCCTCCCGGGCGCCGAGCTGCCGGCCGGCGATCACCGTGCGTTCCGCCCCCAGGGGTGGATCGAGGAGGGGAGGGAGAAGCTCGAGCGGCTGCGGCCGATCGCCGAGCGGGCCGAGCTGACCCCAATGCAGCTCGCCTGCCAGTGGAACCTGGCGCACGAGGCGGTCGAGTGCGTGGTCCCGACCCTGATCCAGGAGGCGGGGGAGACGGCGCGGCCGATCGAGGCAAAGCGCGCCGAGCTGGCTGCGCTGCCCGCCGAGCCGCGCCTCACGGTCGAGGATCTCGCCGAGATCCGGGCCGTGGGGGACAACGCCGGCTGCATGGCCCTGAAGGGGGCGAGCCCCGACCACTCTGGCGAGGAGCGCCCGGATCGCTGGCAGGTGACCTCCGACCTCTCCGAGGTTGGACGGCGTTGGGGCATCGACCCCGGCCGCGACCTGCGCCAGGCTCCGGCGGCAAGCCTCCCATAGCAGCCCTCTCTGCGACCGGTTCGCAGCTGCGACCGCGTCGCAACCGCCGGTTGGCTAGGCCAGGCCCGCGTACCAGAGGCCGAAGAGAAGCCCGAAAGCGCCCAGGGAAGGGATGAGGACGGCGCGATAGACGGGCTCGATGATCGGCCGGGTTAGGACCCAGGCGAAGGCGGTGGTGCAGGCGGCCATCGAGACGATCGACATCGGCGCGAAGACCGCCAGCGCCAGGCCGGCCTCGAGCGCGCTCGGCAGCGCCGCCAGCAGCAGGACGACCACGGCGCCCGTGCCCGCCAGCCCGTGGAGCGTCCCGATCCCGAACGCCTGCGCCGGGGTTCGAAGCGGGCGATGGCCGTGCTCGCGCTCGCGCTCCCGGCGGAGATGGCGGTGCTCGCCGCTCGCAACCGGCTCCAGCGGGGCGTGGGCCGCTGCATGCTCGTGCCGCCCCGAGCGATACTCGCCCCGAGCCCACTTCCAGATCACGCGGGCGGCGAGGACGATGATGATCAAGCCGATCCCCTTCTCGGCGGCGGACTCAAGCCACGCGGGGACGCTCGAGTGCAGCGCGATCAGCGGGATCCCGAGCGCCAACAGCATCGTCGCGTGGCCCAGGCCCCACCAGGCGCCCAGCCGCGTCGCGTTCCGGGTGCCGCCGTCGCGGTCGGCTGCGACCAGCGAGGTGACGGCCACCAGGTGGTCGGGGTCGGAGGCATGACGCAACCCGAGCACGAAGGCGATCCCGAGCGCGACCAGCAGCGGGGCGCCCTCGAGCAGGTGGGTGAGCCCCTCGTCGACCTGCTCGGCCGGAGCGAACAGCCAGGAGAAATCGAGTGCGCCGGCGATGTCCACCGCGGCCTCCACCTCAGGCCCCCAGCTCCGGCAGCGCGCGAAGCGAGATCAGCACTCCGGCGAGGACGATGATCGAGGCGGAGAGCGCCGGAAGCGCTCCCGCGAGCCGGGAGCCGAAAAGCGCCCTGTCGGGCCGCAGGCGGCGGATCGCGCGGCCGCCCCAGATCACGGCCAGCCCCACGGAGGTCATCGTCGCCGCCAGCCCGAGGCTGAACGCAGTGATCAGCAGCATCCCGAGCCCGATCCGATGCTGGCTGATCGCCGCGATCAGGACGACCAGCGCCGAGGGACACGGCACCATCCCTCCGGAGACGCCGAGCGCCAGCAGGGAGCGCATCGTGATCGGCCCCTGGGGCGCGTGCGAGTGGTCCTGGCCGTGGGAATGGTCGTGCGCGTGGTCGTGCGCGTGCGAGTGGTCGTGCGCATGATCGGCCGCGCCACGCATGCGCCGCCAGCGCGCGTATCGCGAGCGCATCACGGACAACCCAATTGCGATCACGAGCACGCCCGAGCTCAGGGTCAGCCACGGATAGAGGTCCTCGGGAAGCACGTACTGGGAAAGGGCGAGCGTGACCAGGCCGAGGGCAAAGACGGAGATGGTGTGGGTGACCGTCACCGTCACCCCGAGGATCGCCGCGTGGCGGGGCGTGCCGCGGGCGCCGACCAGATAGCCGGCGACCAGCGCCTTGCCGTGTCCTGGGGAGAGCGCGTGAAGCGCGCCCCAGCCGAAGGCGGCGGCGAGCAGGAAGAGGATCAGGAGGCCGTGAGTGTCGCCGCTCGCGAGCGAGTTTGCGAAGCCGTCGAGGGAGCGCTCGGTGGTGGTCTCCTCGTCGCTGGTCAGCCCCTCGGGCGCCGTGACCGCACCGTTGCCAGAGCTGACCTCGAAGGTGGCGCTGCGCTGGTCCGAGGGGCTCGAGAGCAGATCGGAGGGGTAGCCGCGCAGGCCATCGGTCGGGTCGGTGGCGGGAACGCTGGAGACAACGTCAGTGCCGTCCCCGGCCAGCACCTGGACAGCGGTCCATCCGCGGCGGCCGGCAAAGGCGCCGTTGTCGACGGCGACGTCGGTGACGCCGTCGGGCAGTGGCGTCGCGAAGTCGGCCTCGAGCCGGGTCAGATCGAGCCCGCCCTGGCCGGCGGGGAAACTGAGCGCGACGTCCGTCGGCTCGCCGACGGCGACGGGGCCGCCGTTTGCCCGCAGCGTCAGTCCCTCGCTCACCTCGGCGAGGATCTCGTCAGCGATCGCCTGCTCCTCGGCGGCGTCGAGCTCCGCCGCGGAGCTCGCCCCATGCTGCTGGAGGGCCTGGAAGGTCGGGATCTCGGCCTGGTCGAGGATGTAGTGGACGACCGCCTGATTCCGATCGATCCTCACCTGGACCAGCTGATTGGTGGTGAAGTTACCCAGTGGGTGAGCGCCCGCGGCGCCGGCGCTCGCGCCCAAAGCCACCAAGCAGAGGGCCAGCGCAACGAGGAAGCGGCGAGCGCCGGCGTTCATCCCAGACCCCCCAGGGCCCGCTCCGCCTGTGGGCCGTAGAGCGGGCTGAACCGCGGGCTCTGTGCGACCAAGGCTCCGAGCAGCCGTCTCGCCTCAGCGCTGTCCCCCGAGGCCCGCGCGATCATCCCGGCGTGGAAGAGGAAGAAGGGATCGCGGCTCCCCAGCCTCATCGCCTGGGCCGAGATCTTCGAGGCCGCGGCGTGGCGCCCGGCCCGGTGGAGCGCCCAGGAGAGCGCATCCGCCGAACGCACGCTCGGCGCCGCCTCCATTGCCCGCCGGCCCAGCACCACGGCCCTGCCCGCGGAGCCGTGGTCTGCCTCGAACAGCGCCAGATCGACGTCCGTGTTGACCCCGCCGGAGGCGAGCAGCCTTGCCTCGACCGCCACCAGCGCGTAGGCCCGCTCGGCCTCGGCCCGCTTGCCCGCTGCCTCCGCGGCCTCGCCCAGCGCGATCGCGTACTCGGGAAGGGGCAAACGCTCGATCACCGCGCGATAGCCGGCGATCGCGCGGTCGTACTCCCCGCGGATCGCGTCGATCCGGGCGCGCCCGGCGAGCGCCGGACCGTAGTCGGGATCGCCCGCAAGCGCCTGGCGGTAGGCGCGATCCGCCGCCCCGTAGTTGCCGAGATCGATCTCGAGCTTGCCGAGCAGCGACTGGACGTAGGCCTGCGCCTCCGGCGCCCCGGCGCCGGCGTCGGCTGCGAGCTGCATCGCCTGGAGCGAACCGGGAAGGTCTCCATGGAGCTCGCGGTAGTAGGAGGCCCGCGCGTAAGAGCCCAGGTTCGGCTTCAGCGCGAGCATCCGTCCCAGGGTGCGCTCGGCGGCGCCGTACCGGCCGAGCTCGATCTGAGCGTCGACGAGGGGGGCGTAGGGCGCCACCAGCGCGGGCTCGAGGGCATGTGCCCGCCGGGCCAGCTCCAGTCCGCCTGCGAAGTCGTGGCGCGCGAGCGCCAATGTCGCCTGCCCCGCGAGAGCCTCCACCTGCGCCGGGTCGTTGCCGAGAGCCTCCGAGTAGGCCTCATCGGCCCTCGTGTAGTAGGCCGGGTCGGCGGTCTCCCGGGCGCGCTGGTAATAGGCGCCCCCGAGCTGGGCGGCCAAATGGGCGTCGGAGGGATCCGCCGCGAGGGCATCCTGGAGGATCTCCACCTGGGCCTCGGTATCGCCGAGGGGCAGGGCGGCAAGGTCGGGTGTGGCGTCGGGCCCGGCCGGCTCCGATGAACGGTTCAGCGCGGCAAGGACGAGGAATAGAACGCCGAAAACCGCCAGCGGCGCGAGCCAGCGGATCGCGGTTGCGGTGCGAGAGCGGAGCCGGGGGCGGGCCGGCCCGTCGGCCGGGGAAGGGGGTTCGGTGAGCGAGCTCTGTCATCTCAAGTCCTGTGGTCGCGGGTGCTCGGGATGCGATTCCCGGATGGGCCCGGGGACGCCGCGCTTGCGGCGCCCCCGAACCCATTTCCCGGATCTCCACTCGGTGGCCTCTGTCTAGGGGCCGCCCGGAGGAGTCGGCGCGTGAGCCGGCTCGAACCGCTGGCTGGGATTCGAGTCGAACCCGGAGTCCGGATCCGCGAGGTAGGGGAAGACCGACAGGAACGACTTGTCGTTCTTGTCGACTCCATCACCCAGCGGTACCGGATTGCCAACCAGGATCCCGGCCACGACCTGGAGCTCGATGTCGACGACATCGTCTCCGAGGCGGCGACCGTTCGGGAACCCGGCGTTGTCGCCACCGATCACGCCGAAGCGGCTCGGTGACATCGACGGCGGAGTCCCCAGGTTGATCTTCAGGGTGTCAACCGGGGTCCCGGCCGCCGGCCCGGAGTGCCGATTGAGGTTCGGCAGCCCCTGGAGCAGCGCCAGAACGATGTCGCTCCGGCCTGTCGTTGGAGCACCAACGTTGAACAGAGCGTTCAGGATCCCCGCGAGCTCCGGGTTGGTGACGAACTGGCCGTAGTTGGCTAGGTCATCGTCCGGGGTCGTGCGGTTGAACCGATCCTTCTGGCCCAGCGGGATGACCACCTCGTTGACGAGGGGGTTGCCGAGACGCGAGACCTGGACGAAGGGGTTGCCCTTCTTCCGGCCTTGCGTCTTCCCGACCTTCGTCGCGTTGGTGGGCTCGAGCCTGCGACGCTCGGAGCTCGACCAGACGCCGACGACGGGGTCGCCGGAGTTGGCGGCGGGCTGCTGGTCCCGGGTCACGAACTGCTCCGGGACCTGGATGATCGTCGACGAGGTCGAGTACCCCGAGAAATCATCCTTGCCCTGACCCACGTTGCCGGTCCCCTGACGCACGTTGATCGCGTCAAAGGTGGCGCCGAGGTCGACGAAGAACGGATCGTCGCGGCTACCCGCGAAGACCTTCGTCCCGTCGGCCAGAGTGTTCGTCGCCTGAGCGACGAAGTTCTGGTAGTTCGGGAACGTCTTCGGCCCGATGTTCGGCGGGGCAACCGGAAGGCCGCTGCCCACCGTCTTGCGGCTGGCGACCTTACCGTTCTTCTTGAGCGTCTCCCGAACCAGCTTGTAGCGCTGGCTTACGTTGAGGCCAGGATCGTTGAAATCCTGGGTCCCCGGGCCCGCGTACAGGAACGAGTTCGGGTTCCTGACACTCGTCTTGAACTTGAACAGGTAACGGATGTCCGGCTTGCCTTCACCGGTGTTGTCGATGTTGATGTAGTACCTCGCTCGATCGTCAAACCGGAAGAAGTTCGGTCCGTTGGCCGGAACCTCTCCGGGGATCCAATTCGCGACAACCGTCAGCGCGTTCGGTGCATCATCTGCGGTGAACGCGTAGACGTCCGTGTTGTCAGCGGACGGATCGAGCATGATGTTGGGCGCTTCGCGATGGCTGGAGCCGATGCTCAACGGCACCGCTATGGCCGCCGCGGCAATAACCGACGCGACCAGGGTCACCCGTCGCGCAGTTAACTTTGTTCTCATCACTCGGTCCCCTGTCTTTGGATAACGGTTAAACGAAAGACGGAGCCTTGGTCGAATTGATGATCCGGCCCGGGCTGACCTTCGTTGTTGCTGATTACGGGGGCGCAATCAAATGGATCACCGACACTTCAAAAAACTTCTGCCGCTCGCCCTGATCGCGGTATCGGTCGCCGGCTGCGGCGGCGGCGACGAGAAAGCACAGCCGGCCGGGGGGACCCTGGAGCCAGCCGCCGCTCGCCCGATTCGGGTGGGCGGATCCCCGATCGCCGTTGCAGCCGGGGAGGGTGCGGTCTGGGTTGCCGACAACACCGGAGGCACGGTCACTCGGATCGACCCGACGACCGGCGCGGTCGACCCGGATCCGATTCGCGTGGGGAGTGGTCCCGAGGCGATCGCGGTCGGGGGCGGCGGCGTCTACGTCGCCTGCGGCGACGACAGCGTCTGGCGGATCGATCCGACCACTGGGGAGGCCACCCGCGCCCCGGTCACGATTGGTGATCCGGCAGGAATCGCCGTCGGAGACGGCGAGGTCTGGGTGACGAGTGCCTCTGAGGGCACCGTATCCCGCCTCGATCCCGCCACGCTGGAGCTGAAGGGAGAGCCGGTTGCCGTGGGTGCCCAGCCCGGCGACGTGGTCGTCGGCGATGGCCGCGCCTGGGTCGCCAACGTCCGCGACGGCACCGTCTCGGGGATCGACGAGCTCGAGCGGGGAGGTGGTGACCACGGTCGACGCGGGGGAGTTCGGCGTGTTCGCCCTCGCCCGCGGCGACCAGGGCCTGCTGGCCGCCCGGACGGACGACCGGCTCGCTCGCGAGATCGAGCTCGTCCACATCGATCAGGAGAGCGGCGAGATCGAGGGCGATGCGGTCGAGGTTCCGGGGGCCGTCATCCCGATCCGACTCGCCGCCGGGGAGGACGCCGTCTGGGTGACCATCGCCGGCGGCCCGGCCCCACCGAACTTCGAACAGCGCCCGGCGCAGATCGCCTACCTCGCCGATGGCGAGTCCGATCTCGCCTCGAGGCGGATTGAAGTCGGCCAGCGGCCCACCGGCATAGCGGTCGGTTACGGGCGGGTCTGGGTGGCCAGCGCCGATCAGGGCACGGTCACCCCGATCGACGCCCAGGGCTGAGCCGCGGCTTTGCCCGAGAGCGTTCCGGCGGGCCGGTAACCTCGGGACTCAGGCGTACCCCACGGTCGCCAGGGATCGTCAAATGACCGCAGTGCTACATGCCATCCGAAGGGTCCTGGTCGGCACTGGCTCGACCGCCTTCACCCTGGTCGGCGCAATGCTGATCGGCTTCGGGGTGCCGCTCTTCTGGATCTGGATCGCGTCGCACCTCTACGACAAGCCGGGCGCCGTCAACGGGTCAGTCGCCGCCTTCATCGGCACCGGCATCCTGGTCAGCTACTGGGGAATCCTCCTGCTCGCTTCGTGGATTCGCGCCCGGCTGATCGGCCGGGCCGCGGAGCCGGGGCCGCGCCGCGCCTCCTGGAACCGAAGCATGCGCGACAGCCCGTTCAGGCCGGGTCAGGATCGGAGCGACCCGATCGAGCGCCTCTTCGTCGCCACCGCGATCATCTCCCTGATCGGCTTCGCGATCTGGTTCGCCTTCTTCGCCGGGGCGCCGTTCCCCAGCAACCCGGGCTGAGCCTCGACTAGAAGGCCCCCGCGACGACGGGCCGCTCAGTCGATGGTGGCGCGGCGTAGGAGGCGCGGAGCCGTCACCGATTCGGCGCCCTCTGGTTCGAATCAGCGGCTGAGCCGTCGGGCGCCGTCCATACGATCGTCGGGTGGCGAAGCCAAGGCGATCGTTCAGGTGCTCCGAGTGCGGGCGGCAGGCGCTGGCCTGGTCGGGGCAGTGCGCCGGCTGCGGCGCCTGGAACACCCTGGAGGAGGTGACGGCGGCGCCCGCCGGGGCGCGCGCGGGAGCCCGGCCGCGGCGAGACGCTCCCCGCCCGACGCCGCTGCGTGAGGTCAGCGCCGAGCGCTCCGCGCGCCTGCCCACCGGGATCGCGGAGCTCGACCGGGTGCTCGGGGGCGGGCTGGTCCCCGGGTCGCTGATCCTGCTCGGGGGCGCCCCCGGGATCGGCAAGAGCACGATCGCGGGGATGGCCCTGGCCAATCTCGCCGCCGCCGGCGGCCAGACGCTCTACGTCTCCGGAGAGGAATCGGCGGCCCAGGTGAGGCGGCGGGCCGAGCGGCTCGGCGAGGCGGCGCTGGACGTGCCGATGCTGGCCGAGCCCTCGCTGGAGGCGGTCCTCTGCTGCGCTCGAGTCCGAGCGCCCCGACGCCTGCGTGATCGACTCGGTGCAGACCCTGGCGGTGGCCGAGGCGGCGCCGGGAAGCGTCGGCGCCGTGCGCGAGGCGACCTCCGCATTGCTGGAGGCGGCGAAGCGACTCGATGTCACCCTGATCCTGATCGGCCACCTGACCAAGGAGGGCTCTCTGGCGGGGCCCCGGGCGCTCGAGCACCTGGTCGACTGCGTTCTCCACTTCGAGGGGGAGCGGGAGCGGACCTTCCGCACGCTCAGGGCGCTCAAGAACCGCTTCGGTGCCACCAGCGAGATCGGCGTCTTCGAGATGCGGGCGGGTGGCCTGGTCGAGGTCGCCGACCCCTCCGCCCGCTTCGTCGGCGAGGCCCGGCCGGCCGCCGGCTCGGTGATCCTCTGCGCGATGGAGGGGACCCGGCCGCTGCTGGTCGAGGTCCAGGCCCTGGTCGCCCCGACCGAGGTGGAGCCGCCGCGGCGGACCGCGACCGGCGTCGACCGCAACCGGCTCGCCCTGGTGCTCGCGGTCCTCTCCCGCCACGCCGGGCTGCCGCTCTCCTCGGCGGACGTCTTCGTCAACGTCGCCGGCGGCATCCGGGTGGACGAGCCGGGCGCCGACCTGGCGGTGGCGCTCGCGGTCGCCTCGGCGCAGTCGGGCCGGCCGCTCGAGTCCGGCGGCAAGCCGCTCGCCTGCTTCGGCGAGCTCGGCCTCACCGGGGAGATCCGCTACGTCGCTCACGCCGACCGCCGGGTCGCCGAGGCTCGCAAGTTCGGCCTCGCTCGAGTCCTCGGCCCACCCCCGGGCGACGAATCGATCGACGGCCTCAGCAGCGCCGGGTCCCTTGCGGAAGCATTGAGAGGCGTTAACGCTCGGGGGTCCTTGAGAAAAGCGGCGTAGGTCGGGCGGGTGGCGCCGCGGGGGGCCCCATCCGAGGACGCATCCGCGCCCGCAGGATGGGGGGCACCGCGGCGACAGGACCCGCCCGCCGCGCGCCCCCGCTTGACAACGGTTTATCCGAGCTATCCACACGGATTTCCCCGCAAGTCGGCCCCCTTTTCTTTCTGCCACCATGGACGTCGATGGCGTCTGAAGCCCCCGGCGATGAACTTCAGGAGCTGGAGGCGCGACAGGACCCGCGACTGCTTCGGGCGCTCGACATCGTCGCGCCGGGAACCGCGCTCCGCGAGGGGATCGACAGCATCGTCAACTCGCGCACCGGCGGGCTGATCGTCATCGGAGATCCCGAGGACGTCTCCTTCCTCTTCTCCGGCGGGATCAGCCTCGAGATCGACTACACCCCGGCGCTGCTCTATCAGGTGGCGAAGATGGACGGCGCGATCGTCCTCAACGAGCATGCGACCAAGATCGTCGGCGCCAACGTACAGCTGATGCCCGACCCGACGATTCTCTCCTCGGAGACCGGCACCCGCCACCGCACCGCCGAGCGAGTCTCGAAGCAAACCGACGCCCTGGTGGTAGCGATCTCCGAGCGACGCGACGTCGTCTCCCTCTATCTCGGCGGGATGAAGTACATCCTCCAGGACATCCCCGCGGTGCTGGCGAAGGCGAACCAGGGGCTGGCGACGCTCGACAAGTACCGCGCCCGACTCGACGCGGTCTCGACCCGGCTCACCCGGCTCGAGTTCGAGGGCGGCTCGGTCCTCTACGACGTGCTCTCGGTGCTCCAGCGCGCCGAGCTGGTCACCCGGATGGCGGTCGAGGTCGAGCGCTACATCGTCGAGCTCGGCACCGAGGGCCGCCTGATCGAGATGCAGCTCGAGGAGACGATGGTCGGCGTCGCCGCCGACAAGTCGGCGCTGATCCGCGACTACTCGGTCGAAGACACCGAGGAGAACCTTGCAACCACGATCGCCCAGATCGCCCGCATGGATCACCAGGACCTGCTCGACTTCGGTCGCCTCGCCGAGCTCCTCGGCTACGACCGCAAGGTCTCCACCCTCGACTTCCCCGTATCCCCCCGCGGCTACCGGGTCCTCGGCCGGATCCCCCGCCTCCCAAAGCTGGTGGTGCAGCGGATCATCCACGAGTTCGGGGGGCTGGAGGAGGTGCTCGCCGCAAGCGACGAGGACCTCGAGGACGTGGAGGGCGTGGGGACGACCCGCGCCAAGGACATCCGCGAGGGTGTGCGGAGGCTTCAGGAGGTCGACCCGATCGACCGCTACTTGCAGTCTTAGACGGCGCCGGAAGGCGCCGTCTCTACGAAAGGAGAGACCAATTCCAGAGCTAATCGAGGAGGTAGCAGACGAGGCGACAGTAGCCACCCTCGACATCGAGGCCCCAACCTTGAACTTCGAGGTCGGTGACAACGTCGTCTACCCGCATCACGGAGCGGGTGTGGTCCTGAAGAAGGAGACGAAGGACCTGCTGGGGGAGAAGCGGGACTACCTGACGATCAACATCCTCCACAACAACATGACCGTAATGGTGCCCTGTGAGAACGCCACCCAGGCCGGGCTCCGGCGGGTCATCGACGAGGAGCAGGTGAAGAAGGTGATCGGAGTGCTCACGGACGAGGTCTCCGAGATGCCGAAGAACTGGAACCGGCGGTTCAAGCACAACCGCGAGAAGATCAAGACCGGCGACGTCTACGAGCTCGCCGAGGTGGTCCGCAACCTCGCGATTCGCGAGTGGGAGAAGGGGCTCTCGACCGGCGAGAAGCAGATGTACACCCGCGCGAAGAAGATCCTCGCGTCGGAGTTCATGTACGCCCTCGACAAGGACGAGGACGGCGCCGAGGCCTATCTGGACGAGCTGCTGGAGGAGCGTTTCGGCGCCCCCAAAGCGACCGCCTGAGCGGGCGCGCAGCTCAGCATCGGCCGTGATCGCGGCCGCCGGCTCCGGGCAGAGGCTCGGAGCCGGTGGCCCGAAGGCCTTCGTCGAGCTGGCCGGCAGGCCGCTGCTCGAATGGACGCTGGAGGCGCTCCGGGGCGCCGCTTCGATCGCCGAGGTGATCGTGGCGGCGCCGCCCGGGTCGGAGAGCCGGGTGAGCGAGCTCGGCGTGCTGGCGGTCGCGGGAGGCGAGCATCGCTCCGAGTCGGTGGCGAACGCCCTGGAGCTCGTCGGTGAGGAGCTGGTGGTCGTCCACGATGCGGCCCGGCCGCTGGTGACGCCGGGGCTGGTCGACGCGGTGGTCGAGCGAGCTGGCGGCCGAGGACCCGACGCGGGCCGTGATCGCCGCGGCGCCTGTCACCGACACGATCAAGGAGGCGTCTGGGACGGGCAGGGTGGAGCGAACCCTCGATCGCTCCCGGCTGTGGGCGGTGCAGACTCCCCAGGCGTTCCGCATCGACGCCCTGCGCGAGGCGCTGGCCGTCGCCCCCGGCGATCTGGCCGGCGCCACCGACGAGGCGATGCTGGTCGAGCGCCGAGGTGGCGCGGTGCTGATCCACTCGGCTCCGCCCGAGAACATCAAGGTGACCACGCCGTTCGACTTGCGGGCTGCCGAGCTTCTCCTACGAGAGCGGGCCCGAGGCGGCTACGGCGAAACGGCGAGGGCGACCGAGCCGCCGAGCGCCGCAAACCCGAGGACCGCCCAGGCGACGTAATCCCCGATCTGGCCCGAGTGGAGCCGCCGAGGTGAAGCAGCGCGGCGCCCAAGTGGGTTCAGCCTCCCCTCGGGATAGGAGAAGGGCCGCCGGCGGCGGAGGAGGGCGGCAGCGACGGCGAACGAGCCGAGCGCGCTCAGCAACGACAGGACCACCTCGCAGCGCGCCGATGTGGAGCTGGCCCGCGGGCAGCGGGGACGGGCAGCGGCCGGTCGAGCACGGCCGCGTCATACAGCGCCCGATCGGTGAACTGGGCGGCCGCCTCCTGGGCCCGATCGACCAGTCCCGGGATCGCGCCGAGGACCAGGCCGGCGACGATCAGGACGGTCGCGCTCACCAGCATCACGGCCGGCGTGTAGCCGCGCGCCCCGGCACCTCGCTCTCCTCGATCTCGCCCTCCTCGGTCTCGGGCTTGATCCCGCGCCCGAGGAAGATCCGCGCCGGCGGCCCGCAGCAGCGCACCGGAGGTGAGCGACCGTCGCGACCGACGACGACGGCGACCCAGCCGTAGCCCGACGTCGGCCGCCGCCTCCTCGAGCAGGCCCTTTCCCGCGAACGCGCCAGCGGCGGCAGCGCCGGCCAGCCCGAGCGCCCCGGCGACGAACAGGACCCCGACCAGCCTGCGGGACCTCGCCGCCCGCGTCCGTGGAGCCGCAGCTCGTGGATGCTCGCGCAGCGGTGGAGCAGGATCCCCAGACAGACGAACAGGCCGGCTCGCAGCAGCCCGTCGGCGGGGACGAGGAGCGCCGCCGCCGGCGAGCCCGCCCGGGCGTCAGCAGCGCCACCCCGATCAGCGCCAGCCCGACCTGGCTGATCGTCACGAAGGCGAGCAGCCGCTTGAGGTGGTTCTGGACCAGGCACATCACCGCTCCGAGCAGGGCGGTCACGACCGCGAAGGTCACCAGGACGACCCGGATCCCCTCCACGTGGGCGCCCAGCGGCCCCTCGAACACGGTCCAGTAGACCCGGGCGACCGCGTAGATGCCGAGGTCGCTCATCACGCCCGGAGAACACGATCGCGGCCGGCGTCGGCGCGACCGCGTAGGCGTCGGCGAGCCAGAAGTGGAACGGCACCGACCGCCGCCTTGACCAGGAAGCCGCCGACGATCAGGGCGAAGGCGACGACCACCAGGCCGTCGGCGGGCTCCGTCCGGCGAGGCCTCGCCGACCTGGGCCATGTTCAGCGCGCCCGTGCGCCCGTAGAGCAGCGCGATCCCGAACAGGATCATCATCGCGCCGACCGCTGTTGGTGACCGCGAAGCTCAGCGCGCCCTGGAGCGGGCCCCGGCCCCTCGATGCGGTAGGCGGTGAGCGCGTAGGCGCGAGACGCTCATCAGCTCGAAGAAGACGAACAGGTTGAAGAGGTCGCCCGGTGAGGGCGAACCCGGCCAGCCCGCCCAGGAAGACGAGCAGGAGAGGCGTGGAAGATCGGGCCCTGGGGTCTCGAAGTAGCGCCAGGTGAACAGGAAGGCGGCGCCGACCAGCGCCGCCGCCAGGGTCGCCAGGCCGGCCCCGAGCGGGTCGAAGGCCATCGTCGATGCCGAGCTCGACCCCGCCGGCGCGGGCGCCAGCCGCCGAGCTAGGAGACCACCGGCCCGTCGCGAGCCGAGGGCGTCGAACGAGGAGGGCGCCGCAGAGGATCACCACCGCGGTCGCTGCGATCACGATGGCGATCAGGTCGTCGCGCGTCGCGTTCAGCGGCAGCGAGCGCCGCCAGCAGGGCAGCGACGAGCGAACGGCACTCGCGACGGCGAGCGGGAGCGAGCTCTTCCATCGATCGCGGTCCCGTCAGTCGCGCAGCGGGTCGAGCTCGTCCGGGTCGAGCGTGCCGAAGCGCTTGAGGGCCTGCACCGCGATCGCGAGCAGGAGCGCGGTGACCGTGCCGCCGACGACGACGTCGGTGAGGGTCAGGGCCTGGACCACCGGGTCGACCGCGTGCGTGTCCAGCGGGATGTCGACGAAGATCGGCGCGGCGCCGTCCCTTGCGGTAGCCGATCCGCGAGCAGGAGCAGGTAGGTCGAGGACTGCGCGACGTACAGGCAGATGACGAGGTGGATCAGGTGGCGGCTGGTGACGACCCCGTAGAGCCCGACCAGGAGGACCAGACGGCGACCGAGTAGGGAGCGAGGCTCATCGCTGCGGGCCCCGCCTGACGATCAGCAGCTGGTCGAGGAACTCCGAGAGCAGCAGCACGAACCCGCCGGTGACCTCGAAGCCGACGGCGAAGCTGAGCAGCGGGATCGTCCCGGCCGAGACCAGCTCCCCCGGCGTGGCCAGGGGGAGGAAGTTCTCGAGGAAGGCGCCGCCGAAGATGATCCCGCCGATCCCGATGAGGACGAAGGCCCCGGCCGCCCGCGCCTTGGAGACCTCGACCAGGCGTCAGGGGGCGGACCCGGCGCAGCGCCACGTACTCGCCGCCGAGGTAGACGAGCAGGAGCGCGGTGGCCGCGATGACCCCGCCCTGGAAGCCGCCGCCGGGGGTGCTGGTGCCCGTGGGCGATGATGTAGATCGCGAGCAGCACCGTGAACGGGACCAGAGCCAGCGGTCAGCAGGCGGAGC
Organism: uncultured Solirubrobacterales bacterium; assembly: GCA_963780305.1. GTDB lineage: Bacteria > Actinomycetota > Thermoleophilia > Solirubrobacterales > 70-9 > CAVVYV01. The sequence goes on from CAWABN010000016.1 coordinate 27,119, forward strand.
GCCGCGCTGGTCTCGGGCGGCCGCGCTCGCGGGGCGTCGTCGTCGATCGGTCCCCGGCTGCTCGTCGCCTGCGCCTCGCGGAGGAGCAGGGCCAGGCCGAGGACGGCGGCGAAGAGGATGAACTCCTCGCCGAGCGTGTCGAAGCCGCGGTAGTCGAAGTTGACCGCGGTGACCACGTCGGTGGTGCTGCCGCTCGGGACCGCGACGCGGTTGAGCAGCTGCCCCGTAGAGCCGTGGAGTCGCCGAAGTCGGGCATCCCGGCCAGGCCCCAGATCAGGAGCGCGCGAGGCCGGCGCCGGCGACGAGGAACACCGCCGGCGCGCGGCGAACGAGATCTCGCCCGCGCCGGCGCGGGCGGGCTGCGGTTCCGCTCGCTCATCGCCGGTCTTGGCGAGCGCGAGCAGGATCATCGTCGGCAGCGCGACCGAGCCGATGACGATGTTCGAGAGCGCGACGTCGGGGGCCTGGAAGGCGAAGAAGAGCATGCCGAGGGTGAGGCCGTAGAGGCTCGCGACGAAGGCCTGGCGGAGCGGGTCGCGGGCGGCGACGACGGCCCAGGCCCCGAGCGCGACGAGGAGAAGCGCGACGACCTGGAAGGCCTGGAGCGCGTCGCTCAAGGCTCGTCCTCGCTCGCCGGGGGTGGCGCCAGCCCCTCCCGGTGCACCGCCCGCCCGCCCGCCTCGCGCATATCGAGGCCGCCGCTCTCACGGATGTGCGCCGCCCGGGCGGTCGCGTGGACAAGCGCCGGGCCCAAGAAGATCACCAACACCGCGACCAGGATCGACTTCAGCCCCGCCTGGGAGATGGGCCCGAAGTCGATCGCCACCGCGACCGCGAAGGCGAGCGGGGTGAAGTTCGACGCTGGGCCGGTGAAGTGGAGGCGGTCATAGACGTCCCTGGCGACCAGGATCCCGGCGACCGAGGTCAGCTGCATGATCACCCCGAAGCCGAGCAGAACCACGACGAGGACTTCGGTGAGGCTCACAGCCACCGCTCCATGAAGCGCGCATAGGCGAGGCCACCCGCGAAGCTCAGCACCGCCGAGACCACCGCGAGATCGAAGAACGGCTCGCGGCCTGTCCCCGCCGCCAGCAGCAGGAGGACCAGGGTGGCGATGTCGCCGCCGACATTGAGGGCGACGAGGCCGTCCGGCGGCTCGGCGCTGACCGCGAAGACGATCAGCGGCGCCAGGCTGGCGAGCATCACCGCCGCGGCGATCAGGTAAGCGCTGGCGCTCACGGATCGCCCGGCTCAGGGATCAGCCGGTGGACCAGCATCAGGCCGCGCTCGGTGTCGATCTCGAGCACGTAGCTGTTCGGCGGGAACGATTCGCCGGCGGTGAGCAGAGCCCGCTTGGTCGCTGACTCATCGGGGTCATCGGGCAGGGAGACCGGAACCGCCAGGAAGTGCCCCCGCGCGGGCCGGCCCCCGGCGAGCTGGCGCAGCAGCGCCCCGATCACCAACCACGTCTCGCGGACGGCGCGGAGCGGGAGGCGCCGGAGGGCGTAGACCCAGCGCAGCCGTGGCCGGAACCGGATCAACCGCTGGCGCCCGACGGCGACTGCCGCCGTCGCCGCGACCGCAGAGGCAAACAGGCCCAGCACTTCCTCCGCGACGACGAACGACGAGATCAGCAGCAGCCAGAGCAGATTGAGGGCGACGAACCACCCGATCCAGGCCCGGAGCATGGGGAGCGTTCTAGCGAGCCGCCCAGACGGCGCCGTGGGATAGAGCTAGCGCCGCAGCAGCACGTAGGCGAGCGCGGCGGCGAAACCGACCTGGCCGACACCGAGGGCGGTGCCGAAGTTGGCCGCGCCGAAGAGCGCGGCGAGGGCGGTGATCACCGCGAAGGTCGTGAGGGTTATGGCGGCGTCGGCGAGCAAGCGGATTCCCTGGCCGGGTAGCGTAAACCCGTGCTCACCGACTACCACCTGCACCTGCGGCCGGACGATGTCGGCAAGGCCTCCGAGGCGTTCACCGCGGAGAACGTCGATCGGTACCTGGCAGCTGCATCTGAACACGGGATCGAGGAGCTGGGGGTCTCGGAGCACATCTATCGCTTCAGCGAAGCCCTGGAGGTGTGGCAGCACCCGTACTGGCGAGAGCAGGCCCGGGATGATCTCGGCGAGTACTGCGACTTCGTCGACTCGACTCGATTGAAGCTTGGGATCGAGGCCGACTTCGTCAGCGGCGCCGAGGACAAGCTGGATCAGCTGCTCTCCCACCACGACTTCGATTACATCGTCGGCTCGGTCCACTTTCTCGGAGACGATGGCGCGGTGGACGACACCCGCTACGACATCTGGTCGAGCGAAGGCGATCCAAGCAAGCTCTGGAGGCGGTACTTCGAGTGGATCGCCGAGGCCGCCCGCTCGGAGCTCTTCGACATCCTCGCCCACCCCGACCTGGTCAAGATCTGGGGTGAGGGCCGCCCGGCCCCCGAGCGGGATCCACGCTTCTACTACGAGCCGGCGATCGAGGCGATCGCCGAGTCCGGGGTCGCGGTCGAGATCTCCACTGCCGGCCTCCGGAAGCCGGTCGGCGAGCTATACCCCTCCCGCGCCTTCGCCGAGATGTGCGTCGAGGCGGGGGCCGACTTCGCCCTCTCCTCCGACGCCCACGCTCCCGACCAGGTCGGCTTCGGCTACGACCAGGCGCTCGAGTTCCTCGGGGAGATCGGGGTCGAGCGGATCTGCGCCTTCGAGGGGAGAAAGAGACGGCTGGAGCCGGTGGGCCGAACCGGCCTCGAGGCCGGCGAGGGGGCCGAGGCTCCCGGGGCCGGGGAGAGCCGCTAGGTGTCGCTCCGAGTTGGGATCGGCTATGACAGCCATCGGTTCGCCGAGGGGGAGTCGCTGGTGATCGGCGGAGTCGAGATCGAGCACGACCGCGGCCTCGCCGGGCATTCCGATGCCGATGTCCTCGCCCACGCGGTGATCGATGCCCTGCTCGGCTCCTGTGGCCTCGGCGACCTTGGTGAGCTCTTCCCGTCCGATCAGGAGGAGTGGCGCGACGCAGACTCGCTCGACCTGCTTCGGGTGGTGCTCGGCAAGCTTCCGGGCCGCCCGCTCAACCTCGACGCCACCGTGATCTGCGAACAGCCGAAGCTCTCTCCGTACCGGGCCGAGATGGAGTCGACGCTTGGCCGGGTGATCTCCGCCCCGGTCAGCGTCAAGGCGACCACCAACGACGGGATGGGCGCGATCGGGCGCGGCGAGGGGATCGCCTGCGTCGCCGTGGCCATGGTCGAGACGGGCGAATGAGACGGGCGAATAAGCTGTCGCCGATGGCGAGGGGCCCGATCAGAGAAGGGCTCGGGGGGGTCGTTTCGCGGCTGCCCAACCGGGTCGCCGACGGCCTCTGGGAGACGGGAATCCTGATCCAGACGGGGATCCTGCGGCCGTTACGGCCCGACAAGCTCGCTCGGATCGGCGGGCGCTATCTGCGCTGGGGGCCCTCGCCCGCGCTTGGCAGCGCCGCCAGCGCGATCAGCCACCCGGACGAGACCGCGCTGATCGATGAGGCCGGGGCGCTCACATTCGCCGAGACCCACCGCCGCTCGAACGCGCTGGCGCGGGCGCTTCGCAACGAGGGGATTGGCCCCGGCGACGGGGTCGCGATCATGTGCCGCAACCACCGCTACTTCATCGAGGCGACGATGGCCTGCTCGAAGCTCGGCGCGGTCGCCCTCTACCTGAACACCGCCTTCGCCGGCCCGCAGCTCGCGGATGTGATCGAGCGCGAGCGCCCCGCTGCCCTGGTCTACGACGACGAGTTCACCGATCTGCTCTCCGGCGTCGGATCGAGCCTCCGCCGCTACGTCGCCTGGGAGGAGGAGGGTGCCAAGCGAACCGAGGAGGCGGCCACGGTCGAGAAGCTGATCTCCTCGGCCCACGGCGACGACCTCGAGCCGCCCGAGGAGAACGGGCGCTTCATCATCCTCACCTCCGGCACCACCGGCACCCCGAAGGGGGCCCAGCGCGGCCAGCCCGAGGGACTGGGCGCCCTCGCCGCGCTGTTCTCGAAGATCCCGCGCCGCCACCGCGAGACGGTGATGATCGCGGCACCGCTGTTCCACTCCTGGGGGTTTCTCCACTTCATCCTCAGCCTGCCGCTCGCCGCGACCATGGTTCTGCGGCGGCGCTTCGACCCGGAGGACACCCTGCGAGCGACCGCGGAGCACCGCGCTCGCACCCTCGCCGTGGTCCCGGTGATGATGCAGAGGATTCTCGAGCTCCCCCCGAGGTGCGCCGCCGCTACGACCTCTCTCACCTCGAGGTGACCGCCGCAAGCGGCTCGGCCCTCCCGGGCGAGCTCGCCACCAAGTGGATGGACGAGTTCGGCGACAACCTCTACAACCTCTACGGGTCGACCGAGGTCTCCTGGGCGACGATCGCCACCCCCGAGGACATGCGCGCGGCGCCCGGCACCGCCGGAAAGCCGCCGCGGGGAACGGTTATCCGGGTGGCCGACGACGAGGGCAACGAGGTTCCCGAAGGCGAGACCGGCCGTCTGTTCGTCGGCAACGAGATGGCCTTCGAGGGCTACACCGGAGGCGGCGACAAGCAGCATCTCGGCGAGCTGCTCGCCTCCGGCGACGTCGGCCACTTCGACCCCGAGGGCCGCCTGTTCATCGACGGCCGTGACGACGAGATGATCGTCTCCGGGGGGGAGAACGTCTTCCCGCGGGAGGTCGAGGACCTGCTCAGCGACCACGACGCGGTGGTGGAGGCCGCCGCGCTCGGGGTGGAGGACGAGGAGTTCGGCCAGCGACTGCGTGCCTTCATCGTCACCAAGGAAGGAAGCGAGGTCACCGAGGAGGAGCTGAAGGCTCACGTGAAGGCCAACCTCGCCAGGTTCAAGGTCCCGCGCGAGATCGTCTTCGTTGACGAACTTCCGCGTAACGCGACGGGTAAGGTGCTGAAGCGCGAACTCGCCGAGCGCGACCTCAGCTCGTAACTGCGGCCCGTCGCTCTTCGACCGCTCGCTTCACGTTCAGCAGCGACTGGTGGAAGCGGCGGCGCAGCGGTCCCGCCGCGACCCGCTCCGCGATCAGGCCGAAGATGCCGGCGCCGGCGACGCCGGCGGCGAAGCGAAAGGTGATCCTGGTGCGGCCGCCGGGGAGCTCGCGCAGGCGCCAGCGGCCGCGCTGGTCGACGCCGGTGACCGAGCTCCAGGCCATGTCGCCGTCGGGCTGCCACTCGACGATCTCGATCAGGCCGCCGACGTCGGCGGCGCCGACCCGGAGCAGCATCCGGTAGCGGGCGCCGAGGCCGCGTGTGGCGGTCGCCTGCCACCTCCCAGCGGGTCAGGCCATCCATGAACACGGGGTAGTTGGCCGGCTCGGTGACGTACTCCCAGACCAGGTGGCGGGGGGCGTCGACCGTGACCTTCTGCTCGATCCTCATCGGCGGCTTACCCGATCACGGGAAGGCGCCGCTCGGCCGCCAGCTCGCTCAGCTGGTCCTGCATCGCGGAGGTCACGTCCTCGTAGACGCGGTCATAGTCCGGTTCGGGCCCGTAGCGCCTGCGCGGGTCGATCGGCTCCATCACCTGCACCGTGATCTTCGCCGGGAGCGGCAGGTGGCCGAGGAAGTCGCCGACGTTGACGATCCAGGGGAGGGAGAGATTGACCGGCAGCGTCTTCAGGCGGAGCAGCTTGTCAAGGCGCAGCAGCTTCGACAGGCGCTCGCCGTGGGTGAGGAAGATCGCCGTCTCCTGTCCGCCGATCGAAACCACGGGGACGATCGGGACGCCGGCCTCGAGCGCCAGCTTGATGAAGCCCTTGCGGCCGTTGAAGTCGATTCGGTTGGACTCCCAGGTCGGGCGGTTCACCTCCCAGTCGCCGCCCGGGTAGACGAGTACGGCGGCGCCGGCGTCCAGAGCCTTTCGGGCGTTCTCGTGCGAGGCGGCGACGGTGCCGAAGCGGCGCAGATAGGGGCCCACGGGCGAGGTCAGCACCAGATTGTGGGCCAGCTGGTAGAAGGGCCGCTCCACGCCGAAATAGGTGTTGAAGGCGAGGGTGAAGACGATCGTGTCCGGCGTGACGTTCCCACCCGAGTGATTGCCGACGAGCAGCACCGGCTCGTCCTCGGGGATCCGGTCCATGCCGCGCACCTCGCCCCGGAACCAGATGCTGGCCAGAAGCCAGCTGAGCGAGAGGTTCTCGCGGATGAAGTCGGGGTCGCGGTCGTCGAGGTCGGCCGTCAGCCGGCCGCGGACCTCGCGGGCGACGCGCGAGATCGGCCCGGCGAGGGGACCCGCGAGCGATTTCAGACGTGCGCGCGTGGCGCCCGGATCCCCTCTCCCCGCGTCGGGGGTGGCCGCCGGGTCTCCACCATTTTCGGTCCGCCGCCCAAGCCCAGCCTGGGCAGCGGTGCCTGAGCCGCTCTCTGGCATGGGCAAGCTGATTCTAGGCGGCGCGAGCGGGTCGCAGGCGACGTGCCGCGCGGCCGATCCGGGCGGCGGCGCGCGCCGTGGCCGAGGCGGAGGCCTCCGCGATGAAGTGGTGAACGGCCGCGTTAGCCTGCTCCGGCAGCTCGACCTGCGGCACATGTCCGCACTCCTCCAGGACCACCTGGCGAGCCTCGGGCAGCGCCTCGGCGACGGGCTGGCAGAAGGCGAGCGGGACCAGTGGGTCCTGGTCGCCCCAGACGAACATCGCCGGCGGGCGCAGAGAGGAGAGCCGGGTCCAGAAGCCGCGCTCGCCGAACGGCTCCTCCAGGTAGATGTTTCGCGCCGCGGAGTGGAAGGCGATCCGGGCCGCCACCGTGCGGTAGGTCCGCACGAACTCCTCGGAGGCGAGATCGGCGGCGGAGGGGTGAAGGCGCTCCGGGCCGGGCGAACATGCCCCAGAACTGGCGCCGCACCAGGCCGTTGGTCATCGGGTGCGGAATCGCCGCCAACTCCGGTCGGAGCAGCCTGACGATCGGGACGAAGCCGCGGCGGCGCCGCCATGCGAGGGACGGTGTCAGCAGGCTGAGGCTTGAGACGCGCTCGGGCGCGGTCAGGCCGACCTCGATCGCGATCCGCCCCCCCAGCGAGTTCCCGACCAGGTGGGCTCGATCGATCTCGAGCGCATCGCAGAGGTCGAGCACCGACTGGGCAAACCAGGGGGCGTCGAAGGGCGCCCGGATCGGCTTGCTCGAGGAGCCGAAGCCAGGGAGGTCAATCGCGTGGACGGTGTAATCGGGTGCCAGGGCCGAGACGGTCTCGAAGAAGCTGGTCTTGTTGCCGCCGAGGCCGTGGATGAGGATCGCCGTCTCGGGCCCATTTCCAGCGGTCAGGGTGGAAATCCGGTGTGAGCCGGCGGCGATCTCCCGCAGGCGCAGCAGCGGGCGGCGCCCGCTCGGGAGGCGGAAGAAGCCCTCGAACGCGACGGCGAGATCGAGGTTGCCGCGGGCCCAGAGCAGCCGTGAGCGGAATGCGTCGAGGCCGGAGAGGGAGCCCTCCCTGAGAGCGAGCCAGGTCATCGCGTTGGTGCCGATCACCGTGTCGGCGTCCCGCTTCGGGGAGGCGGTCACCTCGCAGCTGCTCGCGTCGAGCTCGACCGCCCAGCTCAGCCCGAGGTCGTCGAGCTCGATCCTGTAGCTCGCCTCGAAGCCGGGATCGGCGCCCAGGTAGCGCCCGGGGAGGGACGCGAAGGCGTCGTCGACGCGCCGCAACCGGTGCTCCTGCATGGACGAGCGAGCCAAAGCCCCAGGAGCGTATTCATCGTCCCGGCGGTGATGCGGCCTCACCGAAATAATGCCCGCGTGCGCCGGGTTCTAATTCAGGACACCCTCCGCGGCGAGCGGCGAGAGCTCGAGCCGCGCGAGCCCGGCATGGTCGGGATCTACGCCTGCGGGCCGACGACCTATGGGCGCATTCACATCGGCAACGCGCGCCCCTACGTCGTCTTCACCCTCCTGAAGCGGTTCCTCGAGCACGAGGGCTACGACGCCACCCTCGTCATCAACGTCACCGACATCAACGACAAGATCTACGACGCCGCGCGGGAGGCGGGACGGCCGTCAGCGGAGTTCGCCGAGGAGATGACTGCCGCCTACCTCAAGGACACCGACGCCCTCGGTCTGGGCAGGCCCGACGCCGAGCCCTTGGCCAGCGAGACGATCAAGGAGATCATCCAGCTGATCGAGGCGCTGATCGCCTCGGGCCACGCCTACCAGGCAAACGGCGACGTCTATTTCCGGGTCCGCAGCTTCGACGGCTACGGCAAGCTCTCCAATCGCGACCCCGAGGAGATGGACCAGGGCGAGGAGGCGGGAACCGAGTCGCTGAAGGAGGATCACCTCGACTTCGCTCTCTGGAAGGGTCAGAAGGAGGGGGAGGACACCTTCTGGGACTCGCCCTGGGGCAAGGGCCGCCCCGGCTGGCACATCGAGTGCTCGGCGATGGCCGAGAAAGTGCTCGGCCTCGACTTCGCGATCCACGGTGGAGGCATCGATCTGGTCTTCCCCCACCACGAGAACGAGATCGCCCAGACCGAGGCGGCCCGCGGCGTCCCCCTCGCCCGGATCTGGATGCACAACGGGATGGTCCAGCTCGACGAGGAGAAGATGTCGAAGTCGGTCGGCAACATCTTCCAGCTCTCCGAGGCGCTCGAGCGCTTCGGCGGGCCGGCGGTGGTCGCATACCTCGCCTCGGGGCATTACCGCCAGCCGCTCGCCTTCTCCGACGAGGCGCTGCAGGAGGCGGCCGCCCGGGTGGAGCGGATCCGCAACTACCTGATCGATGCTCCGGGCGGAGAGCCCGATTCCTTCATCGCCGAGAAGCGCGAGGCGTTCCTGGCTGCGCTCGCCGACGACTTCAACACCCCACGGGCGTTCGCCGCCCTGTTCGAGATCGTCGCCGAGGGGAACAGGCGCGAGCTGCCCGGCGCCCGGGGCGCGCTCGAGGAGCTGTTGCCGCTGCTTGGACTCGACTCGTTGTTGAGCGAGGACGAGGCGCCGACGCCGGAGGCGGAGCAACTGCTCGCCGAGCGCCAGGAGGCGCGAGCCGCAAAGGACTTCGAGCGCGCCGACGCGATCCGCGAACAGCTCGCCGGGATGGGCTGGGAGGTCCGTGACGAGGCAGGCGGCGCCCGGCTCGTGCCGGAAGCGCTGAGCGGTGCCCGCGGCGAAGGAGGAGGGCCGCGAGTTCATCTACGGGCGCCGCCCGGTCGCCGAGGCCGAGCGCGGCCGCCGGCGGGTCCACAGGGTATGGCGGGCGCCGGAGACGCCGGCCGAGGAGCTCGAGCGGCTCTGCGGCTCGCCCGAGCACCAGGGCGTGGTCGCCGAGGTCGATCCCTACCCCTACGCCGATCCGGCGTCCCTGTTCGAGGCTGACGACGGCCAGGGCCTCGTCGTCGCCCTCGACCAGATCCAGGACCCACATAACCTGGGGGCGGTCTGCCGGGCCGCCGAGGTTGCCGGGGCGTCGGGGTCGTGATCCCCGAGCGGCGCGCGGCCTCGGTCACCCCGGCCGCCTGCAAGGCCTCGGCGGGCGCGGTCGAGCATCTGCCGGTGGCCCGGGTGCGGAACCTCGCCGACTGGCTCGCCGACGCGAAGGAGTCGGGAGCCTGGATCTACGGCGCCGCCGCCGAAGCACCGAAGCGCTACACCGACCTCGACTGGGTCGGGCGCGCGGTGCTGGTGCTCGGCTCGGAGGGCAAGGGCATTCGGCCCCGGGTCGCGTCGCGGTGCGACGAGCTCGTCTCGATCCCGACGAAGGGCAGGGTCGGATCGCTGAACGTCTCGGTCGCCGCGGCGGTGGTCCTGTTCGAGGCCGTTCGCCAGCGCGAGAGCTGAGCGGTCGAGACCCTGAGGAGGTACTGAGGAGGTACTTCTAGGCGGCGACTGCCCGCTCCATCGCCTGAGACTGCTCGGCCTGGGAGACGAGCTCGGCGAGGGTCTCCTCGAGCTGCTCGTGAAGCTCCAGATCCGCGAGCCGTCCGTCCTCGGTGAAGGCGGCGTCCGCCTTCGCCACCGGGAGCTCGCGGTCGAGAACCCTGCGCCCCGATGGCGCCGAGGACCTTGCGGGTCTCGGCCTGCGCCCAGACGGCACCGAACATGCCGGTGCTGGCGCCGACGACGGCGACCGGCTTGCCCTGGGCCGCGCTGCGGCCGGCTGGTCGCGAGACCCAGTCCAGTGCGTTCTTCAGCTGCCCGGGATCGAGGAGTTGTACTCGGGGGTGGCGATCAGGATCGCATCGGCCCCTGGATCGCCTCCCGCAGGTGGCGGACGGCGGCTGGGGCGCCGCTCGCCGTCGTCGTCCTCGTCATAGGCCGGGACCGGCCTTGAGCCCGTCGTAGGGCTCAAGCTCGGCGGGCGGCGGCAGCAGTTCGCCCGCCGCCCGCAACAGCCTGGCGATTGTGCGGAGGCTCTCGACCGAGGACTGCCTGTAACGATTCCCCAGCACGCGCATCGCTCACGCCTCCGTGACGAGCTCCAGATGGACGGTGAGGGTGACCTCGTCGCCGAGGACATTGCCGCCGTCCGGGAGCTCCATCTGCCAGTCGAGGCCGTAGGCGTGACGGTCACCTTGGTCTCCAGGTCGACCCGATGCGCTCATTGTCCTGCGGGTCCTATCACCGGACCGGTGACCTGGCCACGTGCCTCTACCGGCTTGGTGACGCCCTTGACCGTCAGCTCGCCGTCGATCACGATCTGCTCGCCCTCGCGGACGATCCGGGTCGAGTCGAACTTGATCTCGGGGTTGCGCTCGCTGTCGAAGAAATCCGGGCGAGAGCAGGTGGCCGTAGAGGTTCTCCTCGTCCACCCGGACGCTCTCGACCGGAACCCGGCCAGCGAGATGCGGCTCGCCCGAGGCGTCGCTGAGCTCGGCCTCGAACTGACCGAAGCTACCGCGGAAGGTGCCGACCATGTGCCTGACGGTGAACCCCGCGCTGGAGTGGATCGGGTCGGACTTCCAGACGCCTGTTGGAATGGTTGACTCTGTCTGCGTTGCGCTCATTTGAACTACTCCTTCGAGTGGGGTAAACTTCTTGACTACTCAAAGAGTTTAGCAGAATAACTTGAGCCCTCAACAATTGACAACTAAAGCATCCCCGGCGACAGTTGCGTTCAGCCGGCTCATGGACGCGCGCGCGACTGCTGATCAGCGAGCTGAACGCCTCCCTCGTCGCTCAACACGGGCTGACCCTGAACGACTACGGGGCGCTGCTCCTGCTCTCGCGCGCCGGGGAAGAGGGAATGCGGCGGATCGACCTCGCGCACGAGCTGCAGCTCTCGCCATCGGGCATCACCCGGCTGCTCGAGCGGCTCGAGGACCAGGGGCTGGTCGGGAAGGGCGCCTGCAAGGAGGACGCCCGCGTCAGCTATGCGGTGCTGACCGACGCCGGCCTGACCAAGCTGAAGGAATGCGCGCCGGGACATATCGCGGACATCGAGAACCGCCTCGGCGCCGTCCTCGACGACGAGGAGATGAACACACTCGCCGAGTTGCTGGGCCGCCTGGGCGGGCGCGACGAGAACTGCGCGCCCGAGGCCGACGAGTAGCTTCGCGGCATCCGGGCGCGCGCTCGAGCGACGCACCAAGTACCGGGGCACGCGGACGGAGTACGCGTTTCGGCCCGCGTTCGGTCCTTCCAGGCACGGATCCTGCAAGCAATCTTGCGTCGGGTCCGAACGTTGATTGACATCGGGCGGCGGCCGCCCTAGTCTGCGCCGCCAGGGTGAACCTCAGGTTGAACCTGATGGAAGCACCCGAGGAGGCGCGTCCAGGGGAGGTACGGAGCGCCACAGGAGACCACCGTCAAAAGGAGGCCGCTGTGGCTGTACCCACCCCAAGCACCGAAGAGCAGGCTGTCGTCCAGGCGCGGAACGTTCCCCAGGGGGAGAGGAGCGCCGGGCCCGGCCCCGACGACGAGTTCCTCGTCGCCCTCGCAAAGAACGGCCGGACCGACGCCTACGACCAGTTGGTGCGGCGCTACCGCCGCTTCGTCCGGGTCAAGTCCTCGTCCTACTTCCTGCTCGGCGGCGACGCCGACGACCTCATGCAGGAGGGGATGCTGGGCCTGTTCAAGGCGATCCGCGACTACCGCCCCGAGCGGGAGGCGAGCTTCCGCGGCTTCGCCGAGCTCTGCATCACCCGCCAGATCATCACCGCGGTGAAGACGGCGACCCGCAACAAGCACACGCCGTTGAACCAGTACGTCTCGTTCAGCCAGACGCCGGCCGCCGCCGGGCCCGACTCCGACACCACCCTGGAGGAGGTGCTGCCCGGCCCGCTGGTGCGCGACCCGGTCAATCAGGTGATCGCGGGCGAGGAGCTGGAAAGCCTCGTCTCCTGCCTGACCAGCGTCCTCTCCGAGCTGGAGAGCCACGTTCTCGCCCTCTACCTCGATGGCCACTCCTACGAGGTGATCGGCGAGCGGCTCGAGTGCGACACGAAGACGGTTGACAACGCACTCCAGAGGGTCAAGCGCAAGGTCGGCATCCACCTCGCATCCCGCGCGGTGAAGATCTAGCGGGACCCACTTCACACACAGGCACGGCACGAGCGGCCGCCCCATGCGGGGCGGCCGTTCACCTTCTCAGACGGGTTGCCCTCCACGTCCAACGGGTCGCTCCTGACGGAGCGCCCTCGCATCTACTCGCGTTATCGGCGGAAGCGCCCGGCGAAGCCGGAGCGCGCCACGGTTCCGAGCAGCTCCCGGGGCTCGATCTTGCCCAGCAGCTGCTGCAGCTCGCGGCGCTCGCGGTCGTCGAGATTGGAGGGCCGCCCGCGCGAGCTCTTCACGATCTCGACCAGGCGCCGGCGCTCCTTCTCGCTGAGCCGATCAGTGAGGTGGTTTCGAACCGCGACCAAGACCTCGGCGGCCGCCAGCAGCCAGGCTCCGCGGGCGAGCCAGCGCCCACGCGCCGCCGCGCCGCCGGGGCCGGTCAGCGCCCGCCTCGAGCTCGGTCAGGGGAGCCACGGCGCCCAGTCTAGGCACGGGGAGGTCCGTCTCGGTGGGGCCAGTCGACTACGACGACTCCGGCGAAGCCGAGGACGAGGAGGCGTAACCGCTCGACAGGTAGGCCGCAGACTGCCTTCTGTCACCAAATTGTCACGACTCGAGTGCGAGTCGTACCAGACAGCGCCTCAGACTCCCCGTAGTGGAGACCAGTTTTTGCCTGAAGGCCCCCAGGCCAAGCTCCCATCCAGTCGATGTCGGTCTGCGAACTGAGGCCGCGATACTCACTGAGCTCGTCCGAAGGGGCTATCAGGTCCTGGTTCCTTTCGGAACCAACCAACGGTATGACCTGGTCCTCGAAATCGAAGGCCGGTTCGTTCGCGCCCAGTGCAAGACGGGGCGGCTCAGGCGGGGCGTCGTTATGTTCAACACCACGAGCGTCAGGTCCAACACCCGTGGATCAATCGAGCGGGGTTACGACGGTGATGCCGAGGTCTTTCTTGTCTACTGCCCCGCAACCGACCAGATCTATGCTGTCCCCGTCGACGAAGTGCCAGCTGGCCGCGGCTGTCTGCGGGTTAAGCCCGCCCGCAACGGTCAAGCGGACGGAATTCGCTGGGCTCGCGACTACGAACTGCCCGGGTAGCTCAATTGGTAGAGCGCGGCACTTGTAATGACGAGGTTGCGGGTTCGAGTCCCGCGCCGGGCTTATGCAGGAGGTCAGCTGGCGGGACGACGCTCGGGGGCGCACCGTGGTTCTCCGCGAGGGGCTGCTCGCCGACGCGCCGGAGCTGCTCGCCGAGGCCGGCTGGGACGAGTTCGACCTCCTGACCACGCAGCGGGCGCTCGACGGAGGCCTCGGAGCTCGATCAAGCCGCCGAGGCGACCCATTTCATCGGCGCCGCGCAGGTTCCCGAGGCCGCCGCCGCGGTCCTCGAGGACGTCGGCTCGGACCGCCTGGTCGCCCTCGGCGGCGGCCGGGTGATCGACTCGGCGAAGGCGGATCGCGGCGGTTCGTGGTGGGGAGGTCGCGGCGCTGCCGACCACGCTCTCGGGCGCGCCGATGACGGCGATCCACCGGCTGCCGACGGGCCATCGGGGCGCCTCCGGGGTGCGCCCGTCGCTGGTGCTGGCCGACCCGATGGTGATGACCAGCGCGCCCGAGCCCCAGCTGCGCGCCACCGCGATGAACGCCCTCGCGCACGCCGCCGAGTCGCCTCTACACGCCGCTCGCCGACGAGGCGTCCCGCAAGGACGCGCTGCGGGCGCGGAGCTGATCGCCCGCTGCGCTCGACGCCGATCGCGCCGAGCGCGACCGCTCCGAGCTCGCCCTCGGCGCCTTGCTCGCGCGGCACCGCCGTCGACCGGGCCGGGATCGCCCTCCACCACGTGCTCAGCCAGACCCTGGTCCGGGTGCTGGACACGCCCCACGCCGAGACCTACGCGGCGCTGCTGCCGGCGACGATGGACGGCGATGCGCGAGCGCGCACCCGAGCAGATCGAGGCGCTGGCGGTGGCGCTCGGAACCGATCCCGAGAGCATTGGCGACCGGATCAAGGAGCTGGCTGGCGGCCGCCGCGGCTGGGCGAGCTGGGAGCCGACCGTGACCGCATCGATGCGGTGATCGAGGTCGCGATCGCGAGGCCGGAGCTCTTCCAGATGACGCCCGGTGAGCTCGAGCGCGCCGACCTCGAGGCGATCCTGCGCGGCAGCCTGGTGAGCAGCCTGTAACTGGCTGCACCTGGGCGTGTTTCCCTCTCTGCCCATGGACGAGGAGAGGCTGCTCAGCTACCACCGCTTCACGCGCGAACACGGCGTCAATCGCCCCCTCTACGTGCTCGCCCGCCTCCTTCTGCAGCCGTTCTTCCTCGTCTATTTCCGGCTCTCGCGGATCGGCCGCGAGCACGCCCGGGTGCGGGGCCGCTGATCGTCGCCTCCAACCACCGCAGCTTCCTCGACCCTTCGTGATCGGCGCCTCCCTGCCCTGGCGCCGGCCGCTGCACTACGTGGCCAAGGTCGAGCTGTTCGAGAAGCGCTGGCTGGGCTGGCTGCTCAACCGGCTCGGCGCCTATCCGGTGCGCCGGGGCCAGTCGGACGAGGAGACCCTGGTCACCTCGCGCGGGGTTCTCGATCGGGGCGGAGCGATCTGCATCTTTCCCGAGGGCACCCGGATCCGCAGCGGCTCGCTCGGAAGGCCCAGGCGCGGCTTCGGCCGCATGGCGCTGGAGACCGGGGCGGCGGTGCTGCCGGTCGCCGTGCATCGGCACCGAGCACGTGCGCAAAGGCTGGCGGATCCGCCCCCGCAAGGTCAAGGTCCGGGCCGGGCGGGCGCTGACCTTCCCCCGAACCGAGAACCCCTCGCCGACCCTGGCGAACTCGGTCGGCGCCCGGATCTGGCCGGTGATCGAGCTGCAGTGGGAGTGGCTCGGCGGCCTGCCGCCGCTGCGCAAGGCGGCGGTGATCGGCGCCGGCAGCTGGGGGACGGCGGTGGCGGTGCTGCTGGCGCGCGGCGGGCTCGAGGTGCAGCTCGGCTGCCGCACGCAGGAGCAGGCCGAGGAGATGGCCGAGAGCCGCAACAACGAGCGCTACCTGCCCGGCGTCCCCCTGCCCGACAGCGCTGGCGGTGAAGCGGGCCTCCGAGATCGAGCTCGCCGGCATGGACCTCGTCTGCCTGGCGGTCCCCTCGGCGGCGCTGCCGCCGGCCGTCGGCGCGATCGGCGACCGGGTCGGGCAGCGCACCTCGGTGCTGATGCTGAGCAAGGGGCTGGTGGCGCCGATGGGCGCCCTGCCCTCCGAGTACGTGGCCGAGCGGATCGCCCGGGCGCGCGCGATCGCCTGCCTCGGCGGGCCCGCCCACGCGAAGGAGGCCGTATCGGGCACCGCCGCCCTCGTGCTCGGCAGCGCGACCCGACCTGCGCGAGCAGCTCGGCGAGGTCTTCGACGAGGCCGGCCTCGTCTGCGAGCGCACCAGCGACGTGCTCGGCGTGGAGATCGCGGGCGCCGCCAAGAACGCCGCCGCCCTCGCCGCCGCCGCGGCCGAGGCCGCAGGGGATGAACGCGGCCGGAATCGCCACCGCCGAGGTCTGGCGCGAGTGCGTCGACTACGCCGACGCGCGCGGCGGCAGCTCCGACACCTTCTCCGGGCTCGCCGGGGTCGGCGACCTGACCGCGACGATTCTGGCGCCCGGGCAGCCGCAACCGGCGGGCCGGAGAGCTGCTCGGAGCAGGGGACTCCCGCCGAGCAGATCCCGGGGATCATCGGTCAGGCCTCCGAGGGCCTCGACTCGGTGCCCTTGATGGCGAAGGCGGTGGGCGCATCGGGCGGTGGACTCACGGCGATGGAGCGCCTTGCGAACCTGGTCGCGGGCGAGATCTCTCCGGGCGAGTGGATGGCCGGGTGCGGCGAGCGGAGCGGGAGAGGCGGGCGGCATGAGCCGCCCGGAGTAGGCTTGATGTCGTGGCCGACTCCGAGACCAGAGCGCCCGGCCGTCACGGGCCGGGCGAAGGCCGAGCTCGACCGCGACTTCGAGCAGCTCTACCGCGACCACCTGCGCGACGTCTACTCCTACTCCTACTACCGGGTCGGCAACCACCACGACGCCGAGGACCTCACCGAGCAGGCCTTCCTACAGGCCTACCGGCACTTCGAGCGCGCCCAGCGAGAGTCGAACGGGCGCCCGCTGCGTCCCTGGCTCATCCGCATCGCCCACAACCTCGCCTCCAATTACCACCGCGACCGCGCGCGGCGCCCTCAGGCGTCGCTCGACGAAAGCGATCCGATCGCGGCCCCTGCACGGCACCGAGCGAATCGTCGAGGGCCGGGAGGAGCTGAGGCAGGTGATCGACGGCGTCCGAGAGCTTCCCGACGACAGGCGCGAGGCGCTGATCATGCGCTTCGCGCTCGGCATGGACAACCGCGAGATCGCCCGGGCGCTGGGCCGCACCGACGGCGCTACCAAGGTCCTGATCCACAGGGCGATCAAGCAGCTTCAGGAGGAGATTGGATTCGAATGACTGAGCCCAGCGAGTCCCGCAACGAGGTCGAGCAGTTGCTGCGGACGGCTCTGCGGCCGATCGAGCCTCCCGAGAAGCTTTCCGGGAGGGTGGAAGACACCCTGAGCGCGGTCACCGAGGCCGCCGCGGAGGAGCTTTCGGCATGGGCCGAGGAGCTCTCGGAGTCGGAGCTGCGCTCGCTGCGCGATCCGCGGAACTGGCTGCGCCCGGCGGCCGCGGTCGCCGCCGGCGGCGTCGCCGGCGGCGCCCTGGTGCTGCTCGAGCTGCGGCGGCGTCGCAAGCCCTCCAGCGGCCTCTCCGGGATCGCCGAACAGGTTCGCTCGCGCCTGGACTAGGCCAGCCGCGCGGGCGCACCCGCCTTGCGGGTGGCGAGGCCCGCGAGCATCCCGGTGAGGCCGAGGATCAGGTGCAGGACGTTGTCCTCGTCGTTCACCGGCACGAGGTCGAAAAGTACGCCGTTCTCCGCGACGAAGCCGATCCCGTCACCGCCGGTGGCGATGAAGCCGAGGACGCAGAGGGCGATGTAGAGCCCCCCGACGAACAGCGCCGCTCCCCGTGCGGCGCCCCCGGCCGCCACCAGCAGGAGCCCGCCGATCGCGATGTGGACGAGGTTGTGCCAGCCGTTGACGGCGAGGACGCCAAAGACCTCCTCGTCCTTGATCGAGTCGCCGGTGGCGAAGCTGGCCTCGTAGAAGAAGCCGATGATCCCGGCAATCACGAGCACTCCACCGACGAGCAGGCAGTAGAGCCTCGCTGGGCTAGACGCGTCCATGCTCTCCTCCTTTGGGACTTGGTGCCGGGCGTCGCCCCACGGTGAATATCGCGTCCGCTGCGGACGCCTGATCCGTTTCCGCGGACCTCGCGTAGCCACTAGCGTGGGGCAAATTGAAATGGATCACTGGGGAGAGGTTCCGTGACCAAGGCTGAGCTGCAGAGGCTCGCCGACGAGGACCTGATGCCGCTGGTCGCGGCCAAGGACCCGGACGCCTTCGAGATCTTCTACGACCGTCACGGCGGCGCCGCCTACTCGCTCGCCTACCGGATCGTCGGCGACCGCCAGGCCGCAGAGGACGTCACCCAGGAGGCGCTGATCTCGATCTGGCGCAGCGGTGCGTGCTTCGACCGAGCCCGCGGCAGCGTCCGGGCCTGGACCCTGGGCATCGTCCGCAACCGGGCGATCGACTTTCTGCGCCGCGACGCCGTCCGGGCTCCGAAGCTCGCCTTCGACTCCGAGGAGGCGCTCGAACGCCGGCCGGCCGAGGAACTGACCGACGTCGAGGCGCTGCGGCGGGAGACCGCGCGCGAGGTGCGGGGCGCTCTCTCGGGGTTGCCCGAGGATCAGTCGAAGGTGATCCAGCTCGCCTATTTCGGCGGCTTCACCCACGCCGAGATCGCCAGGATGCTGAACGAGCCGCTGGGGACGATCAAGGGGCGGATGCGGCTGGGGCTCGAGAAGGTCCGCGCGTCGCTGGCGGAGGGGATGTGATGACCCACCCGAGCCACGACGATCTCACCGGCTACGCGCTCGGCGCCCTCGACCCCGAAGAGGAGCGGACGGTGTCGAGGCACGTGCCCGATTGCGAGCGCTGCTCGACCGAGCTGCGCGAGCGAATCTACCCCGCGGTCGGCGTGCTTGCCGAGTCGGTTCCCCAGCTGGAGCCGCCGCCCGAGCTTCGCGAGCGCCTGCTCGAGATCGTCAGGGCAGAGGCCGAGGTCAAGGCCGAGCCGGCGAAGGCCGGCAGGGGACGCCGGAGCCGGCTCGGCCGCCTCGTCCTGAGGCCGGCCGCCGGGCTGGCGGTGCTCGCGGTGGTCGCCGCCGGGGTTGCCGGCTACCTGGTGGCCAACGACGGCGACGAGGGTGGCGGCGGCGTAAGCACGGTCCCGGTCACCCAGGCCGGTGCCGGAATCGGCGGCTCGCTGGTGGTCGCCGAGGACTCGGCGATGCTCAGCGTCCACGGAATGCCCCAGCTTCCGCAGGGCGCCGTCTACCAGCTCTGGGTCGCGCGGGGGTCATCGGTCACGCCCAGCTCCACCTTCGTCCCCGACGCAACCGGCCGTGGCACCGCCGTAGTTCCGGAGTCTCTGCCCGCGGGCAGCCAGGTGCTGGTCACCCGCGAGTCCGGTCCTGGCCATCAGGCACCGACGAGCAAGCCGCTGCTCGGCGCCCGGGTCGACTGAGAGTCGGCGGGCCCGCTTCACCTCTCATCTACGCTCCCGTCGATGCAGACCTGCTATCGGCACCCGAACCGGGAGACCGGCGTCTCCTGCTCCAACTGCGGCCGGCCGATCTGCCCGGAGTGCATGACCTCGACCCCGGTCGGGATGCGCTGCCCGGAGTGCGCCAAGCAGCGGACCAAGGTGAGAAGCGGTACCGGCGCCCTTATCGGCGCCCAGCACCCCGTATGCGACCTATGCGCTGATCGCGATCAACGTGGTCGCCTTCTTCGCCGAGATCGGCGCCGGCGGTGGCCTCACCGCGGGCCAGCTGATCCAGGACGGCGGCGTGTTCGGCCCGGGGATCGCCGACGGCGAGTGGTACCGGATCGTCACCGGAGCATTCCTCCATGCGGGGCCTCTGCACCTGCTCTTCAACATGTACGTCCTCTACATCGCCGGGAACCCTGCTCGAGCCGGGGATCGGCACGCCGCGCTTCCTCGCGATCTACTTCATCTCGCTGCTCGCCGGTTCCTTCGGAGCGCTCTTGCTCGACCCGAACACGGTCACGGTCGGCGCCTCCGGGGCGATCTTCGGCCTGATGGCGGCGGTGGTGGTGGTCGCCCGCGGGCGCGGCAGGGAGGAGCTCGCAACCCAGTTCGGCCTCTTCATCGTCCTCAACCTGGCGCTCACCTTCGCGATCCCCGGGATCTCGATCGGCGGTCACCTCGGCGGGCTGATCGGAGGCGGAGTCGCGGCGCTGCTTCTGGTCGGGGTTGAGCGGCAGGCACCCGCCCGGGTTGGAACCGCCTTCGAGGTCGGCGGCCTGCTCCTCCTGGCGATCGGCGCTCTCGCCGGGGCGATGGTCGCCGCGAGCTCCGCTTAGCATCTCCCTGCCGATGAATACGCCTCTTCGCCGGCTGGCAAGGCTCATGGCACTGGCCGCCGTCGGTGGCTTCGCTGCCCTCGGCCTGATCGCCTGCGGGAATGACTCATCGAATTCGGCCGTTGCGGCGACGAGCGCGGAGGACCTGTCAGCCCAGCTCTCCGCCAACGACGTCGCCCTCCGGGAGGCGATCGACGGCTGGCGGGGCGCCGGAGACCCACCGACGGAGCCGCCACCGGATGAGGTGGTCGCGCCGGCGCGGTTCCTCGAGGAGGCAGCTCGCCTGCTCGCCGCCCATCCCAATCTGGCGACCGCGACTTTCGGTCTCCTCCCGGCCGCGCTTGCGAGCGAGGTCCGCGAGTTGACCCGGGCGGCGCGCGACCTGCGGAAGCTCTCCGGTGGCGCTCGGCCGCGGAAGCTGAAGACCGCCCCGCCGAAGCCGCTGGCCGATCTGGTCGGCTATTACGGCGCCGCCCGAGAGCGCTACGCGATCGGGGAGAACTACCTCGCGGCGATCCACCTGGTCGAGTCGAAGTTCGGGCGAGTGAAGAGCAACAGCGTCGCCGGAGCCAAGGGGCCGATGCAGTTCATCCCCTCTACCTGGCGCATCTACGGGATGGGCGGGAACATCAAGGACGACCACGACGCGATCCTCGCCGCCGCCAACCTGCTTCGCGACTCGGGCGCCCCGCGGAGCTACGGCCGCGCCCTCTACTCGTACAACCCCTCGCGGCTCTACGTCGGCGCCGTCCAGCGCTACGCGAAGCTGATCGTCCGCGACCCCGACGCGCTCTATTTCCTCTACTGCTGGGAGCCCTAGTCGCGCTCAGGGACGCAACCGGCGGATCCTGCCAACAGCCCCGCCGGCGGCCCCGAGCGACTTCGAGACGACCACGCGCGCGAGTCTGGTGGTAGCCGAGACGACCTCGGCGGCCGCGTCTGTGACCGACTCGTCCTCGGCGCTCGCCGGCTGGGGCTCGACCGGGCGCTCGGCGGTCGGCTCCTCGACCCCGCGCTGGCTGCCGCCGAAGCGCTTCGAGGCGAGCGGGTCCTGCCTCTCATCCTTCTCCGCCGGTTTCGCGGCGACAGCGCGGCGCTCCGCCTCCTTCTTCAGGTCCTCGACCGATCCCTTCAGGGTCTGCTTGTGGGCGCGGCGCGCGACCGGGCCCGGCAGGGGGATGCCCACCTCGAGCCCGAAGTTGTAGGTCGCCCTGGTGCGCCCGTCGCCGAGATCCTCGAAGGTGTAGGTGCCGTCGGCGTCGTTGATCCCGTTTCCCTCGACGAAGTCCCACTCGATCAGGGTCGGACGCCGATAGCGGTAATCGAGCGTGTAGTCGACCTTGCGGACCTTGGCGTCGACGATCAGGTTCACCTTCTTGCCCAGACCGTCCTTGTGGCGGTCGAGGACCTCGGTGTCGACCACCGCCCGCTGCCACTCGGGAAAGCTCTCGTAGTCGACGATCGCCTCGAAGCAGGTTTCGATCGGCGCCTCGATCTCGACCGTATGCTCGGCCCAGTTCAGGCCGCCCATAGGTCGCTCCTCCATATAAGAAGGTCACCTGCGCGGGACGGCACGGTCACCGGCGCCCACCTCCTCGAAATCGACTCCCGCGGGCGCCTCAACCCTATCCGGGTGGAGCAGATGCGCGAGCAGCTCGGTGCCCTCGACCAGCCGCGGGCCCGGGCGCGAGAACGAGGAAGCGGCGTCGACCGCCCAGACCCGCGCCGGCTCGGCGGCGACGAGCTCGATGGCGTGCTCCTGCACCTCCTCGACCGCACGCTCGGCATCCCAGCCGCAGGGCATCGCAACCACCACCTCCGGCCGGGCAGCCGCCAGCTCCTCCCAGTCGGCAGTGCGTGATTTGGTCCCCGCCTCGCCGAGGACATCCAGCCCACCGGCGCTCTCGATCATCTCCGGCACCCAGTGACCGCCGATGAAAGGCGGGTCGAGCCATTCGAGCGCCAGCACCCGGGGCCGGGACGCGCCGGCAACCGCCTCGCGAATCGCGTCCAGCCGGGAGGAGAGCTGGTCGCGAAGCTCGGCGGCCTGCCTGGCGGCGCCCGCCGCCTCGCCCAGGCGGCTGACGTCGGCGAGCACCTCGGCGAGCCGCTCGGGGTCGAGCGAGATCACCGCGGGCCGGGTGGGAAGTCGCTGGGCCACCGCGACCACGTCCTCGTAGGAGACCGCGCAGACCTCGCAGACGGCTTGGGTGACGATCAGGTCTACCCGCAGCTCGCTCAGGATCGCCTCGTCGAGCTCATAGAGGTGCCGCCCCTCGCCGGTGCGCTCCCGGACCGCGGCGTCGATCTCCCGCGCGGAGAGCCCCTCGGGGATGACGCTGCGGGTCAGCTGGCGGCGCGAGGCGGCCTCCGGGGGGAAGTCGCACTCGTGGGTGACGCCGACTACTTGCTCGCCGAGCCCAAGAGCGAATAGCATCTCGGTGGCCGAAGGGACTAGGCTCGCGATGCGCACCCTTCGAATATGGCACTTCTTAGCGACGAGGAGATCAAGACCAGGCTCGGCGAGCTCAGCGGCTGGCGCCAGCGGGGCGAGTTCATCGTCAAGAGCTTCGACCGCGGAGACTTCGTCGGTTCGGTCAAGTTTGTCGACTCGATTGCGGAGCCGGCGGAGGAGATGAATCACCACCCTGACATCGCGATCTCCTGGAGCCAGGTCGAGGTCGCGATCTCGACCCACGCCGAGGGCGGCCTCACCGAGAACGACTTCGAGCTCGCGAAGAAGGTCGAGGAGCTGGCCTAGCCGGGGCGTTCCCTCCTGCCTGCGCGCCTCGCGCCTCGCGCCTTAGCCTGTCGGGTCTGCTGCTAGCCTTGGCCGGTCGCCGATGAACGACGACGACCCCTCGAGTACCGGCTCCCCAGCGGGAGTGAGCGCGCCGACTTCCCCGCCCGCGCACGCCTGACCGGGAGGAGCCGATGACCGGCGTTCTCCTCGTCGTCCTGTTCCTGTTGATCGCGATCAACGGGTTGTTCGTCGCTGCCGAGTTTGCTCTGGTCAGGGCAAGGCGTAGCCGGATCGAGCAGCTGGCTGAGCGACGAGGCCCGCGGCGCGAGCGTCGGCCATGGAGCAGCTCGAGCGGATCGACGAGTACCTATCCGCCTGCCAGCTGGGGATCACGATGGCCTCGATCGGGATCGGCTTCCTCGGCGAGCCGGCGGTCGCCAGGCTGATCGAGCCGGTCTTCGGGGACCTCAGCCATGGCGTCGCCACGCGCTGATCTCGGTGGGACTCGCCTACGCGATCGTCACCGCACTCCACGTGGTGGTGGGCGAGCAGGCGCCGAAGCTGTTCGCGATCTCCCGGCCCGAGAGCAGCCTGCGCTTCCTCGCCCGCCCCCTGCAGGTCTTCCGACTGATCAGCGCCCCGATCACGGTCGGGCTGACCGCGGCCGCCAACTGCGATCGTCCGCCTCTTCGGAGTGCGGCCCGCCGACTTCGGGGAGAGGCACACCACCTCCGAGGATCTCAAGGCGCTGATCTCGCAGTCGGCGGTCGGCGGCGACCTCGACCGGGGCGAGGCGGTGATGCTGAGCGGGGTATTCCACCTACACGAGCAGGAGGCGCGCGAGGTGATGACGCCGATCCCGGCGGTGGTCACCGTCGACTACTCGTCGAACGTCTCGGATGCTCTCACCCTGTGCATCTCCTCGGGGCACAACCGCCTGGTGGTGGTGGAGGACGGAAACGCGGACCGGGTCAGGGGCATCGTTCACGCGCTGCGCCTGGTACGGCTGATGATGGCCGAGGGGCCAGAGGCGAAGATCGAGTCGGCCGTCCGCGACGCTCTGATCGTCCCGGAGACGAAGCCGCTCGACGACCTGCTCACCGAGCTGCAGCGCCAGCGCTCCTCGATGGGAGTGGTGGTGGACGAATACGGCCGGACGGTTGGGATCGTCACGGTCGAGGACATCCTCGAGGAGGTGGTGGGGGAGATCGAGGACGAGACCGACCCCCTGGCCGGCTCGCTTCGCCAGCTCACCAACGGTGACTGGTACGTGCGCGGACACGTCTCCCTCGGCGATCTCTCCGACCGCGGCATCGAGCTGCCGGTCGACACCGATGCCTACAACTCGATCGGCGGCTACGTCTTCGGGGAGCTCGGGCGGCTGCCGAAGCGGGGCGACGTGATCAGCGCCGATGGTTTCGAGATCCGGGTGGAGTCGGTGCGCGAAAACCGGGTCGAGGCGGTTCGGATTCACCCCGCCGCCGGCCAGGACCCCCGTTAGCAGGGCTTTTCCCTTCCGTCCGTTTACAGCTCTAGCTTGCCCGCAATCGGGTCCGCCTGGGACTCGCCCCGAGGAGGCCGCATGTGGATCGTTCGGCTCAGCGATAAGCAGCTCGAGGTGGTGAGGGCGGTGCTCCGCTCGGAGGAGCATCGTGGGCCGGCGCTGGAGGGAGCGCTCGAGGCGCTCGACCTCGCCCGCTGGGACGATCTCCCCGAGGCGCAGCTGCCCTGGACCGAGGTCGAGACCGAGGCCGACAAGCAGGGTGTCTCCGAAGCCGACGTGATCTGGGATCGTTGCGGGCGCCATGAGGAGCCCGCCGTCCCCCCGATCCGCGCCCGCGCCCGGCGCCGCGCGAAGCGCAAGGGCAAGGCGCCGGACAAGCGCGCGGCTTAGCGCCGCGCTGCTCGGCGCAGCGCTGGCGGTCCTCGCCGGCGTTGGGTGTGGGTCAGACGCACTCCAGCCCGGACCGGTTCGACTCCGCGCGGGCATTCGACCTGATCGAGCGCCAGGTCGCCTTTGGGCCCCGACCCGCGGGCTCGGAGGCCTCGCAGGCTCTCGGTCGTGAGCTGCGGCGCGAGCTTCCGAACTTCCAGGTTCAGCCGCTGGCCGGAGGACTGCTGAATCTGATCAGCGTCATCCCCGGGGAGCAGCCCGCGATCGTCGTCGGTGCGCACTACGACACCGAGGCGACCATCCCCGACTTCGTCGGCGCCAACGACGGGGCCGCCGGCACCGCGGCCGTGGTCGAGCTTGCGAAGGTCCTCCCCGGGTTGCTGCCGAAGGGCCACCGCGAGGTCCGCTTCGTCCTCTTCGATGGCGAGGAGGAGCCCGCCGGCTGCCCCGAGGGGTTGTTCTACCAGTGCGCCCTTCGGGGCTCGAAGGCCTACGTCGCCGCCCATCCGGGCGAGATCGGGGAGATGATCCTCCTCGACTACATCGCCAACAAGGGCCTCCAGATTCCCCGGGAGCAGAACTCGCGATCCGGCGCTCTGGTCGCGGCTGCGCGAGGCCGCCGCCGAGGTCGGCGCCGAGGGCTACTTCCCCGACGCAGACGCAGCCGCCGATCATCGACGACCACATCCCGTTCCTCCAGGCCGGGGTCCCGTCGATCGACCTGATCGACTTCTCCTATCTGTACGCCGACACCGCTCAGGACACCGTCGACAAGCTCGATCCCGCTGCCCTCGACGCGGTCGGGGAGACCGTCGCGGAGCTGGTCATCACCCTGAGCGAGCCGGCTCAGTAGCTGAAGAAGCCCTCGCCCGACTTCCGGCCGAGCTTGCCCTCGCTGACCAGAGCTGATCAGGCGCCCGGGCGGGCGGTGGTGCTCCTCGCCGCTGTCGGCGTAGAGCGCCTCGCCGATCGCGACCGCGACGTCGACGCCGACCAGGTCGATCAGCGCCAGCGGCCCCATCGGGTAGCCGGCGCCGAGGGTCATGCAGCGGTCGACCTCCTCCGCCTTCATCCCGGTCTGCTCGAGCAGCCGCACCGCGTCGAATAGGTAGGGGAAGAGCAGCCGGTTGACGACGAAGCCAGGCTCGTCGGGGACCTCGACCACCGTCTTCCCGAAGCCCTCGCACCAGGCGCGGGCCCGCCCCCCGATTCCCTCGCGGGCGGCGCTCGGGAGGCAGAGCTCGATCAGCTCCATCCTCACCACCGGGTTGAACGGGTGTAGCCCGAAGACGCGATCGGGGTGGCCGCTGCGCGAGCCGAGCTCGGCGAGCGGCAGCGCCGAGGTCGTCGTCGCGAGGTCCGCCTCGGGGCAGGTCTCGCCGAGGGTCTTCAGCAGCTCGGCCTTCGGCTCGAGCTCCTCGACGATCGACTCGATCGCCAGATCGCTCGATTCGAGGTCGGCGGTCTCGGTGGTCACCTTGATCCGCCTCGGGTCCGCGTCGTCGACCTTGGCGGAGAGCGAGGTCGCCCGCTCCTCGGCCCGCCAGGCGGAGGCGTCGGAGCGCGCCAGCAGCATCACCTTCGAGCTGGCGCTCGCGCAGGCGGCCAGCCCGCAGGCGATCGTGCCGCTCCCGGCGATCGCCGGCCGCTCGTATGTCTCCGCGCCCACCACCGGCCGAGTTGTCTATCACGCTAGGCCTCCCGGCTAGCCGTCATCGCCCCGCGAAAGCCGAGTTAGGGGTAACCTCGCCGCGAGAGGAAGGCCCTGGTTGACTCGCCAGTCAATTGGGTATGCTCTGTTGGCCAAGCTTGGTTGCATCAAACAACTGACTCAGGAGGCGAAGACGTGGCTGAGAACGGGAACTTCCAGGGCCGTGAGGTCGTCATCGTGGAGGCGGCTCGGACGCCCGTCGGCCGCGGCCACGAGGAGAAGGGCTACTACAAGGACACCCATCCCTCGAACCTTCTGGCGAAGACCTACTCGACCGTGATCGAGCGGGCAGGCATCGACCCCTCCGAGGTCGAGGACGTGGTCGCCGGCTGTGTCCAGCAGTTCGGCGAGCAGGGCATCAACATCGCCCGCAACGCCTGGCTCGAAGCGGGGCTGCCGGTCGAGACCCCCGCGACCACCGTCGACCGCCAGTGCGGCTCGGCCCAGCAAGCCGTCAACTTCGCCGCCGCCCTGATCGCCTCCGGCGTCCACGACGTCGCGATCGGCGGCGGCGTCGAGCACATGGGTCACATCTCCTTCGCCGACTCGATGGAGGTGATGAAGGAGCACGGGATGGCCTTCTCTCCCGAGCTGATGAAGCGCTACAACCTCGTCCCCCAGGGCATCTCGGCCGAGATGATCGCCGACAAATGGGAGATCCCCCGCTCGGAGCTCGACGAGATCGGCCTCCGCTCTCACACTCTGGCCCACCAGGCGACCGAGGAGGGCCGCTTCGAGCGCGAGATGATCCCCTGGAAGTCAAACGGCGACACCTACGTCACCGACCAGGGCATCCGCCCGCCCACAGAGGACAGCCTCGAGAAGCTCGCCTCGCTGAAGCCGGCGTTCAAGGAGGACGGCAAGATCACCGCCGGCAACTCCTCGCAGGTCTCGGACGGCGCCGCCGCGGTGCTGCTGATGACCCGCGAGAAGGCCGACGAGCTCGGCCTGAAGCCCCGTGCCCGGCTCGTTGACCAGACCACGGTCGGGGTCGACCCGGTGCTCATGCTCACCGGCCCGATCCCCGCGACCAGGAAGATCCTCGAGCGCAACGGGATGAAGATGGACGACATCGACCTGATCGAGATCAATGAGGCCTTCGCCTCGGTGGTCGCGGCCTGGCGGCGAGAGCTGGAGCCCGACATGGACCGGGTCAACGTCAACGGTGGCGCGATCGCGATCGGCCACCCGCTCGGCTCGACCGGCGCCCGTCTGATCACCACCCTGCTACACGAGCTGGAGCGCTCCGACAAGGAGACGGGCCTGGTGACGATGTGCTGCGGCGGCGGACTCGGCACCGGCACGCTGATCCAGCGGGTCTGAGTCGTCTCCCCATAGCGGCGCTCGTGCCATTCCTGCTGCTTGCGGGAGTGGCAGTCGCTGGCTGCGCCGGTGACGACGCCGATGGCGATGACGAGCGGGTGAGGACCTCTGGACCGCCGGTCCCGAGCAAGCGCGATTACATCTCACAGGCTGACGGCCTCTGCGCGTTCTATGAGAGCCGTGTCGAGGAGCTCGGCAAGGAGCGCTTCGGGCTGAACGCCAAGGACTTCAAGGTGCTGCCCTCAGGGCAGATCGTCTTCAGGGCGGGACACCGCCCCGGCGACGCCGCGATCGAGGACTTCGTCCTCGGCACCGCCGTGCCCAACCTGCGGGAGGAGCTGGACGAGGTCCGGGCGATCACCCCTCCCGCCGGCGACGAGGCCGAGGTCGCCGCGATCTTCGACGCCGCGTCCCGGGCCGTCGATCGCCTCGAGGCCGACCCGGCGACCTTTGCCGACGATGCGGCGGTGCGGAGGCTGTTCGCGGACGCGCGGAGGACCGGCCGCCGCTACGGGCTCCAGGAGTGCGGGCTGTGACCCCCCGGTGGACCGCCGACGACCGCGAGCTGATGAAGGCCGACAAGGTGCTCCGGCGCCTGATGGAAGAGGGGGGGCCGATCGACCCGAAGATGGACCGGCGCGGCAGCCGCCCCAACCCCTACGAGGCGCTCGCCCGAGCGATCGTCGGTCAGCAGCTCTCGACCAAGGCGGCCGCCTCGATCTGGAGCAAGCTGATCGCGCTGTTTGATGATCAGACCCCGGAGCCGGAGGCTTTGCTGCGCCGCAGGCCCGCCACCCTGCGCAAGGCCGGGCTTTCCAACGCGAAGGTGGAGTTCCTGCGCGACCTCGCCCGCCGCGTCGAAGACGGCCGCCTCGACTTGAAGCGCTTGAGCAAGCTCTCCGACGAGGACATCACCGCCGAGCTCCTCGAGGTCAAGGGGATCGGTCGCTGGACCGCCGAGATGTTCCTGATCTTTCACCTGGGGCGCCCGGACGTCGCCGCGGTCGGGGACCTAGGCATCCGGCGGGCGGTGCAGATCGCCTACGGGATGGACGAGCTTCCGGGTCCCGAGGACCTCGATCGGATCGCGGAGAAATGGCGCCCGCACCGGACGCTCGCCTCCCTGTACCTATGGCGGTCGCTCGCCAACACCCCCGGATAGGCTCGTCGCCGTGGCCGCGCCAGAACAAACGGGTCGCTCCTCCGACATCAAACGGGTTGCTCCTTCGGAGCACCCTCCCAATCGGAGCGCCCTCGCATATCGATCGCCGCGATCGGCGACACGACCGAGGACCTGGCCGAGCAGGCGCAGATCGCCGAGGCGGCGGGGATCGACTGCATCTGGACCCCGGAGCTCTTCCGCAGCTCGGTCACCCAGGCGACCTGGCTGGCGGCGCAGACCGAGCGGGTCGGGATCGGCACCGGGATCGCCTGGGCCTTCACCCGCAGCGCCTTCATCCTCGCCGTCACCGCCCTCGACATCGACGAGATCTCGGGCGGGCGCTTCCGGCTCGGCCTCGGCGCCGGGGTGAAGCGGCTGAACGAGACCTGGCACGCGGTCGACTACGGGAAGCCGGCGCCGCACCTGCGTGAGACGATCGAGGCGACCCGCCTGATCATGGAGAGGGCCTCGAGCGGCGAGCCGATTCGCTTCGAAGGCGAGTACCAGGACATCGAGATCAGGGGCTGGGTCCGGCCGCACAAGGCAGTGCGCGAGCGTGTCCCGATCTACGCCGCGGCGATGCAGGAGGGGATGTGCCGGATGGCGGGCGACGTCGCCGACGGCCTGATCGGCCACCCGATGTGCCCGCCGCGCTGGCTCGACGAGGTGATGATCCCGAGCTTCGAGAAGGGCATGGCGCGCTCGGGCAGGCAGCGCTCCGAACTCGACTTCGTTCCGACGGTGTGCTGCGCGATCGACGAAGACGAGGCTCGGGCGCTCGATGCGGCGCGGCGGACGATCGCCTTCTACGCGACCGTGCGCACCTACAAGCCTCTGTGGGAGATGCACGGCTTCGGCAAGGCCGCCGCGGCGGCCGGCGCCGCCTTTCGCAGGGGCGACCTGGCGGCGGTCCCCGAGCAGATTCCGGACGAGATGGTCGAGGTCTACACGGCCGCCGGGCCGCTCGACAAGGTGAGGGCGCGGGTCGCCGAGGCGGCGGAGCGCGGCGATGGCGTCTGGCTCACCCCCGCCACCTACTTCATCCCGCCCGAGCAGATCGGCGAGTACCAGCGGAAGATCGTCGAGGCCTTCGGGCCGGCAAGCGTGCGGAGCTAGACGCCGAGCCGCTCGGCGAGGCGCTCGATCCCGGCCGAGCCTCGGATCGCCGGGCCGTGCCCGGAGAGGGTGATCTCGGGGCGGAGCTCGGCCAGCTTGCGAACCGAGCGGCAAGCCTCGTCGAGATCGGCGTTTAGGTCCCGCGGCATCAGATCGAGCCGCGCGCGCGTGGTCACGAAGCTCATGTTGCGAACGGTGTCCCCGCAGATCGCGACGCGATCCCCCTCGCGCCAATAGACGACCTCGCCGGGAGCGTGGCCCGGCGTGTGGACCACCCGGAAGTCCCCGACCTGGTCGCCTTCCCGGAGGACCCGATCCACCTTGTGCGGGGGCCCCTCCCACATCCGCGCGTAGAGCTTCGCGATCGGGTGGTCGGAAGCTCTCACCGGTTGGCGTCCCTCCATCGCGTCGACGTCGGCCTCGTGGCAGGCGAGCGGAAGCCCGCCCTCCTCGCAGACCGCGTGCGCCGATCCCTGATGGTCGGGATGGACGTGGGTGAGGGCGACCAGGGAGAGGTCACGGTCCGCGGTCTGCTTGAGGATGCGGCCCCGATCCCAAGTGCGGCCGGCGTCGATGAGAACGTCGCCGGCGAGGTAGACGTTGATCACCGGCCTCGGCGGGAACTCGGAGAGGCGCCAGACGGCCTCCGCGACCTGGTTCATCGGGGCGACTCCATCCGATCCACGCTCAGTGCTCGGCTCCTGTGCCGCTGCGAGGCTCGCCGCTGTGCTGGGCGAGCTCCTCCAGCCGGGCGATCTGGCGCTCGCCCTCCACGCGGACGGGGTCACCCTCGGGGAGCGACTCGATCAGGCGCTCAACTCGATCCCGGATTTGGAGAGCGAAATGAGGGGTGGCGGGGCCGGCGAGGGCGCGGACGTCCTCGACCGTGACCGGTCGTCCCGGCGCCGGCCGGTCGGGGCGCTCCGCCTCGCTCATTTCGCGCCCTTCTTCGCGCCGGGTGCGGGAATCTCGGGCTCATTGTCGGCGGGGGAGGGGCGACGCCGGTGCCGCCACCGATCGGCGCCAGCTCGGCGAGCTCGTCGATCTCCGCCTGCACACGCGCCCCGATCTGGGAGGCGTCGCCGATCAGCCAGATGTGGTTGTACACCGCACGAGTTGGGTCTTCTTCGTATCCGGGCTTGATGTCGAGGAGGAAGCTTCTCAGGTCGGCGGGAAGTGCATCAGCGGTGTCGGTGACCAACAGGGGGCCCCACTTGCCGCTGGCGGAGAGCGTCGCAGCCGCGGCGGCATCGAGCGGCCGCGCGCTGTTGGCGAGCACAAGGCCGTGCCCCGGGTCGTTGATGTTCCAGCCAAACGTGGAGTCGGTGTAGCGGGCGAAGGCGACCGCGTTGGCGACCGGGTTCTGCTCGCCGACCCGCTGGATGCCGGGGGAGACCCGCTCCATCTCTCGCACCGCCTCGTCGGAGATCACCGACTCCGGGCCGAGCACGTAAACGGGGACTCCGCGGTGGCGGCGGAGGGCGTCGATGGTCGACCCGGGCACCTCCTTGGCGCCGCTGAAAAGCACCGTGTCTCCGGAGCGCGCCGCCCAGGCCGCGGCGGGCATCGCGTAGGGGGACTTCTCCGAGCTGGCGACGACGATGTGCGCGGGCTCGCCGCCCAGCAGGCGCCCGCGCAGCTTGTCGATCGAGTCGGCAACCTCGGCCGGCGAGGATCCCTCCAGCTCCTCGGACTGCAGATCCGAGGGAGCTGCCGCGCCGCCGACCCGGTAGACGGCGACGTCGGCCGGGCCGGAACCGCCTCGTGGCCGCAGCTGGGCGAGGGCCTGCCCAGTCGCTTCGGGGACGCCGCCGCGATCCCCGATCAGCAGCGGCGCACGCAGCGGCGGGCCCGCCAGCACCGCCGCCGCGACGCCGGCCTGCCAGTCGCCGTCGGCAACAAGCACCGCGGCCTCGATCGGCCGGGCGTCCGGAGCCGGGGGGTGGGTGGCGAGCGCGGTGGCGGCGGCGTCGGCGATCGCGTCGGGGCCACCGACGCGGGTGGTGTTGCGGGTCGCGACCAGCGGGAAGCCCAGCGTCCCCACCGGCGCCTCCTGGGGATCGTCGGAGGCGACCGCGACCGTCACCACCCGCGTCTCGCCCTCCGTCTCGTCGCCGCCCGAGAGGATCACGACCAAGGCGACGACCACGATCGCCGCGGCCACCATCCCACCGCCGATCAGCACCCGCCGGTCCAGCCAGGCGGGCAGGTCATCGCGCAGCCAGTCGATCGCGCTCTTGAGGAAGTCGGGCAGGCGCACGACCCGCAACGCTATCCGTCGCGCGCAGGGAGCCCTGGTCGGCAGTCGGGTGGTAGGTAGCAGGTTCCACTTGCGACGGATCGGGTAGACTGGCTGACTGACCAGTCAATCGGTAGCCAAATCGAGAGCGGCCCCAAGGAGGCGTCAGTGGATTTCGCGCTGAACGAGGAGCAGAGGGAGTTCAAGGACTACTGCCGCAGGTTCGCCGCCGAGGTCGTGCGGCCGGCCGCGCCCAAGCACGACGCCGAAGAGTCGGTGCCGTGGGAGGTGATCAAGGAGGCCCGCAGGTGGGGCCTGCACGGGCTCGATCACATTCAGCGCCTGGGCTCGGACCCGGACGGCCAGCTCTCGGTGATCTACGCCGAGGAGCTGCATTGGGGCTGCGCCGGGATCGCCCTCGCGATCTCGGCCTCCTCGCTGGCAGCCGCCGGGCTCGCCGCCTCGGGCACCCCCGAGCAGATCGCCGAGTGGGTGCCGCAGTGCTTCGGCACCGATGACGAGATCAAGCTCGGCGCCTACGCGGTCACCGAGCCGCAGGCGGGCTCCGACGTGAAGAGCCTCCGCACCACCGCAGATCTCGACGGCGACGAGTGGGTGCTCAACGGGACCAAGGTCTTCATCTCCAACGGCGGGATCGCCGACGTCCACGTGGTCGTCGCCACCGTCGATCCCGATCTCGGCCATCGCGGCCAGGCGTCCTTCGTCATCCCCAAGGGCACGCCCGGCCTCCGCCAGGGCAAGAAGGAGACGAAGATCGGCATCCGCGCCTCCCACACCGCCGAGGTGATCCTCGAGGACTGCCGGATCCCGGCCGAGTACCTGCTCGGGGGCATGGACAAGCTCAACAAGAAGCTCGAGCGCGCCCGCTCCGGCCAGACGAGCGGCGCCTCCAACGCGCTCGCCACCTTCGAGATGACCCGCCCGATCGTTGGCGCCTCGGCGATCGGCATCGCCCAGGCGGCCTATGAGTGGACGCTCTCCTACCTCGCCGGCAAGAAGGTCGAGGAGGACACCCCAGCGCTCGAGGCCCAGCGGATCCAGCAGGTGCTCGCCGATGTCGCCACCGAGATCGAGGCGGCGCGGCTGCTCGTCCAGCGGGCCTCCTGGATGGGGCGAAACGGGATCCCGATGACCGGTGGCCAGGGCTCGATGTCGAAGCTGAAGGCCGGCGACGTCACCATGTGGGCGACGACCACCCTGATGGACCTGGTCGGGCCCGATGCTCAGTCCACCGACTGCCCACTGGATAAGTGGTTCCGGGACGCGAAGATCTACCAGTTGTTCGAGGGAACCGCCCAGGTCCAGCGCCTGGTTATCTCCCGGATGCAGGCGCGCGAATACCAGGAGCGGCTGGCGGCCTCGGCCGAGATCGCCAACGACGCCGTCGCGGCGACCAATCGCGCCTCGGGCAACGGCGCTTCCGCCGAGGGCAAGCCCGCCCCGGCGGCGGCATAGCGCCCGGCCGGTCCGGCTGCTGCAATCAAAGTTACGTTGGCGCGGTCGTGCGCGGGCAAGCTTGAATCATGCTGAGCGGTCTCCGACTCCCCCTCGCCCTGGCCAGCTTCGCTCTGGCGGTGCTGGCCGGCGCGCTCTCGGCAACCACCGCGCCTGGGCAGGACCTCCAGGAGCAGCTCAACAAGACCGAGGAGAAGCTTTCCCACGTAGACGCCCACGAGGGAGTCCTCACCACCGAGATCTCGCACGAGTCGGCACAGCTCTCGCGACTCCAGGGCGAGGTCGCCGACCTTCGCAATCGCGAGGCCGTGGCGGCCGCGGAGCTGGCCGCGAAACAGGCGGAGCTGTCAGCGGCCCAGAGTCGTCTCGAATCCCTGAGGGCGCGCCTGCAAAGCGCAATCAGGATCCTCGAGGCGAGGCTGGTTGCGCTCTACAAGTCCAGCGACCCCGACGTGCTCACCGTGTTGCTCTCCTCGCACGGGTTCGACGACCTGCTCGAGCGGACCGAGTACTTCCAGCGCATCGACGACCAGGACAACGAGATCGTCTCTCGGGTCCGCGACTTCCGCAACCAGATGCAGGAGACCGTGAACACGGTGAAGGCGGCCCGCAATGCGATCGCCGAGCGCAAGGCCGAGCTGGAACGGACGCGGGCGAAGCTCGAGCGCCGTACCGGCGAACTGGCGGCGGCCAGAAGGCAGCATCGGGCCACCCTGGCCAAGGTCCGCGACCAGAAGCAGACGCTTGAAGGGGACCTCTCGAAAATCTCGGCGAAGATCCAGGAGCAGCTGGCTCAGCTCGGCGGGGGAGTCCTTCCGGCCGGGCCGATCAGGGCGGGGTCCGGCGAGCTGATCTGGCCGGTCGACGGACCGATCACCTCGGGGTTCGGGCCGCGCTGGGGCAGCTTCCACGAGGGCATCGACATCTCCGCCCCCACCGGTACCCCGATTCGCGCCGCGAAGTCTGGGACGGTTGTGCTTGCCGCCTATACCGGCGGCTACGGTAACTACACCTGCATCAGCCACGGCGGGGGTCTCTCCACCTGCTATGGACACCAGTCGAGCTTCGCGCGCACCAGCGGCTCGATCAGCCAGGGCTCGATACTCGGCTACGTCGGCAGCACCGGGCACAGCACCGGGCCGCACCTGCACTTCGAGGTCCGGGTCAACGGGCAGGCTGTCGATCCGCTCGGCTATCTGTAGCCATTCCTCAAAATCGACTTGAGACGAACATCTGTCCGATCGGAACGGCTTCGGTTTCCCGATTCGTGCAAGGCTCCGACTAGATGTCTGTGAGTTGGCGCGCAAGGAAGCGTGCCGCGCGGGAGGGGGATGCTCACGCGGCCGCCAAGACAAGAGATACCTACCTCGCTGGGGTTGGCACCAGCGGTGCTCTCGTAGCGGGCGCGGCGATCGTCCTCATCATCTCGGTGGGGACGGCGTCATTCGACGTCTGGCCCGGTGGCGGCGACAACGGCGGATCCTCGTCGGGAGTGGTGGACCTCGCGCCGGCTGGGCCTGGGGGCGAGGTCGCCCAGGCGGCCACTGGCCCCACCCGCTCCAAC
The DNA here is from genome assembly GCA_963780305.1 of uncultured Solirubrobacterales bacterium. Lineage (GTDB taxonomy): Bacteria > Actinomycetota > Thermoleophilia > Solirubrobacterales > 70-9 > CAVVYV01. The sequence continues at coordinate 62,298 of CAWABN010000016.1, forward strand.
GCTCCCTCCGGCTCTGCCACGTCGCCGTCTGGGGGCGCGGGCACTCCCGCCCAAGGGAACGAGAAGAACGGAACGGCACCCGGGACGCTGCCGGGAGGAGTCACCACCCAGCCGACGCCTGGGAATGGAGGCGGAAGCGATGGGGGGACCGGTGAGGGTGACGGTGGGACTGGGCGCGGCGGCGCGCCGGAAGGAGGCGGGGGCGATGCCGGCAGACAGGCGCCAAGTCCGACCGACGACGCCACGGAGAAGGTCAGGGGCCAACGTGCGGACGAGCGGGAGGCGAGTAGGCAGGCGCGCGAGGCACAGAGAGAGGCTTTGCGGAAGCAGAAAGACAGCGGGAACGCTGGCGCGAGCAAGGAGGATGCCACGGAGCCGGTGGCGGCCGACCCGGGCCGGAGCCGCGGGCGCGGCAACGGTCCCGGTGGCTCCGGGCGCGCCAAGGGTTCCAGCGGGTCCGGAAGCCATGGGTACGGCGGCTCCGGGCGCGGTCAGGGCCGCTCCGGGCATGACGACTAGGACCTGACGACCGGCACCCCCTGCGATTTTGGGTATGGACCGGCGGCATGCCGGTCGATACCGTCGCTAACCGCTTGGAGACCTGATTCGATCGCGGTTTCGCGGGTACTAGGAAGGGATCCGGGCTGGGAGGCCCGACCGACGGTGTTCCGGAACCGAGCAAGGACAGCTGAGACTTACATTGCCGGCTTGGGCGCGAGCGGAGGCCTGATGGCCGGGGCTCTCGTCGCTTTCCTGCTGGTGATCGGCATCGTCATCTTCGATGCATGGCCGAAGGCCGTAGGCGGTCTTTTCGGCACCGACACCGCCGATGTCGTCGACGAGGCGGCCAGCACCTCAGGCGCCGCCGGCGCGGGAGACGCGCCCGCCAAGGGGGCCTTGTCGTCCAAGGCGAAGGGCGGCGGCGGCAACAGCGGACAGGGCGCGAGCTCGGAGAAGGGCGGCGGAGAGGCCGGCGGCGGTGGGCTCGGCGGCGGCGCTCCCACACAGAACACCACCTCCGGCGGGGGCGCTGGAAGCGGCGGCGGTGGAGGAGGAGGAGGAGGGGGCGGCGGCTCCTCTAGTTCGTCCGGCGGCTCGAGCAGCCTCGGTCAGGGCGTCCAGAACGTGACCACCGACGTGGGCAACACGGTCAACAACGTCACCGGCACCGATCTCGGCAACACGGTCAGCGGGCTCGGCGACAGCCTCAACCAGACCCTGGACGGCCTCGGCGCGCCTTAGCGGCGGCCAGCTCGCGCTCCAGCCAGCTCAGCGCCACCGCCTGTAGCTCGGGATCGTGCTGGAGCGATCGGTGGTCGCCGCCCGGAACCACGATCAGCTTGCGGGGCTCGCCCGCATGCGCGTAGAGCTCCTCGGACCAGTCGCTGGGGATCTGATCGTCCCCCTCGGCGTGGAGGAGGATCAGCGGCCGCCCTGCGAGACCTTCGACGGCCTTCCTCAGGTCCTGCCCCGCCAGCCATGCCTCCAGAGCGAGGGGGTCGCCGACCCGCATCTCGAGCTCGCCTCGCCTGACGCCGCGACTCAGGTGCTCCTCACCCGCCGGGCAGATCGCGATCACCCCGGCGATCTCCGGCGCCACCGCCGCCGCGTGGATCGCGAGGAACCCACCCATGCTCGAGCCGCGGACGGCGATCCGGCGAGGATCGACGCCCTCGTGCGCGGCGAGCAGCTGGACCATTCGGACGACGTCGTCGATCGCCCCCGAGGACATCTGGCCGTCTGAGGCGCCGTGTCCATGGGCGTCAAAACCCAGCGCCGCCCAGCCGTTGCCCGCGGCCAGTCTGGCGAAGTCAGCGTGGTTCTCCTTCCGCGACCCGGCGCCGTGCGGGATCACGATCCCGGGCCATGGCGGCTGGGGCAGCCGGCGGGACGGAGCGCCGCGCTCGGCCTCGCCGGCCCCGCCCATGCGGTCGGGAAGCCAGACCGCGTAGGCAAGGCCGTTGTCGCTGTCCTCGCGGTCGGGCGGTCGGGGCGGCGGGCGCTCCATCCACCGGATTCTGCCGCCCCGGTGTGGTGTCGCGAACTCAGTTCTGCCCCGGTTCGCCCGCCCTAGGGGTGACTTGCCGTCAGAATTGGCGCCGGATGGACAGTTCCGCGAACAACCAGAGCGTCGCGGCGGTGGACCCGATCGCCGCCTCACCGGTCTACCCGCGTGGCTCGCGGGTGAACGAGCGCGGCCATCTCGAGATCGCAGGCTGCGACGTGGTCGATCTCGCCGAGGAGTTCGGCACCCCCGCCTACATCTACGCCGAGGACGACATCCGCTGGCGCGCCCGCGAGTACCGGCGGGCGTTCGAGGAGCGCACCGACAACTTCGAGGTGCTGTTCGCGAGCAAGGCGCTGCCGATGACGGCCGCCTACCGCCTCTGCGTCGAGGAGGGCCTCTCGGTCGACGTCGCCTCGGGCGGCGAGCTTCGGATGGCCCTCGCCGCCGGCTTCGATCCCGCCCGCATCCACATGCACGGCAACAACAAGACCGAGGCCGAGCTCCGCTACGCGTTCGATGCAGGCGTCGGCCATCTGATCCTCGACTCCTTCGACGAGATCGAGCGCGCCGACCGTCTCCTCGACCGGCCGCAGCGGGTGCTGATCCGGCTCACCCCAGGGATCAAGCCATCCACCCACTCCTACATCCAGACGGGGCAGCTCGACTCGAAGTTCGGGTTCGGCCTCGCGGACGGACTCGCCGAGCGCGCCGTCGACCGGGTGCGCGGCTCGCGGCACCTGGAGCTGGTCGGCCTCCACGCCCACATCGGCTCCCAGATCTTCGAGCTCGAGCCCTACACCAAGGCGATCGAGGTGCTCGCCGAGTTCACCCGCTCGGTCGACCTCGAGCCCGAGCTGCTCAACGTCGGCGGCGGGCTCGGCATCGCCTACCTGGAGAGCGACGAGCCGCCCTCGATCGAGGACTACGTCGAGGTCAAGGTGAACGGGGTGCGGCGGGTCTTCGACCCCGTCCCCCGGATCCTGGTCGAGCCCGGCCGCTCGCTGGTCGGCAACGCCGGGATCACCGCCTACCGGGTCGGGACGGTGAAGGAGATCCCCGGGGTCCGCACCTACGTCGCCGTCGACGGCGGCATGTCGGACAACATGCGCCCGATGCTCTACGACGCCCGCTACGAGGCGCTGATCGCCGACCGCGCCGGCGAGGACCCCGACACCCCCGCCACGGTCGCCGGCATGCACTGCGAGTCCGGCGACGTGCTCGTTCGCGACGTCGAGCTGGCCGCGCCGCGGGTCGGCGACGTGCTGGTCACCCCGGCCACCGGCGCCTACGGCCACGCGATGGCGAGCAACTACAACGGCGTGCCGCGGCCGCCGGTGATCTTCTGCCGCGAGGGCGAGGCCCGGGTGGTCGTCCGCCGCGAGAGCTGGGACGACCTGCTCGCGCGGGACGTGAGATGAGTGACCCCACGACCATGCACGCCTGGATGACGGCCGTGGCCGTCGCATCTCGGCGTCCTCGGGCTCGCCCTTGCCACCAGCAAGGGCTTCGCCCTTCGTCCACCGACCTGCTCGGCCACGGCCGCCCCCAGGCGCACAGCGCCGTGGGGTCACCCATCTAAACGATGCCGGCGAAGAAGCCCAAGGCCGCTGAGGTATCCGTCGGCATCCTCGGCAAGGGGACGGTCGGCGCAGCGTTCAAGAAGCTGCTCACCGATCGGGCCGAGATGGTCGAGGAGGTCTCCGGCCGCCGCCCCAAGGTGACCGGCGTCCTCAGCAGCAAGAAGGGGGACTTCGACAAGATCCTCGCCGCCAGCGACATCATCGTCGAGCTGATCGGCGGCATCGACCCGGCCCGCGACTACGTCACCGGGCGCTTCGCGAGGGCCGCCACGTCGTCACCGCCAACAAGCAGCTGATCGCCCAGCACGGCGCGGAGCTGGTCGCCGCCGCGCGCGAGGGCGGGGCGCAGCTTCGCTTCGAGGCCGCGGTCGCCGGCGCGATCCCGGTGATCCGGGTGGTTCAGGAGAGCCTCGGCGCGATCCCGATCGAGAAGGTGTTCGGGATCGTCAACGGCACCACCAACTACATCCTCACCGAGATGGCCCGCGGCGGCCTCTCCTACGAGGATGCGCTGAAGCAGGCCCAGGAGCTCGGCTACGCCGAGGCCGACCCGACCGACGACGTCGGCGGCGCCGACGCCGCGGCGAAGATGGCGATCCTGGCGCGGCTCGCCTTCGGCACCCCGGTGCGGCTCGACCAGGTCCCCTACGAGGGGATCGAGCAGATCAGGCCCGACGACCTCGCCTACGCCAAGGAGCTGGGGCTCTCGCTGAAGCTGCTCGGGGTCGCCGAGCGCCTCGGCGAGGACGAGGTCAGCGTCCGGGTCTTTCCCTGCTTCCTCTACCCGGGCCACCCGCTGGCGCCGATCGAGGGCCCGTTCAACGCGGTCATGGTCGAGGCGCCGGCGATCACCGAGATCACGATGTCGGGGCCCGGCGCGGGCGGCCCCGAGACGGCCTCGGCGGTGCTCGGCGACGTCGTCTCGGTCATCACCGGCGGCTCGCCGCTGTTCGAGGAGAACTCGAGGCTGAAGATCGCCAAGGACGTGGAGTCGGCCTTCTACCTCCACCTCGAGGTCGAGGACCGGCCCGGCGTCCTCGCCCAGATCGCCGAGATCCTCGGCGAGAACGAGGTCTCGGTCCGCAGCGTCGTCCAGCGCGGGATGGGCGAGGACGCGCAGCTGATCATGGTCATGCACCGCGGTCGCGAGAGGCGGTTCGACGCGGCGCTGAAGAAGATCGCGAAGCTCAAGTTCCTGCGCTCGCCGCCCCGCGCGATCCGGGTGATCGAGGAAGAGTTCAGCTGAGACTGCCCGTGCCGGTTCCCCTGATCGAGCGCTACCGCGACGATCTGCCGCTCGAGGACGGCGATCCGCGTGGTGACCCTGAACGAGGGCTCGACTCCGCTGATCCACTCGCCGCGGCTGTCGGAGCGGATCGGGGCCGAGGTCTACCTCAAGTTCGAGGGGGCGAACCCGACCGGGAGCTTCAAGGACCGCGGGATGACGGTCGCGGTCTCGCGCGCGCCGGGGCGGGGCGGAGGCGATCATCTGCGCCTCGACCGGCAACACCGCCGCGAGCTGCGCCGCCTACGCCGCGCGCGCGGGGATGCGCGGGGCCGTGATCGTGCCCGAGGGCAAGATCGCGATCGGCAAGCTCGCCCAGGCGCTGATGCACGGCGCGCGGGTGATCGCGCTGGAGGGCAACTTCGACCAGGCGCTCGAGATCGTCCGCGAGCTCGCCGACGCCACCCGATCGAGCTGGTCAACTCGGTCAACCCCTACCGGATCGAGGGCCAGAAGACCGCGGCCTTCGAGGTGATGCGAGGAGCTCGGTGAGGCGCCCGACGCGCTGGCGATCCCGGTCGGCAACGCCGGCAACGTCACCTCCTGGTGGAAGGGCTTCCAGGAGCGCCAGGCGACGCCGATCCTCTACGGCTTCCAGGCCGAGGGCGCGGCGCCGCTGGTGCGAGGGCCACCCGATCGAGAACCCCGAGACGGTCGCCTCGGCGATCCGGATCGGCAACCCGGCGCGCTGGGAGGAGGCGATGAACGCCTTCACCGCCTCGCGGGGGCGCGTCGCCGCGGTCACCGACGAGCAGATCCTCGACGCCTACCGCTGCTGGCTCGACAGCGAGGGGGTCTTCTGCGAGCCGGCCTCGGCGGCCTCGGTTGCGGGCCTGCTCGCCCACGGGCTGCCCGTCGCCGAGGGGGCCGATCCGCCCCGGCACGGTCGTCTGCGTCCTCACCGGCCACGGGCTCAAGGACCCCGACACCGCCCTCGGCAAGGCGCCCGCGGTGATCGGCTGCGAGCTGGACGTGACGGCCGTCGAGAAGGCCGTCTTCGACTGAGCACGGCGCTGTCCGGCACCGCGACCGAAGCGGCTCAAGGAGGAGAGAAGTGGGCTGTTCAAGGGGATGAAGGACATGGCGGATGACCAAGCAGGCAAGCAGCTGCAGGAGCAGCAGCAGCGGACGCCGGCTACAAGCCCGGCTCGGCGGCCAGATGGCGCAGATGGGCGACATGCTCGGCCAGGCGAACGAGCAGCTCGAGGAGCTCAACGACCAGGGCGACCGGACCGGCTCCTCGCCGACGGCATCGCGGCCAGGGCGTGATCGTCGCCATGGGCACGCCCGCCCGCGGCGCCCAGTAGTTCAACCTCGACATCGACCTCGAGGTCCACGTCCGCGGCCGCGCCCCGTACCGGGTCGCCAACCAGTACATGGTCCCCGCCGCCGCCCCCCTCGGCCAGGGCGTGACCCTGCCGATCAAGGTGGACCCGAACGACCCGGCGAAGATCGCGATCGACTGGGACGCGTCGCCAGCGGCCCCGCTCGCGGCGAGGTCCGGCCGGCCGGCGGCGGCGAGCCGGCCTCGCGCCGACGCCGACCGGCGGCCTCGGCGCGGCGGCGACACGGTCGCCGAGCTCGAGCGCCTCGCGAAGCTGCGCGACTCCGGCGCGCTCACCGACGCCGAGTTCGAGCAGCAGAAGGCGAAGATCCTCGGCGGCTAACCTCGGGCGTGGCCCCAGCCGCGCGTCGAGTTTCTCTGGTGGGAGGGGTGCCCCTCGTGGGAGCGGGCGCTCGGCGAGCTGCGGGCGGCGATGGCCGAGGCCGGCCTCGACCCCGAGGCGATCGAGTGCGCGAGATCGAGACCGAGTGCCGGCCGAGCGCGAGGGGTTCCCCGGCTCGCCGACGATCCGCGATCGACGGCGCCGATCTCCAGCCGCCCCGAGGGCGAGCCGCCGGGCTTGATCTGCCGCGTCTACCGCGGCCGCGACGGCAGCGTTTCCCCTCTGCCCGACCCGGCCGATCTCCGCGACGCGCTGGCGCGGCTGCCGTTGGCTGAGGTGGTCATCTAGCCTCCGGGCATCAGCCTCCAAGCTCGAGCGACGAGGGGAGTCAGATGGCGATCTCGATCGGCGAGAGAGCGCCCGGACTTCGAGCTGCCGGGCACCGACGGCAGCCGCCACGCGCTGTCCGCCAACGGCCCCGCCGGGGCGACGGTCGTCTACTGGACCTGCAACCACTGCCCCTACGCCCTCGCGTGGCACGACCGGATGCTCGACGTCGCCCGCGACTACGCCGATCGCGGGGTGCGCTTCCTGGCGATCAACTCCAACGACGCCGAGCGCTACCCGGCGGACTCCTTCGAGGCGATGGTCGAGCGGGTCGAGCAGCGAGGGGGAGTGGCCGCATCCCTACCTCCACGACGAGAGCCAGGAGGTCGCGCGCGCCTGGGGCGCCGAGAAGACCCCGCACGTGTTCGTCCTCGACCCGGAGCTCAGGCTTCGCTACCACGGCGCCCCCGACGCCGACTACGAGGACGCATCGCACGGGGCCGCCTGGGTGCGCGAGGCGCTCGACGCCGTGCTCGAGGGCCGCGAGCCCGAGCGCACGGAGACGCCGGCGGTCGGCTGCAGCGATCAAGTGGAAGCCGTGAGAGCCCGGCGATGACCGCCCGCCGCCGCCTGGTCAGGGTCCCCGCCTCCTCGGCCAACCTCGGGCCGGGCTACGACGTGCTCGCCGCCGCGCTGAGCGCTCTACCTCGAGCTGGAGGTCGAGGAGACCGGATCGTTCTCGGTCGAGGCGAAGGGACTCGACGTGCCGCTCGACCGCTCCAATCTGTGCGTGCGCGCCTTCGAGTGGCTGCGGCCGGCCGACGAGATCGCCTTCCGGATCCGCAGCGAGATTCCCCTGGCGGCGGGCCTGGGCTCGAGCGCGGCGGCGATCGTCGCCGGGCTGCTCGCGGCCGACCACCTCTACGAGCTGGCGCTGGAGCGCGAGGACCTGCTCACCCACGCGGCCGAGATCGAGGGCCATCCCGACAACGTCGCGGCCGCGCTCTACGGCGGCTTCGTCGTCTGCTCGCGCCAGGATGGCGCCGTCACCGCGACTCGGCTCGAGCCCCCGAGGGGGTCGAGGGGGTGCGTGGTGATTCCCGCCGAGCAGGTGCCGACCGAGCAGGCGCGCGAGGCGATCCCCGGCAAGGTGCCGATCGACGACGCGGTCGCCAACGTCGCCGCCGCCTCCGAGCTGGTGCTCGGCATCCAGCGCTCCGACCTCACCCTGATCGGCCGCGGGCTCGCCGACCGCCTCCATCAGCCCCACCGCGCCCACCTCTATCCGCGCTCGATGGAGATCGTCGCCGATGCGCCGCAGGCTGGGCGCGATCGGCGCGACCATCTCCGGCGCCGGCCCCACCGTCCTCGTCTGGTCCTTCTGGCAGAGCACCGGCAAGGTCGTCGAGGCGCTCCGCAAGCGGGTCGGCGACTGGGCGGAGGTCCGCCGCGTCCCCTTCTCGGCACTGGGCGCCGACGTCCCGGAGCTCTAGCGATCGGCCTCTGGGCCCTGCGCCGCTGAGCCCCAGGGCTCCGGCCCCGACCGCGTCCCGCATGCCTCGGGGCCGGCGTTCCTGGGCTTTCCCTGCTAGAGCCTCGATCCGCGCCGTTGAAGCCGCACTTCTTGCCCTTGTCTTCGGGGCCGGGTGCTTCTTCTGCTTCTTCTTCGCCGAACACGGCTTCTGCGAATGCGGAACTCCGCCCTGGTCAGCGACCGAGCTGGCTACCGGAAACGAGAGGGCGAGTGCAGCGCCAGTCACCAGCGTCGCAACCCTGCGCATCGTGCGTGACGTCACCTGAATCACACCTCCTGAGGGTGGGTCGAATACGACCTTTAGAGCGCCACCGCCGCGCGAGGGGTTACGGGCAGCCGAGATGTGGTGGTCAATCCAGCAGGCCGACCTGGCGCAGGATCGAGACGGAGTCCGAGTAGACGTCCTTGCGCTTGACGAGGCCGTCCTCGAAGGGGATCACGTCGATCCCTCGCCACTCGACCTTCTTGCCGGTCGGGTGCGGCGACCAGGTCGCCCCGGCGCATCTCGTTCTTGTGGGTCGCGGTCGCCGTCCACTCCTGGGTGACGACCCCGTCGCGGACGTAGAGGCGGCGGGTCTCGAAGTGGATGTCGGGCCAGGTCTCGAAGATCGAGCCGATGTGGTCGCGGACTTCCTCGCCCTCGGCCGACTCGCCCGCGGTGTGGTTCTCGAAGACCATGTCCGGGGCGTGCATCGCCATGATCGCGTCGAGATCGTGGCCGTTCCAGGCCTCGTTGTAGTCGCGCGATCGCCTCCTCCAGGGCTTTCGCCGAGTCGTCTCCCACGCCGAGAGGATATGTTCGCGAGGCCGGAATAGACAACCGGGGATCAGGAGGAGGACGAGCGCATGGCCGACGGCTACACGATCAAGAACGTCGACGACTTCGAGGTGATGGAGGGGTCCGGCGGCGCCACCTGGCGCCTCGCCCGCAAGACGCTCGGCGCCGAGGCCTTCGGCTTCAACGTCGTCGACATCGAGCCCGGGGGGCAGATCCCGGCCCACGACGAGAGCGGGGAGCGACCAGGAGGAGGTCTTCGTCGTGCTCGAGGGCGAGGGCACGATCGTCGCCGGCGACGAGGAGCACCCGGCGCCGGCCGGCACCTTCTTCCGCTTCGCCCCCGAGGTCCATCGCACGATCCGCAACAAGTCGGACGCGCCCGTCCGCGCCCTATTGATCGGCGTTCCGGTCAAGAGCGGCTACGAGCCGATGTCCTGGGGCTAGGACCCGTGGACCCGAGGCTGAGGATCAGCGGGGTTCGGGGGGATGCGACCACTGCGCATCCGCATATGCCGCGCGTTCCGGAACGCTCTCAGGGTCGCCGCAGCCGCTCGCGGATATCACTGGACCGGCGGGCGATCTTGTAATAGGGTGGCCGTCGACGCATCGACAGCTAGGAGAAACAGCATGGTGCGTTCGAGGCTTTTCCGTGGGGTTGGGGTGACCACGTTCCTGCTGGGTGTCGGGGCGGCGACCGCACTCGCCTGCTCGGAGCCGAACCTGGTCCTGGGTGAGTCGCAAGCCGGCGCCGGCGATATCGTGAGCTACTCGGTCAGCGGGACCGACCAGGGCGCGAGCTACACGTTGAGCGTGGACGGGACGGGGGTTGGCTCGGGTACCGACAGCACGGCTGCTCCCGGCACCTCCGGCAGCTTCACGATGCCCGACCTCGGGAACACGCCTCATAGCGCTTATGTGCGGCTCTTGACCACGCACGAGGGAAATGAATGGGCGAGCTACCAGCCGATCCAGTACACGGTTCCCGCACCGGCGGGGACGCCATCGGGTTTCGCCGGAGCCCCGTCTCTCTCAAAGGCAGGCAGCGAGAAGTCAAAGGCAGGCAGCGAGAAGGCGTCGAGAACGAGTCATCCTCGAAGCCGGTCCCGGTCTGATGGTGATACCGGCAACGGTCTTGCCGCTTCCCCGCCAGGTGTCGCCGGGGCGGGATCGCCCACTGTCCAGACGAGGTCCGCCTCGACGCGAGATTCCTCAGCGGCAGGTGAACAGGCCGCTGTCGCCGCTGCGGCGGGCTCCGCAAGGCGTAGCGCGGCGACCGTTGTGGGGTCACAGCCCTTCGACGTGCCAGCTGGGTTCGCGATTCCCGGCTACTTCCTGCTGGCGCTGGCAATGGCGCTGCTCACAGGGGTTGGCGTGATCGGTGTGCTCGTCGCCCGCCGGCGCCCCGATGGCGACGACCCAGCGGCCGTCCCGGCCGGGTCGGGTCTCTGGACTCCACCGCCGTTCCGCGCCGAGGCCACGATGCGAGGGATGCTGATCGAAGCCGAATTGCAGGAGATGATCGCTGAGCAGCGAGCCGCGATGCTGCTCGGTCCGGCCGAGGAGGCCGAGCCAGAGCTGCGCTAAGTGCGGCCGCCACTTACCTGGCGTGCCTGTGTCCGAATAGGATCCGGCCAGGGTCCCAGTGGCGCGAAGAATGATGGGGTAGGAGGGTCGTTTGATTCAGCGGTTGCGGCGCGGAATGGCCGTCACCCTGATCGTCATGGGTTTGGCCTTGATCGCCCCGAGCGGCGTTTCGACGGCGCTCGCGGCCCCCCCTTCGGCGACCGGCTTGCCGCTTGGCTACACCGTGCAGCGCGTTGACAGCCCGACCCCAGCCATCAACGGCAACTTCGGACTCGGATTCACCCAGGCCGGCGACCTCAATGGCGACGGCAAGATGGACTTGATCGTGGGGACCGACGAGCATGGTGGCAGCACCGGCCCTGTTTTCGAGATCAGCGGAGTTGACGGCTCGCTGATTCGCAGCATCCCGACCCCCGACCCCGGCGGCACCGGAATTGCGCCGAGCTTCGGCAGCTATGTCGGTGGGCTGCCCGACATCGGAAGCTGCGCCGGCGGCACACCGGGCGTAACCTGCGCGAGCTTCGGTGTGCCCGACGGCACTCCCGACGTCCTGGTCAGCGCGCTCGGCGTGGACGTCGGCGGTCTCGTGGACGCGGGTCGCGGTTATGTCATCGACGGTGTCACCGGTGGCGTCCTGAGGCGCCTGGACCTGCCCCCGGCCGACATCACCGAGCAGCTGAACGCGCCCGGCGGACCCGCTAAGCCCGCGCTGGGGCGAACGATCCTCAACCCGTCCAGTGAGTTCGGAGCCGGCAACGAGGCCGCAGTCGCAGCGGTGCAGATCGGCGACATGAACGGCGGCGGTAAGCCCGACGTGATCGTCGGCGCCTCCGACTACTTCGAGACCGGCGCTGACCGCGAACCCCGAGTCGGCGTGCGCTGGCCAAGGGGGAGTGAGTCCCGCGGTTCAGTGCCTGCAGGCGGGCCGTGCCTACGTCTACTACGGCGAGACGATCGCCGCCGGGTCTCCCGCCACGCCGGACAACGCCCCCGACATGACGATCAAGAACCCGGCCGCGCAGCCCGACGACACGACGCAGCCGGTCAACACCAATCGTGAGAGCTTCGCCTACTCGGTCGAGCCGATTGGAGACGTCGGGCAGTGCCTTGCCAACCCGGGGCCCGGCGCCAGGTGCCTCGACGCGGCCAGCAACGCGACGGCGGACGGCCTGCCGGACGTCGCGATCTCCTCGCACCGCACCGACGACTTCGACATGTTCGATGCGGGCGTGGTGCCGCTGATTGATGGCAAGAGCGGCTCGGTGCTCTACACCTACCGTCACCCCGAGCCCCAGCCGGCATCGATCTTCGGGTTCAGCAACTTCAACCAGCCGGCGATCGGCGATGTGGGCAGCGGCACGGCGCCCGACCTCTATCAGGCGGCGATGCGCCAGAACAATCCCTATACGGGCGGCGGCAAGGGCTTCTTCTTGAACGGCAACTTCCGTCAGCCTGGAAGCCCCAACTCGATCAGCTTTGCGACCGCCACCGACCCGACGCCTCACCCGAGCGAGGACTTCGGTACCTCCTCGGCCGGTATCGGCAACGTCTTCGGTGACCCTCGCAACGAGGTCATGATCGGCGCCTACGGCCCGCACAATCCGGGGACTGCCGCCGACACGATCAACGACGTCCATATCTGGGATCCGATCCACGAGGTTGAGCTGCAGAACTTCCAGGCCCCCGACCAGCAGGCTGGGCTCGGATTTGGCACCGCCCTGGCGCCGTTGGGGGACACCAACGGAGATACCTTCATCGACTATGCGATCGGGGCTGGCCTCTACGACCTGGCGACCAGCAGCGGCCCATGCAGTTCCACCTGCGGCGAGGCTGGGCGCATCTACATCTTCACGAGCAATAACACGCCGCCACCGTCGGGCGGGAACCAGCCCAACCTGGCACCGGTTCAGAACGTCCGCAGCCTCTCGCTGAAGACCAACAAGCTCCTGGTTGCGAAAAACCAGGAGGTCCAGCTGAGCGGTGAGCTCGATGCTGTCGCCGGCGGGACGGCCTGCACCGCGAACCAGACTGTCGCGGTTGAGCGGCGCAGGAAGCGCGGGGGGTTCAAACGGATCGACACTGCACTGACCGATTCCGGCGGCGCATTCGACGTCGAGATCAGGGTCCGAAGGACCTCCGCCTTCCGGGCTACGGTCGGGGCCAGCTCATCTTGTGCGGCGGCCAAGTCAGCGAAGGTCAAGGTCAGGGTCAGGAAGTAGAAGGACGCGCACGGGGCGTCGAAGGCAGGTCGTCCACCGCCTCCTCGCAAGCGCGGGCGTAGAACCCGTAGAGGAAGCAGCGCTTCGCCTCTGCTGGCGTTAGATCTCCCCCGATCGGCGGCTCGCCGTTCGTGTCCTGGTGCGCGAGCTCGTCGGCCGCCGCCAGCGCCAGGAAGTGGCGAACGTGGCCGCCGGGACCGGGGACGCGCCAGCTTCCCTCCGGCGGATCCGGTTTCCCGTCGGGCTCCTCCGCAGCGAGCTCCCGGGATAGCCCGGCGATCGCTTCTGCTCGGCGCCCGCCGGAGCCGATGCGCTCCTCGAGCATCTCGCCGAGCCACGGCATCGGCTGCCGCGCGGGCTCGAACAGCTCGGTCTCGGCGAGGCGGCTGGCGTAGCCGAGCCGGGCGAGCTCGCGAGGGTCGGGGCCGGCCTCCAGCACCTGCTTCGAGATCCGCTGAGAGCTCAGCCGAGCGCAGCTCCAGCGCGCGACCGAGGACCCGGGAGACGAGCTGCTCGAGAACCAGCTCGGTCCTCACCTTCATCACCCGCGGCCCTTCGCCGCCGGGTCGCTTGCCCCGTGGCCTCGGCGGATGTCACTCGCGCGCCTTGTGGGAGACCACGTGGTTGATCCGGTTGCAGCCCGGGCAGATCCCGGCGAAGGACTCGCCCGAGAGCATTTCCTCCACCCGCTTGGGGAGCGGCGGCGTCTCCCTGCCCTCGGCCCTGGCCTGCTCGGCCAGAGTCTCGTAGCGGGGCTCGTGCTCGTGCTCCTCATATCCGATCGGCGTCCCGCACCAAGGGCAGAACTGTGGCCGCTCCGCCAACGCTCAGCAGATCCTCGGCAGCGGATCGCCGGCGAGCATGTCGACGACGCGGCGAGCCGCCGAATGAGGTCTCGAGCAGCACCAAGCCGGGTGGCTCGGGCCGGACCTCGGCGACCGCTACCGCATCGGCCCCGAGCGGATGTGAGCGCAGGGCGGCCAGAGCGTCCTCCTCGGCCTCGGGCGCGACCACCGCGACGAGCTTGCCCTCGTTGGCGACGTAGAGGGGATCGATCCCGAGGATCTCGCAGGCGCCGTTGACCTCGGGGCGGATCGGGAGCGAGGCCTCGTCGATCGTGATCCCGAGCTCGGCGGACGAGGGCCAGCTCGGTGAGCACGGTGGCGAGGCCGCCGCGGGTCGGGTCGCGCAGGCAGCGGACGCCGTCGGTCGCGTCGAGCAGCGTCGCGACCAGGCCGTTGAGCGGCGCCGTGTCCGACTCGAGGTCGACCTCGAGCGCCAGCTCGCCGCGGGCGATCATGATCGCCATGCCGTGGTCGCCGATCGGGCCGGAGACGAGCACCCGGTCGCCGGCGCTGGATCGAGCCGGGGCCGAGCTCGAGGTCGTGCTCGATCGCGCCGACGCCGGAGGTGTTGATGTAGAGCCCGTCGGCCTTGCCGCGCTCCACGACCTTGGTGTCGCCGGTGGCGATCTGGACGCCGGCGGCCTCGGCCGCCCTCGCCATCGAGGCGACGATCCGCTCGAGGTCGGCGACCGGCAGGCCCTCCTCGACGATGAACCCGGCGGAGAGGGCGATGGGGCGCGCTCCCGCCATCGCCAGGTCGTTGACCGTGCCGTTGACCGCCAGCTCGCCGATGTCGCCGCCGGGGAAGAACAGCGGGCGAACGACGAAGGAGTCGGTGGTGAAGGCGAGGCGGCCGGCGCCGTCGGTCGAGCACGGCGCTGTCGGTGAGCGGCTCCAGCAGCGGGTTGCGAAGCTCGCGCAGGAAGAGCGCCTCGACCAGGTCGTGGCTCGACTTGCCGCCGGCGCCGTGGGAGAGGGTGATCTGCTCGTCGAGGACCTTGCGCCGGGGACGGCGCCGGCGCGCCTCGATCGCGTCGAGCACCTCCTCCTCGGAGCGGGCGGCTCCGGAGCCGTTCTTCTCCATCAGGACCCCGCCGGCGCGGGCTCGCGGCGGCGGCGGCCCGCGTGGCGGCCGTAGTTGTAATAGGCGGCGCAGGCGCCCTCGCTGGAGACCATGCAGGTGCCGATCGGGTGGTCGGGCGTGCAGGCGGTGCCGAACACCTTGCACTCCCAGGGCTTGATCACGCCCTTCAGCACCTCGCCGCACTGGCAGGCCTTCGGGTCGGCGACGCGGACCCCGGGAATCTCGTAGCGGACCTCGGCATCCCAGTCCGCGAACTCGGGCCGCAGCTTCAGCGCGCTCTGCGAGATGAAGCCGAGCCCGCGCCACTCGAAGGTGGTCCGCAGCTCCATCGTCTCGGCGATCGCCCGCGAGCGCCAGCGGGTTTCCCTCCTCGCGGACCACGCGGCTGTACTGGTTCTCGACCTCGCGAGCGGCCCTCGCGAGCTGGCGCAGGATCATGTAGACGCCCTGGAGGACGTCGAGCGGCTCGAAGCCGGAGACGACCACCGGCTTGCCGTAGTCGCCGGCGATGAAGCGGTAGGGCCGCAGGCCGATCACGGTGGAGACGTGGCCGGGGCCGATGAAGCCGTCGAGCCGCAGGTCCGGCGAGTCGAGGATCGCCCGGATCGCCGGGATGATCGTCACGTGGTTGCAGAACAGCGGAGAAGTTCCCGATCCCCTCGGCGCGCGCCCGCTTCAGGGTGAGCGCGGTCGACGGCGTGGTGGTCTCGAAGCCGATCGCGAAGAAGACCACCTCGCGGTCGGGATTCTCGCGGGCGATCTTGAGCGCGTCGAGCGGCGAGTAGACCATCCGCACGTCGGCGCCGCGCGCCTTGGCGTCGAGCAGCGAGCCGCTCGCTCGCCGGCACGCGCATCATGTCGCCGAAGGTGGTGAAGATCACCTCGGGCGCGCTCGGCGATCGCGATCGCATCGTCCTGGCGGCCCATCGGGATCACGCAGACCGGGCAGCCCGGGGCCGTGGACGAGCTCGATCTCGTCGGGCAGCAGGTCCTCGACGCCGTGCTTGTAGATCGCGTGGGTGTGACCCGCCGCAGACCTCCATGAACTTGTAGGTGCGGCCGGGTTCGACCAGCGCGGCGATCTTCTCGGCGAGGCTCTTGGCGAGATCGCCGGAGCGGTACTCGTCGACGAACCGCATGCCGCCGTTTCCCGTCGTGGCCCCGGTCGCGGTCACGACCGGTCCCCGATCGCATCGAGCAGCAGGTGGTAGATGGTCGCCTGGGCCTCCTGGATCCGCGGGATGTAGTCGCTGGGAACGACGAAGAGGTGGTCGAGCCAACCGAGCTCGGCCATCTGCCCGCCGTCGTAGCCGGCGATGCCGACGGTGAGCATGTGCCTGCGGCGAGCCTCCTCGAGGCCGACGATCAGGTTGTCCGAGTTGCCGCTGGTCGAGATCGCGACCGCGACGTCGTGGGCCCGACCGAGCGGGATCAGCTGCCGCGAGAAGGCCTTGTCGAAGCCGACGTCGTTGCCGACCGCCGTCACCGTCGCCACGTCGTTGGTGAGGCGAGGCCGCGGGCCAGCCGCGCGCGAGCGCGTCGGTGGCGAGGTCCTGGGCGTCGGTGGAGGAGCCGCCGTTGCCGAAGGCGATCAGGTGTCCGCCGTGCTCCAGGCGCTCGCGGACCTCCGTCGGCGCAGCGCGCGATCGCGTCGGCGTCGATCGCGGAGCGGAGCTGCGATCACGTCCTCGGCCTTGCGCCGCGTGGAGGCCTCGACGTCGGCCAGGACCGAATCGAGATCCGTCTCCTCGCGCTCGAGGAAGGGATAGAGGAAGCCGGTCGGGTCCTCGCCGCCGTTCGCGCCGCTGCCGCCGGGCATGTCTCCTGCCGGCGTCGCGACACCTTCTCGAGCGCGACCCCGGCATGGCAGAGCAGCACGATCGCCGATCTCGACCCCCTCGACCAGGTCGATCGCGACGTCCTCGCGGGCGCCGTCCTTCTCGATCGTCGCGTTGCCGTTGCCCGAGCGCCGACGACCCGTCGCCTGGACGGCGACGTCGCCGCAGGTGATGCAGGCGTCGTCGAGCAGCCCCGGATGCTCGAAGAAGACGTGGACCAGCTCCCAGAGCACGTGGTAGGCGGTCTCCTGGGCCTCCTGCACGATCGCCGGATCGTCGCTGGGGACGGCGAAGGCGTGCTCGGCGTCGGCCGCCGGGGCCGCCCGATCCGCGTCATCGCGATCGTCAGCAGGCCTCGGCGGCGGGCCTCGACGAGGAACTCGCGGTGGGCGAGTCCGGATCGCCGTGCGAGATCGCCAGCGCGATGTCGTCGGGGCGGGCGAGGCGGGCGAGACGTCGAGGCGCCGGTCGGGTCGTTGGTCGGCGCGATCGCCGGGAGGGCACGCTTGCCGACGATCACCGGGTGCATGAACTCGACCGCGGCGTGGGCGGCGTCGGTCGCGGCCGGCGCCGGTCCCGAAGGGGATCAGGGTGCCGCCGCGCGAGAACGAGCGGGCCATCGCGTGGCAGGCGCGGGCAAGGCTCGGCGCTCTCGCGCTGGAAGAGCTCCCGGACGATCCGCTCGCGCTCCGCGATCCGGTCGGCCAATCGAGCGCGGCCGGGGGCGGTCAGACGCTGCGGCATCGATCGCTCATTCGATCCCGCTGGCCTTGAGCTCGGCCAGCTCCTGCTCGTACGGCTCGCCGAGCACCTCCAGGAACTCGCAGCGTCTGGCGCGCCTCTTCCTCGTCGATCTTCGACATCGCGAAGCCGACGTGGATCAGCACCCAATCGCCCACGCTCACCGCATCCGCTCCTTCGATGAGCAGGCCGACGTTGACGTTCCGCCGCACGCCAGAGACCTCGGCCTTGGCGATGTGGTGCTCGTCGTCGACGATCTCGACGATCTGGCCGGGAATTCCTAGGCACATGACTAATCCCTCCTCCTTGCCGCGATCGCGGCCTGTCCGTAGCTGATCCCGCCGTCGTTGGGCGGCACCAGCCTGTGGGTCAGCACCCGAAAGCCCAAGCTTAGCGAGTCGGGTCCGGGTGCTCTCGAGCAGCCGAAGGTTCTGGAAGCTGCCGCCGGAGAGGACGACCGTTCGCGGCTCGCCCGCCTCCGCGCAGGCGCGCGGCCGCAGCCTGCGGCGACGCCTTCGTGGAAGGCGGCTGCGATCTCCTCGCGGGACCGGCTGGCCTCGAGGTCGTCATGGGCGGCGGCGACCAGGTCGGAGCCGCGGATCAGACCGTCCTCGATCCGGCACTCGTAGGGCCTCGGCCTCGACGTCTCCGGCGAGCTGCTCGAGCTCGATCGCCGCCTGCCCCTCGTAGCTCACCTCCTCGCGGACGCCGAGCAGCGCCGCGACCGCGTCGAAGAGACGCCCCACTCCAGAGGACAGCGGCGCGTTCACCTTGAGGCTCTCACGTACCGCGGGCCAGCGCTCGAAGGGCACCGGCCTCTCCGCCCGCTCCAGGTAGGAGGCGGCGGTCCGCCATGGCTCCTTTATCGCTCGCTCCCCGCCGGGCAGGGGCACCGGTTCCAGGTGCGCCAGCCGCTCGAAGCACTCGAGGTCGCAGCGCAGCAGCTCGCCGCCCCAGAGTGTGCCGTCCGTGCCGTAGCCGGTGCCGTCGAAGACCAGTGCCAGCGCCGGTCCCAGCTCGCCGTGCTCGGCGAGACAGGAGGCGGCATGGGCATGATGGTGCTGGACGCCGAGCGTTTCCGCTTCCTGGTCCACCGCCCAGCGGGTCGAGAGGTAGTCCGGGTGCAGGTCGTGGGCGATCAGCTCGGGCTCGACCGCCGAGCATCCGCAGGTAGAGCTCCAGGTCGGTGCGGAAGGCACGGTAGGCGGCCTCCGAGTCGAGGTCGCCGAGGTGCGGCGAGAGGAACGCCTCGCGGTCTCGGACCACGCAGAAGGTGCTCTTCAGCTCGGCGCCGGTCGCGACCAGGGGCGCCCGGGCCGCCGCCGGCAACGGCACCGAGCCCGGAGCGAATCCGCGCGAGCGGCGGATCGGGAAGCGGGAGCGGACGACCGAGTCCTCGCAGCGGCGATGGATGGGACGGTCGTGGATGAGGAAGGCGTCGGCGATCTCGCTGAGCCGCTTGCGGGCGTCGTCGTCGTCGATCGCGATCGGCTCGTCGGAGCGGTTTCCGCTGGTCATCACCAGGGGCCCGCCGAAGTCGGCGCAGAGCAGGTGGTGAAGCGGGGTGTAGGGGAGCATCAGCCCGACCCAGGGGCTCCCGGGGGCGATCGACGGCGCCAGTCCGCGCGTTCGGGTCCCTGCGCGCGACCACGATCGGCCGCTCGCGGGACTCGAGCAGCTCCAGCTCGTCGGGCTCGAGCACGGCGAGCGGGCCGGGTCTTTCGGCCATCACCGCGAGTGGCTTCTGCTCACGATGCTTGCGCTCCCGCAGTCGCGCCACCGTTGGTTCGCTGCTCGCGTCGCAGGCGAGGTGGTATCCGCCGAGCCCCTTGACCGCGACGATCCTGCCCGCACGGAGAAGGCTGACTGCGGCGGCCAGCGCGTGTTCGCCCGACACACCGGAACCGCTCGGCGGGACCAGGGAGAGGCGCGGGCCGCAATCCGGGCAGGCGATCGGTTCGGCATGGAAGCGCCGGTCCCCGGGATCCTCGTACTCCGCCCGGCACGCCTCACACATCTCGAACCGCGCCATGGTGGTATTTGGCCGGTCGTAGGGGACACTCTCCACGATCGTGAACCGGGGGCCGCACTGGGTGCAGTTGATGAAGGGGTAGCGGTGCCGCCGGTCGGCCGGGTCGAAGAGCTCGCCGAGACACTGCCCGCATGTGGCCACGTCGGCCGGAACCAGTGCGGTCGGCTCGCCGCCGGCGCTCCTCTCGATCCGGAAGCGGTGGTCGCCCCGGGCCTCGATCGGATCAACGGTGATCGTGTCGACCCGGGCGAGCGCGGGGGACTCCTCGGCAATCGCTGTGGCGAACTCGTCCAGGGCTCCCGCCCCGCCCTCCGCCTCGATCAGGACGCCGCCGCCGTCGTTGAGGACGAAGCCGGCAACGGAATGTCGCGAGGCGAGGCCGTAGACGAACGGCCTGAAGCCGACGCCCTGGACTACCCCTGTGATCCGAAGGCGGCGCCGCTCGGTCACGCGTGGCGGCGCTATCGCCATGGTCAGTCCTCGCTGCGCACCTTCCCGGCCGAGCGGCGCCTGCCTCCGCCCGAGGCCGTCTCGCCGTCGGCGCGGCCCGGCTGGACGACCGCCTCGAGCGCCTCCGCGACCTGCTCGAGCGCGCCATTGATGTCCGCGGCCACCGGGCCGATCGGCTCGGTCTGCTTCTCGATCGCGCGCACTCCGAAGGTGACCAGGCCGAGCGTGTGAGAGATCTTGCGCAGCGTCGCGGCGATCACGATCAGGTAGGTCGCGAGCACGACCACGAGGATCGCCACCTCGACCAGCGTGAGCACGATCAGGAGCGTCTTCATCCCTTCCTCCTCTCGGCCAGCTCGCCGTGGCGCTTGAACTTCCTCCAGCAGCTCGACGCCAAGTTCCTTGGTGCCGGCGAGCATGTGCGTGGTTGCAGTGTTCTGGGCGACCCGCTTGCCCATCACCCAGACGTCGTCGACCGCTCCGTTGACCTCGTTCACGGTCCGGCGCAGCCACTCGAGCAGGAACCAGACGACGAGGGCGACGACCAGCCCGACGGCGAGCGACACCCACCATGCCGTCTCGACCGCGCTAGTCAGGGCGAGGATCACGGCAGCTCCTTCTTGACGATCTCGAGATAGGCGACCGCGAGGGGCGGCACCGAGGTGACCAGATCGCGGGTCTTGGCGAGCTCGTCGACGCCGTCCACACCCTTCGCGATCCCGATGCCGCCGGCGAGGATGTCCTTTGCGTAGCGGTCGATCTCGAGCGCCGGGCGGACCACGCGGTTGAAGAGGGCCAGCACGATGAGGAGGATGAAGAGGCCGAGCGCTAGGCCCACCAGGCTGAGCACGGAGGTGCCGGTGGAGATCGCCAGGATCATGAGCTCAGCGCCTTCCGGGCGGCGGCCAGCCCACGGTTGATCCGATCGATGTTGATGTTGATCTGCTTCACGCCCCAGAGCGGATCGGTGTTCTCCCGGGTGCCGTCGAGGGCGGCGGTGATCTCGTTGGCCTGTCGAACGACCCGCCGGCCGATGAAGATGATCGTCAGCAGCAGGGTCGCGGCGATCACCACCACAAGGGCGCCAGTCACCCAGCCGAAGTACCACCAGAAGGAGAGCGCAAGGGGCATCAGGACTCGTCCCTGATCGCGCTCTGCGCGAACCGCGCCAGCGTCTTGGAGACGGTCAGATCCACGCCGTGTGCCTTCTTGGCGTGCTCGACCGCCTTCGCCACTACCTCCTCCTCGGTCTCGCCGGTCACCTTCGCTTTGCAGACGACGCCGGCGTCGGCACATCTGAAGCTCTTGGTCAATCTCACCTCCGGACCAGCTCAGCGCGGATTTCCGGTCGCCGATTTTGAGCTATATGTACGATACACAGACCGGCCCCACGCGACGAGGAGAGACGCTGGCGACGACGCAGGAGAACGGGGCGCGCAAGCTCGAGAAGGTGCCGCACGCCGGCGCCGTTTTCGGGGAACAGGCGCAGCGAGGCATCGGGGGGTTGGGGGGCAGCGACGAGGGACCGCTGACCGAGGTGCACGTCTTCTGGCTGGCGGGGATGAGCTGCGACGGCTGCTCGATCGCGGTGACCGGCGCCACAGCTCCCTCGGTCGAGGACCTGCTGGCGGGGACGATCCCGGGCCTGCCCAAGGTCATCCTTCACCACCCAGTGCTATCGATCTCACGCGGGGGCCGAGTTCGTTCGCCCCTTGCGCGAGGCCGCCGAGGGGAAGCTCGGTGCTCCCTACGTGGTCGTCCTGGAGGGCTCCGTTCCGGATGACCAGGCGCTTCCCGAGGACCAGGGCTACTTCTCGGCGATGGGGGCCGGCGGCTTCGACCCAGACAGCGAGGGCGACCAGCCCAACCGCGTAACCGGCTGGCTCAAGAGGCTCTGCCCCGGCGCCGCTGCATCGATCGCGATCGGGACCTGCGCCACCTGGGGCGGGGTTCCCGCCGCCGCCGGCAACGTCACCGGCTCGATGAGCCTGATGGACTTCGTCGGCAAGGACTACCGCTCCGCCCTGGGCGTCCCGGTGGTGAACATCCCCGGATGCGCGCCGGTCGGCGACAACTTCACCGAGGTCGTCGCCGGGGTGCTGATGTTCCTTCAGGGGCTCGGGCCCCTGCCCGAGTTCGACGAGCTGGGCCGGCCCGCATGGCAGTTCAGCGAGACAGTCCACCGCCACTGTCCGCGCGCCGGCTATTACGAGGAGGGCATCTTCGCCAAGCAGGAGGGTGACCAGGAGTGCCTGGTGGATATCGGCTGCTGGGGCCCAGTCGTCCAGTGCAACATCACCGAGCGTGGTGCGATCAACCACATGGGCGGCTGCATGGTGGCCGGTGGCGCCTGCATCGGCTGCACGATGCCGGGCTTCCCCGACAAGTTCTCGCCGTTCTACAGGACGCCCCCGGGATCCTTGATGTCAGGCGGGACCTCCCGCGTGTACGGCTCCGCGATCAGGCGGCTGCGCCGGGTGACGATGCGCAATCGCAATCGCGAGCCGCTCTGGGATCGCACCGGGGAGGTGCCCAGCCCGTTCTCGAGCGAGGCGAGGAAGCCGACGCTCAGCTCGAAGCTCGAGGGCTTCTTCTACAGCAGGCTTCAGTACCGGGGCTCCGTCAACCAGGCGAAGCGCAACAAGAAGCAGCCGAACCCTCGGAGCATGGATATCTACTCGGAGGCCGGGCCCCACGCTGGCCCCGACGAGTCGGTGCCCGACTCGATCAAGGGCTACGAGGTACCCACGCATGACGAGGACGCCGCCAAGCAAGTCGAAGCTGAGGACGAAGGCAAGGAGTAGGCGATGTGCTTCAAGAACCTCCCGGTCGAGTTCGACGAGCAGGGGAACGCTCGTCTGAAGGAGGGGGTCGCGGACCCCTACTCGTACGAGGTCACAGAGGTCACGCCGCTCGACCAGGACGAGCGCAAGCTGAAGAAGCTGCTCGAGCGGAACGGGCATATCCGCCAGGTCGACTTCGATCCCGTGACCCGGGTCGCCGGCGCGCTCGCCTTCCACACGGTCGTCGACCTCGACAGCCGCAAGGTGCTGGAGACCGACTCGATGGCGACGCTGTTCCGCGGCTACGAGGTGATCCTCAAGGGGCGCGATCCCCGCGACGCGATCTTCATCTCCAGCCGCGCCTGCGGCGTCTGCGGCGGCGTCCACTCGACCACCTCGGCGCTGGCGCTCGAGATGGCCTTCGGGATCGCCCCGCCCCCGATGGGCACGGTCGCCCGGAACCTGCTGCTCTCGCTCGAGTACCTCTACGACCACCCGCTGCACCTGTTCCTGCTGGCGGGCCCCGACTTCTCCGAGCCGGCAGTGCGGGAGACGAACC
Source organism: uncultured Solirubrobacterales bacterium (assembly GCA_963780305.1). Classification (GTDB taxonomy): domain Bacteria; phylum Actinomycetota; class Thermoleophilia; order Solirubrobacterales; family 70-9; genus CAVVYV01. Next base: position 85,612 of record CAWABN010000016.1, read on the forward strand.
CCGAGATCTGGGAGCAGGGCGCAGCGCGAGGCCGCGCCTGGCAAGGACGCTGCACGGCTACTCGACGATCGCGGAGATCATGACCGCGATGACGCCGCTGACGGGCAAGCTCTACGTCGAGGCGCTCCACATGACCCGTGTGGCACGCGAGGCGTACGTGCTGATCGGCGGCAAGTACCCGCATCCCGCAGACGGTCGTCCCCGGCGGGATCAGCGCCACGATCGACATGTCCGACATGAACGAGATCCATCTGCGGATCGTCAAGTTCTTCGACTACGGGCAGAAGGTGGTGGCGATCTACAACGACCTGATCGACTTCTTCTACGAGGTCAACCCCCAGTACCGAGAGATCGGCAGGCGCCCCGCCAACCTGATCGAGACGGGTCAGTGGGACGACCCCCAGGCCTACGACGCGACCTTCGCCAACGTCGATGACTGGGCGCGCAAGCGCTGGGCGCCGCCCGCGGTGATCCGCGACGGCGAGCTTGCGACCAAGTCGATGACCGCACTCAACATGGGCGTCGAGGAGTTCGTCGAGCACTCCTTCTACGAGGACTGGACGACGCCGGCGCCGGCAATGGCGCCCACCGGTTCGAGGAGGACCCGAACGGCAACCCGCTGTCGCCGAACCATCCCTGGAACAAGGAGACGATCCCCCAGCCGGAGGCGACCAACTGGAAGGAGAAGTACTCATGGTCGACCGCGCCCCGCTGGGACCGTACGGCGATGGAGACGGGCCCCTACTCGCGGATGTGGGCCGCGGCCCTCGCCGACGACTACACGCCACCCGAAGTTCATCGAGCCGACCGGGAAGAGCCTCAAGCTCAGTGTCCCCAAGGGCGCCATGCCGGGCCGGGAGTACGAGTGGGTCATCCCGTCCGAGAGCTGGGGCGCCTTCGAGCGAAACCGCGCTCGCGCCTATTCGATCCTCTACACGGCGCTGATCGCCTACGAGAACCTGTTGATCGGACTCGACATGATGCGGAAGGGCGAGACCGCGGTCACCACCAAGTACAAGGTCCCCAAGGACTTCCGGGTCGGGGCCGGCTTCTGGGGCGCCGGGCGCGGCTATCCTGACCCACCACCTGGTGATGGACAAGGGCGTGCTCGAGAACTACCAGATCCTCACCCCCTCGACCTGGATGGCCTCGCCCAAGGATCCCTTCGGGAATCCGGGACCCTACGAGGAGGCGGTACATGCGACGCCGCTACTGGAGAATTTCGAGAAGCCAGAGGACTACAAGGGGATCGACATCCTCCGCACGATCCGCAGCTTCGATCCCTGCATGCCGTGCACGACGCACATCCACACAGAGGACAGGGTGATCTCGCGTGACGTGGTCACCTGCGCCTGCGGACTCGACGAAGAGCACGAGCACTGAGGGCGATCAGATGGATCGCCTCCGGGTGCTGGTCGGCGGGATCGGCTACCGCAACCTCAGAGACGGTTCGGTTGGGATTCACGTGATCGAGCGCCTGGCGGGTCGAGCCGCGGACGGGGTGGAGGTCGAGGACGTCTCCTACCACCCGGTGGGGCTCTCGCAGAACCTCCAGGACCGCCCGCCGTACGACCGAGTCGTGCTGGTCGCGGCGATTGCTACGGGGCCGCGTGCCCGGCACCGTCACTGCCTACCGCTGGGATGGCCAACTCCCCGATGACGAGCAGATCCAGAGCCAGGGTTTCGGAGGCTGTCACGGGAGTAATCTCGCTGGATAACACGCTCGTCGTCTGCGGTGCGCTCGGCGGCTTTCCCGAGGACGTTCGCGTCGTCGAGGTGGAGCCAGCCAGCGAGGAGTGGGGCGAGGAGCTCAGCCCGGAGATCGAGGAGAGATTGCCGGAGATCGCGGAGGCCGTATGGAGTTCGACAAGGCCGTAGCCGAGCTCGAGGCGCTGGTCGAGACCCTCGAGCGGGAGGGGGACGAGCGCGCTCTGCTGCTCCTCCAGCTCGTCGATGCGATTCACCGGCCGGCGCTGGAGCGCATCGCCGCCGGTGACACCGACCATCCGATGGCTCAGGCGCTGTTGCAGATGTACGACATCGCATCCCCGGACGACGAGGTTCTGGTGGAAGAGGCCCTGGATGAGGTCCGTCCATACATCCACTCCCACGGCGGGGAGGTCAAGCTGCTCGCCGTCTCCGACGGTGTCGTCGAGCTGAGGATGAGCGGCTCCTGCGCGGGCTGCGCGGCATCGGCGATGACCCTGAAGCGTGGGGTTGAGGAGGCACTCCGGGAGCACTACCCGGGCTTCAAGGAGGTCGTAGCCGAGGAGCCCGAGGGGGCGCCGGCACCGCAGTTGCTCCAGATCGAGAACCTGCGCCGGCCGGTCTTCGTCGACGCCGGCGAGGCATCCACCCTCGACTCTGGCGCGGTCAAGGCGACGAAGCTCGACGGGATCGAGCTGCTGCTCGCGAACCTCGACGGGGAGATCTATGCACTTCGCGACGGCTGTCCAATCGACGGCCGCACGCTCGGCGGGTCTCGGCTCTCCGCCGAGGGAGTACTGGTCTGCCCCTGGCACAACTGCGCCTTCGACATCCGCACCGGCGCCCGGCTCGACGGAGAGGAGGGCGAGGGGTTGAAGGTGATCCCCGTCGCGATGCGGAACGGAAACGTGCAAGTGGCGGTGAACGTCGCGTGAACTCGCGCGTGCTCGTCGGGTGCGTCGGCAACGTCTTGCGAGGTGACGACGGCTTCGGCCCGGCGGTGGCCGCCCGGCTCACAGGGCTGCCGGAGGGCGCCGAGGTCGTGGAGACCGGAATCGGCGGGATCGCGCTTCTCCAAGAGCTACTCGCCGGGTGCGAAGGCCTGGTCCTGATCGACGCGGTCGATCGTGGCGAGGAGCCAGGAACCGTCTTCGTGATCGAGCCCGAGGTTCTCGACGGCGACCACATCCCCGACGTTCACCTCGCGAACCCCGAGCGGGTGCTGACCATGGCCAAGGCGATGGGGGTGCTGCCCGACCGCGTGCTGATCGTCGGCTGTCAGCCGGCAGAGGTCGACAAGCTCGAGCAGGGGCTGTCGCCGGCGGTCGCCAGGGCCGTCGCCGTCGCCGCCGCCCGCGTCGAGGTCGCCGTGGGCGACTGGGTTGCGGAGCCTTTGCGCGCGAAATGACAGGGCCCGGTTCGATCGAGGAGCTGCGGGAGGCGCCTCGCCGGCGAGCGCTATCTGGTCGACGACGGGCTCGCGACGGTGGTCTTCCTGGCGCTTCGAGTTCGAAGGCCGCTGCTCGTCGAGGGAGAGCCCGGGGTGGGCAAGACCGAGCTGGCCAAGGCGCTCGCGGCGGCGACAGCAGTCCCCCTTCTCCGCCTCCAGTGCTACGAGGGGATCGACGTCCATCACGCCCTCTACGACTGGGACTATCAACGGCAGCTGCTGCACCTGAGGGCTGAGGGGCCGGAGCCGCTTTATTCCGAGCGCTTCCTGGTGCGAAGGCCTCTGCTCGAGGCGGTCGCAAACCCGGCTTGCGTGCTGCTGATCGACGAGCTCGACCGGGCCGACGATGAATTCGAGGCCTTCCTACTCGAGTTCCTCTCGGACTTTCAGGTGACCATCCCCGAGGTCGGAACGGTCACCGCCGAGCGCCCTCCTGTGGTGGTGATCACCTCGAACCGGACGAGGGAGCTGCACGATGCGCTCAGGCGCCGCTGCCTCTACCACTGGATCGAGCATCCGGATCTCGGACGAGAGATCGCGATCGTCAGGGCGCGGCTGCCCGAGATACCAGACGCGCTCGCGAGCCAGGCCTGCGCCTTCGTCGAGCAACTCCGCTGGCTCGACCTCTACCGCGCCCCCGGAGTTGGCGAGACGCTCGACTGGGCGGAGTCGCTGCGGGCGCTGGGCGCCGAGCGGGTCGAACCGGAGGTGACAGAGCGCTCCCTGGGCTCGCTGTTGAAGGCCCATGAGGACATCGAGCGCGTCCGCGGGGAGGGGATCGCCGAGCTGATCGATCGCGCACGCGGGAGCGGCCCGGAGGACGGCGGCCGGCGCGAGGAGGCCGCATGACGGCCGGCTCCGCCGACGAGCGGCTGGAGATGTCCTTCTGGCTGCTGGACGCCGTCGTCGCCCTCGCCCGCGCTCTCCGAGGCGAGGGGATCGCCTGCCACCGTGGACCAGGAGCTCGCCCTCACGAAGGCGCTCGCCGCGGTGGATCTTCGCGATAGAGAACAGGTCCGCTGGGCCGCCCGCGCCTGCTTCCTGCGAGGCCCGCACGAGGGAGCGGCCTTCGAGCGGGTGTTCGAGCGCTTCTGGAACGGCGAGCGACTCACCGGGCTACGAGGGCCGATCGCCGAGCATGGCGAGACCGATCCCCGGATGCCTGGACCCCAGCACGGCGGCGAGTCGCTGCCGCAGTTCCGGCTCGAGGGGCGCTCAGGCCACCTTCTCGACGGCGCAATCTCGCGGGCCGGACAAGAGATCCCCACCGCGGGAGCGCAGGAGCCCGGCCCCGGTCGCCGGCGCGGCGTCCTCGCCGCCTACAGCCCCGAGGAGGTCCAAACCGATCGCCGGCGTCTCGAGTACGAGCGCGACGAGCTGGAGGCGGTGCGGGTCCTCGGGGACGAGCTTCGCCGCGCCCATCCCGAGCGCCTCTCCCGTCGGCTGCGCCCGTCCCGGCGGCGTGGCAGGCTCGATCTCCGGCGCACGATCAGGCGTGCGTTGCGCACCGAGGGTGAGGCGCTCGATCCCGCCTGGACGTCTGCATCCGTCACGCCGCGACGGATCGTCCTGCTCTGCGACGTCTCCGGCTCGATGGAGCGGTTCTCGCGGGTGCTCCTCGCTTCGCTCCGCGCCACGGTCGCGGCCGGCATCCAGGCGGAGGCTTTCGTGTTCGCCACCGGGTTGACGAGGCTGACGACGACGCTGAGCGATCGTGACGTCGCCAGAGCACTCGAGCAGGCGAGGGCGGCGGTCGGAGACTGGTCAGGGGGCACCCGAATCGGCGCGGCGCTCGCCGAGTTCAACCGGACCTGGGGCAGGCGCGGGGTGGCGCGTGGCGCGATCGCGATCGTCTTCAGCGACGGTTGGGACCGGGGGATCCTGAGCTGCTCGCGCGGGAGACCCGGCGCCTCCAGCTTCAGTCTCGGCGCCTGATCTGGGTCAATCCGAGGCCCGCCGACCTCGCCATGCAACCGCTCGCCGTCGGCATGCGGGCGGCAATACCTCATGTGGACGACTTCATCCCCGGTCACGATCCGAGGGCGATCGCCGGTCTGGCGGCCTTGATCCGCGGGCTTGGTGCAGGCCGCCCAGCGCGCCGACAGCGGCCGGTATCCTCGGTAGTTGCACGGCGCATACAGCGGAGGAGGATCAGCCAGCCATGAAGCTCGCGATCGCAGGGAAGGGCGGTTCGGGGAAAACCTCGATCTCAGGCACCCTGGCACGGCTGATCGCCCGCGACGGCCACAGCGTCCTCGCGATCGACGGCGACACCAATCCGAACCTCGCGCTCACCCTCGGCATCCCCGCAGATCGGATCAACGACCTTCCCGTCCTGCCCAGCGGGCTCCTGGAGCGAGGCGAGGATGGCTTCGAGCTGAAGAAGTCGCTCGCGGAGTTGCGCTCGACACACTCGGTCGAGGGCCCCGACGGAGTGACGTTGCTGGTTATGGCTCATCCCCACGAGGAGGACGCCGGCACCGGTTGCTATTGCGGTATGCACGCCACGGTCCGCGAGCTGATCGAGTCGGCGACTGACGCGGACGCCGACGTGACCGTGCTCGACACTGAGGCCTCGCCCGAGCACCTGACCCGCGGCACCGCCAAGTACGCCGATGTGATGCTCACGGTGGTCGAGCCCTACTTCAAGTCGCTCGAGACAGGTCGCCGGATGGCGGAGTTGGCGCATGGCCTCGGCCTGAAGCGAGTTTTGCTGGTCGCCAACAAGGTTCGAAACGACGGCGAAATGGAGGCCGTTCGCGAGTTTGCGGGCAAGCACGGCCTGGAGCTCGCCGGTGTCGTACCGTTCGATGAGAGCATGCCAGGCGCGGAGCGCGCAGAGGCATCGCCTTTGGACTTCGCGCCGGATGGGCCAGCCGTCGAGGCAATCGCGAAAATCGCGCATGAGGTCGCCGGCGTCGAGGCCTCAGGCAACGGCTCGAGGCTGAGTCCGTGAACGAGCTCGAGGTCCTGCGCGCACGCGACGAGGTTCTCCAAGCGATGTACTGGATGCGCGCAGAAGGACTGGCCGATGCTCCCACCGCAGGGGAGCTCTCGACCTTCCTCGCAATCCCCCCAACCTCACTCGGACCGTTTCTCCTGCGTTTCGTCGACGATGGCTATCTGGAGCCTGATGGAGAGCGCTTCCGGCTGACCGCCAGGGGCACTGAGAGCGGCAAACGCTCGTTTGCTGACGAGTTCGTCGACCTCACCCGACCGACGCATGGAGAGTGCGATGCAGACTGCTGGTGTCATTCTTCGCCGGAGGAGGCTGCCCGCTGCCTCGAGGAGAGGAGCTCCCCCGCCAATGCCGGCTGAGACTCCGATACCCGCGCTCCCCAAAGATTTCCTGAGGCCCTGTCTGCTCCTGTTGTTGCGTGAGGAGCCGGCGCACGGTTACGACCTGCTCGAGCGCGCCCAGGCGCTCGGATTCGACGGCTCAGACCCCGGAGGCCTCTACCGTACGCTGCGCCGCCTCGAGAACGAGGGGCTGGTCCGATCCGCTTGGGAGCCGTCGGAATCCGGGCCCAGACGGCGAATCTATGAGATCTCTCGCACAGGAATGGAGAAGCTCCACCAGCGAGCGAAGGCGCTCGCCGCAGGCCAGGAGACCGTGTCCGCGTTCCTCAGCCGCTACCAGGAGTTCGTGGCGTTGAAGCCAGCAGGCGGCTCCGGCGACCGGACCGCCGGTAGCAAGAGCACCCCTGTCCGCTGAAGGTCGCGATCGCCGGCAAGGGTGGGGTCGGGAAGACAACGATTTCGGCGCTTCTCGCCGGCGATCTCGCCTCCGGAGCCGCGGAGACCCTCGCGGTGGACTGCGATCCCAATCCCACCCTCGCGGATGAGTTGGGTGTGTCCTCGGCTGAGCTTCCCCGCTTTGAGGGCGATTGCCTGAGGTCGGCCGAGGGAACGCTCGAGCTCTCGCGCGAACCCGAGCTCGTTTCGATCGGTCCCCATCTTCAATTGCTCGGTGGACCGCCCAGCGAAGCGCCCCTCTCCGACGCCGTCGCGAGGGGCATTGCTGGGGTACTGCTCGCCGAGCGGTTCGAGTTCACCGTCACGGACCTGGGAGCCGGGCCGGAGTTCGCGCGGGTGGCTGTCGGAGGCGTTCTCAATCCGGCTGACGTCTGCTTCATCCTCACCGACGGGAGGCGGGTTGCCGAGCTCACCGCCGAGCGGGTTGCGCGCGCATGCAGGGCACGCAGGGTTCCCTTCACCCGGGTACTGAACCGCCCCGGTGGTGCGGCCGAGGTGGCTGTCGAGCTGGCGATGCGGGTGAGGGCCTTGCGTCATTCGCTTGCAGGGGACGATCCGTAAGCGCCCGCAGATCGGCCGCTGCTTTTCCACGCCGGTGTCAATGCTCGAGCAGGCCCTCCGCGATCCGCTCGGCGATCGCGATCGTGGTCAGGTTGGTGTTGGCACGGGGGATCGTCGGCATCACCGAGGCGTCGCAGACATACAGGTTCTCCACGCCGTGCACCCTGCCTTGGCCGTCGACCACCGCGCCGGGGTCGCCGGACCTGTCCCATCCTGCAGGTCCCGACCGGATGGAAGTAGCCGCGAACGTTCTGGCGCAGCCAGGCGGCAATCTGGTCGCGGCCCTCGACCGTCGAGCCGGGAACGGCCTCTTCCGCGACGCTCTCCGAGAACGAGTCGGTCGCCGCGATTCGGCGGACCAGCTCGACCCCCTCGATGAGCACCTCGAGGTCGGCCCCATCCGGGTCGGCGAGGAAGCCGAGATCGACGGCAAGCGGCTCGGCGGGCGCCGTTGAGCGCAGGCGAACGCTGCCTGTCGAGCGGGGCTTCATCACGTAGGGGCTGAGCTGGACCCGCCACTCCCGGCCGGTGACCTCGAGCGTATCGCGCGCCGCCCAGGGGACCAGGTGGATGTCCCCGCCCCCCTCGGCGCAGGCGCTGCTTGCCGCACGGATCATGTTCGCGTTGCCGAACATCCGGCCTCCGGCCTCCTTCGAGCGCAGCTCTGCCTCGAGCTCAGGGGCGGCGCCAAAGACGATGTTGACCCCGGAGTGGTCGAGCAGGTTGCGCCCGACCCCCGGCAGCTCGGCCGCGACCTCAATTCCCAGGCGGCGGAGCTCGTCGGCGGGACCGATACCGCTCCGGAGCAGGATGCCGGGCGAGCCGAATGCGCCCGCGCCCAGGATCACGACCCTGGCAGAAAGCTCGGTCTCTCCTTCGGCGGTGACCACCACGGCGCCGGTGGCCCGCTCGCCGGTCACGACCACCCTGTCCACGAGCGCGTCGCCGATCACTGTCAGTCCAGCTCGCTCGCGGGCGGGATCGAGATAGGCGAAGGCGGTGCTCCAGCGCCTGTGGTCGCCGACGTTGCACGGCAGGTAGCCGACTCCCTCCGGGATCGTCAGGTCGTTGAAATCGTCGAGGGCTGGCAGGCCCGCCTCCACCGCGGCCCGGTGGATCACGTGGGCCCACTCGGGGACTTCCTCCTGGGTCAGATACCGCGCGCCAATCTGCTTGCGACCCCGGTCCAGGTACGGGCGCAGCGTCTCCAGGTTCCAGCCGGGTGCGAACTCGCTCCACTCGTCGTAATCGCCGCGATCCCCGATCGTCACGAAGCAGGCGTTATGAGCCGAGCAGCCACCGATCACCCGGGCCCGGGAAAGCGAGAACTCGGCCTCGGGATACCAGTCGTGGCTATCCGTCGGACTGCGCGGGTCGAGCAGATCGGCCGGCCAGTCGCCACTGTCCGCCGGGCCGTAGTCAGGCCCTGCCTCGACCAGGGTCACGGTGGCACCATCGGCGCTGAGGCGATTCGCCAGCACACAGCCGGCGGTACCCCCGCCGAGGATCAGGAAGTCGGAGGATTCGGCGGCCGCCGGCATCGCCGGCGGAGCCTAGAGCGGTTTGGTCCTGACCTCAGGAAAACTCGTCGAGCAGCTCTTCCTGGCAGCGCTGCTCGTGGTCCCGCAGCTTGCGGGGTACTCCGGATTCTCCGGTCACCGACTCGTTGTGGGTGACGTCGACGAGCGCCCGGAAGCGCTCGGTCTCAGATCCGGGCCCGTCGCCGCGGGCTTCGTTTCCATTGCTACTGGCCCTGCTCTCGGAGTCCCCCGGCTCGGGTTCCCCCGGGTGTTCCTCGGTCTGCTTGCTCATCCTGAATCTCCCCGGCTTGAGTAATGAGGATCGGATAGTTTTGTTAACGCCTCCTAACGGTTGGAGTTTCGCACGATCGCGGGCGAATTTCCAGCTTGTTCGCAAATTGCGATCAAAGGTGCCGGCTGGCGAATACCGGTGCCGGAAAGTGGGGAGGAGGCGGCTCTTATACTTTTTGACCCTTCAACCCGTCGCGCGCCCGCTCGAAGAAGGCGCGGAAACCGGGAGGTCAATTGAGTAACCCGTCCCCAGCCCGCCGCGAGGCCCTGCGGCCTGAGCGCTACTCCCCGGAGCGCGCCTACCGTCCGCGCGTCTCTCCCCCGAGCGTGGAGGACAAGGACGCCTGCGCGATCTACGCCTCCGTCCGGCGCGACGCCACCCCCAGTCACGAGCCGGTGATCGTGGCGCTCGAGTCGCTTCAGAAGATGCTCCACCGCGCCGGCAACGTCGACGGCGAGGGCGACGGCTGCGGCCTTCTGGTCGACATCCCGACCAAGATCTGGGCCGAGGAGATCCGCTCCGGCGGCCACAACCCCTCGCTCGCTCTCGACGAGGCGTTCGCCGTCGCGCACATCTTCGTCGAGCGCTCCGCCGATCTCGAGAAGGTCCGCCACGACGCTCGCGAGATCCTCGGGCGGCGCGGCTTCCGGATCCTCGCCGAGCGGGTGGCCGCGGTCGACTCCGCCGCTCTGGGTCCGACTGCGCGGGAGGAGGAGCCCCACTTCTGGCAGATCGGTGGCCTCGTCCCCGACGCCGCCGAGGGGGACGCATCCCTCTTCGGCCTCACGATCGAGCTCGAGGACAAGCTCGGCGTACACGTGGCCTCTTTCTCAGCCCACAGTTGCGTTTACAAGGTGATGGGCGCGCCCAAGGTGCTGGGGACCTATTACCCCGACCTCTCCGACGAGCGCCTCGAGACCGTCGGCTGTCTCGGTCACAACCGCTATTCGACCAACACCTGGCCCTCCTTCCAGCGCGTCCAGCCCTTTGGCGTCCTCGGCCACAACGGCGAGATCAACACGATCGCCCAGCTCCGCCAGGAGGCGCGCATGCTGGGCATCCCGATCTCCGAGGGGCAACTCGGACTCCCAGGACCTGAACCGCACCGTCGAGACCCTGATCCGGCGCAACGGGCTCAGCCTCGCCGAGGCGATCGAGATGGTGGTGCCGCCGATCGTCAACGAGATCGAGGCCCTGCCCGAGGACCTCCATCCGTTCTACCTCTATTTGCGGACGACCATGGGCCCGTTCGCGCAGGGCCCGGTGGCGCTGATCTCCCGCCACGCCGACGAGTGCGTGTTCTCGGCCGACGCCCTCGGGCTGCGCCCGCTCTGGCAGCTGGAGACGCCGGAGGACTTCGTCTTCAGCTCGGAGCCCGGCGTCGTCCCCGTCCAGGACATGGTCTCGGAGCCGAAGCCGCTCGCCCCCGGCGAGAAGTTCATGGTCACCGTGGACCGCGCGAAGCGGCGCTCGACGCTCCACCCGCATGAGGCGATGCTGCGCATCGTCAAGGACCGCTGGCTCGCCCGCACCGGGGCCGAGGAGGTCGCGGCCTTCGACCGCGCCCTGATCACAGGCGGGCCCCTCGAGGGGGCCGAGATCCCGGGCTACACGGCCGCGGGCCCCGCCGACCCGGTCCAGGTCGAGGACCGGGTGCTCGCCGGCTTCGGCTGGCAGCGCGACGACGTCAAGCTGGTGCAGCAGATGGCCTCGAACGGCGCCGAGCCGATCGGCTCGCTCGGCTACGACGGCCCCCTGGCCGCCCTCTCGCCCGAGCGCCAGAATCTCGCCGACTACTTCAAGGAGACGGTCGCCGTGGTCACCAACCCGGCGATCGACCGCGAGCGCGAGATCGAGCACTTCTCGACCCGCGCGATCTTCGGTCGCCGCCCCCCACTCGCCGACCCCGCCGAGCACACCGGGGTCGACGGTCACCAACCTCCCGATTCTGCTCGGCGGCCACCATGACCTAGCGCCGATCGGCGACACCGACTATCGCCGGATCGCACACGAGCAGGGGACCTACTTGCTCGAGGACCTCTGGGCCAAGTTCGGCGACGCCAAGGCGATCGACATCGCGCTGCTCGAGTCCGAGACGACCCAGGGCGCGATCGAGCGGATCAAGCAGGAGGCGGTCAAGGCCGCCAGCGAGGGCTCCCAGCTGCTCGTCCTCACCGACCGCACCGTCTACGACGGTGATCGCCGATACCTCGATCCGCACCTGGCGACCTCGGCGATCGACCAGGCGCTGAAGCAGATCGAGGTCGAGCCGGGGGAGGAGAACCTCCGCCGTCGCTGCTCGATCGTGCTGCGCTCGGCCGCGATCCGAAACGTCCACGACGTCGTCCTCGCCCTCGGGCCTGGGCGCCAACGGCGTCTGCCCCTACGTGATGGTCGAGGTGATCTGCGTCGACGACTACCCGTCCGACGTCGCCAACCTCTGCTCGGCGCTGCGCAAGGGGATCGAGAAGGTGATCTCGACGATCGGCATCCACGAGGTGCGCGGCTACGCGCGCCAGTTCTCCTCGATCGGGATCAAGCCCGAGCTCGCCGAGATCTTCCAGACCGAGGCCTTCGCGGCCTCGGAGACGGGGGGCAAGGGCTTCGCCGAGCTCGACGCCGACACCGACGCCCGCCACGAAGATCCTCGCCGGCGACGAGGAGGCGAAGCCCGCCAAGACCTTCCGCTTCTACCCCAAGGTCTACAAGGCCGCCGTCGCCGCCGTCCAACGGCAGCGGCGAGCTACGAGGAGTACTCGCAGAAGGTGCGCGAGCTCGAGGCCGAGAGCCCGATCTCGATGCGCCACATCATGGGGCTGAAGAGGAGCCCGACCGCGAGCCGGTCGATCCCTCCCAGGTGGATGCCTCGCGTCGGCCACCACGACTACCCGCTCGTGATCAGCTCGATGAGCTTCGGCTCGCAGTCCGAGCCGGCCTTCCGCGCCTACGCCGAGGCCGGCGAAGGCGATCAACATCCTCTGCATCAACGGGGAGGGCGGCGAGATCCAGGACATGTACGGCAAGTACCGCAAGTGGCGCGGCCAGCAGGTCGCCTCGGGCCGCTTCGGCGTCTCGGCCGAGATGCTCAACTCCTCCTACGTCGCCGAGATCAAGATCGGCCAGGGCGCGAAGCCCGGCGAGGGCGGGCACCTGCCGGGCAAGAAGGTCTCCGAGAAGGTCGCCGCGGCGCGTAACGCCTCGCCCGGCACCGACCTGATCTCGCCCTCGAACAACCACGACCTCTACTCGATCGAGGACCTGGCGGAGCTGATCGACGAGCTGAAGACCGTCAACCCGGACGTGCGGGTGTCGGTCAAGGTGCCGGTGGTGCCGAACGTCGGCACGATCGGCCTCGGGATCGCGAAGGCGGGCGCCGACATCATCACCCTGTCTGGCTTCGAGGGCGGCACCGGCGCCGCGCGCCAGCACGCGCTCCGCCACACCGGCCTGCCCTCCGACATCGGCACCCGCGCCGTCCACCGGGCGCTGATGGAGGCGGGGATCCGAAACCGGGTCGAGATCTGGGCCGACGGCGGCTACCGCCACGCCCACGACGTGGTCAAGCTCCACTGCATGGGGGCGAACCGGGTCGCCTTCGGCACCCTGGCGATGGTCTCGCTCGGCTGCACGATCTGCCGCGGCTGCCAGCTCGACACCTGCCACGTCGGCATCGCGACCTCGATCGAGACGATCGAGCAGGCCGAGCAGCACGGCCTGAAGAAGTTCACCCCGCAGGCGTCGGACGGCCGCCGAGACCTGCGCCCGCTTCTTCCAGGCGATGGGCGAGGAGGTGAAGGAGGTGGTCGGCTCGCTCGGCTACGAGCGCGCTCAGGACCTGGTCGGCCGCTACGACCTGCTCGAGCAGATCTCCCATCAGGAGAAGATCGACCTGGCGCCGCTGATCACCCCGCTCGAGGAGTTCCTCGACCTCGAGCCCCTGGATCTCCCGGTCGCGGAGGAGGCGCTGGTCGAGGCGCGGGCCGAGGCCGGGCTCGTCCGCGCCAAGCCGATCCGGATGGAGCCGAAGCAGGCCTCGACCGAGATCTCGCAGGTGGCCGACAAGGTCTTCGAGGGCTCATGCGTGACCGTTGAGTTCCCTCGCCGGACCGACGCCCACGACCGCGTGCTCGGCACCGAGCTCTCCGGCGCGATCGCCCGCGCACGCATCTACGAGGGCGCCCCCGAGGGCTCCGAGAACGACCAGCTCGCGGCGTTGCATTTCAATGGAGGGAGCGTTGCCGGCCAGGGCTTCGGCGCTTTCAACGAATGGGGCGTCACCTGCCGGGTCGAGGGCGGGGCCCAGGACGGCGTCGGCAAGACGATGCTCGGGGGGACGGTGTCAATCCTCAAGGGCAAGAACGCCGAGGGCCGGCGGCTGAACGGATCGGTCGGCAAGTCCTTCGCCTACGGCGCCCAGCGGGGCCACCTCTTCGTCCAGGGCTCGGCCGACTCGCGCTTCTGCATCCGCCTTTCCGGCGCCGACGTGGTCCTCGCCGGCGAGCCGGCGGAGCCGCTCGACGACTCAAAGGGCTGCATCGTCGACCGCGCCAACGCCAAGGGCTTCGCCTTCGAGTACATGACCTCGGGACGCGCCGTGGTCCTCGGCGACATCGGGCCCTGGGCCTGCGCCGGGATGACCGGCGGGCGGGTCTACGTCCGGGTGAATGATGAGTGGAACCTCGACCGCGCGGCGATCGAGAGCCGCCTGGGCGAGGGAGCGAAGGTGTCGCTCGAGGAGGTCGACGCCGAGGGCCAGCTCGACCTCGAGGAACTGCTTGGCCGATACGCGGTCGAGCTCCGCGCCACCGACCAAGGCGCGGAGGCCGACCGCATCCACGCCCTCGCTCGGCGACGCCAAGACGAACTTCCTGATGATCATCCCCGAGAAGGTCCAGGCAGACCCGAGCATCTCCACGGAGTAGGCCTCGACGAAGTAGGTCGCGGCGGAGTAGCGCTAGGCGGTGTCGGCCGGCGCGCCCGTCGACTCGATCACGTGCAGCGTATAGCGGCCGATCTGGAGCTCGTCTCCGTCGCTCAGGTGCGCCCAGTCGACGGCCTCGCCGTTGACGGTGATCCCGTTCATCGAGCGGTCGTCGAGCACCCGCACCTCGCCCTCGGGGGTCTTCACCACCACCGCGTGCCGGCGGGAGACGGTCGGATCGTCAAGCCGGATGTCGGCCGAGCGGCTGCGGCCGATCCGCGACCAGCCGTCGTCGAGCTTCATCACTCGCGATCGGCCATCGGCGAACATCGCCATGTACTTGCCCGGCTCCTCGATCCCGTCGCGGATCTTCTCCAGCCAGCTGGGAGACTTCTCCGTCGGCCGAGTGATCGCGATGTTCCGCAATGTCGGCGCCTCGAACAAGGATGCGCGCCGGAACTCGGAGCCGCCGCAGTTCGGGCACTCCGGCACCTCATCGGCGGGATCGAGCGAAACGGGGAAGGAGCAGTCGATACAGAGAAAGGAACCGACAGGGGCTGGCTCCCCCGTTTGGTGGACGTCGTCCTTGCTCTTTTCGGTAGCGGCCATCCTCTTGGGCTCGATCGATACTACCGCTGTACTCCAAATCGGCGACAAATCCTCCGCCGCGGTGGACGCAAAGTCCATTATTTGCGGGAGCGGAGGAGCGATGCCCGCGCGGATAGAATCGCCCGATTCGAGGGTGCTCCGCAGGAGCGACCCGTTCAATGATGGGGCCGATCTCGCTCACTACCACAATCGACGCCCCGCGCGAGCGCGTCTTCGATCTGATCGTGGACCTGGGCCGGCGGCCTGCCTGGACCGACCACTTTCTCAGCGACTATCGCCTCGAGCGGATCCCGCCGGTAGGCAAGGGCGCCGCCGCCCGTTTCCGGGTCGACGCCCCGGGCGGCATCACCTACATGGAGACGGTGATCTCCGACGCCGAACGCCCCCACCGGATCGCCGAGAGCGGCCGCGGCGGCAGGCTCGACCGGATCCCCTGCCGAACGCTCTGGGAGCTCAGCGAGGGCCCCGGAGCCTTGACCACAGTGGTCTTCACCTTCTGGACCGAGCCCGCGGCGATCGTCGATCGTCTCCGCGAGCTCGGCCGCACCGGCTGGTGGCGACGGCGCTGGAAGCGGGCCCTCCGGCGCCTGGGCGAGTTGATCGAGTCGGGAGCGGATGTCGCGGCCCCGCGCGAGCGGGTTGCCGGCGCCGACCGGGTGCCGGCGGCGCCGCGATGAGCGCGGCAGGGCTGCGGATAGACTTGCGCCCCTCATGAACCCGGGCCGGGGCCGGACAGGAGCCCTCGCAGTCGCGCTTTCTCTTGCCGTCGTCCTCGTCGGGGCGGCCGGCTGCGGCGACGAGGCGAAGAAGGACGTGGTCGAGGGCGAGCCGCTCGAGCTCGGCGAACTGCGGTTCAACGTCCAGATCACCCGCTTCCTCAACCCCAATGACCCCGAGGATGGCGTCTACCTGGCGGGCCAGCAGGTGCCGCCGCCCGCCGGCGAGGACTACCTCGGCGTCTTCATCGAGATCGACAACGAGGGATCCGAGGACGCGCGGCTGCCGACCGCCGCCGACCTCACTGTGGTCGACACCACCGGACAGGCGTTCGAGGCGATCGACAGCAACTCGCCCTTCGCCCTCGACCTCGGCGGCAACATCGACGCCCACTCCGAGGTGCCGGCACCCGATACGCCGGCCGCCAGCGGGCCCACCCAGGGCTCGATCGTCCTCTTCCTGGTTCCCAGCAATGTTGGTGAGAACCGGCCGCTGGAGCTGGAGGTCAGTTACCGCGGCGAGGACGGCACCATCGAGCTTGATATCTAGGGTTTGGCCTCGATGAGCAGGCCACGCCTGCAGGCGCTGCTCGGAATCGGAGGCATCGGCGCCGCCCTGGCGCTGGTCGGCCTGCTCGGCACCGCCGGCGGCGTGGTCGGGGTGGGCCTGATGGCCCTGGCGACGATCCTGACCACCCCCGCCGCGCCCCGCCCGGGCGCGCCGGGCGTCAACTGGTGGACGCTGCTCGCCGGGGGCACGGCGCTGGCGATGATCGGCGTCGCCCTGGGGCTGGCGCTGGAGGGACCGGGCGGATTGATCACCGCGATCGGCGGCGGCCTGGTGATCGTCGGCGTCGCCTTCGGAATGCCCTAGCGGCCGCCTGCAGCCGCGATCTGGACGGCGAAGCCGTCCTGCCTCAGGGAAGCACGGAGCCCAAGATGTCCTGCGCGATCGGCGCCGCCACCTCGCCGCCGTCGCCGTCGGCATCGATCAGCATCACGGCGATCGCCAGCTTCGGCTTCTGGGCTGGCGCAAAGGCGATGAACCAGGCATCGATGATCTGCTCCGGCTCCGGTGGCTCCTCGCCGGGCCCCACCGGCCCCTGCGGTGGCTGGTTCGGCTTCGGACCGAGCTCCGCGGTGCCGGTCTTGCCGGCGACCTGAGTCTTCGGGAGGGCGGCAGCCGTCCCGGTGCCGTTGCTGACGACCCCACGCATCAGGCTGGTGAGCACCCGAGCGTTCTCCGCCGAGGTGACGTCGACCGGCCCGGCGTCGGCCTGCAGGTCCGGCTCGCTGACGATCGGGGTCGGGCTGCGCATGCCACCGGCGGCGATTGTCTGCGTGACCGAGGCCATCCCCAGCGGGGTCGCCAGCACCTCGCCCTGGCCGATTGCGGTCACCGAGATGTTGGTGTGCGAGGTGTCTGCCTCGAAGTTGGTCGGCATCGTCATCCGGCCGGGATCGGTGGCAGCGGTCGCATTGGCGTCGTAGAGGGTGGGCGCCTGGTTCCAGCCGTATTGCTCGGCGGTCTCGACGATCTTCTCGGCGCCGATCTTGACCCCGAGCGGGGCGAACACGGTGTTGCACGACTTGGCGAAGGCGTCGACGAAGCTTCCGCCGCAGGGCTCGTCATGGGCGTTGTCGATCACCCGTGCGCCGTTCACGGGGTCCGGGTTGATCTGGGTGACGACCGGGAACTGTTCGTCCAGCTTCACCTTGCCGGCCTCGAGTCCGGCGGTGGTCGTCACAACCTTGAAGGTGGAGCCCGGCGGCTGGGGCGAGGAATAGGCGGAACCGGCCAGCGCCCGGACCTCGCCGGTGCGCGCGTCGAGGACGGCGATGCCCCCGGACTGCCCGCCGAGCGCGTCCACGGTCGTCTCCTGCAGCTTCGGATCGATCGTCGTCGTCAGCGGGTCCCCGGGCTGCTGCTGGGTGCTGGCCAGAACCCGACCCTCGGCGCCCTTGGGGACGTCGGGGACATTCGTTCCCTCCTTGACGGCGAGCAGCTCGCCGCCGGGCCTGCCCGCGAGCCGCGAGTTGAAGGCGAGCTCGAGGCCGCTGACGCCGGTGTTCTGGTCTCCGGGGTACCCCTGCTTCTCGAGCTGCGCCTGCAACTCGCTGTCCGCGGAGCCCAGCTCCCCGGTGACGTCGATCGCGGCCGAGCCGAGCCGGCGGGAGCCTCGCGACAGCCCCTCGCCCTCGGCTAGCGGCGTCCCGTCCTTGGCCAGAATCGGGGCGCGGTCCGGAAGGGTGAGCCGGCGCCCGACCCGCTCGCCCTCCACGAGGCCGGGGAAGGTCAGGTACGGCGCCCAGGCGACCTTGCCGTCGTCGAGCGGGAGGTTGACCGTACCGTCGATCCGCCCGAAGAGAGCAGTGCGAATTCCGACCTCGACCTCGACGACATCCGTTCCATCCTTGTCCTTGGGCCCGTCCGCCTCACCCGGATCGATCGCGGTGGCGGTCGAGGCGAGTTGCGCCTGCTGGTAGGCGGAGGCGAGCTCCTCAACCCGGACCCGGGACTGGGCCGAGCCGCTGAGCTCGTCATGCATCGCCTTGAAGTCCTGGGCCGCCCAGGCGTCGACGAAGCGCTCGGCCATGTCCTGCTCGGCGGAGCCGGCGGCCGAGATCATCCCGACGATGAAGGCGATCAGCGCCACCACCAACAGCGGCAGGGCGCGCTGCTTGAGCCGCCGCTGGCGCTCGCTTTGAGTCTGGGTCGCCTTCTTGCCGGGTCGCGGATCGTCCCCTGTGCTCGAGCCGCGTCCTCGGCTGCGCAGGGAGGCCCCACCTGCCCGAGGAGGATTCACGTAGGAAAAGGTAATCGCTCGCGGGCGGGAAACGCGCAACGCCGGGTGCTTGTATTCGAGTCTGTGACCGGCCTCGATTGGCTGATCCTCGTCTTCGTCCTCGCCATGGGCTTCTGGGGCTACCAGCAGGGACTACTGGTGGGCGCCCTCAGCCTGGCGGGCTTCGCGATTGGCGCCTTCGCCGGCAGCCGGCTGGGCCCGGCCCTGCTGCCCGACGGCTCGGAATCGGCGTATGCCCCGGCTCTTGCCCTCGCCGGAGCGTTCCTGATCGGCGGGATCGCGGCGGTCTCGTTGGAGGGTCTGGCCCGTGCGCTGCGCGCGCGAATCCTTCACCGCGATCGGATGGTGGTCGTCGATGCGGCGGGGGGAGCGCTGCTGCTGGCTGCCCTCGGTCTTGGGCTCGCCTGGCTCTTCGGAGCGGTCGCCCTCAACACTCCGGGGGCGAAGGATCTTCGCCACGCGGCCCAGCGATCGGCGATTCTCCGCGCCCTCAATGACACCTTCCCGCCATCGGGGGACCTGCTCAACATCCTCAACCGGATCGACCCGCGGGTGGCGATCAACGGCCCAAGCCCTGGGGTGGGGCCGCCCGACTCCCGCATCGCCCGGGACCCCGATGTGATCGGTGACGAGGACAGCGTCGTCCAGGTGCTGGGGACCGCCTGCGGGCTCGGGGTTGAGGGATCGGGTTGGGTGGCGGCGCCGGGCTTGGTGGTCACAAACGCCCATGTGATCGCCGGCGAGGAGGACACGACCGTGACTCCATCCGGTGGCAGCGCGCTCGACGCCACCGCCGTTCACTTCGATTCGACCAACGATCTTGCCCTGCTTCGGGTCGGCTCGCTCGACAGCCCGGCCTTGAGGCTGGTGCCCGATCCCTCCAGCGGCACCCCGGGCGCGGTGCTCGGCTACCCGGAGAACGGCCCCTTCACGATCTCTCCCGCCCGGCTCGGCCCCACCGCGACGGTGATCAGCGAGGACGCCTACGGCCGCGGCCCGGTCACACGGCGGATGACTGCCCTCCGTGGGGAGATCCACAGCGGCAACTCGGGCGGGCCGATGGTCGACGGCGCCGGCGACGTCCTCACTACGGTCTTCGCCGCCACCACGGAGGGCAAGCCGAGCGGCTTCGGGGTGCCGAACGAGATCGTCCGCGGGGCGCTCTCCGACTCCACCGGCGAGGTCGATACCGGGCCCTGCACGAGGTGAGATCGCCCAGGCACGGCCAGGCACGGCCAAAAAGCCGGTCTCTTACGATCGGTAAGCTTGGTTTGAGGTGAGATCGCAGACAGGCGTGGCGCCGTCGCCGTCCCGAAGGCAGGCGCAGCCGAAACAGGTTTGTCCCCACTTCCACGGGGCCGTGGAGCTGATCGGACGCCGTTGGGCGGGAGCGATCCTTTACGCCCTCACCGGTGGCCCGCTGCGCTTCGCGGAGCTCAAGGAGTCGGTGCCGGGGATGTCGGATCGGCTCCTCTCCTGCCGCCTGAAGGAGCTCGAGCGCGCCGGGTTGGTCCGGCGCGAGGTCCAGGAGGGAACCCGGACGCGAGTGAGCTACGAGCTCACCGACAAGGGCCACTCCCTGGAGCCGGTGATCGACGACCTCCGCGACTGGGCCCGCCGCTGGCACCGCGTGTAGGTGCCGACCCCCCGATCGATACAGCGCACCTACCTCCTGCTGATGCTCGGCAACACGCTTGCCGCATCGCTGATCTGGGGGATCAACACGATCTTCCTCCTCGACGCCGGGCTCTCGAACCTGGAGGCGTTCGCGGCCAACGCCTTCTTCACGGCCGGAATGGTGATCTTCGAGGTGCCGACTGGGATCGTCGCCGACACGATCGGTCGCCGCACCTCCTATCTGCTCGGCACGTTGACATTGTCAGGGTCGAGTCTCCTCTACGTGATGCTGTGGCAGATCGAAGCGCCGTTCTGGCAGTGGGCGATCGTCTCGCTCCTGCTCGGCCTCGGCTTCACCTTCTTCTCCGGCGCGGTCGAGGCATGGCTGGTCGACGCGCTCACCACGACCGGGTTCACCGGCAAGCTGGAGACGGTCTTCGGACGCGGCCAGATCGTCACCGGCGTCGGGATGCTCTCCGGCTCGGTGGCGGGAGGATTCATCGCCGAGCAAACCAGCCTGGGGGTGCCTTTCGTGCTCCGCGGGGTGATCCTGATCGTGATGTTCGTCGTCGCCTTCCGGCTTATGCACGACGTCGGCTTCAACCCTGACAAGGGGGGCAGGCCGCTCGCCGAAATGCGAAAGATCGCCTCCGCCTCGATCGACTACGGATGGCGGGTTCCGGCGGTCAAGTGGCTGATGGTCGAGGCTCTGTTCACCGGAGGCGTCGGCATCTATGCCTTCTACGCCCTCCAGCCCTATCTGCTCGAGCTCTATGGCGACCCGACCGCGTACCAGATCGCAGGCCTCGCGGCGGCGATCGTCGCCGGCGCTCAGATCCTCGGCGGGGTGGCGGCGCCCCGGATCCGAGCCCTCTTCCACCGGCGCACCACGTCCCTGATCCTGATGGCGGGGCTGAGCTCGCTCACCCTCTGTCTGGTCGGGTTGATCCAGAGCTTCTGGGCGGTGATCGGGCTGACCACTGTCTGGGGGTTGCTGTTCGCGGCGACGATGCCGATTCGCCAGACCTACATCAACGGTCTGATCCCGTCGCGGCAGCGGGCGACGATCCTCTCCTTCGACTCGATGATGAGCTCCTCCGGCGGGGTCTGGACGCAGCCGATCCTCGGTAAGGCGGCTGATGTCTGGGGCTACGCGCCGTCCTATGTGATGGCGGCCGGGATCTCGGTTCTGGCGGTTCCCTTCCTCGCCCTCTCTCGGCGGCAGAACGCCCCAGCCGACCACCTCGACCTCACCGAGGTGCAGCCCGCCCAGGAGCCGACCCAAGCACCTGCGGAGGCACGGGCGGAAGTACAGTCCACCCCTTAGTTAAAGGGCCGCATAGAGGGGAGAGGAGCATCAATGGGCCGATTCGACATTTCGCCCGAGGTTGCCGAGGAGTACCGCGGCAAGTTCCGCGACGCCGTCCAGCCCCAACTTGACGAGGAGGTGCTGGCTGTCGGCACCTTCCGGACCACCGGCTCGGGAACGAAGTACGCGATCAGCAAGACCCAGGCCGGAGCGCTCGCCTACGGGGCCGCAAGCATGATCGGAAAGAAGCGCGCGGGCGGGCTGCCCGGGCAGTTCCTGCTCGCGGTCACTCCGACCAGGCTCCACGCCTTCAAGTACAAGATGAAGCGCAATGGGGTCGCTCTCAAGGACGAGGTGGCCGACTGGGATCGAGCCGGGCTCGAGGTCGGCACCGAGCGCCTGCAGACGACGACCCGGGTGACCCTGGAGTGGTCAGGGGACGGGGAAAAGGTCGTCTGCGACCAGGACGGCATGGGGGACAACCCCTGGGCGGATGACGTGGTCCGGGAGCTCGCGGCCGGGTAGGCAACCTCAGCCGACCCGGCTCACCAGGCGCGCGGGTTTCCCTCCGGGATCTGGTCGATGACCAGGCTGGCCTCGACCCGCTCGACCGGGTCGGGGCCGGTTGTCCGCAGGTAGTGGTCGAGCTCGCCCGGGCCAAGGGCCTCGAAGCCTTGCTCGACGGTGGTCGCGTAGGTGGCGAGGATCACCGCGTCCTCGGGGGGCTCGGGGGCGAAGTGGTACTCCTTCGCGGTGTAGGTGACGATCCGATCGGGCAGCCAGTCGCCGTCGATTGAGCCGGTGACGTCGACCCGGTCGTAGCGGATCTCGCGGATGTCGAGGCGGTCGAGCTCGGCCTCGGTCAACTCGATCACCACCCCGTTCACCGGTCCCGCCTCGTCCTCACCCTTCTCGACGTTGAGCCCGAGGACCCACTCGGGCCGGCGGCCGCCGTCGCACTCGAAGGTCTTCTCGCAGGTGAGGTTGTCACGGCGCTGAGAGAAGCGCCGGCGCCAGTCGTGGAGGCGGACCGGCCGCAGCATGCCGGGGTCGCGGCCGAGGGTCATCGCGGCGCTCTCCGGCAGCACCAGCGAGCCGTAGCCGAACAGCCCCAGCCGGCTCATCCGCCCTCCAGCAGCGATAGCTGCGGCTCGCTTCCTGCGTCCTTGGTGGTGGCCCCGGCGGTGGGGTCGGCGCCCCGGGTCGGCTCGACCGGCGGCTCGGGGGAGTCGCGCAGGGTCGCCTCCGGCCCGTGGCTGCAGAGCCGCTCTCGCGCCGGGCAGTCGTGGCAGAGGGCGGCGTGTGGCCGGTCGGTGACCTCGAAGTCCCCGCCGGCAAGCCTCGCGAGGAGATCCTCGATCCGGCCCTGCGCCGCTTTCAGCTCAGCCTCGTCGAAGCTGTCAGTGGCCGCCTGCTCGGGACGCTCGAGGAAGACATAGGCGGTCTCGACCGGGGTTCCTCGGGCGGCCGCCGCGAGCGCATAGAGGTCGCGCTGCACCCCGTAGCGGCCGGCCGCCTCGAGCGGATCGCGATCGCCGAGCCGGTCGGTCTTGTAGTCGACGACCGCAACCGAGCCGTCGGGCCGCTCCGCCAGGAGGTCGATCGAGCCCCGCACCAGGGTGCCGCCCACGGAGAGCACGAAGGGCACCTCGGCGCTCAATCTGGCGCCGTCGAGCTGTTCACGCAGGGGCGAGTCCAGCCAGGCGCCGACCAGCTCGAGCGCCCGCTCGGTCTGCTCCGCGCTTCCCTCCAGGCCCTGCTCCCGGAGCGCCGCCGAGGCCCGCTCGGGACCTGGGTCGCGCCAGCGGTTGCGGGCGCTCCACTCGAGCAGCGCGTGCACGGCGACGCCCGGGCCGAAGCGGCGCCGGCTCTCTGGGCCCGCCTCCCCGTCGCCGGGGGCGGCGCCCTCGGGCTGGCTGATCCCGAGCACCCGCTCGACGTAGAAGCGGTATCCGCAGCGCTCGAATTCGGAGAGAGCCGAGTAGGAGAGCCCGCCGATCAGCGCCGGCGGCGCCGCCGGCCTGCTCAGCGGTGGCTCCGCCTCGGTCGCTGCCGCGGCCTCGGGCTTCGACTCTCGGGCGACGAGCAGCTCCGCGCCGACGCCGGGCCCCGGTTCGCTCACCCGCACCCGAATGCCGCCGCTGGGAGCGCCGTCAACCTCGGCCGCCGGGAGCTCGACCTCGCGCTCCGCCGGGTCGCCGCCCAAGAGGGTTCGGATCAGCTGGTGGCTGATCGGCTTCCGCCTGATCGGCTCGGCGTCGAGCGACTTGGGGTTGAAGGTGCCGCTGAGCAGCAGGCGCCGCTTCGCCCGGGTGGCGGCGACGTAGACGAGCCGCCCCTCCTCCTCGGCCTCCCGCTCGGCGGCCAGCTCGGTCAGCTCCTCGTAGTCGCCGATCCGCTCGGCCGGGCGGCCGAGCCGGCCGAGCTGCACTCCGACTCGCGCCGCCTCGCCTCCGTCGGGGCCGTCCGCGCCGGGGGCGACCCGCAGCGGGGTCCAGCCCAGCTGCAGGCCGCGGCCGAGGTCGGCGACCGCGACCACCCCGAACTCGAGCCCCTTGGCGGCGTGAACGGTCATCACCCTGACCCCGGCGTGGCCTTCGGCGCGGCTGGCGGCCTCGGCCTCGCGGTCGCGCTGGCCCGCCCGGGTCCGCAGGTAGTCGAGGAAGGCGCCGAGGTCCGGTCCCTCCCGCTCGTCGAACTCGCGGGCCAGGCGCATCAGCTTCCGGGCGTTCGCCCAGCGGGCGATGCCGTCGTCGCGCAGCAGGGTGGCGAGGTCATAGCCGAAGGTGGTGGCGACGCGATCGGTGAGCGCCTCCAGGCCGCCCTCGGTCCCCAGCGCTCGCAGCTCGCCGAGCCGGGTGGCGAAGCCGCGCAGCCGCTCGAGCTCCTCGGCCGGGATCAGCGCCGCCGCATCCGGCGTCGCCGAGCTCGGGCTCCTTGCCCTCGACCAGGTCTCGAATCAGCGGCCAGACGTGGAAGAGCCTCTCGCGTCCGTTGTCGCCGGGGGCGCTGGCCGCGCGACGGAGGAGCCAGAGGGTGTCGGGGAGCACCGCGCAGGCCGGCGATGCGAGAGCCCCGAACAGGGCCTCGTCGTCGAGCGGGTTGGAGACCACCGCCAGCAGGCAGCGCAGGTCCTCGATCTGCTGCTGTGACCAGAAGCCGCGCCCGCCGACCACGTAGGGGTCGAGACCGGCTTCGGCCAGCGCGCGCTCCACCGCCGCGACGTGGGTGAAGGCCCGCATCAGGACGACGATCTCGGCGGGGTCCTCGCCCTGATCGACGAGCTCGCGCAGGCGAGCCGCGAGCCGCCTCGCCTCGGCGACCTTGGAGCCCGAGCTGGGGTCGTCGTCCGGGCGCGGCAGCTCGGTCTCCTCGGCCTCCCACGCCTTCTTGTTGTCCACGGTCAGGAGCAGCTCGACCGGCGCCTCGTCACCCGCCGAGCCTGAGCGGAGGCGCGCCGCGGTCAGCGGCTCGAAGCCCGGCAGCAGCCCGGCGCCGATCGCGTTGGTCGCGGCCACCAGCCCGGGCGCCGCCCTGAAGTTGCCGGTCAGCGGCAGGGCGACCCCATTCGGCTCGCCCCCTTCGGCAAAGCGGCGGTGCTCGCGGCGGTAAACCTCGACGTCGGCGTGGCGGAAGCCGTAGATCGACTGGAACTCGTCGCCGACCAGGAACAGCCTCGTCTCCGGTCCGCGCAGCTGCTCGATCAGGCCGAGCTGGAGCCCGTTGGTGTCCTGGAACTCATCGACCATGCAGGTGGCGGAACTGCTCCCGGTAGCGGTCGCGGATTCGCTCCGATCCGCGCAGCAGCTCGACCGCCCGCAGCTGCAGGTCCTCGAAGTCGAGCGCCGAGCGGGCCGCCTTGAGCTCCTCGTAGCGCCCTCCGAAGCCGGTGACCAGCTCGCGGAGCTGCTCGTAGGCGGGGCGGAGCACCTGGGCGGCGACGGCTGAGCGCGCCCGCTTCAGCGCCCGCGTGTAGCGCTCGCAGGCCTCACCCTCGAAGTGCTTCCCCTTGGAGAGGATCTCGAGGCCGCCCAGCTTGGCGAGCAGCTCGGCGTCGGCAGCGGCGCCGGGGTCGAGCTCGCCGGCGGCTGCGATCCGCTCCCGGCTCAGCTGTCCCTTGGCGCCGCCCGCCTCGGCGCACTCCAGCTGCGCCTCCTTCGCCGCCTCGACCAGGGCGCCGATCGCTTCGGCTGGGTCGGCCTCGGGGGGCTCGGGCAGAGCCGGAGCGGGATCGCCATGGCTGCGGAGCTCGTCATAGGCGCCGCGGGTCATCTCCAGGAGAGTGCGGCGGCGGTTGGCCGCGGCCAGCTCCAACGCCTCGGCCTCGCCGGCCTCGACCAGCTCCTCGAGCGCCGCGTCGAAGGCGCGGGTGGCGAGCCGGTCCGCCTCCGCTTCGTCGACCACCCGGAAGCGTGGGTCGAGCCCGGCGGCGGCGGGGTGGGAGGCGAGCAGCCGGCGGCAGAAGCCGTGAATGGTCGAGATCCAGGCTCGGTCGGTGGCCGCCTGGGCCTCTCGCAGCGCCTTGAGCCGCTCGCCGCTCGCCTCCCGGCCGCGCTCGATCAGCTCCTCGCGCACCCGGCGGCGGAGCTGGTCGGCGGCGCGCTCGGTGAAGGTGAAGGCGAGGATTCGCTCGACTCCACCCTCGGGGTCGAGCGCCGCCGCGCAGAAGCGATCGACCAGCACCGTGGTCTTGCCGGTTCCCGCCCCGGCCCGGAGGAAGACGTCGCGCTCGCGATCGGCGACCGCGGCGAGCTGCTGCTCGGTTCGCTCCGGCTGGCTCATTCCTCCTGCTCCTCCTCGCCGTGGGGCTCCTCCTCGGGGAGCCCGCGCTCGCGGCGGCAGATCGGCTGGAACTGGCAGTAGTCGGGGCAGCGGTTGCCGATCGGGCGGCGGCCGATGTCGCCGCCGCGGATCGCGCCGATGATCTCCTCGGCCCGCTCCTTCGCCTCGGACAGGGCCTGCTCGAAGTCCTCGTCCTTGAGCTGGTCGCCCGGCCGCGGGTCGAGCCCCGCGAGCTCCTTGGCGAGCGCCTTTCGCAGCAGCCCCTTCGGCGTCCGGTCGCTGCTTCCGCCGAGCGGCCGGTAGAGGCCCCCGGCGAGCTCGAGGCCCCAGATCTCGCGGGCGGCGAGCAGGTAGAGCTGCAGCTGGAGCTTTCCCTTCTTCTCCAGCATCCCCTTGCCGCCCTCGACCCTGGCGCCCGACTTGTAGTCCTGAACCAGGGCCTCGCCCGCCGGGCCGATGTCGATCCGGTCGATCTGGCCGTGGACGCCTCCGCCCTCGAGTCTCAACGGCGGCTGATCGGAGTCCTCGAAGCCGAATCGGGCCTCGGCGAACTTGGGGTCCGGCTCGAACGGGGTCGAGGTGCGGGCCTCGTCGGCGAGGAAGGCCAGCACCAGTCCCTCGACCCGCCGGAGCGCCGCCGCGGTGTCGGCCCGTTCGCGCGGGAGCCGCTCCGGGCCGATCTCCTCGATCAGCTCGCTGGCACGCGCCGTCCATCGTTCGAGGCTCGCCGCAGTCGGGCGGCGGTCGTCGCTGGGCGGCTCCGCGTAGAGCTGCTCGAGCACCTTGTGAGCGATCATGCCGGCGGTCAGCGGCTCCTCCTCGGGGCCGATCCGCCGCGGCTTCAGCTCGTGATCGACGAACCAGCGGTAGGGGCACTCGGCGTACTCCTCCAGGGTGGATGGGCCAAAGAGCTCGTTCGCCTGCATCCGCTCGAGCACGGGCGGGAGCCTCAGCGGCCCCGGCCTCAGTCGCTCGACCGTGGTGCTCTCGGCGGCGGCCGCCAGACGGGCGGCGACCCGCTCTCGAACAGGCGCGCGCGCCGCAGCCTCGACGCCGGCCGCGGCCTCGGCCCTCGCCAGCTCCGCCTCGCTCGGGGCGTCGCCCGGCGAAAACACGGACTCGGCGAGGCCCCGGCCAGCCGCCTCGGCGACGATCGCCTCGTCGCGCTCCTCCGTGGCTTCGGGCAGCGGCGGATCGAGCAGCTCCCGCACCTCGTCGACGAACGGCGAGCGGCTGGCGGCGCCGCCCTCGTCATCGGCGCTTCGCCAGGACAGCGACAGCCGCCGTTTCGGTCGCGAGAGGCAGACCGAGAACAGGTAGCGATCCTCGACCTCCGCCTTCTGTCGGGGCGGCAGCGCCAGGGTCGAGCGCGCCTCGTCGGAGAGCAGCGGGCCGCCCGTGTCGCGGCGGGGGAAGTCGCCGTCCTGGAGGGAGGCGACGAACATGTGGCTGACCCGGCGGGCGCGGGCGCGGTAGGGGCTGATCACCCTCACCCGGCCCTCGGTCGGCCCCCGCCACATCGGTACGTCGATCCCGGCGACCGCTGCGATCACCTCCTCGGGGGAGTGGGGGAGGCCGAGCTCCGCAAGTTCCTCCAGCGCCTGCTCGGCGTCGGCGCCGGCGCGAAGCTCCAGGGCGCGGTCCTCGCTCGCCGTCGCTCCGCGGCGCCGAAGGGCGAGCTCGGCGACCCAGCGGGCCTGGCGGCCTGCCTCGCGAAGCAGCTCGGGGCCCGATCCGGCCAGGCGCAGGCGCTCGACCTCCCGGCAGCCCCGCGCTGCCGTCGCCGTTCCAGGCAGCGAGCGCCTCGTCGGTGGTTCGCAGCCGCCCGCGGAGCAGCTTTCGCTCGAACCAGTCGACCCGGGAGGGGGAGGCAACCCCGGGGGTGCGCAGGTAGGCGAGCAGATCGGAGGCGCGGCGGCGACCAACCGCGGCCTCGAGCAGCGCCACCAGCCCGGCCCCGGTGGCGGTGCGGGTAAGCGCCAGGTCCGCCTCGACCGCGGCCGGGATCTCGAACCGCCCGAGCACCCTGCGGTAGAGCGGACCGGCGGATGCCGGGTCGCGGAGGACGATCGCGATCTCGCCGGCGGGGACGCCGTCGTGGAGGAGGCGGGCCACCTCGGCGCCGACCGCTTCCGCCTCGGCCAGCTCTCCTGCCGAGGCGAGCAGGGCGAGCCCGCCGTCGTTGGCGATCGGCTCCGGCTCGACCTCGGCGGGCTCGCCGAAGCGGCGCTCGAGCTCGAACAACGTCCCGCTCGTGGTGAACCTGGGGTTGGGCTCGAGCTCCGTGATCTCGACGCCGTCGACATCGCGGAGCTCGGCGAAGAGGCTGCCCCGCGCCGCCGCCAGCACCTCGCGGTCCTCCCAGGGAAGGGCGATCGTCACCTCGGCGCCGCGCCAGAGCTCGCGGACCAGCTCCAGCTGCTCAACGGTGAGGTCGTCGAAGCCGTAGAGGAAAACGGGCCGAGCACCCCAGGCCTCGGGCCGGGCGCGCAGCGCGGCGGTGGCCGCGGCTGCCAGCGAGTGATCGTCGTGGCGGCCGAGCTCGTTGCGGACCTCCAGACAGGCCTGGTAGAGCGCCGCGATCTCGAGCTCATACGAACCCGCCTCGGTGGCCCGCTCGCGAAGGGCGAGCGGATCGATCGCGGCCGCCTGAAGCTCGGAGACCAGCTCGTCGAGGGCGGCGGGGAAGCCGGGGCGTCTGGCGGAGGCGGCGAGCAGCCGAAGCTTCGTCCGGGAGACCGCCTCTCGGGCAAGGCGCCGCCGCTGGGTGACGCTCAGCGCCGGACCCGCCGGGGCGTCGGTCGCTCGCGCGACCAGGGCGAAGAGCCGGTCGAAGGTGACGATCGAGGCGCCGACCACGGGCTCGCCCCGCGAGGTCAGCTCGCGCTCGAAGCGCTCGACGTCGTCCACCGTGGGCACGACGAGCACCGGGTCGCGGCCAGCGGCAGCCCGGAAGCCCTCCAGGACCGCGCCGGTGCGGCCGGAGTTGGGTGGCCCCGCGATCAGCGAAAGTGCCATCGAATTCAGCATAGGCAGGACCGCGGCGCGGGCAAACGGCGTGGTTGCGCGCATAACGCGCGGAAACTTCGGGCCCGGTTTTGCCGTCGGGGGGCGGTTCTATCTTTGCCGCTCGTTACCCCACGAGAGTCCCCTAAGGAATTGAGAGCGACATGTCACTTTGCTTCGTAGACCCCGCCGACGCGATCCGCGCGATCGCGGACTCGGTCGGCCGCGAGGCGCGCCGCCAGCTCCTCGGCGAGGCGGTACGGGCCTGGGTCGACGAGATCCCCGACGCCGAGCTGGAGACCCACTACGCGAAGGCGATCTCCGAGCTCGACGAGCACGACATCTCGATGCTTGCCGCCTGGCACGGCTCGATGGAGGTCGGGCACCCGGTCCCCAACCGCGACTTCCTGATGGGCGCCTTCGACTCGCTCGGCGAGCACCGCCGCGAGGCCTTGAAGCTCGCCGCCGGGTTCCGTGGGGAGGAGGCCTTCGAGGAGGGGATCAGCGAGGAGCGTGCGCTCGACCTGGTGCTCGAGTGGCTCTCCGGTCCGCGCCTGATGGAGCTCGCCCGCGAAGCGACCGAGCTCTACATCTGGGACCGCTCCGGCAGCGACAACTAGCCCCCGCATCAGACCCCCAGCGCCTCCCGGATCTCCGGGATCGCCTGTTCGTTGCGCTGGTAGTGGACCGCTGCCATCCCCAGCTTCGCCGCGGCCTCGCAATTGACCTCGGCGTCGTCGATGAACAGGCAGCGCTCAGGGGCGACGCCGCCCAGCCGCTCCAAGGTGAGCTCGTAGATCTCGGACTCCGGCTTCCGGCAGCCGACGAAGGCTGAGTCCACCACCAGCTCGAAGATCTCGTCTACCGGCAACATCGCGCGCCAGAGCGGCTCCCACTCGCGCACGTTGTTGGTCAGCATCGCCATCCGGTGCCCGTCGTCCCTGACCTCGCGCATCAGCTCGATCATCGGCTCGTTTGGATGAAGCGCCTCGAAGTAGATCTCGCGGAAGCGGTGCATCTCCGGGCGATGGCCCAGCTCGGGCTCGAGGGCGTCGCCGACCTTCGCCAGGAAGTCGACCTCGCTCACCTGTCCCTTCTCGAGCTCATAGAGCGGATGCTTGCCCTCCTTCTCGGCGATCACCGCCATCGCGTTCCCCAGTTGCTCGAACGGGATTCCGGTCTCGTCCTGGACCGCGGCGAAGGACTGCACCAGCGGCGTGGTCAGGACCCCGCCGAAGTCGGAGATCACCGTGGTGATCCGCTGGTCTGGCTCGGCCATCGTCAGCCCCGCCAGATCAGGTAGCTGCCGAGGCCGTCGGCGCCCTCGGTCGAGAAGCGAAGCAGCGCCGCAGTCATACCCGGGTCGGCGGGCTCAGTGCCGCCCAGCCGCGTGCCAGCCGCCCTTGTGGCTGCCGCCCTCGCCGTCTGCTCCTCGCCCTCCGGCCAGAGCTCGAGGCCGGCCCGGGTCTGGCGCCCGGCCTCGTCGTACTGGGTGGAGAGGAGCGCCTCTCCAAAGGTGACGGCGCCGCCTTCGGGCTCGAGCAGCCAGGCGGCCGCCTCCTCCTCGCCGTGGCTCTCGTCGCCCGGGGCCCCCAGCGAGCAGAGCAGCAGGAGCGAGCGCTCGGCCGCCTCCACCGCCAGGTGCCGAAAGCGCCCGGTGCCCCCGAGGGGATCAGCGGCCCAGCGGCTCAAGTGCCCCGGGCACTGGAGGGTCCTGCCCCAGCCCCTTGAGCGGATCGTCGCCGTGCAGATCGCCGCCTCCAGTGCCCCGCCGGGTGGCTCCGCTCCCCCCAGCGCTCGAAGCTCGACGGTGCCGGGACTGGGTACTAAGGTCGCCTCCACCTCGGCGCCCTCTGTGTGCATCTCGAGTCGCACTCCCTCGCCTTCCGGCCAGATGCCGACCTCCGCCTTCTGAACCTCGTTGCCGTTGAGCACGAGGCCGCCGCGCCCGCCGAGCTCCCAGGCGAGGCCGCCGAGGCCGGCGGCGAGATCGGAGAAACCGCAGACGATCGCGGCCGGTCCTCCGCCGCTCATCCTTCGGATGGTTTCTTGGGAGCCGGCGGCAGCTCGTCATCGTCACGGATCTCCTGGCCGCTGCCCTCGATGTCATCGGGTCGCGGGCCGCCGCGGCGAGCCCGTCCGGGGAAGAGTGCCTCCTCCCAGCCGGCGGGATCGGGCGCGGGTCGGCCTCCCGGCGGAGGCCTTCCGGGTGCACCGGGTCCACCGGGTCCGCCGGGGAAAGGGCCGTCCGGCGCCGGCCTCTGGCGCGCTCCGCGGCGCCGGACCCGCCCGTAGCCCCAGGTCGCCGCCCGGGGCCCCATCGAAAGCCGGCCCCGAACGATTCTGGCCATAAATGCCCGGACGATCGCCCGGGTGGGCGGGATCAGGAGGGTCAGGCCGACGATGTCGGTGAGGAAGCCGGGGGTGAGCAGGAGGGCGCCGCCGAAGATGATCAGGACGCCGTCGAGGACCTCCTTGTGCGGGACCCGGTTCTCGGCCAGCGCCCGGTTGAAGCGCACCCAGGCGGCCCGCCCCTGCTGACGGAGGAGGAAGGCGCCGAGGAAGCCGTCGAGAATCAGGAGGGCGATCGTCGGACCGACCCCAATCGCGCCGCCGACCTGGATGATCACGTAGAGCTCCGCGATCGGCACCAGGATGAAGAGGAGAACCAGCAGGAACACGGCCCGGAAGGCTACTCGGGGCGGTTCGCGGGCCCACCTCCGTATCCTTTAGGCATGACCCGTCAGCAGGCAGAGGCCCGTTACGGAATCTTCTGAGATGGCAGCCGAGACGACGACCGAAGAGGACATCTACGAGGCGCTGGAAGAGGTGATCGACCCCGAGCTCGGGCTCGACTTCGTCTCCCTCGGGCTCGTCTACGACGTCGACATCGAGGGCGACGAGGCCCACATCACCTTCACCCTGACCACGCCAGCCTGCCCGATCGGGCCGCAGGTCTCCGAGCAGATGCGGGAGTTCGTCGGCGACCTCCAGGGGATCAGCAAGGTCCACCCGAAGATGGTCTTCGACCCGCCTTGGTCCCCGGAGATGATGACCGAGGACGCGAAGTTCGCTCTGGGCTACTAAACGGCTTGGCTATGCGGTTTCCGCCGTCCGCGAAACGGCCGCTGCAGCCCAAAATGCAGCCCTAGCGCCTCGAGCAGCGCCGCGATCTTCGCCGCCGCATCCTCCTGCATGGCGGGGATCGCGTGGCAGTAGGTGTCCAAGGTGATCGCGATCGTGGCGTGCCCGAGCCGTTCCTGGACGACCTTCGGATGGACGCCAGCCTCGAGCGCGAGCGTCGCATGGGTATGCCTGAGATCGTGTAGCCGAATCTTCGGCAACTCGGCATCGCGACGTGGTGGTCGAAGGACTTTGTGCGAGAAAATTCCGCCGAGCGTTTTTAGGACTACTCGTCGTACGCCTTGATCGTGCGGATGTGATTGGCGTTGATCCAGACCTCGTTCCCGTCCGCGTCGGCAACCTTGATCAGGGGGAGAGCCAAGCTCTTCTGGCCCTCGATCTCACTCGTGATCTCCACGACGGTGCTCTGCACTTCCATCATCTCGTTTTCGTCGAAGACGATCTGGGCCTTGATCTCGTTGTCGGCCATGGTCCGATCCTAATCTCTTGCGGCTTCTTCACCCCACGCTGTCAAGAGCTCGCGTCTGGTGGTGGCACTGAGCGCCCTACTCCCGCAGCCCGGCGGCTTCGAGGGCCTTTCGACTGATCCAGGCGAATCAGGCGTGCGCTACGACCTCGCGCACCTCGATGTCCTTGACCGTGACCACGTCAGGAACCATCGACGGGATCCTCTCGCTCATCGCCTCGGCGGCATCCTCGGACTCGAAGATGACCATCCCCAAACCCGAGTCGTCCTTTCGTGTCCAGTATCCCGCCACGAACCCTGGGGCCTGCGAGACGCCGGGTACCACGTTCTCGCGCAGATGGCTCTCAGCGGTCTCGTGGTCACTGATCGTGACCGTAACGACGACTGCGTGCATCGGGTGCCTCCTTTATCGCTCGTTGGCACAGGGCGACTCTATCCGAGGAGGCAGCGACCGGGAGCGTCTCCTAACGACATCGCCCCTACTCCCGCAGCCCGGCGGCTTCGAGGGCGTCGCGGGCGACTCAGATAGCCGCGTACTCGGACGGCCTTCCCCGCCGGACTGTCCAGACGTTGTAGATCATCGCTTCCACCGGGATGCCGGTGAAGCGCCCCTCAGCGAAGAACCGCGTTGCCACGAGGATGTGATCCCCCAGATCCACGAACTCCTGTGGCTCCCACCCGAAGTCGCCGAAGGCTTCGCGGAGCGTCTGAAAGAAGCGGCGAACGCCGTCGTGGCCGTGATATGTCTCGGTCCCGGGCAGTTCCTCAACCGCAGTCAGATCGATGTCGGCGTGCAGGTACTCGAAGATCGCCTCTTCGCCAGAGTCTCGAAAGGCTTCATGGCCGCGGCGAACGATCTCGACGTTCTCCTGCGACATCGCCTACTCCCGCAGCCCGGCTGCTTCGAGGGCTTCATCACGGGTGATGAACCATTCGACACGAGTCGCTTTTCCCGAGTCGAAGGTGAAGGCGACCCAGTAGTCGTACTCGACCTCCACGCCGCTCGATTTTCCCCGCAGATCCTTCCGCATTCGCGCCACGACGCGATCGTCGCCATCAACCACCTCCGTCAGGGTGAGGAACCTGGCTCCCACGGCTCGTCGGCGGCGACGAGGAAGTCCCAGACGGCGTCGCGTCCGCGGATCTCGGCCTCCGGCCAATCGCCGACCGGAACCGCCTCGATTTGGGGATCACACAGCTCAAGCCAGGCGGCCCTGTCGCCGCGTGCGAAGGCATTGACCGACCGATGCATGCTCTCGACGTTCTCCTGCGACATCGCCTACTCCCGCAGCGCGGCGGCATCGAGGGCTTCGGCCTCGGTCCGGAAAGCGCGCCACCAGATCGCCTTCTTGTCGCGCCACTCCGTGACGTCCCAGTTGGTCTGATCCATGGGGGCATCGCTTCCCGACGCCACGGCCGTGGAGCTCATGCCGCGTAACCGTCATGTCTCCGAGGTCTCGTACCTCCTCGAGCTCCGTGCCGAAGTCGGGGAAAACGCCGAGCAGGCTCTCCCACCAGGTTCGGACACCGTCATGGCCGTGCAGGGTGCGCCCGCCGCCCTCCAGCCCCAGGTGGCGCGAGATGAACACCACGTCGGGGTCGCAGAGCGCGAGTAAGGCATCGAGGTCGTGCCGGTTAAAGGCGTCAGCGGCTCGGTACCTCAGCTCCACGTTCTCCTGCGACATCGCATACTCCCGCAGTCCGGCGGCTTCGAGGGGTCCGATTAGGGGCCTGGGGCTAGGCGTCGTACTGGCCGCCAAACTCCGCCGGCTGGAGCCTACGCTTGTACCCGGCTTCTTGAATGATCGGCGGGACCTCGGGGTCGGAGAGGAAGTTCTGAAAGCCCTCCTCATCCCAGTCGATAGAGCACCCAGACCCGGTCGTCCTCATTGGGATCGCGAAAGACGGTCGCACCCTTGGACCCGTGCTCCTTTCGCTTCTCAGCGCCCTTGGTTGAGAAGATATTCAGGAAGCGGTCGAAATCCTCGACCGTCGTCGTTGCCAGCATCAACTCTCTCCTCCTCTGTGGGAAGTGTCGTCGCGCTCCTGCGACATCGCCCACGCAGTATCTCGCGGCGGAAAGCGTCAGGCCGCTCTAGGCCGTCACGTTCGAGTTCGACTGATGAGCCGGACGAGCTTGCGCCTACGCCGGCTGTCTCGACGGCATCAGCGCGCCGATGAACCAGAACAGCGGGATGAAGATCCCGATGATGAACATCACCCAGTGACCCTTTCGGATCGAGATGATTCCTACGGTGACCAGCAGGATGAAGTAGATGATGCCGCCGATGACGAATTCCATCTCGATCTGCCTCCAGGTTGTGGGCGGTCGGTGCGCGTCACCCTAAACGGTCGGGCAGGGGACCAGGGGGAGGGTCCGTCGGCATGAGCCTTCTGTCAAAAGACCGCCGATTGGCAGAGCGGGCGCGCCGAAGGAATCAGGTCTGATGCTCGGCCTTACTCCCGCAGCCCGGCGGCTTCGAGGGGCTCGATCAGGGCCGCACGCAGGGCGTGCTGGCCGTCCGGACCGATCCCGAGTCCCCTGTCGAAGTAGCCCTCAATAGACCCGAACCGCCGCTGCATCTCATCCACGGCCGTCCGCAGATACTGGGGATCGACGCCCAGTACGGGCTTGAGCAGCTCGGGGTCGCCTCCGAGTGCGCGGAAGTGCTCGAACACAGGCTTCAGCGCGGGCGGGGATGAACTGATCCCTAGCGCTCCCGCTCGAGCTCGCAGGGGTCATTATCGCCTCGAACTGGCTCTGGTGGGCGACCTTCGACCCGTGCGCGACCTGGTATTCCGATCAAGCCCGGGGAATAAATACGGGCTGACCGCGTCCTTGGGTTTGCAATCCGACCCAAGGAGCACCAGATGAGAAACAGGAAGATCGGTTCCCGTCTCAAGCGGGTCTTTCCCAGCCCGGCGCTGGTCGTCGCCTTCGTCGCTCTCTTCGCGGCGATGGGCGGCTTCGGCTACGCGGCGGTGAAGATGAAGCCGAACAGCGTCAAGACCAAGAACATCAAGGCGCGGTCACCACGGGCAAATAGGACGGCGCGGTCACCACGGGCAAGATCGCCGACGCCGCCGTGACCACCCCGAAGCTGGCGCCGGACGCAACCGCGCCGAACGCGGTGAACGCGATGAACGCCGCGCAGCTGGGCGGCGTGGCTCCGGGCCACTGCCAGCTCGGGTGGCTCAAGGCAGTCGCGGTGGTCAACACGGCGGCCCTGACCCAGGATCAGCCGGACGCGGACGTTCCCGGCTTCAACTGCGCCAGCCACGCCGAGGGTGCCATTCATATCCACCGTGAGGCGGTCGGGCTCTACACCGTCACTCTCGCCGGAATCGGTGCGGGCACCGCAGTCTCGTCGAGCAGCGGCGGCAACCCCGCGAACGCCGTCACAGCGGCGTCCCAGATCAATGGAGAGGGCACGCTCACGGTGAAGGTCTGGAACAACGCCGACGCCCAGTTCGTCGACGGGAAAACCTTCGCGTTGATTGCGTTCTGATCCGTCGAGATCCCGACTGATGCGGGGCGCCGGGAATAGATCCCGGCGCCCCGCGTCCTGGCCGACTAGCCTCCGCGCGTGATCGTTACTGCGGAGCCGAGCGCGAGCGCACGTGACCCGTCCTGCCGTCGCCGAGGGTGTCGGCGTAGAGTAGGCGCCGGAGGAGGTCCTCGGGCTCGAACCCGTGGGGAGTGAGAAGTAACGAGAGAGCGACCGAGCAGACAAGGAGTGGATCAAGTTGAGCATGTACGCAGTCGTTAACCCGGCCACCGGCGAGAAGCTCGAGGAGTACCCAGAGATCTCAGACGACGAGCTCGACGCCGCCATCGCCAGGGCTTGGGAGGCGCGCAAAGCGCTCGCCTCGCTCTCTGCGGCCGAGCGCGCCGAGAAGATCAAGCGCCTCGGCGAGCTCCACCTCGAGCGACGTGAGACGCTTGCCGCAATCGCGGTGAAGGAGATGGGCAAGCCGATGGAGCAGGCCCTCGGCGAGGTCGACTTCTGCGGCGACATCTACGCGTACTACGCCGACCGCGCGGCGGACTTCCTCAAGGACGAGCCGATCGAGCTGCTTGCGGGCGAGGGCACGGCGGTGATCCGCCGCTCGGCGATGGGGCCGCTGCTCGGAATCATGCCCTGGAACTTCCCCTACTACCAGGTGGCCCGCTTCGCGGGACCGAACCTGATCGTCGGCAACCCGATCCTGCTGAAGCCAGCGCCCCAGTGCCCGGAGTCGGCCGAGGCGATCCAGAAGATGTACGACGACGTCGGCCTCCCGGAGGGCGCGTACCAGACGATCCTCGCGACCCACGAGCAGATCGCCGAGAAGGTGATCCCCGACCCGCGCGTGCGCGGTGTCTCGGTCACCGGCTCCGAGCGAGCGGGCGCCGCCGTCGCCGAGGTCGCCGGACGGAACCTGAAGAAGGTGGTCCTCGAGATGGGAGGCTCCGACCCGTTCATCGTGCTCGCGACCCAGAACCTCGACGAGGTCGTCGACGCCGCGGTGGAGGCGCGCCTCGACAACACGGGCCAGTCGTGTAACGCCGCGAAGCGGTTCATCGTCGTCGACGAGCTCTACGACGACTTCCTCGCGAAGTTCACGGAGAAGATGAAGGAGGTGGAGCCCGGGGATCCGGCCCAGGACTCGGCGATGGGGCCACTCTCGTCGTCGACCGCGGCGGAGCGCCTTCAGGACCAGATCGACCGCGCGAAGGCCCAGGGCGCCGAGGCCGTTCTCGACGGCGACCGGAAGGACAACTTCTTCGGCACGACGGTCCTCACCGGTATCAGCCCCGAGAGCGACGCCTACCGGGAGGAGTTCTTCGGGCCCGTCGCGAGCGTTTACAGGGTCTCGTCCGAGGAGGAGGCGATCCGGGTCGCCAACGACACGCCGTTCGGCCTCGGCTCCTACGTCTTCACGACCGACCCCGAGCAGGGCGACCGTGTCGCCAACGACATCGAGGCCGGCATGGTCTTCGTGAACGGCGTCCTCCTTGACGGCGCCGAGTTGCCGTTTGGGGGCGTCAAGCGTTCCGGCTTCGGACGCGAGCTCGGCCCGTACGGGATGGACGAGTTCGTCAACAAGAAGCTGATCCGCGTCGTGAAGTAGCGCGCGTCGGTGGCGCTCCGCTCGGGCCGGAGCGAAGCGCCGACGGGATCCAGTTGGCAGCGAAGGGGGGCGAATCCGGGTTTCGTTGCGGCTGCGGCAAAACTCCTTCCTCAGCCATCCCAGCGCCACCGTCCTCTGGGGGATCGTGGACTTCCGCGGAGGCCCGATTCACGTCTCGGGGCCGCCTCCCGCTGCCAATCCCCGCGGCATCCTCGTCCAC
The DNA here is from genome assembly GCA_963780305.1 of uncultured Solirubrobacterales bacterium. Classification (GTDB taxonomy): domain Bacteria; phylum Actinomycetota; class Thermoleophilia; order Solirubrobacterales; family 70-9; genus CAVVYV01. The sequence continues at coordinate 123,610 of CAWABN010000016.1, forward strand.
CGCCGCAGCGGGCTCCGCCCGGACACGTCGTCCACCACAAGAGCATCCCGGTGACCACCCCCGCACTCACCGTTGTTGACCTGGCCGCCTGCAGTTCGATCGACCGCTCTCGCTGACATCCGCGCTTCTGCTTGGTGTTGAGGCGTGTCGTTGCGTCGCTCCGCGGCGCCTGGTCTTGGGTGCCGGCCCTGGCGGCGCGGTGGTCGTGGGTCGTCCGCGGGTCTCTTGGCTGCTCGGTCTTTGGTTCCCGCCGCTTGGGCGGTTCGCGGGGCTGCGGGGCGGCCGGGCTTGGCTGCCATGCGCGAGTGAGGGGCTCTAGCGGTGGAGATCGGCACGGTTAACGGTGCTCAGCCCAGCGGCTCGAGCGCCTCGGGCCCGAGGCTGCGCAGGGTGTGAAAGCAGCGACGGGCGACTTTGCGGGCGATCGTCAGCGAAGCTCGGGTGTGGGTGAGTCCGCGCTCTTGAGCGTCTGGTAGTCCTCGAGGTCGGGACTGGTCGCGCGGCACGCTGCCTGCCCGACTCTAGAGCGCCAGCGCGCTGCGGCGAGCCTGTTTGGTCAGCTTGCCGACCGGGCGCGCTTGTCGGAGCGGTGGACGCCGACGTCGAGGCCGCCATCCGCACGCCTTGCGTGAGGAAGAGCGCCTGGTCACGTCACCGAGCTCGCAGAGCATCGTCGGCGTGGTAGCTCGCCGATGGCGTAGTGGCTCATGAGCTTTCGCATCTTGGATGCTGCGGGCGAAGAGGCGCAGCTCGCGCTCGATAGGCGCCACTGACGTCGACGCCGCGATATTCACGAGCGCGACCTCGATCCGCTCGCGGGCGTCATCTGGCAGCTCGAGGCGGGCAGGACTCGCGGCCGCGCTCCGAGAGCGCGTTGGGAGACTCCAGAGACGCTGTGGTGGAAGAGCGTCGCCTGATTCGCTGCAGCCAGGTGGAACGCTCGTTGATCAGCGTCTTGCGAGCCGCGTTCGGGTGCGCCAGCGGCGCGGTGCTCGGGCGGGATCCAGGCCTCGGGCAGGCGGCCCTCGGCGAGCAGGCTGCGGAGCCAGCGCGCGTCGGCGCGGTCCGTCTTGGCGCGGCGCTTGGGACCCCGCAGCGCGCTCGTCTCCACCGGCTCTGCCAGGTGCACGGTGGCGCCGGACTCCGAGAGCGCCTTCGAGCAGAAGAGCCAGCCGGTGCAGGCCTCGACCGCGACTCGACCTCCTTGCCGGGAAGCGCTCGGTCCACTCGCGGATTGCCTCGGGGGTGGCCGCGATGCGGCCGCGGTGGACCTCTCCTGTTTCGGTATCGAGGGCGTCGAAGGTGATCTGGGCTCGGTGCAGGTCGAATCCGGCTACGATCGTCATCGGGGTCTCCTTTAGCTCCTAGTTTGAAAACGACGCGAGGATTCTCGCGCTGAGCGGAGGAGGCCCCTGTTCATGCCACCTTTGCGCGATTAGGGGCACTAACGGTGCTCAGTGCTGGGTTTCGCGCAAAGCAGGCTTAAGCCCGTCGCGGGAAAAGAGACACTTTGCATGGAAAGCAGCGGTTTAAGGTCACGGCCGAGTCCCAGAGAGGGATCGTCGGTACCGTCGAGCGCATGACGATCCAACGGATGGATCACGTGGGCATCGTGGTCGACGACCTCGCCGCCGCGACGGCGTTCTTCGTCGAGCTCGGACTCAAGCTGCAGGGCGAGGGATCGGTCGAGGGCGGTTGGGTGGACCGCGTGGTGGGTCTCGAGGGCGTCCGCTCGGAGATCGCGATGTTGGAGACCCCTGATGGCCACGGACGGCTCGAGCTGTCGAAGTTTCACGCCCCGTCGGGCCGGGGCGGCGACCGGCACGCGCCGGCGAACACTCCGGGCATCCGCCATGTCACATTCGCAGTCGACGATATCGACGCCGCCGTCGCCAGCGTGCGAGCGCGCGGCGGGGAGCTCGTTGGCGAGGTGGAGAACTACGAAGACATCTATCGGCTCTGCTATGTCCGCGGCCCGGAGGGGATCATCGTCGAGCTGGCGGAGCGGATCGGCTGAGGCTCCGGCCGGCTCGCAGACCCGGAAGGTCAAGCTGAACGGCTGAGCGACCCGGAAGCAATCGGCGGGTCACTGCCGCTTTGGACGAGAAGTAGCTATTTCCAGAGGCGAAGTACGGTCCCGCTGTGGGCGACGCTAAGGGACCGGGTGCGGACGAGAAGGCGGACCGTCGAGCCGACGTCGCCATCGTGACGAGCTACCACGAGGCGCAGCTGCAGAAGCTGCTCGAACACCTACGGGACGGATTCCATCGCTACGAAGCCGGAGAGCTGAATGCTTTCGAGTTCGACGCGGTCGTCCACCACTACACCCGCGCCGCACGAGAGCTCTGGAAGTTCTGCGGCGATCTCAGCGGTGCGAATGCGGCGTTCACCGCCCGCGTGCTGAGACAGGTGGGCGAGGAGGCCGAGACCGTCGATTGGTGGGAGCGTGGACGCCCGCCGCTCGCATGATGGCCGGCGCTTTTCGTCCAAAGCAGCATCCGTTCCGGCGGCGTATCTGCTTGATTTGATCGGAATGCGACTGATCGATCGCGTCGCGCGCGCAGCCGTCCGGGTCGGCCTGGGTCGTCGCAGCACGGCTCTGATCGAAACGACCGGACGCAGGAGCGGCAAATCACGCGTCACGCCCGTGACGAACGGTCTCGACGGCGACGTCTTTTGGATTGTGACCGAGCACGGTCACAAGGCGAACTACGTGCGCAACATCGAGGCCAACCCCCGGGTCCGGGTGAATGCCGGTCGAGGCTGGCGGACAGGCACGGCTCGAATCGTGGACGATGATCCGGAGGCCCGGCTTGCGCAGATCGTCGCGCTTAACCCGCGAGCACGTGCGAATGCAGACATCGTTCGCAACACTGGCACCGAGAACCTCGTCATACGCATCGACCTAGCCGAATAGCGGACCCAGGCGAGTAGCGCTTCCCATGCAAAGCGCCGCTCATAGCTGAGCAGATCGTCACCCATCGCCATAGGCCTCTCGCGGAGTCGACCGGATAGCCAAGAGCGCCGCTGCCACCAGCCCACCACCTACGAGCAGATCGTCACCCATCGCCATAGGCCTCTCGCGGAGTTGACCGGATAGCCAAGAGCGCCGCTTTTCGTCCAAAGCGGCGGTGACGCTACTCCGACAGTTCGGCTTCGAAGGCCGCGCCCTGGAGCGCCGACCGGCACGACGCTAGTGCGTGTGCTCCTCGCCGGTTGCGAGGCTCATCCGTGCGAGGACCCGGTCGGCAACCTCAGGAGCCGCGTCGAAAGCCGGAAGCTGGAGGTCCTCCTCCTTGCGGAAGTGAACCGAGATCAGCGCGTACAGCCCGTAGAGCAACTCCTGAAGTGTGTCGATATCGCTGATATCCGCTGCCTCCAGCCGCTCGATCCGAGCGACGATCGCCTCGTGGTCGTGGACCATCGGAACCGCGGCGTCAGCGAATCCGACCAGCGCAACCCACTCGGGGTAAAGAACCTCCTCCTCGGCCTTCGCGTGCGGCAGCAGTGTGCCGCGTAGGAAGTGAAGGATCTGGCCTCGTAGGAGGTCACGTTTTTCCTCGGATAGCGCTGGCATCTCTCGCGCCGCTTGAGCGAGGTGGTCGATGTGCTCAAGAAGCGCCTCGTGCTCCCGGCGGAATGGCTCGGTAGGACGCATGATCCCCTCCGTCTCGTTGGTCGCGCCGACAGGCGACCTCGAACCTATCGCCTTTATTGAGAGAGGCGCGAACGTTTGACCGGCGAGCTGCGCGCTGCGCAAGAACGGCTTCCCACCCGCTGACTGAGAGATCGCCGCTTCTCGTCCAAAGCGACTACTCCGACAGCCCGGCAGCCTGTCTTGCGGTTCTCTGATCGAGATACGCCTCCAGCCGACTCGGTCGGTCCCCGCGAAAGCTCCAGACGTGGAACAGCGCCGTGCCGGTTTCCGCACCACTGAGCGAGCCTCGTCCGGACCAGCGCACGGTCACCAAGACGCGGTCACCGGCCGAAATGAACTCGTCCGGCTGGAATCTGAGTTCGTGGAACGACGAGCTGAGCTTGCGGACGACCTCTTTGAATCCGGTTCTGCCGCGCCATACGTCGGCGTCCGGGATCTCAGGGGGCTCGCGAACCTCGATGTCGGGATGCATCATTTCGGCGGCGTCGTCGACTTCGCCGCTATCGAAGCCTCATAGACCCGACGAAGGACCTCCACCCTCTCATCCGACATCGCCCGCGCAGTATCTCTCGACGGAGTACTGCTTTCCATATTGACCTCAACCGGTCAACGCACCACCCCTGACGTCTCGCATCGTCTCATCTGGTCCGAGCGCTGTCGAGCGAAGGCCGTAGGCCGAAGCGAGATCAGCGCTCGGCGCCGGCGCTCCTCGAGGCCGTCGATCAGCTCGGCGAGCTTCTCGGCCGGGGTCCGAAAGCCGAGCGTCTCGCGCGGGCGGCGGTTGAGCTTTCCGGCGACCTCGTCGAGGCGCTCCTGGCTCACCCCGGCGAGGCTCTTGCCCTTCGGGAAGTACTGGCGAAGGAGGCCGTTGGTGTTCTCGTTCGAGCCCCGCTGCCAGGGGCTTCGGGGATCGCAGAAGTAGACCGGCAGGCCGGCCTCGAGAGAGAAGCGCCGGTGCTCCGCCATCTCCGAGCCCTGGTCCCAGGTGAGCGAGCGGCGAAGCTGGGCCGGCAGGGTGGTGATGCTCGCCTTGAGCGCGTCCGCGACCTCGTCGGCGCCGCTCCCCTCGGGCAGGGCGACGAGCTGGCAGTAGCGCGTGGAGCGCTCGACCAGGGTCGCGATCGCGTTCGTTCGCGTCCCGATCAGGAGGTCGCCCTCCCAGTGGCCGGGGACGGCGCGGTCCTGCGACCTCCGGCGGGCGCTCGGAGATCATCACCATCCCGGTGAGCTTGCCCTGGCCCTGGCGCTTTGACGACTGCGAGCGGGCAAAGCGCCTCGAGCGGCCCCTTCTCAGGTGGCGGGTGAGCTCTCGCTGGAGCGTCCCCCGCGCCTGCACGTAGAGGGCGCGGTAGATCGTCTCGTGGGAGACCCGCATCGCCTCATTGTCGGGGTATTCGAGCCTGAGCCAGCCGGCGATCTGCTCGGGGGAGTTGTCCTCCTTGAGGCGCTCGGCGACGAGCCGGCGAAGCTCGGGAGAGAGCTCGAGCTTGGTCGGCCGCGGCCGCCGCGCCCTCCTTGAGGCCTCGCGCTCCGCGGCGTGGGCGCGGTAGTGCCCCCGCCCTCCGCAGCGGTCGATCTCACGGCCGATCGTCGTGTGGGAGCGCCCGAGGGTGCGGGCGATGGCGCGGGCCGAGTGCCCGCGGGCGATCGCGCGCGAGATCTCCTCGCGCTCCTCGAGGCTCAGGCAGCGCTCGGGGCGCCGCCGTGCCCTCGGTCGGATCCCTCCCGCTCTCGCCAGGTGGTGGCTCACGGTCCCCCGGGCAAGGCCGAGCCGGCGCCCGATCTCGCGATCGCTCAGCCCCTCCGCTCGCAGCTCCCAGATCGCGTCCTTGACGGCCTCGGTCAGGTAGTGGCCCTTTGGCATCTCCGCACCTCCATCGTTGGTCAGCGAAGTCGCTGACTCTCTCGGGTGGTGCGGCGGAGGTTTGAGACCACCATGCGGTGTGTGCCTTATCGCCGCGACGGGCTCGCTACTCCTTCGCGCGACGCGCAGCCGCAGTACCGCGGCTCTATCCGTGATCCACTTCGGCGTCGCGATCGGCGCCCCAGGCTCGCTCGGCCTCCTGCTCCATAAGCTGCAGGCGGTGGTAGTAGTCCGGAAACTCCTTCAGGTGTGCGAGCGCGATCTTGCCCGTGATAACCGGATCGTCGCCGGTCACGTCAGTTTGAGGGTCATGACTGCCGTGTTCGTACTCGACGTCCATGCCGGCGCGGAACTGCTCCAGGTCGAAGCGGTCCCAGTCCACGCCGATTTGGTCGCCGATCTCCCGCGCCTCTTCGGGCGTGGTACGTCGCTCTGCGGTCACCCGTGACTCCTTCCTCGGCTGCCGGTCTCTTGGGGCCATGATTGCAACCCCGCGAAGCCGACGCCAAGGCACGCGGCGACCACCGCTCCTCCTCCGCGTGAGAAGCGAGCGCCTGATCGAAGAGCGCCCCTTTCCATGCAAAGCGGATAGCTGCTTCTCGTCCTTAGCGGCTATCTCGAAGTTCCCGTGCCAGCCGCCGATACGTCTGCTTCACATACGTCTGCTTCACGTCTGATAGACGTACCCCGTGGGAGGAAGGGCGCATGGGCTGGCCGTCGGTCCCGGTGGAGGGGAGCGCAAGCGCAACCCGCTCGGCGGCGACATCACCTTCCTCGTCAGGGGCGAGCAGTCAAATGGAGCGCTCGCCGCGATGGAGGCCGTGAACGCACCGGGCGAGGGCCCCCCGCTGCACGTCCACAATCGCGAGGATGAGACCGCCTACATCCTCGAGGGCGAGTTTCGGTGGAAGCTCGGCGACGAGCTCAGCGTCACGGGCCCGGGTTCCTTTGTGTTCATTCCGCGCGGGCTCGCCCACGGCTGGCAGGTGATCGGCGAGCAGCCCGGCAGAATGCTTTTCACCTTCTCGCCCGCCGGGATGGAGGGGTTCTTCGATCGCCTCTCCTCGCTGGAGGAATTCGACCCCAAGGCCTTTCGCGCCGCCGCCGCCGAGTACGCGATGGACGTGGTCGGCCCGCCGCTCGCTGTGTCGGACCCGCTCTAGGTCACACCGGCGCTGCCTGTCGGCTCTGCTCGTTCGTGTGAGAGGCCGCTGCGCTAGCGCTGCTTCTCGTCCAAAGCGGCACTTTCCGGCGGTCCCTCGTTTGGGCCCAGCCTTCTGCTTTCACAGGGGAGCGAAACCGCGGCCTGGCGGCTCACCACTCATGGAATCCCCCTCGACGATCGTCCAGAGCGGAGGCATGGCGGTGTCCGCCCCGGATCAGCAGCGGGACGGCTGTGGGGCTCTCAACCGGCTGTCTGGACTCGTCCCGCGGCGATCTTGTGGGCGACGATGGCGGCGTCCTCGCCGACCCCCAGGAAGATCGACGACTTGCGCTTGCGGAGGAAGTGGACGCCGACGAAGTAGAGGCCGGGGGCAACGGTGCTGGCACCCTCCTCATGGATTGGGAACCCGAGCTCATCGAAAGCTCCCGGGCAGCGAACCCAGGACGCGTAGTCCGGCCGGAACCCACCCGCGAAGACGGCGGCGCCGAAGCCGCTCAGGTCCAGCTGCTCAGGTGCTGCGGCGTCAAAGGGCTCCGGTTCGGGGATCTCGGGTAGCTCCAGTCCGCGTTCGGCGACCAGCTTTCGGACCAGATCCATGAACTCCGCATTCCGCTGATCTCCCCAGGCGACGCTCTCTCCAAGGTCGGGGGCGAATCGGGCCTGGTGGCCCTCGCCGCCGAGGAAGTGACCGAGGAGGGTGACGCCCATTCGCTGCAGCGTCCGGAGATGGAGATCATGGCCCCCGTCGTGCCCGGTCGTCAGCACGTTGGCAGCCAGCCGGGCTCTGGGGTCCGGCAAGGAGCTGAGCGGCACGTCGAGGAAGCCCGTTTCCAAGGCCCACCAGACGAGGTCGTGATCGCCGATTCGACGTGGAGCCCACGGGGCGCGGCCGCAGGCGAGGAAGACGGTGCGGCCGGACTGATGAAGCTCCTCGGCGATCTGGCACCCGGACTGGCCGCTGCCCAGTAGGAGCACCGGCCCGGCGGGCAGCTCGTCCGGATTCCAGTAATCCTCGACGTCGATCTGCAGGAGGTCCGCCGGAAGCGTCGCCGCTCGGGGCGGTCGGTGCGGCCGCTGATATGCGCCGGTGCTCAGCACCACCGTACCCGCCTCGAGGCTCCCGGCAGACGTCTCCAAGAGAAAGCCGCCGTCTGGTAGCGGCTGCAGCGACTTGACCTCGACACCCTCTCGTACCGGCACCTCGAAGGCTGCCGCGTACCGCTCGAGGAACTGGACGATCTCGTCGCGGGGATCGAAGCTGTCCGGGTCGTCGCCGTCATACGGCTGGCCCGGGAGCTGCATGCTCCAATTAGGTGTTACCAGGCAGAAGCTCTCCCACCGCCCTCGCCACGTCTGTCCGACCTGACCCTTCTCGAGCACGGTGTGTGCGACGCCAGCCTCCGAGAGCTCCCGACTCACGGCGAGCCCGGCCTGACCGGCACCGACGACCAGGACCTCGAGGCGATCTGTCATGGGCGGCAGATCTTAGGCGGGGACGAAGGGAACGAGGACGACGGCCGCCTCCGCTTCCGACGCCAAGGGCCGGAAATGCGTGGTGCCGTGCCCGCACTTCTGCATTGGCGCGAGAAGGGAGCAGTTCTGAAAGCGCTCCTTTCCATGCAAAGCAGTAGTGCCCGGCCTCCCACGAGTACCACCCCATTTCCACAGGGCTCGCGCTGCCGCCCCTGACCGGCCCGAGGCGTGACTGGCGCCCGGCTAAGACCGCGTGGTGGCAAGCCCACGCTCCGATGCCCCGCTGGCGCACTCGGGCCCTCGGTGATGTAATTGGCTGCCAAGCGTTCGATCGGAGGCCATGCTCTATGCCCCAGATCCTCGGAGCCAACCCGGCGATGCGACGGGCCTGGCTCGCGCATAACACCGGGCACGCCCTGGAAGCGGCCGCGGAGACGGCGTTCGCGCCTGAAGAGACCCGCGGGAACATCGAGAACCTCGTGGGAGCGACGCATATCCCACTCGGCATAGGCGGACCCATCCGCGTCAAGGGAGGGCACGCCGACGGGCAGTTCTTTGTGCCCTTCGCGACCACTGAGGGGACTCTCGTCACGACCTACCAGTACGGCATGCGGGCGATCACCGAGGCCGGTGGCGCCAACGCGTACGTATTGGCGGACGCGCTCGACATCACCCCCTGCTTCGTGCTGGGGACGACGCGAGACGCGCTCGCCCTGGCGAGCTGGCTTGACGATCATCTAACCGAGCTCCAGGCTCTGGCCGCCGAGACCACGACCCACGGCCGTCTGGTCGAGATTCGCCCGCACGTGTTCGGCCGGCGCGTCTTTGCCCAGTTCGTGTTCAGCACGGGCGATGCAATGGGCCTCAACATGGTCAACCTCGCGGTCGACCGGCTCTGCCGCCAGGTCGCTGAGGCGGTGCCCTGCGAGCGGTGGTACCTGCGCTGCAACTACTCGAGCGACAAGAAGCCCGCCGCCATCAACCTGTTCCGGCCCTATGGCAAGGAGGTGGCGATCGACCTGACCCTGCCGGCGAGCGTCGTCGAGGCGCACCTCGGCGTGTCGCCCGCCAATCTGGTCGAGTTCGCGGCCTCCGGTCGGCTCGGAACCATGCAGGCGGGCGCGCTCGGCGCGAACGCCCACTTCGCGAACGGCCTGGCCGCCATCTACATCGCCTGCGGGCAGGACGTCGCGCAGATCGTCAACGCGAGCATCGGCTTCCTGGATGTCGAGCTGGTTGGCGCGGACGACCTCTACGTGGCCGCCCGGCTGCCGAACCTGGTGGTCGGCACGGTCGGCGGTGGGACCAGCCTCCCGACGCAGCGCGAGTGCCTGGCCCTGCTCGGCTGCGACGGCGAAGGCACGGCGCGGAAGTTCGCCGAGATCGTGGGGGCGACCCTCGTCGCCGGCGAGCTCGCGATCTGTGCTGCCCTGGCCAATGATCGCTTCATCGAGGCCCACCGGCAGAGCCGACGCATCGCTGCCGTTGCCGGGTAGCTGACGCCACCGACGGCGGTCAACACCTAAGTAGCTATCGCATTGTCGCGTCTCGCGATGCCACGGCTCCCAGGCGTTTGCCCCTAATCGCTCAGGGCTGGCGCTGCCGCCCCGGGTGTTCGGGCCACTAGGCGCTGCGCGTTAGTACCGCTTCTCGTCCTAAGCGGTACTTCTGACTACCCATACTCCGACAGCCCGGCAGCTTTGAGGGCCTCGTTGTCGAGCAGGACGGTGGTGCCGGCGACGGGCTGGATCGCGTCCCTGCTAGCGAGGCCTCGCCCCCTGCACTACCGAAGCATGGCTCAGTCAACCAGCCACCGGAGGGCGCCGCAACTGGTCACGCCAGTCGGGCCACTCGGAGACCGGGCCCTCGGGGCGACGGACCCTGGGCGGATCCCCCTTTGGGAGGTCGGCGAGCAGTTCGCGGTTTCGCGGGTCGCGAAGCTGCTCGGCGACCGTGCGTCGGGCAACTTCGATGACGAGATTTCGGTTCGCGCTCCGCATGAGGTTGGGCCCCATCGCCTTGAGGTCATCGCCCGTGGGCTGGATGAGGACGACCTCGGCGCCGTTGCTGCGGATCTTCTTCGCCTCGCTGCCCAGGCGGCGACCCGAGGCCCGACGGAAGAAGATGGTGACGGCGTCACGGGGGTTGATCGCGCGGATCGGGTGCAGCGTCGAGGTCGGGTTGAGGCAGATGACGAGGTCCAAGCCCTCGTTGCGCAGCAGGTCCAGATTCGAGACCGAATAGATGCCGCCGTCGACGAAGCGACGACCCCCGATCGTCACCGGGTGATAGATGCCGGGGATCGCACAGGAGGCGGCGACGGCATCGGCGAGGTCGGCCCGCGGGGCATCGAGGCGGCCAAAGGGGGTGCGGCGGCCGGTCTCGTAGTCGCAGGCCACGATCCACAGGTTCGGGTGCGGGCTCCAGCCGGTGGGGACGACGCGACGGATCGTCTCCTTGAGCGGCTCGGTTGAGAAGACGCCTCGCCACAGCCAGCCGCTGAAGACAGTTGCCGGCGTGTAGCGGCGAGGGTTGACGAGAGTGCGAAGCGCAAGCCGCCAGGAGCCGGGACCGACCGGCGGCCAGGTGCGCTCCAGCTCAAATCGCGCCCCGGCGGCGCGGTCGGCCGTCGCTGCCGGGCGTCCCTGGGCGTCGCGCACGTCGTCGAAAGTCTCTCCACGCGAGTGGGCGACCATGAACCAGGGTGGGACGCCGGAGGCGCAAAGGGCGCCGATCATCGAGCCGGCCGAGGTTCCGATCACATAGTCCGCCTCCGCTGGGTCCCAACCCGTCTCCTCGGCGAGCGCGTCCAACCCGCCCGTGAGCCATGCACCTCCCTGGATCCCGCCGGCGCCGAGGACGAGACCGATCTTCATCCTTGTCGGTTCGGTGCATTCAAGCGAGACGACAGAATCATAGGTCGCTCCAGGCGACGGTGAAGCCGGTGCCTGGTGGGGCGATCCCCAGGCCCCAGCTGTAACTGCGCATGGTGTTCGCTGGGCTCCGGATTCGGCTCTATATCTGCCCTCCCCGCTTCTTGACTTCGTCGGCGTCGATCGCGGCCTCGACCTCGCGCTCGAGACCGCCGTGCTCCAGATCCTCGACGACTTCGCTCTTCTCGTGCCGCGAACCAAGCGTGCCGACGACCGGCAGCTCGCGCTCGGCGGAGAGTTCGTCGAGCGCCTCCTGCATCATCACCGTGACCGCGTGGTAGACCGCCTCCTCGTCGGGCTGGGGGCCAAATCGGCGGCGCAGGTCGATCCTGGGCAGGACCTGGATCGTGATCTGGGAGGGCAGCGGGATGCGGCCCGGCAGGTCCAGCACGGTCACGCCGAAGGGAGGTGCGATTTGGATCGGCACGACCTTTAGCCGCAGCAGCCTGTCGAGGGCAAGGAGGTGAGAAAGCCGCTCGCCGCGGGTCAGGAAGAGGGCGGTCTCCTGGCCCCCGATCGCCACCACGGGGACGATCGGCACGTCGGCCGCAAGCGCGAGGCGGACGAAGCCGCTGCGATGTCCGAAGTCGATTTCCCCCGAGTGCCAAGAGGGGCGGTAGGTCTCGTGGTCCCCGCCCGGGTAGACCAGAAGCGCAGCGCCCTTCCCGAGCGCCGTCATCGCGTTTTCGTGATTGGCCGGGATCGTCCCGTACCGGCGCAGCGCGACGAGGCCCGGCACCCGGAAGACGAGGTCGTGGGCGAGCTGATGGAACAGCCGGTCCGGGCCGAAGTAGTTGTAGAAGCCGTAGGCGAAGGCGAAGGTGTCGGCGATCAGCGTGCCGCCCGAGTGGTTGCCGACAAGAAGCACCGGCCCCTCGGCCGGGATCTGCTCTAGATCGCGCACCTTGGGACGGAAGTAGAGTTGCGCCGCGCGACTATAGGCTGGCAGGGTCTGGCGGATGAAGCGCGGGTCGCGCTCGGCCAGCGGGTCCTGGGCGCGGGAGCCGACCAGGTCCCGGGCCATTACCGAGGCCGTTGCGCGGGTTGCGCGGAGCGCCTGGCTGAAGATCTCCCTCACCAGCTTCTCCTACCGCCCAATAGGTAGTGCGAAGAGTTCCAAAGGCGGCGGAATGCCCGTGACGACTTGAACGCTCGACTCACGACCAGGACCTCGAGGCGATCTGTCATGGGCCCCAGATCTTAGGCAGAGGCAAAGCGACAGACGGCGGCGGCCACTTCGCTCCGCATGCGCATGGAGAGGCCTCAATGCAATGCGTGGCCTATCGCCGCGCTTGTGCGTTGAGCGAGAAGCGGGAGTCCACCGCAGGCCGCTGCGTTCCATGCAAAGCGGATAGCCGCTTCTCGTCTCTATGAAGAAGAACCGTCTGTCAAGTAGCGATCTGTGGCTTTGGTCAGGGCCCCCTCTCTGATCTCGGGCTTGGAGCAGTGCTCATGTCTCTATCGCCTCCTCGTCGGGGAGGACCAGGTCATTGGATGTTCGCTCCCGGCGCAAGTCCAAAAGGGCGGTCAGGCCGCCAGACGAAAAGCGGCGCCTTTGGGAGCGAACGACTCGTCGCGGGTGAGCATGTGCCAGATTGCCACCGTCAGCTTCCGGGCGATGTCGACCTGGGCGACCTTGGCCCCTCTCTGCTTGCCGAGCCGGCGCTTGGTGCGCTGGTAGCGCTCGGCGTAGGCGGGGTGGCGCAGGGCGTGCATCGTCGCCTCGAGCAAGGCCCAGCGCAGGTAGCGCGGGCCCTGCTTGGTGAGCGGCCCGCGGCGATCCGACTCGCCCGACTGCACCACCCGCGGGCAAAGGCCCGTGTAGCCGGTCAACTTGCTCGCGGTGGCGAAGCGGGAGATGTCGCCGATCTCGGCGGCGATCGTGAACGCCAGCACCGAGCCGATCCCCGGCACCGTCAGGTGGCGCTGCGGACGTTCGAGCTGGGCGGGTTTACCTCC
>CAWABN010000017.1:0-55261 GCA_963780305.1 uncultured Solirubrobacterales bacterium
GCGATCGCGCTGGCGAGCGTCGCGATCAGCTCCACCCTGATCTGGTACCTCGGCTCGGGGGCGTTCACCGATCAGCTCAAGGGCGGCGTGGGGGAGGTGGTGGAGCGCGGTCGTACCCGCGAGCTCGCGAGCGAGCTGCAGAGGGAGCGGGGCCTGCCCCGCGCGAAGGCGCTCGAGCTGGCGCGGGCACGGCTCGCGGCCGATGGGCAGCCGTCGGGTGAGTTGCAGCCCCCCAACGGAGATGAGATCTCCGAGGGCCGTCGCTCCCTGTTCGCGAAGCTCCTCGGCCTGCTCGGCGGCGGCGCCGCCGCGATCTGGTCGGTGCTCGGCGGGCCGATCCTCGCCGCGGCCGGATCGCGTCGGCGCTCCTCGGGACCCGCGCCTGGCACCGCGCGACCCGGCGACGCTACGTCCGCCTCCTGCTTCGCCCCTACCGGGTCGAGGAGGCCTCGCCGGGGCGGGTGCAGCGCCTCTATGAGGGCTGGCATCAGGCCGTGCTCGGGCGCTGGTGGGAGCGCCTCCTCCTCGGGCAGCCCTCGATCGCGGTCGAGCTCTCCGCCGTCCCCGACCCCGCCGGCGGGGTGCTGCTCCGGTACAAGCTCGTAGTCGAGCGGCGCCACCGCGATGCGGTCACCTCCCGCCTCTCGGGCACCTACCAGCACATCGAGGTCGAGGAGGTCGGCGGCGAGCCCCCCTGGTGCGGGCGGATCATCCGCCTGAAGAAGCGCTTCCGCTTCGCCCCGAAGCGGCTGATGACCCGCGAGGGCGAGCGCGACCCGATCGCGCCGGGCGAGGCGATGATCGACACGCTCGTCACCCAGCTGGAGAAGCTCGGGGCCCCGGCGACCGTGCAGATCACCCTGGTGCCGGCCCCGGCGCTGTTCGACCTCTGGCTGCGAGCCCTGATCCAGACCTCGGAGGCGGCGCGCGCCGAGGCCGATCCAACCGGCCGCTCGGAGCTCGACGAGCGCGAGCACGAGGGCGCCGCCGAGTCGCTCGCCTACCGGGCGCCTTTCTTCGGCGATATCCGGATCGCCGCCGATGACTTCGCGGCCGCGAGGGCGCTCGCGGCGACGATCCGCGGCGGCACCCGCGGCGAGAACCACCTGGTCGAGCGCCGCACCCTCCTGCGTCGGTGGCTCTACGCGAAGCGCCTGCGGGCGGGGCTGGCCAACCCCCTGCCCTCCTTCCGGGTCGGCGTCTACAGCTCCGCCGAGCTCGCCGGCCTCTGGCACATGCCCAACTCCCACCTGGTCGAGGCGCCGGTGGAGCGCCACTCCACCCCGAAGGTGGCCGCGCCGCCGCAGGTGCGAAGCGTCCCAGCGGAGCTCGCCCTCGGCCACGACACCTCGGGCCGCTCGATCGCCCTCCACCCCGAGGACCGCTACCACAACATGGCCTTCGTCGGCGCCCAGGGGACCGGCAAGACCTCGGGGATGCTCGCCTGGGCCCGCGAGCCCCTCGCCTCCCGCGACTACGCGGTGATCGTGCTCGACCCCAAGGAGGACCTCGCCCTGAAGGCGCTCTCGATCGTGCCGGAATGGCGCCGCGCCCACTACGTCGACTTCGGCCGCCCCGAGGCCGGCTTCGACATCTTCCATCGGCCGCCGGGCACCTCGGTCGACGCGGTCGTGGACGGGATCATCGCCGGCTTCACGGAGTCCAGCCGGACAGAGCAGGGCGAGTCGCAGGTGCTCGCCTCCTCGGTCCGGTTCTTTCAGGCGAGCGGGGTGGCGAGCCTGCTCTGCTACGCGGAGCCGACGCTTTGGGACATGTGGTACCTGCTGCTGCCCACCGAGCGCGGCGAGCGCGAGCGCGAGAAGGTCACCGCCGAGCTCCTGCGCCACCCCGAGTACGCGGCTGCGCGCCTCTTCTTCGCCGAGCAGTGGCCCGAGCAGATGCGGGTCGCCCGCTCCTCGTTCGCGGCCAAGCTCGACCCGCCGGTGAACAAGATCCAGTCGGTGCTCAACTCCCCGGCGCTCGACCGGGTGCTGCGCCACCCCTACAAGGTCGACATCGACCGGGTGATCGAGGAGCGCGAGGTGCTGGTCGTGAACGGGGCGCTCGGGGAGGTCGGCGAGGACAACTGCCGGACGGCGCTGCTTTGGCTTCTGACATGATCCACCGCGCCCTGCAGCGCCAGCAGGCGAAGCCCGAGTCGGAGCGCGCCCGGGTCGCGCTGGTGCTCGACGAGGCCCGGATGGTGGCCACCCCGACGGTGGAGCGGATGCTCTCGATGGACCGATCGGCGGGGATCGAGATCGCCTCGGCCTGGCAGTTCTCCGAGCAGATCCGCGCCCGCGACGTGCGGGCGGGGATGCTGGCGCTCCACCGGAACCTCGCCGTGTTCGCCTGCGGGCAGGCCGACGCCCGCGAGCTCTCGGACCTGCTTCTCGATCTCCACGACGATCGGCTTTCCGGGGAGCCCGCCGAGCGCGAGCGCCACCCCTTCGCCCCCGACGCGCTCACCAACATGCCGGTCCACCACGCCGCGGCGAAGCTGGTCGTGCGCGGCTCCAAGGTGGCGCCGTTCACCTACGAGACCCCGCCGATGCCGAGGAGCCCGAGCGGATCGCCCACCACCTCGCCCGCCAGCGCGCCGACGCGGTCACTACCCCGAGGCGTGGGGCGTGCCGGAGGGGTTGAGTCAGACGCGGGCTCGGCGCTCGCCTCCGATCTCTGGGACGAGGGCCCGGCCGAGGCGGGTTCCGCCGACCTGCGTACGGGGAGGAGGCGATCGGCAACGGAGCGGGCGAGCCTCAGGGGGGCGATGCGGCTTCGGGGAACGGCACCGGAGCGAACGATGCGGCCGGCGAGCGGGCGCTCGCGCAGGCGCAGGCGGTCGGGGCAACCCCCGAGGAGGCGAGTCCCGGCGGGACCGAGTCCGGGCCGGCCCCGGCCGCGCTCCCCGCCCCGGCTCGGGCCCCGAAGGTGAGCGGGCCCGACCGCGGCTCCGATCGCGCCGAGGTGGCGCCGCTCGGCTCCCGACCGAATGGGGGGTGAACGAGCTGCTCACCGATCTCGACCGGCTCGAGGAGGCGAGCGGGCTCTCCTTCGAGGAGCCCCCCGCCGAGCGCTCGGAGATCCGCGTCGACCGCCTCGGCTACGAGGTGCTGGCTGCGCTGTACGAGCTTCGCTTCTGAGCGTCAATCAGGTCCGCCAACGCTACCTGCCCGGCAAGGAGCTGAGGACCGCCCAGCGCCGCCTCGGGGCGCTCTACCGGGCGGGGCTGGTGCGGCGGATTCGCTTCTCGGTTCCCGCCAGCCGCGGCACCAAGCCCACGGTGTACGCGATTACCCGCGAGGGGTTCCGGGCCGCGCAGGCTCAGCCGACCCCGCGCGGGGGCACCTATATCCCGACCAAGGCGGTCTTCCGCGACTCGGAGGCCGAGAACCCGCGGGCGATCCTGCACGACCTGCACGCCGCCAGCTGGGTGTTCGCGCTCGAGGACCTCGCCCCAGAGGTGATCGGGGACTGGTACGGACCGGTGCGGGGACGGCTCGAGTGCCCGCGGCGGCGCGAGGGCGAGGGCTATCGGCCGCTCGCCGCCAACGAGGTCGCGGGCCTCGGCCGCGGCCAGGGGCTCGCGGACCTGCGCCCGGAGGGCTTCGAGACGATCGTCCCCGACGTCACGGTCGAGGTCGAGGCCGTCGGCAGGCGCAACGAGCTGCTGGTGGAGATCGACCGCTCCCGAAGGGGCGTGAAGGAGAACAACCGCCGCAAGTTCGTGCGCTACGACGCGCTTCTCTGCGGCTGGTGGCGGGCGCTCGGCCGCTACCGCGAGCGCGAGAAGCCCCCGGTCGCGATCTTCGTCTGCGTCTCGGAGGAGCAGGCGCGCTCCTTCGTCGAGGTCGCCGATCGGCTGCTCGCGGGAGCCGTTCACCGTGAGGGCAAGCCGCGCTCGGACGTGGTACTACCTCGGGCGCTGGCTCACCTTCTTCTGCGTGGCGCGCGATGTCCACCAGCGAACCACCCGGGCCTACCAGGTGCCGAAGCTGCCGCCCGAGGTGCGGCGACGCCCGAACGCGATCGAGCGCCGCGCTGCCCGCGAGGTGGAGCCGATCCAGACTTCCTTCATTCCGCGGCGGCTCCTTCGGAACCCAGCGCGGTAGCGGCCGACCCGGAGGGCCGCGTAAGGCGAGGGGCCGAGCGCCGAGGAGCGACTCACGCCTGGTTCTCGCGCTAAGGAGCAGCACCGCTCGCTCGCAGCAACTCGACGAGTCGACGGGGATCTACGCATGACGCTCGTCGTGGCCGCTGTTAGGTTGGAACAGGCCTGGAAGGGTCGGAGAGCGTGACTAGACACCGCCCATTGAGAGCGCGCGACGGAGGAATCGGTGGTGCTTTGCCGTTCTCGCTTGCTGCTCTGACAACGCTGTTTCTGGCGGTATCTGGCTCGTCAATTGCAGAGGCCGCGTCGCCACCGTGTTCGCCCGGGACGCCACAGGTCTACTCGCTTCGCGGCGAGGCCCTGGACCCGATCCCCAGCGAGCTTGCCTACCGCCGCCCGATAAAGGCCAAGTACACGTACAGCTTGTCGGCTTACGGCTACACCAACGTTTACGGCTCTGAGCGGATGAGTTTCGAAGCGGCATCCCAGTCGCAGCCCATCAGTCATCCATTCGGCCCGACGCCAACTCCTATATACGCAGATCAGACCATCCTGTTCGAACCCGGTGACGGTCCCGGGGTTGTCCGTCTCAGTTGGGAGCAGGAGCCGGTTTTGAATCCTGCCGCCCGGTGTACGTACACCATCGCCGCGACGATCAACCCAATCCCCGGGGTCGTCTCGTTCAGCGTGCACGCCAGTACATGGCCAGGGGGCGACGAGCTTTGGATTGGCGTGCCCGACTGCTTCCCACCCTTGCTCTACAAGCTCACGGGCATGCCCGCGACGCTTGCGATCTCCGGTGCTGGCGGTAAGCGCTCTGTGAACGTGGCGGACCAGTGCAGCGGCGACGCTGAGCCAAATCGTGTGAGAACAGGGCGCTGGCGGCTTTTTGAGAAGCTAGACGACGCCTTCGAAGACCGAGTCGTGTTCCGCGGCCGGAGGCCTTTCCGACGAGCGCGGAAGATGCGCTTAGCGATCTCAGCAGCGGGTGCTTCGGCGCAGGTCGGAAGCTTTCGGGTGAGCACCTTCGTGCGGAGAGGACAGCGAATCTGGGAGGGGACCGATGCCTTCATCAACTACTGCATCAACAAGCCACGCCCGATTTATTCCGCCGGCGGCCGCCTCTACTGCAGCCAACCCGGGGTCGAGCGCGATCAGATCGGCAAGATCCGCCCTCGGTCCGTACCGTGAGCGACCGGCCTATCCCTCTGCGAGAACCGAGAAGACCAACTGAGCCGTTCAGACGCAAGCGTTGAATGTCGAGGATTCTCGCCCCTGGGTTCGGCGATGATGCACAGACGCCTCCTCCGCGTGAACGCGGCCGCGAGTAGGCGCTACTTCGGGCGGTGGAAGTCTCCGCCGCAGGCCGGACCAGAGCCCACGTCCGGCCTCCCTGGGCCGCGTCGGCCGCGCGCTCGTACGAGGCGAGCCGGGTGAACGGGTCTCGAAGACGTATACGGCCGCGAGGCCGCGGGCGATCTGCGAAGTCGGCCGATGTCCTTGCCGTCCCTGGCCGATCCACGTAGCGCAGCAGCCTGTCGTAGCGGTCGCGGGCGTCCTGGGTGACGTCGCGGCGCAGGCGGACCTTGCGGCCGATGAAGCGCTCGATGGCACTGGTGGCCCTGGCGGCGCCGCACTCCTCGGGATCGCCGAAGTGGGCGAGCTCGGGGGTGTCGATGCCGATCAGGCGCACCGACTCCTCGCGGCCTGCGGAACTCGACCGTGACCGTGTCCATTGTCGGCGACCTCGGTCAGCGTGCCGCGCTTGGGCGCGGCCTGGGCATGGAGATCAGAAGACAGGGTGAAGATCGATGCGACCCAGGGCGATCGGCAGGGCGAGTCGGACCTGTTGCGATTGCGATACCCATGGTCTCTACAGTTAGGTCAAACCGAGGTGGCGTGAATGGCCGGGAAGGACGGCATATCTGCACGAGTCGGGGCTCGGCGGCCCGGTGAGCTGGCTCGCTCGCGGTGAGCGAAATCGTGGGCTGAAAACAGGGTCGGCGGCGAAGCCGGGAAGAAGTGTCGTTGAAGGCCCTACGAGCGTCGTTGAAGCGGCCGCTGCGTGCGTGGGCGATCAACGACAGCTGTCGCGATGAACGAAGGCCCAATCGCCGCTTCACGACGCCCCGATTCCGCATTGCGCAATGCGGGAATCACGGGCCTCCCTGGCCCGGCGCGATGGACGGGGACTGTTCAGGGATCTGGCTTAGCAGGTGAGACGGGGGAGCAGGTGTCTCGTAGATGAGGGGGGGGTGGCGGGCGGTAGGTTGGTGGCTCTCTATCGCCCTCGCTCTGAATCAGAAACGTCGTGCAGCCTGCTTCAGGCAAATGGGATCCAGGCCCACAGATGACGGCTGAGCAGGAGTGGAACAATCCAGACATGGCGAAGGAGCGGTCGCGGATGAAGAAGACGCGGATGCGACCCCGGCGACGCCGGAGGAGATCGAGCGGTTCAAGGCGGAGACGGGGATCACGGACCTGGAGCGCGACCCTCCGGGGACGGAGAAGCAGACGTCGGGCGGTGCGTGGACGAGGTTCTCGCGGCACGCCGGCAGGCGCGCGCCAAGCGCTAGCGCGCTTGCTCGAGATCAGCGCTGGCCGCCATTCAGGCGGCGCGGCGGGCTTGGGCGCTGTGGAGCTGAGCGAGTCTCGAGACGCGAGGAGGCCGGTGTGGGTCTCGGGGCTGGGTCTGGCCGAATTCGAGCGGGATGGAGGGGTCGAGGCCTACGTCGGGCGGGATCGGTCGAGCCGGCCTGGATGGATCGAGTCGGCGAGTTCGAGGTGCTCGCCCAGCTCTCGCTCGATGAGGGCGGCCACCCGGCGGACGCTGCGGCTGATGGAGCTGAGGCGGGCGGAGAGCTGGATAGCTGGACGGAGCGTCGGGGTCCGATCGGGCTCCTCTCTCACCCCCGGCCAAA
This sequence comes from uncultured Solirubrobacterales bacterium, assembly GCA_963780305.1. Classification (GTDB taxonomy): domain Bacteria; phylum Actinomycetota; class Thermoleophilia; order Solirubrobacterales; family 70-9; genus CAVVYV01. The sequence goes on from CAWABN010000017.1 coordinate 7,033, forward strand.
TGGCAAGGCCCTTGGCCGGCGCTGAGGCGGGATTGGTGGCGGCTGCGGGCGACGCGCCCGCCGGTTACGCGCGTCTCGGACGCGCCCGGGACATCGGTCGAAGGAGGCCGGATGGCCCACAACCGAGCTCGCGCGGCGAGCTCGAGGCGCTCGCGGGGAGGCTGTACGCCGAGCGAGCGGGGGCGCCTGCTGCGGATCGCGAAGGCAGAACACCGATCGGCCTAGAGGACGCGGAGGAGGCGCTGAACGAGGCCTTCTGCCTCTTCCTCACCAGGTTCGACCCGGGGCGGTTCCCGGAGCCGCTCTCCTGGCTGACCACACGCTGAAGCGGGTGTGCTGGGGGAACGCCCGGCGCGGAGGCCCGCGTCAGAGGCCGGAGTTCGGCCAGGAGCTCGAGCGGCGGGCGCCCGGCGGCGCGGATCCGGCCGAGCGAGCGGAGACGCTGGCGCTGGCCGGCGAGGTGCGGGCGGCGATGGAGCAGCTCAAACCCCAGGAGCGGCGGGTGATCGGCCTGCTCGCGCTCGGGCTACAGCTACCGGGAGATCATGGAGCTGACCGGGCTGGACCTTCACCAAGGTGAACCGCTGCTCGGCCGAGGGCCGGGCGCGGCTCAGGGAGTTGGGGCTCACGATCTACAAGTCGCACTGAGGCCGTCGGCCATGGGTGGGGCGCCCGGGGGTGTGGGTTCCTGGCGCCTCAGCCACGTCCTGATGGAGGGGCGCGGCAGTGCTCGTATTCGGCGCAAACGGGCCGCGAATTAGATGGCCTCCGGACCGCTGCTTTGCATGGAAAGCAGCGGTCCGCGAGTAGCCACGAGAGGCTGCGTGGGCGATGTCGGAGGAGAACGTGGAAGTCGTGCGCCCGGCGCTCGAGACATTCGCGGCGGGGCTTCAAGCGAGCGGTTTTCCGGCAGCCGGAATCCAGGCCAGCACCCTTCCCTTTCCCTCGTTTGGCTCTGCCGCCGTCGGGAAGCATCTGAGATACAGCGGCTCCCCGGTTGAGACGGCTCTGGGCGAAGGCTCTGCGTCGGGTCCCGCGCGGTGAACTCCGCTGGACGGGCCGCTCATCTTGACTCCATCACGAGATACTGCGTGGGCGATGTCGGAGAAGAACGTCGACGTCATTCGCGCGCATGCTCGACCAGGGTCAGGGGGAAACCCGAAGCCGGTTGGGAAATCCTCAAGGAATTCCTCGACGACGATGTTCAGTGGGAGGTCAGCGCCCTCGGGATTGCGGGCATCACGACATTCCATGGTCCCGATGGGGTCAGGCAGTCTATCTTCGCTGGCTCGGACCGTTTGAGGATACGACGCCGAGGAGTTGATCGACGCGGGAGATAGCGTGGTAGGACGGCGTTCGGCCGATATCCCCACGGCCTGGTTGCGTACTCGCAAGCGTTAGACCAAATCCCGCCGGCACAGCACTGTGATCGGCGTAGGCTACGGCCGTATGACGACGGCCCGCGATCTCGCACTCGAGACGCTGCAGCTCGAGCAGGACGGTCGCGTGCTCACGGCGCGCTTCTCGAACCCGCCGCTCAACTTCATGACCACGGTCTTTATCCGTGAGCTCGACCAGCTGACGCGCAGCGTCGATCGGGACCCGACGGTGGGCGCGGTCGTGCTCACCGGCGGCGTCGAAGGCCGCTTTCTCACCCACCTAGACGCGCACGAGCTCGCCGGGATAGCGGATCTTCCGCACCCGAAGCTGCCGATGCAGGCGGCGGAGGTCGTCGTGCTGGTGCTCAACGTCGTGCTGCGGCTGCCGGGGGTGGCCAGCCTGCTCGAGCGGTTCGGCGGAGCTCCCGGCAAGGGGATCGTCATGGGCCACCGCTGGAAACGGTTGACCCTGCGCATGAACCGCTCCGCCGCGGTCTACCTCGCGGCGATCAACGGCCCCGTGCTTGACGGCGGGCTAGAGATCGTGCTCGCCTGCGACCTGCGCTACGCCGCCGACGCCGCGCACCTGCGCATGGCCCAGATGGAGATGCTCGTCGCCTTGATACCGGGCGGCGGCGGGAGCCAGCGACTGCTGCGCATGCTCGGCCCAGCGCGCGTGCTCGAGCACGTTTTCGAAGGCGTTCCGCTGACGGCGCAGGAGGCGCTCGAGCACGGCCTGGTGCATCGGGTCGTGCCCGAGAAGCGGCTCCTCACCGAGGCCCAGGCCACCGCCGCGCGGCTCGCGCGACGGTCGCCGACCGCGGTAGCCGCGCTCAAGCGCTGTCTCTACTTCGGTTCGGATCGCCGCTTCAGCCGTGCGCTTGACCTGGAAACCGCCGGGTTCCTGGCGGCCGGGTCGACGAAGGCTGCAGGCGGCGTCCTGAAGCCCTTCATCGAGGACCTGGAGCGTCTCGGCGACACGCCGTTCCTCGCCGACCCCGGGCCATGGATCGACGGGACGAGGTTCGATCAGGTCGGATGAGGGACGCTCGCCCGCGGCGGGACTGCGCGTAGACCCAGGATGCCGGCACGCCGAGGAGCTCGAGGCCAAAGCGCGGTTCGAATACACCAGTGGGGACGAGGGAAGGGCAGTGGAGTCTCCGTCGACAACCGCTTCTGGCAGGTCCTGACTTTCCGCGACGGGAAGGTGATCCACTCGACACACCACTGGGAGAAGGACCAGGCCCTCGAAGCCGCCGGGCTGTCGGAGTAGCGGGTCGGTACTGCTTTGGACGAAAAGCACCGCTCTCCATAGAAAGCGGCGCTCTGTGTGAGTTCGCTCGGGCCGTGGGCAACTGGCAGGTGGCGGGGATTGTTGTTGTGCTCATCGCCGTCGCCGCGTTCTTCTGGGTGAGGGGATCACACTCAGACCTGGGCGGGCAGGCCGGCGACGAAATCGCCGAACGGATCGGACGGGAATGCGGCGACAGCACACGCACAAAGGTTGATCCCGCGGATTTTCGAGCTCCCGCCTTCTCCGGCCAGGCAATGGAGGTGATCTTCATTACATGCCCGTCTGGGTTCGTGAATCTCTACGCCGAGTTGAACCGCTTCGGCTCGTCGGCCTCGCTTCGGCGCGCATTCGAAATAGGTGGGCCCCGGGTCCAGAGCAACTGGTACTGCGTTGCCGGGAAGGAGGCGATTGCTGGAAGCTTCAGTGACTTCGCAGGACTGTGCGAGGAGCTCGCTGGGAGCTTTCGGTGCCCGGCGCCGTGTCAAGAGCGGGTCCGAGCCCACAGGATTCCGGCGGTGCCCGTGGATTGAGCCACGGAGCCGCGCTTTGGACGAGAAACGGCTATCCGCTTTGCAGGCAATCGCCGTAAGTGTCCTCTGATGCCCGGGCGTCGGGACCACCTTGAGGGCGGCTTAGCGCGAGTAGTGGTGCAAGAGCTGTAGCTCGACCCGCTCGGGTGGGCTTGCCAGCAGCGGCTCGATCCGGTCGTTATAGGAGGCGAACTCGGGGTCGCTGTTGACCTCGTCCGCCGCCTCGCGGTCCGTGTACACCCCGATGCCACGCACCACACCGCTCGCCTCGTCACCAACGACCATCACCGCCTGGAGCGCGGGATGGTCGCTGAGGAAGTCGGCCGCGAACTCGGAGTGGATCTCCGCGACCTGCTCGAAGTGGCCGGGCTTGGCGCGCAGGGTGAACTCGGTGACGTACATGATTGAGACCTCCTTCGGCTTCTCCTCGTGCCTCCCAGGTGAAGGCGGAGCGGCCATCGTATTTGCCGATCGCCCTCCGGTGCGTGAAGTGCGGCCGGCGTCGCCGCAGCCGCCTTTGAAGCCTGAATCCGCCGCTTTGTGGCGGCACCGCTGCCAATGCGTCTGAGAAGGTCCTCTGTTGGCTATGCGCCGGGCCCGAGGCAGAAGAAGACAACTGTCAGGAAGCGAGCGCTGGCGCCAACGCGAAAAGCGAGCTCAGAGGTACGTCACGTGCGGGCTGCCCCGGAAGGCGGCCTTCTGAGCCCGAGTCATCCGACGCGGCCTCACGCCCGGGTCGTCCCCGCCGGACTGCATGAGCGTTCCACGGCCCGACGAGGGGAAGCCGTGGAGGAGGTTGCAAGCATGGCCCAGCTCGTGCGCGAGGGTTAGCCGACTGCCCTCCGAGCCGGCGAGCGCCCTCGGGTCGATGACCACGTAGTCGGCGAGGAATCCCGGCGGCGCGCAGCCCCGTTTGCCCTTCACGTCTCTGACCACGAACACCGTCACGGGGGACCCGTAGCCAAAGAAGGTGCCACTTGGACGACGGGCCTGACGCGAACGGAACCAGCCTCCGACGCCCGTGAACTGCGCACCCCAGATGCTGGCGTCGCATCCCACCTCCAAAACCTTCGAGGGGGCGGCCTCCGGAACGTAGGTCACATGACGGGCAGGGCTGCTGAGCCTGACCTTGATCTCTTTGGCAAACACCTCCTTGGCGAGGTCCAGAACCTCCTGCACGTCGTCTCGGTCGGCGACGGGCACGCGGTTCTCATCCAGGAGCACTACTCCCTGCACCCGGATCTTCTTCCAGGGCATGATCCCCAGAAGGGTCAGGAGGCCATCCAAGAGGCCCACGACCGTGTTCACAAGCCACCAGAGACCCTGCCACACGAGATTGCCGAGTCCCCTGACGCCGTTCCAGACCGCGCTTGCGGCGTCCTTGATCCAACCCCACATGGCTCACCGTCTCTTCACGACTTCGGAGTGCCAGAAGCCTCTCGCACCGGGTGGCCTCGTGCAACCGTAGGCATCGGCGGGGCCATCAGAAGCCCGCCCGGATCTCGCCCACCGGAACCGACCACACCGAGATTTGTCCCGACACCGGGAGATCGACGTATTGTCAGCGGGGCCTGTCCCCCCGGTCTCATCGGATGGCGCCCAGGTTTTTCCGGACGTTATGCGAAGGTCAATCGCTGCTCGGCCGAGGGGCGGGCCCGGCTCAGGCTGCTGGGGCTGGAGATCTATAAGTCGCACTGAGCGCCGGCACCGGGGGCGGTGTGGGCGCCGGGTTCGTCGCCCCGGCGCCTCCGTACGTCCTGACCGAAGCGCGTAGCTGCTCGGTCACACCGGTGACGCAATCGTTTGCCGCTGCTCCCTTGCGCGGAACGGAGCACCGAGCGGGGCAGTGCTGGTAATCGCGCAAAGGAGCCGTGCACGGACGTCGTCGGACGCTGCTCCTCTTGCGGTGGCGGGCGAGGCACAGGGGCTCCCCCGCATTCACTTTCCGCGCCCAGGCGACCCCGCACGTGCCGCATCAGCCAGTCGATCTGCGCCTGCTGGCGGTTGATCTGCCGCTGCTGCGCCTGGATCTTCGCCAGCAGCAGCGCGGGCGGCCGGGCAGCGGGACCTCGGGCGCGGCCCGCAGTTCGTACGAAGTCGCCCGCGTCGAGGCCGAGGGCGGTCAGCCGCTCGCCAATGCGCCCCTCGCCCATCGCCATATCCCGGCCTGCGACTCGTGCAGCGCGTCCAGGTTGGCCTCCTCGGTTACGACCCCGGACGCCGCGAGCTGGCTCATTCGGATCTCTGCGGCCCATCCCAGCGAGCGGGACGAGGAACCCGGCGGCGAGCCAAGGGCCTGCGTTCCCGTCGAGGATGAACGGGCGAGCCCCTTACGACGACCGTCAGCTCGTCGCTGCCCTCCTCCCGCTTGCCCAACGACGCGAGCTTCGATGCCGCGAACCCCGGGGGGGCAGTTCGCTGAGCTGGCTGTGGACGGGGTCGTACTTGTCCTTGCCGAGCGTGATCAGGTGGATCGACGCGACGAGGACGCTCATCGCGCGGGCAATCAGCTGCCGGACGGCGAAGACCTGCTCGCCGTTGGCCACCCCTTGCGTCCCGAAACTGATCGGGGACGCGAGAATCACGCACCCAGCCAGACCAAGGGCCAGCTCGCCAATTCTTCGCAATGGAAAGACCCCGCTCAGCGGGGCCTTCCTGCCCCGTACGGTCACCGGGTCGGGGGCTTCGCCGTGAACGCAAGCGGCTCGCGGGGGGTGAGCGAGCAGCCTACTGCTGTGTCCCGGCGCGTTTAGTCGGGCCCGTTGCCCTTTTGCTCGTGGACCCCTGGAGAAATGCCAGGCCCGCCTCCCAGGCTGGGATTCACGTATTCGGGCGTCACGTCACTGACGAACGGACCCCAGTCGCCAGCGCTGAGGGTTCCTTCTTCATGCGCGAAAGACTTCCAAATCGCCTCGTGATTGCCCCGATCGTCGGCTGAGGCTCCTGAGGCCGCTCCCAACACCAGGCCGATCCCCATGGCGCCTACTGCTGCCGCTCGCTTCATCAAACGTGACCTGCCTTGGGGCCCGCCTACTGCCCACTGCGGGTCGCCTGCTCCGTCGGCCCGCCGGTTGCATTGCTAGTTAGGATAGCCGAATTAGGGTGCCCTAAGCGTCCTGGCCGAGCCGATCGCCATACGTCGAGGTCACCCCTGCACCGCCACCCCGACCATCCAGCCGCCCGCGTCGAGCACCGCGCCCTCCTCCGGCAGCGCGGGCGCAGCGAAGGGCAAGATCAGGAACAAGAAGAACCGCACGAAGTGCCAGCAGCAGCAGGAGCAGAAGCGCTCGGCGCGCGCGAGAGCCCAGGTGAGCGCGTCGCCTCCGAACAGGCTGCCCGTTCTCCTCGACGCGATCACACCACCAGGTGAGGGTCATTACCAATGGATGGGGACTCGCTGGCCCTCTTGCAGCGCGGAAGTCGGCTGCGGGGTCAAGGCCAGTGCTCCTTTCGCGTGGAGGGGAGCGTCGCGCCAACCGCGGTCTGGCCCTTCGTCGCTCCTGGTTGTCAACGCGAGGAGCAGCGCCGTCGGTCGCTGGGGGAGCGCAGAGCGACGCGTGACGTCGGGGGCTTGAACCGCCGGCGGTTGCGAGCGTCAAGATCCGTCCGCAGCGGATCGGGGACCACCCGATCCTCGACGCAAGCCAGGCCGCGCTAAGACCGGAGGGCGGCGTTATCCCCGCCGCGTCCCGGACGCCTCCTCGAGGAGGCGGATTGCCCCTGCGATCGCAGCGGGCCTTCCTTGAAAAGAAGCGGACCCCCTGGATAGAGGGGGCCCGCCGTTCCGCGGAGGACGTACCTCCGCAGAAAGGGGCTGATATGAGCAGCCCAACTAGCAGCACGGTAGCGCCCGCCGCGGAGGCGGGCCAGATGGAGGTGCTCCCCGAGCGCTGCGAGCGCAGCGGGGAGTGGCGCGAGCTCTGCGACTGCCTGGAGTGCTCGCGCGAGGAGGAGAACCGGACGCTCGGAGAGGCGTTCGACCAGTGGGCCGCCCATATCGGGGTCGGGCTGATCGACTCCGGGCTTCCGATCGGCCGGGAGATCGCCCCGAAGGCGGTGGCGCTGTGATCGGGCAAGGGGAGCCGTCCCAGTCGGGCTGGAGCGAGGCCGAGCGCGAGGTGATGGCGCTCACCGACCGCCTCTACGAGGGCCTGCGGGCCGGGGGCGGCGACGACCGACTCGCGGAGCACGGTCAGGGCCGCGGCGCGCGAGCTCGGTGATTCGATCGAGGCGGTCTACAGCCACGAGGCCGATGGCCGCAGCTGGCGGCGGAGCTGCCGGGCGGCGGCGAACGAGCTCGGCCAGGAGGCCTACGCGGCGCTCGCCACCCTGGCGGTGGCGGGCTCCGACATGGCGCGCGGGATCGCCGAGGCCGAGCGGCGCCGATCGGCCGAGCGGGCCGAGCGGCGGGCGCTGGACCGCCTCTTCGGCCAGGTCCGGGCGCTGCGGCGCGAGGGGGTCTCGCGGGCGGACACGGCCGAGGCGCTCTACCGCTCCGACCCGGGCGTGGTGCTCGACTGCCTGGAGGGCGAGCGGTCCTTCGGGGCGGCGCTGCTCTCGCGCCATCTGGCCGAGGAGGTCGACGCGAGCGAGCGTCGCGCGCGCGATCGTGTTGGCCGCCTCGCCGGTCGTGAGGGTGCGCGAGCTGCGCCCCGAGGTGGCGGCGATCCGCCGCCGGGTCGAGGTCGGCGAGTTCAGCGAGGCCGAGGCGATCGCCGAGCTCCGCGCTCGCGCCTCCCGCGGACGGGAGCGCAGGACGTCGGCCAAGCCGGCGGAGGAGCGGACGCAGCTGCCCGCTCCGAGCCGGAGGGAGCCGGAGCGCGTCTGGGAGTTCCCGCCGATCGGGGAGCTCGCCGAGGCGATGCCGCCGATGTTGCCGGCGGGAGCGCGGTCGGCCACGGGGGTGGAGGTCCGCTAGGAGCGAGACGGGGGGCGGGCAGCGAGCCCGTCCCCCGTCGGCCGGGGCTCCGGCGGCCCCGCGGGGATGGGGCCGCCTCGAGTGGGTTGTGCCGCGCGAGACGCTGTGAGACGCTGACCTGGTTCGGTCGCTCAACCAGACCGAAGGCCCGGCAGCAGTCCACCCTAGGGAAGGGGAGAAATGAAAGAGATGATCGACGTCTCCGAGCACAACGGCTCGGTTGACTGGAAGAAGGCGAGCCGGAGGGTGCGAGGTGCCTACGTCCGGGTCGCGGACGGCGACCATCGCGACCCGCTCTATGGACCGAAGCGGGTAGCGGAGATCCGCGCCAGCAAGCTGATCTGGGGTCCCTACTACTTCGGCCGGGTCGCCTCGCCGCAGAACGCCGAGCGAAACGGGACCCGGGAGGCGACGATGGCGATCGGGTTCGCGCGCGCCGGGGGATGGCCGAAGGCCGGTGACCTTCCGCTCGCCTACGACTTCGAGACGCTGAACGGCCAGAGCGCCCGCAAGGCCGCCCGGCACATTGCGCAGTTCGCGCGCGCCTACTCGAGGGAGATGGGCCACCTGCCGGTGATCTACACGATGCCCGGGATGTGGCCGGTGGTCGAGCGGGAGCTCACCCCGCGCGACCGCGCCTTCCTGAGCCGCTGCCCGCTCTGGGTGGCGCACTGGCGGGTGAGGCAGCCGACCGTTCCCGAGCCGTGGAGGAGCTACTCGATCTGGCAGGACACCGACAGGGCGACGGTCGCCGGGGTGCGGGGCGGCTGCGACCACAGCAAGGTGGCGGTGCCGCTCACAAAGCTCACGATCCGAGGCCAGGGCAAGGAGAAGCCGCCGGGGGCGCAGCCCGAGCTGCTCGGGACCGAGGAGGCAGCCGCGCCGGAGAAGCCCAAGGGCAAGAAGAAGGCCGGGGCGGCAAAGGGAAAGAAGGAGAAGGCGAGCGCCGCCGGGGTGCCCGCCTGGCTACCGGAGGACTACCTGAAGCTGTGGAAGTTCCCCTGGTCGGCGAAGGCCCGAAACAGCAGGGCCTTCAAGAAGCTGCTTTTGGAGCACGGCTACCTGAGCCCGAACTTCACGCTGGATGAGGCGCGCTGCCACGACCCGGCTCGGACGGGGGTGCCGGGCAACCTCAAGGCGAACGCGCAGCGCCAGGCGTTCAACCTGGAGGTCCTCCGGCACAAGCTCGGCGACAAGCCGATCGCGATCCTGAGCTGGTACCGGACCCCGGCCTGGAATCGCCATGTCGGCGGCGCCAGCCAGAGCCGCCATATGCAGGCGGACGCCACCGATTTCGACGTCCAGCTCGTGGACGGCTTCGGCCCGGGCAAGTTCGACCGGGCGGCGGATCAGATCTACGCGCGGGGCGGTTTCGGCCAGTACCCGGGCGGCTCACGCCACACCGACTCGCGCGGCTCGCGAGCGCGGTGGTCGAGCTTCTGACCCGCCCCTGAGTACCAGCCGCGGCGCGGCGGCGGTGCGCCGACCTAGCGGCGCGGCCCTCGCGGACGAGCACCCGGCCAATCGCCGCGCGGGGCGATGGGAATCAGTGATCTAGCGCGATTCCTGTTAGCTCGGTCACTCCCGCACTTCGATCGTGTACCCCGCGGTCCCTTCGGCGGACTCCACCACGAACCGGAACCCGCCAGTCCACCGCGGTGTGACCAGGCAGTAGGCGTTGGGAGCTGTGGTGACGTCCTCGGAGACGAGGTTGCCGTTCTGGTCGAAGACCTGCAAGTCGAAGTCGACGTTCGGATCCGTCGGCTCGACGTCGACCGAGTATGTGTGGCCGCTCTCCAGCGTGACGTCAAAGTACTCGGCATGACCCGGGCCGACGACACCAGTTCCGACGACGGACATCATGTACCTCCTTGTCCGGCCTGAGCCCAGACGGGCACGGACGCTTGTCGATTCGCGACGGGAAGTGTCACCAAACGTGACAGGCCCGTCTGCGGGGCGGTACCGACCGCGTCGGCAAAGTCAGCGAGTCAAGTAACCGTCCGGCCCGATCATACGTCCGTTCTGCGGTGGTATGCAAGGTCAAATTTTCGAGAATGGTTATGCGGGTGTCGCCCGCGGCTCCCGGGAAGGTTTTGCATCGGACGAACACGCAGGAGCGAAGGGTTGTCTGCTGCTCGCTCCTCCAATGGGCAATGAGGAGCACCGCCCACCTTGGCCTTCCCAGTCCGCACAGAGCAGTCTTGGCGCCCCTCCCAGAATCCGCGAGGGGGCACGCGGCAAGCTCGACCGCAGAGGCTTCACAGGTGGACGCCGAACGTTCTCCCCACTTGCGAATGCGGCCAGCCGCGAGGGGGCCAAGTCTCGCGTGGCGGCCTCATATGGGCTGATGGGCGTGAGACTCACAGTCCCGCTGCTCGCTCAATTCGAGCGAGATGGCACGGGTGATCCAGCAAAGGAGCACCAGATGGAGAGAGACGAGCTGGGCGCGCGGCGCGAGGTGCGCGGGGCGCTGCAGCACAGCCGCACCCACCGCCTCGCGCGCTACGAGGACCTGGCCGGGCGCCCGCACGAGGTGGTGGCGCTGCGTGCCGGGGAGCGGGTGGTGATCTGCGATCGCACCGTTCGGGCGAGCGGGGCGCCGATCGCCTGCGTCGCGGTGCTCGGCCACTCGGAGGTCGGGACCGTCGGCGCCCTGATCGCCGACTACCTGCAGTGGGCGCCGCTCTGCGAGCGGCTCGGAATCCGGGAGGTGAGCCCGGAAGACGTGCGCGGCGAGAGCGACGAGGGCGCGCTGGTCGAGGGGGGTGCGCCCGCCTGGGAGGCGCTCTGCCGGGAGATGACCGCGGCCTGCCGGGCGGCGCTCGACCAGCGCCCGCGACGGGGGGAGGCGCTGGCGGCGTGAGCCCGGCCACGGTCGCGGAGCGGGCGGTGAGCGTGCTCCGGTCCGACGGCGTCCGCGTCTCCGCGGAGCTCTCGGCCGAGCACCAGATCGAGCTCTACGCGCGGGTGGTCCACGCCGGCGCCCGGGGGCTGGTCGAGGTGGCCGGCGCCCGAAGGCTCGCCGACGGGCGACTTGGGACGCTTCGAGCGAGGCGGGCGGGGACGCTTCCTGGACGCCGGCGAGGAGACGGCGCTCGCGAGCCTGGTCCGCGACGAGCTGGCGGTCCCCCGCCGGGAGCTCTTCGTCACCCCGGCCGCGCTCGGGGAACGGCGGGGGCGAAACGAGGCCGTCAGCGAGGCGATTTGCGCCTGGGTCGACATCGACGACCCTGACCAGGTCGAGGAGCTGCGGTCATTCGACCAACGCCCCCACCTGGTGGTCGCCTCCGGGTCGGGCGGGCGGCACGCCTACTGGCGCCTTGACCGGCCCGCCGGCCGCGAGGAGATCGCGCGGGCGAACCGGATGCTCTGCGAGCGGCTCGGCGCCGACCGGCAGTCGACTAACCCGGCGCGGCTGATGCGCCTGCCGGGATCGGCCAACTGGAAGTCGGGGGAGCCGGTTCCGTGCCGCATCCTGTGGGCCGACCTCGCCAGTGCCGGATACGAGCTGGAGCATCTGATCGCGGGCCTGCGGATCCGCGGGAGCCGGCTCCGTCGCGGGGGGCGGCTCGATGGCCCGAGACGGACGGCGACCGGGCGCTCGAGGCGGTGCCGCCGCCGCGATACTTCTGGGCGATCGCGGGCATCGCGGTGCCCGAGGGCGGTGGCCACGTGCGCTGCCCGCACGCCGCCCACCCCGATCGCCACCCGAGCGCCTACAGCTATCCGGAGCCGGGGCGGGGCTGGCACTGCTTCTCCTGCGGGGCGGGCGGCGGCGCGGTGCAGCTGGTGGCGGCCCTGCGGGGCCTGGAGACGTCCGGGCTGCGCGGGGAGGCCTTCAAGATCTGCCGGGCGGAGGCGCTCCGCCGGCTCGGAATCGAGGAGGAGTGAGCGAGATGGATATGGCCGCGACCGATCGAGAGCCCGAAGACGCTGAAGATCCCGACTGCGCACTAATGTGATGCAAAAGTGATACAGTTCAATCGATGACTCCAACGACGACGCTGAGCCGTGAGGCGACCCATCTGAAGGAGGTAACGGGCCTCTCGGATGCCGAGCTCGGGCGCGCCACAGGCGCGGCGCGCAGCACCTCCCGCGCCTGGCTCAACGGCAGCCGCAGCCCGACCGGGGAGCGGGCCGAGCGGCTGATCGAGCTTGCGGCCCTGGTGGAGCGACTCGAGCGGGTGATGGAGCCCGACTACATCGGGATCTGGCTGCGAAAGCCGGTGCCGGCGCTCGATGAGGAGAAGCCGCTCGACCTGATCGCTCGCGGCGAGTACCGGCGGGTCGCGCGGCTCGTCTCCGAGCTCGAGGGCACGACCGCCGCCTAGCGTTGGCGAGCGAGATCGACCGGGTCCCGGTGGGCGGGACCTGGTGGCGGCAGGTGGCGGCGGGGCTCGACCCCCTGGAGTTGCGGGAGCCGGTGCCGGATGGGCGCTGGCAGCGCGGCGAGGTGGTGGGGGCGACCTACCTCGCCGAGAGCGAGGACACGGTGTGGGCGGAGTGGTATCGGGCGCTGGCCGAGCGGGCGTTCCCTCCGCGGGTCTGGCTGCCGCTGCGATCTGTGGCGGGTCGAGGCGGAGCTGGAGGGAGTGGCCGACCTCGGGGACCGCGAGCGGCTCGAAGTGGCGGGACTCCCGCTGCCCGCCCCGGGGCGGGCAGGGCTGGCCCGCCTACCAGGCCGTGGGGGAGCGGCTGCACCAGAACGGATATGCGGGGCTGATCGCTCCGAGCGCGGCGCGGGAAGAGGGACGGGTGCTGTGCGTCTTCCGAGACGAGTCGCCACCGCCGGGATTGCGCGCGACGAACGCGCGGAGGGTCTCCGATCCGCCGGTGCCGCCACGGGGAATTCGCACATAGAGATGCGCCCGGGAGTGCTCGGCCGCTGGAAGGGCCGGTGGTTCTGGTCCGTCCCACCCACGTGACGCCGAATGCGACGGTAAGGAGCGCACCTGGTCCTGTTGATCCTCGAACGCTGCATCACAAGAAGCCGAGAATCGGGGCGTCGCGCGACGCACCCGCGGTCGGGCGCGGATGCCACGGGAGTGACCCGTAACCCGTTGGCCCTTCTTTACCGGGCGCACGTTGCCGAGAGTATTGGAGCCTCTTTGCCTTTAACGGCCTTCCCGGAGCAGAGCCTACGGACATGGAGACGGTGACCCGGCAGTTGCTGGAACAGGGTGTCCTCGAACCCGTCGAACGTCGAGTAAGTATCCATTCGTAGGCAGCTCGTCGGATGACGCACAGTCCCACGGATGCACTCAGCCGCCGGGCGTCCTGGCAAGCAGCCGGTGCTAGACGGGCCGGTCGCGGCAGGTGTGACACCCGGCTGCAACGCCACACGTGACACTGTGACGCCGCGGGCGGCTGTCCTCCCTTTACCGGCTTACTGCCGTAGTAAGCGGTCACGGGCGAGGCGATGCTGGTCGGGGAGGACCAAGGCCGCATCCATCGCGGGGCCGTGGGGGCTCCGCGAGCGTCGACCACTTTGCGCCAAATATCCGGGCTGAGCCGAAGGCCGAGAACAGCGGCTCACCGGGTTTGGGAGCCAGAGCGCGGCGCCGTTGTCGGCATGCTCGCGGTTGCGGCGGCCATGGGCTCAGGCGTAACTGCCCCTGTCCTCGAAGGAGACGCCGTTGACGAGATCGGTCCAGGCGATGCGCTGAAACAGCAGCCCCACCTCCTCGAGCGGCGGCCGGGTGGCGTGCGCTGGGTCGAGCGCGTCGTCGAGGACCTCGCGGAAGGAGACCACCGCGCCCCGGGTGACCGCGACGCGGAAGTACTCGCTGACTTTGCCGCCCTCGTCCGTGCGGAAGAAGTGGAAGTCCGCGTCCACGGCGTGGTTCTCGGCGAGCGCCTGGGCGATCAGCGGCGATGTCCTGTCGATCCGCTTGCGAAACGAGATCGGCTTGTACGAGCGCTTACCCGTGACTCCGGTATCGGTGAAGGTCACGGTCGCGGGCTGTGAGTAGTCGACAAGCTCGATGCCGCCCTCTGGCGCAAACTCGTGCTCGCTGCGCTCGGCTTCGATCGTCGTGCCCTTCGCGCGGAGGACGACGAATGCTGGATCGGCCATGGAGGACCTCCTGTCAATGGGTGGACGGGTTACGCGCCCGTTGGAGGGGCGAATCGACCCTAATTGCAGCGGTCACTCCACACAAGGGCGAGAGCCCCGGCCCCACGGCGAGAACTCGTCTCAAGCCGGGCACCCCGGGTCATCATTGCGTTGGCCCCAAGCGAGCTGGCTTCATGGGCAGCGGCGAGAACGGTCGAGCTGCCCGCCGTCACCACGGTCTCTGCGCCGGCAACCGTGTGCCGGAGGGTCACGGGATCACCGCGACGCCGGCGACCATGGTCGCCCTCCCGCAGCTGACCGCCCATGACTGGCGCGAGGCGGCCTACGCAGAGAGCACGCAGAGGGGTCAGGGAGCTCGCCGTGCAGCTGGTCGAGCGGCTCGGAGTGCTGGTGCGCCACTACAACAAGATGGGTCGCGCGCTCGAGTCGACCGTTCAAGCTCACAACGAGGGCGCGGGGAGCATCGAGTCGCGGCTGCTGGTCACCGGGCGCGAGCGCTCGGGCGCCTCGGGATCGCCGCGGGACTCGAGACCCCCAGGCGGGTCGAGCGGCCGGTGCGGCGGCTGACGGATCATGAGCGGCCCGGGCTCCCCGGAAGCGAGGCGGCCTAGCCGACGATCGGTCTGTCGCCCCTGTCCGCTCGGGCGCGACCCAGCCGGCAGTCCGCTGAACGCCTTCTCGGCCCGCCCGCCGCTTCACCACCGCTGCAGCTTCGTTTCTTACCCAGCCGGCCTGGTCGGCCTCCTAACCCCCCAGCCTGCGAGGGTCCTCGCTCGCTGGATGGAGGACCTTCGATCAGCAGCGGTCCCCGGCATCATTCTGGCCTCCGGCGCGCTTGAGCGGCACGCCTGGGAGGCGCCTCTTTTCGTGGCCGAACGTCCCCTGGACGGCGGCCCGCACCGAGAACTCGACCACAGCGGGTAGCGGTCGGAGATCTCGACCTGGCGGTCCTGCGCACGAACTCGGGGATTAGCCGATCGCCCGGTTGTCCCGGCCATCCGAAGCTGATAGAAGCACGCAAGACCACTCAGCCGACCTGCGGAGGGCTCGCAATGAACGATCGACCGCCGGAGACAGTCGCCGAGCTTGGCAGCGAGGAGGAGGAGCTCGAGCCCCTCGTGCCGGAGGACACGCCGTGCGGGGAGGCCGAGCTGGAGTACGCCTTCGACGAGTTCGGCGAGCCCGTGGACGCCGACGAGGTCATCAGGCCGGGGGCACGCCCCGTGGGGCCGATCCCGCCGGAGCCGCTCCGGTTCAGGCCCTGCAGCCTCACGACGCTGAACGGCAGCTGGCTGCTCCAGCTCACCCCCCAGTTCCCGTTCGCGAACCCCTTCCAGGAGATTCGCGGGCCGATGCGGATCGAGGCCGGCGCCGGCTCACTGCGGATCTCGGGCGACATCTACCTGCGGCGGGTGCTCGTCGCGGCGGCCACGGAGCCGGCGAGCCCGCTCCACCACCGCCTGCTGATCGGGAAGAACTGGTATCCCGCGTTCCCGCAGAGCGAGTACCGCTGGTACTTCCGCAGCCGGGGCGTCACCTACTCCAAGGGCGTGCTCAGCTTCCCGTTCGAGCGGCGGCTGTGGGACGTGCCGACCCAGGAGTTCACCGGCCTCGACCGCGGCTCCATGCGGCTCACCTGCACGGCCTCGCTGATAAGGCCGCCGTGGGCGCCGCAGCCGACGATCCAGATGAAGGGCAGCGCGGTGATCGGCGGCCGCCGGTTCGACGTCACGGCGACGAAGACGTCGCCGTTTCACCGCGGCTGCCGCGTGGAGGTGGACGCCATGAGCGGCCGGCAGTGGCCCGCGACGGCGCTCGCCTGCGGCAGCGGCAGCGCCGTCACGTTCGCCGGCGTGTACCGCGCGGCCGGCATGGACTTCACCGCGACCGTGAACGAGCTGAACGTTCCCGCCGACCCCGTCCTCACGACCGCCGAGATGCACACGCTGTTGGCGACGCACCAGGCCGCCCCGGCCACGGGCGACCACAGCTGGCGGCTCTGGCTGCTGGTTGGCTCGGCCGACCAGCAGGGCAACTTCGGGATCATGTTCGACCAGGTCGCGCCGCACCGGCAGGGCGCGGTCGGGTTCGCCGATCCGACGCTGCCCGTGAACCCGATGATCGAGGCGGGAGCGCAGGGACAGGCCCTCGGCAACGTGCCGCTCGCGTTCCTGAGGACGCTGATCCACGAGGCCGGACACGCGTTCAATCTGTTTCACCCGAAGCACGACATCCACGCCGTGCCGGTCGGGACGACGATCATGAACCAGACCGGCGACGTGATCAGCTTCGCCACCGCGGCCAACCCGTACCCGTGCACGGCGACGATGGGGTTCGACGACCACAACCGCACCTCGCTGATCCACTCGCCGGACCCGCAGGTGAAGCCGGGCTGGAAGCAGTTCGGCTGGGGCCACAGCTCCACCTTCGCCGGGGTGGGCGAGCCCACCGACGCCGCGGGCCTTCAGGCGGCGGCGCTCGAGGAGCCGGGGCTGCGGGTCGAGCTCGAGCTGCCGCAGCAGGCCCAGCGCGGCGAGTTCGTCGTGGCGGCCGTGACGGTGAGGAACACCGGCGAGGAGCCGAGGCAGGTGAGCGCGGCGCTCAACCTGGCCGAGGGCGACCTCTGGCTGTCGGTCGTCACGCCGGCCGGACAGCGCCTGGACGTGCGCGACGTGGTGCTCGCCTGCGGGCCGCAGCGGCTGGTCGAGTTGGCGCCCGGCGACCACATCTCCGGGCAGATCGAGCTGCTCTACACCTCGACCGGGGTCACATTCGACCAGCCCGGGAAGTACTCGCTCCACGCGGAGTACGACACCGGCGACCCGGCGGGCGAGGTGATCCGCAGCAACACCGCCGAGGTGGTCGTCCGGCCCGCGACCAGCGAGGACGGGCTGGCCGTCGAGCGCCTGGCGACAGACGACGACGTGGGGCTCGCCTTCGCGCTCGGCGACTACGGCGCGGCGCCCGAGACGTTCGAGAAGCTCGACACCCTGATGCGCGAGTTCGGGGAGAGCGACACCGGCGCGGCGAGCGCCATGGTGATCGCGAACTCGGCGGCCCGGCCGCTCCGCGACCTGCGGGCGGACGAGGAGGCCCGCTCGCCGGACACGGAGCTCGTCCAGGAGGCGCTCGAGATCGCGCTCAGCGCGGGTCCGCCGGAAGAGGTGGCACGCCTCGCCGCCGCGGTCGTGTCGCCGATCGAGCCTGAGGCGCCGCTGCTCGAGCTGGTGGGCGAGCGGGTCTCGGGCTCCGAGGAGGCGGAGAAGATCCTGGAGGACCTGCGGAGGTAGGTTCCCGGCCGACCGCGGGGCGCGGCGCGTTAAGCGGCGCGCCTCAGCGCCGCTGCTCGGCGGCGAGCCGGGCGCGCAGCTCCCTGACCGCGCCAAGCAGGGGGGCGACCTCGGGCAGGTCGGCGTCGCGCGGGAAGTCGACCCGCTTCTTCTCGCCGTCGAACGACACCTCGAGGAACTCGCCGCCGGAGTCGGCCGCGTCCGGCAACCCGATCCGGTCGGGAAGCGCTGACACCGCCGCCGGGTCGAGCGCCCGTTCGAGCTCCTCCCACAGCTCGGGGGGCGGCGCGGTCTCGACGTGTATGTCGGGATTCCTGGCGTCCTCCAGCTTGCTCGTGAGCGAATAGGTCAGCTTCTCCGGGCTGACCGTCACGGTCTCGTCGCAGTGCACGAGGCAGTCGCCGAGATAGGTCCCGTTGGTGAGCGTGGTCACGGCTTGATCGTAGAGCCGGCCCTTGCCCGGCGGCGCCGCGGGGATACTGACTCACCGACCGACCACCACGGGTTTCTCACGAGGGTGACAACCCTGCGACCTCCTCGGATCGGTCCGCTGTGCGTCTCTGGCGGGGAACAGGAGCACGGGTGCTGAAGTTGGGCGTGGCCACAGCCGGGCGATTGACGCGGCGGCCCGTCTGTGCGTATTCGGGGGCGGAGGACGTAGTGACGATTGCGTACCCGACTTAGTTGGCCGTCGCGCCGACGCACCCTCGATGGCTAGAAAGGGGCGCAGCGCATACGTTCGCTGACCGCGCTCCACTTCTCAGCCAGGAGGTTGGAGATCAGGGCACCGGGATCGTCTCGGATGACGACGGGCCTGTCGTTTGGGAAGTTGCAGTCCCTCACCGTCGGGCGCTCGGCCTGCGTGTCAAAGCCTTCGACCTCGACGGCGATCGAGGCCGGGCCACGCTCGGGGTAGCGGGTGACGTAGCCGCTCACCAGGCGCTTGTCCTCGGGGATGACCGCGAAGTCCTGGGTCGGGAAACCCCTGACCGAGTCGCCCTGGCCGTCGCTGTACTTGGTCCGCTCCCGGTAGGCGGCGGTCGCCCTGCGGAGCCGCGGCGTCTCTCTTATGTCGAGGCTTGGCGGCGAGGGGTGGAGGGGGACGAGTCGGTACTCGCGGATGTCGGGGCTCCAGTCGAGGGCGAAGGGGACTAGCAGCTCCCCGTGGGGGCGGTGGGGCCGTAGCCGCCGATCAGCTCCTCGTCTCCGTCGAGGTTGATGTCGGTCGCGCCCCGATACTGATAGACGGCCGGGCGCGCCGGTTGGAAGCGAAAGCGCTGCTTGAGCTCGTCGCCCCCGACCACGTCCCAGACCTGGATCTCATCGGCCTGTGACCGCTGGCCCGCGTCCCGGAAGCTGAACACCCACGAGTCCTGGCCGGAGCCGTGGAGGTCGACGGTGTTCGGCTTGTCCGAGACCCGCGGTCCCTCGGCGCCCTCGCTTCGGATCTCCGCCACTTGCTCGCCGATCGTCGGCTGGCGTGCCTTCTCGATGCCGCCGTTGACCGCCGTGCTCGACCCGAACCAGAAGAAGCGCGAGAGGCAGACCCCGGCCGGAAGCAGCAGCCAGGGGTCTCCCGATTCGCGCAGGCGGCGAGGGCCGGCGAGCCGACCCCCGAGCGGTTGCGGATTCTCTCTCCGGGAGCGCTCTCGGGTGAGGCCCGCGACGAAACCTCGCTCGCTCTGGCCGGGCGCGATGGGGGGCGGCTCCTCGTCCTTGCCGCTCGCCGCCAGCGCCGCGCCAATGCCGTCGCGGCCGAGGTGGGCAGCCGGGTAGAGCCGCTTCGCCGCCTTCTTTCCGCCCGCGGAGCTCCGCCGGGACCTTGAAGGCCCGGGCGCGGGCGGCCACCGCCTTGGCGAACTCGCCGTCCTCGCCGTCGGCGCCGAGCAGTCGATCCCAGGTGGCCTCGCGGATCGTCGCCACCACGGTGATCGGGGGACCGGGTCGGCCGCTTCTCGTCAGCGCGACGTTGCTCGTGCGTCGCGCGAGCCAGTCGAGGATCTTGGCGTCGATAACCCCGACGAAGCGCTCGAGGCTGTCCAACCAGAGGACCGCGCTGATCGCCATCGAGCGCGGCTGCAGGTCAAGGAGGACGCGCAATCCCTCGGCGCCTCGTGGCAGGAGCACCGGGGAGTCGCCCAAGACCTCCCTGGCCGCCTCGGCGGCCGTGCGGGTCTTTCCCGAGCGCGGAGCGCCGTAGACCAGGACGAAGCTGGCGCTCCGAAGCGCTTCCCGAAGCTCGGGATCGATCTCCCGCTTGACATATGGCTGCCAGCGCGGGTCATCGCCTCCGCCCTCGGGGGCGTCATCCGCGGGACTGTTCCTCCCGGCGCTCGAGGGAAAGATGCCGAGATCGCCGGGATCGGCGTCCCTCAGCGGAGGAGGGTCCCAGGCGAGCGTCGCTTCGTCCAACGCCTTCTGCCGCTGGCGGAGTTCGGTCCGCTCGCTGTGGCGCGTCCGCGAGGCGGTCGGCGGTCAGCGCCGCCGCCGACAGGGCGACCACGATCGCCACCGTGATGTCGACGCGCGGATCGAACGCCCCGATGGCCTGCTGCAGTCCCTGGAGAGCGACCAGGGCAACGCCGAAGGCGGCGACCCCGGTGACCCCGGCGCGCGTGGCCTGGCGGGACAGCGATCTCACGGGCCGTCCCGGTGGTGATGTCCGTGGCCCCTGGCGAGCGAGCGGCCCACGCCGCCTGCCAAAGACACGCTCGAGTCGCTGTCGATCACTCATAGCCTCAGCCTCACTGCCCCCCGCTGCTCCAACCGTAATCGCCGAGACGACCGCGATGCAAGTCGGGAGAGCCGGGTTGTCCCGCGAGTCCGAAAGCGAGCTAGGGCGAGAAAGCTGGTCACGAAGTACTACCAGTGGATGCTGCGCACCGACTACCTGCCACGTATCTGCGAGCGGCGGGTGGTGAACGACGTGTTCAGGAGTGGCAGGAAGGCGTTCGAGGCCGGGGCCGATCCGGGCGCCATTCCGACGATGCCGCTCGAGTTCTCGGTGGCCGCCTTCCGGCCGGGCACTCGATGGTGCGGGGGTCCTACAACTGGAACAGGATCTTCGACGACGGCGCGGGCACCCTCGACTTCCTCTTCCTCTTCTCGGGCCTGAGCGGTGACCTGGGCGGCCACCCGCGCCTGCCGAGCAACTGGATCGCTGACTTCCGCAGGCTCTACGACTTCGGTCAAGCCGGCCGCGCCGACCTCACCGTGCCGAGCGGAAGTTCAACCGGGCGATGCGCATACACGATGCTCGTCAACCCGCTGGGGAGGCTGCCCGGCTTTCCGCGCAAAGACGCAAACCTCGCCTCCCGCAACCTCCGTCGCGCGAGGATGGTGACGCTGGCAACCGGGCAGCAGAGACGGTTCCTGCGGAGCCGCGGCCTCGAACCCGGCAAGCTGACGAACGCCCAGATCCGGGCCGGGAAGCGCGGAGCGACGCTCGACGGCCTCACCAATCAGCAACGCACCGCCCTGATCAGGAATACCCCGCTGTGGTTCTACGTCCTGCGCGAGGCCGAGCACAACGCGGGAAGCTCGACGGGGTCGGGGCGCGGATCGTCGCCGAGACCTTCCACCGCGCGATGGAGGGGAGCAGGGCGTCGATCGTGCGCGCCTGGCGTCCGACGCTCGGGCCGAACAACCGCACCTTCCGCATGGTCGATCTCCTGCTCTTCGCGTTCGAGGAAGGAAGGACCTGCTGGCACCCCTCGGCTAGCGCGCCGCCCTTTGGAGGCGCCACGATTGAGTCAGGATCCCTGTGATCGAGAGCTTCGCGAAGGGGGTGGCAATGCGACCTGCCCAACGGGCTCCAGCCGAACCCGAAAGTTGGATCGGGGTTGAGAGTCAGCTCCACCCGCGGTCGAGAGGAAGGGGCATCGCGATCGGATCGCCATGGGAGGGAGGGTTCTCTGATTCCTGATCAGGCAGGACCTGCCGACGGCGAGGCACGCCGGCCGTCATCCAGGCCGCGCCGGCCAAGGCGATCCCGTACCTCGACGGAATGAGCCGCGGACCGAGTGCTTCAGGGGACGACGTGGAGATCGGCCGCCAAGCTGGCTGCACCCAATTGTGCCGCGAACTGGTAGGTGGCAGGCCCCGGAAGCAGCATTGGGTCCCAGCCGAGTGTCTGCGATCCCGTCGACGCGCCCTCCATCACGAGGAGCGGGTCCACTGAGGCTGGGCCGAGGATCGCCACCGTGACGCCCCCGGGAGGCGCGGGCCCGTCGAGGCCGACCACGAACGAAATCGGGTTCCTGGCGGGACAGTGGTGGCGATCGTGTCGGGGTTGATCGCGAACGACAAGAGGGACGCGGGGGCGGCGCCGGGGACGACGTGGAGCACCGCCGTCAAGCTGACTTCACCGAGTTTCGCCTCCAACGGGAAGTCGCCCAGCGGCTGCTCACCCGGCATGCCAAGCGTCTGCGATCCCGTACGTCTCGCCCTCCGCGACGAAGACGGAGAAGACCACGGTTCCCTCGAAGAGGATGTCGACCTGGACGCCGCCGGGAGGGGCCGGCCCGTCGAGGCCGACCTCGAACGAGACATCTGCGCCTGGCTCCGGGGGCCCCGCCGCCGAGGACCGTGTCCGGGTTGAGCGCGAACGAGACGAGGAGCGACGGCGGGCCCCGGGACCTCGGCGGGTATCTCCTCAAGCGACGCCTCCCAGGTGTCCGCGAGGACGCTGTCGGCCACACCCGGGTCGGCGGGCAGCGCGGAGAAGCCACCGAAGAGAACCGCTCGGCCTCGCGCCGAGTCGAAGGCGAGCGCATGGCCCCAGCGAGGCGCCGGTCCCATGTCCTGGCGCAGCGTCCAGTGCGCGCCGTCCCACTCCCAGCTCAGTCGCGAGAGCGCCTCCGCTGCGACCGGTGGCGGGGGGGAGGTGACGCCGCCGAAGAGAAGGGTGGCGCCCGCGCCGAAGGTCATGGCGAAGGCGAGCGAGGGGCCGGG
This sequence comes from uncultured Solirubrobacterales bacterium, assembly GCA_963780305.1. GTDB lineage: Bacteria > Actinomycetota > Thermoleophilia > Solirubrobacterales > 70-9 > CAVVYV01. The sequence continues at coordinate 29,473 of CAWABN010000017.1, forward strand.
GCCGGTGTCGGCGACCTGCGTCCAGTCCGCGCCGTCCCACTCCCAGGTGTCGGCGCGCAGGGCCGACCCCGCGGCCTCGCCGCCGAAGAGCACGATCCGCTGGCGGTTCGAGTCGTAGGCGAGCGCGTGGCCGCTGCGGGCATCGGGGCCGGTGTCGGCGACCTGGGTCCAATCGGTGCCGTCCCACTCCCAGGTATCGGCGCGCAGGGCGGCCCCGCCGCCTCGCCGCCGAAGAGCACGACCCGCTGGCGGTTCGAGTCGAAGGCGAGCGCGTGTCCGCTGCGGGCATCGGGGCCGGTGTCGGCGACCTGGGTCCAGTCCGTGCCGTCCCACTCCCAGGTGTCGGCGCGCAGGGCGGGACCCGCCGCCTCGCCGCCGAAGAGCACCGACCCGCTGGCGGTTCGAGTCGTAGGCGAGCGCGTGTCCGCTGCGGGCATCGGGGCCGGTGTCGGCGACCTGCGTCCAGTCCGCGCCGTCCCACTCCCAGGTATCGGCTTGGAGCGTCCCACCCCCGGCTCTTCCGCCGAAGAGCACGACCCGCTGCCGGGCCGCGTCGTAGGCGATGGCGTGCGCGCCGCGCGCGCTCGGCCCGACGTCCTGCTTCTGGGTCCAGAGCACCTTGGCCATCCGTGGCTCCCCTTGTAGTCGGAGTCAGCTCGAACGCGGCGGGATCGTATAGCGGAAGCACTCGAGCGAGCAAGCAATACCTTGAGCGTCTTACGCCCCCTGCCCGGATCCGAGGCGGCCAGCCGAGGATCAGGTTGGGGGCCCGTCTACGCGGGGTTAGCCCTCGCGGTCGCTACGGCACCACGAACTCGACCCAGAGCGGGTAGTGGTCGGAGATCCGGAAGGACTTCTGCTGCCCGGTGAGCGCCGTGTCGGCGAGGGCGGTCAGGCTCCAGTCGAACATCCCGGCGCGGTCGGTGTAGCGCAGCGAGAGCAGGGGCTTCGAGCCGTCCTTCTCCTCGGTGAACCAGGCGATCTGGTCGTAGAAGTGCTCGAGCGGCGTCCCGCCGACCTGGCGGTTGGGGCTTTGCAGCTCGTCGGGGACGGTGAGGCCGGTGGAGGTGAACGCCTGCCAGAGCGTCGAGCCGCTGCGGTCGATGTTGAAGTCGCCGAGGCAGATCAGGTTCTGGTCCCAGGTGTCGGGGTCGCGGGCCCAGGCCTTGAGCCAGGTGGCGATCGAGCTCAGCTCCTTCGCCCGCTCCTCGATGTCCTGGCCGGACTTGCTCCCCCAGTAGACGTGGAGGGTGACCAGGGTGAAGATCGCGCGCGGCGCTTGAAGCTGACGGCGTAGGGGGTGCGGGCGAACTGGCGATCCAGGGCGACCGCGGCGATCCCGGTCTTCGGCCGCTTCGCCTTCCTCCAGCTGTAGGGGACGACCAGCTCGCAGGCGAGCCCGTAGACCTCGAGGCGGGAGCGGTCGAAGAGGAAGGCGAGGCGCTCGTCGTCGCCCTTGTCGTCCTCGACCGGGTCGGTGAGGATCACCGACCAGCTCGGCCGAGCCCGGCGAGCAGCTGGCGCAGCGCACCAGGCGCTCTGGGCCTCCTGGATCGCGACCACGTCGAAGCGCTTGACGATCTCCTTGATGCAGGCGAGGGCGTGAAGGTCGCGCTTCGGGGTGTCGCCCTGGGCCGAGTTCCACTTCGGTCAGAGCGCCGAACTCGCGGATGTTCCAGGTGGCGACAGGAGGTTGCGATCGGCCTTCTTCGGGATGTCGCGAGAGAGCTGGCGGCGGAGGGCGTGAGCTCCTCTCGGATCGGGGCGGGTGGGGTCTCGGTGATGGACGGCACTGATGACCTAGATCTCGCCGCGGGGCGTCAAGGGAACTCGCACGGCGCCGTCCCTCGCTCGACGCCAGCAAGGCTGTGATGCCGGGCCTCGCTGCGCGAGTTCCCCGAGCCGCCCAAGTCTCGACCGGGAGCTCTTGGACATTCCGGGAAATGTCGTGGAGATCGAGGCTCAGCCTTTGCTCGGGCGCTAAATCAAGGCCCTCTGCAGGCCGCTTGGAGACGTAGTGCGCATGTACTCGAGTCGCAATCGTGCTGTTGATCGCGCCCGCACCTGCCGGAGAACGTCCTCGCGAGAGCCCGGCTCGTCTAGGCCTATTGGGCTGGCGCACCGGAACGATCGCTGCCTTGAGAATCGGGTGAGGTAGACGGCCACCCCACAGTGCGAACTGCACGTCGGTGACGTAAGCGAGAGCCAGCTCGTCATCGGCAACTACAACACGGTCCAGACGCCGAAGGGTGCGAAGGTGACGGTGATCCATGCCGGTGACCCTCTGGCGCCGTCGGCTGCGGGGGATGCCGATCGCTCTATCGCCCCGTCTGTACGGACCGAGGCCTTCGGTCGGGAGGAGGAAGCCTACCCTCGCCGGCTCCGCCTCCGCCTGGAACCCCGGTCCGCCACGGCCGCCGCCCCGAGTCCTGAGGCGAGCCTTGCCAAGCGTGACGGATCGCCCATTGAATTACCCACCACGCGGGGCAGAATCGCTGGCTCGACAGCCTGCCCTCAACTCAAGGGATGGCCCCGGAGAGGCGGCCGCACCGGCGACGGGGCCCGTCGCGGTCCGATCAGCGTGGTTCCAGGGTCAAGGCCATCGCGGTCGCGATGTCCTTGGCCAGCTCGGCGCTGTCGCCGGCGTCCTCGGCCACGGCCGCGCGGGTTCGCCATCCGGAGCCGCCGGCGTTGAAGAAGTAGGTGGCAATGCTCGCCCGGCCGAGTCCATGCCGCCCGTCGGTGGCCGGCTCGATCTGGGTGTATTGAAACAGCACCGTATCGCGGTCGCCGACGGTGGGGGTCTCAAAGGGTTTCCCCCGTCGTCATAATTCAGACCCTTATCCCGAGATTCATTTATGCGGCTTGTCCGGGCCATTTTCCGCACGCTCCATGGGCGGCGCGTTGTTGAGGTCCTGCACGATCTGAACGTTCTGCGTGTCGCCCGGACTCTGGAGCTCGGTGTGGATCACGTCGCCCGGGTCCTCACTCTCGGTATGAATCGGGTCCAAGCCCGCGGGCACGTCGACCCTGAACGCAGCGGCCTTCGTGAAGGGCTCGAACTTAGGAGCCGGCTTGCCTCCGCCCCCCGAGCCACCGCCCAGCGCAACAATTGCCAGGACCACGCCAACGACTGCGAGCGCGGCGACGCCGGCGAGCAGGCGCCCGTGCCCACGGAGCCATTCGCCGGCTCGCCCCCGATCGGCGGTGCGGAGGGATCTGTGCGGGGCCGGTCGGCGCCGCCTCGGGCGAGGCCTCGCCCGTCGCGGCGACATCCTCGGTTGTTGGGGTGACATGGACGGCGGTCGTTTCCGCCAGCAGTTCCTCCAGCGCGCTGATGAGCTGCCCGATGTCGTAACGCCAGCGTTTGTCGCTGAGCTCCAGGGCGTTGCGCCGCGCGATCGCCCCGAGCTCCGGCGGCAGATCCTGCCGATCCGGCATTTGGGCCCCGGAGACGAGCACCGGGATCACCGTCACCTCGGGGCGCTTCAGGGCGATCTCGAGCTCGAGCCGGACGAAGTCCTCGGGGTCGGCGATCCGCACCTCGCCTTCGTCATTCTTGACCGTGGCCCAGGTCGGCCCGATGATCTCGATCAACACCTGGCAGGCGGACACCGCCTCGGTGATCCGCTCGACGAAGTCGACACCGGGAGCGAGGTCGAGATCCATGAACACGTTGCGCTCCCCGAATCGGGCGACCATGGCGTCGTAGAGGCGCCCGGCGTAGGCGGCGCTGTCCTGGCGGCGGTAGCTGATGAAGACCCTCTGCGCCGGCGTGCTCGCAGGTTCCTCCGGCCCCGCGCTCACCCCTCGCCGCCCATCTGCTTGCCCGTCTCCTCCCGGTGCGAGGCCCAGGCCGCGTGCTCCTGAGAGACGAGGCTCTCGACGCGCTCGGCGAGCAGGGCCTCGGGTTTGGGGGCGGTAGCGTAGGGCCCGGCGTGAGCGAGGAAGAGGAACTCCTCGTGCTTGAGCCGCTCGCAGGTTGCCCGGTAGGTCGTCCAGTTCTGCTGATACTGCTGGAGCTGCTGAAGGCCTTCCAGGACGACGATAAACGCCCCGCCGCCGCCGATCAGCCACAGCGGCGCGGAGGCCGCGGCCGCAACCGGAATCGCCGCCGCGACGACGATCTGGCAGACCTTGAGCACCTTGAACCAACGTTGATTGAGCTGGCTCTTGACGTCGTACCAGCCGATTTGGTCCTGAAGCCGGGCCCAAGCCGGCGACTCTTCCGAAGGAACGCTTTCCCGTTTGTCCGGCGTTATCTCGGTGACCCGTGCCACGTTCGGGTTCCGGTGTATCCGACCCCGACTCTGCTGTCAAGCAAGCCCAGCCGAGCACCCTGCCACTGGAAGTCACGGGCCGCGGGAATAGGCCGCTATAAGCGAGCCGGTCTGGTCTGCCCAGTCGGGTCCGCCCGATTCACGCCGCTCGAGAAGACCACCTCCCGAACCCGATGAAAGATCGAACGCACACCCAAGAAACCAAGCGCGTCAATGATGCGCTCAAAGCTCTAGAGGCGATCGCCGATCAGTTCAAGGAGATAGTCAGGGAGGAGACCGGCTGATGCGTGACCGTTCCCTCGCCTGGCAGCTGACGCTGCCTTCGGTGGGCTGAGGCGGGCGGACGCGAACCCGCCGGGGTTCCCCACAAACAAGGTCACGAGCCTCTTCGGCACCCGCACGCTCGACTCCCACGCGGCCTCGCCGGAAGCGCGACCCCGACGGCGGCCGCTATGTCCACAACGCGTGGGGAGTGCCCCAACGTCATTTGTTTGAGCCCATTCCCGTGCCTACATCAGGCGATCAGGGGCAATAGCGGGCAATCCCTCCGCGCCCGTGCTGCGTTTCGTCGGAAGCAGGCGCGACGCTGCGGCCCGACGCGGTTCGCTGCAGTGCTCCCCGCACGCGAAAGCGACAGCGCGGCTCACTGCCGCGCAGAGTGTCGCTTTGCATGGGAAGCGACACCAAGGGCCGGACTTGGAGAGTCGTTCCGGGAATGCCCCTCACACGCGAGGATGTCGCACAAAGGCCGCGAGCGAGAGGTACCCCTACGCCCGCCATGCGGCTGCTGCGGCGGGCGGGGGATCGACCAGGTCCAGGAGTCGGCACCGGATGAGCGACAAGTCATCCCGTTTCGTTTCTAAAGATGCCTGACACGAGCTCTCACGGCTTCACTTTGGGTTATGCGACAGCCTCACACAGGGAGCAGCCGGGATCACCTCCCGTCCGCCGTCGCTCCGTATGGGGAGCAAAGCTGCGTCGTCCGCGGTCGCCCGACGTGGTGCGACCGGCCTGCCGTGCCCGTCCTCTGAGGCTTGAGGCATAGGATAGGCGTCCGATGCGGGCGAGAAGGGCCAGGAGACCGGGGGTCATTGTGGGCGGGATCTCGGCGCTGCTGCTGAGCGCCGCTCCGGCCAGCGCCGATACCTTCCCAGCCATCAACGGAAACGATTTCGGGGCGGGCTCGCTGCGCGCCGCGATCACCGCCGCCAACGCCAACGGCTCAGCGGTCGTCGATCAGATCCCGATCACGCACACCGGCACGATCGATCTCCTGAGCGGACTGTCGAACATCAGCACGCCGACGACGATCACCGGGCCGGGAGCGAGCAGCCTGAATGTGCGGCGCAGTCCGGCTGCCGTGGACCAATTCCGATTCCTCGGCGTGACCCTCCCAAGCGGCACCGCCCGGATCGAGGGGATCACGATCTCCGGGGCGCGGGCGACCGGGTTCGCCGGGGGCGGGCTGATCATGGGCGGACTCGGGAACCTGGAGCTCGAATCGGTGGTGTTCACAGACAACAGGGCCGACCAGGGCGGCGCGATCCGCTACGACCGCGGCTTCAGCTCGATCAGGAACAGCACCTTCAATCTGAACCAGGCACAGTTCGGGGGAGCGATCCAAGGCAGCTCGTTCGGCGCCAATGTCAGCGGGTGAGGTGCTCAATTCGACGATCACCGGCAATTCCGCTACGGAATTCGGTGGCGGCATTCACCTCGGCAGCCTGGGACACATTCGGGTCCAATCGAGCACGATCGTGGGCAACACCGCTGACTCCGACAACACCGGCGGCGGTGACGGGGGCGGCACCTACCACGGCAGCGACGATCCGGCCGTGACCGACGAGTTCCGGGTCGCCAACACGCTCTACGCCGGCAACATGGTCGGATCAGGCCCAGGCCAACCCGAACACCCAGTGCGGCGGCAATGCCTATATCTCATCCGGCTACAACCTGCGCACGGTGGCCGACGCGGGCTGTACAGGGTTCACGGTCACCGGTGACGTCGTCAACGCGAATCCGATGATCGGCTCGCTCGGGCCGAACGGCGGCCCAACGCCGACGATCCCGCTGCTGGCCGGGAGCCCGGCGATCGACGCCGGCAATCCCGCTGCGCCCGGCGGCGCTTTTTCCCGCCTGTCCCGCCACCGACCAGCGGGCTCTGACACGTGGGACCTGCGACATCGGCGCCTTCGAGTTGCAGCACACGACCACGACCGCGGTCGCCTGCACCCGCCCTCGCTCACCCTCGGCGCCGGCGGCAGCACCTGCACCGCCACTGTGACCGACACTGCATCGAGCCCCCTAACTGCGACGACCCCCACGGGTGACGTCGGCTTCGCCTCCAACGGCAGCGGCAGCTTCAGCGGCGGCGGAGTCTGCACGCTGGCGATGGTGAGCACGAGCCAGGCAAGCTGCCAGCTCACCTACACGCCGACCGCAGTGGGGACCGGCGTCCATGAGATCACCGGGTCGTACGCCGGGGGCTCGGGCCGCAGCTCGAGCCAGGGCACTGCCCAGGTTGGCGTCGTGCCGCCCTCGAGCCAGGGCACTGCCCAGGTTGGCGTCGTGCCGCCGCCGCTCGCCCTGTGCGCCGGCAAGCAGGCGACGATCGCAATAGGTCTCGCGACGATCTCGGGCACCGCAGGCAACGACACGATCGTCGGGACCTCGGCAGCCGACGTGATCGACGGCGCCGGCGGCAAGGACAACATCCGCGGGCTCGGCGGCAACGACACGATCTGCGGCGACGAGGGCAAGGACACCCTCATCGGGGGCGCCGGGAACGACAAGCTCCTCGGCGGCGCCGGCAATGACACGCTGAGGGGCGGCAAGGGCAAGGACAAGCTCAAGGGCGGCCCTGGCGAGGACAAGCAGGTCCAGTAGCTGGGCTACTCCGGGGTAACGCGCCCAAGGCCTGACGCGGGCCAGCAACTTTCGCAGCTCAAGTGCTAAAGGGTAGTGGGCGCCTTCGCGGGTGAACACGGCCTCGATCTACGGCGGCTCCTTACCTGAGCGACCAATCGATGCCCTCACGAGATCGGCTCAACAAGCGACGCGGCTGCACTCGAAGGCGCCGGGCTGCGGGAGGAGGCGGGCCGGCGGCCAGCTTCCGCTTCGCGCGACGAGCAGCAGCGCCGGCTCTATTGGAGGCGCGGCTCCGCGGGGCCACACGAGTGCCGCTGGAAAAGTTCCCGACCGCGGCACTCGCGACGCTCGAGCTCGATGCGAGCTGGCGCGAGCTGGCTCCCGGGAGCGCCGAGCTCATCGCGTTCGTAAAGCCGAAGGAACTGTGAGGCGGGGGCGGAGGACGAGCGGGTTATTGCGATCGGACGACGACCCCGGTATCCGACGAGCAGAGCAGGTGCGCCGTTCGCAACGGGGGGGCGTCCGGGCGAAGTTGCCCCGGGCGAGCGCGTTGGAGACATTCTGGCTGAGCTGCGCGAGCGGACAGAACCGACGATCCCAACCTGAAGCTGTGGGCCGAGGAGCCGGTCGCGTGGTCACTCAAACCAATCAGCGAACGGTTCACCGATGGGGCCGAGTTCGTCTGCGACAGGTTCCGCGAAAGGGTTCGCGCTGTGCTGGCTGAACTGCGCGAGCGCCGCGACTGGAGCGACCTGCCGCCCCCGGAGCGATCGAGACCTACCTCGGTTGATCCGACGGGCTAGCTGAGTGCTGAGCGTTCTGTTCTGATCTCACACACGCGCCGGTTGTTCCCCGCGATCGCCTGTGAGAGGCTGCGGCTGTCTCGACATCCGGCAGCCGCCGGGGAGGTGGGAGCAATGCAGAAGAAGCCACTCGGGGAGCGAATCGGCACCACCAAGGAGAAGATCACCAAGGTCGACGCCAAGGCCGGCAAGGTGAGCACTTCCCTGACCAATGCTCGGAAGCGTTGGAAGCACTACCACGACATCGCCGTCCGACCTATGAGAAGTCCTGGCAAAGGCGCAGGAGCGGGCCGACAAGCTCCGTGAGCAAGGTAAGCCCGAGAAGGCGGCAGAGGCCGACCGCGAGGCGATGGGACTCGAAGCGCAATCAATGAACGCGCATGCCAAAGCGCAGGAATGGATCTCTAAGGTCAAGCAGCTAAAGCAGCGCCAGGAGGATCTTGACAACACCGAGGAGATGCTGCTCGCGCGGCTCGAAAAGCTCCGGGAGCAGAGGGGTCCGAAGATCAGGGCCAACAAGGTCGTCGGCGGCAGCCCGGAGAAGCGACTCCAGATCTGCATGCTGGCCTCGGCCGCCCGCTGCGCCAAGGGTAAGCGCCCGAACTTCTACAGCCAGGTCGGGGCCTTCGACGTGCAGCACTGCCTCTCCGGGCCATCCCGCGACCACCGCGATGACTGCTCGTCGTGGTTTGCCTCCGTGTTCTGGTCGTGTGGGCTGCCCGACCCGAACGGGACGGGCTATACGGGCGGCGTGGACCGGGACGCTCGCCACCCATGGGAAGCAGATCAGCCGCGAGGAGGCGAAGCACACGCCGATGGCGGCGGTGCTGTTCGGTCCGCGCCCTTCCATCACGTAGAGGCCGCGATCGGCGACGGCACCGAGCACACGATCGGGCACGGCTCGGCGCCCGTGGACATGGGCTCCTTCGATCTCCTTCCCGGCCCGGTCCAGTTCAGGAAATACCCGCACTCCTAGAGGGAGTGGGTCGGTGGCGAAGCCGGCCTGGCAGATACTCCGGGACAACGGCGTCCTCAAGCCGAAGGTGGTTGTCGAGGAGGCGGAGCGGGCCAGGCTCCCCCTCCACCTCGCCCTCGCCATGCTGGAGAAGGAGACCGACATCCCCCAGCGGAACATCTTCGGCTGCGACCACGGCCCCGGTAAGGCCTTCTGCCATGAGAATGTGACGGCGGCGCGGGTGGCGGCGCTGCGGCGCTCGGGCCTCGCCAACGGGGTCGGCTGGACGCAGCTCACCTTCCGTCCGTTCGTCGAGGAGGCCGATGGGCTGGGCGGAGCGCACAAGCCCCGCTTCCAGCTGAGGGTCGGCTTCAAGGTCCTAAAAGAGAACATGGAGCGCGAGGGCAGCCCGCAGCAGGGCTTCCGCGCCTATAACGGCAGCGGTGCGGACGCCGAGAAGTACGGGCGCGAGGCGATCGCGATCGCCAGGCGGTGGAAACGGACCCTGAACCAGTCCTGAACTCTGCACCTGCCTGAGCTCGGCAGCGCGAGTACGTCGGCCGCACCAGGTTCCCCTCGACGCAACACGCGTTGGCTGGGGGAACCGGGACCGCCCGGATGGGGCGCTCGTTCGTCCCGTGTCGTTGACCGCCGAGCCTGGTCGAACGTAGAGTCGGCGCGGTGGTGGCAAGCGATGGCATTCTCAGCGGCACGGCGGGGTCGGCGCCGACGGTCGCGGCCGTCGAGGGGATCGCCGCGCTGGCGGATCCGGTGGTGCGGAACCTGCAGATCACGCAGTGCTACTGCGAGCTCTCGCGTGCGCTCGCCGCGCGGACGGGCGGCGGGCCGGCGAACTGGTGCAGCTTCGCCACCTGGGCCTCCAGGCAGGCCGGCCAGACGATCCGGAAGGAGGACCTCGAGCGGACGTTCGAGCGGCTGTTCGGACGCTCGCGCGAGGCGAGGAGCGCGGGCAACGCCGCCGTCGCCTCGATGGCGGAGCTGAGGAGGTGGGCTGGGCCCGAGCGCCTCTGGGGGGTGCTGTGGAAGGCGCTCTGGCCGACGGACGCGTTTGACCGCGCCAGCGCCGCCGTCGGGCGCGGCAACCGCAAGGTGTTCGAGGAGATCGGGCGCGAGTTCGCGCGCTTTCTGGCCCTGCCCCGCAGCGGCGGCGCGATCGACCCGGCCGCGCTCGCGGCCTTCTGCGACGGCCTGCGCCCGGGCGATCCGCCCACCGGCCAGGGTCTGCTGAGGCAGGCGTTCCGCTCCTACGCGGCGGCGGTCGGGGAGAGCGACCACAAGGCGCGCGCGGAGCTGATCCTGCTGGCGAACCTCGCGATCGGCTTCCACGAGCAGACGCGCCTGCAGCCGGAGATCACCGAGGCGCTCGACGCGCCGCTCGAGGAGCCGGTCAGGCTGCGGCGCGATCTCTTGCGTGAGCTGGTGCGCTCGCGCCTCGGCGCGGCGTTTCGCCTGCTGTGGGAGTTGCTCCCCGGCCGCTCGAGCGACACCAAGCAGGCACTGGACGAGGTCGATCGGCAGGTGAAGCGGATCGCCCGCGAGGCCGTCACCGAGACGCTGGTGACCCTTTCGCTGCCGGGCCAGACGCTCAGCCTTGGCCGAGACGTGCCGGGAAGCTTCCCCGCCGGCCTGCGGACGATCGACAACCGGGAGCTGGCCGCGCTGCTCGGCCGGATCGACCCCACACCCGACACCACCCGGGGCAGCGGCGCGCGCGACTGGTCCAATCTCAGACAGCGGATCCACTTCATCGCCGACCTGTTCCGCGTCTATCAGGAACGCCCCGCGCTGCTGAGCGAGCCATTCACGGCGGCGCAGGTGGCTGTGATCAAGGCCGGCGGCCGTCCCGCCGGACGCCTCTGATCGGGCTCGCAAATCCTTCGTATGGGCTTGGACTACCGGGCGAGCAAGTGATCCAACCACGGGCATCGCCCGCCCGTCTGGCCGAGGGGGCCTGCGAGCGATCGTGCTAGGGTCGGGCCAGCGGGGCGGCACGTCGTTCCCCGCCAGCGGTCTCTTGGAGGTGAGTGGTGGCCACGATCGACCTCTTCCTGAAGATCGACGGGATCCCCGGGGAGTCGCAGGACGCCAAGCACAAGGGTGAGATTGATCTCCAGTCGTTCAGCTGGGGTGAGACGAACGAGTCAGGCCCCTCGCGCGCTGCCGGCGCCGCCGCGGGCAAGGTTGCGATGCAGGACTTCCACTTCGCGACGCGCGTGAACAAGGCATCGCCGGTGCTCTTTCTGTCGTGCGCGATGGGCAAGCACATCAAGGAGGCGGTCCTGACCGCCCGCAAGGCGGGGAAGGAGCAGCAGGAGTTCCTCGTCTTCAAGTTCAGCGACCTTCTCATCTCCTCGTACCAGATCGGAGGAGCGGAGGCGGAGGGCGAGATACCCATGGACCAGGTCTCGTTCGACTTCTCGCGCATCGACTTCGACTACCGCGCCCAGAAGCCCGACGGCACGTTTGCCGGCCCGATCAAGGCCGGCTGGGACGTCAAGAAGAAGAAGCCGACCTAGGCTTCGAGCAGAAATCCGAGCGCCAGCAGCCGCCGCACGACCGGCAGCGCCGCCGGCGCGTACGCGGCGCGCTCGCGCTCCTCGAGGTCGAACGTGGTTGCAGCATTCGCGAGCGCCTCGCGGAGAGGCCGGCCGTCGAGGTACGGAAGCAGCGACGCGGTATGGCGATCGACGCCAACCGAGAAGCAGAGCCCGTCGGTGAGCACGAGCGTCTGACTCTTCACGACGAAGCCGCCCTCGGATGCCTCGAGGTGCTGTTCCAGCCTGTGGTGCGGCGTCAAGAGGAGGCGAGCGGCGAGGAGCTCCGCGTCGCTGACGCGCTCGAGCAGGTCCTGCGCCGCGAAGACGCGAAGCGTGTGGTCGCCGGCGGGCTCGAGCCGATCGAGCGGTAGAGGATCCTCGCGGATCCACGGTCGTCCGGACGACCGGCGACGAAGAACGACGGCGCCGTAGCCGATCGCCTCGATACCGAGGCGATTCAGATGGGCAGTCCAGCGATCGATGGCCTCCTCGTAGGCAGGAAGGTCGCGCTCGCCCAGCGGCTTCAGCCAACTCGCCGCGTGCGTGAGCGGGTCGCTGGTGCGGTGGTGCAGGAGCCACGCGTCGCATCCGCCGCCCTGCACCCATTCCCGGAGCGGCGCCCACTCGTCCCCCGGCGGATGCGCCCAGCTCACGAGCACGTGCGCGAAGCCCGCCTCGACGAGATACGCCGGCGCATCGGCGACGATGCGCCGACAGAGCTCGTCGGCGGGCAGGTCGCTGTCCCGGTATGCATACGATGCGTCGGGCGAGATCACGTAGGGCGGGTTCGCGACGAGGAGGCCGAAGCGCTCGCCCTCTACGGGCTCGAACACGTCCCCGAGCCTGAACTCGATGTTGTCGATTCCGTTCAACCGTGCGTTGAAGCGGGCGAACGCGAGCGCGCGAGGATTGACATCGGTCGCGACGACATGCCCGGCGTGCTTGGCCGCAAGGAGCGCCTGGATGCCGCAGCCGGTGCCGAGGTCGAGGGCGCTCTGAACGCGCCGACGCACGGCGAGCTCCGCCAGGGTGACCGACGGCGACTGAATGCCAGGCACGAAGTCAAAGGAAGTCTCCTCGGCTCCCGCACCCCCGTCGGAGGCAATGTAGTAGTCGCCGTGCGGCGCTAGCCGCGCCGACGCCAAGGCAGTCGTGCCCTCCAGCCGGACCAAACCCGTCTCCGCGAGCCTCGTGAGCTCGAGCGGCGCGAGCACGGTTGCAAGCCGGTCTGAGTCGACGGGCACACCGAGGAGGAACAGCTTCGCGACCGTCCCGAACGGCTCGTCCTCGAGGCGCCGCAGGTGGACCGCCATGTCGATCGGGCGCAGCGAGAGCTCGTTCGTTCCGAGCCGTTCCTCGATGCCCTCGACCGTGAAGTGGGCAGACTCGAGGGCCCCCGTCAGCGCGTCGAGCGCATCGCCGTCCTCAGCGCTCGGAGGCTCAGGCAGCACGGGCTCATCCTTGCAGGCGAAACCGTCTCGGAGCAACGTTCGAGGATCTACCGATCGCGGCGCGTCCGGGATGGCACTTGCTCTTGCACGACGAGCGCCCGGCAACCTCCAAAGTTGCCGACTCCGGGGAGTCCACCAGCGGGCAGCGCCGAGTAGTGGCGACGCGCGCCGGCCGGGTCAGTCGCGGGGGGTCCCGCGTGCCGGCGGCGATCCGGGACCTGACTCTTCAGGTGGCAGGCCGGCCGCGACGCGCGCCTCGTCGCGGTCCGCGAAGGTTTGCCAGCGCCGGATCCTGCCCTCCTGCAGCCGCCAGACATCCGCACCGGGGTCGAGGTAGGCGACCAGGTAGCCGGGCCTCGCCGCCACCACTCGCTGCGGCTCTGCGCTGAGCCGGCTCGCCTCGGGCGCGCTCAGCAGCCACTCGGTGATCGCATCGCGACCGCGCCGCGGCCGCTCTCCGACGATGAACTCGGCCTCCGCGGCGAGCAACCCGGCGAGCTCGTTCTCGCGCCTGCCCCGGACGGCGTCGCGAAACTCGCCGAGCTTCTCGATGTTCGCCGCCACCCTCGGTGGCGTCCGCCGCCGGGGCGGGACCCGGCCGACGCTCGCGCCCCAGCCGGTCGGGCCGATCAGGACGGCCTCCGCAATGGCCAGATCGAGCTCGGCGCCCCAGAGCCGGTTTTCGAGGTAGCTGGCCGCCTTGCCGAGCCGCGCTCTCAGCCCGGCACCGGTGATGCCAACCGCCCCGGCGGCCGCCGCGATCGCCCCGACCACCTGGCCCGCGGTCCCGGACACCAGGAGCAGCGCGACGCCGCCGCCCAGCAGCACGATCGCGAGCGCCAGGGGGAGGGCGAGCGGTCGCAGAAAGCGCCAGATCGACGAACTCAGCGCATCCACCAAGGCGCTGGCGGCCCGCAGGTAGTGCTTGATGTCGAGCATGTCGGGAGCGCTCTTCTCCCCGGCGAGCAGCGCTCGCCAAAGCTCGCCCTGGCGACGGAGGGCGGCGCGGACCCCGGCTCCCTGCTCGGACCAGTCGAGCGGCTCGCCGTCCTGGGTCGGCTCGGCGGCCCATGACTCCCAGGCTCTCAGCGAGAGGGCGACGGCCCGGCTGGCGTGCGGAGGCAGGACCGAGGCGAGATCTGCGAGCCAGTTCTTGGCGCTCGACGAGCCGCGCCCCGAACGCCCGGTCGAACGAGCCGCGGTCCTCCGGCAGAAGGCAGATGTCGGCGAGCGCGTGGCCGAGGGCGTAGGCCTTCCCAAGGCGAAAGTCGGCGGCCGTCAAGCCGAAGAGCAGCCTCAGATGAACCCGCTCGATCCGTTGGCGGAGCGCTCGAAGGTTCTTGGCGCGCGACGTGAGCGCCTTGCGGAGCTCCTTGGCCGCCTCCTCATCGACGCCCGACGGGCCCAGCTCGTCGCGGAGCTTCCGAACGGCGGCTTCGATCAGATCGACGGTCAGCTCGGTGCGGGCGAACCCCGACAGGGCGGCGGGGTCGGGGAGCTCGTCACGGCGATCGTCACGCCGCTCGGCATCCAACGAGGCCTCCCGGTAGAGCGAGGCGATCCGCCAGCCCACCGAGAACGCCGTGCTGACCGACGGATCGAAGGAAGCGGCCGGGGGCGGTTCCGCTGGTGCGGCGCTTGGCCCCGGGCTCGTCGCATCGGTCACGCGGCTACCCCCGCGCCGAACGCCCTCTCGGGCTTGGAGAGCACCTGCAGATCCGACCTAGCGGCGCACGGCCTCAAGGACCTGCGCGAGTAGCCGGCCGCGAGGTAGTAGCCGAGGGCAGCGGGGTAGGCGCGCTCGCGGCGCAGGAAGTCGTCGGCGCCGTCGCGGGCACCCCTGTGAAGATCGGAGAAGAGGGCCAGCCGATCCGTCCCGGGATCGACCTCGATCTCCTCGGCCTCCCCGAACTCCCTCTCGAGGCACTTGGCGATGTCGCGTTGGTAGGAGTCGAGCTTCTCCGGCTCCGCAGCCACAGGGGCGAAGCTATCCGATCACCCGCGGCCCCGCAATGCGTCGCTCCAGGAGCCCTCCGTGCCGTTGAGACCCGATTGGATCGCGCGACGAGGCGGGCATGGAAGGGGGAGTCCCTGGGCGGCGAACCAGTGTGCGCAAGCGATGGGTCGGGCCCGACGAAGGCAGATAGCATTCTGCGGCAAGATTGAGGCGATTGAAGGAGATGGGAGAAATGGACCGGCCTGTCGGCCAATCCGGCCTTTCTGCCGCCGCGACCTACCGCATCTACCAGGACCTCGGGATCGGCGATTCCCAGCCGCAGAACATGCCCGGCACGGAGTGGAAGTCGAAGAACCTCAACAGCTTCCTGTGGGGCCTGATCCGCCAGGACCTGCCGATCACCAACTGCCGCCTCGCCAACGGCCAGCGGCTGGGCATCGAGGAGATCAGGGTGGGGCGGAACTTCCTGCAGGTGCTCGCCACCTTCCTGACGCTCGGCATCTGGGCGCCGACGCGGGTCAGCTGGCGCTGCTGCCGCCCGCCGTCGCAATCCGGAACGCTGGACTGAGGGGGCGATGATCCACTGGGACGATCGCGGCCCGCAGTCGTGGAACGGCGTCCATGTCACGCACAGGACAACGGTCGCCGAGCTCATCGACGTCGACAACGTCGGCCCCCAGGGCACGCTTGCTCGCCGGGTTCGACATGTTCCGCAACGCCGGCGAAAGCCTCGACGAGGTGATCCGCAAGGCCCGCGAGGCCGGCAAGCGGATCCTTCCGATCGGCTCGGGCTGGGCGCTGTCGAAGATCAACATCACCGACGGCTGGCTCGTGAACACCAAGCTTCTGAACGGCTGCTACGACATCGGGGACAGATATTTCGACGCCGACCTATCCGGCCGCGGACCGCCCGTGCGTCGTGCTCGCCCAGGGCGGCATGCAGATCGCCGAGCTCAACGCGTATCTCGAGCTGATGCCGCAGGACGTTGCCAAGAAGCGGGCGCTGAAGGCGGCCGGGATCGGCAACGGCCAGACCATCGCCGGCGCGGTCTCCGGGAACACCCACGGCTCGCAGATCAATTTCGGGGCGATGCCCGACTTCGTCGTCGGCCTGCACATCGCCACCGGCAGCGGCCAGACCTTGTGGATCGAGAAGGCGTCGAAGCCCGTGCTCAACGAGGACTTCGCCGACGAGGATCGGCGCCGAGCTGATCCGCGACGACGACATCTTCAACGCGGCCGTGGTGAGCTTCGGAACGTTCGGGATCATCGCGGCGGTGGCGGTGGAAACGGCGCCGATCTACCAGCTCGCCTTTCCGGCGATCGGCGACATCCACCACGACGACCTGAAGGCGAAGCTCACGGAATTCGGCAATGCCGATCCGGCCGGATCTCTACCACTACGAGTTCATCTTCGATCCCCATAGCCGCAAGCAGATGGCGATGGAGGCGGGCGCGCCGCGGGTGCCCTTCGAGCCCGGCCACCCGACGCCGAAGCCGCGCTGGATCGTCCGCGACAAGAACGGCTATGCGCCCGGCATCAACATCCTGCGCGTCCTCGGCGGCTGCTCCGCTTCCTGCCGCCCCGCTTCATCACCGGCATCCAGTTCAAGCAGTATCGCAAGGCTCGCTTTGCTGAACAGCGTCCGCGGCACGCCCGGCCAGCTCTACACCTCTTCGATCTACTACCTCGAGGGCTATACCGAGAGCGCCTTCGCCGTTTCCGTGAAGGATGCGCCGGAGATGATCGACATCTGCTCGGAAGTCGCGCGGGAGATGCGGCTGCCCTCGATCAGCCAGGTCAGGCTCGTCCACCGCTCGCAAGCGACGTTGGGCTTCACTCAGCACGAGCCGAAGACGGCGGTCTTCGAGGTCGGCCTCATCAACGACGAACGTTCCCCGAATTCGAGCGGCGGCTGGACGAGGCGCTCCGGGAGGCGGGGATCCGCTACACGATGCACTGGTCGAAGAATTCGGGTATCGACCCGGAGAAGCTCGAGTACATGTACGGGCCGGCGAAGATCGCGAGCTGGAAGGAGGCGAGGCGCGCCGTCTTCGACAACGACGCGACGCTGATGCAGCTGTTCGAGACCGACGCGATGGTGCGCGCGGGGCTGGCCTGAGGCCGCCGGAACGGCGTATGAGCTCGGGAACGGCATGTCGGACACCTACAGCCTGGTCGCTATTGCCTAGCGGGCCCGGAGCGGAGACCCATCCGCGACCCGGAGGAGTGTCTTCCGCCCGGATCCGATCGAGCGGCTAGATGGAGACTCGAGCGCTGGCCTTTTGACCGGGGCGCCCGGTGCGCCACCCTAGGCTTGTCCATCGCCGCTCGGTGCTCCCGCAAAGCGCCCTTCCCGGTTACAGCCGCGGCGGAAGCGGGCCACCGCGAGCCCAACGTGACGCTCAGTCCGGCGGGCCGAGCACGGCGAGGATCTTGCGCAGGTCGTCCTCGACCAGGATCTTGGGCAGGCGCTGGCCCTCGTCGTCGGGCCAGCGGACGAGGCGGATCTTGCCATCGGCGATCTCGAGCCCGGTCACGTCGCCATCGCGGAAACGAGCAGCAGCCGGTGTTGAAGTAGCAGGGCGGCTCGATCGGCGATCGGCGGCGGCTCGGTGCTGCGCTCGGTCGCCTCGAGCGAACTCGAGCTCGGCGCGGAGCCGGGCGATCCGCTCGGTCGGTGGGCGCCTTCGCCCGGGCGCCGTCCAGCTCCGCCTCGACCTCGGCCAGCGGGCGATGTCGGCTTCGGCGGGGCTGCTGGTGCCGAAGACCGGGCATGTGGGTGTGGCCGGCGATCAGGCACCGGCTTTGCCGGGTGCGCGCGGGCCCACGCGAACATCGCCTGGTCGTGGCGTGCGCGCAGGTCCCAGTCGGTGGCCGGGGTCGTCGCGCTGTACCGAAGCGGCGCTGCAGCGGCCGCCAGAAGTAGCGGACGACGAGCTTCGAGAACCAGGCGAAGCGCTCGCTCTCGAGCGTGCCCTGGTGGCCGTGGACGAGGAAGAGCAGGCCGAGGCGCTCGCCGCCGCTCGTGACTCGGAGCTTCAGCGCCTCGCGGACCTTGAGCCCCGGGAAGAGCGGCCGAGGCGCTTCGTTCACGGCGTCGGGGTGGCGCCAGAGGTCGTCGTGGTTTCCCCAGAAGCGCTCGTAGCGGCCCTGGCGGTGGAACTCGCCCTCCAGCTCGAGCGCCTCCGGGTAGGCCTCGAGCGGCTCGTCGGGGGAGTTCTCCCACAGCTCCTCGACGTCGCCGAGGACATACAGGCGGTGGCCCGCCTCGAGGTAGTAGCCGAGCGCCGCATGGTAAGCGCGCTCGCAGCGCCAGAAGTCGTCGGCGCCGTCGCGGGCGCCCTTGTGGTGGTCGGAGAAGACGATCAGCTTGGCCGTGTCGAGATCGAGCTCCTGCTCCTCGGTCGCCTCGTCGTCGAAGGCCTCGCTGAGGCCCTTGGCGATCGCGCGCTGGTAGGAGTCGGGCTCCTGGGGACCCGCAGCCACCCCGCGAAACTACCCGATCCCTGCCGACGTAGCAATGCGTCGCCCTGGTACGCCATCCCGGAAGTCGATAGGGGGGTCGGACGCGCCTGCGGTGTCGCCGATTGGGTTTCTGCCC
Organism: uncultured Solirubrobacterales bacterium; assembly: GCA_963780305.1. Classification (GTDB taxonomy): domain Bacteria; phylum Actinomycetota; class Thermoleophilia; order Solirubrobacterales; family 70-9; genus CAVVYV01. The sequence goes on from CAWABN010000017.1 coordinate 47,950, forward strand.
AACGGATCGGCCCCACCGTGCATGCGCTAGCCCCGTTCACGGGCGCGGGTCAGGCCCAGCAGCATGCCCCACGAAGGGCGGGAGGCGCCGGATCGCGGACTCGACGCACGGTCGCGATCGCGGCGCGGTGGCCCCCGCCCTTGCGCTGCGGTCTCCGATCGGCTAGGACTAGCCCGTGGGAGAGGGAACGCAGGACGAGCACTTCGACGCCGTCATCGTCGGGTCCGGGTTCGGGGGCTCGGTGACGGCCTACCGGCTCGCCGAGGCCGGGCTCGACGTCTGCCTGCTGGAGCGCGGCAAGGCCGTATCCGCCGGGCAGCTTTCCGCGACAGCCCGCGCGAGATGCGCGAAGAACTTCTGGGACCCGAGCGAGGGCTACTACGGGCTCTTCGACCTCTGGTCGTTCACGGGGCATCGAGGCGGTGGTCTCGAGCGGCCTTGGCGGCGGCTCGCTGATCTACGCCAACGTGCTGCTGCGCAAGGACGAGCAGCTGGTTCGTGAACGAGGATCTCGAGCACGGCGGGTACGAGCACTGGCCCGTCACCCGCGCCGACCTCGACCCGCACTACGACCGGGTGGAGGCGATGATGAAGCCGCAGCGCTACCCGCTCGAGCACCCGCCCTACGACGCGCACCGCGAAGACCCGGGCGTTCACGGCGGCGGCCGAGCGCTCGGGCTGGACGGCCAGCTCCCTCCGCTCGCCGTGACCTTCGCCAACGAGGGTCGGCCGCCGGTCCCCGGCGAGCAGATCGAGGAGACGCAGCCCAACCTGCACGGGCCCCGCGCTACACGTGCCGGCTGGTCGGCGAGTGCGACATCGGGTGCAACTGGGGCGCCAAGAACACCCTCGACTTCAACTACCTCTCCGCGGCCAAGCGCGCCGGGGCCGAGCTCTGGACCGGGGCCGAGGTGCGCTCGTTCGAGCCCCTCGAGGGCGGCGGCTTTCGGATCGCCTACGTGACCCATCCCGGGCGCGAGGAGCACACCGTGACCGCCGAATCGGCTGGTGCTCTCCGCCGGAACCCTCGGCACCACCTTCCTGCTGCTGCAAGAACCGGCAGCGCCTTTCCCGGGCTGAGCGATCGGCTCGGCACCCGCTTCTGCGGCAACGGCGACCTGCTCACCTTCGCCGTCAGGTGCCAGCGAGGCCATCGACCCCGCGCGAGGGCCGGTGATCACGAGCGCGATCCGCTACCCCGACGAGCTCGACGGCGAGGGCGACCGGGCCGCGGCTTCTACATCGAGGACGCGGGCGTGCCGGGATTCGCCCACTGGCTGGTCCAGGCGTCCGAGGCGCCCGGCTCGCTTCGCCGCGCCGCGATGGTCGCTGTGGCGGGTCCTGCGCCAGCGGCTGCTCGGCGACCCGGAGAGCAACCTCAGTGCCGAGGCGGCCGGGGTCCTCGGCGACGGCAAGCTCTCGGGCCGCTTCCTGCCGCTGCTCGGGATGGGCCGCGACATCCCGGACGGGAAGATGAGCCTGACCAAGCGGGGCTACCTCGACGTGGACTGGCGAACCCGGAAGTCCGGGGCCGTACTTCGACCGCGTCCGAGCCGAGTCGAAGCGGCTCGCCGAGGCGATGGGGGCGGAGAAGTTCGTCGACAACCCGATCTGGCTTCTGCGCCGGGTGATCACGGTCCATCGCGCTCGGGGGCTGCCCGATGGGCCGCACGGCGGACGAGGGCGTGGTCGACCCCAACGGGCGGGTGTTCGGCTGCCCCGGCCTCTACGTCGCCGACGGCTCGGTGATGCCGGGACCGGTGGGGCCGAATCCGAGCCTGACGATCGCCGCCCTCGCCGACCGCTTCGCCGACTGCGATCATCGAGGAAGAGGGCAGGCCGACCGCGGGCGCGCGCCGCAGGCGCATCGGCGCGCGGGTGGCAGCCGGCCCAGCGGGAAGGTCGGGGTCGGGCGGCGAGCCGAGCCCGCGGCGGAGCGGTGGCGGTCTCCTTCACCGAGGAGATGAAGGGCTTCGTCGCCTTCGGCGAGGAGGACTTCGACAGCGGCTTTCGCGCCGGCCGGGAGAGCCGCACCGCGCTGATGTTCCACCTCACGATCACGGCCGAGGACATCGACAGCTTCATCGCCGACCGAGAGCACGAGGCGTGGCCGAGGGCTGGGTCGCTGCGCGGCGCTCGGCGGCCGGCTGCCCGGTCGAGCGCGGGGTCTTCAACCTGTTCGTCGACCAGGAGCGGCGATCGGAGCGCAAGCGGATGCTCTATCGGCTCCACTTCACGCGACGGCTCAGGGCAGCCGCTCACCCTGGCCGGCTACAAGGTGGTCGAGGACGACCCCGGCTTCGACCTGTGGCGCGACACCACGACGCTCTTCACCCGGGTCCTGCGCGGTCACGTCGAGGAGCCGGGGCCGGCGAGGAGGCGGAAGCCGTGGCCGCGGGAATCATCCACATCCACAGGGCTCGACTTCGCCCGCCAGCTCACCACCTTCCGCTGCGACCCTCCGACCCGCCTCGACGCGCTTGCCCGCTTCGGGGCCCTGTTCGCCGGCGATCTGTGGGACGTCTACGGGCCGCGGGGAAAGGAGCGAGGTGCATAGCGCAACCGCAGCGACGACGCTCGAGGATCGCGTCGTCCCCTTCAGCGCCGGCGACGGCACCGAGCTCAATCTGATCAACGTCCGGGGGCCGAAGCCCCCGGCCAAGCCGCCGGTCCTGCTCGTCCACGGCGCCGGCGTGCGCGCCAACATCTTCCGCGCGCCCAGCGGGCGGACGATCGTCGATGAGCTGGTGGACGCCGGCTACGACGTGTGGCTGGAGAACTGGCGGGCGAGCATCGACATCCCGCACAACCGCTGGACGCTCGACCAGGCGGCGGTGCTACGATCACCCCGCCGCGGTACGCACGGTGCTCGAGCGAGACGGGCGCCGACGAGGTCAAGGCGGTGATCCACTGCCAGGGCTCGACCAGCTTCATGATGTCGGCGGTCGCCGGGCTCGTTCCCGAGGTGAGCACCATCGTCTCCAACGCGGTGTCCCTGCACCCGGTCGTCTCGCGGCTGGCGCCGGCTCAAGATGGACTGGATCCTGCCGCCTGCCGCGAAGGTGCTCGGCTACCTGAACCCGCAGTGGGGCGTGAAGGGCGCGCCCGTGGGTCCTCCCCAAGGCTGATCACCGCCTGGGTCAAGCTCACCCACCACGAGTGCGACAACGACGTCTGCAAGCTCGCGAGCTACACCTACGGCGTCGGCCGCCCGACGCTCTGGCGGCACGAGAACCTGAACGCGGCGACGCACGACTGGCTGACCGACGAGTTCGCCGACGTGCCGCTCACCTTCTTCGAGCAGATGGCGCGCTGCGTCGAGGCGGGCAGCCTGGTCTCGGTCGAGGGGCGCCCGGAGCTGCCCGACGAACTTCACCGCCCAGCCGCCCCAGACCGACGCCCGCTTCGTCTTCTTGGCCGGCGAGCTGAACGCCTGCTTTCTGCCGGAGAGCCAGCGGCGGACGCTACGCGTGGTTCGAGCGCCAGGCCCCGGGTCGCCATCCGCCTCCACGTCTTCGACCGCTACAGCCACCTCGACGTGTTCATGGGCAAGGACGCGGCCGCGCGACACGTTCCCGGTGATCCTCGACGAGCTCGAAAGGCGAGCGCGCGGTGAGGCTGTCCCGCGTCGCCTCCGAGCCGCCAGGCCGGGCGCCACGCGCTGGTGGACGGCATCCCGTTCGAGCTGCCCGTCGACTCGCGAGCGGTCGCCAGCCCTGATGGCCGCGTTCCCGATCGACGCCGAGCGGGCCGCCGAGGCTGCTGCCGGGCGACGAGCTCCATCCCCTGCGGCTCTGGCACGGCCGCGGGCTGCTGATGATCACGGTCATCGACTACCAGGCGACCGCCATCGGCAGGTACATCGAGTTCGCGTCGGCGATCGCCTGCACCCACGGCGCAGCGCCCCGCGCCGCCGCTGCTGCCGGCGCTGCTCGGCGGCTCTTCGGCACCGGTCAGTACGTCTACGACCTTCCGGTCAGCACCGAGATCTCGGTGAAGGGCGGCAAGGGCATCTGGGGCATGCCCAAGCATCAGGCCAACCTCGACTTCAAGGTCGAGCCGCGTCGGGCCCGGAGCCGCTACTGGCTCGACGAGCGGTCGTGGTCGAGGTCGAGGCGAGGCGCCCTCGCTTCGGCGGCCTGCCTGCCAGCACGGGGGTGGATTACTCGGCCTTCCGGGGCATGCTCTTCCGCTCCTGGATCGACTTCCGCGCCCGGGCCGCCCCGAAGCTGCCCCGGAGCCGCGCGGCGCGGCTCGAGATCGAAGATCATCCTCGTGTCGCCCCGCTGAAGGCGCTCGGGATCGCGGGCAGGCCGCTCCTCGCCGCGTTTCTGCCCGAGGTCAGGGTGGCCCTCGACGACCATGTCGAGGGCTCGGTTGCTTGCCCACGAGGGGCCGGCCGCCCCTTCCGAGGGCCTCGAGTCGGTGGTCGACTTCGGCCTCTGGCGCCCTGGCTTCCGCGGCCGAACCCGGACCGAGAGCGGCGCACCCCGAGGAGGGCGAGCCTCGACCGCGCTCCGGCTCCTACCTGCTCAGCCCGGCCGCCGCCAGCCGCCTCCCGCGGTGAGAGGTAGACCTCCCAGCGGACCGCGCGCCCGCCGCGGAAGACGAACAGGTGGCCGAGCCGGGCGTCGACCTCCATGCCGGTTTGCCGGCCGCGGGCGAGCAGCCGGAGCGTGACCACGACGGTGTCCCCTCCGAACGCGAATTCCTCGGGCTCCGGTGGTAGTAATCGAACGCCTCGAGCCCCTCCCGGAGAGCCCGGGCGAGCCCCTCGTAGCCGCGGTAGACGCCCGTTCCGCCGGGGAGCTCGCTGGGCTGTATCAGCTCGATCTCGGGTCGAAGAGCAGCTCGCGCGCAGCCGCGTACTCCTCGTTCCTCCAGAGCTCGTAGTAGCGGCGCAGTCGCTCCACGGTGCGCTCGTCAACCGGCGCCTTCGAACAGGAAACCAGATCGTGCGGGCGGCGGAGTGCTCGCCATCCGGCTGGTGGCTGAGCACGAAACCGACGTCAGTGTGGAAGGTGGCCAAGGATCACGAGCCAGGAGGTAGTCCGTGTACGGGTGCAGCGTGCGTCGTTTCCAGTTGCGCCGCGCCTACCAGACGTTCCCGCGCCGGGCGTATAGGAGGACGCGATGATGTGGCGACCAAGGTGTGCACAGACAGTGCAGGTCACGCAACTCGCCCAGGACCAAGAAGACGATCACGAAAGCGAATAGCGCCTGAACGGCTATCAGGCCGGTCCGCTCGCGATCGAAACCCTCTTGCAGGCTGTCAACATCGCGCGAGGGGAGTCGCCGCTCCCACCATTTTTGCGTGGGCCTCCATACACCCGTTCCTCCGAGTCGATCGTCGCGCGATATCAAGCAACCTGTGCTTTTCCGGCGAAACGGCTTAGCCTCCTGTGATCTCAGAGGGATGCCTCAGTAGCGAATCTCCTCTTCGTGCTGGGAGCGGAGCTCCCGGTAAGGACGCATGCTGTTGTAGACGATGCTGGTCAGGACGAGCCGAGCCGACAGAATCCCCGCCGCTATGAGAGCCCGGCTGTGCAGCTCCGCAGCCGCGGGCGCGAAGCCCGTGATCAGACCCGCGACAACGGCAGCCGAGATTGGAAGCGGACCTAGCTGGGGGTAACTGAGGCTCGCGCATCGCGCAGGCGCTGGCTCTCGCGCGACGGTCCTCGTAGACGGCCTGGCGCCTCGAGCTCGTCAGCGTCGGCGACCGCGGCAGTGCGACCTTTGCGGAAGAAGTGCACGTCAACAGCTGTCGGGCACCAACGATCACGACATCGGGCGCGTCGAACTCCTCCCAGGCTCAATCCTGAGACGGCGCTGACGGCTGACGATCGACCTTGGACTCGCCTCCGCGTCTGAAGGCGCGCTCGACGAGGGCCGCCTCCTCGGACGCGGGCGCGTAGTCGGCGTAGATCAGGGTCGTCTTGAAGTCGCGGTGGCCCATCCACTCCTGGATCGTCCGCAGCGGCACCCCCGCGGCCGCCATCCGGGTGCCGAAGGTGTGACGGAGGTCGTGGAAGCGGACCGGCCGGAGCGCCGCCCGGGCGGCGGCGGCCTTGAAGCGCTTCCGGACCTTGGAGCGATCGAGCGGCCGTCCGGTGTCGGGGTGGCAGAAGACGAGGTCGTCGTCGCCCTGGTAGGCGCTTGCCTTGAAGTGGCGGTCGAGCTCGCCGGCGACCCGATCGGCCAGCGGCACGGAGCGCGAGGAGCGCCGTGACTTGGGGGTGTCCGAACTCGCCCCGCACGTAGCTCCGCCGCACCCGGACCCGCGGCGGCGGGCCAGTCGATGTCGCGCCAGCGCAGCGCCGATCAGCTCGCCCTGGCGCAGCCCGGTCATCGCGGCGGTCAGGTAGAGCACCCGCTCGGTGCCGCCACGGCGTCGTGGGAACGGCCTCGAGCAGGGCGCTCGAGCTCGGCGTCGTCGAGGAAGCGGATGTCGGGGTCGGAGCCCGAGCGGGTCGGCCTGTCGGCCTCCGCGACCGGGTTGTGCTCGCCGAGGCCGCGCTTCTGGGCGAAGGCGAAGATCGAGTGCAGGAGGCCGAGGTAGTTGTGGATCGTCTTCGGCGCCTTGCCCTCGCGGCGCTTGGCGGCCATGAACGACTCGACGTCCTCGCGGCTGATCCGCGCCAGGGGCTTCTGCGCGAAGAAGGGGGCGAGGTGGACGCTCAGGTAGGACTCGTACTCGCCGAGGGTGGAGCGCTTTCGCCCGAGCGAGTCCAGGTGGGCGAGCAGCAGCCGCCCGGTCTCTCGATAGTGGCGCTGTGCCGGACCGCGGTGGGCCGCTCGGTCTCGATCAGACGGCGGAGCTCTGCCTCGGCCTGGGCGCGGGTGAGCCCGTCGCGGGTGCCGGGTCGCGCTTCGGGCCGAGGCTCCGCTTCAGGTGGTCTCGCCCGACCACCACTGCCCGTACCAGTTCTCCCTGCCTGTGGCGTCCCTACGTATATAGAGGGAGCCGGAGCCGTAGGAGCGCTTTGCCACGTCGTCCATTATCACCCTTGGATTGCAGAGGCCGGAGAGCCGTGGCTCCAATATGGCTCCAATTTGAGCGAAAGTCAGGGGTATGAGGGGACCAAAAACGCCTTAGACAAGCCAAATTCGATCGGACGCGACCGTGCGTCTCATGGTTGTGGTCCAGGTGGTCGCCGGTTCGAGTCCGGTCGCTCACCTTCAAAGGCCCTGCATCTCGGCACATTCGGTTCGCAGTAGCCCAAGGCCATCTGCCAGCCAAGGTGCCAAAGTCTCCAAAGCGGGGCGTGCGCGAGCCGCGTGGACACCGCCGATTTCGCACAGGAGGGCCGCG
>CAWABN010000018.1:0-38828 GCA_963780305.1 uncultured Solirubrobacterales bacterium
CGGTGACCGTCGGCGGCCGCCCCTCGGGTCGCCCGGCACGGAGAGGCTCGCGACTTCCGGGGGCGTGACGGGCGTCGTTCACACGAACTTGCGGCGCCCTCGGGGGTCGAATCGAAATGACCCCTTCCCAGGCGGGCTGGGCGGCTTTGGTTCGCTCGCCCTGACGATACGCCTGATGAATCGCTGCGGAGGCTGCCGCTCGGCTACCGCCACCGAGCGGAAACGGATATGGGCCTCACCGCTGAACAGATCGCACTCTGGCGGCTCTACTGGAAGTCCGCGATGTCGTTCTGCCCAACTACCGCCCCGCATAGGATGCGCGGCGATGGAAGCGGGCGGCACCCACATCGAATCCGGACGCGTCATCAGCGAGGCGTTCGAGAACTACCGCAACTACGCCGGACCGCTCCTCGCGGGCGCCCTGCTGGTGGTCGGGATCGCCGGGGTGATCAGTGGCGTGCTCGAGGCGTCGGACAGTCTCCTGCTCGCGCTGCTGGGCCTGATCGTCTACATCGCCGCGGGCGTCCTCTACACCGGCTACGTGGTGAAGCTGGTGCAGGACGTCCGGGACGGCAGGCGTGATCACTCGGTCGAAGAGCTCTTCGAGTCCGCCGCGCCATACATTGGAACGCTGATCCTGAACGGGATCCTCGCGGCGATCGGGATCGGCATCGGGCTTGGCCCTGCTGATCGTCCCCGGGCTGATCCTGATCACCATTTGGGCGGTCGTCGCCCCAGCGATCGTGGTCGAGGGCGCCGGGGTGATCGAGGCGTTCGGGCGCAGCCGCGACCTGGTCCGGGGGAACGGCTGGCCGGTATTCGGGGCGATCGTGATCGCTTATCTGATCGTCCTCGTCGTGTCGTTCGTGACGGCGGGGGTCGGCGACGCCATCGCCGACGATGCGGGACACGTCATCCTCGGGACGATCGGAGACATCCTCGCCGCCCCGATCCTGGCGCTGGTCGCGAGCGCCCTCTTCTTCGACCTCGGCGGTGGCGCCGGGGCGCCTGCGGACTAGGCCTTAGAGCAACGAGAACCGCGTCATTCGGAGAGCCCCCGCGATACGGGGCTCTCTTCAACTTCCTCTGCCGGGGCGGGTGCTCCACTGGGTCCGCTCGTTAGACGAAGAGATTCACGCCCTGGCGCTCCACGGTGTTGGAATCGCTGTTTGCCAGCCTGATCTCTGGCACGAACGACAAAGTAGAAACGCTGGTCGGTCGGCAGAGCAGGCGTGTCGAAGGATGTCGCGCCCGGAGGCGTCGTGTAGGTCGGCGTGGAGAAATCCTCACCGCCGGCCTATTGTCGCCTGGTAGACGTCGTAAACGATCGCGCTCGAGGGCGTGGCGTTGTCTTTTGCGGGATCCCAGCTCAAGTGGTAGCTGGTGGTTCTTCCCCCGCCTATCGGGCCGGCAATGCACGCTACAGCGAAGTTGAGGCCGGTGAAGGTCGGCGGGGTGTGGTCCTTCTTCTTCGCCTCGACGGGCGAAGCGATTGCCAGGAGCACCGCGGCCATGATGAGGAGCAGAAGGCGTGGCGCGCTTAGTGAAGGGGAGAGTCGCTTCAAGGTCATGAGGGGTCCTCCGATCTGTGAGCGCCTCCCGTCGAGGTGAGCAGGATATACCCCCGGGGGAGTGGCGCTAAGCGTCAGAATCTCCGGCCGTTAGCGCCGCACTGCGGCTCGTGGTAGCCACTCCTCTCCCCATGCAAAGCGCCGCTTCTCGTCCGAAGCGATAGCGCGCAGCTACTCCGGCAGCCCGGCGGCTTCGAGCGCCTCCCGTTCCTCCAGGAACAGGCGAATGCGGGAGAGCTTGCCGTGCTTGATGCTTACCGTCTCGAATATCGGCCCATCGAGGAGAAGCCCACCGCGTGGCGCCCCGAGGTGCACACGGAGCCGGACGAAGACCTCGTCCCCAGCGGGCACGATTCCGTCGATGTGAACCTTCATGTCCCCGAGAATCTCCTCGAGATCTCGGAAGTGCGCGGCGACAGCGTCCGAGCCTCGGTAGACGCCACCATCGGGCATCCCCGGCGCGTCGTGCCATTGAAAGTCATCGCTCCAGAAGGCCCGGACGGCGTCAAGCCCGCCCCCGTTCCAAGCTCGGTAGTACCGGCGTATGAGTTCTACGTCCTCCTGCGACATCGCCCACGCAGTATCTCGCCACGGGGTGCCGCTTTCCATGCAAAGCAGCGGTCCGACACGCTGACGGCACCCGCCGCGGGGACGACGGGGACGCTGGGGACGCGCGTTGCTCGCGCAGCTGATGCGAAGAAGTCGGGGCGACTGGATTTGAACCAGCGACCTTTCGGCCCCCAGCCTCGCGGACCAGGGTCCAGTCGATTGAGCTCACGCCTGCTCCGGCACGGGCAGTTGCGCTGAGATCGGGACGCTTTCGCTCAATTTGTTCCCCAAATTGTTCCCCGTCCCGTCTGAGTTTCGTAATACAATTCTCGGGTGGACATTCACCCGTCGGCGCGCAAGCACGGCATCGCCGACGAGGACATCGAACACGCCACAGCGAACGCAATGAGCATCGACGACCAGGAAGACGACACACGCTTGTACCTCGGCCCGGCTCGCAACGCCGACATTCTCGAGGTGGTCACGATCGTTCGAGATGACGGCACCGAGCTAGCGATCCACGCGATGAAGATGCGGCGCAAGTACCAGCGACTGCTGCCCGGAGATTGAAAATGGCAAAGACGAAGCGAAAGACAGACGGCAAGACGGCCAGCGGCAAGCCGATCACCGACGAGATGGTCAAGAGGCTGGCCAAGAAGGCCGAGGCTGGCTATGACGTCGAGGGGACCCTGCGCCGTCGGCCCGGGCGACCCTCCATCGGCTCAGCCCCTGCGGCCGTTGAATCGGTCCGTTTGGAGCCCGAGCTGCGAGACGCGCTTGCCGAGCGGGCCGAGCAGGATGACGAAACAACGTCCTCGGTGATTCGAAAGGCGCTTCGGCAGTACCTCAAGGTCGGCTGACCGAAGCCGCTGCTTCCATCCAAAGCGGCAGTTTCTCGACTGCCCCGGAACGAGAAACTGTTCCCCACCGCGAAATTCATCCCCGACTTGTCGGCCCCCAAGCCGAATGCGCTACTAGCGTGCAGGGGCCCCGCTCAGTTGCTTTTTCGCATTCCCATGCGGTTCCAGTTGCTCTGAGTTGCCCTGACTTTCGTGCAGATTGGAACCTCGAATGGAACCCTGCGCCGAGCCGCCTTTGCCTTGCGCTTCCACGCGGATTGCGAGAGCAGGGCGTCCAGACTTCTCCTCCTCGTCGAGAGGAGCAGCCCTTGCGCGCCAAATTAGGGCCTGCGGGAATGCTCCTGGCACGCGGAAGCGAGCGTCCGGATCTATGCCAAGTCTCGTGCTCCTCCGCACCAGGAGCGGCAGCGCGGATCCAGGGACCCGAGGGCCCCTTAAGGTTTCGAGGCCGCCCCTCCGCGTCGTTTGTACCTGCAAATCACACTATTTGAAAAGCCGTGCGCCCCAGTGGCCTGATTCTCAGCTGACGTTCGGGAGGAGCTGACCTCGGTCCCGGCGGTCGACTGCCCGCGGAAGCGGATCAGGTTCACCCTGCCGCACTTTGCGACCACCACATAGAGCGTGGTCGCCGGTCCGCCATCGGCATCGCTCGCGTTCGAACCTCCTCGCGCAGCACATCTAGGTCGGGCAATCGCTGCTGCTGTTGCGTCCTTGGCGAGAGACCGCCCCGGGCTCCCTGCGCTAGGTGCGCCCCGAAGGGCCGTGCTCCTTGAAGTGGTTGATAAGCCCACCGGCCATTACGACCCTCACCTGACGGTCGGACAGGTCGTGGCTCAACTCAAAGCTCGCCTCCTTGGTCCGGTTCTCCACGGTGACGGTGTTCCCCGCTGCAATTTCCTCAGCCAGCTTGGGCATCACCAACTCGTCGCCTTGTTCGATCCTGTCGGCGTCGGCCTTATCGGCGAAGAGCAGAGGGGCGACCCCGAAGTTGACGAGGTTCTGCCAGTGGATGCGGGCGAAGCGCTTGGCGATCACCGCGCGCAGGCCGAGGTAGCGCGGCGCGAGCGCGGCGTGCTCGCGGCTCGAGCCCTGGCCGTAGTTCTCGCCGCCGACGATCACGTGCCCGTCCGTCCTCTGCGCGCCTCGGCGCGCGCTCGTGGTAGTCCTCGTCGATCGGCTCGAAGGCGAACTCGGCCAGCTTCGGGATGTTGCTGCGGTAGGGCAGCACCCGCGCGCCCGCCGGGCAGGATCTCGTCGGTGGAGACGTCGTCGCCGAGCTTGAGCAGCACCGGCCCGTCGAGCGCGTCGGGCAGCGGGTCGAACTCGGGCAGCGCTGGCGATGTTCGGCCCCTTGCCAGCTCGACCTGCGCGCGTCCGCCGGCAGCGGCGCGATCGAGCATGCTCGTGTTGATCGCTGCTGCTCGGGGCGGTCCACCCGCGGGTAGTGCCATGCCGAGCGTCGCGCGGGTCGGTGATCACGCCGGTCAGCGCCGAGGCCGCGGCGGTCTCCGGGCTGCACAGGTAGACCTTGTCTTCCTCGTGCCCGGAGCGGCCGGGGAAGTTGCGCGGGCACGGTGCGCAGGCTGATCGCTCGGTCGCCGGCGCCTGGCCCATGCCGATGCAGCCGTTGCAGCCGGCCTGGTGGAGGCGCGCGCCCGCGCGCGATCAGAGCCTCGAGCGCCGCCCATCGCGTCAGGTCTCGAGGATCTGGCGCGAGGTCGGGTTGACGTCGAAGGAGACGCCGTCGTGCGTCTGCCTGCCCTCGACGATCGCCGGCCGCGACTGCGAAGTCGCGTAGCCCGGGTTGGCCGAGGAGCCGATGACGCCTGGTAGATCGGCGCGCCGGCCACCTCGCGCACCGGCACGACGTTGCCCGGGCAGGACGGGCATGGCGATCAGCGGCTCGAGCGCGGACAGGTCGATCTCGTCGTCGACGTCGTAGGTCGCGCCGTCGTCGGCGAGCGAGCTCGGTCCAGTCGTCCTCGCGCTCTTCGGCGCGAGGAAGCGCCGGACCTCGTCGTCGGACGGGAACACGGTGGTCGTCGCGCCGAGCTCGGCGCCCATGTTGGCGATCACGTGGCGGTCCATCGCCGTCAGCGCTCGCGAGGCCGGGGCCGTAGTACTCGATGATCCGGCCGACGCCGCCCTTGACGCCGTGGCGGCGCAGCATCTCGAGGATCACGTCCTTGGCGCTCACCCACGCGCGGCAGCTCGCCGGTCAGCCGGACGCCCCAGATCTCGGGCATCTGCAGATGGAACGGCTCGCCGGCCATCGCCAGCGCCACCTCGAGGCCGCCGGCGCCGATCGCGAGCATGCCGAGCGAGCCGGCGGCCGCGGGTGTGGCTGTCGGAGCCGAGCAGCGTCTTGCCCGGCATGCCGAAGCGCTGCATGTGCACCGGGTGGCTGACGCCGTTGCCCGGCTTGGAGTACCAGACGCCGAACCGCTGGCAGGCCGAGCGCAGGAAGAGGTGGTCGTCGGCGTTCTTGTAGTCGGCCTGCAGCAGGTTGTGGTCGACGTACTGCGCCGACACCTCGGTGCGCACGCGGTCGAGGCCCATCGCCTCGAGCTCGAGCATGACCAGCGTGCCGGTCGCGTCCTGGGTGCAGCGTCTGGTCGATGCGCAGGCCGATCTCCTGCCCCGGCGTCATCTCGCCCTCGACCAGGTGCGACGCGATCAGCTTGCGGTGACGGTCTGGCGCATGGTGCTGTTCGCGATCCCTTAGATCCCGTCATGCCTCTGCCGCTAAGCAATGCGATTTGGCTTGGCGAGCCGCGATTCTTCTCAGCGTGCCGCAGCGGACGGCGCGAGCGCCAGGCGTTTGTCGATCGCGTCCTCGACCTCCGCGGGGGTCTTCCCCAGCACCGCGCCAAGCTCGGCTTCGAGCAGCTCGCGCGCTCTCCGGCAAAGGTCTCGGTCGGTTTTCGATTGGGGCCTGCCTTTGATTCCGTGGGCGAGGTCTCGAACGAACTCCGCGACCGGCACCAGCTTGCCGGTAGCAAGCACGGAGGTCGCCTCCTGTTGGCGCATGCGCCAGTTTCCGTCCAGGGCCCGCGGCGGCGCCGCAAGAGCGCTCAGAGCACGCCGAGCCTTGTATGCGACGCCGGGCGGCGCAGGCGAACCCGAGCGGAGCTCTCGGTCGGGATCATCAGCCTCAGCGCCCGGGGCTCGACGTCAATGGTCAGGTACTCGCGCCGAGCACCTGCCAGCACCCGCACGCGCCGCTCAACGACGGTGCCAACGCCGTGACCGGGCGAGACCACGGCATCGCCGACCACGAAGTCATAGCCGTTGCCGTGCTCGGTCGGTGCCCGGCCCGTGAGCGCGCCGTCGCCCTTCATTTGCGCGGCGCTGTCGGCGCCGCTGCCGCGGCGGGCGACTGAGCTGACGTCAGCGGGGCGCGACGAGCTCTCCGCCGAGGGAGAGCGCGGCGGGGCGACGGGAACAATCGTTCAGCTCCGCGATCACCGCCTTGAGCCAGCGGCGCTCCTCTGCCGAGGCGCGCCGCGAACAGCGGCGAGCGTGGCGCCGCAGAGCAGTAGCCGTACCGGCGGCGACGGTCGCGCCGGTCAGCGCGTAGCGGCGGTCCTCAAGAAGAACCAGCGCCCCCACTCCCTCCTCGCGGCGGTGCAGACTGCGCAGCACTGGAACGCCCAGCACGTGCTTCGGACTCCCAGGATCACCGTCCTCGGTGCGCCAGGGGCCGGTGGTGAAGATTCGCCGGTGGGCTTTCATCGTCGCTTCCCGTCGGATTTCCGCGCAGCGGCGGGAACGCCAAGCTCCCCGAGCACGGTCTGGGTTTCCTCAAGGTGAGAGGTGATCAGCTGCCGAGCCGTTTCGAGCAGCTGGAAGGTGCGGGGATCGCGAACCCGGTAGTAGACGCTCGTCCCTTCGCGCCGCGCCTCTACTAGGCCTTGGCGGCGCATCGCGCCCAGGTGCTGAGAGGCGCCGCTGGAATCGATCTCGAGCTCTGCTTGCAGTTCGCCCACGCTGAGCTCACCATCACGCAGAAGCTCCAGGATCCGCACCCGTGCAGGGTGACCCAAGATGCGAAAGAAATCCGCCTTGATTCGGTGAATGGGTTGCGGCGGTCCCGCTTCGGGCTGGGACGCGCCAGCAGTGGTCAACTTGCTTCTTGGTGACTTCTTGCGAGTGGCCATTGGACGAAAGCATAGCATATCTTAAAAACTGCTAAGATTATTCTATATGGCGATTAGCGACTCTGAGCGCCGTCCAGCCTGGTTGGGCTCTTGGGACGAGCCGGGTGACCGGCCGTTTCAACCCCGCATCGAGCTGGGTGAGGCGCCAGCCGGGCACGAGAGTCGCTGGCGGCGGACCTTCGGTGATCTGTGGAGCGCGCTCGCCCTTCAACTTGCCCTGCAAGGGAACGAGCGCCGATCGAGCCCTGGGTCCGATGCGTGCGCAGAAGCTGCGGGAACGATCGATCAGGCTGAGGGTCGGCTGATCGCATTGATCGAGGGTGAGTCCGACGATTCCCGCGGCCTGCTCTTCACGGCGGCCTCAATGCTGGAGTCCTGCGCGCTGACCTGGAGTCGCATCGCTCCCGTCGGCGGGGACAGGCGGGTTCTGCTGCTGCGCCAGATGGAGCGTCGGCTCACGCGCGGCGAATCGCTGGCCCGCTGCGGGAGCAAAGCTACGCTCAGGCCGCCTCGCCGGCGGTGGTCCACGCCGCCGCGTTGCGCGCGCGCCATGCCCTGACCTGGCTCTCCGGAGATCCGGCAGATCGCGCCGAGGGCCTCAGCGTGCTTGAGGACGGCGCCGTTTCGCTCGCCGCCGTGGCGGTGCGGGCGGCTCTCAACCTCGAGCTGTACGGGGCGTCGAGACCGGCCGGCCGCGAGCAGCCGCTTCAACGCGCCCTTGAGCTTCAGCGGATAGCCGGTGAGATCTCCGCCTCGGCCCGGCGGCTCTCACGATCGTTCGGCCCCGGGGACGCCGGGCTGTGGCTCGGGCGATGCCTTTCGAGGACCCCGCCGCTCAAACAGATTCAGCGCGCAGAGGAGGCCGACAGCGATCGGAGCCTCCGCGTCGACGCCCTGCTCGGCGTTCGTGCCTCCTGGATCCATCTCGGGGCCCTCGAGCTGCTGCTGATAACCGAGCTCGCCGAGCTCCAGGATGTTCCCCAGCACGCCCACCCGGCTGAGCTTCGGGGCGGCGGCGCTCGCCGCGCCGAGAAGGTTCTCGGGCGCTGCTATCTCGACAATCGGCCCGACGCCTTCGCTCACGATCTCGCTTGGCAGCACCAAACCCTGGTCCTGGCTGACGTGGTGGCGAGCCTCTGCCTCGCGCTGGATAAGGGCTACCACCGCCACCTGGAATCAGCCCGCGCCAGGGTCTTGACCAGGCTGAGCCGCGTTGTTTTGGCGGTCTGGACGATCGATGCCCGGCTCGGGTGTGGAGAGGGTGAGGAGTAGCTCCGGTGGAGCTCAGCGTGCTCGTGCCATCCACCTACGAAGAGCGGCTGCGGGTCCGCGTCATCCGCTGTGGCCCGGACGCCCTTTGCGCGGCGCTCGAGCTCTTCGAGCGCCGAGATCCGCCGACCCTCGACGAGGCTCTGACGCTGGTTCGCGGTCCTCGCGAGCTCTCCCCGCAAGCGTTCGCGGTGGTCGTCGAGGCCTGGGACCGCTACTTCCATATGAGGTCGATGCCGTGGTCTTGAGTGCGCGATGGTTACCGATCTCCTTCGCCGGAAGGGGTGGCTCGTGAGCTACTCGGTCGTCCGCCGAGTCTGCCAGGAGAGTGAGTACAACCAGCTCCGCAGTTCTCTGCGGCGGTCGGCGAGGCTCCGGGTCCCGGTCGTCCCCCCGGGATATGTCGGCCTTGTCGTCCAGGCCTTATCGGTCGATGATTGCCCTCTGAAGACTGTCTACGGGTTCGCCGATGCCGGGGCGGATCACGAGGAAGCGCTTGAGGCCCTGGAAGAAGAGCTGCGCCAGAGCATCGGCTGAGTGATGTTTCTCTGCTGTGATCGATCATTCGATGAGAGGACGGCGTAGGTGACGGCTCCACTGACGCGCCCCGGCTGGTGGCGAGCCCTGCTGGGGACCTTGGTCGGAGGCGGGTTCGGGTTCGGACTGGTGGTCGCGCTACGAGCGATCTCGGGCCTGCCCGTCCTCGAACCGGGACGACCGGCTATCCGCAGGTGGTCGTGCCCGCGATCACCGCTCCGCTCGGCTTCCTGGTCGGGATCGGCTGCTTCGACTACTGGTTCCGCTGGGCCGTGGGGCGCGCCGACCTTCCCCGCCGAGCGAGAGCACGAGAACCACGGCGCCTACTCGTGGCGGGACTACTTCAAGGTCAACACCGACCACAAGGTCATCGGCATCCAGTACCTCTGCACGACCTTCTTCTTTTTCTTTGTCGGTGGGCTAATGGCGATGATCATGCGGGCGGAGCTCGCCCAGCCCGGCACCCAGATCGTCGACCCGGGCGTCTTCAACGGGCTCTTCTCGACGCACGCGGCGCTGATGATCTTCGTGGTGGTGGTCCCGATCTTCGCCGGGATCGCCAACTACGTGCTGCCGCTGATGATCGGGGCGCCGGACATGGCCTTCCCGCGGCTGAACGCGCTCAGCTACTGGATGCTGCCGATGGCCGGCATCCTTTTCCTGGCCAGCTACGCGGCCCCCGGGGGGGCCTTCGACGCCGGCTGGACCGGCTACGCGCCGCTCTCCACTGGGGCTCCGTTAGGCCAGTCCTTCTTCAACTTAGGGGTGCAGTTCGCCGGCGCCTCCTCGATCGCCACCGCGCTCAACTTCCTGGTCACGATCATCACGATGCGGGCGCCGGGGATGAACTTCTGGCGCCTGCCGCTGCTTGTCTGGGCGAACCTCTCGACCTCGCTGCTGGTCGTCGCCGCGACGCCGTTCATCGCGGGCGCGCAGTTCATGGTCCTCCTCGACCGCTCTATTCACACCAACTTCTTCCAGGCGGCCTTCGGCGGCGACGTCATCAGCTACCAGCACATCTTCTGGTTTTACTCGCACCCGGCCGTCTACATCATGATGCTGCCGGGGTTCGGGATCGTCAGCGAGGTGATCTCGACCCACTCGCGGAAGCCGATCTTCGGCTACCGGCTGATGGCGATGGCGCTGATCGGGATCATCGTGCTGAGCTACTCGGTCTGGGCGCACCACATGTTCGTCTCCGGCATGTTCAGCTGGCTCCGGGTGCCGATGATGATCACGACGCTGCTGATCGCGGTGCCGACCGGGATCAAGATCTTCTCTTGGCTGGGGACGCTGTTTAACGGCGTCATCCACCTGAGATCGACCGCGATGCTCTTCGCCCTCGCCTTCATCGTCACCTTCACGATCGGCGGGATCTCGGGGGTGATGCTGGGGATGGTGCCGATCGACATCCACGTCTCGGACACCTACTTCGTCGTCGCGCACATCCACTTCGTGCTCTTCGGCGGCTCGATGTTCACCGTGTTTGCCGGCGTCTATCACTGGTTCCCCAAGATGACCGGCCGCATGTACGACGAGAAGCTCGGCCGGATCCACTTCTGGGGGACCCTGGTCGGGCACCTGGGGAACCTTCGTGCCGATGCACTGGATCGGGATGGAGGGGATGCCGCGGCGGGTCGCCGACTATTCCGCCCAGTTCGGCGACTGGAACCTGCTGATCTCGGTGTTCGCCTTCATGCTTGGTGCCGTCCAGCTGGTCTTTCTCTACAACATGATCGTCAGCTGGCGCTACGGCCCGAAGGCCGGCCCGAACCCGTGGCGGGCGAAGACGATCGAGTGGCAGGTCTCCTCGCCGCCGCCGATCTTCAACTTCGACGAGATCCCGCGGGTGGTCGGCGGGCCCTATGAGTACGGCGTCCCCGGCGCCCGCCACGCGATCATGGCCGGCGAGGAGGCCGAGGTGAAGAAGCCCGAGAGGGCCGAGGTCGGAGCGCCGACGTGAGCGAAACAGGTGCAGTCGCCGGGCCGGGGAACGGCCCGTCTGAGGTGAGCCGCGAGAGAGGGGACCCACAGCAGCTCGCTGCGACGAACCAACTGAGTTGCGGCCGCCTGGATCCTGTCGGCTACGAGCTGCGAATGGCCGCGGGCACCAAGGGCGACGGTGTGTACGCCACGCGGTGCTTCGACATCGGCGAGAAGGTCATGGTCGGAGAGATCGAGCGTCGAGTCTCGGCAAACGACTCCCATGCAACCCAGGTGAGCCGCACCAAGTGGGTGCGGCACGGCGGCCTCGGACCGAAGGTGAATCACTCGTGCAGCCCGAATTGCGGCGTGCGACTGAACGACTCAGGGGCCTGCGACTTCGTCGCCCGCAAGCCGATCACAGCAGGTGAAGAGATCACCTTCGACTACGCGATGCGGAACTACTCGATAGAGCATTTCCCCCAATACTGTCGATGCGGCTCACCTACCTGTCGCGGCTCGATAACCGGCTGGAAGGACCTTCCCGACGAGCGAAAGGGTGCGTACGCGGGGCTTGTCGCCCCCTACCTGCTTGAGATCGACCGGGAGGCGCCAAAACCAGGGAACGACGGCGTTGACGATGGTAGCTAGTACGCGACGCCCTGTGCTTTCGGCATGAGCCACCTTTCGAAGAGGGACCCGGCGACGGATGACCTAAAGAGCTTCGCTTTCATCGGTCAGCCCATCCTGACGGCACGCGCTCGAAAGCAGATCGGCGTCAGTCGGGCAACCCGACTGTCAGCGGAGGGGGCGGGATTCGAACTCACGGGACGCTAACAGCGCCTAGCGATTTCGAGACCGCCCCGTGTGACCTATCCCTGCCGGTTGCCGCCTCGTGGCTTTGCGCATGGCGCGAAGAAAGCGGACCTTTGGCCTTCCCTATATAAGCGAAACAGCAGCCGAGTCGCTCCGCGGAGCGACTCCCCCTATGCGCGACTAGGAGCACTCCCGCCTCCCACTGCTTGGTTTCGCGCGAAGCGACAGTGGGCCGCAGCGCTCGTGGGGAGACCGCCATAGCTCTTGGGCGCGGGGGCTACTGGCCGCCGCCGCCCGGGAGCGTCCGCCCCAGGCAGCGGACGTAGGACGGCGCCATCCCCCAGCGCTTGTAGAAGCGCAGCGCGTCCTCGTTGCCGGCGATGACGGCCAGCCCGATGAAGCCGACGCCTGCGGCGGAGAGACGCCGCTCGACCTCCTCCATGAGCAGCGAGCCGATCCCCCAGCGGCGCAGCTCGGGCTCGACCGAGAGCGCCTCGAGCTCGCCCATCCGCTCGTCGGTCTCGAAGCTCCAGTCGCCGTCGCAAATCCGGTAGAAGGCGAAGCCGACCGGCGAGCCCTCGCTCTCGGCGATCAGCAGCCAGGCGTCACCGGCGCGCATCCAGCGCTCGAACTCACCCCGGCGCCGCTGCCAGGAGTCCTCCGCGCGCCGGAATGGGGCGATCTCTCTGGCCTCGCCCGCGACCTCGGCGTGGTACTCGTGCATGGCTCGCCACAGCGATCCTACGTCGTCGAGCCGCTCCGCCCTCGCCTCGATGATCTCGACCTCGGGCGGCCCTGTCGGCTCTGCGGTCACGAGGCGAGCCTATAGGCGATGATGCGATCCGCAGCCGCTTTGGCGGAGCGATCGCCGGTTGGCGTTGCTACTAAGGCCCAGCCGATTCGATCGCCTCTTCGCGCGGCGGCATCGGAGCCCCGATCAGCCAAAACAGGGGGAAGGCGATCCCAACGATGAACATGACCCAGTGGCCCTTCCGGAGGGACATGATGCCCAGGGTCACGAGCAGGCTTCATGGCCCGGGCGGGGCGCGATCGGGGCGGGCCACAAGCCGAGGGCGGCGCCCTCGGCTGGGCCAGTCAGTTATCTGGTTACTTGACCGTGACGCTTCCGTACATCCCCTGCTGGTAGTGGGCAGGGAGGTTGCAGAACATCACGTACTTGCCCGCGGTCAACTTGAAGCTTTTCTCCTTCGTCTGACCTGGCGGCACGTTCGCGATCTCGCCTGCCTCCTCGGCGCCTTGCTCCCCCAGCGCCTCCTCGTCGACGTCGCCGCCCGAGACCGGGAGGGAGGCGGGGTCGGCATCGGTCTTGAAGAGTACGAGCTCATGCTCGACCTGGCCGACGTTGGGGGCACTGATGGTGACCGATCCGGCGTCCGCAGTGACGTCCTTAGGATCGAAGAAGAAGTCGCCCATCTCCACCGTCACCGTGCCGGCGCCGGCCGCGGTTCCGGTGTCTGCCCCGGTCGTCGCTCCGCCGTCGTCTCCGTCGTCATCGCCCCCGCAGGCGCCAATCGCAACGGCCGCGAGCGCCGCCGCCATGAGAATCAAGATGCTCCGGGATCTCAACAGTGTCCTTTCTCTTGGTACTGCCGCAGTTGTCCCCCAGAGCACCCCACTCTTCCACCGCCGGGGAGTCGTGCCCTCGGTAGGCACTACGGATTTGCGGTAGCGATGCACTACTTAGTGGCTGGCGCCTGCGCGTTCGCCGGCTGCCGCTCCTTCATGCGGAGGGCGTCCCCGAGTTCGTTCGGCGCACGCCTCCCTTGCGCGAAACCGAGCACTGAGAGGCGGCAGTGCTCCTCCTCGCGCTTAGGCGGCGCGCCGTCGCAAGCGACGGAACTGCTCCTCTATGCCGCAGCGATAGTCCGCGGATCTTCGAAATTGCGTTAGTCGAGCGTCTTCAGGCGTGGCCGACTACTAGGAGGTACTCGTAGCGGTATGCCGCCGTACCGTCTGGATCGCCCGTATTCGCGCGCGTCGCGAACTCGAGAAACTCCCGATCGAGGGCAGCAGTCCGGTCGGGTTGATCGCTGAGGCTGGCGTAGGTGGCGATCACGGGGCCGAAGGTCTCCTTGAAGAGCTCGCAATATGCGCTCGGGCTGGCTGCCGACTCGACGTACTCCCGGCGAGCGAGCTCGAGTGCCTCAAGGCGATCGCCGAAGAGCTCGCGCACGTGCTCCTCGCTGCCCCACAGGAGCGGCGGCTGGGCCCCGCGGAGGCGGCGGTGCGTACGGGGCGAGGACACCGAAGAAGTCGGCCGCCAGCCCCTCGGGTGTGAAGTTGATCATTCCGATCGTGCCCCCGGGGCGGCACACCCGGAGCAGCTCCTCGGCGACGGCCTGATGGTCGGGGGCGAAGATCGCCCCCAGGGAAGAGGTGACCGCGTCAAACTCGTCGTCGCCGAAGGGCAGCGCCTCGGCGTCCCCCTCTACCCATTCGAGCTCGACCCCTTGCTTCTCCGCTTCGCGGCGCCCGGCCTCGAAGTTCTCCGGCGTCAGGTCGGAGGCGATGACGTTCGCCCCCGCCTTGGCGGCGGCGATGGCCACATTGCCCGAGCCGGCGGCGACGTCGAGCACATGCTGTCCGGCTGAGATCCCGCAGGCCTCGACCAGCACCGGCCCCAGCCCCCAGACTGTCGCGGTGGCGAACCTGTGGTAGTCGCCGAGCGCCCACATCGCCCGCGACTGTGCCTTTGGATCGGGCTCGAGGTCGTTCGGCGCGTGCCCTTCGGTCAGCTCATCCTGGGCCATTTGTCTGCTCCTCCGTCGTTGTGTCTGCTCGATCCAAGCACAGGCCGCGAGCTCGCTCATCAGCCGTGCGGACGGCGGCTTCGCGAGCCTGACCCGCTTACTCCATCGACTCCGCGTTCTTGCCGACTTGCTCCATCGTCTGTTGCCACTCGGCGGTGGGACTGAACTCGATCGATTCGACATCCTCCAGCGCCTCATAGACGTGCCCCGGGCGGAGGTAGTACGCCTCCCCGGCGGACACCACGTCCTCGCTCCCGTCCGTGTATGTCGCCTTGAACTTCCCTTTGAAGAGATAGCCCCAGTGAGGACACTGGCAGGCATCGTCGGGGAGCCCTTTGAACAGATCGGGGCCACCCATGCCGCCGGGGATAGATTCGAAGTTCGCCGTATAGCCGTCCGGCAACTCCGCCATCTGACCCTTGTAGTCGCCCATCTCCTCCACGGCAAGGTCGTCCTTGGATGCATGACTCGTCGCCATTGCGCCTCCTTAGTCTCGGATCGAGCGAGCCTACTCCGACATCGCCCGCGCAGTATCTCGCGGGCCGGAACCATGCGCCTCCCATGCAAAGCGCCGCTTCTCGTCGAAAGGGGCACCTTCGATCACGTGCTTAGCCGCGGATTCAGCAGGCCCACTTGATCGCCTACCAGCTCAGTCATAGGGTTGATCGTCGAAGGCGACGACTAGCAACCCGAGAGGTGACTGCCATGGCTGGTGTAGAAGCGCTCAATTTCGATTCACCGGACGAGACGCGGACTCCGGACAAGACGCGCGTAGATGTCGTCCGGTTGGGGGACACAACCGCTGCTCGCTTTTCTTTCGAGCCCGGCTGGAAATGGTCCGAGTGCGTGAAGCCGGTCGTTGGTACGGACAGCTGCCAGGTTCGACACGTTGGCGTTGTTCAGTCTGGACGAATGCATGTGGCACACGACGACGGCACGGAGCTCGAGCTTGGAGCCGGCGAGGCTTACGTGATCGAACCTGGACACGATGCTTGGGTGATCGGTGATGAGGGCTTCGTCGGCCTTGAGTTTGAGTCGCGCGCCGCGGAGGAGTACGGGCGGTCGTAAGGGGGCGTCCCAGAGCCGTTCGGCAATGGGCGTTCGCGGATAGCCGCATTCCATGCAAAGCGGCGCTTCTCGTCCAAAGCGGCAGTTTCTGGCGATTCCTTACCTTTGGCCTGAGCATTTTCCTTTCACGCGACGGGAAGGAGAACTGAAATGGGAAAGATCGTGATTAGCGAGAACGTCTCGCTCGACGGAGTGATCGAGGACCCGGCCGGTGTGGAAGGCTTCGGGCGCGGCGGCTGGGTCGGTCGTGTCGGCGACCGGGGTCGCGAAGAGGCGGCCAAGGTCCTGCTCGACGAGGCGCTAGGCGCCGAGGCCCAGCTGTTCGGTCGGCGAACCTACGAGTTCCTCGCCGCGCGGTGGCCATCCCGGGGTGGCGAACTGGCAGACAGGTTGAACAGCATGCCCAAGTACGTCGTCTCCTCGACCCTCGAGGACCCCGACTGGAACAACTCGACGGTAGTGAAGGGCGACGTGGTGAACGAGGTCTCGAAGCTGAAGCAGGAGCTAGACGGGGAAATCGTCCTCGCCGGCAGCATCCGACTCGCACGGACCCTGATCGAGAACGACCTCGTCGACGAGCTGCGGCTGATGATCTACCCGGTCGTGCTCGGGGCCGGCGAGCGCCTCTTTGTGGAGACCAGCGACCAAAAGCCCGTGCGCCTCGTCGAGACCCGCACCGTCGACGACCTCGCCCTCCTCATCTACGAGATCGTCCGAGAGGCCTAATGGGCGTCGGACGGCTACCGCTTCGGCGGAAGCGAGCGTGAGCTCGAACCGCCGCTTTCCATGCAAAGCAGCTACTGCTTCTCGTGCAGAGCAGCGCTTTCAGACGATCATCGGCCCGCGCCTGAGTGGCCGCTTTGACAGAAGATGCAGGGGAGCGGCGCGCACCTGTGCACGCCGCCCCTCTCTGTGGCTAGCGGAGCTTCCGGAACCCCGCGCGGACCTCCTCTGAAAAGAGTTCCGGCTGCTCCCAGGCCGCAAAGTGCCCGCCCTTGTCGAGCTTGTTGTAATGGATGAGCTTGGGGTAGGCCTCCTCCGCCCAACTCCGCGGCGCCCTATAGATCTCGTCGGGGAAGACGCTCACGGACACCGGGATGTCCACGATCGCCCGGTCGTCGGCGGTCGGCCAGGCCTTCGGGTCGAAGAAACCGACCCTGTTTTCCCAATAGAGGCGTGCCGAAGAGACCCCCGTGTTCGTCAACCAGTAGTGGGTGATGTTGTCGAGCACGTCGTCTCGGGTCAGGCCTTCCTGGGCCCCGTCGACAAAGACGCGAGAGATCAGCGCCAAACTGGTCGCGTCGTGGTCGAGCATCCAGGCGGCCAGGCCGATGGGTGAATCCGCAATTCCGTAGAGCGCCTGCGGGTGGGTCGCGCTCTCGATTGCATAGCCCGCGTCCGTCGCGAAAAACAACGTCAGCTCCTCGTAGATGCGGGTTTCCTCCTCATCGAGACCGGAGGGGTCGCCGGACTGGACCGCCGCTGAGACGTCGGGTCGAACAGCACCAGGGAAGTTGGTGTGGATGCCGGTCAACCCCGGAGGCGCCTGCGCACCCATCACATCAACGAGTTGCCCGCCCCAATCGCCGCCCGAGGCGACGTAGCGGTCGTATCCCAGGCGCTTCATCAGCTCCGCCCAGGCACGTGCGATGCGCGGGACGTCCCATCCGGTCTCGGCCGGCTTGCCTGAGAACCCGTAGCCCGGCATCGACGGGATCACCAGATGAAACGCGTCGACTGCGCTCGCGCCATGTTCCGTCGGATTGGTCAGTGGATCGATGATCTTCAGCTGCTCGATGATCGATCCGGGCCATCCGTGGCAGACGATGAGCGGCAACGCATCGTCATGGTCCGAACGAACGTGAATGAAATGAATATCCAGCCCATCGATCTCGGTGATGAAGTGCGGTAGGGCCTTCAGCTTCTCCTCGCACTCGCGCCAGTCGTACTCTTCCGCCCAATAGCGCGCGAGCGCCTGCATCGTCGCCAGCCGCGGGCCCTGCGACTGATCTTCGACGGTCTCCTTTTCGGGCCAGCGCGTGGCCGCGATGCGCGCACGCAGGTCATCGAGATCCGCCTCGGGGGTGTCGATCGTGAACGGACGGATCGCTGTGGCGTCCGCTGTTTCGGCCTTGACAGCCATGTGGGTCCCTCCTTTAGGGAGTCGAAGCAAGAAAGGGGAAGGGAGGAGGGCAGTCGGCGATTGCCAACGGGGACGTTCTCTTGGTTCGACTGGGGCGGGGACCGAGCGGGATGGCGGGTCTACTTCGGCTCGTCAGCGAGACACAGCAACCGCTCCAAGGACGACCCTACACCTCAAACGCCGACAGTCAACCCCGCGCTCTGACCCGCCTTCCAGCTCGCGCTTCTTGATCGGCGACGCGCGGCCGTGGAATGTGGCTGCGGTGGCGTCGATGACAGTGCGCAGGTCATGGAGCACCCGATCGGCCACTGGCGCAGGCTATCCGTCGCCATATGGCTCGACTACTCCTTTGCGCGATTAGGGGCACTGCCGCCGCTCAGTGCTGGGTTTCGCGCAGAGGAGGCGTCAGAGCGCCGAGCCGGGGGCTGCTCTTCCGCATGGGAAGCAGGAGTCCGCGGATAGCTCCTCCGAGCGCTCCCACAGCTCGGCGGCGAGGCGGTCGTCCTGCGCCTGCGCGCTCGGCTGCACGGGCCGCTGCTTCTCGACGTACTGGCCGCGCAGCTCGCCCGCGACGGGATCGAGCGCGAGCCATACCAGCGAGCTGGCGCCGCTCTCGGGCGAGCGCAGGAACGGCCCGGCCAGGGTGAGACTGACCCGCACCAGGGCGCCGTCGTTCTTGCCAAAGCCGGTGCGGATCACGCCGGGGTGGAAGCAGTTGGCCGCGATGGCGGGGTTGCGGCGTTGCAGCTCGCGCGTGAAGAGGATGTTGCAGAGCTTGGTCGTGCCGTAGACGCGTCCGGAGCGGAAGCGGCCGCCCCGGACTGGAGGTCGTCGAAGTCGAGCAGGCCGCCCCTGTGGGCGTCGCTGGCTGTGGTCACGACCCGTCCGCGCGAGGCGGTGAGCCGCTCGAGCAGCAGGTTCGTGAGCAGGAACGGGGCGAGGTGGTTGAGCGCGAAGGTCCGCTCGAAGCCGTCGGGCGTCAGGTGGCGCGAGGTGAACATGGCGCCAGCGTTGTTCGCGAGCACGTCGATGCGCGGGTAGTCCTCGAGCAGCTTGGCGGCGAGCCGGCGTACCTCGTCCATCCGTTCGAGGTCGGCCACGTGCTCGTGCACGGGCGCGCCGGCGCCGGAGGCGCGCGCCTCCTCCGCGGTCGCCCGCACGCGCGTTGCGTCGCGGCCGACGACGCCCAGCTCGGCGCCGCGGCCAACCAGCTCGATCGCGGCCGCCTGGCCGATCCCGCGAGTGGCACCAGTGAGGATCACGACTGGCATCGGTGGAAAGCTAACCGGATAGCGTCTTCAGCTGAGCACGCTCCCGCTATTCATGCGGAGGAGCACTGATCTCAGCAGCGATCTGGACGCCTCCCCCCGCGTGATAGGGGCATCGCCGCCGACCTGGACTTGACCCGCCGGCGCTGCTGCTTCCAAGGAGGGGCAGCACTGGGAGGCGGGAGGATTGGCCTCGCTATTGCGTTTGATCCCCTGATGCAGGCACGGGAATGGGCTCGAACAAATGACGTTGGGGCACGGCCTGCGGACTGATGAGGTCCTCCCGAACCGCAACCTTGATGCAGTGCTCTGGGTAGAGCAACACCTTGTTGCTCACCCGTCTGACTTCCCTTCCTCGCTTATCAGGCTGGCGAAGCCACACGCGTCCGCCGTTACCACAAGAGCCTTGGCCAGGGTCTGCATCTGTTTGGCCATCCAGGGAACGTGGCCTGGACCCCACCCTCGCGTTGATACCTCTGACGTAGATCGCTCGGACGCCGAGGGGCCCCGAAGGGGTGAAGGCGTCCGAGGACCATCGGCGGCGAGTCCACCTTGACGTGGAGGTCGGAGCCTTTCCTTCTTGACCACGTAGCGCAGCGCAGCGATGTCGAACAATCCGACATCTGTAACGGTGCCGCGCGGCGGCGCTTTAGCGTGCCTGGACGCCCCGGCTTCCAGATCAGCTACGCGAGTTCGCGAAGCTTCTGCGCCTCGGCGAGGCTCTGCAGCTTCTTCAGCGACTGGTTCTCGATCTGGCGGATCCGCTCGCGGGTGACGTTGAAGGTGCGGCCGACCTCGTCCAGGGTCCGCGGATGCTCGCCGCCGAGCCCGTAGCGGAGCTCGAGCACGCGGCGCTCGCGGTAGGAGAGGTTCTCGAGGGCCTCCTTCAGCGCCTCCTTGGTGAGCAGCTCGGCGG
Organism: uncultured Solirubrobacterales bacterium; assembly: GCA_963780305.1. Taxonomy (GTDB): domain Bacteria; phylum Actinomycetota; class Thermoleophilia; order Solirubrobacterales; family 70-9; genus CAVVYV01. The sequence goes on from CAWABN010000018.1 coordinate 19,852, forward strand.
CCCGCTCGAAGGGGGACTCGGCGCGCTCGTCGGCGATGAACTGGCCGAACTCCGACTCCTCCTCGTCGCCGGCCGGCTTCTCCAGCGAGACCGGCGCCTGCGCGGAGCGCTTGATCGAGTCGACCTCCTCGGGCTCGATCCCGGTGACCTCGGCGATCTCCTCGGGGGTGGGCTCGCGGCCGAGCTCGGTGACCAGCTTGCGCTCCACGCGGCCGATCTTGTTGAGCTTCTCGACGATGTGGACGGGGATGCGGATCGTCCGCGCCTTGTCGGCGAGCGCGCGGGCGACCGCCTGGCGGATCCACCAGGTGGCGTAGGTCGAGAACTTGAAGCCCCTGCGGTAGTCGAACTTCTCCGCGGCGCGGACCAGGCCCAGCGTCCCCTCCTGGATCAGGTCGAGGAAGGGGAGGCCCTGGTTGCGGTAGATCTTGGCGATCGAGACCACCAGTCGAAGGTTGGACTCGACCATCTTCTGCTTGGCGTCGAGGTCGCCGCGCTCGATCCGCTTCGCAAGCTCGACTTCCTCCTGGGAGGTCAGCAGCCTGACCTTGCCGACGTCCTTGAGGAAGAGCTGCAGGGAGTCGGTCGTCATGTCGGGCTTCAGGTCGAGCGCCTGCTTCTGGCGCTTCCGACCGCGGCCCTTGCCGGCCTCGGCGGGCTCCGCCTCGGCCGCGGCCTTCTGGGCAGGATCAACGTCCTCGACCAGCTCGATGCCCGACTTCTCGAGGTGCCCGTAGAGGTCCTCGACATCGGACTCGTCGAGCTCGACCTCGGACACCGCGGTGGCGACGTCGCCGAAGGTGAGCACGCCAAGCTGCTGGCCCTTGGTGACCAGCGTCTTTACTTCCTCAAGCTCCTGTAGTTCGGCAACCAGCATTCGTGCTCTAGCTCGTCTCTCTATCGGTCGTGGTGGCTCCACCCGAACCTGAGGCGACAAAAGCGGACCGGCGCGAGCCACTCAGTCTGAGATCTCGCTGACCTTCAAGGTGGCAACGTGGGCCGGGTTAACGCCGACTGAACCATCGGTTCCGTACTCCGTGAACCAGGCGAGACGCGATTGGCCTGAGCCAGGGGTGCTTAGGTGGCGGCATGCTCTCCGCCATACGTTAGCGCGACACGACGGTCCCGTCAGCGTGATTCAACTCGCCGCACTGTCTGAGCCTGCTCGTTAGGAGGCCTGCTGCCGGCCATAGACCCCAGACCCTTCGTGCCCTCTGTAGCGGGTCGCCCGGAAGGAAGAGAGGATGACCCAGCGAGCGAACTGGGCCGGCTATGTCGCAGGAGAACATGATCTGGCCGCAACGCCAGCCCAACTACCTTACGGGGATCTCCTACGAGCTCCGGCAGCGGTCGAGACATTGACTGCGGACATGGGCCAGGAAGAGTCCCGGACCGCGATGCGGATAGCCACGAGGGGATGCGAAGGCGTGGGCTCTGGCCACTGTAGCCACAGACGAACTTGAAGAATGAGTCGAATGCCGGCGGGCAGTCGCGGTCCGCGATCAGTCGAGTGGGCCGGATCGGAGCCCCCCGAGCACACGCGGATGGCCGTCGATCACCGGCGCGTCGATCAGCTCGAAGCCCTCGAAGCCCGCATGGCGGGCCATCGCGTCCAAACCTGCGGGGGTGAAGCCCCAGTACACGAAGTCATCACGGGCATAGACCTCTCCTGCCGAGGGAATGTGAACCGCCGCCGAGGATTCGAGAGCCCGATCCGCCGGGCCGTGGGTTTCGAGCAGCACCTGTCCGCCGGCCGCGAGGCGCCGCCGAAGCGTCTTCAGCAGGCCCATCGGGTTCTCCACCCGGTGGAGAATCCCGAAGCAGAGGATGAGGTCGAACGTCTCAGCGAGCTCGTCCAGATCGAATGCGTCGAGCCGGCGGTAGTCGACCTCGGAGTCGAGTAGCTCCCGGATCGCGGCGAACCCCTCGCCTCCCTCCAGCTCGACGCCCCAGCGCGAGCTGACCCATTCCCTGTACTGCTCGTTGTCGACCGCGACGACCCGCCGCGCCCCGCGCGCCTCGGCGAGGAACGCGTAGAAGCCGTCGAAGGTGCCGACGTCGAGCACGCTCATCCCACCGAAGTCCTCGGGTAGGGCGGGGATCCGGTAGCGGTGGTCGCGAGCGACGCCGTGGGTGTAGAGCTCCTTGGACCCGTCGAGCGAGAACGTGTGAAACCAGAGCGGCACCCGATCGAGGACGGCTCTGGCGATCTCCGGATCGGCCTCGATCGGGATCAAATCGGCCACCTGACGCTCGGCGGCGGTTGGCTCGGGAGGGCCTTCTGACGGTGGGAGGCTCCCCATCCCAGCGCTCACGCTCGTGGTGGCGCTGTCCAATTCCCGCGGTGCGGGATCCGGTCGCTCTGACGTGGGATCGGCGTTTACGGCGATGTGGTCTCCTTTGGTTGGGGCCTCCGAGACTACTGGCGGCACCTCGACATACACAACGCCCGTGTCCTCAAGCGACGGCGAAGGTGCGGAGCGGGAAAGCGAGGACGCATGGCGGCGCACGAACTGATTGACGAGGCGTACCTACGAGTGGCGAATCGAGGGAACCAACCCGACAAGGATGCGCAGTTGGCTGGCCTTGTATTGCTGGTGGAGGCACTGCGCTCCCTTCCTGACGATCCCGACGAGCGGCAAGCGGAACTGGCGCGGGTACGGCACCCAAGGGCATTGGATTTGTTCGGGGACTTTCTCCCCGGAACGGGTGCCGCGCGCCGCCGACACGTCCCGGAACAGGACCTGGCCCGCCCACCGTGGACGGGCGAGCGCGAGTGCCCGGCGGTGCGGCCGGCGCGGGTCTGAGGTTGGCCAGCTGCCGGGCCCGCTTCTCAGGGGTCGCGGCTCAGAGGCATGCGGAGCACCGCGTAAGATCACGGGGGTAGTGGGTGATCTCGGCAAGCTTCAGGCGGACTACGAACTGTTCGAACGGTTCGCAGACGAGCTGGACCGACCGGAGCAGCGCTGGGTCTGCGACGGCTGCGACCGCTGGGGCGGGATGGAGGTCTGGATAGACAGGCGCGCCGTCAAGAAGGAGAAGGTCGACGGCGTCCTCTTTTCGTTCCAGGGCATCGGTCCCAACCCAGATCCGCCTCGGCACCCGACCATCTATCGGTGCCCGGAGTGCGGCCACAAGCATGAAGGGCCGCCCGCGCTCAAACGCCCGACCTAGCACGGCCACTCCTCTCCGCCACTCCCGGCGGCGTCGCCTGGCGCCGGCAAGGAACGTGAACTCGCGGGCAAGATCGCGCGTCATCGGACCGGCGCCTTCCCAGCTGCGCCGGGCAGACGAGACGCGCCCTAGCTGTGGTGCATCAGCCGCCTGCCGGTTTGCGGCGGATCGCGAACAGAGGGGCGCCGCACTTGGGGCAGCGGCCCTCCCAGCCGGGACGACCGTTGGGCAGAGTCACCTCCCGCGCGTCGGCGATGGTGACCTTCTCGCCGCAGACGCACCAGGCCTGCGGGCCGGGATCCTGTGCCTCCGAGTGCCGCGAGCTCCGCTCAACCATGCCCGACCACCATATTCGTGGTGCAAAGCGCGAAGGGCGAAATGCGTGAGACGAAGCGGAACCGACGCAGAGACCGCTGCTCCGAGCTGCGCACGGCGTCGCCGGGCTACCTTTCCCCTAGTGGCCGACCTCGTCGACAGCCTGATGGGGATCCCGGGGGCCGTGGCTGTGGCGCGCGCGGGGGGCGAGCATGCCGCCCGGCCGGCGCCGCCCGGGGGAGAGCCGGCCTACCTCCTCTACTACAGAGGGACGTTGGACGCTGCCGAGCTCCGCAAGCTCCCGTTCGAGGGCGACGTTGCGGAGCCCGGCGTCCGGGGCCGCCTCATGAACGGCGGCGCCTCGCTCACGGTCGCGGGTAGGCGGGTGGACGTCGTCTACCGCGACCTCGACGCGGTCGAGCACTGGGTGGCCGAGGCGAGCGAGGGACGCTTCGAGATCGACGCGGTGGATGGGTGGCTCGCCGGAATCCCCACCTATGTGCTCGTCGGGGAGCTGGCGACCTGCGAGGCGCTTGCCGGCGAGCTGCCGCGGCCGGAGTTTCCGGCCGCGCTCCGCGAGGCCGCGACGCGGCGCTGGCGCGACGCGGCTGCCAGCGTGCTCGAGATCGCCGAGTCGCTCGCGTCGCGGGGCGACGTGGCCGCCTGCGTGGGCCTGCTGGCGAAGGCCGCGCTCGCCACGGCCCAGGCTCGGCTCGCCGAGCGAGGGGAGTGGGCCCTGGGCGAGGGCGGGATCGTCCGGCGCGCGGGGCTGGGTCGGAGCGAGGCGATTCTGGCGGCGACCGGCGACCGCCCGTTTGACCTCGAACGCGCGGTCTCCAGGATCCGGGTGGCGCTGGGGCTGACCGCCGGCGGGACGACCTTCCCGGAGGCAGCGTGAGCGGCCCCGCGGTGATCCGCCCCGTACCAGCCGGGCGGGGGCCGGACGTCCCCGTCACCGCCCGATCCCGCGTTCCGAGAGCCGCGGACCTGAACCGGACGCCGACGGTTTCGTACTGCTCTGTCCGGGGCTTGCGCGGCAGGTCGGCCCGTCGACCGACCAGCGGTCACCTGAACGGATCCGCGCTAGCGCCGGCCGGCCAGGCCGGGGGATGAGCCTCCAGGTCCTCCGGAGATCGCCGCGGGGCCCGCTTGACCCGGGGCTTACCCTTCGGGTGATGGGAAGCCCGAGCGAGCGCTGCGGCACCGGAGACGTACGTCGCCGCCCGTCCCGGGGCCCTCGGGCGCTCGATCTCCCCGGGCCGTCCCGGCGGATACGGGTCGAGCCGATTCGCCACCCCGAGCCAGCCCGGCGCCCGACGGAGGATCCTCGGCGGCCCGCCAGGCGCCCGCAGCCGATCCCCGCGCCGAGGAAGCCCGAGCGCGAGCCGACGCCCGCGTGAGCGCCGCCCCGGACTTCGCCTCTGCGGTGGCCGGCTACCGGGCCTGGCAGCTGGGTCCGGGCGGCGTCCTCTTTCCCCTGGCCCTCCCGGCCGCGCCGCCGTGGGAGCCCGCGGTCAACCGCGCCCGCTGCTTCGCCGGCCGAGGCCACGATGGCCATGAGGCGCCCGCGACCCACTGCACGTGCGGGCTGCATGCGCTCCACGACCCCGACGATGGGCGGCTCAAGCTCGGACACCCGGCCGTGGGGGCGATCGCGGCGTGGGGCGAGATCGAGGTCTACGCCGCGGGCTTCCGGGCCGAGCACGCCTCCGTCATCGCCCTCGCCCACGAGCCGTCGCGCTCCACCGGCCCGCCCGCCCGCCTCCGCGAGGCGGCCCGCCGCTACGGCGTGCGCCTCGTCCCGCTCGCCGAGCTCGAGGCCGAGGCTAGCGAGTTCGCCCTTCCCCTGCCGGAGGCGGTCCTCCCGAAGCTCCAGGCGGGATCGAGCCTCGCGCGGGCAGGCACGCCGGCCGTGCGCCCCGCGAGCGATCTCACCGCGGCCGGCCCAGGCGCCCGCGCACTCGCCGGAGGTCACGGCGGCGGGCGTCGACGCCGAGGGAAACGCACATCATCGGTTGCATCGGTGTTTCGCCGGTATGGCTCACCTCCTACGACGACGAGGTCGCCGAGTTCCTAAACCGGCGAGCGCCTGGATCACAACCGTCCGGACGCAGCGCACATCTCCCTGATAGTCCTCGCCGCTCCCCTAGATGACGAGGGGCAGCGGGAGTAACGAGGGGGAGCGAGAGCAGGCGCTACCCCTCGGGAGGCTGTCGCGACAGCTCGCCTCTCTATGAAGAAGGGCCGGCCTTCACCTACCGAGAGCTACGCCGGAGGTCCGCCAGCTTCCCGCTGATTAGCGACTTGCCTAGCTCTCCGACAGGACTTTGAGCAGGTCGCCAACCTCCCGCTCCTGGACGAGGGGATGCCGCAGGGGAAGCTCAGGCTTGACCTGGTAGCGGTTCCGCCGGCCCTGTCGCTCGCGCAGCACGTAGCCCTCTTCGACTAGCTCGGAGAGGATCCGGTGGGCAGCACGCTCGGTGATGCCTACCGCAGCGGCGATGTCGCGCAGGCGGATGCCCGAGTCATGAGCCACACATACAAGGACGTGGGCGTGGTTTGTCAGAAAGTCCCAGCGGGTGGCTGATGCTTGAGAACCCTGCTTCAGATTTCCAGAAGATGTTTTCATGAATACATGGTACATTGTGGGTGCGAACCACTGGCTTTGGAGCACCCGGCCGTCCGCCTAGCCCCGCAGCTACAAAGGCCAGGAGCGAAGAGGGTCCTTCGGTGAAGGCCGGGGGGCCCAAAGGAGGTCAGCCATGGCCGGAACCGCCACCCCAACCCCAACCGGCGCTCCCAGGCTCAGCTGTCAGCGGTCAGACCGGGCAGAGGAGTGGCTCGCCGGCTCGGATCTCCAGCCCAGCCCCGCAGAATCACCGATCTCGCCACACGACGACGCGGTAGGGCGGTTGGAGGGGGCGCTTGCGGAGCAGGACCGCCGCCGCCGCCAGTACGAGGCCGCATTTGAAACATCGCTCGAGCCGAACGCCTACGTCCGGCTGTGCGAGGCAAACGAGCGGGTTGCGACGCGCGCGAGGTGGCTTGAGTGGGTCGACCAGCACTGGGACCGAGGGAGATCGACAGCGCCAGCGAGGAGGACGAGATGACCACGCAAGCAATCCCAACCGGCAGCACGACGGCGCGGCGAGCTCCATCGCGCCAATGGCGATCGCCAGGTCGCCCAAGCCATGGGAGCACGCCGAGCGCCATGACGAGGGGACATGCGCCGTCGAGGCCGCGCCTGACACACCTCGCGAGCTGAACGCCCACGCCCGGCTTCGAGCAAACGAGTCGGTGGCCGTGAAGACGAGATGACGCCTCGCCAACATGAGGAGACAGCCCGCGGGCACATCGCCGTCGGCGCGCGAGCTGGCGATTGCCGCCTCCATAAGCGCCTGCACGCGATATGCGGGGAGCAGTCAGGGCGATGACCTCTCTGCGTCGCCTAGACGAACTGAGAGTCGATGCCCGCTACCACCGTGAACGCCGTGACCTCTACCGGGCCAAGATGTACGGTCCGCGGCCGACGAGTCCTGTCCAACTGAAGGAGTTGGAGCGGGCTTGCGTTTTGTCCGAAGCGCGCCTCCGGAGGGCCGAGCAAGAACACGAAGCGGAGACGGTACGGCTACAGGCGCGGGCTGAGTGGACGAGACCGGCCACTGATCACACGGCCCGGCTCCTGAATCAGCTCCTCGAGCTTCGGGGGGCATTGCCCAGGCGAGCCGGGCAGCAAGCCAAGGTCGCGTAACTCAGTCCTTCAGCGCAGTTGACGGCGCAAGCTGTTGATGGCCTCTCGCGCCGGCTGGTTCAAATAGCTGTTGCCCCGGCGGAAACCGCTTCCTTTGAACCGCCGCCAGAACCGCCACGGCTCCCGCTTTCTTTCAAGAGAGAGCCGCTGGCTCGCTGCTCCTTTCCATGAAAGCGGTACTCCAACAGCCCCAGGGAGCCGTTGCTCCTTTGCGCGACGTGGGGCACTGCCGTGTCTCAGTGCTCGGTTTCGCGCATAGGGGGCGTGAAATCGAAGCTGCCCATCCGCATGGAGGATGTCGCACAAAGGCCGCGAGCGAGGTACCCATACGCTCGCTGAGGCGGCTTCTGCGGCGGGCGGGGGATCGACCCTCGTGCAGCTGCGCCTGGACCGGGCCGCACCCCCGAGCCCTGCGGGGCCGGGCCGAACCGCTCCGCGCGTTAGCTTCCTAACGATCGGCACGCGTGTCCCCGCGGTGATCGGGAGCTTCCAGCCAGCGCCGCGCGAAGGCGGCTCGAACAGCGATCGCGGGCCCGGCGGCTGCGCCCTTGGGTTCACGCACAGATTCTTTGCCGATCCCTTACGGGGACTTGGCCGACCCTTAGCCGCGCCCTGTCAACCTCGCGCTCGATCGTAACTTCAGAGAAGGAGCACGTGATGTCCGTACGCAAGATCACCGCGCTGGCGCTGTCGGCAGTCGCGATTGCCCTGATCGCAGGGCCCGCGACCGCCCAGGCGGCACACTTCGAGGGCACTGTGACGGCGAAGAACAAGACCGCCCGGACGTTCACTCTCACCCAGCACGAGGGTGGCGGTAGGTTCAAGTTCAAGGTCACCAAAGCGACCAAGTACGAGCGGATCGCCGGCTTCGCCGCCATCAAGGTCGGCGCCGTGAACATCGAGGTCGTTGCTCGCCGCGGCCGCAACGGACGCTGGATCGCGACCAAGGTCGAGCCCTCCGGGAAGTCCGGAGGCAGCGGCGGTAAAGACGACGGGCCCAACCACAGCTGAGCACATAGCTGAGCACATCTGAGTCCGCGTGTCGGACGTCGCGCGGACGCAAGCCTTCGCGACGCAAGCCTTCGCGTAAGGCCTCCCACGTGGGAGGCCTTCCTGCGTCGGGCGTTCGCCGGCGGGCAGCATGTCGAGCAGCCCGAGCCGGAGTTGCCTAGTCAGAGCCGGAGCTTCCTGACTGCGAGCTGGACTCCGAGTCGTCGCCGGGGGGATCGTCGCTGCCCGATCTGCCTGAGCCCGTCCCAGCGCCACTCGAATCGTCGCTCCGTTCGTCGCTCGAATCCTCGCCACCCCCGGGCCCGGTGCTGTCGCTGTGCCCGCTGCTGTCGCCGTCTCTGGTCTCGAGGCGATCGCCGTCGGTCGCCTCCTCGTCCTCCCGGTCAGGACCCGGAGCAGGAGTGGGCTTGACTCCAGCCTCGGCGGGGATCACGGAGACGGACTCGGAGGAGAGGCCGATCTCCTCGCCGCTGATGCGGTTGGCGGCGACCGCAATCGCGGCCGCGGCCACAATCCCAAGCAACCCGAGCGCAAGCGCGCCAATCACCTTTCCGAATCTCATGACGGCGACCACCCTAGGGTTCGCGGGTTAGGAGTCGGCAAAGTCCCTCCTGGCTCGTCGGGGCGGGGGAGGGTGACCTCCGCAACGACGCCGCCGGCGCGGTTATCGAGGCGTGCGGCCCCACCCGAGCGCCGCGCCAGGGCGGCGACGATCGGGAGGCCGAGTCCGCTCCCGCGCCCGCGGTCCGAGGACTCACCTCGGTAAAAGCGCTCGAAGGCGCGTCGGCGCTCCTCATCGCTGAGCGGGCCGCCCGCGCTGGTCACGCTAAGCGTGCCCGCGTCGGCACGCCCGCTCCAGCCGATCTCGATCGGGGAGTGCCGCGGCGAGTACTTGACCGCGTTCTCGATCAGGTTGTCGAGGATCACCGCAAGGTCGCGCTCGCTCGCGCGCACCGGCACGTCGCGTTCGCCGGCGAGCCGGAGGTCGTGGGCGCCCTGCTCCGCGGCCGCCTCGCGCCAGCGCTCCGCCGCGGCCGGGGCCGCCACCGAGAGCTCGCCCCGCCCAACCTCGGCAGGCTGCTCGCTCGAAGCGAGATCGAGCAGATCGCCGACTATGGCGGCCAGTCGCTCGGTTTCGCGCTCGGCGGCGGTCAGCTCGTCGGCGGTTGCGCCTGGACCCGCCTTCGCCGCCGCGGCTTCGAGCCGCAGCTGAAGCCCGGTCAGGGGGGTCCGCAACTGGTGTGAGGCGTCGGCGACGAAGGCGCGCTGAGACTCGAGCACGGTGCCGAGCCGGTCCGCCATTTCGTTGAAGGCCTCGGAGACCTCCACCTGTTCACTCGACCCGCGCGGCTCGGCCCTCGCCTCCAGATCCCCTGCCGCCATCCGTCGCGCCACTCCGGCGAGGGCGTCGATCGGACGTGAGATCGAGCCGGCGAGGATCCAGGCTACCCCGAGGCCCAGCCCGAGCGCGAGCACGCCCACACCGACCAACGCGACCACGTGGTTTGTGACCTCGTCGTTCACCTTCTCGACGCTCTGCTCGACCTCAAGGGCGCCGCGGGTGCGGCCGCCGCGCACGATCGGAACCGCGGTCGAGAGAACATTGAGATCTGGCGGGTGGGTGCCCTGGCCGATCTCGCCGCGGAGCGCGGTCAGCAGCGGAGGATGGGCGTCGGAGGCGTAGACCGACCCTAGCGGGACCTCCTGGGCCGAGTCGGCGAGTAAACGCCCGTGGCCGTCGACGATGAAGACACGACCGCCGAGCCGCCGCGCGGCCTCGGCCGTCACCTGCCCCAGTCGTCCGCGGCGGGCGAGCTGGTCGCCAACCGAGCCAGCCACGATCTGGGCCTGGGCCGCCGAGTCCGCCTCGACCTCGGCGTTGACTCGGTCGCGCAGGTTCGTGGCAAGCGGCACCTGGAGCGCGACGATCACGATCAGCAGCGCGTAGGCGAACGCCGCCAGCAGCCGGACGCGGAGGCTCACCCTCTCACTCGGCCTCGTCCGGCCCCGTGAAGCGGAAGCCGACGCCGCGCACGGTGTGGATGTAGCGGGGCTCACGGGGGTCGTCGCCGAGCTTCTTGCGCAGGGCGCTCATGTGCACGTCGAGCGTCTTCGTCGACCCGAACCAGTTCATGTCCCAGACCTCCTCGATCAGCGCCTGGCGAGTGATCAAGTTGCCGGCCTGCTCCATCAGCGTCCGCAGCAGCTCGAACTCCTTCCGCGAGAGGTCGAGCTCTCGCCCGCTGAGCTCGGCGGTGTGCTTGGACGTGTCGAGCACGAGCTCGCCGATCTCGACTCTCGCGCCGTCGCCCGTCCGTTTCTCGGTGCCGGAGCGCCTCAGCACCGCGCGGACCCGCGCGCTGACCTCGCGCGCGGAGAAGGGTTTGACGACGTAGTCGTCTGCGCCCATCTCGAGCCCGGCGACGCGGTCGGCCTCCAAGCCGCGGGCGGTGAGCATGATCACCGGCACCTCGCCGCTGCGGTGCAGCTCGCGGCAGACGTCGAGGCCAGAGCCGTCTGGAAGGCCGATGTCGAGCAGGACCAGGTCAGGGGCCTCGGCGGCGGCGAGCTCCAGCGCCTCGCGGGCGGTGTCGGCCACCCGGGTGCTGAATCCTTCTCGCTCGAGCGCCTCGGCGAGGGGATCGGTAATCGCCCGTTCGTCCTCGACGAGCAGGATCCGGGGGCGGGACGCGCTTTCCATCACGGCAGATTCTGCCCATTTGCGAGGCGCCGGAGCAACAGGGCCGGGCCGGCCGAAGCCGCCCCGGCGCGCCAATCCATCTGCCGGCTATCGAGTCTCGCTCCGTGGCTCAGTCGTCATCCCAGTCGCCGCTGTGACCCGAGCCGGAGCCCGAACCTGACGAGTCCGAGCTGTCGTCGTCCGAGCTGTCGTCGCTGTCGTCGTCATCGTCGTCGTCCGAGCTGTCGTCGCCGTCGTCGTCATCGTCGCGGCGGTCGTCGGCGGTGCCCGGGCCGGAGTCGTCATCGTCGCGGTGATCGTCACCGACGATGCCAGTGCCACGACAACGCAGGTCGTTGGCGTGCTCGTCCTCATCGCAGGGTCCGCTGACGTGGTCGCCGCCGGTCGTCGTCGTGGTGGTGGTCGCCGCCGTATCGGTGGTGGTGTCGCTGTCGTCGCCCGCGATTTGCGCTCCGGCAAACGCCCCGCCCCCGATGAGCAGGCCAGCGAAAGCCGCCAGCGCCATCTTCGTGATTGTGCCCATCGCCGTTCCTTTCATCCGATTGAGCAGCGACTATCCGCGACGCCGGTCAGGCGACGGCAACGCCGGGTTTAAGCCTTGGCAAAGAAATGGCCCTCCAACCCAGGCAGCTTGGGAAAAGCGGGCACTTCTCCTTATCGCAATGCAGCACCGCGACCGCTCGTTCTGTCTATCTAGTGCAACCGATCCATCAAGTGAAGCTCAGCCAAATGCGTTGTCGAGCGCCATCATCAGCGTGAAGCCGCCGAGCAGCGCGGTTGCCGCCGCGAGGGCGAGGACCGAGCCTCCGACGATTACGTACTTCCGCGACAAACGCATTTACTTCTCCTTTCGCTCATCTGAGCCAGGTGAGCTGTACCGGGCCGGGATGAACTGGGCATGAAAGCGGGGGGACCGGCCGCCAGCCGAACCGGCGTGGCCGATCGCCGTTCAAGCGAGAGCCGGTCCTTGCTGCTCCTTCCGCGTGGGAGCGATCACTCGGAAGCTCGCTGGAGGCGGGCAACTGGCGCCCGCTTTCGAGTGAACCCAGCACCGCGGACCGCCTCGGGCCAGGCTTCTTGGCGATCGGGGTTTCGCTCGCCTCAGGGGCACATTCGAGGGCACAATCTGCACGAAACTGAGACCAACTCGGACCAACTGAAACCGCATGGGAATGCGAAAACCGCTCTAGGCGGGTCCCCTGCAACCTAATAGCGCATCTCGCTGGGGGCGAGAGGGTCGCTGGTTCGAATCCAGTCGCCCCGACTGACACGAAACCCCCGCTAAGGCGGGGGTTTTGGGATAGAGCGGCGGCGTTGTGAGGCGTTTGTGGAGCCGTACTCCGTGTCGTGGGGTTCCACTACGGGAAGGGGCCGACGAAGGCCAAGACCCACATGGTCAACGACACGGTCGTCTGCATCCTCCGAGGGGGCTTCACGACTGTCGAGCGAACCCTGCTCGACACCGGTGAGGCTGGGTCCGTCTACCAGATGTTTCGGGGAGGCTGCGGGTTTCGCGGTTCAGCGTCCCCACTCACGCGATTGCGAGAGCTGCGCGTCCCGAGTACCGACTTTTCCTCCTCGTCCCCGGCGAGCATGTCGATCGCGCAGAACGCGTCCCCTGAAATGCCCGCACTGCAGAAGATGCGAGCGTCTTGAGGACTGTCGCTGTTTCCGGATTGCGGGCGTTTCGCAGAACCGCCGGACGACAGACCTTGTCCTCGTCCGCATGCGGGGGTCTGCCAGGCCGTCGGGAGACGCCTGGTTACCCCCGAAGCGGGACCGCAACTCGGCGCCGTTCGGACCCCTCACGGGATTGGAGATGTGATCCCGATGAGACGAGAGCCCGCGGTAGCATGACCACGGCGAGCTCACCGGAGGTGGGCCGAAGCAGTGGGAGAAGAACTGGAAATTAGGGTCCTGGGGCGGGTCGACGCTCTCGTCGACGGCCAGGCTCTTCCTCTGGGGGGAAGCAAACAGCGGGCGATCCTGGCGATGCTCGCGCTTCGGGCCAATCGGACGGTCAGCGTGGACGACCTGATCGATGGCCTCTGGGGGGATCGCCCGCCGGCCAGCGCCGCCAGCAACCTTACCCTCTACATCTCCCGGCTTCGGAAGGCACTGGGCGCCGACGGCTCGGGGGCCACGATCGTCACCCGCGGTCGCGGCTACGAGCTCCAGCTGCCAGCCGACGCCGTGGACGCGGCGCGCTTCGAGCGCCTGGTCGATCGAGCCCGGGCAGAGGCGGAGCAGGGAATCGTCGACGGCGCGGTACGCGGCGCGCTCGAGCTCTGGCACGGCGCCCCGCTCGCCGACGTCGCCGAGGAGCCCTTCGCCTGGGCCGAGATCCGCCGGCTCGAGGAGCTTCACCTGCGAGCGATCGAGCTGTCGATCGACGCCGAGCTCGCCGCGGGCCGACACGCGCGAGGTGATCGCCGAGCCTCGAGGCGCTGATCGCCGAGCACCCCACCCACGAGCGCTTCCACGCCCAGCGCATGCTCGCCCTCTACCGCGCCGGGCGGCAGTCCGAGGCGATCGGAGGCCTACCGCGAGGCGAACCGGACGCTGGCTCGCGGAGATCGGGGTCGGGCCCGGCCCCGAGCTGCGCGAGCTCCAGGAGGCCATCCTCCGCCACGACCCCGCCCTCGACGCCCGCCCGCTCCAGCAGGAGCTGCCGCGCCAGCTCGAGGGCGGCTCTCCGCTCCTCGCCGGGCGCGAGCGCGAGCTGCGCTGGCTGCGCAAGCGCTGGGCGGAGGCCGAGAGGGAAGGCGCTCGAGCTGCGCTCATCGGCGGCCCGGGCGGCATCGGCAAGACCCGGCTCGCGGCCGAGCTCGCGGTCGAGGTACAGCGCACCGGGGCGGCGGTCCTCTACGCGGCGGGCACCGGCTCCCCCGACGCCGCCCTGGAGGCGATCCATGCCGCGCAGAGGAGCGAGCGCCCGACCCTGGTGGTCCTGGACGATGCCGACGACGCCTCCCCCTCGATCCTCGAGGCCGCTTCGGCCCTCGCGGCTGGGTCGCGCGATTCCGCCCTGCTCCTGTTGGTGCTCCACCGGGACGAGCATGGTCCGCCGGCCTTCGCCGACGCGAGCCAGCGGCTCCTGTTGCGCTCCCTGCGGACCGACGCCGCCGTCGAGATCGCCGAGCTCTACGCCCCGGCGGAGGGAACCGCGATGCCGCTCGACACCCTGATGGCCGAGAGCGGGGGCGTGCCGCTGCGGATCCATCGGGCGGCCAGCGGCTGGGCCCAGGCGCAGGCGGCGGAGCGGCTGGAGGCAGCGGTGGGGAGGGCGGCCGGCGAGCGCGGCGGCCTGCGGGCGGCGGAGGCCGAAGGTCGCCGGCAGCGTCGCCCAGTTGCAGCTCGCCCGCGAGCGAACGAGCCTCTACCTCGTCGCCGAGCCATCCGATCCCTCGGAACCCGAGGTCTGCCCGTTCCGCGGCCTGGCGCCGTTCGACGCCGCCCACGCCGAGTACTTCTTCGGCCGCGAGCGGCTGGTGGCGGACCTGGTGGCGCGCCTGGTCGGCTCCACCCTGATCGCGGTCGTCGGACCGTCGGGGAGCGGCAAGTCCTCGCTGATCCGCGCCGGGCTCCTGCCGTCGCTCGCCGGGCGGAGTCGCTTCCCGGCTCCGAGCGCTGGCCGCAGGTGCTGATGCGACCGGGCGAGCACCCGCTCGCGGAGCTCGGCCGCGCGCTGGCCCGCGTCGCCCCCGGCGAGGGTGAGCGGGATGACGACGACCCGCTCGCCCGGTCCCTGGCCTCGCTCGGGCCAGACGAGCGGCTGGTACTGGCCGTCGATCAGCTCGAGGAGATCTTCACCGCCTGCCGCGACGAGGGCGAGCGGGCCGCCTTCGTGGAGGCGATCGTCGCGATCGCGGCGGACCCCGACCAGCGCGCCCTGGTGGTGCTCGGGATCCGAGCCGACTTCTACGGCCGCTGCGCCGAATACCCGGAGCTCTCCGCCGAGATGAGTGCGAACAACGTGCTCGTCGGGCCGATGCGCCGCGAGGAGCTGCGCCGGGCGATCGAGCTTCCCGCCCGCCGGGCGGGGCTGCGCGTCGAGCCGTCGCTCGTCTCGGCGCTGGTCGGCGACGTCGCCGACGAGCCCGGAGGGCTGCCGTTGCTCTCCACCACCCTGGTCGAGCTCTGGCAGGAGCGCAGCGGCCGCACCCTGCGCCGCTCCACGTACGAGCGAAGCGGCGGCGTCAACGGGGCGGTGGCCCGGCTCGCGGAGCGCGCCTACGGTCGGCTCAGCCCGCCCCAGCGCGAGCGCGCCCGGGCGATCCTCCTGCGGCTCACCGACGCCGAGCAGCCGGTGCCGGTCAGCAGGCGGGTCGCGCTCTCCGAGCTGGAGACCGAGCGCGACGAGGACGCGGCCGCCGCCCTCGCCGTTCTCATCGAGAGCCGCCTGGTGACGGTCGACGAGGACACGGTCGAGATCGCCCACGAGGCGCTCCTGCGGGAGTGGCCGCGCCTGCGCCGCTGGCTCGAGGACGACGCGAGGGCCGGCGCCTACACCAGCACCTGATCCACGCCGCGGGCGAGTGGCAGGGATCGGGGCGCGACCCGGCGGAGCTCTACCGCGGCGCGCGGCTCGCCTCGGCGCTCGACTGGGCGGCGAGCCACGACTCGGAGCTGAACGAGCTCGAGCGCGGGTTCCTCGACGAGAGCCAGGCGGCGAGCGAGCGCGAGGCAGAGCGGCAGCGGCGAGTCAATCGCCGGCTCCGGTCGCTGCTGGCCGGCGTCGGCGTCCTGCTCGCCGCCGCTGTGGTCGCTGGACTGATCGCGATCTCCGAGCGCCAGGGCGCGCGCGACGCGGCCATCGCCGCCGACGCCCAGCGGCTCGGGGCCGAGGCGCTCAGCGAGGATCGCCTCGAACAGGCGCTTCTGCTCGCCAACGCCGGCGCCGCGCTCGACGACTCGCTCGCCACCCGCTCCAACCTGCTCTCGACGCTCCTGCGCAGCCCCGCGACGATCGGGGTCCTGAACGGCGACGGCGATCCGTTCACGTCGAGGGCGCTCAGCCCCGATGGAGCCACGCTCGCGGTCGGTGACGAGGGCGGCACCGTGACCCTCTTCGACACCGAGACGCGGGAGCCGATCGGCGACCACCAGGCGCCGCGCCGGCCGCCGGGCGTGCCGGGCGTGTGGAGCCTCGACTTCGATCCGGGGGGCGACTCGCTCGCGGTGGCCGGGAGCGCGGGCTCGGGCCTCCGCTCCGCATTCGTCGAAATCCTCGACGCGGATACGGCGCGGGTGCGCAGCTCGATCTCGCTCGGTCGCCAGCCATGCCGGGGCCAATCTGGGCTACTTCGTGGCCGTGAAGTACGGCCCGGACGGGCGGAGCTTGATCGTCACCTATTCGGCGGCTGACCTCGACCACACGTCGGACGTGTTCATGCGTCGCTTCGACGCCCGCGACGGCACGCCGCAAGGGAGGGCCGTCCGGGTCGCCCCGCGCTCCACCAGCGCCGCGACGCTGTCGAGCCCGGATGGGCGCCTGCTCGTCTCGAGCGACAGGGCGACCTACGCCGTGGACGCGCAGACGCTGCGGGTCGTCCGCCGCTACCGCGTCGGCTCGCCAAGGGGGGACGCGGCGATCAGCGCCGACGGCGGCACGCTGGCGCTCAGGGATCCGGGCGGGAGCCTTCGCCTGCTCGACCTTCACTCCGGGCGGGTGCGGACGCTTGCGGGGGCGGCGGCCGGAGTGAGCATCGGGGCTCTCAGCCCCGACGGACGAACGCTCGCCACCTGGGACGAGAGCGGGAACGTGATCCTCTGGGACGTCAGAAAGGGCCTCGCGACCGAGAGCTTCGAGGGCCACGAGGGGGATGCGGCGATACAGGTCTTCAGCCCCGACGGGCGCACCCTCTACACCGCCGGTGAGGATTCCAGGGTGATCGTCTGGGACGTCGCCGGCGATCGCAGGCTGGGCGTGCCGTTCCGGACGGGATTCGTCCGCGAGACCTCGGAGAGCTTCCCGCCCCCCTTCGCGATCAGCCCCGACGGGCGAACCCTCGCCGTCGCGAGGCTCGACGGCAGGGTCGACCTGATCGACGCCGAGACGCTGCGGCGGACCGGCGGCTTCGAGGCCTTCGACGGCAGGCCGGCGCTCGCGATCGAGTACGCGCCGGACGGGGGCACGCTCGCGGTCGCCGGAGTCGGTGGCGGCGTCGGCATCTGGGACGCGGCGTCGGAAACTCGCATCGGCGCGCTCTTACGCGCTCCCCGCGGTCCCGTGGAGGCCACAAGGTGGCCTTTCTTCACCGAACAGGCGCTGGCCAACCCGCACAACGTCCAGGCGCTCGCCTTCGGCCAGGGCGATCTGCTCGCCGCGGCGGAGGTGGGGGGCACCGTGCGGATCTGGGACGTCGGCCGGCGCGAGCTCGCCGGCCCGCCGCTGCGCCTGCCTCCCGCGGTGCTCGGGCTCGCCTTCAGCCCCGACGGCTCGCGGCTCGCGATCCCGTTCGGCGCGATCCTCTCGGAAGACGACGGCATCGAGGTTCGCGACGTGGGAAGCGGCGAGCGGCTCGCGAGGCTACCCGTCGACGGCGAGATCCTGACGGTCGCCTTCTCCCCCGATGGGAGCCTGCTCGCCGGCGGTCAGGGTGAGCCCCACACAGGCGTGGCGGGCGGGGTGGACGGCACGTCGCTCCTCTGGGCGACCGACGGCTGGCGGCGGATCGGGGCGCCGCTGGCTCTGCGCAACGCTTCGGCCCTCGCGGTCGCCTTCTCCCCGGACGGCCGAACGCTGGCCACCTCACACGACGACGGAACCGTCGTCCTCTGGGACGTCGCCTCGCAGCGGCCGATCGGCTCGCCGCTTCCGTTCCCGACCGACCTGCGCGGCGACCCGACAGGCGCACCTGGCTCCGCCCGCGCAGCCTCCACGACGGCACGATTCACCCCTGACGGCAGCCGACTGTTCGCGCTCCACGAGGACGGACAGGCATTCCGCTGGGAGGTCGATCCGAACGCCTGGCGACAACACGCCTGCTCCATCGTCGGCGGCGGCCTCGCCCCCGAGCAGTGGGAGGAGATAGTGCCCGAGCAGGACTACATCGAGGCCTGCCCCTCCGGCTGACGAGCGCGGGCGTCGCGAGACTGCCGGACCGAGTATGCCGTCCGTATGCCGCCCTGTTGCAGCCTCCACGCTGACAACTGGCGCCGGGCTTCGCTTCATCGGAGGCCTGGCCCGGGGCCACGATCACCAGGAGGCCCAAGATGAGGGCTCACACCATCACCACCCCCAGGCCTGCAGTGCTGCTCTCGCTGCTGGCACTCGGGGCGCTCGGGCTGCTGGTCGGCGGCGGAGGAGGACAGTCCGCCGCAGCGATCCCTGCAGCCACCGGCACCCAAGCGATCACGACGCTCGAGACCACGATCACCAAGGCCCCGACGGCCACGCCGGGACTAGCAAGCCAGGGCCGCGACCTTCGAGTTCACCGCCAACCAGCCGGGCGCGACCTTCGAGTGCGCCTTGCGACTACCTGCGGCGAGCGGGGCCACCCACGATCCGGACCCGTAAACCATTCTGCCCGTGCACATCACCCCTCAGGGTGAGGGCCAACGGGCCAGGCAAGAAGAAACTCCAGGTCCGGGCCACGGTTGGCGGCGTCACCGACGCCACCCCCGCCAGGGCCACGTGGCGCCCCTGACGGCGTCGAGGCTGAAGAAGAGGTGGGCGGCCGAGCGGATTGCCCTCGAAGCCCCCGGGCTTTCGGAGTGCGTCTGTTCCGCGCATCCGTAATCGAGCCGCAGCGTGCGGCTCCGGGCGATCCGCCCGGAGCCGCTCGCCGGCCCACCTCTTCGACCGTCGAACCGAGCTCGGCGACGACGGCGCCGACCGCAAACCGAAGGAGCACGCAATGACCGCGCCAAACGCGACACTGACCAACGGGCGCTACAGCTTCCGCCCCACGCTCGCGGTCTGCTCGTCCTCGCCGACCCGCCCGAAGCGGGCTGGCGGCTGCAACCGAGCGCGAACGAACCGGCCTCCGCCGACCGCAAGCCGTTCGCCGCCCGCGAGGC
>CAWABN010000019.1:0-84274 GCA_963780305.1 uncultured Solirubrobacterales bacterium
GAAAGCCGCCCAGCAAAAAGGCGGCGGCCACAAAAAGCGCCGCCGGATCTACGGCGGCGACAAAGAAGCCGGCTGCGAAGGCGGCGGATAAGGAGACGAAGGATGGCTCATAAAAAGGGGCTCGGATCCAGCCGCAATGGCCGCGACTCGAACCCGAAGATGCTCGGGGTCAAGATCTTCGCCGGCGAGCGGGTCGATGGGGGCGAGATCATCGTCCGCCAGCGCGGCACCCGCTTCCGGCCCGGCGACGGCGTCGGCATCGGTCGCGACCACACGATCTTCGCGACCCGGGCCGGGGTGGTCGAGTACACCTCGGGCCGCCGCGGGCGCCGGATCTCGGTCATCGACGGCGAGTAGCGCCCGCGCCCAATCGGGGCGCGCCATGCTCTACGACAAGGCGAGGATCTACGTCGAAGGCGGGCGTGGCGGCGACGGCTGCGTCTGCTTCCGCCGCGAGGCCCACGTGCCGCGGGGCGGGCCCGACGGCGGCGACGGCGGCCGCGGCGGCGACGTCGTCGCTGGTCTGCGATGGCGGGCGGCGCGACCTGGCCGCGCTCGGGCGCAGCAGGCACTTCCGCGCCGGGCGCGGCGCCCACGGGCAGCGGAAGCGCAAGCACGGGGAGCGAGGGGAGGACCGGGCTGATCGCGGTGCCGCCCGGCACCGTCGTCACCGGGCTCGACGGCTCGACCTCCGAGCTGCTCGAGGACGGCCAGCGGGTCGTGGTCGCGCGCGGCGGGGCGGGCGGCCACGGCAACAAGCGCTTCGCGACCTCGACCCGCCAGGCGCCGCGCTTCGCCGAGCGGGGGCTGGAGGGCGAGTCGGGGCTGGATCGAGCTGCGGCTGAAGCTGCTCGCCGACGTCGGGCTGGTGGGGCTGCCGAACGCGGGCAAGTCGTCGCTGCTGCGCCGCCTGACCCGAGCGGCGCCCAAGGTCGCCGACTACCCCTTCACGACGCTCGAGCCGGTGCTCGGCACCCTCGACCTCGACGACCGCCAGGTCGTGCTCGCCGACATCCCCGGGCTGATCGAGGGCGCTGCTGAGGGCGCCGGCCTCGGCCACGAGTTCCTCGCCCACGTCGAGCGCTGCCGCCTGCTGGTCCACCTCGTCGAGATCGCCCCGCCCGAGGGCGACCCGGAGGCCAACTACGAGACGGTCCGCGAGGAGCTCGGCTCCTACGGCGCCGGGCTCAACCAGCTGCCCGAGATCGTCGCCCTCTCGAAGTCCGACCTGGTGCCCGAGGAGGAGGCCGAGGCCGCTCGCTCGGCGCTGGCGCGAGCGACTCGGCGACGCGGTCGCCGCGCGTGGTCGCGATCTCGTCGGCGACCGGTGCCGGGACTGGACGAGCTGCGGCGAGGCGATCCTCGCAGCGCTGCCGGAGGAGCGTCGCCGATCGGCGCCGCGGCGCGCGCGGCGAGTTCGAGGCCGAGCACCGCGTCTACCGCCCCGGCGAGGACGAGGGCTTCGAGGTCGATCCCGAGGGCGATGGGCGCTGGCGGGTCACCGGGCGCGGCATCGAGCTGCTGGTCGCGCGCCACGACCTCGCCAACCCCGAGGCGCTCGACTACCTGGAGGGGAGGCTGAGGGAGATCGGCGTGATCGCCGAGCTTCAGCGCGCCGGATTCGAGCGCGGCGACGAGGTGGTCGTCGGCGAGGTGGAGTTCGAGCTGGACCCGGCCTGATCGGCCCCGGCGAGCGCCGACCTCCCCCAGCAGCACGTCCTCGCGGCTGTAGTGGCCGACCGAGTCGAACCAGCGCTTCGCGTGCAGCCCCGCGCTGAGGTCGCAGTCGGCCGTCACGATCCCCTCCTCGTCGTAGAGGGGCCCGGCGATCACACTCGCCCTCGGCGGGCTCGATGATCGCCGCGCCGCCGCGCCCGAACACCTCCTTGTCGGGCAGCTCGGCGGGGAAGTCTTCGGGGAAGGCGGAGCGCGGGATGTACTGCGGGACCGAGACGACGAAGGCGCCGGACTCGATCGCGACGTGGCGCATGCTCGCGAGCCAGCCGTCGGAGTCGTCGGCGGTCGGCGCGACCCAGATCTGCGGGCCGGAGCGGTAGACGCGCGTAGCGTGCCAGCGGCATCCGGTTCTCCCAGCAGATCAGCCCGCCGATCGCGCCCGAGCGGCGGTCTCGGCGGCGTCGAGGTCGTCGCCGGCGCCGATCCCGTGGAAGAGGCGCTCGTGATGGGTCGGCATCAGCTTGCGGTGCTTCCAGAGCAGCCCCTCGGGGCCGATCAGCAGCAGGGCGTTGTAGAGGCGTGCCCGGGCGCTCGGCCTCGCGCTCGTTGACGCCGATCGCGACGTGGATGCCGTGCTCGGCGCAGGCCGCGGCCAGGCGGTCGGTGAGCGGGCCCGGGACGTCGACCGAGTTCGCCCAGAGGCGCTCCCAGAGCTCGTCGAAGCCGTCGAAGCCCGCGGCGGCGCTTGGCCCAGGTCGCCCGACGGGTAGAGCGGCACGAAGGTCTCGGGCAGCACCGCGAGCTGGGCGCCGTCGGCCGCCGCCTCGCCGATCAGCCCGATCGCCTTCTCGACCGTCGCCTCGGCGTCGAGGATCACCGGGGTCGCCTGGATGGCGGCGACGCGGACCGTGCCGAACTCGGTCATCGCGCCGAGCATACGCCGCCCGGCCACTCCTAGACTCAGCGCCATGACCGTCGTCGCCAAGCTCGGATCCTCGATCGTCGCCGCCGACGACGGCGCGCTGCGCGCCGACGTGCTGGACAGCGTCTGCGCCCAGGTCGCCGAGCTGCACGACGGCGGGGAGGAGGTGGTGATGGTCACCTCGGGCGCGATCGCGCGGGGGATGCGGGTGCATGGAGCTGGCCCAGCGCCCGCGCGGGATCGACGAGCTACAGGCGGCCTCCGCGGTCGGGCAGGGGAGCCTCTTCCGCGCCTACGAGGAGCGGCTCGCCGCAGGCGGCGTGCGCGCCGCCCAGGTGCTGCTGACGGCGTCCGATCTGCAGCTGCGCACCCACTACCTGAATGCCCGCCAGACGCTCGGCCGGCTGCTCGCCTGGCACGTGGTCCCGGTGGTCAACGAGAACGACACCACCGCCACCGACGAGATCACCTTCGGCGACAACGACTTCCTCGCCGCCCAGGTCGCGATCATGCTCGAGGCCCGGCTGCTGGTGCTGCTCACCGATCACGGACGGGCTGCACACGCGCCGACCCCCGGCAGCGACCGCCGACGCGGAGCTGATCGCCGAGGTCCGCGACCCCGCCGAGCTCGCGCGGCTACGAGATCGGCGAGCACACCTCGCCGTTCGGGCTCGGCGGGCATGCGGAGCAAGGTCGCCGCCGCCGAGATGGCGGGCGCCGCCGGGATCCCGGCGCGTGATCTGCGACGGGACCGCCGACGGGACGCTGCGCGCGGCCGCCGCCGGCGGAGGCCGGTCGGGACCCGCTTCGAGCCCCACCGCGAGCGCGGCTCCAGCTTCAAGCTCTGGCTGCGCTACGCGAAGCCGAGCCACGGCACCCTGCGCGTGGACGACGGCGCCGCCAGGGTGCTGCGCGAGCGCGGCAGCAGCCTGCTGCCGGTCGGGATCACCGAGGTCGAGGGCGAGTTCGAGGCGGGCGACGCGGTCGAGGTCGCCGCGCGACGGCGAGGCGATCGGCAAGGGAATCGTCAACTACTCGGCCGCCGAGCTGCGGCGGATCAAGGGCATGCGCACGGACGAGGTCCGCGAGCTGCTCCCGCACGCCTCCGAGGAAGCGGTGCACCGGGACTACTTCGTCCTCACCTAGTGCAAGGGCGCTCGCAGGCGCCACCCGTTTCATCAGGGCTGGCTGGCGGGCCAGGGCGGGTAGAGTCCGGGCGGTGAGCGAGGAAGAGGTGGCGAGCGTGCTGAGCGAGCGCGAGCGCGCGATGCTGGCGGCGGTCTGCGACACGGTCGTGCCCTCGATCGAGCGCGACCGCGACCCGGACGGGCTCTGGGGCGCGCAGCGCGACGCGACTGGGGGTCGACCACGGCGCCGCGCAGCTGATCGACGGAGATCCCCGACGCGATGCTGCGGCGGGCCTCGTCGCAGCTGCTGCAGGCGATCGGCGGCCCAGGGGATCGGCCGCGCCTCGCAGCCCTCGCGCGAGCAGATCCTGCGCAACGTCGCGCTCTCGGGCCCGAGGCCGCGGCGGGGGTCGGGGCGCTGATCGCGATGACGCTGTTCCTCGCCTACGGCGCGCCCGACCCGGAGACGGGCCAGAACCCGAACTGGCGGACGTTCGAGCTACCCGGGGCCGATCTCGGCCGCCGCCCGACGTTCCGAAGACGCTGCGAGATCCACGAGCCGGAGGGCACCGAGGAGACGATCGAGGCCGACGTCTGCATCGTCGGCTCGGGCGCGGGCGGATCGGTCGTCGCCGCGACCCTGGCCGAGCGGGGGCTGGACGTCGTCGTGCTCGAGGCCGCCGGCTACTTCAACGAATCCGACTTCGACCAGCTCGAGCTCCCCGCCTACCAGCAGATGTTCTGGCGCGGCGGGCCCGACGCCGACGGCCGACGGCAACGTCAGCCTCGTCAGCGGGCACGACCCTCGGCGGCGGCACCACGATCAACTGGACCAACTGCCTGCGCACCAAGCCCTGGGTCCGCGAGCAGTGGGCGCGCGAGCACGGGCTCGACGGCGTCGACGGCCCCGAGTTCGACGCCCACCTCGACGCGGTGCTGGAGCGGCTCGGCGTCACCGGACTCGCTGCAGCGACCTGAACGGGCCCCAGCAGCGGATGCGGGAGGGGTGCGAGGCGCTCGGCTGGAGCTTCGAGACGATCATCCGCAACACCGATCCCGACGCGTACTCGCCCGAGACCGCCGGCTATCATCGGCTTCGGCGACCAGTCCGGGAGCAAGCAGAGCGCCGACCGCACCTGGCTCGCCGACGCGCAGAAGCCACGGCGCGCGGCTGCTCGCCCACTGCCGCGCCTCGCGGGTGCTGGTCGAGGACGGCCGCGCCGCCGGCGTCGAGGCCGTCTGGCGGCCGGCCCGAGGGCGACGCGGCGCCGCAGTCACGGTGCGCGCGCCGCGCGTCGTGGTCGCCTGCGGGCTCGCTCGAGTCGCCGGCGCTGCTGCTGCGCTCGGGGATCGGCGGCCCGGCGGCCGGCGACTACCTGCGGCTCCATCCCTGCACCGCGGTCGTCGGGCGTCTACGGCGAGCGACCAGCAGGCCTGGTGGGGCGCGCCGCAGGCGGCGCTCTGCGACGAGTTCGCCGACACCGGCGAGGGCTACGGAATGCTGATCGAGACCGGCGCAGTACGCGCCTGGCCTGATCGGCTCGGCGACGCCCTGGACCTCGGGCGCCGACCACAAGGAGCGGATGGAGAAGTTCCGCTTCGCGGCGACCTTCATCGGCCTCACCCGCGACCGCGGCCACGGCAGCGTCGGCGTCGACGCGAACGGCGAGGCGGTGCCGATGTACGCGGTCAACGACGAGCTCGACATCGAGAACCTGCGCAGCGGGATCGAGGTCCAGGTGCGCCTGCACGAGGCCGCCGGCGCCCACACGATCACGGCGCTGGCCGCCGGGGCGCCGACCTGGCGCCGCGGCGACGACCTCGAGGCCTTCATCGCAGCGGCGCCAGCGGATCCCCTTCCGGGCGGGCGGCTACAAGCCTCTTCAGCGCCCACCAGATGGGCACCTGCCGCATGGGCCCGGATCCCGCAGAGCTCGGTCGCCGACCCGCGCGGCGAGCTGCACGACACCAAGGGCGTCTGGATCGGCGACGCGAGCGCGTTCCCGACCTCCTCCGGCACCAACCCGATGATCACGATCATGGCCCTGGCCCGCCGCACCGCCGACGCGATCGCCGAGGATGCCGGGGCAGCCGCGCCGCCAACCGGCGCCGCAAGTCCGCCCGATCAGGAGGTCCCCGTTGGCAACTGAGGCACCCGCACGCACCCGCCGCCCGCAGCATCCCACCGAGCCGATCGAGCGCGACAAGCTCTACATCGGCGGCGAGTGGGTCGAGCCCTCCGGCTCCGGCACGATCGAGGTGGTCGACTCGACCACCGAGCAGGTGATCGGTCGGGTTCCCGAGGGCACCGCCGAGGACGTCGACCGGGCCGTCGAAGGCCGCGCGCGGCCGGGTTCGAGGCCTGGTCGGCGGTGCCGCTCGAGCAGCCGGCTGGACGCGCTGCGCCGCGATCTCCGCCGCGCTCGCCGCGCCGCGCGCGACGAGCTGGCGGCGCTGATCGCGGCCGAGGTCGGGATGCCGCTCGGCGCAGTCGCGCGACGATCCAGGCCGGGCTGCCGGCGATGGACTTCGGCGGCACGGCCCAGGCCGCCGCGCGAGGTCGACTGGGAGGAGCAGGTCGGGAACTCGCTGGTCGTCCGCGAGCCGATCGGCGTGGTCGGCGCGATCACGCCCTGGAACTACCCGCTGCACCAGCTCTGCGCCAAGGTCGCTCCGGCGCTCGCCGCGGGCTGCTCGGTGGTCGCGAAGCCGAGCGAGGTGACGCCGCTGAGCGCCTTCGTCCTCGCCGAGATCATCGACGAGCTCGGGCTGCCCGCCGGGCGTCTTCAACCTCGTCACCGGCTTCGGCCCCGTGGTCGGCGAGGCGATCGCCGCCCACGACGGCGTCGACATGGTCTCGTTCACGGGCTCCACCCGGGCCGGCCGGCATGGTCAGCGAGGCGGCGGCCGGGAACGTCAAGCGGGTCTCGCTGGAGCTCGGCGGCAAGTCGGCGAACGTGATCCTCGACGACGCCGACCTGAAGCGGGCGGTCGCCTACGGCGTCGCCAACTGCTTCCTCAACTCGGGCCAGACCTGCAGCGCCCACACCCGGATGCTGGTCCCGCGCTAGAAGCTCGCGGAGGCCGAGGAGATCGCCGCGGCGACGGCCGAGAAGATGCGCCGGGCGACCCGTTCGAGGAGGCGACGCCGGCTCGGCCCGCTGGTCTCCGACGCCCAGCGCGACGCGAGTGCGCGAGTACATCGCCAAGGGCGAGCAGGAGGGCGCGAAGCTCGTCACCGGCGGCGCCGAGCCGCCCGAGGGCCTCGAGACGCGGCTACTTCGTCCGCCCGACCGTCTTCTCCGAGGTCAAGCCGGAGATGACGATCGCCCAGGAGGAGATCTTCGGGCCGGTGCTGTCGATCATCCCCTACGACGACGAGGACGAGGCGGCCGAGATCGCCAACGGCACCATCTACGGCCTCGACGGGGGCGTCTGGTCGGCCGATCCCGAGCGGGCGAAGGCGTTCGCCCGCCGCATGCGCACCGGGCAGGTGCAGATCAACGGCGCCACCTTCAACCCGCTGGCGCCGTTCGGCGGCTACAAGCAGTCCGGCCACGGGCGCGAGCTGGGGCGCTTCGGCCTCGAGGAGTTCCTCGAGGTCAAGTCGATCCAGCTGTAGGCGGCCGCGGCGCAGTTACCCTTTTCTTCATGGCCACGGTTACGAGGAGCGTTCGCGAGGTTTGCGAGGAGGCGAAGGCTGCTTCGCATGTTCTCGCCCGGGTGGGGCGCGAGGCGAAGGATGCCTGCCTCAAAGATCTTGCCGGGCGGCTCGAGGGGCGGTCGGCGGAGTTGCTCGAGGCCAACGCGGCCGATCTGGAGGCGGGGCGCGAGGAGGGGCTGAACGAGGCGCTGATCGACCGCCTGGCGCTGACCGAGGCGCGGGTCGCCGAGATGGCGGCAGGGCGTGCGGGAGATCGCGGAGCTCGAGGATCCGGTCGGCGAGATCGTCGAGAGCTGGACGCTTGAGAACGGGCTCGAGGTGCGCAAGCAGCGCGTCGCCGATCGGCGTGATCGGGATCGTCTACGAGGCGCGGCCGAACGTGACGATCGACGCCGCCGCGCTCTGCCTGAAGAGCGGCAACGCCGTCGTGCTGCGCGGCTCCAGCGGCGCGGAGACCTCGAACGCGTTGCTCGCCGGCCTCGTCGCCCGAGTCGCTGGCGGCGGCCGGGCTGCCCGAGGCCGCGGTCTCGCTGCTCGTCGGGCGGCGGGCACGAGCAGCTGCGCGAGCTGGCCACGCCAGGAGGGGCTGGTCGACCTGATCATCCCGCGAGGCGGCGAGGGGCTGAAGAACGCGCTGAAGGAGGTCGCCAAGGTGCCGGTGATGTACGCGGCGGCCGGTAACTGCCACGTCTACGTCCACGAGGACGCCGACCTCGAGATGGCGCGGCGGATCGCCTACAACGCGAAGGTGCAGCGGCCCGGGGTCTGCAACGCGGCCGAGACGCTGCTCGTGCACGCGAGCGTCGCGGCCGCGCTGCTGCCGCGCGCTGCTCGGGGAGCTCGCCGACGCGGGGGTCGAGCTGGTCGGCGACGAGCGCACCCGCGGGCAACGCCGGCGGCGCCGAGGTCGGCGAGGCGACGCGCCGAGGACTGGGACACCGAGTACCACGGCCTGAAGATGGCGGTCGGCGGTGGTCGACTCGCTCGACGACGCGGTCGAGCACATCAACCGGCACGGGACCGGGCATTCGGACGCGATCGTGACCTCCTCCGCCGCGGCCGCCGAGGAGTTCACCGACGGCGTGGATTCGGCCGCCGTCTACGTCAACGCCTCCACGCGCTTCACCGACGGCTACGAGTTCGGGATGGGCGCCGAGATCGGCAACTCGACCCAGAAGCTGCACGCGCGCGGGCCGATCGGCCTGCGCGAGCTGACGACGACCAAGTACGTCGTCCACGGCAGCGGCCAGATCAGGGAGTAGGACGGTCGGTGCAGCTCTGGGGTGCTCGGCGGGGCCTTCAACCCGCCGCACATCGGTCATCTGCTGCTCGCCCAGGAGGCGCGCTGGCAGCTCGGGCTGGACGAGGTGCTGTTGATGGCGACCGGCGAGCGCGCCGCACAAGGAGATCGAGGACGACCCCGGTGCCGAGGTGCGGCTGGAGATGACGCGAGCTGGCGGCCGCGGCGAGGACGGGGTCGAGGCCTCGGACCTCGAGGTCGAGCGCGAGGGGCCGTCGTACAGCACCTGACGCTGGAGGCTGCTCGCGGAGCGCGACCCGGAGCGGGAGATCTGTCTTCCTGCTCGGCGCCGACATGGCGGCGGGGCTGGCGAGCTGGAAGAAGCCCGAGCGGGTGGTGGAGCTGGCGCGGCTCGGGGTCGTGCCGCGGCCGGGAGTGGGGCTCGGGGCGGTGCGACTCGGCGCTGGAGCGCCTCGGTGCCGCCGATCGAGCTGAGATGATCGAGATGCCACTTTGCGGAGTGTCCTCGACCATGATCAGGGAACGGGCGGCGGCGGGGCGGCCGCTGCGGCATCTGGTCCCGGACCCGGTGGTCGAGCTGATCGCGGAGCGGGGGCTCTACCGGTGACGCGCCGAGGCCGCGAGCAGGAGCGGAGCTCCGAGGAGCTGGCGCGGCGGATCGCGGAGATCGCCGACGACAAGGGCGCGCGGACCTGGTGGCGCTCGACGTGCGCGCGCTGGTCGGCTACACGGACTTCCTCGTGATCTGCACGGCGCGCAACGAGCGCCAGGCGAAGGCGATCCACGACGAGGTCTACCACCAGCTGAAGCGCGGAGGGGCGGCTCCCGGCGCGGGTCGAGGGGGAGCGCGAGGCGCAGTGGGTGCTGATCGACTACCTCGACTGCGTCCTGCACGTGTTCACGCCGGACGCTGCGCGAGCGCTACCGCCTGGAGCAGCTCTGGGGCGAGGCCGAGCGGCTCGACGTCGCCGGCGCGCGCGGCGCCGCCTAACTAGCCCTCTTCCCAGAAGTCCGGTATGAGCTCCGCGTCGCCCTCGTGGCGAGGGCCGAAGGCCAGGATCTCGAGGCCCTCGGGCCCGGCGTCGATCATCCGGGTGTGCTCCGGCGAGATCCGAATCGCGTCCATCGGGCCGATCTCGAGGATCTCGTCATCGAGCCGAAGGGTGCCGGCCCCGGAGAGGACCACGTAGATCTCCTCGGCGTCCTTGTGGCGGTGCGCGAAGGGCTGACGCTTGCCCGGCTTCACCGCGATCAGGGCGAGGCCGGTTTGCTCAGCGTCGAGATCGTGGTGGGGAAAGCGGGCCTCCTGCGCCTCGGAGAATCCTTGCTTGGCGGCGAAATCCTCGCTCTCCCGTAGGTTCTTGATCGTGTAGCTCACGTGCGCGATTCTATGCCCGCTTCCGCGCCGCTTAATCCCCTGCGCGGGTTAGCCGTCCGTCGCCGCCCGTAGGCTACGAATCGTGTCGAAGGAGCGTTTCCGGCGCGCCCTACGTGGCTACGACCCTGAGGAGGTCGAGGCGGCGATCCAGGCGCGTGACGCCCGTCTGGCGCGCCTCGAGCACGAGGCTCAGCGGCTCGCCGAGCGGGTGGTGGAGCGCGAGAGGCGCCTCCAGGAGGCCTTGGCGCGGCTGGAGGAGGGTTCCCCGCGGGCGATCGGTCTGCTGGGACGCAGGATCGAGGACGTCTATGGGCAGGCGCGCCGCCAGGCGACCAGGATCCGGATGAACGCGCTCGAGGACGCGGTGCAGATCTCCGAGCGGGTGAGCGAGCTCTCGCGGGTGCGCGACGAGCTGGGCGCCCGGGTGGCCGAGCTGGCGGGGTTGGCGGGGATCCGGGTGAGCACCGGCGAGCAGCGGCGGCCGGCCGGGACGAAGCCGGCCCAGGCTTCCGCGGACGGGGTCTATGCAGGCCCGGTGGAGGTCGAGGTGGGCCCACTCAGCGACTTCGCCCAGCTGAGCGGCTTCGAGGACGCAGCGGCGGGGATCGACGGGGCCTCGGAGATCACGGTGCGGCGCTTCGCCGAGGGCCGCGCCACCTTCTCGATGAGGCTCGGTGAGCCGGTCGAGCTTCTCCGCGAGCTCGAGGAGCGCGCCCCGTTCGAGTTCAAGGTCCGCGACACCCGCAACGACGGCCTCATCCTCGACGTCGACGACGACGCCGAGCCCCGCCGCGCCGCCTAAGTCAGGCTCGCATTACACATTCCTGACGTTCCGCGCGCCTTCCGCGACGCCGCTCCCGGGAGCCTGCACGTGTACTGAACTCGAACGACAAGGGGAACATCGCTGAGGCGGCGATCGCACTCGAAGCGATCAAGCTAGGGATCGACGTCCTCAAGCCCGTCGCTGAGCATGGCCGCTACGACCTCGCATTCGATCTCGGACGTCGGATTCTGCGGGTGCAATGCAAGTGGGCACCTCTCAGGCGAGGCGTGATCTGCGTCAACCTCGTGGGCTATCGCCTGACGAGTCGAGCGGGCAGTGCGAACCACCTACAGCACAGACGAAATCGATGCAGTGTCGGTCTACTGCCAGGAAATCGATCGCGTCTACTTCATTCCATCGGATGAGACCGACGGTCGCTCCTCGTTTCAACTGCGTCTTCAGCCAACCAAGAACGCCCAGCGCGCGGCGGTAAACTGGGCGAAGAATTACTCCCTTGGGGCTGTAGCTCAGCTGGGAGAGCGCCGCCATGGCATGGCGGAGGTCAGGGGTTCGAGCCCCCTCAGCTCCACTTCCGGCGCTGTTGACGGATTGAACGTCATCGGCGCAAACGCATTCCGCGATCGCTTCGGCTACTGGATGGAACGCGCCGCGGCTGGCGAGGAGATCTTGATCACCCGCCATGGCCGCCGCTTCGCCCGCCTCGGTCCGGCCGACCCCTCCCTCGAAGGCGCCTAGCCCGTACTCCCTGCTACTTCAGCGCCGCGAGGATCTCGTCCGGCGGCCCGTTCGCCCGATCTCGACGGCGCCGTTCAGGTAGCCCTGGAAGTCGATCGAGGTGTGCTCGCCGGCGAAGTGGCAGGCGCCCTCCTGCTGCGCGCTCGGCGCCGGCGAACTTCGTGTACTGGCCGACCTTCCAGTAGGAGTAGGAGCCCTTGGTCCACTGGTAGCCGGTCCAGAAGTCGACGGTCGCCCGGCCGTTCCAGCTGCGCGGTGATCCCGGGCAGCACCGGCTCGATCTGGTTGCAGGAACTGGGCGGCGCGTTCCGTCGGCGTGCCGCTGCCGAAGCTCGCGCCGATGTTGCCGCCGGTGTAGTCGACGAGGATCCCGCGATTTCCCGGCTGCGCCCGGGTGACCTCCCAGGTGTTCTGGTAGCCGGTGTCGGCGTAGGTCTCGCCGTTGCATTGCCGAGCGAGTTCCAGAGCCGGCTGGTCGAACTGGACGTGGAGCTTCGAGTTCGTCCCCATCCCGAGCTCCTGGATCGCCGTGTCCTTGACCTGCGAGAAGCCGGCTTTCGAGTAGTCGACGTCGCGCAGGATCGAGAACGGCAGGGCGAGCACGACGCGGTCGGCCGTGACGGTGCTCGTGCCGCTGCCGGCTGGAACGAGAGCCGGTAGCTGCCGTCCGGAGTTGCGCCTGATCGCGACCAGCTCCGACCCCGGTCGTGATCTGGCCCTGCAGCGCGTCGGCGAGCCGCGCCGGGATCTGGTCGTTGCCGCCGCGCACGTGGTACTTCTCGTTCGACTTGCCGAAGATCCGCAGCTGGCCCTGGCCCGAGTAGCCGAGCAGGTAGAGCATGTTGAGCGAGCTCTGCACGTCGGTCTCGGCGCCGTACTCGATGTTGTAGGCGACGTCGAGCAGCTGGCCGAGCTTCGAGCTTCAGCCCGCCGGGCACGTAGGCCTGGATCCAGTCGGCGATCGACATCGCGTCGAGTTCGCGGCCCGCGCTGCGGTCGACAGGTTGTAGAGGGTCGGGTAGCTGGCGGCGGAGACGTCCTTGTGGAGCTGCTGCCAGATCTGCTTCAGGTCGTCGGTCGCCTCCGCGAACGAGTAGGGCTGCGCCGTCGAAGTAGTAGAAGGGCTCGGTGCCGTTGACCTCGCCGGAGAGCAGGTTGTCGAGGTTGAGGCCCAGCTCCTGGGCGAGCTGGCGGGTCTGGGTGTGGCCCTGGTCGATCAGCTCGCCGCCGTGCTCGGCGATCTGGCCCTCGGCGAAGTCGCCGCGCAGCGTCCAGCAGCGCCCGCCGAGCCGGTCGGAGGCCTCGTAGAGGTCGGCCCGATAGCCCGGCCTGCTTCAGCCGGTAGGCGCAGGTGAGGCCCGGCGAGGCCGCCGCCGACGACCACGATCCGGGGCGCGTGCGCGGCGATCGCGCGCGGAGAGCGGCCCGCTCAGCACCGCCGCCAGCGGCGAGCCCGGCTCCGCCGGCGAGCAGCTCGCGCCGGCGCAACCTCCCGGCTCGGTCCTCGAGCACCTCGTCGACCGAGCGCCCCGCTGGCGGCCGCCTCGGCCGCGACCGAGGCGGCCTCGCCGAGCCTGCTGGGCCAATGGTGTCCGAGCCATCCGTGCCTCTCGTCCCTATCCCGGCTGAACCGTTGCAGCCGCAGCCGTGATCCGCAAGTGCCGATCAGTCTAAAGGCGGGCCCGCCTTTGGGCCCGGCCGTAGGGCGCCCTGGCAGCCGCTCGGCCACACCCGCGGATTGGCTCCCGTCGGGCCGGGTAGGGTGGCCCCAGGACGACTTGATCGAAACGCGAGGAAGGTGAGGAGATGGGAACCGAGGTCACCGCCGAGAGCGTCGAGCGCCGGCTCGAATCGCTGCTCGACGTCGAGAAGTTCCCGCCCCCCGATGACTTCCGCAGCAAGGCGCTGGTCACCGACGAGTCCATGTACGAGGAGGCCGAGCGTGATCTCGAGGGCTTCTGGTCCCGCCAGGCGGGCGAGCTGGTCGACTGGTTCGCGGAGCCGAGCGAGGCCCTCGACGAGTCCAACCCCCCCTTCTACAAGTGGTTTGCCGACGGCAAGTTGAACGCCTCATACAACTGCCTCGACCGCCACGTCGAGGCCGGCAACGGCGACCGGGTCGCCTACCACTGGCGCGGCGAGGAGGGCGAGGAGCGCGAGATCACCTACGCTGAGCTCCACCGCGACGTCCAGCGCTTCGCCAACGCGCTCAAGGAACGTGGGATCGGCAAGGGCGACGTGGTCGGCATTTTCCTCCCGATGGTTCCCGAGGTCGCCGTCGCGATGCTCGCCTGCGCCCGAATCGGCGCCCCCCACAACGTCGTCTTCGGAGGCTTCTCCCCGGAGGCCGTTCGCGAACGGATGGAGTTCTCCGACGCCAAGGCCCTGATCACGATCGACGGTGCCCGCCGAAAGGGCAAGACCGCCCCGATCAAGAGCGCCGTTGACCCGAAGATCGAGGACCTCTCCTCGATCGAGACCGTATTTGTCGTCCGCCACACCGGCGAGTCATGCGAGATGAAGGAGGGCCGCGACGTCTGGTTCCACGAGGCGGTTGATGCAGCCGACGACGAGTGCGAGCCCGAGCCCCTCGAAGCGGAGCACCCGCTTTTCGTCCTCTACACCTCAGGCTCGACGGCGAAGCCGAAAGGCGTGCTGCACACCACGGGCGGCTACCTGGTCGGGGTCGCCTTCACCCACCGCTACATCTTCGACCTGAAGCCCGAGTCGGACGTCTACTGGTGCGCCGCCGACGTCGGCTGGATCACCGGGCACTCCTACATCGTCTACGGCCCGCTCGCCAACGGCGTCACCAGCGTCCTCTTCGAGGGCGCTCCCGACTATCCCGACAGGGACATCTGGTGGGAGATCGTCGAGCGCTACTCCGTCACCATCCTCTATACGGCGCCGACCGCGATCCGAGCCTGCCTCAAGTGGGGGCCCGAGCATCCGGCAAAGCACGATCTCTCCTCGCTGCGGCTGCTCGGAACCGTGGGCGAGCCGATCAACCCGAAGGCGTGGCTCTGGTACTACGAGGTGATCGGCGGTGAGCGCTGCCCGATCGTCGACACCTGGTGGCAGACTGAGACCGGCCACATCCTGATCAGCTCGCTGCCCGGCCTCACCGAGGCGAAGCCGGGGTCGGTGAGCAAGCCGCTGCCCGGAATCGAGGCGCGGGTGGTCGACGAAGACGGCAACGAGCTCGACGGAGAGCAGGGGCTCCTCATCCTCGGACGACCGTGGCCGGGGATGCTGCGGACCCTTTACCGGGAGGAGGATCGGTTCGCGGAGACCTACTACCGCAAGTTCGGCGAGACCACCTACTACGTCGGCGACACCGCCCGCAAGGACGAGGACGGCTACTTCTGGATCCTCGGCCGCGCCGACGACGTGGTCAACGTCGCCGGACACCGGCTCTCCACCGCGGAGGTCGAGTCGGCGGTCGTCTCCTACCCGAAGGTGGCCGAGTGCGCGGTGATCGGCCAGTCCGACGAGGACACGGGCCAGGCGATCTGCGCCTTCGTCACCCTCGAGGGCGGCGTCGAGGGCACGGACGAGATCGCGGACGAGATCCGGGCCCACGTCGCCGAGCGGATCTCGAAGATCGCACGGCCGAAGCGGATCATCTGGGCCGGGGACCTCCCAAAGACCCGCTCCGGGAAGATCATGCGCCGGCTGCTCCGCGACATCGCCGAGCGCCGCGAGCTGGGCGACGTCACCACCCTCCGTGATCCAGCGGTGATGGAGCAGCTCGAGGCGAAGGTGGAGGAGATTCGCGCCGCGGAGGACTAGCCGCCCGCGATCGAGCGCGCCTGCTCGAGAGCAGGCCGCGACCGCCTCGGTAGCCGCAGTCGCACCCGCCAGGGCGCGCCGGAGAAGTTGAAGTTGGCGACAGTGGCGAAGCCCTCCTCATCCTCGCGAAGCGCAAGCAGCAGGTGCGCGACCCGGTCGCCGGCGGGCAGGTCGCCCGATTCGGAGACCCGCACGCACCAGCAATCCACCCGGTGCCCGCCGGGGCGCACCATCAGCGCCCCCTCCTCGCCGACCAGCCAGGTGCCGAACCGGCCCCGCTGAAGCGCGAGGCCGGTACGGGCGACCAGCTCGCGCTCCTCATGCCCGAGCAGGTCACCGAGCAGCCCCAGCGCCGCCTCCTCGGCGCCCGGCTCTGCGTCGTTCTGCCTCGCCTCGCTCCGGTCGCTGCCGATTGGAACCACGGCCCGTGCCCCGCGGCCAGCCTGGATGTGGAGAACCGCGAGGCCGTGGGCGAGGAAGATCGCGGCGGCGGGAGCCGCCAGCGGCTCGATCGCAACCAGGGCCGCGGTCGGAGCCCCGAAGGTGATCACCACCCCAATGCTCCAGATCGTCCACCGTCGCCCGTCGCGGCGCAGCGTCCGGTCGCTGGCGCGCCGGCGCCAGGGGATCGCCGCCGCTTCAGCGAGGCCGCCCGCCTCCATCATCAAACGGGTTGCTCCTCAGCATCGCTTCCGGAGCACCCTCGCATTATCCGCCCGAGATCGGGCGGCGGATCACGACGAGCTCGGCGTCGAGCGGCAGTTCGCGCACCACCTCGGCCGTGCCGTCGGGACCGCTGACGCTCGCCAGCATTCCCTGATCGAGCTCGCGCCTGAAGGCACTCACGGCGGCGTCCTCGGAGGCGGTGTCGCCGGCGCTCCAGCTCGCCAGCTCGGTGTGACCGCTCCGATCCAGCCTGATCAACCGCGACATCCGCTTTCCTCCTTCCCTCTCCTCCGGCTCGCACTATACGCCCGCTCTTAAACTGGCCGAAGATGGCAGACCCAAAGGCAAAGAGCTCCGGACCAGCCCCTGATGGTGACCGCTACGACCCCGCAGCGATCGAGGACCGCTGGCAGCGAGTCTGGGACGAGGAGGGCACCTGGGAGGTCCCCAACCCCGGCGAGCCCGGCTTCGACGAGTCGAAGCCGAAGAGCTACGTGCTCGAGATGCTGCCGTATCCCTCCGGCGATCCCCACGTCGGCCACCTGAAGACCTACTCGGTCGGCGACGCGATCGCCCACTTCCGTCGCCGCCACGGCTACCAGGTGGTCCACCCGATGGGATATGACGCCTTCGGGCTGCCGGCGGAGAACAACGCGATCCAGACGGGCGAGCATCCACGTACCGCCACCGAGGTTTCAATCGACTCCTTCCGCAAGCAGTTCAACCGGTGGGGCATCTCGATCGACTGGACCCGCGAATTGGGTACCCACGAGCCCTCCTACTACCGCTGGACCCAGTGGATCTTCTTGAAGCTCTACGAGCGTGGGCTCGCATACCGCCACGAAGCCGCCGTCCACTGGTGCCCTCACGACCAGACTGTCCTCGCCAACGAGCAGGTGATCGACGGCCGCTGCGAGCGTTGCGGGACGCTTGTCGAGCTGCGAAACCTCGAGCAGTGGTTCTTCAAGATCACCGACTACGCCGACCGCTTGCTGGAGGACTTCGACCTCCTCGAGTCCTGGCCAGAGAACGTGGTCACAATGCAGCGCAACTGGATCGGGCGCTCAGAGGGCGCCGAGGTCGTCTTCCGCTGCGAGGAGCTCGACCTCGACTTCCCGGTTTTCACCACCCGGCCCGACACGTTGTTCGGCGCCACGTTCTTCGTCCTTGCACCAGAGCACCCTGAGGTCGAGCGGCTCGCCGCCGGCACCGAGAACGAGCAGGCAGTGCACGCCTACGTCAACGAGTCCGCCCGGGCAACGGCCGAGGAGCGCGCATCGGAGGAGCGCCAGAAGACCGGCGTTCCGCTGGGGCGCGAGGTGGTCAACCCCGTGAACGGCGAGCGCATCCCGATGTTCGTCGCCGACTACGTGCTGATGGAGTACGGCACGGGGGCGATCATGGCGGTCCCGGCCCACGATGAGCGCGACTACGAGTTCGCGAAGACATTCGGCCTGCCGATCCGCCGGGTGATCGAGGGCACCGACCCCGAGCAGGCCCGTGACGACGAGGGCCTGCCTTACAGCGGGGACGGCGTGATGGTCAACTCTGGCCGCTTCGACGGCAAGGACAATCGGGAGGCCTACCAGGAGATCATCGAGTGGCTCGCGTCCGAGGGCCGGGGCAAGGCCGCGATCAACTACCGCCTCCGAGATTGGCTGGTCTCCCGCCAGCGCTACTGGGGGGCCCCGATTCCGATCCTCTACTGCGATCGCTGTGGGATGGTGCCGGTCCCCGAGGATCAGCTGCCGGTGGTGCTCCCGGATATCGCGGAGTACGCGCCGAAGGGGAGGAGCCCGTTGGCCGCCGCCGAGGACTGGGTCCACACCGATTGTCCGTCGTGCGGTGGCGAGGCCCACCGGGAGACGGACACGATGGACACCTTCGTCGACTCCTCCTGGTACTTCCTCCGCTATCTGGACCCGCGAAACGACGAGGCGCCCTGGGACCGTGAGGTCGCCGACTACTGGATGCCCGTCGATCAGTACATCGGCGGCGTCGAGCACGCGATCCTGCACCTGATGTACGCGCGCTTCTTCACCAAGGCGCTGCACGACATGGACCTGCTGGAGGCGCGCGAGCCGTTCGCCAACCTCTTCACCCAGGGGATGATCACCCGCGATGGGGCGAAGATGTCGAAGTCGCACGGCAACACCGTGAACCCCGCGGAGTACGTGGAGCACTTCGGCGCGGACTCACTGCGCACCTACATCTGCTTCATGGGGCCGCCGATCAAGGGCGGGGACTGGTCCGACAAGGGGGTGGAGGGGGTCTTCCGCTTCCTCGCCCGTCTCTGGCGCCTCGGACGCGAAGTCGCCGAGCGCACCGAGCCAGAGGGATCGACCGAGAATGAATCGGGTGGCTCCTCCCGCACCAAACGGGTCGCTCCCAAGGGGAGCGCCCTCGCATCCACGGAGCCCCCTCTCGTTAAGGGCGCCGCCCGCGAGCTCCTCGCCAAGTCCCACTGGGCGATCGACAAGGCGACCCGCGACATCGATCCCCGCTTCCAGTTCAACACCGCGATCGCCGCGGTGATGGAGCTGGTCAACAAGATCTACGAGCTCAAGGACGGGCTCTATCAGGACCCGACCGGCGCAGCCGCGGTCCGCTTCTCGACCGCGACCGCGGCCTCGCTGCTCTTCCCCTTCGCGCCCCATCTGGGCTCGGAGATCTACGAGTGGCTGACCGGGGAGCGGGTCTGGGAGCAGCCCTGGCCGGAGGCCGACGAGAAGCTGCTCGAGCGGGACACCTTCATGTTGGTGATTCAGGTGAACGGCAAGCTCCGGGACCGGATCGAGGCCGACTCGGGCGCGCCCGAGGAGGAGCTTCTGCGGCTCGCCCGGGAGAGCGAGAACGTCCAGCGCCACCTCGACGGCAAGCAGGTGGTCAAGGAGATCGTCGTGCCCGGGAAGCTCGTCAACCTGGTGGTGCGTTAGCGGCCACGTCGTCGGTCTCGCTCGCGTGGCGGCGATCGAGGGTGCCCCGTATAGATCGGCGGTTTTCTTGCCGAGTTGAGGCCGCGCCGTTCACACCGCTTTGCTTCTCCGTCTGCTAGAAAGGCCCCGTGCTGGTCAGGCGGCTCGCGGAAGCTCCCACGGAGGAGTGGCACAGGCTCCGCAATCACATCCTCATGGACGCGGGGGAGCTCGGTTCCCGCAACATCTCGGTGACCTGGCTCGAGGTGCCCCCGGATATCGACCAGGAGCTCCACTCGCACGAGGAGGCCGAGCAGGTCTACGTCGTCGTCAGCGGCGACGGGACGATGACCGTTGCCGGCGACAGGCAGCCGATCGCCGAGGGCGACCTGGTGATGGTCCCCCCGGCCACCGATCACTCGATCGCAAATCAGGGCTCCGTCGACCTCTGCTGCGTCTCGGTTCAGTCGCCCCCGGTCACCGCCTCAGAGGTCTTCGGCCGCACCGTCGCCACCGCGGCCTCCGAGTACGAAGAGGAGGAGTAGGGCGGGCCTGACCCGCAAGCGGGTTGTGGTCAGTGGGCGCGTCCAGGGCGTCTTCTTCCGAGACACCGCCCGGCGCCGAGCGGAGGCGGCAGGGGTGGCTGGCTGGATCCGCAACCGATCCGACGGCGGGGTCGAGGCGGTCTTCGAAGGAGACCCGGAGCGGCTGGAGGAGATGGTCGACTTCTCTCGCCACGGTCCCAGCCGCGCCGAGGTCGCGAAGGTAGAGGTGATCGACGAGGAACCCGAGGGCCTCAGCGGCTTCGAGATTCGCTGAGCCAGCGTCGCTGAGACCTTTCAGTTGGTCCACTGACTCGTAACGCACTGATGCTCTTTTGGGTGCCGTCGAGGGCGAGGCTGCCCGGGTGCCCGAGCTCAGCCGCTCTCAACTTCTCGTCTACGGGGCGATCGCGATCGCGGTCCTCCTGGTCGGCGCCCGCTGGATTCGCTCGGGCGAGGCCCAGGGGGAGGGTCCGGATGCAGGACTGAGCTTTCCGGGCGACTCCCTCCCAGGAGGTGACCACGGGTCCCGGGACGTGGTCGTGCACGTGGCGGGGGCGGTTCGCCAACCCGGCGTCTACCGGCTGCCCACCGGGGCGCGTGTCACCGACGCCGTTCGGCGGGCGGGCGGCCTCACGCCCGGGGCGGAGGAGGACTCGATCAACCTCGCCGCCCGGCTCAGCGACGGCCAGCAGGTGGTCGTCCCAGGCCGCGGTGCTGCCGGGGCGTCGGCCGCGGCGGCGGAGGGGCCGATCAGCCTGGGCAGCGCCACCGCCGACCAGCTGGACGAGATCGAGGGGATCGGTCCGGTGACCGCGCAGAAGATCATCGAGTTCCGCGATCAGCAGGGCGGCCTCTCCTCGGTCGACCAGCTGGATCAGATCAGCGGCATCGGCCCCTCGACGATGGAGGCGCTGCGCGCCGGGCTTCAGCCCTGAAGCGACTCAACGCCGCACGGGAGTGGCGCCTCGCGGCCCTGGCCGGGCTGACCGTGGGGCTGGCGCTCTCGCCGGTGGCCGGGTCGACCCCGCCCCTGGAGGCGCTCGGCGCAGCACCGCTCGCGCTCGCGACGCTCGTCGCTCTGCGGCCTCGCGCGGGCCGTGGCTCCACTCTGGCATGGCTGGCGATCGTCTCCCTGCTTGCCGCGCTCGCGGGGTTGCTGGCAGGTGGGGCGAGGATCGCCGCGATCGACGCGGACGCCCTCCGGGCGAGGCCCGGCACCGAAGCCTCGATCCGGGGCGTGGTCGCTGGCGTCCCCCGGCGCAGCAACGGAGAGGTCAGCGTTCGTCTCGACACCCCGGCCGGACGGGTGCTGGTGATCGCGCCCGATCAGGTGGGGGAGCTGGCGGTTGGATCCACGATCAGCGCCGCGGGGGTGCTGTCGACCCCAGAGCCATGGCGGGCCGGGGAGCTGCGGCGCCGGGGGATCGCGATGACCCTGCGCAGCCCGCGGCTGGAGCCGGCGGGCGGCGCGCGGGGTGGGCTCGCGGGGGCGGTCGATGGGATCCGCCTGCGGGCGGAGCGGGCCCTTTCGCGCGGCATGCCCGAGCCCGAGTCGGCGCTCGCCCGCGGCTTCGTCCTCGGCGAGGACGACCGGATCGAGGCGCCGGTCCGCGACGACTTCAAGCGCTCCGGCCTCGCCCACCTGCTCGCGGTCTCCGGGCAGAACGTGCTCCTGCTCTGCCTCCTGGCCTGGCCGCTGCTGGCGCTGCTCGGCCTCACCCTGCGCGCGCGTTTGCTGGCGCTGCTCGCGCTGATCGCCCTCTACGTACCGGTCACTGGCGCCGGCCCCTCGATCCAGCGTGCCGGGGTGATGGGCGCCGCCGGGCTGGTCGCGGCCCTCGCCGAGCGCCCCCGCTCGCGCGCCTACGCGCTGCTGCTGGCGGCCGCCGTCACCCTCGCCTTCAACCCCCGGGCGAGCGGCGACGTCGGCTGGCAGCTGAGCTTCGCCGCGGTGATCGGGATCCTGATCTGGTCCACTCGCCTGACAGCTCAATTGGCGGGTACGGCGGCGCGGGGCTCGCCCCGCCGCGCCCTCGCCGAGGGAGTGGCGGTGACCGCAGCCGCCACGGTGGCGACCGCTCCCCTGATGGCGCACCACTTCGATTCGTTCTCGCTGGCGGCGCTGCCCGCCAACCTGCTGGCGCTGCCCGCGGTGGCGCCGGCGATGTGGCTGGGGATGCTCGCCGGGATCGCCGGGCAGCTGCCCGCGATCCCGGTCGAGCCGATCAACTGGCTCGACTCGCTCTGCCTCGCCTACATCGCCCAGATCGCCCACTGGCTCGCCACCCCCACCTGGTCCCTTGTGGAAATCCCTCTTCCGACTCCGCTGGCAGTCTCCGCCGCGTATCTGGGTCTGATCGCCGTGACCGAGTTGCTGCTCCGTGCGGCAGACCGCCGGACCGGCATGGTGCTCTGGCGGGGAAGGGGAGGTCGCCCGCTCCCCGTTCCCGCCGTTGTCATCGCGGCGGTGGTGGCGCTGCTCGTCGGGTTGTTGCTCCTCCGGCCCCACCCCGAGACTCGAGGAGGCGCCGGCGACCTGGTCGTGCGCGTGCTGGACGTCGGCCAAGGTGACTCGATCCTGCTCGATCCTCCAGCAGCCGACCCGGTGCTGATCGACACCGGGCCGCCGGGAGCCGGGGTGGCCGAGCGGCTGCGAGAGCTCGGGGTGGAGTCGCTGGCCGCGGTCGTGATCAGTCACGACCAGTCCGATCACGCCGGTGGTCTCACTGAGCTACTCGAGTCGCTGTCGGTCGGGCGGGTGGTCTACGGCGAGGTCGATCCGCGGCTGCGACGGCTGGCGCTGGCGTCGGGCTCCACCCCGGTGCGGCTGGCAGAGGGCGGCGAGCTCGACTCGGGAGCGCTGCGGCTGACGGCGCTGTGGCCACCGCGGGAGCTCGCCGCCCGGCCGTCGGAGGACCCGAACCCCCTCTGCCTCGTGTTAATCGCCGAGTGGCGGCATTTCTCGATCCTGCTCCAAGGTGACGCCGAGGCGGAGGCGGCGCCGATCGATCCGGGTCCGATCGACGTCCTCAAGGTCGCCCACCATGGCTCCGACGACGCCGGCCTCGACGCCCTGCTGGACCACAGCGCGCCGAAGCTCGCGGTGATCTCGGTCGGTGAGGACAATCCCTATGGCCACCCGACCCCGGAGACGATCTCCACCCTCGCGGAGCATCGGGTGCCCGCGCTGCGCACCGACGCCGCAGGGGAGGTGACGATCGAGGCGAGCCCCGCGGGCTGGACCGCGATCCCGGCGGGATAAGCTCGGCGGGTGGCCGAGGCCGAGATCAAGCCCGCCTATCTGATCTCCGGAACCGACGAGGCGAAGATCGCCCGGACTCGGGCGCGGCTGCGAGCTCGCGCCGAGCGCGAGGGCGGGGCAGGGGCGCTGGAGCTGTTCGAGGCGGGAGAGGGCCGGCGGGCCCCCGACGCCGAGGCGCTGCTCGCCTCGCTGGCCGCGATCTCGCTGATCGCCGCGCGCCGCTACCTGCTCGTCGACGGGGTCGAGGCCTGGGGCAAGAAGGACGCCGAGGGGGTGGCCGAGGCGATCGGGGCGCTGCCGCCGGAGACCACGGTTGCGCTGGTCGCCCGAGGAAAGCCACCTGCCCCGCTGGCGAAGGCGGTGAAGGCGGCGGGTGGCGAGCTGCTCAAGTTCGAGGCGCCGAAGGAGCGCGAGCTGCCCAAGCAGCTGGTCGCCGATGCACGCGAGCTCGGCTTCGAGCTCGACCTGGATGCCGCCCGGCTGCTGGTCGAGCGACTCGGCCCGCGCCCGCTCCGTCTCCGCAACGAGCTCGAGCGCCTGGCGCTGTGGAGCGGTGACGACGGTCATGTTGGGCCCGAGCAGCTCGAGGCGATCATCGCCGACACCTCCGAGGAGGCGATCTGGTCGCTCGCGGACGCGATCGTCGAGGGCGACGAGGCCGAGGTGACGAAGGTCTCCGAGCGCCTCGTCGCCCAGGGTGAGGCCCTGCCGCGGGTCGATCTACTCGCTCGCCCCCCGCCTCCGCCAGGCCCTACGCGCCTCGCGCGAGCTCGAGGCGGGCCGGCCTCCGAAGGAGGTCGCCGGCGATCTCTCCATGCACCCGTACGCGGCGCAAGCATCCTGGTCTCCAAGGTCAAGGGCCGCTCCCCCG
Source organism: uncultured Solirubrobacterales bacterium (assembly GCA_963780305.1). Taxonomy (GTDB): domain Bacteria; phylum Actinomycetota; class Thermoleophilia; order Solirubrobacterales; family 70-9; genus CAVVYV01. The sequence goes on from CAWABN010000019.1 coordinate 23,600, forward strand.
CCGACCTGGACGCGGCGATCCGGGCGCTCGCCGACCTCGAGCTCTGGTCGCGGGGAGGCTCGGACTACGACGAGCGGGTGGCGCTCACCGTCGCCCTCCGCAGGGCGCTCGCGCCCGCCGGGGGCGTCCCGCGGTCCCCGGTGCCGTTCAGCGCCTAGCCGCTCTGTGCGTGGGCGCCGGCGCGGATCCGGGCGGCGCGGGCCTTCTTGCGCGCCCCGGTGTTGCGGTGCAGGGCGCCCTTCTGGACGGCCTTGTCGATTCGCGAGACCAGCGCGCGGTGCTCGGAATCCGCAGCGCCGGCGTCCCCCGAGGCGACCGCCTGCTCGAGCCGCTTGAAATGGGTCTTCACGGCGCTGGCGAAGCGCAGGTTCTCGCTGCGCTCGCGTAGCGAACGGGCGATTCGCTTCTTCTGTGAGGCGATGTTGGCCATTGAAAGACCCGCAGGGCGGGCGGCGAATGAGAATAGCTGACCGGTGACCGACGACCAACGAGAGCCCTTTGATCCCGGGAGGCCGCTGACCCCTGCCGGCGAGGCGGCCGACCCGGAGGAGACGCCGGAGGAGCTGCGCGAGGACGAACAGTGGCGCCGCTCGGACCGCGTGCACGAGGCGATCTCGATGGACACGGAGACATTCATGGCGGTCCCCGCGCCGACCCCGGAGGAGCCGTTCGAGCCGCCGGAGTTCGACGAGCGGGAGGGACGGTTGGGGCTCTCGACCGCCTTCTTCTCGGTTGCCACCGCTTTCTCGCGGGTCGCGGGGCTGGTGCGGGAGATCGTCGCCGCCAGCTACTTCGGGATCAGCGGGCCGATGTCGGCGTTCACGATCGCCTTCCAGGTCCCGAACCTGGTCCGCAGCCTGTTCGCCGACGCCGCGATCCAGGCCGCCTTCGTCCCGGTCTTCGTCGAGAAGCTCGAGCAGGGCGACCGGCGGGAGGCGTTCCGGCTCGCCTCGCAGCTGATCTTCCTGGTGACGATGGTCCTCGGGGCGATCACGGCGATCTTCGTCCTCGCCGCGCCGCGTCATCGTCCCGATCTTCGCGCCCGGGTTCGAGGGCGAGCTGCTCGACCTCACCGTCACCCTCGCCCAGATCCTGTTCCCGATCCTGATCCTGCTCGGGATCACCGGGATGGTCGTCGGGATCCTCAACAGCGACGGCCGCTTCGCAGCCTTCGCGGTCTCGCCGTTCTTCTGGAACGTCGCGATCATCACCGTCCTCGTCCTCCTCGCGCCGACCTTCTCCGGCGACGACCGGATCTACGCCTACGCGATCGGGGTGCTGGTGGGGACCGTGATCCAGCTCGCGATCCCGACCTGGGACCTCCGCCACACCAGCTTCCACTTCCGGATGATCTGGCAGATCCCGCGACGGATCTCGCCCGACGTCCGCCGCGTCCTCCTGTTGATGCTGCCGGTGACGATCAGCCTCGGGCTGATCAACTTCAACCTCCTGATCAACAGCTTCTTCGGCACCCTCGTCTCCGATCAGGCGCCGGCGGCGATCGACAAGGCGTTCCGCGTCTACATGCTGCCCCAGGGGATCTTCTCGGTCGCGGTCGCCACCGTCGTCTTCCCGACCCTGGCCCGGTTCGCCGCCAGGGAGGAGTACGACGACCTCCGGGCGACGATGGCGAACGGGATGCGCCAGATCCTGCTCCTCCTGGTCCCGGCGGCGGCCGCGATCCTGGTCCTCTCGGAGCCGATGATCAGGCTCGTCTACCAGCGCGGCGAGTTCGACGCCGGCCAGACCGACGTGGTGGCGACCGCGCTCTTCTGGTTCTCGCTCTCGCTGCCCTTCAACGGGCTCTTCCTGCTCCTCACCCGGACCTTCTTCAGCCTCCAGCGCCCCTGGGTGCCTACCGCGATCTCGGCCGGCAACCTGGTGATCACGGCGCTCGTCGCCCTGGCGCTGTACGAGCCCTTCGGGGTCGGCGGGATCGTGTTCGGGACGGTGGTCGCGACCGCGGCCAGCGTCGCCGCCCAGTCGGTGATCCTAAGCAGGCAGCTCGGGGGGATCGAGCTCGGGCGGTTGATCGACACCGCGATCCGGGTGACGATCGCCGCCGCCCTCCTCGCCGGGGTCAGCTACCTGGTCTGGTACCTCCTCGACGACGCGCTCGGGCGGGGGACGCTCGCGCAGATCGTCTCCCTCGGCACCGCGCTCCTCGCCGGCGCCGCCGCCTACTTCGCCGCGGTCCTCGCGCTCCGGGTGCCCGAGGGGGAGCAGATCCTGCGGCTGCTCCGCCGGGTCTGAGAGGTTGGGTCGGCGGGGCCCTACCCTTGGTCGCCGCCATGGAGCGCATCCGCAACTTCTCGATCATCGCCCACATCGACCACGGCAAGTCGACGCTCGCCGACCGGATCCTCGAGCTCACCGGGGCGGTGGACGCGCGCGCCCACGTCCCGCAGATGCTCGACTCGATGGAGCTCGAGCGCGAGCGCGGGATCACGATCAAGGCCCAGGCGGTCCGGGTCGCCTACCACGCCGCCGACGGCGAGACCTACCACCTCCACCTGATCGACACCCCGGGCCACGTCGACTTCTCCTACGAGGTCTCGCGCAGCCTCGCCGCCTGCGAGGGCGCGCTGCTCGTCGTCGACGCCGCCCAGGGGGTCGAGGCGCAGACGGTCGCCAACGCCTACGCGGCGATCGACGCCGGCCTCGAGCTGATCCCCGTGCTGAACAAGGTCGACCTGCCGGGCGCCGACCCCGACGGGGTCGCCGCGCAGGTCGCCGACCTGCTCGGCGGCGACCCCGCCGAGCCGCTGCGGATCTCGGCGAAGACCGGGGAGGGGGTGCGGGAGGTGCTCGAGGCGATCGTCGAGCGGATCCCGCCGCCCGAGGGCGAGCCCGAGGCGCCGCCGCGGGCGCTGATCTTCGACTCCGAGTTCGACCAGTACCGCGGCGTCGTCGCCTATCGTGCGGATGGTCGACGGCCGCTTCGCCAAGCGCGAGCCGATCACGGCGATGCAGGCCGGCACCCAGGCCGAGATCGACGACATCGGCTTCTTCGGCCCCGAGATGCGGCCCGCGCCGGGGATGTCGGCGGGCGAGGTCGGCTACGTGATCACCGGGATCAAGGACGTCACCAGGCTCCGCGTCGGCGACACCCTGACCAGCCGGGAGCGCCCCGCGGCCGAGGCGCTGCCCGGCTACCGCGAGGTGCGGCCGATGGTCTTCTGCGGGCTCTTCCCGATCGACACCGACAACTACGAGGACCTCCGCGACGCGCTCGACCGCCTCGCTCTCAACGACGCGGCGCTCTCGTATGAGCCCGAGACCTCCGACGCCCTCGGCTTCGGCTTCCGCTGCGGATTCCTCGGCCTCCTCCACATGGACATCGTCCGCGAGCGCCTCGAGCGCGAGTACGACCTCGAGCTGCTCGCCACCACCCCGAACGTCCGCTACGAGGTGACGCTGATCGGCGGCGAGGTGGTCGAGGTCCGCAGCCCCACCGAGATGCCCGACCCGGCACAGATCGAGGAGATCGCCGAGCCATTCATCCGGGCGACGATCATCACCCCGAACGACTACGTCGGCGCGGTGATGGAGCTCTGCCAGAAGCGCCGCGGCGAGCACGTCGGGATGCACTACCTGTCGCCGACCCGGGTGCAGATCCAGTACGACCTGCCGCTGGCGGAGATCGTCCTCGACTTCTTCGACCAGCTCAAGTCGCGGAGCCGCGGCTACGCCTCGCTCGACTACGAGCCGATCGAGAACCGGCCCTCGAACCTGGTCAAGCTCGACGTGCTGCTCGCCGGCGACAAGGTCGACGCGCTGTCGCTGATCGTCCACAAGGACGCCTCCTACGATCAGGGCCGCGCCCTGGTCGAGCGCCTCCAGAAGACGATCCCGCGCCAGCTGTTCGACGTCCCGGTCCAGGCCGCGATCGGCTCGAACGTGATCGCCCGCGAGACGGTGAAGGCCCTGCGCAAGGACGTCACCGCGAAGCTCTACGGCGGCGACGTCACCCGGAAGCGGAAGCTGCTCGAGAAGCAGAAGAAGGGGAAGAAGCGGATGAAGCAGGTGGGCGCGGTCGAGGTGCCGCAGGAGGCATTCCTCGCGGTGCTTCAGGTGGATGACAACTCCTGATCAGGAGCGCAACATCGAGCTCGCGAGGGACGGGCTAGACCCGCGTCAGCGGCAGCCCGAGTCGGCCCCTGAGCGCGGCCAGGGGGTCGTCGTCACCCTCGGCCAGGAGAATGACCTCGTCGGCGGCATAGTCCCGGAGCTCGTCCTCCAGCGCCTGCGCCGGATCGGGGTCGCCGAGCGAGCCGCTCACCGGAAGGCCGGCGGCCACCAGGGCGCCCGCGGAGTGCGCGAGCCGGCGCTGGCCCTCCGCCCGGGCGTCGTCCTCGGCCGAGAGCCAGCGCTCGAGCCGATCGCTCGGCACCGGGATCAACAGGCGAACATCGTCGGCGCCGGAGGCGAGCGGGGCGATCCGCTGGGCGGCTTCCGGGGTCACCTCAGAGGTGGCCAGCACCAGGACTCGGCGCTCACCGGCGGCACCTTTCGCAACCTCCACGCGCTCCCGCGGCCGCGCCCGTGCCGCGAACACGATCAGGGCGGTGGCGGCCAACGCCCCGACCGCCGTGCCCAGGCCCACTCCCAGCCCGTTGCCCTGGACCGCCATCGCGGCGGCCACCGAGCCGGCGATCACGGCGATGATCAGGGGTATCGCGAGGGGTCGGAACCGGAGGCCCCCCTGAGGGTCGTCAGTGGTCAGCAGCGGGCCCATACCCCCGCCTACCCAAGCGACGCTAACTAGAATCGCCGCCCCGATGCCCGTGAAGACCGATGCGATGGGCAAGCAGTGGCCCGCGACCACCTACGAGGTCGGACTGGAGAAGATCCGCGAGTTCGCGAACGCGATCGGAGCGAGCAATCCCGTCCACCACGACCGGGAGGCCGCGAAGTCGGCGGGCTTTCGTGATGTCGTCGCTCCGCCGATGTTCTGCGTCGTCTACAGCTCACCGGCGATCGGGCCCGCGATTCTGGACCCGGAGGTCGGCATCAACCTCGCGACGATGCTTCACGGCAGCCAGGAGTTCGTCTGGGGCGAGCCGGTCTGCGTCGAGCGACCAGATCACCACGACGGCGACCTGCAAGGAGATCTACGAGAAGGACGGCAAGGGCTTCTACGTCTTCGAGTCCGTCTCGACCAACCAGGATGGCGCCGAGGTCGTGCGCGGCACCTGGACCAACATCGTCAGGGGGGTCTCGTGAAAACGGGTGGCTCCTCGGCTTCGCCTGCGGAGCCCCCTCGCATCGACCTGAAACCGGGCGAGTCGATCCCTGAGCTCAAGGTGACCCCCGACAAGTACCTGCCCCACCGCTACGCGGGCGCCTCCGGCGACTTCAACCCGATCCACATCGACAAGGAGTTCGCGACCGCGGTTGGACTGCCGAGCAACATCCTGCACGGGCTCTGGATGATGGCCCAGGTCGCCCGCGCCAACGCCCAGCTCGCCGACGGCGACCCTCGGGCGCTGAAGCGCCTCTCGGTCCAGTTCCGCGGCATGGGCTTCCCCGAGCAGGAGCTGGCCGTCAGCGGCACGGTCAAGCGAGTCGACGGGGACCGCGTCGTAGTCGACACCGTCGCCGCCCAGGGCGACAACCAGGTCATCCGCAACGCCGAGGCAGAGTTGGAGCTTCCCTAGCCGCATCTCCCGCGGGCCTAGCGGCCGGTGAACCTAGAATCGACGTCATGCTTACCGAGCGACAGCAGGCAGTCCTGGGCGCTGTGGTCGACGCCTACGTGCGCGATGGCCGGCCGGTCGGGTCGAAGGCGATCGCGGGCCGCGAGGAGATCGGGTGGAGCCCCTCGACGGTGCGGGCGGAGCTGGCCGATCTCGAGGCGCAGGGCTTCCTCGACCATCCCCACACCTCCGCCGGCCGGGTGCCCACCGATACCGGCTACCGGTTCTACGTCGAAGAGCTGCTCGCCTCCCAGGCTCGCCTCCCGGCGCTTCCCCCGCGGGAGTTGAGCCTCTCGCGGATGCGCCGCGAGGTCGAGGAGGCGATCCGCGAGACGACCGCGACGCTCTCGCGGATCACCGACCTGGTCGCGCTGGTCACCGCGCCGCCGCTGCAGACGGCGACGATCCACCGGGTCGAGGTGCTGCGGCTGCAGCCGCGGGTGGTGATGGTGGTCGTGATCGCCTCCAACGGAGGCGTCACCAAGCGCGTCTTCACCTTCGCCGCGGAGGTCGATCCCGGCCTGGTCGAGTGGGCGGGGAGCTACCTGAACGAGCGGCTCGCCGGCCTCGGGCTGGGGGCGCGGATGGCCGCCGACCGCCTCGCCGACCCCGAGCTGGGCGAGCAGGAGCGCGGCCTCCTGGCGGAGATCGGCACGCCTTCACCAACCTCGAGGAGTCCGCCGAGGAGACCCTCTACGTGGACGGCGCGGCGCGGCTGCTCTCCGAGGAGCACGCCGCCGACCTGCCGCACGCCGAGGAGCTGATGCGCGCTCTGGAGCGCCGGGTCAACCTGCTGCGCACCCTGCGCTCGGCGCTCGAGCGAGCGCTCGGTCTTCGTCTGGATCGGCGACGAGAACCCGCAGCCGGAGCTGCGCTCGGTCAGCGTGGTCGGCGCCAACTACGGCCTCGGCTATCGCAACCTCGGCGCGGTCGGCGTGATCGGGCCGGTGCGGATGGACTACGCGACCGCGATCGCCTCGGTGCGGGAGGCGGCGGGCGAGCTCTCGCGCTTCTTCGAGACCGTCTACGACGAGTGACGCCCGATGGCGCGCGACTACTACGAGGTGCTCGGCGTCGAGCGGGGCGCCTCCGACGGCGAGATCAAGAAGGCCTTCCGCGGGCTCGCCCGCGAGCTGCACCCCGACGTCAACGCCCACGATCCCGAGGCCGAGGAGAAGTTCAAGGAGGCGGCCGAGGCCTACGAGGTCCTCTCCGACCCCGAGCGCCGGCGCACCTACGACACCTTCGGCCACGAGGGCCTGCGCTCTGGCGGCTGGACCCGCCGGCGAGACGGCTTCTCGAGCTTCCAGGACATCTTCGACACGATCTTCGGCGGCGATCCCTTCGGGGGCGGCTTCGGCTTCGGCCAGCGCGGCCCCGCGGCGGGCGGCGACATCCTGGCGACGATCGAGATCGACCTCTGCCGAGGTGCTCGAGGGGACCGAGCGCGAGGTCAGCTTCGAGGCGGTCAGCGTCTGCGAGCACTGCCGCGGCAACGGCGCCGAGCCCGGGACCCCGATCCACACCTGCGAGCGCTGCGAGGGCATCGGGCCAGCTGCGCCAGGTGAGCCGCAGCGTCTTCGGCCAGGTGGTGCGCGCGATCGCCCTGCGACCGCTGCGGGGGCGACGGGCGGGGTCCCGGAGACGCCCTGCGAGGTCTGCGGCGGCGCGGGGCAGGACCGGAGAGCCGCGGACCTGGGAGGTGGACGTCCCCGCCGGGATCGAGGACGGCCAGCGGATCCGGATCGCGGGCGCCGGCCACGCCGGCGACGCCGGCGGCGGGCAGGGCGACCTCTACGTCGAGGTCCGCGTGCGCCGCGGACGAGCGCTTCGCCCGCCAGGGCACCGAGCTGGTCAGCCGGGTGCCGATCCCGGTGACCACCGCGATGCTCGGCGGGGAGGTCAGCGTGCCGACCCTGGACGGCGAGGAGCCGGTCAAGGTCCCGGCCGGGCGCCCAGCACGGCGACGTCACCGTGCTCGCAAGGCGCGGGCCTGCCGCCGCTGCAGGGCGGCAGCCGCGGCGACCAGCACGTCGTCTTCGAGCTGGTCGTCCCGAGAAAGCTCAGCGCGCAGCAGCGAGAGCAGGCCGAACGGCTGGCGCGAGACGCTCGAGCGGCAAGAGCGCGTCCCAGCCGCCGATGATCAGGCTCGCCGTCCGCTGCGAGCCCGAGTACGCCGAGCACGTGCTCGCCAACCTGCTCGAGCTCGCCCCGAACGGGGTCGAGGAGGAGCGCGGGCCAGGCTTCGTCGAGTTCGCGATCTACGGCCCGCCGGGCGAGGTTCCCGAGCTGGGCGAGCTGCAGGCCGCCGCGGGCGGGGCGCTGGTCGAAGTACGACCACCTCGGTCCCGGACGACTGGGCCGACCGCTGGGCCGACTTCCACCGCCCGATCGAGGTCGGCGGCCGGATCGGCGTGCGGCCCGTCGTGGTGGGAGCCGAAGGACGGGCTGCTCGACGTCGTCGTCGATCCCGGGCCGCGCGTTCGGCACCGGCGGCCACCCGACCACCCGCCTCTGCCTGGCGCTGCTGGTGGAGCTGGAGCAGGCGGGGGAGGCCTCGGGCCCGCTCGCCGACTGGGGCACGGGCTCGGGGGTGCTGGCGATCGCCGCGGCGAAGCTCGGCTGGGGCCCGGTCACCGCCTGCGACCGCGAGCCGGCATCGCTCGAGGCCGCCGCGGCCAACGCCGAGGCGAACGGGGTCGAGCTCGCGATCGAGCGCGTCGACGTCCGCGAGGACGCCCCGCCGGTGGCCCCGACCGTGGTCGCGAACCTGACCGCGCCTGCTGCTCGAGTGCGCTCGCCACTGGACGCCGGGAGACGCCGCTCCCGGCGACACTGGTCTGCTCGGGGATGCTCGACCGCGAGGCCGACGGCGTCGCCGCGGCCTTCGCGCCGGCGGCCTCAGGCGAGGCCGAGCGCCGCGACGAGGGCGAGTGGGCGGCGCTGCTGCTGCGCTCTGACGCAGCTGAGATGGCGCCTGAGTCCGATCCAGCCCGAGCTCCCGATCGCCGTCTTCGACTCCGGCGTCGGCGGTCTCACGGTGCTCCACGAGTGCCTGGTCTCGCTGCCCGAGGAGGACTTCGTCTACCTCGGTGACGACGCCCGCTTTCCCTACGGGGCGCGCAGCGCCGAGGAGCTCCGCGAGCACGTCGAGCAGGTCACGCGCTTCCTGCTCGGCCGCGGCGCGAAGCTGCTGGTGATCGCCTGCAACTCGGCCGCCTCGGCCGGCCTCGAGATCGCGCGCGAGGTGGCCGCCGAGCACGGGGTGGAGGTGGTCGCGGTGATCGAGCCGGAGGCCGAGATCGCGGCGGCGGTCACCGAGTCCGGCCGGGTCGGGGTGCTGGCGACGCCGGCGACGGTGCGAAGCGGCGCCTACCTGCGGGCGCTCGCCCGGCAGCACCGGGAGCTGACCGTGACCGAGGTCGAGGCGCCCGACCTGGCGGCGGTGATCCAGCGCGGCTTCCCCTTCGACGAGAGCGTGGTCGAGATGGTGCGCTCCTACTGCGCGCCGCTGAAGCGGGCCGAGGTCGACACCGTCGTCCTCGGCTGCACCCACTACCCGCTGGTGGCGCCGATGCTGCAGCGGACCCTCGGGCGGGACGTCCGCCTGGTCACCGCCGGCCACGCGATCGCCGCCACCGCCCAGCGGGTCCTGGAGGAGCGGGGGATCGCCACCAACGGGCGCGAGGAGGGCAGCTACAGCTTCATCTGCACGGGCGACCCCGAGGCCTTCCGCGAGCTCGGCACCCGCTTCCTGCAGATGCCGCTGGGGGAGGTCGAGCTCGTCCAGCTCTGATGAAGCCGCGTGCGCCATGCGGCTGAGCGCGATCGTCGCGACCACCACCGATGACATCGAGGTCCCCCTCTGGCCCTGGGGCCTGCTGCTCATGCGGTCGGCCTCTACGTCGTCGCGGTCGCCGCGCTGATCGCCGCCGGGCGCCGCGAGGATGCGCGTGCCCTGGCGGGATTCGTCCCTGACTGCGCGGTGCATGGTCGGGCGTCTCGCTCGCGATCGGCGGATCTCGCGCCCCCGCCGAGCCATGCTCTGGCTGGTCCTCGCCTACCTCGCCATCCCGATCGACCTGGTGCCCGACTTCCTCCCGGTGGCCGGGCAGCTCGACGACGCGGTGCTCCTCGGCGCTCGCCCTGCGGGTGCTGGTGCGCGGCGGCGGCGAGCAGCTGCTGCGCGAGGCGTGGCCCGGGCCCGAGGCCTCGCTGAGCCTGGTCCTGCGCGCCGCCGGGCTCCAACCAACGGCCGTGGGTCACCCGACCGTACGACTACGCTTTAGGCGATGACCATCCTCGAGCAGGTCCAGGACGACGTGAAGACCGCGATGAAGGCCGGCGAGAAGGACAGGGTCGGCGCAGCTGCGGATGATCGTCAACGCCCTCCAGCAGGAGGCGAAGGAGGGCAAGGACGACGAGGTGGCGGCGCTGCAGCGCGAGCGCAAGCGGCGTCTCGACGCCGCCGAGGCCCTGCGCGAGGGCGGCCGGGACGACCAGGCGGCCGCCGAGGAGGCCGAGGCGGAGCTGATCGAGGGCTACCTGCCCGAGCAGCTCTCCGACGAGGAGCTCGCCGAGCTGGTCACCGCTGCGGTCGAGGAGACCGGGGCCACCGAGCCGAAGGACATGGGCGAACGTGATGAAGGTCGCTGATGCCGAAGGTCGGCGGCAGGGCCGACGGCAAGCGCGTCAGCCAGGCGGTGCGCGAGAAGCTTGGCGCGTAGGCAGCTCGAGATCGACAACACGGTCGCCGCCGAGCTGGCCGGCTCCGAGGACGCGGTGCTGCGCACCCTCGAGGGCCATCTCGGCTGCGAGCTGTATTTGCGCGGCAACGTCCTCACCCTCGACGGCGACGCCGGCGACGTCCGCACCGCTGAGACCGTCGTCGGCGAGCTGGTCGACCTGATCGAGCAGGGCCACGAGATCGCCCCAGGCACGATCGAGGCGGTCACCGGGGCCCTCGACAAGCACGAGAGCCCGGCCGAGATCCTCGAGGACGTCGTCTGGAGCCACCGCAACACGCGGGTGGCGCCGAAGACCGTCAACCAGAAGCGCTACGTCGACTCGATCCGAGACCACACGATCACCTTCGGGATCGGCCCCGCCGGCACCGGCAAGACCTTCCTCGCCGTGGCGATGGCCGCGGCGGCGCTCTCCCGCGGGGACGTCAGCCGGGTGATCCTCACCCGCCCCGCGGTCGAGGCCGGCGAGCGGCTCGGCTTCCTTCCCGGCGACATCCAGGCCAAGGTCGATCCCTACCTGCGGCCGCTGTTCGACGCGCTCTACGACATGCTCGATCCGGAGAAGGTCAACGCCTACTTCGAGCGCGGCACGATCGAGGTGGCGCCGCTGGCGTTCATGCGCGGCCGGACGCTCAACGACTGCTTCGTGATCCTCGACGAGGCCCAGAACACCAGTCCCGAGCAGATGAAGATGTTCCTCACCCGGCTCGGCTTCGGCTCGAAGGTGGTGGTCACCGGCGACATCACCCAGATCGACCTCGAGCGCGGCTCGCGCTCGGGGCTGGTCGAGGTCGGCAACATCCTCGACCACGTCCAGGACATCAGCTTCATCCGCTTCGGCGGCGAGGACGTGGTCCGGCACAAGCTCGTCCAGCGGATCGTCGAGGCCTACGGCGAGGCCGAGAGCCGCCAGGACTCCAAGCGGGACGGGCGAGAAGATGGGGGCGGTTGACGCCTCCGGACCTCTCAGACGTCCCGGCTGAGCTCCGCCGCCCCGTCGCCGCGGCTCTAGAGGCGGCCGGGATCGACGACGGGCACCTCGGGATCGAGATGGTCGGCGAGGGCCGGATGCGGACCCTCAACTACGCCCACCGCGGGAGTGGACGAGGCAACCGACGTGCTCGCCTTCCCGATCGACGGCAACGCCGACCGGCCCGCCGGCCCCCGCGAGCTCGGCGACGTCTTCGTCTGCCCCGCGGTCGCCAGCGACGTCAAGGAGGCCGCCGTCCACGGCACCCTGCATCTCTGCGGCTACGACCACGAGGCGGACGACGGCGAGATGCTCGCCCTCCAGGACGAGGATCATGAGCGGCCTCAAGTGACCCGGTCGGGCTTCGTCGGCCTTGCGGGTAGGCCGAACGTCGGCAAGTCGACGCTGGTCAACGCCCTGGTCGGGACGAGGGTGGCGATCGTCTCCGAGCGGCCCCAGACCACCCGCCGCGCGGTCCGCGGCGTCGCCACCGACACCGAGGCGGGCTGGCAGCTGGTGCTCACCGACCTGCCGGGCGTCCAGCGACCGCGCGACGCGCTCACCGAGAGGATGCAGCGGCGGGTCGAGCGCGAGATCGCCGACTCCGACGCGGTCCTCTTCGTCGTCAACGCCGAGCAGGGGGTCGGGCCCGGCGACCGCTTCATCTCCAAGGCGCTGCTCAACGTCAACGTGAGCACGCCGGTCGTCTGCGCCGTCAACAAGATCGACCGGCTCAACAATGCCGAGACCGCCGCCGTCCTCGCCGCCACCGCCGAGCTCGAGGGCGTGGACGAGATCTTCCCTGTGAGCGCCCGGAAGGGCAGCGGGCTCGAGCCGCTGGCCGCGCGGCTCGCCGAGCTGGTCCCCGAGGGGCCCTTCCTCTACGCGCCCGAGCAGCGCTCCGATCTGCCGAGCGAGGTGCAGCTGGCCGAGCTGATCCGCGAGCAGGTCCTCCGCCGCACCCGCGAAGAGCTTCCGCATGCGGTCGAGGTCGAGGTCACCGAGGTCGGCCACCGCGAGGACGGACTGGTCGAGGTCCACGCCCAGATCTGGGCCGAGGCCGACTCCCAGAAGGGCATCCTGATCGGTTCGGGCGGCGCGATGATCAAGGAGATCGGCGCCGCTGCCCGGGCCGAGCTCGAGCGCGAGCTCGGCGGCAAGGTCTTCCTCGACCTCCAGGTCCGGGTCCGGAAGCGCTGGCGCCGCGACGAGGGCCTCCTCGACCGGCTCGGGATCGAGTAACGCGGCCGCACTGTTCCGGGCCTGAACCCGCGCCTTCAGGGGCGCAAGCAGGGGATTCGTACACTTGCTCGATGGTCGTGCAGACCGAGAGGGATGCGGCGAAGATCCGCTTCGACGAGCGGGGCCTGGTGCCGTGCGTGATCCAGGACGCCCGCAGCGGCGAGGTGCTCACCCTCGCCTACATGAACAGGGAGGCCCTCGAGCTCACCCTCGAGAGCCGGGAGATCCACCTCTACAGCCGCAGCCGCCGGGAGATCTGGCACAAGGGCGCGAGCTCCGGCAACATCCAGCGGCTGCGCCAGCTTCGCTACGACTGCGACGCCGACGCCCTGGTTGCCCTGGTCGATCCGGCCGGCCCCGCCTGCCACACGGGCGAGCGCTCGTGCTTCTACCGGGACCTCGAGGGCACCGCCGATCCCGCCGAGGACGCACCGCCGGTCCCCGGTGAACCCGCGCCGACCCCCTATGAGGCGCTGGCGCAGCTGGAGCGGACCCTGCTCGCCCGGCAGAAGCAGCGCCCCGAAGGCAGCTACACGGTCGAGCTCCTCGACGATTCGTCCCTAGCCGGCTCGAAGGTGAAGGAGGAGGCCGGCGAGGTGGTGAAAGCGGTCAACGGCGAGTCGGAGGAGCGGGTCGCCGAGGAGGGCGCCGACGTGATCTACCACCTGGCGGTTCTGCTGCTATCGCGCGGCGTCTCGATGGCCGAGGTCCTGCAGATCATCAACGGGCGCCGAGCGCCGGCGAGGTGAGTCGTGATTGATGCTGTGAAGACGCAAGCCGGCGCGATTGATTGGTGCCCGTGATGGCCTCCCCGGGGGCCGCAACCGCCCCGCTGCCGGGACTCGAGCCCGACCTCGACCGGGCCCGCGAGCTCGCCCGCGACGCCAACGTCGTCCCGGTCCGCTACCGGTTCGTCGACGACCTCGAGACGCCGGTCAGCGCCTTCCTCAAGCTGCGCGGCGACGGACCCGCCTTCCTCCTCGAGTCTGCTGAGCAGGGCCGCCTCGGCCGCTGGTCCTTTCTCGGCTTCCGGCCGCGCGCGATCCTTCGCTGGAGCGACGGGATCCTGAGCGAGTGGGAGGGCGGCGGCGGGGGCGAGCCCGACCGGACCAGCGCTGCGCCCGATCCCTACGCGGCCACGGCCGAGTATCTGGCGCGCTACGAGATCGCCGAGCCAGACGAGCTGCCGCCGTTTGCCGGCGGCGCGGTCGGCTTCTTCGGCTACGACCTGGTGCGGACCGTTGAGCCGCTCGCAAAGCCCAACCCGGACACGATCGGGCTGCCCGACATGGCCCTGATGATCACCGACGTGCTGCTCGCCTTCGACCATCAGCGTCACGAGGTGACCGTGATCGCCAACGCCTTCGTCGAGGACGGAGGAATCGAAGCAGCCTACGAGGGGGCGGTGGAGACGATCGCCGAGGTCCGGGACCGGCTGCGTGAGCCGGTGCCGGTCGCGGATGCCGGGCGGGCTGACGCACCACGATTCGAGTCGAACCTCACCCAGGATCAGTTCGAGGCGATCGTCACCCGGATCATCGAGTACGTCCACGCCGGCGACGCCTTCCAGGTGGTCCCGTCGCAGCGGTTCAGCGCCCCCTCACCGGTGGAGGCCTTCTCGATCTACCGCGGCCTCCGCACCGTCAACCCCTCTCCCTACATGTACTTCCTCGACTTCGGCGACTTCGAGATCGCCGGTGCCTCACCCGAGCCCCTGGTCAAGGTGACCGGCCGCCGGGTCGAGACCCGGCCGATCGCCGGCACCTATCCGCGCGGCGCCGACGAGGAGGAGGACCGCCGGAACGCCGAGCGCCTCCTCCAGGACCCGAAGGAGCGTGCCGAGCACGTGATGCTCGTCGACCTCGGCCGCAACGACCTCGGCCGGGTCTGCGAGTACGGCTCGGTCAAGGTCGACGAGCTGATGGTGGTCGAGACCTACTCCCACGTCCTCCACATCGTCAGCCAGGTCTCGGGCATCCTCCGCGAGGGGATCGGGCCGATGGACGTGCTCCGCTCTGTCCTTCCGGCCGGCACCCTCTCCGGGGCGCCGAAGGTCCGGGCGATGCAGATCATCGACGAGCTCGAGCCCCACAAGCGCGGCTCCTACGGCGGCGCGATCGGCTACCTCTCCTACACCGGCGACCTCGACACCGCGATCCACATTCGCACCGTGGTGGTCAAGGACGGGATCGCCCACGTGCAGGCCGGGGGAGGGACGGTCGCCGACGCAAAGCCGACATACGAGTACAACGAGTCGGTGAACAAGGCGAAGGCGGTTTTCCGCGCCGTCGAGCTCGCCGCCGAGCAGCCGGAGTGGCCCTGAGATGACACGCGTCTTGGTGATCGACAACTACGACTCCTTCACCTACAACCTGGTCCAGTACCTGGGCGAGCTCGGGGCGGAGGTCGAGGTGGTCCGAAACGACAAGGCGAGCGTCGACGAGCTGCTCGAGCGCGGCGCCGACCGCCTGGTGGTCTCGCCGGGTCCGTGCACGCCGGACGACGCCGGGATCTCCCTCGAGGTCGTCCGCCGCTTCGCCGAGGCGGGGACCCCGGTGCTCGGGGTCTGCCTCGGCCACCAGTCCCTGGTTCAGGCCTTCGGCGGCAGGGTCGTTCGCGGCGACCCGATCCACGGCAAGGAGGCCGAGGTCGAGCACGACGGCCGCGGGATCTACGAGGGCCTCTCCAACCCGCTGGTCGCCGGCCGCTACCACTCCCTGGTCGCCGACCCGCAGCTGCCTGAGGAGCTCGAGCTCACCTCGACCTTCGGGACCGTGGTGATGGGCGTCCGCCACCGCGAGCTTCCCGCCGAGGGCGTGCAGTTCCATCCCGAGTCGGTGCTGACGCCGCAGGGCAAGCTGCTCCTGGAAAACTTCCTCCGCGAGGGCTAGCCAGCCCCAAGCCGATGCCCAACGACATCCTCACCCGCGCCATCGATGAGCTCTGCGATGGCACCCACCTGACCGCCGACCACACCTCGGCGGCGCTGGCCGAGATCATGGAGGGCCGCGCCGAGCAGGTTCAGATCGCGGCGTTCCTGATCGCCCTGCGCGCGAAGGGTGAGACGGTTCCCGAGCTGGAAGGGCTGGCGCGGACGATGCGCGGCCTCGCCGCTCACGTCAACGTCGACGGCGACGACCTCGTCGACACCGCGGGGACCGGGGGTGGCCCGACGACGTTCAACATCTCGACCACCGCGGCCTTGATCGCCGCGGGCGCCGGCTGCCGCGTCGCCAAGCACGGGAACCGCTCAGCCACCAGCAAATCGGGGTCGGCCGACCTGCTGGAGGCGCTCGGTGTCCGGATCGAGCTCACCCCCGAGCAGGTGGCGGAGTGCATCAACGAGGTCGGGATCGGCTTCATGTTCGCTCCCAAGCACCACCAGGCGACCAAAGAAGTCGTCCCGGTGCGCAAGGCGCTGGCGGTGCGAACGATCTTCAACCTGCTCGGGCCCCTCACCAACCCCGCCGGAGCGAAGCGCCAGCTGCTCGGGGTCTCCGACCGGACCTTCCAGGAGACGGTCGCCGAGGCGTTGCTCGGTCTCGGCTGCGAGCACGCGATGGTCGTCTCCGGCGACGACGGACTGGACGAGCTGAGCACCGCGGCGCGGACCCGGGTGATCGAGGTCGCCGACGGTGGCACCGAGGAATGGTTCGTCGAGGCCGAGGAGTTGGGGCTGCAGCCCGCGTCCCTCGATGAGATCCGCGGGGGCGAGCCGGAGGAGAACGCGGCCGTGCTGCGGGAGATCTTCGACGGTGGCTCAGGGCCGGCTCGCGACATCGCCGTGCTCAACGCCGGAGCGACGATCTTCGTCGCCGGCCAGGCCGACGACCTCGCTGCGGGGGTCGAGAAGGCCGGCGAGGCGCTCGCCTCGGGGGCCGCCGGCGACGTGCTCGAGAAGCTGGTCGCGCGCTCCCGGGAGCTGGCCGGCGCGGCCAGCTAAGGTCAGCGGGACGAGATGGGAATGATCGAGGAGCTGGTCGATGGCGCCAGGGCAGGCGTCGAGCGCCGCCGCAAGCAGGCGCCGCTGGAGGAGCTCCAGGGGCTGCTCGGCACTCGCCCGGAGCCGCGCCCCTTCCGCGAGGCGCTCACTCGCCCCGGGCTCTCGCTGATCGCCGAATTCAAGCGGCGCTCACCGAGCGCCGGCGAGATCCGCCCGGGGGCGACGATCGAGGAGATCGCTCACGCCTACGAGGAGGGTGGGGCGGCGGCGATCTCGGTGCTCACCGACGAGTCGCACTTCGGCGGCTCGTTCGACGACCTGCGGGCGGCGCGCCAGGCCTGCGTGCTGCCGGTGCTCCAGAAGGACTTCATCGTCGACCGCTACCAGCTCTACGAGGCGGCGATCGGCGGCGCCGATGCGGCCCTGTTGATCGTCGCCGCCCTCGAGCAGGACGAGCTCGCCCGGCTCCACGACGAGGCCCGGGGCCTCGATCTCGACCCGATGGTCGAGGTCCACAACACCGACGAGCTCGAGCGGGCTCTGCAGATCGACGCCGAGGTCCTCGGGATCAACAACCGCAACCTCGACGACTTCAGCGTCGACGTCCGGACCACTTTCGAGCTGATCACGGACGTCCCGGCCGGAAAGACGGTGGTCTCCGAGAGTGGGATCTCCGACCGCTCGACCCTTGAGGAACTGGAGCGAGTCGGAGTGGATGCGGTGTTGATCGGGGAGGCGCTGATGCGCGCCGAGGACCCCGAGGCCAAGGTCCGCGAGCTGACTGCCGACGAAGAAGCCACCCGCGAGCACTTCCTATAGCCGCGATGCAGCTCGTCGACGGTGCTCATCACATCACCTTCCTCACCGATGACATGGATCGCCTCCTCGCGTTCTACGTTCGCGTCTTCGACGCCGAGGTGACGCTCGACATGACCGAGGAAGGGCTCCGCCACGCCTTCCTCAAGGTCGGCCCAAAGACCGTTCTCCACCCCTTCCAGATCGTGGAGGGAGAGGGGCCGCCCCCGCCGTCGCCGATGTTCAGCCGCGGCCGCCTCGACCACTTCGCCCTCCTCGCCCCTTCCGAGGAAGCTTTCAGGGAGCTGCGTCGCCGGATCGAGGCGGAGGGCGCGGAAGATGGCGACGTCCGCGACATGAGGAGCCTCTGGATCATGGGTTACTTCGACCCCGACGGAGCAGCGCACGAGGTGATCCTCCAGCGCCCGGGACACGCCGACGCCGACATGCTCGAACGAGCGGACTGGACCACTGTCACGCTCGACTAGCCGCCGGAACCTTGACGTCAGGTTTGCGGGTGAGGGTTTCTTAGAGACTCCGTAGCCAGGGCTTAGGGCGGGTTAAGCAGCGGCCGCAACTCTGCCCCCATGGCGCGAATCGGGCGGTTCCTTTCCACCTCCTTCGGCTCCGCGGTGCTCGGCGGCCTCGTCGTCGCGCTCGCGGGGCTGCTGCTGATCGAGACCGGGGCGATCGACACGAGCGACGACAGCGGCGGCTCGCTCGCGGCGGCGCCGCTGACCCGGCCGGCGAGCCAGACCGAGGGCAAGGGCCTCACCGTCAACGAGATCTACGACCGCGCCTCCAAGGGGGTCGCCTTCATCCGCTCGCAGATGACCCAGACGACCCAGACCCCCTTCAACCTCTTCCCCCAGCAGCAGCAGAGCACCGCCACCGGATCGGGCTTCCTGATCGATGGCGACGGCCACATCCTCACCAACGCGCACGTGGTCCAGGGCGCCCAGCGGGTCGACGTCCAGTTCAGCGAGGACGGCGAGAGCCAGCGTGCCGAGGTGGTCGGCGCCGATCCCTCCAGCGACCTCGCCCTCCTCCACGTTGACGACACCCAGGGCGCCACCCCGCTGCCGCTCGGCGACTCCTCGAAGGCGGAGGTGGGGGATCCGGTGGTCGCGATCGGCAACCCCTTCGGGCTCGACCGCACCGTGACAAGCGGAATCGTCTCCGCCCTGCAGCGCCAGATCCAGGCCCCGAACGGCTTCTCGATCAGCGATGTGATCCAGACCGACGCCGCGATCAATCCCGGCAACTCGGGCGGCCCACTGCTCGACTCCTCTGGGGCGGTGATCGGGATCAACTCCCAGATCGCCAGCCAGAGCGGCGGCTCCGAGGGCGTCGGCTTCGCGGTCCCGAGCACCACCGCCAGCGACGTCGTCTCCCAGATCCTCGAGAACGGCTCGGTGCAGCGCGCCTACCTCGGGATCACCGGCGGGGACATCACCCCCGAGATCGCCCAGGCGCTCAACCTGCCAGTGCAGCAGGGTGTCCTCGTCGAGCGGGTCTTCTCCGGCGGGCCCGCCGACTCAGCGGGGATCAAGGGCGCCACTGGGCAGGGGACGGTCGCGGGCGAGAGCTTCCCGGTCGGCGGCGACATCATCACCAAGGTCGACGGCAAGGACGTCACCGGCATGGACGAGGTGATCTCCGCGGTCAACGACCACGATCCTGGGGATGAGCTCACCCTGACCGTGCTCAGCGACGGCAACGAGCACGACGTGACGGTGAAGCTCGGCGACCGCCCCGGTCGGATCCAGGACTCCCAGGCGCCCTCGACTCCCTAGCGACTGGCAGGGGGACGCCGGCTCTCAATGGAGCTCGGTCAATGCACCTACCCTTGGGGTGATGACCAAGGTGAAGATCTGCGGAGTGACCCGCCTCGGCGACGCCGAGCGCGCTGTCGAGCTCGGCGCCTGGGCGATCGGGCTCAACCACTGGGAGCACAGTCCCCGGCGCATCGACCCTGTCCGCGCGGCCGAGATCGGCCAGGCGATGAAGCGGCGCTGCGAGGTGGCCGGTGTCTTCGTCAACCCGAGCCTCGACGAGGTCGCCGAGGGGGTCGAGAACGGGGCCCTGACCATGGTTCAGCTCCACGGCGACGAGGGCCCGAGCTTCTGCGCCGAGGTTCGCCGGCGCACGGGGGCGAAGGTGATCAAGGTCCTGCGGGTGCGAAGTGCCGCCGACGTCCAGGCCGCCGAGGCATTCCGGACCGACTTTCACATGCTTGACGCCCATCATCCAAAGTACGGCGGCTGTGGGGTGAGCTTCGACTGGGAGCTGGCCGCGGGACGGCGCTCGAAGGTGCCGCTGATCCTGGCGGGCGGCCTCCGGCCCGAGAACGTCGCCGAGGCGATCTCGGTGGTCCGCCCGTTCGCGGTCGACGTCGCCAGCGGGGTCGAGTCCGAGGCAGGGACCAAGGACCCGGAGCTGCTCGAGGCGCTTTTCGAGGCGGTTCGCGGGGCAATGCCGACGAGGGCGTGACGATGGCCGCCACCCCGCCGGTCGAGGAGCGCTTTGGGCCCTACGGCGGCCGCTTCGTTCCCGAGACCCTGATCGCGGCGCTCGACGAGCTCAGCGCGGCTTGGGCGGAGGCGCGCACCGACGACGGCTTCCAGGCCGAGCTCGCAGGCCTCCTGCGGGACTACGTCGGCCGCCCGACCCCCCTGTACCTGGCCTCGCGGCTCTCCGAGCGGGTCGGCCGCCGCGTCTACCTGAAGCGGGAGGATCTGGCCCACACCGGCGCCCACAAGATCAACAACGCGGTCGGCCAGGCACTGCTCGCGCGCCGGATGGGCAAGACCCGGATCATCGCCGAGACCGGCGCCGGCCAGCACGGCGTCGCGACGGCGACCGCCTGCGCCCTCTTCGGAATCGAGTGCGCGGTCTACATGGGCAGCGAGGACATTCGCCGCCAGGCACCGAACGTCGAACGCATGCGCCTGCTCGGGGCGGAGGTGATCCCGGTGGAGGCCGGCGCCCGCACCCTGAAGGAGGCGGTGAGCGCCGCGATCCGCGACTGGGTCGCCTCGGTGGAGAGGACCCACTACGTCATCGGCTCGGTGGTCGGCCCGGCGCCCTACCCGGCGCTGGTCCGCGACCTCCAGCGGGTGATCGGCGACGAGGCGCGATCGCAGGCCCTCGACGCGGAGGGCGCGCTGCCCGCGCGGGTGATCGCCTGTGTTGGTGGGGGCTCGAACGCGATCGGCAGCTTCCACGCTTTCCTCGACGACCCGGTCGAGCTGATCGGGATCGAGGCCGGGGGTGAGGGCCTGGAGAGCGGACACCACGGCGCCTCCCTGGTGGCGGGGTCGACCGGGGTCCTCCACGGCGCCCTCTCCGCGGTGCTCGCCGACGATCAGGGCCAGATTCTCGAGGCCCACTCGGTCTCCGCCGGGCTCGACTATCCCGGTGTCGGCCCCGAGCACGCCTACCTCCGCGACAGCGGCCGGGCCACCTACGCGGCGGTCACCGACGAGCAGGCCCTGCGCGCCTTCAGGGAGCTGGCCGAGCTCGAGGGGATCATTCCCGCGCTCGAGCCGGCCCATGCGATCGCCTGGCTCACTGAGAACGGAGGCGGGGATGGCTACGACGTTCTCACCCTCTCCGGCCGTGGCGACAAGGACATGGACGAGGTGACGGCGAAGCTCGCCGACCTCGATGGCTGAGGGGACGGCGACCGACACCGGCGTCGCCAGGGTCGAGGCCGCCTTCGCCGCCGCCCGCGACGAGGGCCGGGCGGCGCTGATGCCCTACCTGATGGGTGGCTTCCCGGACCAGGACACGGCCACGGCGGTCGCCACCGCCTACGCCGATGCCGGGGCCGACCTGATCGAGCTCGGGGTGCCCTTCTCCGATCCGCTCGCCGACGGCCCTGTGATCCACGCGGCCGACACCGCGGCGCTCGCCGCCGGGGCCACCCTGGAGTCGGTGCTCGAGACCTGCGCCGTCGTCGGCGACCGGGTCCCGGTCGCGCTCATGTGTTACGCGAACATGGTCCTCGCTGCGGGGGTGGCGGAGTTCTCTGCGAAGGCGGCGGACGCCCGGGCCGCCGCGGTGATCGTTCCCGACCTCCCGCTCGAGGAGCAGGGGGAGATAGGCCAGGCGCTCACCAGCCACGGGCTCGCTCTGGTACCGCTGGTCGCGCCGACCACCCCGCCGGAGCGGCTCGCGACGATCGCTGCCGGGGCGAAGGGGTTCGTCTACGTGGTCTCCACCCGCGGTGTCACCGGCGAGCGCCAGGGACTGCCGGCCGAGCTCGCCGAACTGGTGGCGGCGATCAAGGAGGAGGCGAGCGTGCCGGCGGCGGTCGGCTTCGGGATCTCGACGCCCGAGCAGGCAGCCGAGGTCGGCGCGATCGCCGACGGGGTGATCATCGGCAGCCGCCTGGTCCGCGAGGTCGCGGACGCTTCCGATCGCGACGCAGCGGTCGCCGGCGTCAGGGAATTCCTGCACGCGACCCGCGAAGCCCTCGCTCGGTAGATTCCGCGCGGATGCAGCTGCTGCTGTTCACACTCCTCGGCGCCTCGGCGATGGTGATCGGCTACGCCTTCGGCGTCCCGGGCCCGGTCTGCGCGCTGCTCTTCCTCGGCGGGGTGTTCACCGGCGCTCTGCTCCGGGTGGCAAGGCCGATCATCGATTGGGTCACCCGCCCGTAGCGCCCTCCGGCCTGCGGAGGAGGTGTGCTGCTTGCCCGTAGGAGTACCGCGTTGCATGGAAAGGAGCGCTATTCCGCAAAGACCGTGCTTGTGACGGTCTCGCTCATGGATCCGGCACGTTGCTAGGACGCTTCACGACTGACGAGCCAGCCGCCGAGGGCGCCAAGGAGAAGTCCAACTTCGGGGGCGAGCGGGAGATCGGTGGTCACGCTGACAAGAATGCCGAGCAGCAACCCAGCCCCCGCGCCGATCCCGATTGCGGCTCCGGTACTCAAGGCGCCCACCCTATAGACCACGCCCGCCTTTCCATGCGGAGCGCTGCTCCTCGTCCAAATAGGTGCTTCTGATTACTCCGACAGCCCGACGGCTTCGAGGGCTTCCGCGTGGCTCAGGAAATCCTCGGAGCGGAGGATCTTCCCGTCTCGGAAGGTGACGAGCTGGCCGAATTCCTGGCCGGCCTCGATGCCAGCCGTCCGGGCTGTCACGAGATGACCGAGGACGAGGACCGATTCGCCGAGGTCGCGAATCTCCTGAATCTGATCCATGAAACCTCCCCATGCCTCGTTGCGATATTCGTCCCAGGCCTTTCGCAGACCGTCATGGCCCCGATAGGTGCTCTTTCTGCCCTCGAAGGCTTGCTCAATGGCGGTATGCCACTCGGCCTCGGGATCAAGCTCGGCCAACCAGGCGTCCAGATTCTCCGTGTTCCAGGCCTCTTGGGCTCGCTGGACGGTCTCCACGTTCTCCTCCGACATCGCCTATTCCCGCAGTCCGGCGGCTTCGAGGGCCTCGGCCGGGTCCAGGAAGCCCTCGGCCCTCACCACCTTGCCGCGTCGAAGCGTGAATACCCAACCCGTGGGGGAGTCGATCTCCAGCCCGCTCCCGCGACCACGGGCGTGGATGTGGCCGAAGGCGACGATGCGATCACCCAGATCGCGGTACTCCGTGAACTCGGTACTGAGCTCCTCGAAGGTCTCCATCACGTCGGCGTACCAGCGGCGCAGACCGTCGTGGCCGCGATACACGTTCCCCTCGGTGCCCCCGATGATCGCCGAGTGAAGCTCACCGTCGGAGTCTGTGTACGACACCGCGGCCTCCACATTGCCTCGGTTGATCGCTTCCATCGTTCGCTGCACGGTCTTGACGTTCTCCCGCGACATCGCCACGCAGTATCCCGCGACCTAGCGAATGTGCCGCTTTCCATGCAAAGCGGCGGATGTGGAATCAGGCCCTTAGGCGAGGAATGGGTTCTGCCGCTGGGCGCGCCTGAGTAGTCTGCTTCGACTGACGCGGAGCGGCTCGACATGCGGATAGGGGTGCTCACCGGCGGCGGCGATTGCCCCGGGCTCAACGCCGTGATCCGGGCGATCGTCCGCAAGGGGGTCGCCGAGTACGGGCACGAGTTCGTCGGCTACCGGGACGGCTGGCGGGGGCCGCTCGAGGGCGACGGCCGCCCGCTCGGAATTCCCGAGGTTCGCGGGATCCTGCCGCGGGGCGGGACGATCCTCGGCTCATCGCGGACCAATCCCCTCAAGGAGGATGGCGGCGCGAGCGAGGATCGCCGAGAACCTGAAGGCCGACGGGGTCGACGGGCTGATCGCGATCGGGGGCGAGGACACCCTCGGTGCCGCGACGCAAGCTCGACGAGGAGGGCGTCAAGGTGGTCGGAGTGCCGAAGACGATCGACAACGACCTCGGCGCCACCGACTACACCTTCGGCTTCGACACCGCGGTCAACATCGCGATGGAGGCGATCGACCGCCTGCACACCACCGCCGAGAGCCACCAGCGGGCGCTGATCGTGCGAGGTGATGGGCCGGCACGCCGGCTGGATCGCCTTCCACGCGGGGCTCGCCGGCGGGGCCAACGTGATCCTGATCCCCGAGGTGGAGTTCGACCTCGGACCGCGTCTGCGAGTACATCGAGCCGGCGCTTCGAGAGCCAGTACTCGCCGATCGTCGTCGTCGCCGAGGGAGCCGAGCCCAAGGGCGGGATGCCGGAGACACGACGGGACGCGCCGACGGACGAGTTCGGCCACGTCCGCCTCGGCGGGATCGCCCACTGGCTCGAGGGCGAGATCGAGCAGCGCACCGGGCACGAGGCGCGGGCAACGGTGCTGGGACACGTCCAGCGCGGCGGCACCCCGACCGCCTTCGACCGCGTGCTCGCCACCCGCTTCGGCCTGCACGCGATCGACGCCGCTCGACGGTGGCAGCTGGGGCAAGATGACCGCCCTGCGCGGCACCGACATCGAGCTGGTCGCAGCTGACGGAGGCGACCGCGGAGCTGAAGACGGTGCCCGGAGTCGCTCTACCGCGAGGCGGAGGTGTTCTTCGGTTAGGGGCCCATGGCGGAGCGCTCTGAGCGCTCTGGCCGTTCGCTCGCGGCACTCGCCCTTGGCGCGCTGCGCCGCGTCCGACGGCGGAGACGTCGAGGGACCGGTGACGCGTCTACGTCAGCCTGCCGCTGACCGGGCCTCGGGCGCCGCACGGCAAGGACGCCGCCGACGGCGCGCGGCTGGCGCTCGAGCAGGCCGGCGGAAGCGGCCGGCGACCTCGAGGTCGAGGCGAGCTTCCTCGACGACGCCAAGGGCGGCCGACCTGGGACCCGGTCGCGGTCGGCGGCAACGCGCGCAGCGCCGCCCAGGACTCGAGCACGGCCGCCTACATCGGCGAGCTCGACTCCGAGCCCACCAGGGCCTCGGTGCCGATCACCAACGACGCCGGGATCGTCCAGGTCTCGCCGGCGGCGGGGGCGGTCGACCTGACCCGGCCCGCCGAGGGCTATCCGGACTCGCCCCGACCGCTACCGCCCTCGGGCGACGCCCACCTTCGCGCGGGTCGTTCCCGCCGACGACAGTGGTCGCTCGCCGCTGTCGCCGACTGGGCGAGCGAGCTGGGGGTGCGGAGCGTCAGGTCGGCTCGACGCTCGGCCGTTCGGCCGCCCTCGGCCGCAGGAGTTCGAGCGCGCGCCGACGCGGCCGAGCGTCGAGCCGGTCGCGGGACTGCCGGCGAGCCGGCGCTTCATCCGCCGGCGACGACGGCTTCGTGCTGCGAGCCGCGGTCGACCGTGTTCGCGGCGCCTACGGCTCCGAGCGCGATCGGCCGCTCGGCCCTCGCAGGCGATCGGCGCACGCGATTCGGGCGCGACCGCGGCCAGTACGCGGCCTAGGCTACGACGCGATGCGGGTGGTCGCTGCGGCGATCGCGAGGCGCGAGCTCGAGTCTCGGGCCCTCTCGATCGCCGACGAGTGCTCGACTCGAGCGTCCCGACTCGGTGCTCGGCGCTACTCGATCGCGTGAGGGCGACACGACGCTGTGCGCGGTCCAGCCTCGATGCCGCCGGCCCGCCGAGCCTGACGCGTGGACTGCCGACGGCCGCTCCGCAGACGCGAGGCGCTCCGTAGGAGCGACCGTTACGGAGACGCCGATCGGCGAGCGGCCGAACTGAGACTCGCCGGCGATCACCGAGGCGACCCACCTGCCATCTCCGGCATCAGCTCGGGGTCGATCTAGTGCTGGATCCGGCTCTCGCGGTAGGTGACGTCGAGCCGGCCCTCGCTGAGCACGTCGCGGGCCCTGCGGCCGAAGCCGACCGGGATGATCGTTGTCGAAGGCGCCGTGGGTGACGTAGGCGGGCATGCCGCGCTTGGCGCGGACGTCGATCCGCCAGCCCCGCACCATCGGCAGGAAGCAGCTCATCGCCAGGATGCCCGGCGGGCCGCGGGCGCCCGGTCGCCGAGCGCGACGGCGAGGCGCACGGCGCCGCCCTGGCTGAAGCCGCCGATCACGGTGTTCTCCCAGGGCGATGCCGCGCTCCCGCAGGCGTCGTCGACGAAGCTGCGCCGGCTGGCCCATGCTGGCGACGAAGGTCTCTTCGTCCGGGCTGGCCGACCTCCTCGATCACGTACCAGTGGCGGCCGCCGGGCGGGATGCCGGTCAGCGGCGCGCCCGGGGTCAGCCCGAGCAGCGGCGCTCGGGATCGAGCGCGTCGAGCAGCGGGTGGAGGTCGGTCTCGTCGGTGGCGCGGCCGTGGAGCAGCACCAGCGCGCCCTCCGGCTCGCCCGCCGGCTCGCGGACCAGGTGGGGCAGCTCGCGCCGTCCGCGCTGAGCGCCGGCGCCCGATCCGAACGGAACTCGGCCGTCAGGCGGTGCCCGGGGGTTGACGATCGGCGTCAGCTGCGGCTCGATCTGCTCGCGCAGGTGCTCGTAGTCGGGCGGCAGCGAGAGCTTCTCGCCCAGGTGCTCGAGCGGCTCGTCGGCGGTGAAGCCGGGGCCCAGGGTGGCGATCTCGAACAGGACGCCGCTCGGCTCGCGGAAGTAGATCGAGCGGAAGTAGAAGCGGTCGATCACCGGCGTCGGCTGGCGCGCCGCCCGTCGATCACGCTGCTCGCGCCAGCGCTCGTGCTCGTCGATCTTCGAGGCCCAGGCGATGTGGTGGACGGTGCCCGCCCCCTGGAGGCCGCGCTCGGCGGGCGGCGGCGGTCGTAGGCCTAGAGGCCGCCGCGGCTCTCGCCGCGCGCCTCCCAGCCATCCTCCCGCGGCTCGAAGCCGAGCGCCTCCTCGAGCAGCGGGCGGCTCGCCTCCGGGTTGCTCGCGTAGGCGCGGGCGCCGTCGAAGCCCTGCAGGGCCATCTCCGCGGGGATCTCGGGGTGGTCGGCGATCAGCGGCTCGTCGTCGACCCGGTCGACGCCGCAGCTCGTGGCCGAGGCCCTCGGGGTCGGCGAAGCGGAGGGTCGTCGTCGGCGCGCTCGGTCTCGATCCCGGCGTCGCCCGAGCCGCTCGGCCCAGAAGTCGAGCGCCTCGGCGGAGCCGACCCGCCAGCCGATCGTGTGGATCATCCCGTCGCCGGCGCGGCCCGGGGGGGCGCCGGGGTACTCGAAGAAGGTGAGGTCGGAGCCGGCGTCGCCCTTCTCGTCGGCGTAGAAGAGGTGGTAGACGGTCGGGTCGTCCTGGTTGACGGTCTTCTTCACCAGCCGCAGGCCCGAGCACGCCGACGTAGAAGTCGACGTTGCTCTGGGCGTCGGCGGTGATCGCGGTGATGTGGTGGACGCCTTCGAGCTTCATCGTCTCTAGCGTAATGCGCTCTCCAGGGCCTCGTCGATCTCGGGGTGGCGGAACTCGTAGCCGAGGTCGAGGGCCCGGCGAGGGATCACCCGGGCGCCGCCGGCGACGGCGTCGGCCAGCTCGCCGCCCCGCAGCGCGGCCACCGCGAGCTTCGGCACCGGGATCACCGCGGGGCGGTGGAGGGCGCGGCCGAGGGCCTTCGAGAACTCCCGGTTGGTGACCGGGTTCGGGGCGGTGGCGTTGACCACGCCGGAGACCTGATCGTTGTCGAGCGCCCAGAGGATCAGGGCGACCTCGTCGTCGAGGTGGATCCAGGGGATGAACTGCTCGCCGCCCGCGATCGGGCCGCCGAGGCCGAGCTCGAATGGAAGCCGCAGCTGCTTGATCAGGCCGCTGCGCTTGCTCAGGATCGGGCCGGTGCGGAAGATCACCAGCCGCAGCCCGAGCTGCTCAACCTCTCGCTCAGCCGCCTCCCATTCGGCGGGCAGCTGGGCGGCGAACCCTTCTCCTCGCTGCGACTCCTCGTCGACGATCGCTGCGCCCCGGTCGCCGTAGTAGCCGACCGCCGACTGGCCGACGAAGACCGTGGGTGGCTGCTCCGCGGCCTTGATCCCCTGGATCAGGTTGCGGCTGGCGGTCACGCGGCTCTCCCGGATCCGCCGCTTGTTGGCCTCGGTGAGGCGCTGGTTGATCTCCTCGCCGACCAGGTTGACGACGGCGTCGACGTGATCGATGGCCTCCGGCGGCGGCCGCTCGGTCGCCGGCTGCCAGGCGTACCAGCGGACGGTCGGGTTCTTCGGTTTAGCTCTCGCGGGATCCCGGGTGAGGCCAACCACCTCGTCGCCGCGCGCCAGCAGCGCGTCGGAGAGGGCCGAGCCGATCAGCCCCGTCGCGCCTGTGATCAGGACCCGCACAGGCCGATGATGCTACGCGGAAGCAGAAGTAGGGTGGCGGGTATGACGAACACCCAGTACTACTGCGCGGCCTCGCTGGACGGCTTCATCGCCGAGTCCGACGACACCCTCGACTGGTTGATGAAGTACGAGGGCAGCTTCGAGGGAGACGCCGAGCCGATCAAGGGGGCCTACGACCGCTACTACGACGGCGTCGGCGCGCTGATCATGGGATCGGTGACCTACCAGTTCGTACTCGACCTCGGAAGAGGATGGCCTTACGAGGGGAAGCCGACCTGGGTTCTGACAACCAGGGACCTCCCGGTGCCCGAGGGTGAAGCCGTTGACGTCCGGTTCGCCGACGCAAAGGTCGAGGATTTCTACGAAGAGCTGATCGCCGCAGCCGGCGAGCGGAACCTCTGGGTGGTCGGAGGCGGCAACGTCGCCTCACAGTTCGCCGACGAGGGCCTCCTCGACGAGCTCCTGGTCACAGTCGTTCCGGTCGTCCTCGGTGAAGGCAAGCCGTTGTTCGACCGCCGCCTTCCGGGTGGTCCGATGCAGCTGACGGGCACGACCCGGTTCGACAGCGGGATGGTCGAGCTCCGCTACGAGATCAGGCGCTAGGCACGGGCGGGGTCAGCGGCAACTGTCTGAAGCTAAAGGAAGCCCTGAGCTCGCGGGCGAGTTCGGGACTCAGCCTGGTTGGAGGAGCCGATCAGCGATGACGCTTACGGCGTAGCCGAGGTCCATTCGCTCGCCGCTGCCGCGGAGGCAGGTGTCGGCGGCGATCGAGATCTTGGTGTCCGCGACCAGTCGGCGCAAGGCGGAGGCGCTCCCCGGCGGTGGCGGTGGCGCGCTCGTCAGGTCAGAGCCGTTCCGCGATCGGAAGCGAACCAGCTCTCCGGCATCGCAGGTCAGCCGAACCCCGCCCTCGTGAACGAGGCGGTGGTGATGGCGGCAGAGCATGATCAGGTTCTCCTTGCTGGTCTCGCCGCCATGGGCCCAGTGGCGGATGTGGTGGGCATCGAGAAAGCGCCGGTGCTCGCAACCGGGGAAGCGGCAGCCGCCGTCACGAGCCTGGACCGCTCGTCGCAGCGCCGGCGGCACCGCCCGGGTCTTGCGCCCGACGGTGAGCACCGACCCCTCCCGCTCTAAGAGCGGGACCAGGGAGGAGTCGCAGGCGAGCCGCCGGGCGGTCTCCGGCGCCAGCGCCGGGCCGTCGGCGATCCTGACTTGGCCACAGGCGTCGCGGGTGAGCGCCTCGGCGTCAACGTGGACGGTCACCTGATAGGGGTCGCATTGGTCGGAGGCAGAGACGCTGGCCGCCGAAATCTCCACCAGCGCATCGGCGTGGGTCTGGCGCGGATGGGGAGGCGGTTCCGCGGAACCGCCCTCAGCAAGCGGTTCCGCGGAACCGCGGTCCGCATCGCTCGCACCCTCGCGAAGCCGGTCATGGGAGGCGTCAAGTGCCATCAAGAAGACGGCGGCGTCCTCGGGCGAAAGCTGGGCTCTCAGCGAAAGTGAGCCGTCGTCCTCCCACCACGTGACCAGGTAGCGCTCTGCGTGCTGTTCGTCGGCCTCCGCGGCGCTTACTCGCCGAAGGCCGCGGACGACCCGCTCGAGCTGGGCGGCCGTAGCGTGGGTGGCGAGCTCGAGAAGGTCCTCCTCGGTGGCGGGCTCGGCGATCCTCGTAAGCGCCCGCACCTTGGAATAGGAGAGGCGGCCACATGCGAATTCCGCGTGGATCCGGGGAAGCTCCTCCAGGCGACGAGCGACCCTGACGTGCTCCCGTGCCGACCGGGTTGTCAGGGCGCACTGCCAGGCGACCCACTCCGCGCAGGAGCGGCAGCCCCAGCTGCCCCAGCCCTCGCGGCGATCGAACTCGGCGATCAGCTCCAGCCAGCGACAGCAGCCCGCGTTGATATGGGCCGCGAGCTCGGTGATCTCGTGCTCGAGCCGCTCCAGGGGGAGCTCAGCGAAGCTGGAGGGCTGGCGATCATCATCGAACATACGTTCGATAGTACGGAGCCTTGCGGACGGACCGACTCCTCCTTTCACGCGGGACCGACATCGCGACCCACTGCCACGCAGGGCGCTGCTTTGCATGGAAAGGAGCGGCTTTAGCGTGGCGCCCGACCGTCCGCGCGGGCGGGCCGACCCCCGACGGGCTGCCATCCTTGGGCGACGGCAGCCGAGGAGAACATCGCTTTCATCCATCGCGGCCTCGACGCATTCAGCCGCGGCGACTTCGAGGTCGGCGCGGAGCTGATGCAGCCGGACATCGAGTGGCACGTGTCATTCCGGCTTCCCGATCTGCCCGTGGGCAAGACCGTCTACCGCGGCCCTGACGAGGTGATGCGGGTGTGGGCGGCCTTTCGGAGCGTCTGGGACGAGCTCAGCGTCACGCTCGAGGAGGTGGTCGAAGCTCACGGGGACGTGGTGGTCGTCCGCGCCCGGTTCGTCGGCCGGGGGAGCGCCAGCGGGGTAGAGGTGGACCGCACGCTGTTCTATGTGTTCGAGCTCGCTGCTGGGAAGCTGAAGCGACTGCGGCCGTTCGACACCGAGGCCGAGGCTTTGGCCGCCGCCGGTTCAGAGGGTGTAGGGCGATAACCGACGACCCGCGTCGATCATCTGGCGCACCAAGCAACGTTCTCCTCCGAAATCGCCCACGCAGTATCTCGCCGCGCAGGTCCGCTTTCCATGCGGAGGGGCAGCGCCGGGATCGGTTCGCATTACTGCCCGAATGCGCGAGGAGCAGCAGCGCGGCGCTGTCAGCATCACACGCGGAAGGAGAAGCGCGTGGGGCGCGCCGGTCGGCGCTGCGCGGTCTGCGAGCCGCCGTGACATCGTCCCAGCGACGTCGGAGACGCGGTCGATGCCCTTCATCGCCGTGCGGACCGAGTTGCGGTCGCTGACGTCCCAGCCCGCCCGCTCGAACTCGACCCCGGCGAGATGATCGGTCGAGGTCCCCTCGCGGGTCGAGGGCGCGGGCCAGGTGCGAGCGGACGAACCCCGTGCCCCCGTTACAAGCGTCGTGGTCATGGCCCGTAGGTAGGCGTGATAGAAACGCCGCGCATGAGCGCTCGGCGTCGGCAAAAGAGCATGGCCCTGGGCGGAGCGCGAATGCAGTTGTGATGGCCGGCCCGGCGATCGTCGCCGACACCACCTCCTACCTCCCCACCGAGCTGACCGAGCGCCACGGCGTGCAGCTGGTAAGCCTCTACGTGGGAATGGGGGGCAAGCAGGAGCGGGAGTCGGAGATCTCCGACTACGACGACTTCTACGAACGGCTGCGAGCGAGCGGAGAGGCCGTGACCACCTCGCAGCCCTCGGTCGGCGACTTCATCTCGGTCTACGAGCCGCTGCTCGCCGCGGGGCGCGAGATCGTCTCGGTCCACATCTCGGCGGGGATCTCCGGCACCTTCGAGGCCGCGAATCAGGCGATCGAGCGTCTGGCCAGCGAGGGAAAGGGCGGCGAGCGGGTCCACACCGTCGACAGCCGCAGCGCGGCGGGCGGCACCGGGATGGTGCTGCTCGCGGCGATGATCGCCGCCAGCGGCGGCGCCGGCCCCGAGCGAGTCGTCCGCCAGGCCGAGCAGGCACGCGACGCCGGGGGGATCCGGTTCTCGCTCGACACGCTCGAGTACCTGCGCCGGGGCGGGCGGATCGGCGCGGCGCAGGCACTGATCGGATCCACCTTGAAGATCAAGCCGATCCTCACCTTCGCCGAGGAGGTGACTCCTGTCGAGCGGGTCCGGACCCGATCGCGTGCCGTGGCGCGGCTGATCGACTACGCGCGCCAGCGCCACGGCGACGGGGCCGACGCCTGGGTCGTGCAGCACATCCGCGACCCCGAGTCCGCCGAGCGGCTTGTGGAGGCGTGCCGGCCGATCTTCGGCCGTGATCCCCTCTTCGTCTCCGAGGTCGGCCCGGTGCTCGGGGCCCACGCCGGGCCGGGGATGATCGGGATCGGCGCCTCGGTCGAGAGCGCCTTCGAGTAGCCGCGCGCTCTAGGCGGGCTTCGGCTTCGGCTTCGCGGGCTTGCGCTTTCCGGCCCGTCGCGCACCTGCTTCGCGTCAGTCAGAGGGGTAGCGGCCACGGTCTCCTCGCTCACGCCTCCTCCGCGCGAAAAGCAGCTGTTTGGTGGTCGGGTACAGGCGGCTCAGCGGCCGGCGCCGTCGGAGGAGGCGCCGTCGCCGTCGACGATCTCGTAGGTGCCGGTCTCGGTCGAGAAGCGGGCGATGCCCTCGTTCCTCGCCTCCTCGACCACCGCCTTTGCGACGGTGGGCGCCACGTCGCGGTTGAAGACCGAGGGGATGATGTAGTCCGGCGCCAGGTCCTCCTCGGTGACCACCTCGGCGATCCCACGCGCGGCGGCCAGCTTCATCTCCTCGGTGATCCGGGGGGCGCCGGCGTCGAGGGCGCCCCGGAAGATCCCCGGGAAGCAGAGGACGTTGTTGATCTGGTTCGGGTAGTCCGATCGCCCGGTGGCCATGATCCGCACGTACGGCTCCGCGTCCTCGGGCATCACCTCGGGCGTCGGGTTCGCCATCGCGAAGACGATCGCGTCGTCGTTCATCTTCTCCAGCGACTTCGCCTCGATCAGGCCGGGTCCCGAGAGGCCGATGAACAGGTCGCAGCCCTCGATCACCTCGTTCGGCCCGCCACTGAGCTTCTCCGGGTTTGAGTTCTCGGCGTACCAGCGCTTGATCGGAGTCATCGAGTTGTCCGCGTAGTCGAAGCGCTCGGTCGAGATCGCCCCCTGCCGGTCGCAGCCGATGATCTCGGTGATCCCGCTCGCGTGCATCATCTTCGTGACAGGCGACCCCGGCGGCGCCGAGGCCGAGCATCATCACCCGGAGGCTCTCGATCGGCTTGCCGACGATCTTCAGCGAGTTGAAGAGCGCCGCCATCACGACCACCGCGGTCCCGTGCTGGTCGTCGTGGAAGACCGGGATGTCGAGCTCCTCCTTCAGCCGGTCCTCGATCTCGAAGCAGCGCGGCGCGGAGATGTCCTCGAGGTTGATCCCGCCGAAGGTCGGCGCCATCAGCTTCACCGCCTCGACGATCTGCTCGGGCTCGTTGGTCGCCAGGCAGATCGGGAAGGCGTCGACGTCTGCGAACTCCTTGAACAGCATCGCCTTGCCCTCCATCACCGGCATCGCCGCCTCGGGGCCGATGTCGCCGAGCCCGAGCACCGCGGAGCCGTCGGAGACGACGGCGACGGTGTTCGCCTTGATCGTGAACTCGAATGCCTTGGTCTGGTCCTCGGCGATGTACTCGCAGACGCGCGCCACCCCGGGCGTGTAGGCCATCGAGAGGTCGTCGCGGGTCTTCAGCGGGTACTTGTTGTGCTGCTCGATCTTGCCCCCTCTTGTGCATCTCGAAGGTCCGATCGGTGAAGCCGAGCACCCGGGCGCCGCGGGTGGAGCCGATCGAGCGGAGGATCTGCTCCCAGTGCTCGGGACTGCGGGCGTCGATCGTGAACTCGCGCACCCGTTTGCCCTCCGGACCGGCTCCGGGGATCAGGTCGACGGAGACCAGCGATCCGCCCGCCTCTGCGATTTGCGCGGTCAGCTTGCCGATGGGCTCCTGGCGCGCGTCGAGCTCGACTCGCACGGTGACGCTGTATTGGGCGCTGGCGGGCATCGCGAGCGGATAATAGGGCGGCGGGGGTCGCTCCTATGATGGAGAGGTGCCTACCAAACGCAGGAGAGGGACGCCGCGAAGGGGCCGCAGGCCTCGAAGAAGGCCGGCGAGCTCTTCCTGATCGACGGCAACTCGCTCGCCTACCGCGCCTTCTTCGCGCTGCCCGAGTCGATCGCCACCCACGACGGCCGCCCGACCAACGCGATCTACGGGCTCGCCTCGATGTTCGCGAAGATGCTGATCGACCACAGTCCGGCGGCCGTGGTGGTCGCCTGGGACGCCGGGTGGTCGGGCCGCGAGCTGACCTACGAGCCCTACAAGGCCGAGCGCAAGCCGCGGCCGGACCTGCTCAGGGAGCAGTGGCCGCACCTGATGCCGCTGGCCGAGGCGTTCGGCTTCACCAACATCAAGGTCGACGGCTACGAGGCCGACGACGTGATCGCCTCGATGACGAAGCGCGCCCGCGAGCAGGGGATCGAGGTGATGGTCGTCTCGGGCGACCGCGACGTCTACCAGCTGGTCGAGGACGGGGTGCGGGTGATGACCACCTCGCGCGGGGTCACCGACACCAAGATCTACGACCGCGACGGGCGTAGTGGAGCGCTACGGGGTGCCGCCCGAGCTGGTCACCGACCTGATCGGGCTCAAGGGCGACACCTCCGACAACATCCCCGGCGTCCCCGGGATCGGCGACAAGACCGCCGCCCAGCTGCTCCAGGAGTTCGGCTCGCTGGAGGAGGTGCTCGCCAACGTCGACAAGATCTCGGGCGCCAAGCGGAAGGAGAACCTCACCGAGCACGCCGAGGACGCGCGGATCTCCAAGCAGCTCGCGACCGCCGTCACCGACATCGACATCGAGCTCGACCTCGACGAGCTGATGTCGAGCGCGGATGGATCGGAGCCGGCTGCGCGAGGTCGCCCGCGAGTTCGAGCTGCGGGTGATCCTCCAGCGCCTCGAGGAGGAGCTGGGCGCGGACTTCATCCCCGAGGGGAAGGTCGAGGAGGAGCTCGACGTCACGGCCGAGCGGGGCTCTGTTCAGGACCTCGCCGAGGGCGAGGTCGCCCTGGCGATCGTCGGCGCAACCTGGGCCGGCTGATGACGGCAAGCGTCTGGTCGAGCGGGGATTGCCCGGAGTTCAAGTCGCTTGCGAAGGCGCTCAGCGACCGGCGGCTGATCGGGCACGACCTGAAGAGTCTCGGTGGCGGCGCCCAGCACGGCCTCCTCGCCGCCGCCGGCGAGGATGGGCTCGACCTCCGCCACGACACGATGGTCGGCGCCTACCTGCTCGACCCGGCGCGCCGCACCTACGACCTGGTCGACATCGCCGCCCAGCGCGGCCTCGCCGCCGCGCCCAAGGAGTCCGATGGCGCAGACGGCGACGGCCAGCTCGAGCTGGGCGAGGAGCCGCCGCCCGACCCCGCCG
The DNA here is from genome assembly GCA_963780305.1 of uncultured Solirubrobacterales bacterium. GTDB lineage: Bacteria > Actinomycetota > Thermoleophilia > Solirubrobacterales > 70-9 > CAVVYV01. The sequence continues at coordinate 58,693 of CAWABN010000019.1, forward strand.
CCGAGGCCCGCCTCGTCTGGGAGATCGCCAAGCGCCAGCGCGAGTCGATGAAGGAGCAGGACCTGGAACGGCTGATGAACGAGGTCGAGATGCCGCTGGTCGAGGTCCTGGCGGAGATGGAGCGGGTCGGGGTGATGCTCGACGCCAAGCGCCTCGCCGAGATCGGCAAGGGCTTCGAGCAGCGGATCGACGAAGCTCCAGGCCGAGATCTTCGAGCTCGCCGGCCACGAGTTCACGATCGGCTCTCCCCAGCAGCTCGCCGAGGTCCTCTTCGACGAGCTCGGGCTGACGAAGAAGCGGCGGGGCAAGACCGGCTTCTCGACCGACGCCCGCGTCCTCTCCCAGATCCGCGACGAGCACGAGATCGTCGGCAAGGTCGAGGAGTGGCGCGAGCTGACCAAGCTCAAGAACACCTACCTCGACGCGCTCCCGGATCTGATCGATCCGGACAGCGGCCGCATCCACACCACCTTCAATCAGACCGCGACCGCCACCGGCCGCCTCTCGAGCACCAACCCGAACCTGCAGAACATCCCGATCCGGACCGAGGAGGGCCGGCCGATCCGCTCCTGCTTCGTCGCCCCCCGCGGCCAGCGCCTGCTCTCGGCGGACTACAACCAGATCGAGCTTCGGATCCTCGCCCACATCGCCGGCGAGGACGCTCTGCGGGAGATCTTCGCCCGCGGCGAGGACATCCACGCTGCGACCGCGGCCGAGGTTCTAGGTTCTGACCACGAGGAGGTCGGTCCGGCCGAGCGCTCGAAGGCGAAGATGGTCAACTACGGGATCGCCTACGGGCTCTCCGCCTACGGCCTCGCCGAGCGCCTCGGCATCGAGCAGGAGGAGGCCGGTGCCTACATCGAGCGCTACTTCGAGCGCTTCCCCGCCGTCCAGCGCTACATCGACGAGACGATCGAGGCGGCGAAGAGGGACGGCTACGTGACCACCCTGCTGGGACGCCGCCGGCCGATCCCGGAGCTCCGCTCAGGCCGGGTCCAGACCCGCAACCAGGGCGAGCGGCTCGCCGTCAACATGCCGATCCAGGGCACCTCCGCCGACATCATCAAGCTGGCGATGGTCCGCTGCCACCGGGCCCTCGCCGAGTCAGGGATGGCGACCCGGCTGGTGCTCCAGATCCACGACGAGCTCCTCTTCGAGGGCCCGGAATCGGAGATGGAGGCGGCGGGCGAGCTCGTCGAGCGCGAGATGTGCGCCGCCTTCGAGCTCGACCCGCCCCTTGCGGTCGACGTCGGCGTCGGCCGGGACTGGCTCTCCGCCAAGTAGAGGCGGGTGCGCGGGCGCCGGGCCCCCACGGCGTGAGAGCATGGCGCCGTGGACAAGGGCCTCGCCGTCTTCGTAATGGCCGTGGTCGGTGGCTGCATCGCCCTCCAGGCCCCGATCAACGCCGGGCTTGGCAAGTCGACTGGGAGTTTCGCGGCCGCGACGATCTCGTTCGCTGTTGGCACGGTGCTGCTCGTCGCGATCGTCGTCTTCAGCGGCAAGGCGGCCGGCCTCGGCGACGTCGCCGGGGTCCAGTGGTACTACCTGCTTGGCGGGGCGCTCGGCGCCGCCTACGTGTTCTCCGCCCTGGTGCTGGTCAGCCAGATCGGCGCCGGGGGCGTGGCGGCGGCGACGGTGACGGGCCAGCTCATCACCTCCGTCGTCCTCGACAGGATCGGCTTCCTCGGCCTCGATCAGGAGCCCCTCAGCGCCGAGCGGTTGGTTGGCGTGGTGCTCCTCCTCGCCGGGACCTTCCTGGTCGTCCGTTAGCTGATTGAGGAATTCTGGGGTTGGCGGACGCCGAGCTGAGCGCTGAGCCTCAGATCGTCGTAACCCCGCGTCCCTGGAGGTGGCCCGCTCGGTGAACGCCCTCCGCGAGCGCCGCGGCTTCTAGCCGCCGCTTGGGCTAGGCGGCGGCCCGCGAGGCGCGAGGGCTCGCGGCCCCCGCGGCGAGGAGCGTGTTCCCGCGCGTAGCTCGGCGGCGCGATCCGAAGGTAGTGGCCGAAGGCCCAGTCGACGAAGCGCTTGCGCCCTGCGGTCCTGATCAGGGCGCGCTGAACCCGGGCGGGCAGCCGGGGAAGAAGGCGCTGGGCGCGGAGCAGCCAGCGGAACTTCCACTCGTGCGCGTCGACGAACTCGGCGTAGTTGCGCAGCGCCCGCTCCCGGTCTCGGCGTCCGTCGAGGACGGCGCGCAGCTCGTTGCCGGCCATGATTCCGAAGTAGAGGGCGGTCCTGATCCCCTCGGCGGTCAGCGGTAGGCACTGCCCGGCGGAGTCGCCGACGAAGAAGATCCCGTCCTCCGTTCCCGCGCGGAGCTTGTGGGGGATCCAGTTGCCCTGGTAGCGAACCGGGGGGCGCTCGAGGTCCTCGGCGAGCAGCACGGTCGTCTCCTTGACGTGGAAGCGAGGGTCGAAGGAGCCGACGCCGATCCGCTGCTCATCGGACGCCGGGAAGCTCCAGCCGTAGCCGGCGGGCACGTAGCGTCGGTCGATCCAGATCTCGAGGTCGTCGCTGGAGCTCCCGGGATGGACCTCGAGGCCGCGTGAAAGCGGCGCATCAGGCGGCTGATAGCCGCCGTCGGCGGCAAGGATCCGCCGCCAGCCGAGCGCGTCGACGATCAGTGGTGCGGAGACGTCGCCGCGGTCCGTGTGAACGGTCGCCCCGCGGCGCCCGTTGACCGTGGCGGTCTCGAATTCGGCATCGGATTGTGCCCAGAGCAGCTCGCAGAGCTGCCGGTAGTCGAAGGTCGAGAAGGTCCAGGGCAGCGGGTAGCGCGAGGTCCCGTGCGGCGTGTGGACGACGAGCTCGCCGAACTCCTGGCGGGCGGAGTCCTCGAGCCCCAGCGCCGACAGCCATTCCGTCGGGATCCCGCAGGCGGAAGTCTGCCGCTCACCGATCTCGTAGCGGTCGAGCACCAGCACCCGTGCCTCGACCCCGGCGAGCTGACGGGCGACGGCGAGGCCGGCGAAGCTCGCCCCGCAGACGATCACGTCGAAGTCCCCGGAAATCGGGGTGCGCTCCTCGCCGCGCTTGGTGAGGCGCTGGGGCATCGCCCAGACGGTAGCCGAAGGCAAGGTCTCAGCGCCACGGCTGGCCCATGCGTTTAAGGCTTGTTCTGCCAAACTGTTCCGCTCGTGCCCACGAGCACCGACACAGTGACGGAGGCATCCGCGGAATCCCCGGCGGATACCCAGCCCGAGACCGCTCCGGCGGTCTCGGATGACCTCCTGATCGAGGTCGACGGAAAGCTCGTCCCCAACTACGACGCGACCATCCACCCCTTCAGCGAAGGGGACGTGGTCAGCGGCAAGGTGGTCCGAATTGATCAGGACGAGATCCTGGTTGACATCGGCTACAAGTCGGAGGGGGTCATCCCCTCCAACGAGCTCTCGATCCGGAAGTCGGTCGATCCCTCCGACGAGGTGCAGCTCGGCGAGGAGGTCGACGCCCTGGTCCTCACCAAGGAGGACCAGGAGGGACGGCTGATCCTCTCCAAGAAGCGCGCCCGCTTCGAGAAGGCCTGGCGCCGGATCGAGGCGGCGGCGGAGTCCGGTGAGCCGGTCGAGGGCACGGTGATCGAGGTGGTCAAGGGCGGCCTGATCCTCGACCTGGGGGTGCGTGGCTTCCTGCCCGCCTCGCTGGTCGATATTCGCCGAGTCCAGAACCTCGACGAGTTCATGGGCCAGAAGCTCGAATGCAGGGTGATCGAGCTCAACCGCTCCCGCAACAACGTGGTCCTCTCCCGCAGGGCGGTGCTCGAGGAGGAGCGCAAGGAGGTGCGCGAGCAGATCCTCGGTCGCCTCCAGCCGGGCCAGGTGGTCGAGGGCAAGATCTCCAACATCGTTGACTTCGGCGCATTTGTAGATCTCGAGGGCATCGACGGCCTCATCCATATCTCCGAGCTCTCCTGGAGCCACGTCAACCACCCCTCCGAGGTCGTCTCGATCGGCGACACGGTGCGGGTCAAGGTGCTCGACATCGATCGCGACCGCCAGCGGATCTCGCTGGGCCTGAAGCAGACCCAGGAAGACCCCTGGCAGCGGGTGCTCAACGAGTACAAGGTCGACGACGTGGTCGAGGGCAAGGTGACCAAGATCGTCGCCTTCGGCGCGTTCGTCCAGATCCTCCCCGGCGTCGAGGGGCTGGTCCACATCTCGGAGCTCGCACAGCACCACGTGGAGAGCCCGGCCGAGGTGGTCCGCCCGGGCGACGAACTAAAGGTGAAGATCCTCGAAGTGGACGACTCCAGGCGGCGGCTGTCGCTGAGCGTCAAGCGGGTCGAGGGCCAAGAGCTGCCCCTGCGCGAGCCGGAGGAGGGTGTGGTCAGCGCCACCGACGAGGAGGCGCCGCCCGGAGCCGAGGCTGCGGGGCTGGAGACAGCGGAGGCCTCGGAGGCCGCTCCCGAGGCCGAGGCTCCCGAGGCCGAGGCGCCCGAGGCTGAGGCGCCCGAGGCTGAGGCGCCCGAGGCTGAGGCGCCCGAGGCCCCAGAGGTCGCCGAGATCGAGACACCCGAGGCGGAGACCACCGAGCCGGAGGCCCCCGAAGCGGAGGCCCCCGAAGCGGAGGTCGAGACGCCGGAGGCCCCTCCGGAGGAGGCTCCCCCCGAGGAGTCGCCGGAGGAGGAGACGCCTGACGAGCTCCCCGAGGAAGCGCCCCCGGAGGAGCAGCCTGTGCCCGACGAGGGAAGCTAGGCGCCCTCGCGCGCTTGATTCGCTTCGTCGGGCTCACTGGCGGGATAGGCGCGGGGAAGTCGGAGGCCCTCGCCGCCTTCGCGCGATTGGGAGCCGCCACCCTCTCGACCGACCAGGTCACTCACGAGCTTCTCGCCGACCCCGAGGTGCGCGACGCTTTGATCGAGCGCTGGGGGGAGGGGGTGGCGCCGGACGGCGAGGTCGACCGCGGAAGGGTGGCCGAGATCGTCTTCGCGGACTCGGGCGAGCTCGCCTGGCTCGAGTCCCAGCTGCACCCACGGGTGGGTGCGCACGTGCTCGGCTGGCGCGAGCAGCTCGAGCCCGGGACCGAGGTCGCCGTGGTCGAGGTGCCGCTGTTGTTCGAGGCGGCGATGGAGAACGCCTTCGACGCGACGGTCGCGGTGGTCGCCGACGACCGGGTCAGGGAGCGACGCCTGCGCGAGCGCGGGCAGGCCGGCCTTGCCGGGAGGGAGGACCGCCAGCTCGACCAGGCCGAGAAGTCCAACCGCGCCGACCATGTGCTCCGCAACGACGGCACCCTCGAGGAGCTCGAGCGGGCGGCCGCCACGGTCTTGGAGGAGATCGGGCGCAAGGAGGCCCGGGGTTGAGCACCCGCCGGGTGGTGATCGGGGGCACGATCGCGCTCGGCGCGCTGGTGGCAGTCCTCGTCGCCACCGGCACCCTTCAGGACACCCTCCGCGAGGTGACTCTGCCGCTTCGCCACGAGGACATCATTCGCCAGCAGGCGGCCGAGAAGGGGGTCCCCGCCGACCTGATCGCGGCGGTGATCTACTCGGAATCGCGATTCCGCGATCAGACCTCGCACGCGGGAGCTCGTGGCTTGATGCAGATCACGCCGCGGACGGCAAAGCTGATCGAGGGCCTCAGCGGCGGCAGCACCTTCACCGCCGAGGACCTCTCGGACCCCGACATCAACATTCGCTACGGCACCTACTACCTGCGCTACCTGACCGAAAAGTTCGGCGGCAATCGGATCGCCGCGCTCGCCGCCTACAACGCGGGCGAAACCAACGTGGCGGCCTGGGGCGGCTCCGATCTTTCGCTCGACGACATCGAGTTCGACGAGACCCGGGACTACGTCGAGAGCGTGCTCGAAAAGAAAGACGACTATGCCGACCACTACAGCAAGGAGCTGGGACTTGACTAGGGTTCAGGTCGTGAAGCGGGGTCGCCAGGGAGTCCTGATCGCACTCGCCTGCGCTGCCGCCCTCAGCGCGGGGGTGGCGAACTCGTCGGCGACCGCCGCCCCGCGGGCGCGACCGTCGATCATCGGCGGAACGGCGGCGAACCCGTCGCAGTGGACCTATGCGGTGGCGATCTACCGCAAGGGACACCTCCACTGCGGGGGCTCGGTGATCTCGCCTACGCGGGTGCTCACCGCCGCCCACTGCGTGTTCGGCTTCAACCTCGCCAACTTCGCTGTGATCGCCAACCGCCCCGATCTGCGAAGCGGCACCACCGGCGAGGTACTCGGGGTCGCCTCGGCTCGGGTCCATCCGGATTACGAGAGCACCGGCCTCCACGATGTCGCCGTGCTCAACCTGACCCGCCCTACCACCGCCGTGCCGATCGGCCTCACGAGCACCGCGGACGACCTCGCCTCGACCCACGTCGGAGGGCTGCTCCGAGTCGCCGGCTGGGGAGCGCAGAACCCCCTTGGGCTGCGGCTCTCCCCGATCCTCCGAAAGACCACCGAGAGGGTGCGGAACGCGCGCCGCTGCCTGAAGGCCTACACGCGCGACATCTTCGACCCGACGCTGATGATCTGCGCCCTCGGCAAGCGGCTGAAGCGCTTCCGGCGGCCGTCGATCCACACCAGCGCCTGCACGGGCGACAGCGGCGGCGCTCTGGTCGCCGACACCCCCGCCGGGCCACGCCAGGTCGGGATCGTCTCCTACGGCGGGCCGCTCTGCGGGCTGGCCGCGGCGCCCACCGTCTACGCGCGGGTCTCGGCCAGCCTCGACTTCATCAACGCGCCCTAGATTCACCCGTCGCCGAGCCCTCCGGGACCGGGTGGCCACCCCGCTACGCTTGATGCGAGGGCGCTCCGAGGCGTAGCCGAAGAGCGACCCGTTTAATCATGCCGAACTTCAAGCTGAATCCCGCCTATTCGGCGACCGCAGACCAGCCGAAGGCGATCGAAGGCCTCGCCGAGGGACTGGGCGGCGGGGAGCGCTTCCAGACGCTGCTCGGCGCCACCGGTACCGGCAAGACCTTCACGATGGCCGGGGTGATTGAGCGGATGCAGCGGCCGGCGTTGGTGATCGCCCACAACAAGACGCTGGCGGCGCAGCTCTGCAACGAGTTCCGCGAGTTCTTCCCGGATAACGCGGTCGAGTACTTCGTCAGCTACTACGACTACTACCAGCCCGAGGCCTACGTCCCGGCGCAGGATCTCTACATCGAGAAGGACTCCTCGATCAACGACGAGATCGACCGCCTGCGGCACGCCGCCACCGCATCCCTCTTCGCCCGCCGGGACGTGATCATCGTCGCCTCGGTCTCCTGCATCTACGGGATCGGATCGCCGCAGCTCTACCGAGAGCAGATGCAGTTGTTCAAGGTCGGCGACTGGATCGATCGCACCGAGGTCTTCCGGAAGCTGGTCGGGATGCAGTATCGCCGCAACGACCAGAACCTCTCTCGTGGCGCCTTCCGGGCTCGCGGCGAGCTCCTGGAGATCTACCCCGCCTACGCCGAGTCCGCCTACCGGATTCAACTCTTCGGCGACGAGATCGAGGCGATCCAGCACTTCGACCCGCTCACCGGCGAGGTTCTCGACGTGATCGACCATGTGTCGGTCTGGCCGGCGAGCCACTACGTGGTCAAGGAGGAGACGATGGAACGCGCGGTCGACGACATCGGGCGGGAGCTGCGGAATCAGGTCGCCTACTTCGAGGAGCACGGCAAGCAGCTCGAGGCGCACCGCCTCCAGCAGCGGACCCGCTACGACATGGAGATGATGCGCGAGCTCGGCTTCTGCCCTGGGATTGAGAACTACTCGCGGATCCTCGACGGCCGCCCGCCGGGCAGCCCGCCGTACACGCTGATCGACTACTTCCCCGACGACTTCGTCCTCTTCGTCGACGAGTCCCACCAGACGATCCCCCAGCTCGGCGGGATGTACGAGGGGGACTTCTCGCGCAAGTCGACCCTCGTGGACTTCGGCTTCCGGCTGCCGTCGGCGGTCGACAACCGGCCGCTCAAGTTCGACGAGTTCCTCGACCGGATCGGCCAGATGGTCTTGGTCTCGGCGACCCCGGGGCCCTGGGAGCAGGCGCAGTCCTCGCGGGTGGTCGAGCAGATCGTCCGCCCGACCGGGATCGTCGATCCCGAGGTCGAGGTGCGGGAGACGAAGAACCAGATCGACGACCTGATGAACGAGGTCCGGACGAGGGCAGAGCGCGACGAGCGCGTCCTGGTCACCACCCTGACCAAGAAGATGGCCGAGGACCTGACCGAGTACCTGCTCGAGCACGGGTTCCGGGTCCGCTACCTGCATTCTGAGATCGACACCCTCGAGCGGATCCAGATCATCCGGGAGCTCCGCCTCGGCGAGTACGACGTCCTGGTCGGGGTCAACCTGCTCCGGGAGGGGCTCGACCTGCCCGAGGTCTCGCTGGTGGCGATCCTCGACGCCGACAAGGAGGGCTTCCTCCGCGGCGAGACCAGCCTGATCCAGACGATCGGCCGTGCCGCCCGGAACGTCCGCGGCCAGGTGCTGATGTACGCCGACAAGGAGACCGAGGCGATGCGGAAGGCGATCGGGGAGACCGACCGTCGCCGTGCGATTCAGCTCGCCTACAACGAGGAGCACGGGATCACCGCGGCCACGGTGAAGAAGGGAATCTCCGACATGGCCGAGTTCCTGGCGATGGAGTCGAACGCCCCGAAGCGGCGCCGGCGCCGCCGCGAGGAGACCGCCGCGAAGACCCCCGAGGAGCTCGAGAAGCTGGTTGTCGAGCTCGAGGAGGAGATGCTGGCCGCCGCCGAGGACCTCCGCTTCGAGGAGGCGGCCCGGATCCGGGACGAGCTGAAGGAACTCCGCGCCGACCTCGACGCGATCAGGGCCTAGCTCGGGCGAGTAGTCTTTGCTGGGTCGAGAGGCTGGAAGGGGAGAGGTCTGAGCACCACCACCGGTGAGATCGCGCTCGAGCGGAAGGCGCTGGAGCAGCTGGCCGGGACGTTTCGCGGCGAGCTGATCAGCCCTGGCGACCGCGCCTTCGACGACCAGCGCAAGATCTGGAACGGCTCGATCGACCGTCGGCCGGCGCTGATCGCGCGCTGCGCCGGGGTCGCCGACGTAATCGCCGCGGTGCGGTTCGCGCGGCGGCAGGGACTTCCGGTCGCGCCTCGAAGCGGCGGCCACAGCTACCCCGGACTGTCGGTCTGCGACGCAGGGATGGTGATCGATCTCGGGCAGATGAAGGGCATCCGTGTCGATCCGGAGGCGCGCACCGCCCGGGCCCAGGCTGGAGTGCTGCTGGGGGAGATGGATCGCGAGACCCAGGCCTTCGGGCTCGCGGTCCCGGCGGGGATCGTCACCCACACTGGCCTCGCGGGTCTCACCCTGGGCGGTGGGATCGGCTGGCTTCAGCGCAAGCACGGGCTGACCGTCGACCAGCTTCTCAGCGTCGACGTGGTCACCGCGGAGGGGGAGCTGGTGAGGGCGAGCGAGGAGGAGAACGCCGACCTGTTCTGGGGGCTTCGCGGCGGCGGCGGGAACTTCGGGATAGTCACCGAGTTCGAGTTCCGCCTTAACCCGGTTGGCCCGATGGTCCTCGCCGGCCCGGTGATGTGGGCGATGGAGGACTCCCCCGAGGTGCTTCGCTTCTACCGGGAGTGGATCCAGGAGGTGCCCGAGGAGCTGACAACGATCGTCACCTGCCGCCGGGTGCTCCCCCTGCCCTCTATCCCCGAGCAGCTTCACGGCAGGCACGTGGTGGTCGTGGGCTGCTGCTACGCGGGCCCGATCGAGGAGGGGGAGAGGGTTCTGAAGCCGCTGCGGGACTTCGGCTCACCGCTGGCGGACGGCTGCGCGCCGATGCCCTTCGTCGCGCATCAGGCGATGCTCGATCCCGGCTTTCCCCACGGCTGGTGGTACTACATCCGCTCCTGCAACCTCGCGGAGCTCAACGACGAGGTGGTCGACACGATGGCCGACCACGGGCTGCGGATCGCCTCGCCGGTGACCGCCTTCTCGATCTTCCATCTCGGAGGCGCCGTCGCCCGGGTGGGCGAGGACGAGGCAGCATTCACCGGCCGCGACGCGGGCCACGTGCTCAACGTCATCGGGATCACCAGGACCGGCGAGGGGTTCGATCCCGAGCGCGAGTGGGCGCGGGGCCTGTGGTCGGCGCTCCAGCCGCACCACCAGAACGTCTACGTGAACTTCCTCATGGACGAGGGCGAGGACCGGATCCGCCAGGCATACGGTCCGGAGAAGTACGACCGCCTCAAGGCTTTGAAGCGAAAGTACGACCCGGACAACTTCTTCCGACTCAACCAGAACATCCCGCCTGACTAGGTCGCGTCGTCAGTCACAAGGCCGGGCTGGGCGCCTCCCTACGATCCATCCAGATCGTCCATCTACCGGGAGGTGTGTGAAATGAGGATCGGAATCGTCGGAGCGGGCCGGATCGGCGGCAACTGCGCCACCCAGTTCGCCAAGGGCGGGAATGAGGTGAAGCTGAGCTTCTCGCGCGATCCCAGCAGGCTGAAGTCGCTCGCCTCCGAGATCGGCGACAGGGCCAGCGTCGGCACCCCAGCCGAGGCGGCCGAGTTCGGCGAAGTCGTCGTCTTCTCGGTCCCATGGGACCTGATCGACAAGGGGATCGCGGAGGCCGGCGGCCTCGACGGCAAGATCGTCATCGACACCACCAACCAGTACGGGAGCGTGAAGCTCCCGCCCGAGGGGCAGACCGCAGCCCAGTGGAACGCGAGTCGGATGCCGGGCGCCCGCTACACGAAGAGCTTCAACACGCTCACCTCGTCGTTCCAGGCCGAGGCCGCGGGCCGTCCCGAAGGCGACCGGGTCGTGCAGTGGATCTGCGGCGACGACGCCGAGGCCAAGGGGATAGTCGCGAAGCTGATCGCAGATGCCGGCTACGCCCCGGTGGACCTCGGCGGCACCGCCGACTGCGCCGTGATGGAAGCGCCGCAGCGGCAGGGCGCCGTCTACGGCGAGGAGTACAGGTTGCCCGACGCCGAGCAGGTGGTGGAAGCGGTCAAGGCCGGCGAGCAGATCCCGCCGAAGCCGAACTACGAATGAGCACCCGGACGATCGCCCGCGACCACTGCCTCGCTCCCGAGCGGGTCGATGCCCCCATCCACGGGGGCCGCTACCGGCGGCTGTTCGAGGGCCTGCCGGCGCCTCGAGGCCGACGAGGCCGCCCTCCATCGGCTTGGACAGCCGGGCGGCCCGTGCCGACGTCGGCGTCGGCGAGTCGCCCGACGCCTCGGTCGCCGCCGGCTGGCCGTTCTTCGGCCAGTTCATCGCCCACGACATCACCGCCGACCGCTCGCCGCTCGGCCACCGCGCCGACCCGGCCCAGATCCGCAACTTCCGCACCCCACGGGCCAACCTCGAGGGGGTCTACGGCGCCGGCCCGGTGGGGTCGCCCTACCTCTACGAGAGGGACGACCCGGCAAAGCTGCTGCTCGGCCCGCGGCGGCAGCGACGTGCCCCGGAACCAGGAGGGAATCGCCCTGGTCGGGGATCCGCGCAACGACGTCCACCTGTTCATGAGCCAGATGCAGGTGGGCTTCATCCGCCTCCACAACCGCCTCGTCGATCGGCTGCGCGAGGACGGCACCGCCGAGGCCGAGCTCTTCGAGGAGGCTCGCCGGGCGGCGACCTGGCACTACCAGTGGGTGATCCTGCGCGAGTTCCTGCCGCTCCTGATCGGCGCCGAGCTCACGGCCGAGCTCCTCGACGGCGGCGCTCGGCTCTACCGGCCCGAGAGCGATCCCTACATCCCCTTCGAGTTCGCCGATGCCGCCTACCGCTACGGCCACAGCCAGATCCGCCAGCGCTATCAGGTGAACGACCGGCTTCGGCCCGGTGCCGGTGTTCCCGGACCTGATGGGCTTCGGCGAGGTGCCCGCGGAGCGGCGGGTCGACTGGTCGCTGCTCTTCGACGTCCCGGGCGTCCGCCGGCCCAGCGGGCGAAGCGGATCGACGGCCGCCTGCCCGAGTACCTGATCGCGCTGCCGCAGCAGATCAGCGGCGCCGACGCCTGGCGACGCCTACGCCTCGCTGGCCAACCGCGACCTCCAGCGCGGCCAGGCGGTCGGGCTGCCGTCGGGCGAGGCGGTCGCGCGCGGCGCTCGGGGTCGAGCCGCTGCCGCTCGGAGCAGGTCGGCCTCGCCGAGCACGGCTGGACGGAGGAGACGCCGCTCTGGTTCTACATCCTCAAGGAGGCCGAGGCGCTCCACGACGGCGACCGGCTGGGGCCGGTCGGCGGCCGGATCGTCGGCGAGGTGCTGGTCGGGATCATCGACGCGGATCCCGAGTCGTTCCGCTCGGTCGACCGCTCCTGGACGCCGACGCTGCCCTCGCACGAGCCCGGGCATCTTCGGGATCGCCGACATCCTCGGTCCCGCCGGAGTAGTCCAGGCGCTACTTGAGCAGCTGCGTACGATGAAGTAAGACTGATCACGAGCCGATCTGACCGGCCAGGCGTGGTAGTCAGCCAGCTCGCGGATCGACACGGGTCGACCTTGAGACTTCGCTGATCGAGCATCGGCATGAATCGGGGATCGACTGATGGCCGGCCGAAGCACCGCTGCTTTGAATGGAAAGCGGCGCTTCAGAGAGTCAGCCGCGAGATACTGCGTGGGCCATGTCTCAGGAGAACCTGGGATCGTGAGGTCATTCAGATGAACTTCCTGACGCTGCTGCCACTGGCGTTCGTGATGATCGCCGGACCGCAGATTCTGAGCGCGATCTTCCTCGCCACCAGCGAGGACTGGCGGGGGAACTCGGCGCCTGTCGTCCTCGGCGCCGCCCTCTCGATCACCGCCTTCGTCACCGTCGCCTTCCTGCTCAACGGTGTCTCCGATGCCGGTGACAGCTCGGACGACACCCTCTATGTGATCGTCCTGGTGCTGCTGGTCGCCGCGGCGGTGCACACCTTCCTCGCCCGCGACGGAGCCGCCCAAGTGGATGGGCAAGCTCGAGACTGCGAGCCGCAGATTCTCCTTCACGCTGGGCTTCCTGCTGCTCGGGTCTTCCCGACCGACATCCTCACCTCCCTTGCCGTCGGGAGCTACCTGGCCGCCCACGGCGACGCCTGGTGGCACGCGCTGCCCTTCATCGGGCTCGCGCTCCTTTTCCTGTCGGTGCCCGCCTTAACGGTGGTCGCGCTGGGCGAGAGGGGAAAGAGGCTCCTGCCGAAGGTGCGCAACTGGATGAACGAGAACTCCTGGGTCGTGAACGAGGTGGTGATCGCCTTTTCATAGTGATCGTCCTGAGCGAGCTGCTCTAGCCGCCGCCAAGCGTCAGCGACGACCCGACTCACTGAATAGGAAAGGGCGCTGCCATTGCCGCCCGTCGAAGCGCGCCTCGATCTGGTCGCCCAGGCTTTCGGCGAGCTGCCCGGCGGGCGTTTCGGGCACTGAGCGGCGAAGCGCCCCGATTCTATGCGTTGGGTCTCCGCGGTCTCAGTCAGCCGGGGTGCTCACCGGATTCCCCGCGGCGCCGCGCCAGCATTCCCGGACGCCACAGGCTCACCAGCCCGGCGACCAGGGTGACCAGGAAGATCTGGCCGGTGAGCATCTCGAGGCCGGCAAACATCCGGCCGGGCTGCCCGGCGGGGACGAGATCCCCGTACCCGGTGGTTGTCAGGGTCGTGAAGCTGAAGAAGACGAAGTCCGCACCCTTGACGGATACCCCGGTGCCGAAGAAGGGGCTTCCCTGCACTCGATCGATCCCCGCATAGAGGAAGGTGAAGAGCAGGCCGAGGATCATGTAGACGCTGATCGCGCCGAGAATCGTGCGAAATCCGACCTTGGTCTCGGCGAGCACCGTCCTCAGGATCGCGCCGACGGCCAAAAGCAGGAGCACCATCACGATGAAGGAGCTGGCGCCGAGCAGGTGCAGGTCGTCGACGATCCACGACAGCACTGCGAGGATGATCGCTACGAGAGCGAGTATCAGGGCGACCCGAAAGACGGCAGGTCGCACCCCCGCCCCGGCGAGGCCGACCACGGCGGCGAGGCAGGCCACCGTCGTCGTCAGTGCTCCGGTGAACCCGTGAAAGGGGGTCAGCGAGCCGAGGACGTAGGTCGCAAGAACCAGGAGCAGGACGAGGCCGAACGCGTTCGCGATCCTCTCGGCGAACTGTGACCATCGCTCCCCGGGATGCCGCGACATTCCCAGGGCCCCTTTACGGGATGCCTCGCCATTGCCTTCTCGGGCCACTTCCGACGGTTCGGGCCACGGGCGGCTTTTCCTTCCGGGGTGAGTGGCCTCGAGGGAGTCTCAGGTCGCGGCGGCCGCTTCCCGGGCCGAGCGGGTCGTCCGCCGAGGTGGGGAGCCGGCGGGTGAACCAGAGCGAGAGAAGGCAACCACCGCCACCGCCCCAGGACTCCTTGAGCGCCACCAGCTCGGCATCTCCGTAGGCGGACGCGATCTGGTCCGCCTCGTCCTCGGGCACGCCCTTGTCGAGCGCCCGCTGCTTGGCGTCGGAGACGGGCACGATGTCGATTCCCTCCTCGGTGTTGGCGGCGATCGTGTCGCGGACGTTTTGAGGCAGCTGCTGGTTGTCCGCGATCCGATCGTTGAAGCCGTTGATCAAGCCGACGATCAGAACGGCTCCGATGAAGGCGGTCCCGATCGATGCCCCGAGGTTCTGGGCGGTCCCCTGAAGACCACCCGTCTCGCTCGTTTTCGACGGATCGACGGACGACATGATCACGTTGCCGAGCTGAGACGCCAACAGACCCGCACCGATCCCGAAGAGGACCAGCGAGATCTTGAATCCTGTCTCGTTCAGGTTCGACGTCGAGGGTCGCCATCATCACGACCGCCCCGATGCTGATCGCCACCAGGCCGACCTGGGCCACGGTTCTCGGCGAACGACGACCGGCGATCCTGGGACCCGCCAGCGCGGCGACCAGCATCGCCGCCGAGAGGGGCAGGAGCCGTTTGCCGGTCTCGAACGCGTCGAGGCCGAGCACGACCTGCAGGTACACGGGCAGCACGAAGAACGTTCCCATCAGGACCAATTGCTGACCCACCAGTGTCAGCAGCCCGGCGCGAAGCCGCGGATCCGGAGCAGCGTCGTATCGACCAGCCGGTCGAGCCCGAGTCGCTCGCGGCGCTCCTCCCAGAGGACCAGGCCGGCGAGGAATCCGAGGCCGGCCAGGATCAGGAACGGCACGACCGAGAAACCCAGAGGCGTGATCTCGGTGCCGCCGATCGTGGGTGCAGAGCGCGGGGTGATTAGCCCCCAGGTGCTGCTCATCAGGATTCCGAAGACGATCAGACCCAGGCCGGCCGCCGAGAGCGCCGCGCCGCCGAAGTCCATTTTCGGAGGGTGCTCGGCCCTCGGGACCTTGGCGAGATTGCTCCTGAAGAGCAGCAGGATGATCACGACCACCGTTTCGCCCGCGAACACCCAGCGCCAGCTGGCGTTGGTCGTCACCCACCCGCCGATCAGCGGCCCGGCCGCAACCGCGATCGCGACGGTCGCGCCGATCAGCGCGTAGGCGAGCGCCCGATCCCTGCCCTCATAGTTGGCGGCGGTGAGCGCAAAGATGGCGGGGATCACCATCACGGCGCCGAGCCCTTCGACGCCCGACCATCCGACGAGCAGGACGGGGAGGCTGGGGCTCAGCGCGGTCGTTAGGGAGCCGAGGCCATAGACGGTCAGCCCCAGTGCGAAGACCCGGTTACGTCCGAAGATGTCACCCAGCTTCGCGCCGGCGAGCATGAAGGCCGCCATCACCAGCGTGTAGAAGGTGATCGCTGACTGGACGCCCTGGATCGAGGTGTTCAGATCCGCGACGATCTGGGAGATCGAGACGTTCATGACGCTCGAGTCCAGCGTCATGACGAACTGGGCCGATGCCAGCAGTATCAGTGGGAGCCACTTGCGCATGCGAGCCGAAGCAGCCGCATCCTTGCACCTCGGGTCGTCGGGCCGTAATACGCTGTCCCATGAGCGAGAGCAAGGGAGCAGAGGAGCTGGCTGCGCAGGCGGCCGAAGCTGTGCGCCGGACCCTCGCCGAGGCGGAGGCGAAAGCCGAGCAGATCGTTCGTGAGGCGGAGGGCGAGGCGAAGCGGATCCGCGACGAGGCGGAGGCGGAGGCCCGCGAGCGGATCGAGCGCGCGAGGCCGGGCGCTCGAGCGAGCTCGCCGGGGAGACGCCGTCGCCGGCGACCTGATCGCGGAGCCGTCGAGCCGTCACCCGATGCCCGATCCCGTCCCCGAGCCCGAGCCGGAACCGGAGCCCGAGCCGGAAACGAAATCACCCGGCGCTCCAGAGACCCCGGTTTCGCCTCCAGCGGGGAACGGCGACGACGCCGCCGAGCGCCTGGTCGCGATGAAGCTCGCGGTTGAGGGCAGGGACCGGGCCGCGATCGAGGCCGAGCTGAGTGAGAGGTTCGGCGCCTGCGACCGCTCCGCTCTGCTCGACGACGTGCTCAGCCGGGCCGCGCGGTAGTCCTCCGCGTTAGTCTGCTCGCACTGCCTCTACCAACGCATTGGAGGAACCTGGATGGTTCTCGCGGATTTCACCTTCGGCCAGGCGTTGCTCACCGTCCTGGAGATCTTCGTCTTCGCGGCGTGGCTGATGATCCTCTTCACAGTCATCGGCGACCTGTTTCGCGATCACGGGATGTCCGGGTGGGGAAAGGCGGCCTGGGTCGTGTTCCTGATCTTCGTCCCGTTCCTGGGGACGCTGATCTACCTGATCGCTCGCGGCAGCGGGATGCGTGAGCGGGCTCTGGCCCAGCAGCAGGAGGCGCAGAAGCAGCTCGACGCCTACGTGCGGCAGACCGCGGGCGACGGCTCGGCGGCCGACGAGCTCGCCAAGCTCGCCAAGCTCCACGACGAGAGGAAGCTCTCCGACGCGGAGTTCGAGAAGGCGAAGGCCAAGATCGTCGCCTAGCGGGGCGCCATCCGAGGGCGCTCGTCAGGCGCGGGCGGCCTCGGCGCTCTCCGTCGCTGGCTCGTGCCGGAGGATGCTGATGTAGGCGAGCGCGCCTGGAATCGTCGGCAGCCAGAAGGAGTAGGCGCGGTAGGAGAGGACGGCGACGATCGCCAGTCCACCCGGGACGTGAGATACGCCGATCATGCCGCCCTCCACACAGCCGATGCTGCCCGGCAGCAGCAGCAGGTTCGCGGTCATGCCGAAGGCGGCCAGATTCGGCAGCACGATGTAGAGCGCGCCGAGGGAAGCCGCAGCGAAGGCCAGGCCGATCAGCAGCTGCCGCTTGGTTAGGCCTCTCGGAGCCTCGTTCATTCCCGGTTGAAGGTCCCCGGGGCGCCGCCCGCTCGGGCGCCCTCCGCGTAGTCGGCCATGTCCTGGCTCCAGAACTCGACCACGTTGCCGTCCGGGTCGGTGACGTAGATCGCTCGGCCGGGGCCGAGCTGGATCGGCCCCTCGACCTCGGCGCGCCCCGCGAGCCGCTCCAGCAGGCGGTCGATCTCCGCGTCGGCGACATGGAAGGCGAAGTGGACGTGGGCGCCGCCGCGCCCCCCGGCGAGGCCGACCTGCTCGGTCCATAGCCCGAGCCGCGCCGTGTCGCCGATCAGGTACCAGTAGCGGCCCTCGCGCCCTCGCCGTAGAGGGTCTCCTCGAAGCCCGAGCACCTCGCGGTAGAAGTGCCGGGCGGCATCGAGGTCGGAGACCTCGAGCACGAGCTCGGAGATGCCCGGTGACGGGCGGCGGCTCGGCCACGCGGCCAGCCTATCCCGCTGGCCAGCGCCGTCCCGAGGCCGGTCTGAGGGCACTCGTACACTTGTTCGCGTGGCGCCATCCGAGCGCATAGTCATCCGCGGGGCGCGCGAGCACAACCTCAAGGGCATCGACCTCGAGCTGCCGCGCAACGCGCTGATCGTCATCACCGGGCTCTCGGGCTCCGGCAAGTCGAGCCTTGCCTTCGACACGATCTACGCCGAGGGCCAGCGCCGCTACGTCGAGTCGCTCTCGGCCTACGCGCGCCAGTTCCTCGGGCCTGATGGAGAAGCCCGACGTGGACTCGATCGAGGGCCTCTCGCCGGCGATCTCGATCGACCAGAAGACGACCTCGCGCAACCCGCGCTCGACGGTCGGCACCGTGACCGAGGTCTACGACTACCTGCGCCTGCTCTGGGCGCGGATCGGGAAGCCGCACTGCCCCGAGTGCGGCGAGCCGATCGAGGGCCAGTCGGTCGAGCAGATCACCGACCGGGTGATGACCCTGGAGGAGGGCACCCGGTTCATGGTCATGGCGCCGGTCGTCCGGGGCCGCAAGGGCGAGTTCGAGAAGCTGCTCGAGCAGTTCCGGCTCGAGGGCTACAGCCGGGTCCGCGTCGACGGCGAGATTCGCCGGCTCGACGAGGAGATCAAGCTCGACAAGAAGTACAACCACGACATCTCGGTGGTCGTCGACCGCCTGGTGATGAAGACGGACCTGCGGCGGCGGCTCTCGGAGTCGATCGAGGCGGCCGCGCGGCCTCGCCGGCGGCGTGGTCGAGATCGACATCGTCAAGGGAGGGCGGCGGCGGCCGCCGAGGCCGAGCGCGGCGAGAGCTCGAAGGGCGCCAAGGGTCCGCCGGGCAGCTGCCGAGCGACGTCGAGCGACCGGCTCACCTTCAGCGAGCGCTTCGCCTGCCTCAACTGCGGCACCTCGATCCCCGAGCTGGAGCCGCGGATCTTCTCCTTCAACTCGCCCGCACGGCGCCTGCGAGCGCTGCCACGGGCTCGGCTTCCAGCGGGTGGTCGACCCCGAGCTGGTCGTGCCCGATCCGACGCTGTCGCTGTCCGAGGGCGCGCTGCAGCCGTGGCGGCTCGGCCACTCGCGCTACTGGAAGCGGCTGGTCGAGGCGGTCGCCGAGCGACTACGGGATCGACATCGAGACGCCCTGGCAGGAGCTCTCGGACGAGGACCGCGAGATCTTCCTCTACGGCACCGGCTCGCGAGCGCCACAAGGTCAGCTACACGAACCGCTTCGGGCGCCGGCGCTCCTACAGCGTCCGCTTCGAGGGGATCGTCAACAACCTCGAGCGCCGCTACGAGCGAGACCGACTCCGACGCCGTGCGCGAGCGGGTCGAGGGCTACATGGCCGAGCAGCCCTGCCCGGACTGCAAGGGCGCCCGGCTGCGGCCGGAGAGCCTCGCGGTCAAGGTCGGCGGGATCTCGATCAGCCGAGTACACGCGAGCTGTCGGCGCGCGCGGCGCTCGAGTGGATCGAGGAGCTGGAGATGACCGAGACCGAGCAGGCGATCGCGCGGCTGCTGGTCCGCGAGATCACCGAGCGGCTCGCCTTCCTCGAGAACGTCGGCGTCGGCTACCTCAACCTGGCGCGCTCGGCGCGCACGCTGTCCGGCGGCGAGGCGCAGCGGATCCGGCTCGCGACGCAGATCGGCTCGAGCCTGGTCGGGGTCCTCTACATCCTCGACGAGCCCTCGATCGGCCTGCACCAGCGCGACAACGCGAAGCTGATCGGGACGCTGGAGCGGCTCCGCGACCTCGGCAACACCGTGATCGTGGTCGAGCACGACGAGGGCACGATGCGCTCGGCCGACCACATCGTCGACCTCGGGCCCGGGCGCCGGCGAGCACGGCGGCCACGTGATCGCCGAGGGGACGCCCGAGCAGGTCGAGGCCGACCCGGCCTCGCTCACCGGCCAGTACCTCGCCGGGCAAGCGCCAGATCGCGATGCCGGAGAAGCGGCGCGAGCCGCGCGGGCGAGCTGCTGGTCCAGGGCGCCCGCCAGCACAACCTGAAGAAGATCGACGTGCCGATCCCGCTCGGCGTCTTCTGCTGCGTCACCGGCGTCTCCGGCTCGGGCAAGTCGACGCTGATCAACGAGACGCTCTACCCGGCGGTCGCCAACCGGCTGCACCAGGCGAAGCTGCGGCCCGGCGCCCACGACCGGATCGAGGGGATCGAGCAGGTCGACAAGATCATCAACATCGACCAGTCGCCGATCGGCCGCACGCCGCGCTCGAACCCGGCGACCTACACCAACGTCTTCGACCACATCCGCCAGCTCTACTCGCAGACCCGCGAGGCGCGGGCGCGCGGCTACAAGCCCGGGCGCTTCAGCTTCAACGTCAAGGGCGGCCGCTGCGAGGTCTGCCGCGGCGACGGCCAGATCAAGATCGAGATGCACTTCCTGCCCGACGTCTACGTCCCCTGCGAGCAGTGCCACGGCAAGCGCTACAACCGCGAGACGCTCGAGGTCCGCTTCAAGGGCAAGTCGATCGCCGACGTGCTCGAGATGTCGGTGGCCGACGCCGGCGAGTTCTTCAAGGACATCCCGAAGATCGCCCGGCGCCTCGACACCCTGCACGACGTCGGGCTCGACTACATCCGGCTCGGCCAGCCGGCGACCCAGCTCTCCGGCGGCGAGGCCCAGCGGGTGAAGCTCGCCACCGAGCTCTCCAAGGTCGCGACCGGCGACACCCTCTACATCCTCGACGAGCCGACCACCGGCCTCCACTTCGCCGACGTCCAGCGGCTGCTCGACGTGCTCGACCGCCTGGTCGACGCCGGCAACACGGTGATCGTGATCGAGCACAACCTCGACGTGATCAAGACCGCCGACCGGATCATCGACCTCGGCCCCGAGGGCGGCGAGGAGGGCGGCAGGGTGCTCGCCACCGGCACCCCCGAGCAGGTGGCGGCCGTACCCGAGCTCCTACACGGGCGAGTTCCTCGCCGACCTGGTCGAGCCCGAGGTCAAGGTGACGCGCGCGCGCAAGCGCGAAGGCGCCGGTCGCCGCCTGATGCCGCAGCGGCGATGCTCGGGCCGTGACGGGGAGAGCGTTGCTCGCCGGCGTCACCTTCGAGATCAACAGCAGCGCCGCGCTCGACACCGCCGATCAGCGGGCGGGCTTGATCCTGCTCGGCTGCGATGCTGCTCTCCTTCGGCTTCATCCGCTTCAGCACCCGGATGATCCGCGCCGAGGTCTCCTGGTGGCCGGGCAACGTCACACCGGGCGGCCTCCACATCCACCACCTCGTCTTCGGGATCGTGCTGATGATGCTCGCCGGCTTCCTCGGCTTCGTGCTCCAGCCGGCGAGCCCCTGGCTCGAGATCCTCGCCGGCGTGTTCGGGATCGGCATGGGCCTGACGCTGGACGAGTTCGCGCTCTGGCTCTACCTCGAGGACGTCTACTGGTCGGAGGAGGGCCGCAGCTCGGTCGACGCCGTGATCTTCGCGGCGATCATCGGCGGCGGGATCATCGTCGGCTTCGTCCCGCTCGACGCCGGCAGCGGCGGTTCGACCCGTCGTAGTGGCCTCAGTGTCGTTGGAGCTCGCCATCTGCGCGCTGGTCGCACTGAAGGGAAAGATCAGCGCGGCCGTGATCGGCATGTTCATCCCGCCGGTCGCCTGGGTCGGCGGCGATTCGCCTCGCCCGGCCGGGGTCATTCTGGGCCAGGCGGCGCTATCCCGAGGGCGGCGAGAAGCTGGCAACGGCGGAGGCGCGGAAGGAGAGCCACGACCGCCGCGTCGCCGCTTCCAGGACCTGATCGGCGGCGCTCCCTCGAAGCCCTCGAAGGCGGGTCCAGCTAGGGCGTCTCTGGTCTTCTTCTGTGGCGTCTGTCGCCTCCGTGGCCGGAATGCGGAACGGGTGGAATGCGCCCCAGCGGTGGCGCCACTCGAGAAGCTCCTCGTCGCCGATCGCGAACAGCGCGCCTCGCAGCGTCGCAAACACCACAGCTCGTCGTCGGGCCACTCGATCGCCGCGAGCGCGGCGCGGATGGTCTCGACTTCCTCGCGATCGTGAAAGGTCTTGCCGCCGACGAGCACGTGACCGAACGCCCCGCGCTTCGAGCGCCTCGCACTGTACGGCTCGGTCACATCGTCGCCAAAGCTGAGAAAGCGGCGGAACAGGATGCAGATGTGTCGGCAACCTGCAATCCCTCACCGCGAAACCCGCGGAAGTGACGCGCGTTGGCCGCGCCGCGTCGCTGACGGTGCTGATCATCGCCATCGCACTGGCCGCATTGATTATCGCGAGCATCAACTCCGAAAAGCGCGCTGGGGATCGCGGATGGGCCGCCGCTTATCCGGGCTTACCTTCCCTGCGCATCGCGGCAAACATCTATGCCGACGAAGCCGACGCACTGGACGCCGGTCCTTACCGCGACATTGAAGCGAAAGGCTGGCGCCTACCTGGCGGCACATTTTGCGCGCGTTGCGACCAACGAAATGTTCTGGCGCACGCAACCGACTTTGACCTTCCAGAACAACATGAGAAAACATCTGCGCGACGCGGTCGAAAGGTTCTCCGCCGCTGACGCCAAGACCGTAGCACAAGCGGAGCGCGACATGACCCGAAGGATTACCAAGCGTGAGCGCAAGGAGAGTCTCAGCTTCATTTGGATTGGCATCGGTGTCGGACTGTTTGTCTCCGGCATTGCAGCGACGGTTGACTTGATCGGCACTCTCGCGTTCGCAATTTTTCCCATGCTGCGCTTGTTTGGAATCCGAGTGGTGAATCGCGCGGGCGCCCCGGTCTTGCGCCTGCATTTGCTCGCGCGTTGGCTGCTGGCCTGGCCGCCGGCTATCATCGCGATGGCGATCGTCTCTGGCTTCGCCCACTACATCGCAGACGGTGATTTTCGGCCTTCCATCGCGATCGTCGGAATCGGGATCGCTGGCACTGATTCGCGCCTCGATGCCGCGTTCATCTATGCCGTGTTGCGGCCGAATGCCGGTCTTCAGGATTGACTGAGCAGAACACGGCTGGTGCCTTTGTGAACACCAATGCGGATGAACGGCCACTCACGGGACCTATGAATTCTCAGCGCCGAACTGCTCCCAAAGTCGCCGGTCTTTTTTCGTTGGCCGGCCCATTCCCTTGGGCCACGAGAATCGCACCAGCCTGGCGGCTTCGCGGGCCTTCTCGAATTCAGCAGGGCGTATTCCATAAACTCCGATACGGCTTTAGCACTCACACGACTCCGCGGGAACGCGAGCACTCGGACAGTGCGATTCACCCCACCCACTTTTGTGCTGATCATTTCGCCAACATGCACGCTACGCGCCGGCTTCACGCGTTGTCCTCCGATGAGCACCTGACCATCGCGGCAAGCACTGGCCGCCAGCGAGCGGGTCTTGAAAAGACGCACGGCCCAAAGCCACTTGTCGATGCGCGGTTCATTGCTCACCAGAAGAGCAAAGCATTCAGGGAACAAAGTTCAAAACAGAAAGCTGCCAATCATCGTATCTCGCTTCTTGCCCTTCCCCGAGAGGGTTGTTCAATTCCACCGATGCGCGCCGCTCAACTCATGTCTCATGGCCAGCCGGGAAAGATTGAAGTTCGTGAGATTGCTTCGCCGAAGCCGACGCTGAACGAAGTCGTCGTCGATGTTCGGGCGTGTGGATTGAACCATCTGGATCTGTGGCTCGAAGAAGCGGGCTGCCCATCAAGGTGCATTGCCACGAACGCCAGGTGGCGAAGTCGCAGGCATTATTGCCAAAATGGGCGAAGCGTGAACCAAGGGCCGAGCGTCCCTGCGAAATCCGCCTGGCACATCGGCGACCGTGTTGCGTCCAATCGAATCTGTTCTGCGGCGAGGTGTGAATTCTGCCAGCGCGGCGAAGAATCGATGTGCCTGCGAGCGAATTACTTGGCGTCATCGCGATGGAGGCTTTGCCGAAAAAGTGGCCGTTCCTGCATCGGCTCTCGTTCTCTGCCGAGCAGGTATCTTTCGAGACTTCGGCCGCGCTGACGTGGCCGGCAGCACCGCCATGCACATGCTGACCGATCGCGCGCAGTGAAGGCGGGTGATTGGGTGCTGGCGATGGGTGGCGCGAGCGGCGTCGGTTCCGCCGCCATTCAAATCGCGCATGGACTCGGCGCGCGGGTCATCAGCACCGGTTCCACTGAGGAGAAGAGAAACTGGCGCAACAACTCGGCGCGGAATTCACGTGGACACAAACGATCCCAAATGGCCCGCTGAAGTTCGCCGCATCACTGACAAACGCGGCGTGGACATCGTGGTAGAACACATCGGCGGCGAAGTGCTGTGAAATGTTTCGATTGCCTTGCACGGGGTGGAGCCATCGTTACTTGTGGCGCGACGGCAGGCCGCGAAGTGTCATTGAATTGTGGCCTCTATTTGTGAAGCAGCAACGGCTCATCGGCAGTTACGGCCGAAATCGCGCGGACATGCGTGAGACATTGGATTGGGCTGCCGCGGGAAAATTGAAGCCGGTGATTCATAAAACTTTCACTCTGGAACAAACGGCGGAAGCTTTCGCTGCGCTGCGCGAACGCACCGTGCTTGGGAAGGTGCTGATTTCTCCTGCTTGAACCGCCACGGGCAAGAGGCAATCGTGTGCGCATGAAAGTTGGCAAACTGCTGCACACGCGTTATCGGCTGAATGACCTGGAACGTCGGTGAAATTCTACAGAGAATTCTCGGCCTCGAAGAAGTGCGCCGTCACAAATCGCCACGCGGCTCGGAGCTCGCTTTTCTGAAGGCGCCGGGCAGCGAGGAGCTGATCGAACTTTGCTATTTCCCATCCAGCGGGCCGGTGCAAGTGCAACCAGATCTCACACATCTGGCATTCGAAGTCGCGAGCTCTGAAGGCAGTTTGGCCGGCACCTCGCGGCCCAGGACCTGAAATACTCCGACGGCCCACGTCTAAAGGAAGATGGCGGCGGTTTCGCCTTCATCGACGCGCCGAAGGCTACGAGATTGAACTCATCAGCGTGGTCAACGCCCGGCCCGGCGGGTACTGACAACGTGCCGCCAGCGTCCCGGCGGCGATTCCCAGCAAGATGCTGGAATGTTACGCCACGCGCACCCACACGGTCTTCAAATACGCCGGTTCGGCTCGGCTGATGGGAAAGTCCGGCGGTTGCGGAACGTAATGTTGCTGAAGAATCTTGGCCGTGCTCACCGACGGCTCCGATGGCTTCGAGAAATTTTTCCGGCTCTCAGTTTCGCCGGCATTCGTCGAGGCGAACAGCACGCCCCGTGTTTCAGCAACGGCAACGCCGCTTCAATGAGTTTCGCCGTAATCCTTCTCCGCCTGCCACCGCCGCTCTCCTTCGACTGCGAAAAAGTCGGTGGATCGAGAAAACGGCATCAAAGGTGCGGCTTTTCTTCGCCAGCCGCCGCATCCAGTCGAACGCGTCACCGTAAATAAAATCGTGTTGGGCCGGATCGAGTCCGTTCAGCGCGAAGTTGCGTTTACCCCACTCCAGATACTTCTTCGAGAGATCGAGACTGGTTCCAGGCGCCCGCTTTGGCCGCGGCGACCGAAAAGCCGCATGTGTAGGCAAACGTGTTCAAAACGCGTGTTCCGAGCCGCATTCGGAACAACGTGAAGTCGGCCGCGACATGTTCACAAGTAAGCGGCGCCGATTGTCGCGTTGATCAAGAAACAGCCCGACGGAATAGCCTTCGGTGAAACTCATCTCGAACGTCAGGCCGTTCTCGCGGATCGTGAATCGTTCCGGCGCGGCGTCGCCGAACAAAAGTTGCGGCGAAGCGTCGGCGACGGTGCTCTGGCGAACGTTGGAGTTCAACACCTGGTAGTAAACGCCCCGCGCCGCGTGGGTCCGGGCGAGTCGCTCCAGCTTCCTGCGTTGCGCGTCATTTAGGGCAGGTTCGAATTGCACGAGCAGGTAATCGCCGAGTTTGTTTACGAAGAATCCACGCCAGCCATCGCTCGCGCCGTGGATGAGG
>CAWABN010000020.1:0-62316 GCA_963780305.1 uncultured Solirubrobacterales bacterium
CATGATCGAGGAACCGATGGCGGCGGCGATCGGCTCCGGCCTGCCGGTCAGCGAGCCGACCGGAAGCCTGATCGTCGACATCGGTGGAGGCACGACCGAGGTGGCCGTGATCTCGCTGGGAGACATAGTCGTCTCGAAGTCGATCCGCGTCGGGGGAGACGAGATGGACGAGGCAATCATCAAGTGGTGCAAGCGCAAGCATCAGCTGCTGATCGGCAATCAGACCGCCGAGCAGGTCAAGCATGAGGCCGGCTCCGCCGCCCCGCTCGGCCACATGGTCGAGGTCGAGATCCACGGCCGCGACCTTGGCTCGGGGCTGCCGCGAACGGTGAAGATCAACTCGGACGATGTTCGCAAGGCGCTCGACGAGCCGATCGCCCAGATCATCGCCGCCGTCCGCGACACGCTGGACCGCACGCCTCCGGAGCTCGCCGGGGACGTAATGGAGCACGGCCTCACGCTTGCCGGCGGCGGCGCACTGCTCCATGGAATGGCCGATCGGATGAGCGAGGAGTGCAAGATGCCGGCCCGGCTCGCCGAGTCACCGATCACCTGTGTTGCGACCGGCGGCGGGCAGGCGTTGGAGGAATTCGACGCCCTCAAGCGTGCCGGGGAGCTCGCGAGGGCGCGGAGGCGTTATTGACGGAAGTCTGAGGAAGGATGACCCACGGATGATCCTGATCTCGGCCGGTTGAGCCTTGTACCTGCTGCACCGACCCGAGGACCTCCCACGCGCCTCAGTACGCGCCTGCCGGTGCGAATCGCCGTCCTCACCGGGCTCGTGATCGCGGCATCTCGGAGACTCCTGTTCAGGGTCTGGTCGCTGCAGGTGGTCTCGGGCGAGCGTTACCGCGCCCTCGCCGACGACAACCGGATTCGCGAGATCAGCGTCCAACCCCAGCGCGGCGAGATCCTCGATCGGGAGGGAGGTCCTGGTCGAGAACCGGGCCGTGCTGACCCTTGTGCTCCGCCCCGCCGAGCTCCCGAGATCTCGGCCCGATCGCAGGCGGGAGCTCGCCGAACTCGCTGATCTGCTGGGGCTCTCCTCGGCTCAGATGCGAGCCAAGCTCAGCCATGACTCGCAGTTCGCGGGGAGCCGATCGTGCTCCAGCAGGGGCTGCGCCGCCCGCTGCTCTTCTACCTGCTCGAGAACCGGCGCCGCTTCCCCGGCCTCAGCGTCGAGCGCGCCTTCGTCCGCCGCTACAGGGCCGGCTCGCTGGCGGCGCACGTGCTAGGGATCGTCGGCCAGGTGAGCCCTGCTCAGCTGAAGCGGCGGCGATACGACGGCCTGAAGCCCGGTGAGGTGATCGGCCAGTCGGGGGTGGAGCACGCCTACGACCGCTACCTGCGCGGCGCGCCGGGCGAGGTCAGGGTCCAGGTCGATGCCCTCGGCCGGCCGAAGGGTGAGCTCGGCAACAGGCCGGCCAGCGCCGGGTCCAATCTCCGCCTCTCCCTCGACGCGGCGCTGCAGGCGACTGGCGAGGCGGCGCTCCGCGCGTCGGGGCGGCCGAGCGCCTTCGTGGCGATGAACGCCCGCACGGGGGCCGTGCTGGCGATGGGCTCCTACCCCACCTTCGACCCCGCGTTCTACGTGAAGCCCCGCACCCAGGCCGAGTACAGCGCCCTGGAGAATCGGGCCAATGCCCCGTTGCTGAATCGAGCCGACCAGGGTGGCTACCCGACCGGCTCCGCCTTCAAGCCGATCGTCGCGACCGCAGCCCTCGAGGAGGGGCTGGTCGCGCCCGATGAGATCGTCTACGACGGCGGGGCGCTCGAGCGTCGGCGGAGTCGTCTTTCAAAACGCGGGGGGCGCCGTCAACGGGGCGGTCGCCATGAGCGACGCGCTCAAGGTTTCCTCGGATGTCTACTTCTACCGGCTCGGGGCGGAGGCGAGCGCGCACGGCCGGCACGGCCAGATCCAGGACTGGGCGCGACTGCTCGGGATCGGACGGAGGACCGGGATCGACCTTCCGGACGAGGGGCCGGCCTGCTTCCCACGCCCGCCTGGCGCAACCGTGTCTTCCACAAGGGAGGCAATCCCTACATCGATCGTCCCTGGACGACCGGCGACAACGTCAACCTCAGCGTCGGCCAGGGAGACCTACAGGTGACGCCCCTGCAGCTCGCCACGGCCTATGCCGCGCTCGCCAATGGGGGCGCCGTGGTGACCCCGCACCTCGGTGCCCGGATCAAGGCCGTCGACGGCCGCACGCTCGCGCGGATCCGCCCACCGCCGCGGCGCCGGCTGCGGATCTCCGAGCTGACCCGCGAGACGATCCTCGGCGGGATGGAGCGGGCGGCGATGGAGCCGGGCGGCACCTCCTATTCGGTGTTCGGAGGCTTCCCGTTCGCGGTCGCGGGCAAGACCGGCACCGCGGAGCGAGGCGCGGGGGTCGAGGACCAGTCGTGGTACGGGGCGATCGCACCGGCGGGCGAGCCGAGGATCGTCGTCGTCGCGACTGTCGAGGGCGGCGGCTTCGGCGTTGAGGCGGCCGCGCCCGTCGTGGCGCGCATCGTCGAGCGACGGATCGAGCTCGGGCGGAGGAGGGCGGTTCTCGTCGGGGCTCGGAGGGGCCTCCAACCCGGGTGATGGAGGCCCTAAAGCACCTGGCGTTCGCTCCCCGCCGCGCGACGCTCGCCGAGCGCCTCAGGCTGCCTACATCGACCCCCTGATGCTGGCCGCCTCGGTCGGGCTGATCGGCTTCAGCGTCTTCGCTCTTGCCGGCGCCGGACGGCATGAGGTCGCCGGGCAGCCGCTCTACTTCGCCACTCGTCAGGGTTTCTACGGTTGATCGGGGATCGCGCTGATGGTCGGGCTCTGCCGCCTGGACTACTCGCGGCTCCGGGATCTCAGGATCAGCCTCTACACGGCGATGATCGCTTTGGTCGCGGCGCTCTTGTGCTCCGGCGCGGCAGCGCGCGGCGCGGACCGCTGGATCGAGCTGCCCTACTTCCGGTTCCAGCCCGCCGAGTTCGCCAAGGTGCTGCTGTGCGTTTCGCTGGCCGCCTTCGCCTTCGAGCTCGTCCACCGGCCCTTCGCGCCTGCGCGACACGCTGACGCTCCTCGGCCTCGGGCTGGCGCCGGCCACGCTCGTTCTCCTGCAGCCCGACCTGGGCACCGCGCTCGTGCTCCTGGTCGGGACCGTCGCGGTGCTCTTCATCGCCGGAGTGCCCTGGCAGCACTTCGCCGCCGTCGCCGCCGCGGCCGCGCTGCTTGCCGGCGCCGTCTATCGGGCTCGGCCCTGCCGTCGGCATCGACGGCATCCGCGACTACCAGGAGGACCGGCTGACCGCCTTCCTCCAACCGAGCGATGACCCGCGGGACGCCAGCTACCAGGTGAACCAGTCCGTGATCGCGGTCGGCTCCGGGGAGAGAACCGGGCGGGGCGGGGACGCAACGCAGACCGAGCTCCGCTTCCTCCCCGAACGGCATACCGACTTCATCTTTGCCGCGATCGGCGAGCGCTTCGGTTTTCTCGGGGCCGCCCTCGTCGTCTGTCTCTATGCCCTGCTCTTCTGGCGCGCGCTGCGTGTGATGAGGGTGTCCGAGAGCTTCTACGGGACCCTGATCGCGGGGGGGATCGTTTCGATGCTGGGGTTCCAGATCGTCGTCAACGTCGGAATGAACCTGGGAATGATGCCGGTGACGGGCATGACCCTCCGCTCGATGAGCTACGGCGGCTCGTCGGTGCTGGGCCACCTTCCTGGCGCTCGGGCTGCTGCAAAGCATCCATGTCCAGGCGGGTCGCGCCCGAACTCTTTCAGTCCCGGTGAGGCGGTCCGCTACATTCGGGCCGCTCACGGCCGTCCCCGCGGCGGCCCGACATCGCCCGAGACAGGGGCGCCGAAGCCGGGCGTCCGCCAAGACTTGAGTACGAGGACAACGACATGTACCGCAAGCAGGTGCGCCGCCGAAGGGCGGTGCTGTTGCTGCTCGTCGCCGCCTCGCTAACCCTTCTCAGCCTCTACTACCGCGAGGGTAACGGCGGGCCGCTGCATGCCTTCCAGCGGGGTGTCTCAACCATCCTCGGACCCTTCGAGGAGGGGGCCGACCGTGCACTGAAGCCGGCGCAAGACTTCGTCAACTGGTTCCAGGAGACCTTCGAGGCGCGCGGTGACAACAAGGAGCTCCGCGACGAGGTCGCGGACCTCCGCGACCAGCTGGCGCAGGCGCAGACAGCCGCCCAGCAGAGCCGGGAGCTCGCGAAGCTCGATGCGCTCACCGGCGGCGGCCTGGTGCCGGCGGGAAAGCAGGCGGTCACCTCGCGGGTGATCGGGCGCTCGCCGACGGTCTGGTACTCGACCGTGACCATCGACAAGGGGACGAGCGCCGGGATCGCCGTCGACGATCCGGTGATCGCCGCCGACGGGCTCGCGGGGCGGATCAGCCAGGTCACCCGCGGGACCGCGCAGGTCACTCTGATCACCGACGCGAGCAGCTCGGTGACCGCCCGGGTCCAGCCCGGGGGGGCGACCGGGGTGGTCGAGCCGAACGTCGGCAACCCGCGTGACCTGACCCTCAACTTCGTCGAGCCCGGGGAGGAGATCAATGAGGGGCAGATGGTGGTGACGGCGGGCTTCTCGGCGGGTGCCCTAGGTTCGCTCTTCCCACCGGGCATTCCGATCGGTGAGGTGACCGACTCGACCCTCGAGGAGCAGCAGGCCTATCAGCGGGTCCACCTGGAGGCCTTCGCCGACCTCCGGGACATGGAGTTCGTCCAGGTCCTCGCCAAAGCGGGGCGGTCCAAGTGATCCTCACGACCCCCATAATCATCCGCCTGGCGGTGCTGATCCTGGTCACCGCGCTCGCCCAGGTCGCTTGCTTCTCCGGAATGGTGATCTTCGGCACCAGTCCCGACATCGCCATCCTGGTGGTGATCTCGCTGGGGCTGCTCGGCGGCAGCGTCACCGGCGCGGTCTCCGGATTCTCAACCGGCCTGTTGATCGACTGCCTGCTGCTGCAGACCCTCGGCGCCTTCGCGCTCTCGATGCTGGCTGTCGGCTACGCCGCGGGGCGTTACCGGGAGAACGTCGGCCCGCCGGTCCGCGGCGCGGTGCCGCTTCTGGGCGGCGCCTTCACCCTGGTCGGCCTGGTCGCTTTCGCCGCGATCCAGATCGGCACCGGCGTCGACGCCGACGTCAGCACGATCGTGATCCGCGACGCCGCGATCAAGACCCTGATCGGCGCGGCCCTCGCGATTCCGGTCCTTCTACTCGTCAGACTCCTGATGCGGCCCGCGTTGATCGACGACCGGCGGTCGGCGCGCCGGCCGATGGCGCCCCGCGCCGCCGAGACAGGAACCCAATGATGTATCTGCCACCGACCCGAAGACGAGCCGCCGCGCGCCACTTCATCGCTCGCGGTCCGGGTGGCGATCATCACCGCCCTCGCAATCGCGATCTTCTCGGTGATCTTCCTGCGCCTCTGGTACCTGGAGGTGCTGTCGGGCGACAAGTACCTCGACCTCGCCAACGACAACCGCGTCCGCGAGATCAGGGTGCAGGCGCCGCGGGGGGAGGTCCTCGACCGGGACGGCAAGGTCCTCGTCGCGAACAGGACCGACCTCGCGCTCCAAGTACAGCCCCACGACCTTCCTCGGCCCGGGCCGGAGCGCGGGGCGGAGCTGCGAAGGCTGGAGAACGTCACCGGGATGACCCCGAAGGAGATCGAGGACGAGATCGCGGCGGTGCAGCAAGGAGTCCGCGAGCAGCCCGGTGGTCCTCGCCAAGGGGTTGGGCGCGGACAAGGTCTACTACGTGCGCGAGAACCAGGAGCGCTTCCCGGGGGTGACCGTCGAGCGGGTCTTCGCCCGCGAGTACAAGCAGGGGGCGCTCGCCGCCCACCTGTTCGGCAACGTCGGCGAGGTCACCGCCGAGCAGCTGAAGGAGCCCCGCTACGCCGGTCTCGAGCAGGGCGACCTGGTTGGCCAGTCCGGGATCGAATACGAGTACGACCGCTTCCTGCGCGGCAAGGCCGGCACCGACCGGGTCCAGGTCGATGCCCTCGGGCGACCGACCCGTCAGCTGGAGGGGAAGCCCGCCGAGGCGGGCGACAACGTCCGCCTGACGATCGATTCCGATCTCCAGGCCTACGGCGAGAGCGCCCTCAACTCCTTTGGGCTCCCCGGCGCCTTCGTGGTCATGAACGTCGAGGACGGCGCCGTCCTGGCGATGGCCTCGGCCCCCAGCTTCGATCCCTCGATCTTCACCCGGCCGATCACCCAAGGGCAGTACCGCGCCCTCACCTCGCGGAAAACCGACGCGCCCCTGGCGAACCGGGCGATCCAGGGGCTCTACCCGACCGGCTCGGTGTTCAAGCCGATCACCGCCACGGCCGCCCTCCAGGACGGGCTGATCGATCCGAACACGATCGTCAACGACACCGGCAAGCTCAAGGTCGACACGGTGATCTTCAAGAACGCCGGCGACGCGATCTTCGGCCCGATCAACATGAGCGACGCCTTCAAGGTTTCCTCGGACATCTACTTCTACCTCCTCGGCCTGAAGGCGAAGACCAACAAGGGCGGCGGGCAGATCCAGGACTGGGCGCGCAGGCTGGGGCTCGGCGAGCCGACCGGGATCGACCTGCCGGCCGAGGTCGAGGGATTGGTGCCGAATCCCTCTTGGCGCAACCGCCTCTACCGCGAGGGCCTCACCGACCGGCCCTGGTCGGCAGGCGACAACATCAACTTCGCGGTCGGCCAGGGCGATCTGCAGGCCGATCCGCTGCAGATGGCGGTGGTGTACGCCGCGATCGCCAACGGCGGCCGGGTGGTCCGACCGCACCTCGCCGAGCAGGTCGAGAGCGTCACCGGGCAGGTGCTGGAGGAGATCCGGCCGGCGCCGAAGCGCCAGCTCAGCATCGACGATGGCACCCGGAGCACGATCGTGGGCGGCCTCACTCGGGCGGCGATGGAGGAGGGGGGCACCTCCTATCCAGTCTTCGGCAACTTCCCCTTCCCGATCGCCGGCAAGACCGGTACGGCCGAGCGTGGGCTCTTCTCCCGACCAGTCCTGGTACGTGGCGGTCGCTCCCGCAGACAACCCCGAGATCGTGGTCGCGGTGACGATCGAGCGGGCCGGCTTCGGTGTCGACTCCGCGGCGCCGGTGGCCGCCCGGATGCTCGAGAACTACTTCAAGCTGCCGATCACTCCGTCCATATCCGTTTCCACCAAGCCCGGGACGCAGGAATGACAGGCGTATCAGTCGTATCGAGCCCGGGGGCTATCGTGAGAGGGCGCCCCGCAGATGCGAGGGTTATCCAAGGGTGCTCCGTCAGGAGCAACCCGCTTCGTGTTGAAGCAACCCGTTCAAGCATCAGGGGCGACCCGTTTGACGATCATGGAGGCAGCAAGACGACCACTTACCCTGCGCACGCGCCGCCTGGCGATTGGCGAGCGGTTCAATCTGCCCTATTTCGACGGGGTGCTGCTCGCCGCCGCGATCGGGCTGATCGCGTTCAGCGTCTTCACCCTGGCGACCGCCACCCGCGACGACATCCCCGGCCAGCCGCTCTACTTCATGCTCCGTCAGTCGATCTACGGGGTGATCGGGATCGCGCTGATGTTCGCCGTCGCCCGGATCGACTACTCGCGGTTCCGCGAGATCCGGGTCGGGATCTACTCGGCGATGATCGCCGCGATCTGCCTCGTCCTTGTCTTCGGAGCAGCTGCGCGTGGCTCTCGCCGCTGGATCGAGCTCCCCTACTTCCGCTTTCAGCCCTCGGAGCTCGCCAAGGTCCTCCTGATAGTCGCCCTCGCCGCGTTCGTGATCGAGCGCACCCGCCGCGGGGAGCGACGCCCGCCAGACCATCCGGATGCTGGCCCTGGGGCTGGCTCCGGCGGCACTGATCTTCCTTCAACCGGACCTCGGCACGGGAGTCGTGCTGTTGGTCGTCACACTGACGGTCCTCTTTCTCGCCGGGGTGCGTTGGACGCACTTCGCGGTGCTGGGCGGCGTGGCGGCGGTAGCCGCGACCTTCGCCCTCGTCATCGCCCCCGCCGCTGGGGTACCGATCCTGCGGGATTACCAGCAGGAGCGGCTTACAAGCTTTCTGAACCCGAGCGACGACCCCGGCGACTCGAGCTACCAGATCAACCAGAGCCTGATCGCGGTCGGAGCCGGTGGCAAGACCGGCCGCGGCGACCAGGCCAGCCAGACAGAGCTCGAGTTCCTTCCCGAGCGGCACACCGACTTCGTCTTCGCCGTGATCGGTGAGCGCTTCGGGTTCCTGGGGGCCGCATTCGTACTGTCCCTATACGCCCTGCTTATCTGGAGAGCGCTGCGCATCCTGACGCTCTCGAAGAACTTGTACGGGACCCTGATCGCCGGCGGCATCGCCGCCATGCTGATGTTCCAGATTCTGGTGAACGTGGGCATGAATCTGGGGATCATGCCGGTGACCGGCATCACCCTGCCCCTGATGAGTTACGGGGGCTCCTCGGTGCTGGTCACCTTCCTCGCGATCGGCCTCCTACAGAGCATCCACGTTCAGGCGCAGCTCGACGTCTCGCGACAGCAGGGCACCTACACCACTGTTGCGCTGAGACACCGAGAGCCAGACCCACACACCAACATGACGCCCCCGAGCCCCGCAAGCGGCGGCTTGGGCGTTGACGCGAGGGTGCTCCGCCAGGAGCGACCCGTTTCAACGGGCGCTCGGGCTGCGGAAAGGAAGGAAAACCATGAAGAAGAACATCCTCGTAAGCGTCGACCGGGGCGAGACCCGGGTCGCCGTGCTCGAGGCGAAAGGGGCCCCGGCCCGAGGCGGTCGCCGTCGCAAGAAGGCGGCGCCCGGTGAGGACTGGAAGGTCGCGGAGCTCTATGTGGAGCGCCGCGGCCGGCGCTCAATCGTCGGAAACATCTACAAGGGCCGGGTCGACAACGTCCTGCCCGGAATGGAGGCCGCCTTCGTCGACATCGGCCTCGAGCGAAACGGATTCCTGCACGTCGACGAGATCGTGATGCCGGACGGCAAGGCGGTGCCGAAGCGCGGCCACGGCCGAGGCCGCCGGATCGACGAGCTGATCAAGCCGGGCCAGGAGATCATCGTCCAGGTGGTCAAGGACCCGCTGAAGACAAAGGGCGCCCGGCTCTCGATGCAGCTCTCGATCGCCGGCCGTTACCTGGTCTACATGCCGCAGGGCGGCGGCACCGGCGTCTCGAAGCGCCTGCCGGCGACAACGAGCGCCAGCGCCTGCGGAAGTTGATCGAGAAGTCGACATCGGCGGCGGCGGCGTCATCGTCCGCACCGCCGCCCAGGGAGCGAAGAAGGAGGACTTCGTTCGCGAGATCGAGTACCTGCACCGGCTCAACGAGGTGGTGGAGACGCGTGCCGAGAAGGCAGAGGTCGGCCAGATGGTCTTCCAGGAGGCGGATCTGTCGATCCGGGTGGTCCGCGACGTGCTCGTCGAGGAGTTCGAGGGCGCGATCATCGACGACCCCAAGCAGCACGAGCGGGTCACCAAGTTCCTTCAGCGCACAGCGCCGGAGCTCGCTGGCAGCGTCGACCTCTACAAGGAGAAGACGCCGTTGCTGGAGAAGTGGGGCGTGGAGGAGGCGTTCGACTCGGTGCTCTCGCGCCGCGTCGACCTGCCCTCGGGCGGCTACCTGATGATCGACTACGCGGAAGCTCTGACCGTGATCGACATCAACACCGGCAGCTTCACCGGCCGCGGCAAGGGCCGGCTCGAGGACACGATCACCAAGGTCAACGTCGAGGCCGCCGAGGAGGTGGTCCGCCAGCTGCGGATGCGGGACATCGGCGGGATCATCGTCATCGACTTCATCGACATGGCGCGGTCCCGGAACCGCGACCAGGTCCTGAAGACGCTGCGCGAGGCCCTCGACGAGGACCGGACCAAGACCTACGTCGTGGAGGTCTCGCCGCTAGGCCTGGTGGAGATGACCCGCCAGAACGTCACCGACGGGGTGCGGGAGATCCTCACCAAGCGCTGCCCCACCTGCGACGGCGAGGGGGTGGTCCCCTCGGAGGAGACGGTCGCGATCTCGATCGTCCGCAAGCTCCAGGAGGTGATCGAGGAGCAGCCCAAGCCCGAGGCCTACCTGGTGCGGGTGAATCCGCGGGTCGCCGGCGAGCTGCTCCGCCCCGAGTCCGGGCTCACCGAGCTCGAGGAGGAGACCGGCAAGCGCTTCCACTTCGAGGGGGGCGAGGCGCTGCCGCTGGACACCTTCGACGTGGTCGAGGCCGGCGACAACGACGAGATCGAGGAGCGGGCGCTGCCGTTCCAGGTCGGCGACGAGGTCCTGGTGACGATCGAGGAGCCCCACATGTACAACGTCGATGACGCCGTGGCGCGGGTCGAGTCCTACATCGTCAGCGTCACCGGCGGGGGCCCGCACGTCGGCGAGCGCCGGATGGTGCGGATCGAGAGCGTCGGGCGCTCCGCGGCGACCGCCTCCCTGCTAGACAGCGAGGGCGTGAGACGCGAATGGCGAGAAGCTAGAATCGGCCGCCTCAGGAGGCTCCGGAGGGCGCAGACGTCGCGGCAGCAGAGGCGGCCGGCGACGCACGGGCGCCCGTGGCGGCTCCAGCTAGACGAGGCAAGGCGATCATGTACGCAGTGGTAGAGACAGGCGGAAAGCAGTATCGGGTCGAGAAGGGCGACGACCCTGCTCGTCGATCGCCTGCCCGCCGAGGAGGGCGCCAAGGTCGATCTGCGCCCGGTCGCCTTCCTCGACAAGGAGATGGTCGTCGGCAAGGACCTCGAGAAGGTCAAGGTCGAGGCGAAGGTCGCCGGTCACGAGCGCGGGCCGAAGATCCGCGTCTTCAAGTACCGGGCGAAGAAGGGCTACCGGCAAGCGCCGGGCACCGCTCCGAGCTCACCCGGCTCGAGGTGACAGAGATCAAGATGCTGCAGAGAAAGCCGCCCAGCAAAAAGGCGGCGGCCACAAAGAGCGCCGCCGGATCACGGCGGCGACGAAGAAGCCGGCTGCGAAGGCGGCGGATAAGGAGACGAAGGATGGCTCATAAGAAGGGACTCGGATCCAGCCGCAATGGCCGCGACTCGAACCCGAAGATGCTCGGGGTCAAGGTCTTCGCCGGCCAGCGGGTCGACGGCGGCGAGATCATCGTCCGCCAGCGCGGCACCCGCTTCCGGCCCGGCGACGGCGTCGGCATCGGGTCGCGAAGATCGTGTGGTCGCGGCCGATGCCGACGCCGTCGCCGGGGCGGAAGCGGGTGCCGCGCTGGCGCACGATGATCTCGCCGCCGCGACTTCTGGCCCGAGAAGACCTTGACCCCGAGGTAACTTGGGGTTGGGAGTCGCGGCCGTTTCGGCTCGAGCCGAGTCCCTTCTTATGAGCCATCCTTCGTCTCCTTCTCGCGGCCTTGCCGCCGGCTTCTTGTCGCCGCCGTAGTCCGGCGGCGCTCTTTGTCGGCCGCCGGCATTTGCTGGGCGGTTTCGCTGCAGCATCTTGATCTCGGTCACCTCCAGTCGGGTGAGCTCGGAGCGGTGGCCCTGGCGGGCTTGCGGTAGCCCTTCTTGGCCCGGTACTTGAAGACGCTGATCTTCGGGGCCGCGCTCGTGGCCGGCGACCTTGGCCTCGACCTTGACCTTTTCGAGGTCGGAGCCGAGGACCAGCTCCTTGTCGCGGAACGCGACAGCGCGCAGGTCGACCTTGGCGCCCTCGTCCGCCTTCAGGCGGTCGACGAGCAGGGTCGTCCCCTTCTCGACCTGGTACTGCTTTCCGCCTGTCTCGACGACTGCGTACATGATCGCTGCTTGCTTAGTCTATCTCGGAGCCGCCACGGGCGCGCGAGCGCCGGCGGCCGCCTCTGCTTCCACGGCGTCCGCGCCCTCCGGAGCCGCCGGAGGCGGCGATTCTAGCCCCTCCCCATTCGTTCCGTACGACGCTCCGTCGCCGTCGAGCAGCGCCGCGTCGCCGCGGAGCGGCCGACGCTCTCGATCCGGACCATGCGGCGCTCGCCCACGTGAGGGCCGCCGCCGGTGACGCTGACGATGTAGGAGTCGACTCGCGCAACCGCGTCGTCGACGTTGTACATGTGCGGCTCCTCGATCGTGACCAGCACCTCGTCGCCGACCTCGAAGGGCAGCGCCCGCTGCTCGATCTCCTCGCGTGTCGCCGGTCTCGACACCGCGAACGTGTCGAGCGGCAGCGCGTCGCCGCCCTCGAAGTGGAAGCGCTTGCCCGTCTCCTCCTCGAGTTCGGTGAGGCCGGACTCGGGCGTTCATCAGCTCGGCGGCGACCCGCGGGTTGACCCGCACCAGATAGGCCGCGGGCTCGGGCTCCTCGGCGACCACGTCGCCGAGCTTGCGCACGATGGTGATCGCGACCGTCTCCTCGGAGGGGACGACCCCCTCGCCGTCGCAGGTCGGGCAGCGCTTGGTCAGGATCTCGCGCACGCCGTCGGTGACGTTCTGCCGCGTCATCTCCACCAGGCCGAGCGGCGAGACCTCGACCACGTAGGTCTTGGTCCGGTCCTCGTCGAGCGCGGTGCGCAGCGTCTTCAGCACCTGGTCGCGGTTGCGCGAGCGCGCCATGTCGATGAAGTCGATGACGATGATGCCGCCGATGTCGCGCATGCGCAGCTGGCGCACCACCTCCTCGGCGGCCTCGACGTTGACCTTGGTGATCGTGTCCTCGAGCCGGCCCTTGCCGCGGCCGGTGAAGCTGCCGGTGTTGATGTCGATCACGGTCAGCGCTTCCGCGTAGTCGATCATGAGGTAGCCGCCCGAGGGCAGGTCGACGCGGCGGGAGAGCACCGAGTCGAAGGCTTCCTCGACGTCCCACTTCTCGAGCAGCGGCGTCTTCGCCTTGTAGAGCTCGACCGAGTCGGCCAGCTCCGGCGCTGTGCGCTGCAGGAACTTGGTGACCCGCTCGTACTGCTTGGGGTCGTCGATCACGGCGCCCTCGAACTCCTCGACCAGCACGTCGCGGACGACGCGGATCGAGAGGTCGGCCTCCTGGAAGATCATCTGGCCGACCTCGGCCTTCTCGGCGCGCTGCTCGACGACCTCGTCGAGGCGGTGCAGGTACTGGATCTCGCGAACGAAGTCCTGCTTCTTGGCGCCCTGGGCGGCGGTGCGGACGATCACCCCGCCGCCGCCGATGTCGACCCCCTCGATCAGCTTGCGCAGGCGCTGGCGCTCCTTGTCGGGCAGCGCGCTTGGAGACGCCGATGCCGCCGCCCTGGGGCATGTAGACGAGGTAGCGGCCGGCGATCGAGAGCTGCATCGAGAGCCGCGCGCCCTTTGTCTTGAGGGGGTCCTTGACGACCTGGACGACGATCTCCTGGCCGGGCTTGATCAGCTCGGCGATGCTGCGGCCGCGGCCGCGGCCGCGCTTCGGGGCGGCCTTGCCGTCCGGCGGTCACGATCTCGTCGACGTGCAGGAAGCCGTTTCGCTCCAGGCCGAAGTCGACGAAGGCCGCCTCCATGCCGGGCAGCACGTTGTCGACCCTGCCCTTGTAGATGTTGCCGACGATCGAGCGGCGGCCGCGGCGCTCGACGTAGAGCTCCGCGACCTTCCAGTCGTCGCCGGGGGTCGCCTTCTTGCGCCGGCCTGCCCTTGCCTCGGGCCGGGGCTCCTTTGCGCCTCGAGCACGGCGACCCGGGTCTCGCCCCGGTCGACGCTGACGAGGATTTTCTTCTTCATTTTTTCGTTTCCTTTCCGCGCTCGAGCGCCCGAGAAACGGGTGCGCCTGGCGGAGCACGCACGCGTCGCCGCTGAAGCCGCCGCTGCGGGGCTCGGGCGGCGTCATGTTGGTGTGTGGTTGGCTCTCGGTAGCTCAGCGCAACAGTGGGGTTGGTTCCCTGCTGTCGCGGACTGGCAGCTGCGCCTGTACGTGGATGCTCTGTAGGAGCCCGATCGCCATGAAGGTGACCAGCACCGAGGATCCCCCGTAGCTCATCAGAGGAAGGGTGATCCCGGTGACGGGCATGATCCCCAGATTCATGCCCACGTTGACGAAGATCTGGAACATCAGCATGGCGGCGATGCCGCCGGCGATCAGGGTCCCGTAGAAGTTCTTCGAAAGCGTCATCAAGCGCAGCGCCCGCCAAACGAGCAGGGCGTAAAGGGACAGGACGAATGCGGCCCCGAGGAATCCGTAGCGCTCCCCGATCACGGCGAAGATGAAGTCCGTGTGCCGCTCGGGGAGGAAGTCGAGCTCGGTCTGCGAGGCCTGATCGCCGCGGCCGGTCTTGCCACCGGCTCCGATG
This sequence comes from uncultured Solirubrobacterales bacterium, assembly GCA_963780305.1. Lineage (GTDB taxonomy): Bacteria > Actinomycetota > Thermoleophilia > Solirubrobacterales > 70-9 > CAVVYV01. The sequence goes on from CAWABN010000020.1 coordinate 14,206, forward strand.
GCGATCTGGCTCTGGTTGAGCTGGTAGCTCGAGTCGCCGGGGTCGTCGCTGGGGTTGAGAAAGCTTGTGAGTCGTTCCTGCTGATAACCCCGCAGGATCGGGACCCCACGGCCGGGGCGACGACAAGGGCGAAGATGGCGGCAGCGCCGCCACGCCGCCGATCGCGGCGAAGTGCCTCCAGGGCACCCCGGCGAGGAAGAGGACCGTCAGCGTGATGACCCCCAGCACGATGCCCGTGCCGAGGTCGGGCTGCAGGAAGACGAGTGCCGCCGGCGCCAGGCCGAGCGCCAGAGCCGCACGGTCGGGCGCGGGTCGCCGCCGCGGCGCGGTGCGCTCGATCACGAACGCGGCCAGCGAGACGATCAGCAGCACCTTGGCCAGCTCCGAGGGCTGGAAGCGGAAGTAGGGGAGCTCGATCCAGCGCCGCGACCCGCGCGCCGCGGCGCCGAACACGAGCACGAGGCAGATCGAGGCGATCATCGCCGAGTAGATGCCGACGCGGAGCTCGCGGAAGCGCGAGTAGTCGACCCGCGCGACGGCGAACATGAGCGCGATCCCGATCAGCGCGTAGACGGTCTGGCGCAGCACGAAATAGAGCGGGTCGCCGGGGATGTCGTCGCGCCGTGGCGATCGACGAGGGTGAAGATGCTGAAGGCGATCAGGCCGATCGCGGCGGCGAGCATGACCCCGTCCAGGTAGGGCAGGTTGAGCCGCTCGCCGATCGCGACGCGGCGCGGCGCAAGGTGAGTGGTCGTCTTGCTGCCTCCATGAGCGTCAATCGAGTCGCTGCTTGATCCTGAACGGGCTGCTTCAACACGAGCGGGATGCTCCTGACGGTGCACCCGTTAATAACTTTTGTATCTGTGGGGTGTTTTTTTACGATATTTATTATAATTAATAAAAAAAATATGGCTGTCATTCGGTCGTCTCCTTGCTTGGTGGAAACGGCTACCGCCGGCGTGATCGGAGCTCGAAGTACTTCTCCAGGATCCGGGCGGCGACCGGGGCGGCCGAGTCGGCGCCGAAGCCGCCGCGCTCGATCGTGACCGCGACCACGATCTCGGGGTCGTCGGCGGGCGCGACGGCGACGTACCAGGCCTGGTCGGGCAGCGGAAGCCCCCCGCTGTGAAGCCGCGCTCGGCGGTACCGGTCTTGCCGGCGACGTCAACGGGAAGTTGCCGAAGACGGGGTAGGAGGTCCCGCCCTCCTCCATCGCGGCCCGGCGTGCAGGCCGCTCATGATCGTGTCGCGGGTCCTCCTCGGAGATGTCGACTGGCGCTTCGGCGGCGGGCTGATCTCCTCCAGCACCTCACCGGTGACGCTCTCGACCTCCTCGGCGAGGTGCGGGCGGACGACGCGTGCCGCCGTTGGCGATCGCCGCGTAGGCGACCGCCATCTGCAGCGGGTCGGCCTGCAGGTCGCCCTGGCCGACCGCGAGGTTGATGTTGTCGCCGGCCGACCAGGGGCGGTCGGTGAGCTTCTCGCGGTAGAGCCGGTTGCGCCAGGCCGGGGTCGGCACCAGGCCCTCGGCCTCGGCCGGCAGGTCGATCCCGGTCGGCTCGCCGAGCCCCAGCCTGCGCGCCCAGTCCTGGATCGCCCGCCGTCCTTGTCGGCGTTAGCCTCGAGGCCGAGCTGTAGAAGTAGATGTCCGAGGAGACCTTGAAGGCGTCGCTCATGTTGATCGGGCCGAAGACCGCGTCGCCGGCGTTCTTGAAGTCACCCGTCGACCTTGAACTTGCCGGTGTCGTTGACGATCTTGCCCGGATCGATCAGCCTCTCCTCGAGCGCGGCCGTGGCGGTGATCGGCTTGAACACCGAGCCCGTCGGGTAGAGCCCCTGGATCGCCCGGTTCGCGAGCGGCGCGTCGTTTTCCGCGAGACGAGCGCCTGGTACTGCCGCTGGGTGATCGGCCTGGTGAAGATCGCCGGGGTCGAAGCTGGGGGCGGAGCCCATCGCCAGGACCTCGCCGTTGTCGACGTTCATCGCGACGAAGGCGCCGGGAAGCCCAAAGGAGCTGAGGGCGCCCTCGCCCTAGGCCTGCAGGTCGGAGTCGATCGTCAGCCGGACGTTGTCGCCGGCCTCGGCGGGCTTCCCCTCGAGCTGGCCGGTCGGGCGCCCGAGGGCGTCGACCTGGACCGGTTGGTGCCGGCCTTGCCGCGCAGGAAGCGGTCGTACTCGTACTCGATCCCGGACTGGCCGACCGTGTCGCCCTGCTCGAGACCGGCGTAGCGCGGCAGCTCTCAGCTGCTCGCGGTGACCTCGCCGACGTTGCCGAACAGGTGCGCCGCGATGTGCCCTGCTTGTACTCGCGCGCGAAGACCCGCTCGACCGTCACCCCCGGGAAGCGCTCTGGTTCTCTCGCAGGAAGAAGACCTTGCCCGCGCCCAGCCCCGCTCGAGGATCACCGGGCTGCTCGCGGACTCCTTCTGCACCGTCGTCGATCTCGTCCTCGATCTCCTCCGGGGTCATCCCGGTGACGTTCTCGAGGCCTCGCAGCACCGCCCGGCGCTCCGGCCCGGGCTTCGGAAGGTCGTCGGGGCTGCACCTGGAGGGCGAGGTCGGTGCGGTTCGCGACCAGCACCTTGCCGTCGCGGTCGAGGATGTCGCCGCGCGGCGCCTGCACGCGGACCTCGCGGACGCGGTTGTCGTTGGCCAGGTCGCGGTAGTCGTCGCCCGAGAGCACCTGCAGGTACCAGAGGCGCAGGAAGATGACCGAGAAGATCGCGACGGCGATGCCGGTGATGATGGTCACCCGGGGCGAGAGCGAGAGGTGGCGCGCGGCGGCTCGTCTTCGGGTCGGTGGCGGTACATCATTGAGTTCCTGTCTCGGCGGCGCGGGGCGCCACCGGGCGGCGCGCCGACCGCCGGTCCTCGATCAGCGCCGGCCGCAGCACGAGTCTGACGAGTAGGAAGACCGGAAGCGCGAGCGCCGCGCCGAGCAGGGTCTTGATCGCGGCGTCGCGGATCACGATCGTGCTGACGTCGGCGTCGACGCCGGTGCCGACCTGGATCGCGGCGAAGGCGACCAGGCCGAGCAGGGTGAAGGCGCCGCCCAGCAGCGGCACCGCGCCCGCGGACCGGCGGGCCGACGCTCTCGCGGTAGCGCCCCGCGACGTAGCCGACAGCCATCAGCGAGAGCGCGAAGGCGCCGAGGGTCTGCATCAGCAGGCAGTCGATCAGCAGGCCGATCGAGAATCCGGCGACCGCGCCGGTGACGCTGCCGCCGAGCAGCCCCAGCGACATCACCACCAGCACGGCGCCGTCGGGGCTGGTGCCGAAGATCGACCTTCCGGAGAAGAAGCGACCTGGGCGAGCGCCGTGACCAGGACCAGCACCGCCAGGCGGAGATTATGGGGGTCGTGAGGATCACTTGGACCGCCCCGCTTTGGCGAGGACCTGGACGAACTCCATGTCCCGGAGGTCGGCGAAGGCGCTCCAGGTGGACCCGCTGATAGGCCTGCTGCTCCTCGAGGGTCGAGTCGGTCACCTCGCCGATCGGGATGCCCGGCGGGAAGAGCGAATCTAGGGCACCCGCCGAGAAGCCCGCCGTCACCACCATCTGGCCCTCATTGATCTCCTCGCCGCGCTGGACGAAGTTGAGGGTCAGGTCACGCGGGTCGCCGACGTTCGGCTCGACCACGCCGGTCGCGCCCCCCGGGCAGGACCCGGGCGGTGACCGAGCTGCTCGGCGTCGGTGATCAGCGTGACCTGCGCGGTCCCGCGGGTGACCTCGCTGATCCGCCCCGCGAGCCCGTCGGCGGCGATCACCGGATCGTCGACGGCGATCCCGGCGCTCGTCCCCTTGTCGATGGTCACGGTCGAGTACCAGACCGTCGGCGAGCGCCCGATCACCCGCGAGGTGACCGCCTGCTTTCCCGCCGGCACCAGGCCGCCGCCGGTGAGCGCATCGAGCTTCGCGAGCTCCTGGCTCTGCTGGGCGGCTGTCTGCGCCTGCGCCAGCTGGTCGCGGAGGTCCGCGACCTCGTCGCGGAGCTCCTTGTTGTCACCGCGCGCCTCGAAGGTCTCCTGGAACCAGTTGACGAAGTCCTGCGCCGGCTTCAGTGCACGGTCGGCCCCCTCCTCGAAGGGTCCGAGGATGGTTGAGACACCCCGCTCGAAGGCATGCAGCGGCCCGCCGTTACCCTCGCGGTAGTAGAGGCTGAGAAGGGTTAGCGAGGCGGCGACGAGCAGCAACAGCACCGCCCTTCGGCGGCGCACCTGCTTGCGGTACATGTCGTTGTCCTCGTACTCAAGTCTTGGCGGACGCCCGGCTTCGGCGCCCCTGTCTCGGGCGATGTCGGGCCGCCGCGGGGACGGCCGTGAGCGGCCCGAATGTAGCGGACCGCCTCACCGGGACTGAAAGAGTTCGGGCGCGACCCGCCTGGACATGGATGCTTTGCAGCAGCCCGAGTGCCAGGAAGGTGGCCAAGACCGACGAGCCGCCGTAGCTCATCAGCGGGAGGGTCACGCCGGTGACGGGCATCATTCCCAGGTTCATGCCGACGTTGACGACGATCTGGAACCCCAGCATCGAAACGATTCCCCCCGCGATCAGGGTCCCGTAGAAGCTCCGCGACAGCCTCATCACACGGAGCCCGCGCCAGAGGAGCAGGGCATACAGACAGACGACGAGGGCGGCCCCGAGGAAACCGAAGCGCTCGCCGATCGCGGCAAAGACGAAGTCGGTGTGCCGCTCGGGGAGGAAGAGGAGCTCGGTCTGGGTTGCCTCCCCGCCCCGCCCGGTTCTCTCCCCGGAGCCGACCGCGATCACGGACTGGTTCACCTGGTAGCTGGCGTCGGCAGGGTCGTCGCTGGGATGGAGGAAGGAGGTCAGCCGGTCCTCCTGGTAGCCGTGGAGGACGTCGATGCCGACGGGAGGGCCGAGGACGAGGACGGCCCCGGCGAGGGACGCGGCGACAGCGGCGATCGCGGCGAAGTGCTGCCACGGGATCCCGGCGCAGAAGAGGACCGCGAGGGTGACGACGACGAGGACGAGGCCGCTGCCGAGGTCGGGCTGCAGGAAGACGAGCGCGGCAGGGGCAAGCCCAAGCGAGAGGAGGGTCAGCGTCTGGCGCAGGCCGAAGGGCCGGTGGATGCGCTCGAAGACGATGGCGGCGAGCGACACGCAGAGCAGGACCTTGGCGAACTCGGCCGGCTGAAAACGAAAGTCGGCGAGCTCGATCCAGCGGTGCGACCCCCTCACAGCTGTGCCGAGCAGCAAGACCGCCGCGATCAAGCCGATCATCGCCGCGTAGATCGAGATCCGAGCGCCGCGAAGCCGCGAATACTCGATCCGCGAGATCGCGATCATCAGCGCGACCCCGATCAACGCGTAGAGCCCCTGACGAGTAGCGAAGTAGAGCGGCTGTCCGGGGATCTCATCCCTGCTGGCGCTGGCCAGCGTGAAGACGCTGAAGGCGATCAGCCCGACCGAGGCGGCCAGCATCACCCGGTCCAGATACGGGAGCCTGAGCCGCTCGGCGAGCATCGAGCGCTGGGGCGCAAAGGTGGGGCGCTTTGCCGCCTCCATCACTCCGGGTTGGAGGCCCCTCCGAGCCCCGACGAGGAACCGCCCGCACTCTGCCCGAGCCCGAAGTACCGCTCGAGGATCCGAGCGACCACGGGCGCCGCCGACTCGACACCGAAGCCGCCGCGCTCGACGGTCGCGACCACCGCGATCCTCGGGTCCCTGAAGGGCGCGACCGCCCCGTACCACGACTGATCGGCTTCCCCCTCCCCACGCTCGGCGGTCCCGGTCTTGCCGGCGATCGCGAAGGGGAAGCCGCCGAACACCGAATAGGAGGTGCCGCCCGGCTCCATCGCCGCCCTCTCCATCCCCCCGAGGATCGTCTCCCGGGTGAGCTCGGAGATGTGGAGCCGGCGCCGCGGCTTGGGCCGGATCCTCTCAACCGTGCGCCCGTCGATGCTCTCGATCCTCTTGCCGAGGTGCGGCGTCACCAGGGTGCCGCCGTTGGCGAGCGCCGCGTAGGCGCGGGCGAGCTGCAACGGGGTGACCTGGACGTCGCCCTGGCCGATCGCGAGGTTGACGTTGTCGCCCTGTGTCCAGGGCCGATCGATGTAGGGATTTGTCCCCTTGTCAAATAGGCGGTCGCGCCAGGCCGGCGTCGGAATCAGCCCCGGACCCTGGTTGGGCAGGTCGATTCCGGGCTTTTGCCCGAGCCCGAGCCTTCGCGCCCAATCCTGGATCTGACCATGGTTGCCCTCTGCCCTGGCCTCGAGCCCGAGGCTGTAGAAGTAGACGTCCGAGGAGACCTTGAGCGCGTCGCTCATGTCCACCGGCCCGTTCGCCGCGCCGCCGGCGTTGTGAAGGACCGTCCCGCCGACATCGAGGGAGCCGGTGTCCTGGAAGATCGTGTCGGGATCGATCAGCCCCTCCTCGAGCGCCGCGGTGGCCGTTATCGGCTTGAAGGCGGAGCCGGTCGGATAGCCACCCTGGTCAGCGCGATCGATCAAGGGGGCGTCGGTCCGATTCTCGAGCGAGCGGTACTGCGCCCGCGTGCGGGGCTTCGTATAGAAGACGGGGTCGTAGGTGGGGTAGGAGCCCATCGCGAGCACCGCCCCCGTGTGGACGTTCATTGCCACGAAGGCGCCAGGCAACCCCTTGGACCTGAGCGCCGCCTCGCCGGTGGCCTGTAGGTCCAAGTCGAGGGTCAGGCGCAGGTTGTCGCCGGGACGGCCCGCTTCGCTGGACAGGACCCCTTTCGGGCGGCCGAGGGCGTCCACCTGGATCCTTTCCTCGCCCGCGGTGCCGCGCAGGTAGCGGTCGTAGGTGTGCTCGACCCCCGCCTGGCCGATGATGTCGCCCGGCTCGAGCCCGTCGTACTGCGGCTCCTTCAGCTGCGCGGGGCCGACCTGGCCGACGAGCCCGAGGACGTGGGCGGCAAGCGAGCCCTGCTTGTAGCTGCGGACGTAGGTGGGCTCGACGCTGACGCCGGGGAAGCGATCCCGGTGCTCGAGCAGGTAGAAGAGCGTCCGGCGGTCGAGCCCCTGCCGGAGGACGATCGGATAGCCGCCAAGCCGTGGCGTCTCGCGGATCTTCCTCCGCAGCTGCGCCGGCGAGAGGCCCGCCAGTCGCCCGAGCGCGGCCAGCTCGTCGCGGCGCTCCATCCGGGAGCTCGGCAGAGCCGCGGGCCGGAGCTCCAGCGTGATCACCGGCCGGTTCTCGACCAGGGCCGTCCCGCGCCGGTCGACGATCTCGCCCCGCGGCGCCTGCACCCTGAACTCCCGAACCCGGTTGTCGTTGGCGAGGGTTCGGTAGTGGTCGCCCGAGAGCACCTGCAGCGACCAGAGCCTCAGGAGGATCATCAGGAGTGCCGCGATCAGGAGCGCGGCCAGCACTGCGATCCGCACCTTCACCCGCGGCCTCAGCCGCGAGGGCACGTCCTCGGGTGGCTGCAGCAGGTACACGCTCAACCAGCCTCGATCCAGATCCAGGTGAGGGTCATCCTGTGCCTCCTCAGACGTCGATCAATACCGTCTCCGCGCTCTCGAGTTCCTCTGCGCCCGCCTGATTGCCTCGAATTCCTCCAGGGCCTGCCCGGATCCTGTGGCGACGCAGGTCATTGGGGACTCGGCGAGCCGGGCGGGCATCCGGCACTCGTCGCCCATCCTCTCTGCCATCCCGTGGACGAGGGCGCCACCGCCGGCGAGCGTCACCCCGCGCTCCATCACGTCGCCGGCGAGCTCGGGAGGGGTGCGGTCCAGGGTCTCGCGAACCGCGGCGATGATCTGGGAGATCGGCTCGTCGAGCGCGTTGCGAATCTCCTCCGAGGTCAGCTTCAGCTCGCGGGGCAGCCCCGAGGCGAGGTCGCGGCCGCGGATCTCGACCTCGACCTCGTGTCCGAGCGGGGCAGCGGAGCCGGCCTCCTCCTTGACCTTCTCGGCGGTCTGATTCCCGACCAGGAGCTGATGTTCACGCTTGCACCAGCTCATGATCGCCTCGTCCATCTCGTCGCCTCCCACCCGGATCGACTGGGAAACGACGATGGCGCCGAGTGAGATCACCGCGACCTCTGTCGTCCCCCCGCCGATGTCGACGATCAGGCTCCCGGTGGGCTCGCTCACCGGGAGCCCCGAGCCGATCGCGGCCGCCATCGGCTCCTCGATCATGTAGGCCTCGCGCGCCCCCGCCCCGAGGCACGCTTCCTCCACTGCCCGCTTCTCGACCCCGGTGACACCCGAGGGGACGCAGACCATGACCCGGGGGTGAGCGAGGCGGCTGTGGTTCACCTCCGTAATGAAGTAGCGGAGCATCTGCTCGGTGATCTCGAAGTCGGCGATCACGCCGTCCTTGAGGGGCCTGATCGCGTTGATCGTCGACGGGGTGCGGCCGAGCATCTGCTTTGCCTGCGCGCCGACCGCGTGAACCTCGCCTGTTCCCACGTCAACCGCGACAACCGACGGCTCCGACAACACGATGCCGCGCCCGCGGACGTAGACGAGCGTGTTCGCGGTGCCGAGATCTACGGCCATGTCGCGGGCGCCTGTTATGGAGCTGAGGAGGCTCATTTTTTCGAGTTGAGTCGAGGCTTGCTCGCCAATGTACCGGAGTCCCTTAAGCCGCCAATTCCGGGGGTTTCTCCGCTAGCGGCGAGCGAGGAGCTCGGGAGCGAGCTGGAGGAGCAACCCGATCGGCAGCCCGATCACGTTGGAGACGTCCCCTCGAACCGATTCGACGAGCGCCGAGCCCAGGCCCTGGATCGCATAGGAGCCGGCCCGGCCGCGCCACTCCCCGGAGGCGAGATAGGCCTCGATCAGGGCCGGCTCGAGCTCCTGGAAGCGAACCGTTGAGCTGGCCACACCCTCACGCGTGGCGGGGCGCCCGGTCGAATCCTCCTCGGGCCCGAGCAGGGCGATGGCGCCCAGCACCTGGTGCTCGCGGCCCGAGAGCCGCTCGAGATGGCTCCGTGCCTCGTCCTCGCCACCGGGCTGCCCAAGCGCCTGTCCATCCAGGGCGACCTCGGTGTCGCCACCGATCACAAGGGTGCCCGGGCGAGCGGCGGCCGCGACCGTGGCCGCCTTCCACCTGGCGTTCTCCAGCACGATCTCCTCCGGGTCCCCTTCCGTGAACTCGTCGATCTGCGGCTCCACGACCTCGATCTCGAGCCCGAGCGCCTCGAGCAGGGCTCGCCGCTGCGACGACCCGGAGGCGAGGACGAGTCTTATAGCCGGTCCCTGACCCTCACAACTCGGGGAACCAGATGCCGATCTCGCGGTCGGCCGACTCGGCCGAGTCCGAGCCGTGGACGAGGTTGAAGGTGACCTCGGTGCCGAACTCGCCGCGGATCGAGCCGGCGTCGGCCTCGACCGGATCGGTGGCGCCGATCACCTGGCGCGCGGCGGCCACCGCGTTCGGGCCCTCGAGCACGAACGCGACCAGCTTGCCGCCGGTGATGAAGGTGACGAGCTCGCCGAAGAAGGGCTTGTCCTTGTGCTCCTCGTAGTGCACGTTTGCGATGTCCTCGTCGGCCCTCATCAGCTTCAGCGCCGTCAGCCGCAGGCCCTTGCGCTCGAAGCGGCCGATCACCTCGCCGGTGAGGGCGCGCTCGAAGGCATCGGGCTTGACCAGGATCAGGGTGCGCTCGGTGGCCATTGGGCGGGGAAGCTAGCGAGATCTGTTCGGGGACGGCGAGCGTCCGTCAGCTGCTGGGGCGCTGCCCGCTCGGGCGCTGCGGCGGGCGTCCCTGGGCGGCAACGGTAGAGCGCTGCGGGCGGTCGCGCTTGGGCCCATCGCTGCGAGGTGCCCCCGAGGGCCGCTGGGCGGGTGTCCGAGGCTGGCGGGCGGGGCGACGTCCTCCGCGAGCCGCCGGCTCGCGCCGCTCGCGGGTCTTCCGAACCTCGGTCTCGCAATACGGGCAGATTCCCCACTTCGGGTCGAGCGGCTTGCGGCACTTCCGGCAGGGATTGCGCAGCCGCCGCTCGCAGTTCGGACATCGAAGGTAGTTGGCGGCGATCGGGTACTCGCAGTGCGGGCAGGACTGTTCGATCAGCTGCCGCAGGCGCAGCTCCGCGGCTCGCAGCTCGAGCTCGCGCTCCTCGCGGTCCTCGAGGAACTCCGGGGGCCGCAGGATCGTGTAGATGACCGTGCCGAGGAAGGGGAAGACGGAGGCGGCGGTAGCGCAGGCGATCAGCACCGGATCCTCGATCCGGCGGCGGGCGTCGAGGTAGGTCCAGTAGATCAGCGCCAGGTAGACGATGACCAGAAAGAGGACCAGCAGATTTATGACGAGGCCGAGCGCCCCGCCGTCTATTCCGAATAGCGCTAGGAGCATGGGAGTGAGAGCGCGAGTCTACGTAGTTCCTTGCGTGGGGGTGGAACCCTGCTCTCAGAGGAAAAGCAGGCCGAAAACGTAGCCGACTGCGAAGAAAACCAGGATCACGACCGCGACAACGATGGCGACCAGGCCCATCATGGTCAGGAGCTCGCCGCGTGCCTCTCGATCCATATCGAGCTCAGAAGGTAGTGGCTACCGGTCGCGAGCGCGATCCCGTCGCGCCCCTTGGCAAGCTCGCGTGCCCGGCGCCAGGCGTCGACCGGATCGGACACCGACTCGGCCTCCACCCCGGCGTCGCGACACAGCGAAACCAGCTCTGAGGCGAGATGCGCGCGGCCGCTGGGACGCCCCGATCCCTCGATCGCCTCAGGCGGGATCTCGGTGCAGACGAAGTAGGAAATCGCGGGCGCGAGCGCATTGACGATCCCGGCCGCGTCCTTGTCCTCGAGCATGGCGAGGCAGCAGACGATTTCCCTGCCGTCCGTGAGCTCCGGAAGCAGCTCGAACAGTGCCCGAGCCCCGTCGGGATTGTGCGCAGCGTCGAAGATCACCGGTGGCTCGCCGGGAATCAGCTCGGCGCGCCCTGGGATCCGAACGCCGGCCAAGGCTCGGATCATTGCTTCGGGCTCCATCGGCTCCGCGCGAGCGAGCGCTTCCTGCGCCGCCGTTCGCGCGAGCGCAAGGTTCCGCGCCTGGAAACCCCGCAAGGCCGGCCAGACGCGATCCTCTGGCGATCCGCCGCCAAAGGAGATGGACCGAGGCTGTATTTGGCTCGCGTGGCGATCCTCGACTTCGCGCTCTACAACGGGCTCGACTTCGGCGGGGAGCTCGCCCCGGACCAGGATTGTGTGATCCCGCAAGACCGCCAGCTTCTCCGCCGCGATCTCCTCGAGCGTCTCCCCCAGCCACTCGGTGTGGTCGAGCCCGACCGAGGTCAGCACGGTCAGCTTCGAGGGGATCACGTTGGTGGCGTCGAGGCGGCCGCCGAGACCGGCCTCGATCACCGCGTACTCGACCCTCGCCTCGGCGAAGGCGACGAAGGCGGCCGCGGTCAGGAGCTCGAACTGGGTCACCGGCCCCTCCTCGCCGGCGGCGCGGTCGGCCACCTGGGCCGACTGCTCGGCGCGCTCCATCGCCGCGTCGAAGGCCTGCTCGGAGATCGGCTCCCCTTGGATCAGGATCCGCTCGCGCCAGGAGACGATGTGGGGCGAGACGTAGGCGCCGGCGCTGACCCCCGACGCTTCGAGCAGCGCCGCCGTCATCCGGCTAACCGAGGTCTTGCCGTTGGTGCCGACGACGTGGATCGAGGCGAAGCGGTTCTGCGGCATCCCGAGCAGCGAGCAGAGCCGGCGCATCCGCTCCAGGCCGAGCCGCCAGCCGAGGACCTCGCGGCCCTGGAGGATCTCCTCGGCGCTCCCCACGTCAGTCGGCGGCTGCTCGGCTACGACTCCGCCCGCCGAGCTCCTCGAGCTCGGCCCGGTAGGCCTCGAGCTTGGCCCGCTCGGCGTCGACGACGTCGGCGGGGGCCTTGGCGATGAAGCCCTCGTTGGCGAGCTTCCCCTCGCCGCGCTCGACCTCCGCGCGCAGCTTCTCGCGGCGCTCATCGATCCGGGCCCTGATCGCTTCCGGGTCGACCCCCTCGGTCTCCAGCAACTCGACACCCTCCACCGTCGCGATCGCCTCACCGCCCCCAGAGTCGAACTCCACCCGCGCGAGGCGGTCGACCAGCTCGTGGGGCCTCGCGCCGTTGGCACGCGCCGACGAGCACCTTGCCGGCCGGCACGCCGGCGAGGTCGCGCCAGCGCCGCAGCGCCCGGGTGAGCTCGATCGCGGCGCCGATCTCGCTCCTCGGCCGCGTCGTCGAGCAGGGAATCGTCGGCCTCGGGGAACGGATGGACCACCAGCGCCTCGCTCTCCGGGCGCGGCAGGTAGGAGTAGATCTCCTCGGTCACGAACGGCATCAGCGGGTGGGCGAGCGCCAGCACCTGCTCCAGCACCCAGAGCAGGCTCGCCGAGGCGTCCTCGTCGCCGTCGTAGAGGCGCGGCTTGACGATCTCCAGATACCAGTCGCAGAGCTCCGACCAGAAGAACTCGTAGAGGTCGAGAGCGGCGTGAGCGAAGTCGTAGGCCTCGATGCTCGCGGTCGTTGAGCCGACCGCGCGCTGCAGGCGGGAGGCGATCCAGCGGTCCTCGACCAGGTTCGTCGCCGGCTTCGCGGCGCCGGCCTCTCCGTCGGCGGGGACGCGTTGAGCAGGATCAGCCGCGAGGCGTTCCACATCTTGTTGGCGAGGTCGCGTCCCTGCTGGACGCGCGCCTGCGGAGAAGCGGACGTCCTGGGTCGAGGACATCGCCAGCAGGCCGAAGCGCAGGGCGTCGGCGCCGTGCACCGCGATCTCGTCGAGCGGGTCGATCCCGGTGCCGAGGCTCTTCGACATCCGCCGCCCGTCGGGCGCCTGGATCACCGAGTGGATGTATGACGTCGCTGAAGGGGACCTCGCCGGTGAACTCGAGCGAGGTCATGATCATGCGTGCGACCCAGAGGAAGATGATGTCCCGCGCGGTGACGAGCACGTCGGTCGGGAAGAAGGCCCTGTACTCCGGCGCGTCGGTGTCGGGCCAGCCCAGAGTCGCGAAGGGCCAGAGCGCCGAGCTGAACCAGGTGTCGAGCACGTCGGACTCCTGCTCCCAGCCGTCCCCCTCGGGCGGCTGCTCGCCGACGTAGACCTCGGGTTCCTTGTCGGGGTCGCCGCGGTACCAGACCGGCAGCCGGTGCCCCCACCAGAGCTGGCGCGAGATGCACCAGGGGCGGATCCGCTCGAGCCAGTCGAGGTAGACCCGGGTATGTGGCTCGGCCGGGATGAAGCGCACTCGCCCGTCCCGGACGACCTCGATCGCAGGCTTCGCCATCTCGTCCATGCGGCAGAACCACTGCAGCGAGATCAGCGGCTCGATCCGCTCGCCGGAGCGGTGCGAGAACGGGACCGTGTGGGTGTAGGGCTCCTCGCCGCGAAGCAGGCCCTGCTCGCGAAGCTCGGCGACGACCGCCTCCTGCGCCTCCTGCGCGGTCATCCCCCGGAAGCGCTCCGGCGCGGCGTCGGTGATGCGCCCGTCCTCGCCGATCACCGAGATCTCCTCCAGGCCGTGCTCGTGGCCGATCTCGAAGTCGTTCGGATCGTGCCCGGGGGTGATCTTCAGCGCGCCGGTCCCGAACTCGACGATCGACGTGCTCGTCGGCGATCACCGGCAGCTGGCGACCGACCAGGGGCAGGATCGCGTGCTTGCCGACCGCGTCGCGGTAGCGGTCGTCGCTCGGGATTGACGGCGACCGCGGTGTCGGCGAGCATCGTCTCCGGCCGCACGGTGGCGACGACCAGCTCGCCGCCGTCCTCGAGCGGGTAGGCGATCTCATAGAGGGTGTCGGTGACCTCGCGGTTCTCGATCTCGAGGTCGGAGATCGCCGACTGCAGCCCGGGGTCCCAGTTGACCATGTAGTTGTCGCGGTAGATCCAGCCCTTCTCGTAGAGGGCGACGAAGACCCGGTAGACCGCCCGGACGTAGCCCTCGTCGAGGGTGAAGCGCTCGCGCTCGTAGTCGCAGGAGGCGCCCAGGCGCTTGAACTGCTCGATGATCGTCGAGCCGTATTGCTGCTTCCACTCCCAGACCCGCTCGGTGAACGCCTCGCGGCCGATCTCGTGCCGGGAGGTCCCCTCCTTCTCCAGCTCCTTCTCGACCACCGCCTGGGTCCCGATCCCGGCGTGGTCGGTGCCCAGGACCCAGATCGTGTTCCGGCCCCGCATCCGGTTGATGCGAATCAGTGCGTCCTGGATCGTGCCGTTCAGCGCGTGGCCCATGTGGAGGGCGCCGGTGACGTTCGGCGGCGGGATCGAGATCGAGTAGTTCTCCTCGGGTGAGCCCTCCGCGGGCGGGTGGAACCAGCCGCCCTCCATCCAGCGCTCGAAGACGCGCTGCTCGACCGCGCCGGGGTCCCAGCGGGTCGTCGCTTCCAGGGTCTTTCTGCGCTCGGGATCCACTCGCCGCCGATGTTAATCAGCGCCCTGGTGCCCCGGATGGCGGCGATCCTTCACACTTCCGACATGAGCCCTACCCGCCAGACCATCCGCAGGGTGACGCTCGGTCCGGATCACCAGCCTCGGGGACGGGTTCACTATTTCGTCGGGGGCTTCCCGATTTCGCGCCCGGTGCTGCTCGAGATCATCAAGCCGACCCTTGGGGATGCCTGTCACATGGTCTACGTGGATTCCAACGACTGCCAGCTCGCCGAGAGCTGGCACCCGACCGTCGGCGCCGCCGTCCTCCACGCGAAGTGGGAGTTTGGCGTCGAGCCGGAAGCGTGGGAGGTGCTGGTCGAAAGCGTGTAGTGGCGACTGCCGGCGCGGTCGCCTCGGCTAGGCGGTCTGCTCGTCCAGCTCCTCGTCGCCGTCGACGGCGTCCTGCTCGCCGGTGGCGTCGGTGACCAGCATCGGCTTCAGGCCTTTCTCGATCGTCTCCCGGGTGACGACGCACTTGCTGACGTCGCCGCGGGAGGGGAGCTCGAACTGGACGTCCAGCAGGGTCTCCTCGAGGATCGAGCGCAGGCCGCGGGCGCCGGTCTCCCGTTCCAGGGCCTTGTCGGCGATCGCGCCGAGCGACTCGGGCGCGAAGACCAGCTCGATGTCGTCGAACTGGAAGAAGCGGTGGAACTGGCGGACGAGCGCGTTGCGGGGCTCGGTCAGGATCGTGATCAGGTCTTCGCGGGTGAGCTGGTGGATCGGGGCGACGACGGGCATGCGCCCGATGAACTCGGGGATCAGCCCGTACTCCATGAGGTCCTCGGGCAGCACCTGCTCGAAGGTCTCGCCGGCGTCCTTCTCCGTCGCCGAGGTGACCTCGGCGCCGAAGCCGACGCCGTGGTTGCCGATCCGCTTCTCGATCACCAGTTCGAGCTGTCCGAAGGAGCCGCCGCAGACGAAGAGGATGTTCGAGGTGTCGATCGTGAGGAACTCCTGGTGGGGGTGCTTGCGCCCGCCCTGGGGGGGCACCGAGGCGGTGGTGCCCTCGAGGATCTTCAGCAGCGCCTGCTGCACGCCCTCGCCCGAGACGTCGCGGGTGATCGACGGGTTGTCGGCCTTGCGGGCGATCTTGTCGATCTCGTCGATGTAGATGATCCCCGTCTCCGCCTTCTTCACGTCGAAGTCGGCGGCCTGGATCAGCTTCAAGAGGATGTTCTCGACGTCCTCGCCGACGTAGCCCGGCCTCGGTCAGCGCGGTGGCGTCGGCGATCGCGAAGGGGACGTTGAGGATCTTGGCAAGCGTCTGGGCGAGCAGCGTCTTGCCGCAGCCGGTCGGGCCGAGCAGGAGGATGTTCGACTTCTGCAGCTCGATCGCGCCGTCGCCCTCCTGGTCCGTGGACGACATCTGCACCCGCTTGTAGTGGTTGTAGACGGCGACCGAGAGCGCTCGCTTGGCGCCGTCCTGGCCGACCACGTACTCGTTCAGGACCTCGTTGATCTCCATCGGCTTCGGCAGGTTCTCGAGCTCGAAGGTCGGGGGAGCGGTGAGCTCCTCGTCGATGATCTCGTTGCAGAGGTCGATGCACTCGTCGCAGATGTAGACGCCGGGGCCGGCGATCAGCTTCTTGACCTGGCGCTGCGACTTGCCGCAGAAGCTGCAGAGGAGCTGCTCGTTGGATTCGGTCGGACGTGCCAGCGGAATCGACTCCTGTATCTCGGCTTCGCCGCCCGAGTGCGCTTCCCTCGCTGAAGCTTAGAGGACGCCCGGCATTGGCCTGACGCGTTCGGTTACGCCGCCGGCGGCCGGTTTCCTTCCGTATTCACATCGGCCGGCGCCTCGCAACACACAACCCGCCTTCTCGGTACTAGGAGAAGCGGTCCCAGGCGCGCATCGAGGGCTCCGGGTCGATTGGGCGGCCGCGGAGGTGGATCTCGAAATGCAGGTGGCATGGCGTGCTGGCGGCGTTGCCGGTGCGGCCGATGTGACCGACGATGTCGCCCGGGTGGACCTCGTCTCCCTGCGCGAAGGGCGAGGGTTGCACCATGTGCGCATAGAGGTACTTGCGCCGCTCGCCGAGCCCGCGGATGACGACGAAGTTTCCGTCGCGCCGGGGATCGAAGGCGCGCTTGACCACCGTCCCCGCCCGCACCGCAGCCAGCGGCGTCCCGCAGCGGGCGGTGACGTCGAAGCCCTTGTGGACGCGACCGCCGTTGCGAGCGGCGCCGAACTCGCCGACGGGACCGCGGGTGCCGTGCGGCCCGCGGACCGGGAAGAAGTGGCCGAAGAGGGTGAGCTTTCCGACCTGCTTGGAGTCCCCGCCGGGGGGCCCGATCAGAACGCGGTAGGAGCCCTCCGTAGCGGCATCCCCGCATTCGTCAGGCCGTCCCAGGTCTCGATCTGCTCGCTGCCTGACGGGACGTCAGCGAGCTCGATCCGCCGCACCTCGCGACCCTCGCCGACGATCCGAATCGAGACGTCGGCCGGCGCCGCAGCCGGCGAACCGGAACGCGATCCTGACCCCACTGCGGGCGCCGAGGAAGGCCTTCCGCGGCGACACCGACGCCTTCTCGACGCTGAAGTCGGCAGCCTGGACGCGGCGGAAGCGCGACCAGCGAGCGATTGCGACCGCACGAGCGGTACCGCTACGAGCGAGTGGCGAGAGGACGCGCGGTGCTAGCGGTGCTCGATCACGCGGTCGACCAGCTTGTACTCCTTGGCCTCTTCCGCGCTCATGAAGTAGTCCCGCTCGGTGTCCTTCGCCACCTTCTCCAGGGGCTGGCCGGTGTGCTTGGCGATGATCTCGTCGAGCCGCTGGCGGACGTCGATGATCTCCTTGGCGTGGATCTCGATGTCGGTGGCCTGGCCGGAGAAGCCGCCCGAGACCTGGTGGATCAGGATCTTCGAGTTGGGCAGTGCCATCCGCTTCTCCTGAGTGCCGCCGGCGAGCAGCAGCGCGCCCATGCTCATCGCGACGCCGACGCAGATCGTCTGGATGTCGGGCTTTATGAACTGCATCGCGTCGTAGATCGCGAGGCCGGCGTAGACCGAGCCGCCCGGGGAGTTGATGTAGATGCTGATGTCCTTGTCCGGGTCCTCGGACTCGAGATGGATCAGCTGGGCAACGATCAGGTTGGCGATGTCCTCGGTGATCGGGGTGCCGAGGAAGACGATCCGCTCGTTGAGCAGGCGCGAGTAGATGTCGAACGCCCGCTCGCCGCGGGACGTCTGCTCGACCACCATCGGGACCAAGGGGCTCATAGGCGCGGCAGTCTAGCGACCGCTAGGTCGCGGCATTCAGGAGCGCAGGGCGAAGTCCGAGATGCGAGGGCGCTCCGCAGGCAAAGCCGAGGAGCGACCCGTTTAACGTCTGGGCGACCGCAGCGATCGACTGATGGCGAAGCCGAACCATCCCCAGGAAATCCTCACGGTCGGCCACTCCAACCACGAGGAGCGCCGCTTCCTGGAGCTGCTCGCCGACGCCCGAATCGGGCTGATCGCCGACGTCCGCGCCAATCCGCGCTCGCGCTACCCACAGTTCAATCGCTCGGCGCTCGCCGCGTCGCTGGAGGGCGCCGGGATCGGCTACGCCCACCTCGGCGATCAGCTCGGCGGCCGCCGCGAGCCCGCCGCCGACTCACCCAACACCGGTTGGGAGGAGGGCCCCTTTCGCGGCTACGCCGACCATATGGCGAGTCCGGAGTTCGCTGCCGGGCTCGAGCGCCTGGAGGAGCTCGCGACCACATTTACGGCGGCCACAAAAACCGCCGCCGGATATAGCGCGGTGATGTGCGCGGAGGCGGATTGGCGCCACTGCCACCGGCGTCTGATCGCAGACGTCCTTCTGATCCGCGGCTGGAAGGTGCTGCACCTGGACGGCAACGGGCTGCTCGTAAGCCATGAGCTCACCGGGTTCGCCAGCGTCGATCGCGGCCGAATCACCTATCCGGAGCGCCAGACCTCGCTCGAGCTCTAGTCGTCCTCAAAGAAGAAGAGCCGCGCTAACGGCGCGGCTCTTCCGTGTGGTATGCGCAAGCACGGCGAATTGCACGCGCTCGCGAGGAGTCCGGTCTAGAGGAGTGAGACCGTGCTCCAAACCCTACCCCGGGAGAACACCGGTTCCATCCGCTGTCGCCCGCCCATTCCCGATTCGCCCACGTGCTTGGCGCGCGTACCGTTGCCGGCTGAATTGAAAATCACAGTCATCACCTTTGGTCGACTTACCCCGACCGGTGGCGACGGCCCCCAACCGGCGGTAGTTAGCGCCCAAACAATCGGGTCGCGGCCAGCCTACCACCAAAGGGCAGGAATTCCGGTAGCTCGGCCTGCGCGGGCGCTAGTCGGAATCCGGAGTCCAGAGGCCACCCTTCTGCTCGCGCTCCTTCTCCGGGGTCCAGATCTGCTCCCGAGCCTCCGCCTGATCGGCCGGGATCGGCTTTGACTCCTCGGCGATCAGCTCCATCGCCCGTCTCATCCTCAGGTCGTCGCGCAGCAGCTCCTCGCGGCCGGTACGCCGTAGCTGTTCGAGCGCCTCGGCAGGCTCCGGGTGGCCGTGGTCCTCGTGACCCGGCGGAGGGGTGAGCGCCTCGAGCAGGTCGTCTTCGCCGACCTCGATCCCCTCGGCGTCGGCGACGGCGGCCAACACAGCCTCGCGCTTCAGCGAGCGCTCGGCGTCCGGGCGGGCCTCGGCGATCAGCTCGTCGCGGGTCTTGCCCTGCACCTGGAGGTAGGTCTCGGGGTCCATGCCCTGGCGCTGCAGGGAGCGCTCCACGCGGCGCCACATCTCCGCCGCCCGGGCGTTGATCAGCGACTCGGGCAACTCGACGGTCGCGTTCTCCGCAGCGGCGTCGAGCGCGGACTCGCGGAAGCGCTCGGCGATC
Source organism: uncultured Solirubrobacterales bacterium (assembly GCA_963780305.1). Classification (GTDB taxonomy): domain Bacteria; phylum Actinomycetota; class Thermoleophilia; order Solirubrobacterales; family 70-9; genus CAVVYV01. Next base: position 33,389 of record CAWABN010000020.1, read on the forward strand.
TGTCGCTCGAGGACCTCGCGTATCCGGCTCTCGATCTGCTCGCGGAGCTCGGCGACGGTGTCGAACTCGGAGGCCTCGGCGGCGAAGTCGTCGTCGAGCTCGGGCAGCTCCTTCTCGCGCACCTCGCGCACCCTGACCTTGAACTGGGCGGTCTTGCCCGCCACTTCCTCGCCGGGGTAGTCGTCGGGGAAGTGCACGGTCGCCTCACGCTCCTCGCCCGCGGTGGCCCCCTCGAGCGCCTGCTCCAGCTCCGGCAGCACCCGGCCCGCGCCGAGCTCCAGCAGGTAGTCCTTGGCCTCGCCGCCCTCGAACGGCTCGCCGTCGGTCTCGCCTGAGTAGTCGATCAGGAGCACGTCGCCCTTCTGCCCGGCGCGATCGACCGGTTTCAGGCTGGCGAAAGCCTCGCGGAGCCGGTCGAGCTCTCCCTGGACGGCCTGCTCGGGCACCTCCGGCTCCTCGCGGCCGACCTCGAGCCCCTTGTACTCGCCGAGCTGGGCGACCGGCCTGACGCCCACCTCGATCGCGAAGCGGAGCGGCTCGCCCTCGTCCGGCATCTCGGTGAGGTCGAGGTTGGGATCGCCCACCGGGCTCACCCCGGAGTCGATCATCGCCTGCTCGTACCAGTCGGCGAGGGATGACTCGAGGGTCTGGGTGAGCACCGCCTCGCGGCCGAGCCGCTGGGAAACCATCTCAGGCGGCACCTTGCCCTTGCGGAATCCGGGGATCTTCATCTCGCCCCCGAGCTGGGAGGCCGTCTCCGTGAGCCGGCGCTCGACCTCGTCGGGGTCGACGGTCACTTCGACCCGGACCCGGGACTCGGGTAGTTCCTTTACCGTCGTTTCCATCGCCGCTCGGACCCTAAAGCACGACAAACCTCGCCTCCGGCCGGGGGGCCCGCGCTCGGTCCGCGATCGGACAGGCGCCTGGCTCTACACCGGTCCACTCGCTCGCCTCGCATCGTTCGCGATCGACCTCGCCGCCGCGGCGCGGGCGTTGGGGCTCTACGCGGGCAGGCGGCTGCGGGCGAAGCTCGGGGGTCAGTCACCGGAGGCGTAGCCGATGATCGAACGGTCGATCAGCCACTCGACCGGGGCGACGTCGTCGGTGTAGACCTCGCCTCCGGGGAGCCGCGGGGCCAGCCGGCCCGCCTCCACCCCCGCCCGGGTCTGCAGATCGGTCGCCAGCCCGGGGATTGCCTCGCGCAGGCGCTCGACGGAGGCCGGGCCCTCGGTGCCGACCAGGAGCGTGTTCGAGTCCTCGATCGGATCGCGGAGGACGGTCGAGAAGGCGTCGGCCATCGTCCTCCCCACCACCTGCTCGAGGTCGTCGTTGTCATCCGGGTGGCCGACATTGACGATCACCACGCCGCCCGGAGCCAGCCGCTCGCGCGCCAGCTCGAAGAACTCGCGGGTGGCCATGTAGAAGGGGATGTAGGGCTGGCGGTAGGCGTCGACGACGATCACGTCGTAGTCGCCGTCGGCGGACTCGAGCCAGGGCCGCGCGTCCTCGTTGTGGATCGACAGATGAGGCGCTTGCATGTCGAAGTAGCGGCGCCCGACCTCGGCGAGCTCCGGGTCGATCTCCACCGCGTCGATCTGGGCGGCGGGAAAGTAGTGGCCGTAGCCACGGGCGGCGGTCCCGGCCGCGTTGCCGAGGATCGCGATTCGCCCGGGCGCCTGCTCGAGGCTGGTGAACGGCAGGACCAGCAGCCCGTCCCAGTAGTTGTCGGTGAGATAGCTGCCGGGGCGGATCAGCGAGTGCTCGGCGATCCCCTCGTTGAGCTCGAGGCGGCGGTCGCCGTCGGCCTCCTCGACCACCCGCACGTACTGGACCGCGGTCTCCTCCTCATAGATAACCCGGTCGCCGTCCTTGCCGGCAGCCTTCACCGTCCCCACGGGGATCGCGATCACTCCGGCGAGGGCGGCGGGGACCGCCAGGTAGCGCCAGCCGAGCCCCGCGGCCGCCACCAGCGCCAGCGCCACGGCGAAGACCAGGAAGGTGCGCTGGGTGCCGATCAGCGGGATCGTCACCAGCGCCGCCAGCATCGTCCCCAGCAGCGAGCCGGCCGTGGAGACGGCGTAGAGCCGCCCGGCGGTGCGGCCGGCGTGCTCGACGTCGGGGGTCGCCAGCCGCACCGCCCAGGGCGAACAGGCGCCGAGCAGGATCACCGGGACCGCGATCAGCACGAGGACGCCGAGCAGGGAGCCGACGAAGGCGCCCGCCGAGATCTCATCGAGGGCGTCGACCGAGACCTCGAAGAAGGGGCGGGCGGCGAAGGGCACCAGCGCCAGCAGGGCAGCGGCCGCGATCACCAGCAGGCAGAGCCCCCGGAGATGCGGGTGGCGGTCGCCGAGGCGCCCGCCGAGCCAGTAGCCGATCGAGAGCGAGACGAGGACGACGCCGATGGTGTTCGCCCAGACGATCGTCGAGGCGCCGAAGTAGGGCGCCATCAGCCGGGCGACGGCAATCTCCGCCCCGAGGCTGGCCGTTCCCACTACGAAGACGAGCGCCAGCAGGAACCGGTCCTGCTCGATCAAGCGGACCCCTTGATCCTCTCCTCGAGCCGCGCTCCCTGGCCGGCGGCGGCGGCGCGCCCGGCCCGGGCCTCGCTCAGTGGAACCCCCTCGGATTCGGCGAGGTCGAGCAGGCGCTGGCGCTCGGTGTCCTGCTGTGCCCAGGCCAGGAAGAGCCAGACGAGAACGCCGAGCGTCACCAGGCCCCCCTCCCCGACCATGATCACGCCGGCGACGCCCTGATCGGAGAGCGGCGAGATCTGCCAACCGCCGTCGCCGCTCGCGTAGCGCGAGTAGAGCACGTCGTTCGACCACATGAAGACGTTGCCGAGCACCGCGCCGGCAAAGCGAACCCCGATCAGGTAGCCGAGCTTGGCCGGGATCCCGAACCATGCCGGTTGCGGCAGCGGGCCAACCAGCGGCATCCACATCAGCACCCCGAAGCCGATGAAGCAGGTGTGCTCGAGCGCGTGGAGCGCGCTTGCGCCCTGGGCGGCCTCGTAGAGCACCGGGATGTGCCAGACGTAGAGGTTGATCACCCAGAGGGGGAAGGCGATCAGCGGATGCGTCAGGGTCCGCAGCCAGCCGAGCCAGCGAACCGCCAGCAGCGGCTGGAGCAGCGGCCCGGTGAGCCCAAGCACAACCAGCAGGGCGCCGAGGTCTCCCATCACCAGGTGCTGGGCCATGTGGGCGAGCAGCAGCTCGCCGCCAAGGTGGGAGAGCGGCGAGGCGAAGGCGCCGCCGATCAGCACGATCCCTGAGGCGAAGCAGACGATCCGCCAGGTCGGGACGGGACGCCCCTCCTGACGGAGCGAGATCGCCCGCAGCGCGTAGGCGGTCGCCACCAAGGTGAGGCCGGCGAGCTGCAGCGGCTCGAAGCTGCCACCGCCGACATGCGCGAACTGCGGGGTCATTCCGACCCCACAGTACCCCCGAACCCTTAACTCACAGCCAGTTGATCCGCCTGAAGAAGGCGGCGAGCGCTGCCACGGCGAGACCCATCAGCACCAGCGCCGCGGGATAGCCCCAGCGCTCGTCGAGCTCGGGCATGTACTTGAAGTTCATCCCGTAGACGCTGGCGATGAAGGTGGGGACGGCGATGATCCCGGCGATCGAGGAGATCCTCTTGATCACCTCGTTCTGGCTTGACGCTGACCAGGGCCAGATTCGCCTCGAGGATGCTGGTGAGGAGCTCCCGCTGCGAGCTCACCTGCTCGTCGACCCGGCGATCGTGGTCGGCGATGTCGCGGAAGTAGCGGCGCAGCTCCTCCGGGACCGCGGCGAACCCCCCCGCCTCGAGGGCGGCGAGCGGTCCGAGCAGCGGGGAGACGGCGCGATGGAACTCGATCACCTCGCGCTTCAGGTGGTAGATGCGCTGGGTCGGGGCGGGGATGTCGTCGTCGAAGACGTCGTTCTCGACCTCCTCGATGTCGTCCTCGATCCCGTCGACGACGGGAATGTAATCGTCCACCACCTTGTCGACGATCGCCCACACGGCCGAGGCGGGACCGAGCTTGAGCAGGTCGGGGCGCTCCTCGAGCCTCGCTCGGGCGGTCTTCATCTCGCTGCCCGGGCCCCGGCGGACCGCGACCACGTAGCCCGGACCGGCGAAGACGCTGATCTCGCCGAAGTGGACGATCTCCTCCTTCTCGTGGTAGTGGGCGGTCTTGAGGACGATGAAGTAGGACTCGTCGTAGTCCTCGATCTTCGGGCGCTGGTGCTCGAGGCCGGCGTCCTCGACGGCCAGCTCGTGCAGCCCGAAGAGTTCCTGCAGCCGCTCGAGCTCACCGGGGTCGGGGTCGTGCAGCCCGATCCAGACGAACTCGCCCGGGACGTCTCGCGGGCGGCGAGCCGCCTCCTCGAGGGACATCGGCCCCTCGTGCTGGCGTTCCCCGTCCTTGTAGTGAGCACTGTCGATGATCATCGTTTGGCTCCGGGTGCTTCATTCCGCCCCTCCCCGCACCTTCCTGCGAGGCAGCGTGCAGGGAGCGAGGCCGCGAGATCGCCGCGGCCGCTTCTAGAGGACGGCTTCCCTCTTACCGCTCGATTCCGTTTACGGTGAGCCGAAGTGCCAACCGCGGCGAGTCTAGAAGAGCTTCCCGGTTGGGCTCGCGAGCTCCTGAAGAGCGAGCCGCTGGGACACCTCGGCCTGATCGATGACGACGGGCAGCCGCGGGTGTTACCGGTCACCTTTGCGCTCGTCGACGGCGAGATCTGGAGCGCGGTCGACGACAAGCCCAAGCGAGTTCCAGGCGAGGAGCTCGCGCGGATCCGCTGGCTACGGGCAAGACCGGAGTCCGCGCTGACCGTAGATCACTACTCCGAGGACTGGAGCAGGCTCGCTTGGGTGCAGCTGCTCGGCGAGACCACGATCGTCGAGGTCGCCGGTCGCGAGCCGGTGCTCGAGGCCCTTGCCGCCCGCTACGCCCCATACCGGCAGCAGTCACCGCGGGGGCCTTTGCTCAGGCTGACTCCCGAGCGCTGCGTCTGGTGGCGTGCTCGGCCGTCAGACGTTTAGCTCGGCCTGCATCCGACCGGACTCGATCGCTTCGGCAAAGGCCCAGTAGTCGCGCTCATTCTGGTCCGCGTAGGCCTCGGCGAAGCTGGCCAGCGCTTCGTCGAAGCGGGTGCCGCCACCGAGATAGGCGGCGATCGCGATCCTGTCGCCGGAGCGGGCATGGGCCCGAGCCAGGGTCCAGCCGCAGAGGCCCGCGTAAATCGTCATCGCCCTCGGCGTCATCTCCTCGATCACCACCGATCCCTTGCCGTCCCAGAGCTGGCGGACATAGAAGTCTCGCCGCTTCCTGTCGATCCCATCCATGCTGAGCCAGCCGAGGAAGATGTCGCTTGCCGCCTGCATCAGCCGCTGGCCCTCCACGACCCGTCGTCCGTGGTGCCGGTATCGGGAGGCGCCGGCAAACGGCTCCAGGACCGAGCGCTCGGCCTCCTTAACCTGGAGGAAGAGCGGGTCCTGGGAGTCGCGGCCGAGGAGGAGGACTATCCAGGCGCGGGTGCCGACGCTGCCGACCCCGACCACCTTGTGGGCGGCGTGCACGTACCGATAGCGCGAACCGAGCCGGCGGATGTCGGGAGCGAGGGTGTCGCGGTACGCAGCCAGCAGCTTCTCGAGCCTCTTCACGATCTGGGGCTGGCCGGCCTCGACCAGCTCCTCGACCGGGACGATCAGGGGCGGGTCGCTGACGATCCGGATCCGATCCCCATCGCGGCTGGTCAGCTTGGCGAACGCCCGGAGACTGTTCTTGCGCTGCGCCTTGGCGACCGCCTTGTCGTAGCGCCTCGCGGTGCGGCGGCTGACCTCGGAGCGGAACCGCTCGAGGTCGCTCAGGCTGAGCCGCGCGTACCAGACGTCGACGTCCCGGACGGCGGCGAACTCCCTGATCGTCTTCCGGTACGCGCCAACGGAGGAGAGCACCAGCTTCCGACGCTGCCCGGCCTTGAGGCCGAGCTCGCGGCCCGCGACCGCGAGGCTTGCGGCGAGCCGCTTCAGGTCCCACTCGAACGGGCCCGGAAGCGTCTCGTCGAAGTCGTTGACGTCGAAGACGAGCGAGCGGTCGGGTGCCTGGAAGGCCCCGAAGTTGGTTAGGTGGGCGTCGCCGCAGAGCTGCACCCTCAGGCCCGAATTCGGGGTGGCCGCGAGGTCGGCGGCCATGATCGCCGCCCCGCCCCGGAAGAAGGGGAACGCGGAGGCGACCATCCGACCGTGGCGGATCGGGACCAGCTCCGGCACCCGGGTGGCGTCCTGGCTCTGGAGCGTCTTCAGCGGATCAGGCCGCTTCGGCGCGGGCTCCCATTCACCGTGGCGAGAGCGCGGCACCCGGCGCCGCGCGGCCCGGCCGGCTGCTTCCCGCTCGCTCGGCGTGGTGGCGTTGCGCCCACTCACCTCTTCGCATTCTCCTCCATCCGCTCGGCCAGCCGGTTCATCCCTCGCTCCCGCGCGGCCTTCGCCGCCGAGCGATAGTCGGTCCGCTTGTCGCGCGGCCGGCGGACCTTCTCGTCGCGGAGGGTGGCGATCTCCTTGAAGGCGAGGAGCTCGTCGCTGGCGCCGGTAAGGGCGGTGCGAAGGGCGGGCTTCGGCTCCCGAAAGGCGGCATCCAGCACTCCTTCGAGCGAGCCGTGCTTGCGGAGAAGCTCCGCAGCGGTCTTCTCGCCGACGCCCTTGGCGCCGGGGAGGCCATCGGAGGGGTCGCCCCGCAGCGCGATGAAGTCGGGGACGAGCTTCGGCGGGATCCCGTAGCGCTCCTTCACCTGCGCCGGCCCGATCTCCTCGGCTCCCCTGACTCCGGTCCGAACGTAGAGCACCTTCACCCCCCTGCCGGCGCACTGGAACATGTCGCGGTCCCCGGTCATCAGCAATGCCCGACCGCCCGCCTTCTGCTCGCGCCGGGCATAGGAGCCGATCAGGTCGTCGGCCTCGAGGCTGTCATGGGTGGCGACGGTCCAGCCGAAGGCGCTGAAGAAGTCGAGTGAGTCCTCCCACTGCGGTCCGAGCTCGTCCGGAAAGGCCGCCTCGCGGTCGGCGTGGTAGGCGGGATAGAGCTCGACCCGGTAGGCGGCGGCGTCGGGGCCGATGCAGAGGACCACCGCCCTCGGCTTGCGCTCCTCGACCTGGCCGAGGATCAGGTTGGCGCCGCCGAGCAGCGCGTTGACGGACTCGCCCTGCGGATTCTTGATCGAGGCCGGCAGCGCGTAGAAGGCTCGGAAGAGCATCGACGGCAGATCGACGACGAGCAGCGGGCCGGCCACGGCGTCACCGTAGCGAGGCGGGCACCGCGGGACGATGGAGGATCGGACGACCCCCGGAGGGGATCGTCTCCAGCTATCCCTTCGCCTTCAGGCAGTAGCCGTAGGCGGTGAAGCTGGGAACCGGGCCGAAGTAGCCGTAACCGGTGGCCGACCAGGTGCCGTTGCGGTCGAGGGAGCCGTCTCCGAAGAAGGCGTTCTGCGATCCGTTCGCGCTGAAGCCTCCCGCGGTCAGAGTGCGACCCGCCGGGCAGGTCGGGGTGGTGGCGGTCGCGGATGCGCCGAACGTGATCGGGGTCGAGGCCGAGACCTCGGTGAGCGGCAGGCTCTTGTCCTTGGCGCAGTAGGCGATCGCGGTCAGCTCCCCGCCCCATAGGGCGAAGGCGTGGCCCGTGACCGACCAGGCCTTGGTCCCGATCGCCCGTGACTCGGTGACGTAGCTGCCGCCTGTGCTGATCCAGTTATTGCGCTGGAAGCCTCCCGAGAAGAGTTGCCTGCCCCCGGGGCAGCGCGCGACCGCGGTCTTCGTCTGGCCGCTCCGCATGTAAACGGTCCTGTGCGGGGACGCGGTCGGGACCACCCCCTTGCCGCAGACGACCTGGAGGGTGACCTCCCGCGGGATCGACCCGGGCAGGGTCGGGTCGAAGAGGACCTCGCTGACGTGCCAGCCTCGCTGGACGCCGAGACGCTCATACGAGTGCGGATAGGCGCCCGCGCCGTCGGGCTCCAGGGGCGGGCTGGTCGTGGCGCCCCCGCCGAGCGGGAACGTCTTCCCAGGACAGGGAATGTCGAAGCGATCCGGGATGTCGGGCTTGCTGATCCGGAAGCTCTTGGTTGCGAAGGTCAGCCCCCGTAGCGGACCGCGCCCCCCGATCTGCGACTCGAGGCTCTGGCCGCTGCGCCCCTTGAGGCGGACCGGACCGACCTTGGTATCGAGGACGTAGAGCCCCTGCCGGGCGAGGAGGGCCATGCGGAGGTTGTTGCACGATGTCCCCTTCCTGATCACGAAGACCACTCCCGCGCGATGGACCGAGTTGTCATTGGGGGCGACACCGGCCTTGACGTTCGCCCGCTTCCGGATCTCGGCGGCCATCCGGGCCGGGGACAGGTAGCAGCCCTTCGGGTCCTGCGACCGCCAGTAGAGCGCGACCTTGAAAGCCCCCTCGAGCAAGTTGGTCGGGCGGTTGTGGCCCCCCTGGCCGATCGCGGAGGCGCTCGGCGAGAAGACGAGGAGCCCGAGCAGGGCGGCGGCAAGCAGGGGAAGTGTCCGTCTCACGACTGGTTCAAACATCGGGGCCACCCTACAGTTGTGGTCGGTGGATGAACTCCCGCTCCCGGCCCACTTCGACCCGAGCCGTGTCGGTGAGGTCTGGCGGGTGCGTTACGAGGACCGCGCGCGCGAGGCCCCGGCGTGGGCCGAGAACCACGGTCTAGGCCCGGCCGCCGAGGACGCCTTTCGCCTCTGCCTCCTCGCCGTCGACATCCAGAACACGTTCTGCATCCCGGACTTCGAGCTCTTCGTCGCCGGGCGCTCGGGCACGGGCGCGGTCGACGACAGCGGCCGTCTGTGCGAGTTCGTCTACCGCAACCTCGGCACGATCACGCAGATCTTCCCGAGCCTCGACACCCACCATGCGATGCAGGTGTTCCACGCGATCTGGCTGATTGACGAGAACGGCGACCATCCAGCGCCGTACACCCTCGTCTCGGCCGATGACGTCGCGACCGGCCGCTGGAGGATGAACACCGCGGTCGCCGAGGCGCTCGGGATCGACGTCGACTACGCGGAGCGCCACCTCGCCCACTACACGCGGCGACTGGCCGAGGGCGGGAAGTACGACCTGACGATCTGGCCATACCACGCGATGTTGGGTGGCATCGGGCACGCCCTCGTCTCGGCGGTCGAGGAGGCCTTCTTCTTCCACGGAATCGCCCGGCGAAGCCAGCCCGAGTTCCAGGTCAAGGGCGACAACCCGCTCACCGAGCACTATTCGATGCTCGGGCCGGAGGTAACCGAGGGACCGGACGGCGACCGCCTCGGTGCCAAGAACACGGAGCTGATCGAAAAGCTGCTCAGGTTCGATGCCGTGGTCGTCGCCGGGCAGGCGAAGAGCCACTGCATGGCCTGGACCATCGATGACCTCCTGGAGGACGAGGCTGCCGGGGAGCGGCTCGCCGAGCGCACCTACCTCCTCGAGGACTGCACGTCTCCGGTCGTCGTGCCGGGCGTCGTCGACTACACGGATGAGGCGGATGCCGCCTTCGAGCGATATGCCGCCGCGGGCATGCACGTGGTTCGGTCGACCGATCCGATCGAGAGCTGGCCGGGCCTCGCGGAGCGTGCCTCCGCCTAGCCGTTGCTGCCGCTGAGCCGCCCGGAGCGCAGCACGCGGGCGAGATCGAAGTCGTAGATGAACAGCTGGAAGGGACCGATCTGCGCTTCCTTGGCCGGCTTGCCCCATCGCGTCGGCGGCGGACCTATCGCCCGAAAGGTCGTGGTCGGATTGAAGACGTAGAAGGTCCGGACGCCGGGTTTGCCCTCGTACCAGACATCCATTTGGTGCTCCGGAGATGGGCAGCGCTTGTCGTCATCCCGACCGCAGTCCGTCACCGGGTAGAGCCGGACGCCGAAGTCGGTGAGCCGGGTGATTGCGGCCGCGTACTCATAGCTCGAGTAGCCGTGATCGAGGCGGTTGGCGTCCACAAAGCGCTCGAGCCGGACCACGTCGTCATTCGAATACTCGATTGGGAGCCGATAGCCATCCCGCGCCAGCTCGACACTGCCGAGAATCCCAGTCGTCGCGGCAAGGAGCGCCAATCCCGTCAACGCCCTCTGCCCGAAGACGATCGCCGCCAGAGTCAGCAGTGCCGGCCAGGCGATCAGGAGGTAGCGAGCCGATCCGATGTCGACCGGGGCGGAGGAGGCGACGAACGCGGCGGCGAGCGCGGCGAGCGCCACCCCCCAGTAGACGAAGAGCAGACGCTGCCCGGCGGATCGGCCCGGGTCTCTGAGCAGCGCGGGCGCCCTGCGAGTGACCGCGATCCCCAGGATCGACAACGCCAGCACGGTCCCGATGACCAGGAAGACGTCGAAGCCATCCGGGATCGACGAGTTGCCCGGAATGGAGGCATCGCCCGTTCGACCATGCACGAACAGGGCGAGGCCCTCGAAGAGCCGCCGGACGTTGTCCAGTGCGTGGTCCGCCGACGCGAGGGGAAAGTCCAACCCGCTGGAACGAATCCCGTCCTGCTTTGCGACCTCGGCGATCAAGAGTCCAGCGCCGGTGCCGGCCAGGCATGCCGTGGCCGCGAGGATCGCGATCCCTCTCGAGAGCAGCCGCAGCCAGATGCCAAGCCCCACCGCTAAGAGGAACGGCACAACCCCGCCCACGAGGAGGATCGGGTCACTCGCCGCGCCCGGCGCCAGGGTGATCGCCAGGGCCAACGCCCACAATCCGGCCCTTGCACGGCCCCAGGCGGCGGCCCGAGGCGCCGTGATCAGAAACGCCGCCAGGATCACCGCGTGCACCAACGAGTGGGCGTGGGCGTTCGGAGAGGTGACGTATTCGAGCACGAGCGGGGCGGGCGCCGCCATCCCGAGCGCGACGACCAGCCCCATCCGCGTGGAAACCGTTCGGGCCACCGTCCAGCCGACCAGGATCACGGTGATCGCGTAGATGGCGAAGGGCGCGGCCTCCCACACCTCCCGGTGTGCCGGGAGCCAACGGGTGAGGTGGAGGGCGTACAGGGGCTCCAGCCAGAAGTAGTCGCCGAGGACCGCGTCCCCTGAACCCCGCTCGTCCAGGAACTGGGCGAGCACGAGCGCCGACGAGTTGTCCGAGTTCGCGTAGAACGAGTCCTGGATTGACCCGAGGCGCACGAGCAGCCAGACGGCGAACACTGTGTTCGCGGCCAGCGCAAGCCAGATCGAAGCCGCCTCGATTGCGCTCGCTCGCGTCACCTGAACGCGATCCCGACCGCGCTTGGCAGCGGATTCGATCATCGAGGGATCACGATATGACCAGGTCCAGTCGATCCTTCCACTGACTCGGGCAGCCCCGAGAAGCCGAAATACAAGCCCCGCGGGCTAGGGGCATCTCGTGAGGGGTGAGCGACCGGACTCGAACCGGCGACCACTTGGACCACAACTGGCGGGTTCCGGTTGATCTCAGCCGATCCGAGCCTGTCTGAGCTGCTTCGAGTTGCTCTGAGCCGAGCGTAGTTGTCTGCAGATCTATGCCAAATCTATGCCCGTCGCTGACAACGTCACCACTCGATCGGGGCATCCGCGCCGGTCTGGGCGCGGCGAGCGGTCATGCAGCTTTGCTCACACCGGCCTCGCGCGCGCGCTCGAGGAAGGCGTTGATCGCCGCGGTGTCGTAGTGGAACATCTGCGCGCGGGCGACCTTCCCGTCCCGGACCTCGTAGAGGCCAATCACGGGAGAGTCGAAACGCTCGCCGTTCGGAGCCAGGGCGCGCTGGTGGTACAGCACTACGACCTCGCCGTCGTTCTCGGCAAGCACCCGGGGGTCCATCCGGCGCTCGGCCTCGGTGGGCTGGACCGGGTCCCACGTGCCGAGCCACGTCTTCTCCGGAGCAGTCTCGATCTGCTCCCGAATCGACCGCTTGCCCTCGACAACCCCTCCGTACGGGAGCGAGGCGGCGTCGTGGAGCTGGACTTCGTCGTCGAAGAGCTCCATGAGGCGCTCGCCGTCGCGCTCATCGACCGCGCGAATTACTCCTAGCACTACCTCAGCGTCAGATCCCATGGTGACTCCCTCCGCGCCAGGCCCCGCGAGCAACCCATGGCCCCGGGATCCCGCCGTGTTTTGGTTGGATTTCTGAATAATAGAACATACGCTCTATTATGCGGCAAGCGACAGAAAGGCGACCCATGACCCTCTATCGAGAGCGACGAGAAAGCGGCTCAACGGCCCCGCGGCGGGTGTCGGGCTCGCCTGGGCACTCGCCTGCGACATCGTCCTCGCATCCGAGCGCGCCGTCCTCGTCCCCGCCTGCGGGCGGCTCGGGCTCGTCCCCGAGGTCGGCACGAGCTGGCTTCTCACCCGCCGGCTCGGCTACCACGGTGCGATCGCCTACTACCTGCGCGGCCGCCACATCGGCGCCGAAGACGCACTCGAGCTGGGCCTCGTCGAGGAGGTCCATCCCCACGACGAGCTCCTCGCCGCCGCGGAGAAATGGTGCGAGCGCGCAGAGCGGCTTCCGGCGCACGCGCTCGAGATGACTAAGCCGCTTCTGCGCGCTGCCTGCGATGCCTCCTGGGAGGAGTCGCTCCGGCTCGAGGAGTTCGCGGAGGCAAACTGCTTCTCGACCGCCGCGCTCGGAGAGGCCGCCCAGGGCCTCCTCGCAGAAAACACGACTTAAGGTTCTGCCGTGCCGCGCCCAGAGCTCCACCCCACCGACTCGATCCTCGATGCCGCCCGCGGAGTTGTTCTCGAGCAGGGCCTCGGAGCGGCGACCGTCGCGGCAATCGCCGAATCGAGCGGGGCGCCCGTGGGCTCGATCTACCACCGCTTCGGTTCGGTCGACGACCTCCTGACCAAGATGTGGATCCGCGCGGTGCGACGCTCGCAGGCGCGATTCGCCGCTGCTGCCGAGCACCCCGACCCGGCCGAGGCGGCGGTCGGGGCGGCGCTCTCGGTATATGACTTCTGCGTCGATCAGCCCGCCGATGCCCGGCTGCTTCTGTCATTTCGCCGCGACGACCTCGCCAGCGGGCGTCTCGATCCAGATCAGGTCGCCGAGCTCGAGCGCCTCAACGAACCCGTTGAAGCGGTGGTCAAGGATCTCGCCCGCCGCCTCTACGGGCGCGCGTCGAGGCGATCGCTCGACCGCGTGATCATGGCGGTGTTCGACCTCCCGCACGGCGCCGTGCGGCGCCCCCTCACCAATGGCGAGAAGCTCTTGCCCCAGCGGCGCGAGGCGGTCGAGGCCGCGGTGCGTGCGGTGATCGCCGGCGCCCCGGGTTAGCGCGTCGCGCCCTCAGGCACACCCGGCGCCCCAGATTGCATCGAATTGCGCCTGATCGAAGGGGATCAGGCGGCACTCGGCGAGCAGCTCGGCACGCAGGCGGTACAGGCCCACCGTCGACCACTCGCGGGTCGTCCCGTCGATGATCGCACTGCCGTCGGTGAGCGCCGCGAAGTGCTCGCCCTCGCCGATCATGAGTTCGCGCCGGCGCATTCGAAACGTTCCGTCGGCGAGATCGCGGCGGCGAAGCATGTACGCGATCACCTCCTCGGCTCCCTCGTAGCAGCCTGCGATCGGGCTCTCGCCGGGAACATGCCAGACGATGTCCGGATCTAGCAAGCGACGCACGGGCGCCGCGCCGCCGCCTGCGTAGAGCTCCTGCTGGGCGTTGTGTAGCTCGTCGATGAACGCTGTCGCACGTTCGCGGTCCATTCGCTGCCCCTGGATGATCGCGTTGGTGAGCGCGCCGCGCCCGATGCGAGAGGGCCAGTCTGGCGACGACGCTACCCCGCGGTCACGGCGCCGACGGATTCCATCGCTGCGTGGCGCATGAGGTCTGTCTTGCTGCCAGGTTCGTCCGTCTTCAGCCCGTACGCCGCAGCGTCGGCCAATGTGAAGACTTCACCGAACCCCGCCCAGTGGCCGTTCGTGATCTGGCGAAGGTGGACCCAGACGCGGTGGGCCTCGACCATGTCGTACTCGCTGCCCTCTGCGGCCAGAACCGCCGCGGTGAGGCGCTTGACGAGCTTCTCGCGGCCCCGCTCTGCGAGCGGACCGAATACGCCCGGCGCACCTTCAGGGATCGTCACGGTCACGCGGTAGATCGGCCTTGGGTGCGGCTCGCCGCCGACGAACACCTCCTGCTCGTTGACAAAACACCACGAAAGCGCCTGCATGTGAGGGGCATCGCCGAAGTCGGCAAAGGGAGCGGCCTCGAGCTCGAGGGCGATCGTCGACAGCTCGCCGGCGAGTCGCTGCTTGGCGGCATCGTCCAAGGCCCCCTTGGTGGTGGTGAGTTCGACCATCGGCATTTCAGGCCTCCTGTGGTTGAGATGTGATCAATCGCGTGTTACGCGCCGCTCCGGCGGATACGGTAACATACATACATGCATGTACAGGCTCTCGATCGGGCTAGTGCCCCATCGATAGCGACCGAACCCGCGAAGGGCCGCCGCCCCACCCAGGCGGACCGAAGTGCGCGCACGCGTAGCGCCTTGCTCGCCTCCGCCGCGAAGGAGCTCTCCCGCTATGGCTACGGGAACCTCATCTTGGAGCGGGTGGCGGCCGAGGCCGGCTACACCCGCGGAGCGCTCTATCACCAGTTCAACGACAAGGAGGACCTCGCCTTGGCCGTGCTCGACTGGGTCAACGAGAACTGGATGCGCGAGGTCGGGGACCCGGCCCGGCAAGAGTCCGACCCCGTTGCTGAGCTGATCGCGCTGGCGCGCGGTCACGCCGTCTTCTGCCGGCGAGACGTCGCCCGCGTTGTGATGGCGCTCCGGGTCGAGTTCAGCGGCCAGGACCACCCAGTGGGGCGCGCGATCGCACGAATCTCAGACGGGGGCGTCAAGCGCGTCGTTCGTCTGATCAACGCGGGGCGCAGGATGGGGACGATTCCCCCCGGCCCGCCCGCGAGGGCGGTCGCGCTCGCGTTCTTCGGCGCCATGGAGGGCACGGTCATCCAGGTCGCTGGACAGGCGCCCCACGACGAGGTGCTGGCGGCGGGCGCGGTCGCCGGCGTGCTTGGACTTGACCCCGACGCCGTCCCACCGGTGCGACTGAGCGCAGACCCGTTCTCAGTCGCCGGAGATAGTCCCGACAGAAAGGTCGCATCCGATGCATCCATTCCGGAGCGCACTCGAGACAGGCGAAGTCGACTCCGTGCTTGAGCTGGTCTCGCCGGATGTCGTCTTCAACAGCCCGGTCGTATTTCGCCCCTACCACGGACGCGAAGCACTCGGCGTGATCCTGCGCGCCGTAACCCGCGTCGTTCAGGACTTCCAATTCGAACGCGAAATCGGCGCCGAGGGGGCCAGCGACCAGGCGCTGGTGTTCAAAGCACGAGTGGGAGATCGAGAGCTGCAGGGGTGCGACTTCCTCCAGATCGGCGAGGACGGGCTGATCGACGAGTTCACCGTGATGGTCCGCCCGCTCTCTGCTGCACTCGCGTTCGCAGAGGCGATGAAAGCCGAGGTTGCCGTGGTGGAACGCGAGCTGGGTGCGGCGGACGCGTGAGCGCCTCCGACCCCATACACGCGACTGCATGGATCGGGGATCGAGCGTGAGACTCCCGAACGCGGCGCACACCTCCCGTCCCTGGCAGATCCACGAGCTCACCCGCGACTTCCGGCTAGAGGACGTGTGGGCGCTGCCGACGCCGGGCGGGCCGGACGACTTCCCTCGGCTGGTGCAGCAGATCGCCGCGGGCGACACGTCGACGAACCCCTCCCGCGCCGCCCGCGCGCTCTTCGCGATCCGATGGAAGGTCGGGGAGCTGCTCGGCTGGGATGACCCGGACGCCGGCCGCGGCTCGCAGCGGCCGACGCTCCGCGACCGGTTGCCGGTGGATCTGCGCGAGACCCCCGGCCCGGACTTCGACACGCTTCCCTTCACCTCGCTCTACCTGCTCGACGACGAGTGGGCGGCGGAGATCGTTAACCGGACCGTTCACGGGGTGATGCACATCGGCTGGGTCCCGGACGGGAGCGGCGGCTACCGCGGCCAGATGGCCGTCCTCGTGAAGCCAAACGGGCTGCTCGGGACCGCCTACATGGCCGCGATCATGCCGTTCCGGCACCTGCTCGTCTACCCGCCGCTGATGCGAGAGATCGGGCGGGATTGGCGGGCGGACGCCGCCGATTCGACGCCGGCGCACGCCTAACCCGTCGCCTGGCACCTCATTAGCACCTCGGCCGCGTCGATTCCCGTCCCCGCAAACCACAACCTGCTGATTTGCAGGACTTCAATGAGGGGTGAGCGACCGGACTCGAACCGGCGACCACCTGGACCACAACCCGAAGCACCGCGGTCGCCTCAGGCTGGATTCGCTGCTCTGATGCGCCTTCGGATCAGCTGAGTTCCGCTCACTTTCGCTCAGTTTGGCACCTTGTTTGGCACCTCAGAGATAGCCCGATGCCGTGGAAAGGATCGGTCTTCGCGAGGATCAGAAACTCCTCGGCGTGCCGAATGTCGAGCATGCGACATCGACCGCGGCATGTTCAAGCTCGTAGCGGGCCATCTCGCGGAGCGTCTCCGCCGGGTGCAGCTTGTCCGCGCCGGACCGCTCGAGGACCTTCGCGAGCCTGTCTGCCGCCTGGTCGAGGATCTCTGCGATCTCCAGGATTTCCTCAGCGCGTCGCATCGCTCAGCCAGAGCGGTCGGGTGGGTGGACTGGTCTTGCCGGACCGCCGGATGCGTCCATTGGTGAGTGTCACGTTTGGCGCGGTCATTGCGTGCTCCTTCGGTTTGCGGTCGGCGCCGGCGTCGCCGAGCTCGGTTCGACGGCCGAGGAGGTGGGCCGGCGAGCGGCTCCGGGCGGATCGCCCGGAGCCGCACGCTGCCGCTTGATTACGGATGCGCGGAACAGACGTACTCCGAAAGCCCGCCGGCTTCGAGGGCAATCCGCTCGGCCTCCCACTTCTTCTTCACCCCACGATTGTCCACTTGGCCCTGGCGGGGGTGGCGTCGGTGACGCCGCCAACCGTGGCGCGGACCGCAAATACGTGCGTTCGGGGTGGGTGGAACCCGGTCTTGACCCTGAAGGGTGATGTGCACGGGTGGAATGGTTGGTGATACTGGTGGCCCGGTCGTTTGGGGTCGACGGCGCACTCGAAGGTCGCGCCCGGCTGGTTGGCGGTGAAGTCGAATCTCGCCTTCCCGTGTGTCTTCTCTGTGGCCTCGATGATCGTGGTCTCGACCGTCGGGGTGGCTGCAGGGATCGCTGCGGCGGACTGTCCTCCTCCGCCGCCGACCAGCAGCCCGAGCGCCCCGAGTGCCAGCAGCGAGAGCAGCACTGCAAGCCTGGGGGTGGTGATGGTGTGAGTCCTCATCTTGGGCCTCCTGGTGATCGTGGCCCCGGGCCAGGCCTCCGATGAAGCGAAGCCCGGTGCCAGGTGTCAGCGCGGAGGCTGCAACAGGGCGGCATACGGACGGCATACGCGGTCCCGGCGCGACGCCGGCGCTCGTCAGCCGGAGGGACGGGCGGGCAGGGGGATCGGATGGATATGCGAGACCACCGCGACGGGCGCGGAGGGAGCTCATGGTTTGCTCCTCCTCCGCGCCCATCACCTGACCCAAGGGTCGTTGCCTCAGCTCATCGAGGCGGCTGAAGGCGACATAGCTCAGATCGATTCTTGTGAGTCTTTTGACTTACCCTTCTCATGGGCGACGTTGTCCTTGCCCTTCCCGCCCGCTTGGTAGGTGTAGCCAGAACCGCCATTGAGCAGGTCATTGCCCCTCTCGCCGTAGAGCTGGTCGCGGCCCTCGCGGCCGTAGAGCTTGTCGTCGCCCTCGCCGCCGTGGAGCCTGTCGTTGTCCTTGCCGCCCCTCAGGGTGTCATCGCCGTCGCCGCCGCAGATCACGTCGTGGCCGGCGAGGCCGGAGACCGTGTCATCCCCGCCCAGGCCGGCGATCACATCCGGACCCTGGGTGCCGGTGAGCACGTCGCTGCCGTCCGTCCCGGCGATGGTCGCCACTATGTCCTTGTGGATGACCCGCCCGTGCCACGCGTTGAACTCGCAGGTAGCCGGTGCTGTGCCTGGTGGCGGTGTGCTTTGAGATAGTGCGGTTCCGGCGAGCGCGGCGAAGAGCGCCGCGAATGCGACCGCCATCGCCGGGCCGGGCCGAAGCCTTCGTCCAATCCTCATCTTGGGCCTCCTGGTGATCGTGGCTCCGGGCCAGGCCTCCGATGAAGCGAAGCCCGGCGCCAGTTGTCAGCGCGGAGGCTGCAACAGGCGGCATACGGACGGCATACGCGCTTCCGGCGCGAGGCCCGCGCTCCCGCGCATTACCTGGTCGAATTCGCCCGTGAGTCGGGGCTCAGGTCGCGCAGGCCGGCTCGTACTGCCGCCCGGGGAGGAACTCCTCCCACTCCTCGGGGGTGAGCGTACGGTTCGCGAGCGTGCAGGCGCGCTGCGCCCAGGAGACCGGGTCGACGTCCCAGATTGCTCCACGGCCGTCGGCGGCGGTCATCAACAGCTGGCGTCCGTCCGGGGAGAAGTCGATGTCAGCCCGGCGGCTCCCGGCGGTGAGCGTCGGTCCGATCCGGGCTCCGGTGGCGAGGTCCCAAAGTGAGGCGACGGGCGCGTAGCCCGAGATGGCAAGGGTTCGGCCGTCGGGGCTGAAGTCGAGCGTTTTCGTGCCGGCGCTGCCCTGATCGAACTCACGGATGAGCTTCCCGGTGGGGACGTCCCAGACGCGCGTGATCGGGTCCTCCACCCCGCCCGTCGCGAGAGTTCGGCCGTCGGGGCTGAACGCGATCGCGTAGTAGTACTGCGAGTTACTGTCCACCCGGAGCGTCGCGATCCGTGAGTTCTCGGCGACGTCCCAGACCTCCGCGGTGCCTCCCTTCTCGTGGACGAACGCAAGCGTGGAGCCAGCCGGGCCGAAGGCGACGTCTCCTACGGGCACGCCGAGGGCGATCGTGTCGAGCGCTTCTCCGGTTGCGACGTCCCAGAGGTTCACGCCGCCCTCGTTGGGGTCGCGATAGGGGCCCGTCCAGTCCTCGGGGCCGGGCGCGGCGAGGATCGCGCCGTCGGCGCTGATGCTGGAGCCCAGGACGTCTCCCCGTCCGGCCGAGAACGGCCCTCGGAGGAGTGATTGGCTCTCGACGTCCCACAGCGTTGCCTGACCCAAACGGGTCACGGCTGCGAGCGTTCGCCCGTCCGGGGCGAAGGCAAGCGATTTGACCTCACCGCCGGTCTCCGAGAGGGGCGGGCCGACGGGGGTCAGGTTCGTCGCATCCCAGAGCCTGACGCCCTGAGCCTTGAGACCGACCGCGAGAAGCCGCCCGTCGGGGCTGAAGCTCCCGGGGTGCGCCTCATAACCGTTGGAAACCGCGTCATGCGTGAAGGTGAAACGCCGCCCGAGCCCGCGCTCGCCGCCGATGTCCCAGGCGATCGCCGTCCCGTCGTGACCCGCGGTGTAGAGCGTCCCCCCGTCGGGGCTGAAGACCGGCTGCTGGACGGCGTCCGAGTGGCCGCGCAGCGTCTCGCGCAGAGTCGCTGACTCCGCATCCCAGAGCGCGACCGTCCCGTCGAGGCTGGTCGAGACCACGGTCTCGCCGTCCGGGCTGAAGAGCAGCCAGCTCGGGGCCCCGTCCAGCTGGCCGGCGGCCGTCCGCACAGCTCCGCCGCGCGTGTCGACCAGCTGGATGCCCCGGTCGATGCCGACGGCAATGGTGTCCCCGTCCGGGCTCACCGCGAGCGCATGCTTACCCGTACCCGTGCCGATCGCAAGCCGCCTGGTTGGCCTGCGGCTCCGGAGGTCCCACCACACGAGCTCGCCTTCGTCCGAGGCGATGACGACCGAGCGGCCGTCGGGCGTGAGCGCGAAACCGGGCGACTGCAAGTAGGAACCGACGTAGTCGACGGCGAAACCTCCCGGCTCAATCGGTGGACCGGTCGGCGCCAGGGTGGCGGCGTCCCGCACACTGATCGAAGCGTGCTTGCCCTCGCCGCCGACGACGACGATGAGCCGCGATCCGTCCCTAGTGAAGGCTATCCGGACGGCGGCGCTAGGCTCATCGACCCGCAAACCTCGCGTGGTGACGTGCGCAGATGCCAGTCGTTCTCGGGTATCCGCGTCGATCAGGCGTACGTATCCGCCTCGTCGCCGCCCGGTCGTTAGTCCACCGCCGAACGCAACCGTCTGACCATTGGGACTGTAGGCGACGCTCTCCACCCCACCCCTCACCGGCAGCGGCTCGCCGATCCGCTGGTAGGTCCGGGCGTCGAAGAAGAGGAGCCCGACGTCGCTATCCAGCTGCGCGACCGGCTCCTCGCCGACCGCAAGCGTCCTCCCGTCGGGGCTGACCGCGATCGCGCGAACGACCTCGGACTCGCCGTGCATGACTCCCGTCACTGCGGGGGCGCGTAGGAGGTCGGAGAGCAGGTAGCTGCGGGTCTGCGGTGAGTCGTCGATCGCGACCGCTTGGCGGGCGAGCAGGAGGGAACGGTCGAGGTCTTCCTCGACGAGCGCCTGGGCGCCGAGGCGCTGGGCGAGCTGGGCCGTCTCCGCGTCGCGCGCCTCGCCGCGCTGGATGACGGCGAAGATGCCTCCCGCGAGGGCCGCGGCGAGCAGGACCGCGACCCCGGCGAGCAGCGCGCGAAGGCGCCGGTTCGTGCGGCGCGCCCGTTTCGTCTCCCGTTCGGAGACCTCGCGGCTCTCGGTGACGAACTCACGCTCGAGCTCGTTGAGGTCGAGCTCGTGATCGGCGGTCCATTCGAGCGGCCGCGGCGAGGCGAGCGCCGCGGTAGAGCTCCGCCGGGTCGCGCCCGGACCGCTCCCACTCGGCCGCGGCGTTGATCAGGTGCTGGTGAAGGCGCCGGCCCTCGATGTCATCGGCGAGCCAGGCACGGAGGCGGGGCCACTCGCGCAGCAGCGCCTCGTGGGCGACCTCGATCGTGTCCTCGTCGACCGTCACCAGGCGGCTCTCGGTGAGAACGGCGAGGGCGGCTGCCGCGTCCTCGTCGCGTTCGGTCTCCAGCTCGGAGAGCGCGACCCGCCTGCTGACCGGCACCGGCTGCTCGGCGTCGGTGAGCCGCAGGAGGATCGCCCGGGCGCGCTCGCGCTGGGGCGGGCTCAGCCGAGCGTAGGCGCGCTCGGCGAGCCGGGCCACCGCCCCGTTGACGCCGCCGCTTCGCTCGTAGGCGGAGCGGCGCAGGGTGCGGCCGCTGCGCTCCTGCCAGAGCTCGACCAGGGTGGTGGAGAGCAACGGCAGCCCTCCCGGCTCGTCGGCGACGTCGCCGACCAGCGCCGAGGTGAGCGACGGCTCGACCCGCAGCCCCGCCCGGCGGGCGGGAAGCTCGATCGCCCGGCGCAGCTCCTCGCGGCGCATCGGCCCGACGAGCACGTTGTTGGCGCTCATCTGCGCGGCGAACTCCGGGTATTCGGCGCAGCGGCCATAGAAGTCGGCTCGGATCCCGAGCACCACCAGGGCGCGCTGGTCGGGGTCGGCCGCGATCGCGACGATCGCCTCCACGAAGGCGGCCCGCTCGCCCTCGTCGCGGCAGGCGGTGAAGATCTCCTCGAGCTGATCGACGCCCAGCACGAGGCGCTCCCCGGGCCGGAGCCGCCTCGAGGGCCGAGGCGAGCGGATCGACGCTCGCCGGCTCGTCCCTCACGGGGCGCGATCCGAGCCAGCGCGCGGGCCAGTTCCGCCACCGGATGCTCGCCGGGCCGCATCAGCCCCTGCCGCCAGCCCTCGGAGCCGGGAAGGACGCCCTCGGCGAGCGAGGGAAGCAGCCCGGCGCGGATCAGCGAGGACTTGCCGCTCCCCGACGGTCCGACGACCGCGATCAGGGTGGAGCCGACCAATCGCGCCACCAGGTCCGCCACCAGCCGCTCGCGGCCGAAGAAGTACTCGGCGTGGGCGGCGTCGAACGGCGCCAGGCCGCGGAACGGGCAGACCTCGGGTGCCGACGGATCGATCGGCTCCTCGAGCAGGTAGAGCCCCGTCCGCTCGCGGGCGAGCTGAAGGTCGGTGACGCCGCCCGCCACCTTCGCCCGGGCCGTGCGCAGCCCGCCTTGATCGACGGCGGCCTGGTCCGCTGCGGCTTCCAGTTGCTGCGCCGCCTGCGCGTGCGCCCAGCCGCTCGCCGCGCGGTGAACCCGAAGCGGCACCCCCTCGCTCTCGGCCAACAGCGTCTCCAGCGGGATCGCCACGCCGTCGGCCGGCGCGTATAGCTCGGCGATCTCGGCGGCGGCCTCGACCCGCAGCGGGCGGAGGAGAAGCCTGTGGGCCGCGTCGGCGAAGGCGGGCGGGCCCTGCTCGTCTCGGTGCAGCACGAGCAGGAGGAGGGCGGAGTCGCGCGGTT
This sequence comes from uncultured Solirubrobacterales bacterium, assembly GCA_963780305.1. Taxonomy (GTDB): domain Bacteria; phylum Actinomycetota; class Thermoleophilia; order Solirubrobacterales; family 70-9; genus CAVVYV01. The sequence goes on from CAWABN010000020.1 coordinate 55,689, forward strand.
TCGCCGCGAGGGCGGCCGCGGACTCGATGAGGGCGGGCGAGGCATCGTCGGCGTCGTCGAGGACGAGCAGGGTCGGCAGCTCGCTCTCCTCCGCGGCGCGGATCGCCTCCAGGGCGGCGTCGGGGGATCCGGTGCCCCCGGCGTAGAGGACCGCCGCCCCGGTGCGCTGAACCTCGGCGGCGAGCTCGGCGGCGAGACGGGTCTTGCCGATGCCTTCTGGGCCGCCGACGAGCGCAACCCGGGAGCGCCCGCTCTCGGCCTCCGCCCAGCGCTTGCGCAGCCAGCGCAGCTCGCGCTCGCGCCCGGCGAGGAGCGGAGAGCCGCCCTCGAGCTGAGCGCGGCAGCTCCTGCTGTAGGGGACGGGCGTCGAGGGCGGGGTCGTGGCGAAGGATGGCCTCCTGCAGCTCGCGCAGCTCGGGGCCGGGCTCGACCCCGATCTCCCGGGCCAGCGCCCGATGCGCGTCGCGATATGCCTCGATCGCCTCGGACTGCCGTCCAGCGCGGTAGAGGGCGAGCATGCGCTGCGCATGGAAGTGCTCGTGGAGGGGGTGCTCGGCGATCAGCGCCTTGAGGCTTCCGAGCACATCGCGCGTGGCGCCCGGCGGCGAGCTCGGCATCGATCGACAGCTCAATCGCCCGCAGGTGCAGCTCCTCGAGCCGTCCAATCTCCGCCCCTGCGAAGGGCTCCGAGGCGACGTCGGCGAGCGGGGCACCACGCCAGAGCTCGAGCGCGCCTCGGGCCGCGCCGTCGGCGATCCCCTGCTCCGCCTCTGCCCGGGCTCGATCGACCAGGCGCTCGAAGCGCGCCGCGTCCACCGCGTCGGCTGGCAGCTGGAGCTCGTAGCCGCGCCCGCGGGTGACGATCGTGGCCCCCGAGCCGTCGGCGCCCAGTGCCTTCCGAAGTCGGGAGATGTAGAGGGAAAGGTTCTTGGCGGCGCTGGCCGGCGGGCGATCCCCCCAGAGGCCATCGATCAGGTCGTCCACGCTGACCGTCCGATTGGCCCGAAGCGCGAGCATCGCCAGGATCGCCCGCTGCTTGCTTCCCCCTAGAGGAAGAGCCTGGCCGTCGACGAGGGCGTCGACCCGCCCGAGGACCCTAATTTCCAGTTCTTCTCCCACTGCTTCGGCCCACCTCCGGTGAGCACGCCGTGGTCATGCTACCGCGGGCTCTCGTCTCACCGGGACCACATCTCCAATCCCGTGAGGGGTCCGAACGGCGCCGAGTTCATCGGGTCTGAACGGGATCCTTTCCATGCAAAGCAGCGCTCTTGGCGACGCCGTCCGCACGCTCGCTATCGCGTGAAAGCGGAAGCCTGACTGGCCAGTAGGAGCATCTTCCGAAATAGCCGCTTTGGACGAAAAGCAGCACTCCGTCGAGAGATACTGCGTGGGCGATGTCGGAGGAGAACGTCCTCTCCCTTGAACGCTCCCATTCGGAGTGGTAGACCACAAACCGCCAGGGACTTGGGCCGAGAGGAGCCACCATGAAGCGGATAATCACGACGCTCGTGGCGACGGCCGCCGCCTTGCTCGGAGCGGTCGCGCCGGCCCAGGCCGCGCCCTTTGCCTACGTCACCGCCGCCACGGTCGTGGGGGGCGGTTCTTTGGGTGCCGTCCACCCATACGACGTGGGTCCGAGCGGGCTGCTGGCGCCGCTGTTCCCGTTCCCTTGCGGGCACCCCCGGTGGGGTGAGGGGGGTGGTGGTCAGCCGAGACGGCAGGAGCGTGTACGTCGCCAACCAAAGCACCTCCCAGATCTTCCAGTACGACGTGCGGGTGGACGGGACGCTGTTGCCCAAGAGCCCGGACACGGTGGCCGCCGGGCAGGAACCCTTCGGGGTTGCAGTCAGCCCAGATGGAAAGAGCGTCTACGTGGCCAACGTCCACAGCGACAACGTGTCGCAGTACGACGTCGGCCCAGGCGGCGGGCTCTCGCCCAAGAGCCCGGCCACGGTGCCCGCCGGCAGCTTCCCGATCTGGGTGACGGTGGCCCCGGACGGCCAAAGCGTCTACGTCACCAACGAATTTAGCGAGGTCACCGACCGCGGCAGCGTGTCCCAGTACGACGTGGGGGCGGATGGGAGGCTTTCTCCCAAGAGCCCGGCCACCGTGCTCGCAGGAGAGTCCCGGGCGGGGTCGTCGTGAGCCCAGACGGCCAGAGCGTCTACGTCGCCAATTTCTTCGGCAGCAGCGTTTCCCAGTACGACGTCGACGCGGGTGGGAGGCTTTCTCCCAAAAGCCCGGCCACGGTCGCGACCCACGGGAACCTGAGGGAGGTGGCGGTGAGCCCGGACGGCACGAGCGTCTACGTTGCCGCCGAAACGGCCAACACAGTCCTCCAGTTCGACGTCGGCGCGGGCGGAAGGCTTTCTCCCAAGACCCCGGCCACGGTGCCCGCCGGCAGAGACCCGGCCGGGTTGACGATCAGCCCGGATGGAGGCAGCGTCTACGTGGCCAACCAAAGCAGCGGCGACGTCTCCCAGTACGACATCGGCCCCGGCGGCGGGCTCTCGCCCAAGAGCCCGCCGACCGTGGCCGTCGGCGCCCCCATTCGCGTCGTTCCCGTTCGGGATAGCGTTGAGCCCGCCGTCACTGCCGACCACCAAGGCGCAGTGCAGCGATGGCGGCTGGCGCAACTTCCCGCAGTTCAAGAACCAGGGGGAGTGCATCGCCTTCGTCGAGCGCGGCCCAGGACCACGGGAGGCGAGCGGGACGGGATAAGCCGCCGGGCTGTCGGAGTAGCCGCTTTGGACGAGAAGCGGCAGTCCTGCTTTGCATGGAAAGCAGCGGTTCAAGCCGGGCCGCTGCGGCGGGGAGGGCGGGACTCAGTAGTTCCCACCGAGGAGGGTCAGCGGCAAACACCGATCCGAAGGGCTATTCGGCGGGTTAGCGTGATGAGGCCATGGAGGGTGCTGTGTCGAAGCACTCAATCCGCCAGCCACGGAGGCTCGCTTGGCTCGCGCTGGTGCTCGCCGCGAGCGGCGATGCTCCTGTTCGACGTCAGGCGCCCAGGCGGCTTCGAAGCGCGGGGCAGTGCTGGTCAAAGACATCAGGCCGGGCCATTCCGGCTCAATTGCGGGCCCCAACGGAGGCGGAGACGTCACGCCTCAGCTCGCCTTCAACTCCGGCGTCCTCTACCTGGCCGCTGACGACGGCAGGCATGGCCGCGAGCTCTGGGTTAGCGACGGCAATCGCAAGAGGACACGGATGGTCAAGGACATCAACCCCGGCCCGGGCGGCAGCCTTTTCGGCCTCATTCCGTCGTCATCGTCGGGCTCGCCGTTCTACTTCTTTCCCGACGACGGCGTCCACGGCGCCGAGCTTTGGCGCAGCGACGGGTCGGCGGCCGGCACGAGTCTGGTCAAGGACCTCTTTCCCGGTCCCGTCCAGCAGCCTCTCGACCGGTGGGGTCGGCCTCGATCTCATCAACCTCGGCGGCGCCCTCTACTTCTCTTACGTGGGCTTCCCGAACCCGCAGAACCAAGGGCTCTACCGAAGCAACGGCACCGACGCGGGGACGACTTTGGTCAGGAAGATCGTCAACGTGCGGGCACTCACCAACTTCAACGGAACGCTCTACTTCGGAGGGGCCGGCGACGATCCCACCTTCAAGATCGGTCTGTGGCGGAGCGACGGCACGACGGCGGGAACCACCAACGTCAAGGAGGGTGTCGTCCCTTCAGAAATCGTCAATGCCAACGGCACGATGTACATAGACGATGGCTCCAGGGGGCTGTGGCGGAGCGACGGCACCGAGGCCGGTACGGCCATTGTTAAGGACATCACTCCCTCGGGCGCCATTCAGGACCTCACGGCCGTCGACGGCGCCGTGTATTTCCTGGCGTCGTCGGGTTGCTGCAACAGCCCCGACGAGCTGTGGCGAAGCGACGGGACCGAGGCGGGGACCACCATCGTCCAGCACCTCGACGTCGAGCCCGGGTACGGCTTCGATCTCACCGCCTTTAAGGGCAAGCTCTACTTCACCGCCGGGGGCAGGCTGTGGCGAAGCAACGGCACCCCGCAAGGAACGAGCATCGTCAAGGGCAACTGCACGCCGAAAGCGGGGGCACGCACGAGATGCTTCAGCGGCCTGATGGCGACTGGCGATGACACGCTTTATCTCGTGGGTAGTGACCAGAAGTTTGGCGCGGAGCTCTGGCGAAGCAACGGCACCCGCAAAGGGACGAAAATCGTCACCGACATCCGCCGCGGCAGAGACCCCAGCCTCCCGATGTACCTCACCGCGGTCAATCACACCCTCTTCTTCGCCGCCAAGGACGGCAAACACGGCAGGGAGTTGTGGAAGGTCAAACCAGGGCCGTGCAAGAAGACCAAGGGGAAGTGCAAGAAGGGGTAGGAGGACCCCTCGTAGCCGCTTCGGACGAAAAGCAGCTACGAGTGATAGGACTGGCTCAGCCCCCGGTGCCGTCGAAGGTGGCCGCGCCGGCTGGCCGGAGTACGGAGAGGCCCGATCGCGCCGCTCCCGCGTCAGGCTAGGCCACGACCAGCGTAGAAGTCCTCGGGAAGGATTCCGTCGGTCGCCAGCGCGGCGGCGAAGCGGTCGGCTTCCTCATTCATGTTGGCCCGGATCAGGGCGCGCAGGTCCTCAATCAGCGCCTGGCTGCCGCGGTTGAGCTCCTCGTCGTAGCGGTCGACCTCGGTCGGGGAGTAGTTGTCCCGGCCCCACCACTCGCACTCGGGGCAGCGGAGCTCGAAGTTCCAGAGGCCGTTGCCCTGCTCGTGCCAGTTGACGGGCTGCACCAGAATCGAGTCGCAGTTCGGGCAGCCGTGCATGCCATTCGCCGACTGCTTCTTGCTCTGGAAACCCATGCGTTCCTGCGCCTCTACCCGCGTCCCTTCGTCTGTACTCCCAAGAAGCGCCCTAGTGCGGCAAACAGGTACGGGCGAAGATTTCCCTGCCTCTCGCAGCAGCGAGATACTGCGTGGGCGATGTCGCAGGAGAACGTCGAGCCAATCGCCCTTGGCGGCGGCCTCGGGCTGACGGTTCGCGCCTTCGCACGCCTAGACCACGCCTAGCCCGGCCCTTTTGTACCGAGAATGTACCGCCGTGTGGGAACCTTTCGGACGAAGGATCGCATCGCGCGACCCAAGATCCGAGAGGAGTCTCTCATGAGGAACGGAACCCACAGATTAGTACGACTTCTCCCCCCCCGGGTGTCGCTTCTGCTGGGCGCGGTCGGGCTCGCACTGAGCATCCTTGCGCGCGAGCGCGAGCGCGGCCGCGGCTGATCGGCCGTCGAGCTGCTCAGGAAGCAACGAATCGCCCGGCGTGCTCGCCGGCACGTATCGCTCAAACGTCACTGTCGAGGGCGCTTGCGTGGTCAGAGGTGAGTCGGCGGTCATCGACGGCAACCTGACCGTGAGTCACGACGCGGTCCTTGCGGCGGCCTTCGCGAACTCCAACCTCACGGTGCAGGGCAATCTGAAGGTCCAGCGAGGTGCCGTCCTGATCCTCGGCTGCGGGCGCGAGCCCGGCGCCACCTGCGTGGACAACGCAGCAAGGCTCCAGCCACGGCAGCGTGTCCGGCAACCTGAGCGCGCAACAGCCGTTGGGTGTCGTCGTGCAGGCAACGACGATCGGTGGGAACGTCCATCAGTCTGGCGGGGGTGGCGGCTTTAACTGCAGCACCAGGGGCCCGACCGTCGACGGCTTCTACGTCTTCGGCGGCGCATTCATCGGCGGCTTCCCCGTCTACAGCAACTACAGCGCCGGCAGCACGGTCCACGGCAACCTGAAGGTGGTCGGTCTCAACTCCTGCTACCTGGGGGTGGCGCACCTGCGCGTCGGCGGCAATGTGAACCTGATCAACAACCAGCTCGCTGATGTTGACGCCGCCGAGATCCTCGGCAACCAGATCTCAGGCAACTTGCTCTGCCAGCACAACAGCCAAGTCTGGGACAGCTTCGAGGCAGTCCCGGCGGGTCCACTATTCCCGCGTGTGCCCGCCCCCAACACCGTGTCCGGGCATCGGGTCGGCCAGTGCGTGCTGGCAAGCCCGGAAACCGAAGGGGGTCCTTTGGGGCCCGGCCCCTTCTAGGCTCAACGCGAGCTCGTGCCCCGGGGCGCGCGTCCCGGGGCACGGCGAGCGATCGAAGTGTCAGCGCGGCGGCAGCGGGTCCGTCCCGATCACGGCCTCGCCCTCGAAGCCGCCGGGCTGCGGGAGTAGGGCGTGGGTAGCGACTAGCGCCGGTGTCTGGAGGGCCGGTAGTCCGGGTCCTGGTCGCGGCGCTCGGTCGCCTCGGTGTAGGGGTTCGTCACGCCCTGGCGTTGCTGGGAGCGCTTGCGCTCACGCCCACGACGGTGGAAATCGCAGCGTCCCCGATACGTCGCGGCACGCCTGCATCCCTTCTCGAGGCAGAGCTTCAGCATCGTGTACTTCCGATACCAGGCCTCGAGCACCTGCTCGACGGATGGACCGGCGTAAGTAGGACTAACAGCAGTAGCAGATCCAATTGCTGTCACGGTCTTGCTGACAGCAGTAGCAGCCGCCGGGGGGAGGGTGCTCAGTCTTGGGAAAACCGTCGGGTCCGATCGGTTCCTCTTCGGATACAGGCCCCGCGAGTTCGAAACGGGACACGGTCAGCGGGAGCCCGCGCTCGCTCAAGA
>CAWABN010000021.1:0-25586 GCA_963780305.1 uncultured Solirubrobacterales bacterium
ACCGCGCGCGGACGACACGCGTTACGCGCCTGAAACAGCTCTGTAACGCCGGTTCCTTACAAGGACCCCCGAGTCGTCTTATCGTTCTGCAGGTCGCCGAAAGCGAGGATGCGCACGTGCAAGTGAGCGATGACCCGCGGGTCGGCACCGAGCTCGCCGGCTACCGGATCGAGTCGCTGCTCGGCTCGGGTGGCATGAGCGTCGTCTACCTGGCCGAGGATCTGCGGCTCAAGCGGAGGGTGGCGCTGAAGCTGCTGGCTGCCGGAGCTCGCCGAGGACGAATCGTTCCGTGACCGCTTCCTGCGTGAGTCGGAGCTGGCCGCGTCGATCGACCATCCGAACATCGTCCCGATCTACGAGGCCGGGACGACCGAGGACATCCTCTTCATCGCCATGCGCTACGTCGAGGGGAGTGACCTGAAAGAGCGCCTCCAACGCGGCCGTCTGGACCCGGGGGACGCGACAGGCATCCTCGCGCAGGTCGCGAGCGCCCTCGATGCGGCCCACGCTCGCGGCCTCGTGCATCGCGACGTGAAGCCCTCCAACGTGCTTCTCGACACGGGCGCCCGCCCCGACGGCTCCGACCACGTCTACCTGGCGGACTTCGGCCTCACGAAGCGGGTCTCCGAGGAGACCGGAATCGGCGACGACGGCCACCTGATGGGCACCATCGACTACGTCGCGCCCGAGCAGATCGCCGGTGAGGAGATCGACGGGCGGGCGGACGTCTACTCGCTCGGCTGCGTGCTCTACGAGTGCCTCGTCGGGCAGCCGCCGTTTCGGCGCGACTCGGACATCGCGGTCGTGTTCGCCCACCTCGAAGCGGAGCCGCCGCCGGCGAGCGCACAACGGCCGGAGTTGCCGGCGGCGCTCGACGCGGTGATCGCGAGGGCGCTGGCGAAGGATCCAGAGCAGCGCTACCCGAGCTGCCGAGAGCTCGCCCGGGCGGCGCTCGCGGTCGCGGTCGACGAGGAGAGCCGGCTGCTCGTCGATGTCGCCTCCCGCGCCGCCGCCGGCAGGAGCGACCTGAGCGAGGTCGAGGCCGAGTTGGCCGGCAAGGTGACCGACGTCCAGCTCGTGCGCGAGCAGGCGCGGGCCCTCGCGGGCCCGGCCACCCCGGCCCGCGTGTCCGCTGAGGGGATATGCCCGTTCAAGGGTCTCGCGAGCTTCGAGCCGGTGGATGCCGAGTATTTCTTCGGCCGCGAGCGGCTCGTCGCCGAGCTCGTCGCCCGCCTCGTCGGCGTCCGCTTCCTCGGCATCGTCGGCCCGTCGGGCAGCGGCAAGTCCTCGGTCGTCCGCGCCGGTCTTCTCCCGGCCCTCGCCGAAGGAGTCCTGCCGGGCAGCGAGCGGTGGCGCCGTCTGCTGCTGCGCCCCGGCGAGCGGCCGCTGGACGAGCTTCGCCGCGCGCTCGTGTCGGGAGCGAGGGATCCTCTCGTCGAGGCCCTCGACGCGCTGCCCGCCAACGAGCGCCTCCTCCTCGCTCGTCGACCAGCTCGAGGAGCTGTTCACCGCCTGCCGCTCCGAAGCCGAGCGCGCCGCGTTCGCCGACACCCTTGCTCGCGCAGCCGCTGATCCGGAGGGTCGAGCAGTCGTCGTGGTCGCGCTGCGCGCCGACTTCTACGGGCGGTTCGCCGCCTACCCGGGACTCGCCGAGCTGCTGGGTGCGAACCACGTGCTGGTCGGGCCGATGCAGGCCTCGGAGCTGCGGCGTGTCGTCGAGCTGCCCGCCGGCCGGGTGGGGCTGCGGGTGGAGCCGGAGCTGGCCGACGCGCTGGTCGACGACGTGGAGGGCGAGCCGGGCGCGCTGCCGTTGCTGTCCACCGCCCTGCTCGAGCTCTGGCAGAAGCGGCAAGACAACGCGCTCGCCCTCGCTGCCTACCGCGAGTCCGGCGGCGTTCACGGCGCCGTCGCGCGGCTGGCTGAGGGCACCTACGCTCGCATCCCCGACGGGCGCAAGCCGCTCGTGCGCGCGATCATGCTGCGCCTGGTCGGCGAGGGCGAGGGCGACGTGCCGGTGCGCCGCCGCGCTCCACTCGCCGAGCTCGACCTGGAGCGCAACGGGGATGTGGCCGACGTGCTCGCGACGCTGGCCGACAGCCGCCTCGTCACCGTCGGCGAGGGCTCCGTCGAGGTCGCCCACGAGGCGCTGCTGCGCGAATGGCCGCGCCTGCGCGAGTGGATCGAGGAGGATGCCGAAGGGCGCCGGCTTCGCCGTCACATCACCGAGGCGGCGACCGAATGGGACGCGGCAGGGCGCGATCAGGGCGAGCTCTACCGCGGCGCTCGCCTCGCCGCGGCCCTCGAATGGACCGCCGATCACGCGCTCGACCTCAACGAGCTCGAGCGCGAGTTCGTCACCGAGAGCCGCGAGGTCTCCGAACAGGAGACGAAACGGGCGCGCCGCACGAACCGGCGCCTTCGCGCGCTGCTCGCCGGGGTCGCGGTCCTGCTGGCCGCGGCCCTCGCGGGAGGCATCTTCGCCGTCATCCAGCGCGGCGAGGCGCGCGACGCGGAGACGGCCCAGCTCGCCCAGCGCCTCGGCGCCCAGGCGCTCGTCGAGGAGGACCTCGACCGTTCGCTCCTGCTCGCCCGCCAGGCGGTCGCGATCGACGACTCACCGCAGACCCGCAGCTACCTGCTCGCCGACCTCCTAGCGCGCCCCGCAGTGACGGGAGTCATGCACGGCGAGTCCGACATCCTCCGCGCGATCGCGGTCAGCCCCGACGGGAAGACGCTTGCGGTCGGCGATTACGACAGCCGGGCTGCTCTTCTTCGACGCCCGGACCTACGAGCGGATCGGCGAGCCGCTGCCGGTGAGGACGGGGTGGAGAGCGTCGCGTACAGCCCCGATGGCGAGACGGTTGCGTTCGGCGGAGACGGCTACATACGCCTGATCGACGCGCGTACCCGGGAACAGCTGGCACGCAGCGCACGAGCGCGTCGGGCGACGAAGTCGGCCTGATGCCGGATGGCCTTCACGAAGGACGGATCGCAGCTCGTCGTCGTCGTCGCGCCGGCGAGCGAGGCCTCGGCAGGCCGACGCGCGATCAGGATCCGAGACGCCGCCACCCTGGAGCCGACCGGTCCTCCGATCGAGCCGGAAGGCTTCGCCGGCGCCTACGTCGGTTCCTACTTTGAACCGCCCGGTTTCGCGCTCACGCCCGACGGCCGCTCGGTCGTCATCGCGTCGGACGAAGACGAGCTCGTCTGGTGGGACCTCCGGAGCCGCACGCCGACCAGGCGGTTGAGATCGGCACCGGTCAGCATGCGCTCGCGCTGAGCCCGGACGGTCGCACGATCGCCGTCGGCATCGACCGCGGCATCCAGCTGGTCGACACGCGCAGCGGAGCCGTGCGGACGGCGGCCGGCGCGCTCGGCGGGGCCCCGAGCTGGCTGCTCTTCAGCCCGGACGGCGGGACCGTGGTCTCGACGAGCCTCGACGGGACGGTCGCGCTCTGGGATGCCGAGTCGGCGACTCGGCGCGAGACGCTGCGCGGCCACTCGGGCTCCGTCCAGCAGCCGGTCTTCAGCCCCGACGGGGAGACGCTCTACACGGTGAGTCACGACGGGACGGCGATCGCCTGGGACATCGGCGGCGACCGCGGGCTCGGGCGGCGCTTCACCTTCACGCATGACCGCGGCTCTCCGCACCGGTTATGACGGGCACCCCGGGAGCTTCAGCCCCGACGGACGGCTGCTCGCGCTCGGTCTCAAGGGGCAGGGCATCAGGCTCTGGGATGCGACGGACCTGACCCCGGTCGGCCCGCCCCTCTTGGAGACCGGCGGTGAGGTCTAGTCACTCGCCTTCGCTCCGGACGGGCGAACGCTCGCAGCCGTGACCCGTCGAGGGTCAGGCAACGCTCTGGGACGTCGAGAGCCGATCGCTCCTCCGAGGGCCGTTCACGGTCGGCTGGGAGCCGTCCTGGGCGTCAGCATCAGCGCCGACGGCGACGATCCTCGCCACGCGCCAGACAGCTCCGATCGGCGGCGTGAACGCTCTGGGACGTCGCAACCGGAGAAGCGCTCGACACGATCGCGCTCGGCGTGCCTGCGGGAGACGTCGCCTTCAGCCCGGCTGGGTCGACGCTTGCGTTCGTCCACGAGCGGGGAGGCGACAGCGGAGGTCTGGGACGTCGCCCGGCGCTCGCGGATCACCAGGCTGCCGGTGCGACAGTGAGACGTGCTTCGCTACGCGATCGCGTTCAGCCCCGACGGCCGAACTCTCGCGACCGGCGGGCTGGACGACCCGATCGTGCGCGTCTGGGACGTCCACACCGGGAAGCTCATCCGTGAGCTCGACCAGGGCAGCGCCGGCGCGAAGACGCTCGACTTCAGCCCCGACGGCCGAATCCTTGCCGTCTCCGGCTTCGCAGCCCGTCGCGTCGCTCTGGGACGTTGCCACCGGAGCCCGGATCGGACCGACGCTCACGGCCGGGAGTCGCCGGGCGGACGATCGACCTGTCCCCAGACGGACGCCGGCTGTTGCTGACCGCCGCCGACGGCCGTGGAGCACGTCTGGGACGTCGACCCGGAGTCGTGGGCGCAGCGTGCCTGCACGGCTCGCGAACCGCACGCTGACGCCCGAGGAGTGGGAGGAGTTCCTCCCAGGGCGGCCAGTACGAGCCGGCTTGCGCGACCTGAGCTCCGACTCAAGGGCGAATCGACCAGGTGAAGCGCGTGAGCGCGGGCGGCGGAGCGAGGCCGCCGGGGCGTAGACCCCGCCGGACGAGCAGCGTGGGCGGGGTGGCCTCTCTGGCGAGTCTGAGGCGGGCCGGGCCGAGGCCCTCGCGGTGCCACCTCGTCGACAGCCCGACGACGAGCAGACCGGCGTCGCGGCTCGCCTCCAGCATGCCCTCTTCGCCCGGCGGAGCCAACAGCGGCTCGGCCGAGATGCCCAGGACCCGTTGGACCGCGAGCGCGCCGTGCGAAAGCAGGCGGCTCGCGTCGCGCCTGCCGTGCTCCGGCACTGCGGCGGCACCTGCGAGCCGGAGCGGCGCATCGCTCGGCGCGCGCGAACCACGCGCCGAGCTCGACCGCCGCCCAGTCGTGCTCGGCCCCTCCGAACGGGACGAGGACGGGGCCCTCAGGCGTCGCGTCCCGAGGAGCGAGCAGCGCCACGTCGCAGGGCGTCTCCGCAAGCACGGCGGTGAGCCGCTCGTCGGGAGCTCCCTCGGCCAGGAGCTCGTCGGGGGCGTCGGCGAGCAGGAGATCGACGTCGAGCTCGGTGGCGAGCCGAGCCAGCTCCTCTCCCGGCGCCGTCGACGTGAACGAGGCCGCACGGGCTACGACACCGCGCGCTTCGAGTGCAGACCGGCGCTCTTCGAGCCAGGCTGACGCCGACCGAAGCTCGGCTGCGTCCGAGACGAGCCTGGCCAGGATCATGATGCGAGGCGGGTCTCGCACAAGCGGCTCGGCCACCGCGAGCAGCGCGTCGACGCGCGTCTCGTGCGTGATAGCGACGAGAATCGACCGCTCCGCGGCCTCGCCGACGGACGCGGGCACCGTCGCTGGGAGGTTCAACGCCGGCTCCTGCCGAAGGATCGCCCGCTCCAGCTCCTGGAGCGCAGTACTCGGTTCGATCCCGAGCTCGTCGACGAGGGCCCGGCGCGCGTCCTTGTAGGCGTCCAGGGCCTCCGCCTGCCGGCCCGACCGGTACAGCGCCGTCATCAGATAGCCCCTCAGACGTTCGCGGAGCGGGTGCTCGGCGACGAGTGCCTCGAGCTCTCCGACCAGCTCGTCGTGGCGCCCGAGTGCGAGGTCGGCGTCGATCCGGAGCTCGACTGCTGCCAGCCTGATCTCCTCGAGCCGGGCGATCGCCGTCTGGGCGAAGCTCTCGTAGGCGAAGTCCGCGAGCGCCGGGCCCCTCCACAGCGACAGCGCCTCGCGTAGCCGCTCCGACGCGTCGGCCGGCAGGCCGCGGGCGAGCAAGCTCCTCCCCTCGTCCACCAGGCGCTCGAATCGGTGGAGGTCGAGCTCTTCGGGCTCGACCCGGATCACGTAGCCGGGCGATTTGGTCGCCAGCACGTCCTGCGAAAGCGCCTTGCGAAGCCGCGAGACGTTGACCCGCAGCGCGGCGGCGGCGCGCTCGGACGAGTCCTCGCCCCAGAGCTCGTCGATCAGCCGGTCAGCGGAGACGACCTCGTTGGGGTGGAGGAGGAGCACGGCGAGAAGCGCACGCGGCTTGCCTCCGCCCAGGGAAACCTGGCCACCTTCGTCCGACACCTCGAGCGGTCCCAGGATCCGGAACTCCATCTGTCTGGCCTCCCCGCGCGGGACGGTACCAGCTGTTGCACAGCCTGTAACGGGACTGAAACACCCGGAGCGCAACCTTCGCGGCAAGAGATCACGCGCTGCACGGCAAAGGAGGAGCACGATGAGCAAGTCGACGCAAAAGAGGATCGGAGCGATCGCCGTCGCGGCGGCGATCGGCGTGGCGGTGGTCGCACCGATGCCGGCGCAGGCCCGCTCGGCGCCCCCGGAGCAGCAGATCGAGAGGTTCGGCAACAAATGGGCGCCGGCCTTCGCTGCCGGTTCCAATAAACATATGGGCCAGCCCGCACTAGAACAGATGTTCGGCTGCAAAGGACCGGGCGGCGGCAAGATACGGAACTGCACGCCGCTGTCGTCGGCGTATCGGAAGTCATTCAAAGACGCGAGGGTCCAGGACATCGCGATCAAGTATTCGCCAAGCCAAGCGGGTGTCAATTTCGGCTCAGCGGCTGTCAAGTTCTCGAATGGCAAGGCGGTCGAGCTCGTTTTCCAGGGTGCGGCCCCGGGCGGCGCCAAGTTCTCGGCAGCTATCGCCAAGATTGGCGGGAAGGCCGGCCGCGATTCTTTAAGTAGCTAGTTCGCTCCGCGTCACGCGGCCGCGCTCTAGATGCTGCGCGGTGCCCTCGGGCTCGCCTGGGGGTGGGGTATCGGCGGTTGCGAAGCCGCCGATACCCCGTGCGGAGGCGGATCTCCACTGATGCGGTTCGGAAGCTCTTCGGACACACCAAGGGCCCTCTTTCGAGGGCCCTTGGGGAGTAGCGGGGGGCCCGACTCGTTTCTCGCTACCACCGCCCTAGGATCCGAGAGCGGACGACGCTACCTGCCTAATCGTGCGGAATCGCTGCTTTGCATGGAAAGCAGTACTGCACCGCGAGATACTGCGAGGCGATGTCGGAGGAGAACGTCGAGGCATTCAAGCGATCCTTTGAGGCGGGCAACCGCCACGACTTTGACGCGATGCTGGAGGAGCTTGACCCCGCGGTGGAATGGCATCCGGCCGTGGGGGTGGGGTTGGCAGGTGAAGCGACGGTGTTGCGGGGACGGGAGGAGGTTCGGAAGTGGTTTCAGGACCTGTTCGAAGCTTTCGACGATCTTCGTTTTGAGGCCTCGGAGTTCCGGGACCTCGGAGATGAACTGCTTGCGTTCGGTCGGGTGCATGCGCATGGCACCGGAAGTGGTGTCGAGATCGATTCGCCCTTGGCCTGGCTCGTCCGAGCTAAGAACGGGAAGGCGATTTGGGTCCGGAGCTACTTTGATCCCAAGGAAGCCCTCGAAGCCGCCGGGCTGTCGGAGTAAGGGCAAACCGCCGCTTTGGACGAAAAGCGGTACTCCGGGACGCCTGGCCTGTGCGTCCCCGAAAGATCGAATCGGCGGCCCGATTCGTTTCTCGCTACGACCCTCTAAGGGTCCGTGAGGTTCTCCGTGCCGGTCGGCTGAGGCAGTCTCGCGACTCTGACTTTCACTCGAACGCGACATCGCCGGCCGCTGAGTGCCGCTTTGCATGGAATGCGGCACCCAAGGGACGAGAAGGAGAAGCGGGACCCGCTCCGCTCGGGGGGCGCCTCCCTCGCGCGCGAAGCAAGCGCCTGCTCGAACAGCGCTCCTTTCAATGCAAGCAAGAGCCGGGGTTTCGGGACGGCCAACCAGGCGAGCACGAGAGCTGCGTACGCACAGGTCCGGACCTACGGATTCCCGTGGGCGCCGATATCGGGAGACGCTCCCAGCACGATTAAAGCCTCCGCTTTGCGGGACGTTATGGGCCGAGGAGGACTCGAACCTCCGACCTACGGATTTTGAGCCGCACCAGGCGTTAATCCCAGACGAGGCTAAGCTCAGATCGAACCCGACCGAAGGAGCGGCGCGATGACGGACCACACCGAGACGGCGATCCTCGCTGGAGGGTGTTTCTGGGGCGTGCAGGAGCTGCTGCGCAAGCGTGACGGCGTCATCTCGACGAGGGCCGGGTACACGGGCGGGGAGGTCCCCAACGCGACCTACCAGAACCATGACGGTCACGCCGAAGCCGTGGAGATCGTCTTCGACCCCGAGCGGATCTCCTACCGGGACATTCTCGAGTTCTTCTTCCAGATCCACGACCCGACCACCAAGGACCGGCAAGGCAACGACATCGGGACCAGCTACCGCTCGGAGATCTTCTACACGAGCGACGAGCAGCGCCAGATCGCCGAGGAGACGATCGCCGATGTCGACGCCTCGGGCTTGTGGCCAGGCAAGGTCGTAACCGAGGTGAGCGAGGCCGGCCCGTTCTGGGAGGCCGAGCCGGAGCACCAGGACTACTTGCAGAAGTACCCGGACGGCTACACGTGCCACTTCGTGCGGCCCGACTGGAAGCTGCCGCACCGCGCGAAGACCGCGTAGGGGTCACCGGATCAGGGACTCGAGCAGCAGCACTGAGCGCCCGGATGGCAGTGTTGTCTTGCGCGAGAAGGCCGCGCCCGCTTCCGTGCGGGACCGGTTGCCTTCTGGTTGTCGTCCCTTGCGGGCGTCTCTAGGTCGGCCATCGAGATCTCACCGCTCCTCATCTCGCCGTTCTGGACGTGGATCGAAGTCGAGGCCGAGGTCCGCGTAGATCACCTGGGCGGCGTTTCGGCCTCCGGCCATCGAGACGCCGGCCCCTGGATGCGAGCCCGATCCGCACAAGTAGACGTTGCTCACCGGCGAGCGGTACTGGCCGAGCTCCGGGATCGGCCGCAGCGGACCGCTCTGGTATGGCAGCGGGGCGCCGTGGGGAATCGTGCCGTGCACGGCGCTCGATAGCTTGCGCTCGATGTCAAGCGGTGAGTGAACGACGCGCTTCAGCATCCTTTCCCGCAGCGTTGGCATGAACTGGGTGCTGATCATCTCGACCAAGTGATCGGCGTAGCGCTCCTTGATCTCGTCCCAGGTCCCCAGCCCGACCTCGCGGGTCGCGTCCCCGCTGATCTCGTACGGAACCCCGAGGACGACGAACTTCTTGAGGTCCTTGCCCTCGGGTGCGCGGCTCGGGTCGATCGTCGCATCGTTCCAACTCACCACCGCCGGCGCCGCCGGCAGCGACCCGGCGCGGCATTCGTCGACGGCCGTCGCCAAAGCGGACAGCGAGTCGCCCGTCAGGTGCACATGCGCGGCTTCATCGGCCCTTGGCCCCGCCCTGTACTCGACCGGGCCGTCGAGCGCCGTGTAGATCACCAATACCGAGTCGCCCCACTCGATCCGACGCGCCTTGTCCGCGATCGCTGATCCCACGACGGCCTCGCCTAGCAACTTGAGCACGAGCTGTGCGGGATCGACGCTCGAAGCCACGAGCCCACCGGCGACCTCCTCCCCACCACGCAGTCGAACCCCTACGGCTCTACCCGATCGGACGATGATCTCATCGACGGGGGCACTCGTGCGGACCGTCCCTCCGAGGGACTGGAGGTGGGCGGCCATCGCCAGCGTCACCTCGTTCATGCCGCCCTTGACCAGCTTGTTGCCTTCGGCCTGCAGGACGCTGGCGAACAGCCAAGAGATCTCCGCCCCGGCGGCGTCGTCGGGACCGTGTCCAACGAACGCCCCAAAGGCGGCGAACAGGCACTTGGTCTCCTCCGCCTCGAATAACTCGTCGCACCACGACCTCACGCTCTGAAGGCTGAACCGGTAGGCGTCCATCCCACCAGGCGTCTCCTCCGCGATCCGCGCGGCGGTACCGAGCGAGGGGGCCGGGGAGAACATCGAGGTAATGATCCGTTCGCGCTCATCGCGATAGCGCTCGAACAGGCTGCGTACGGTCCTTCCGTCCTTGGCGGAGAAGCGCGCGATGCTCCTCTCGGCCGCCTCGAGGTCCTTGCCCACGGCGATGCAATTCCCGTCCGGAAAGGCGTGAGCGAAGGCGACGCGCGGCTCGATCAGCTCGACTCCGTGGTCCGCAAGCTCCAGCTCGCCCACCGCCGGCGAGATGTTCGCGAGCTGGTAGCCGCTGGCATGGACGTCCGACCTGAAGCCCGCGAGCGTGAGGTCCTCGGTCAGGGTCATTCCTCCCACGGCCGGGTACTCCTCGAGGACCACCACCCGCAGCCCGGCCCGAGCGAGGTAGCACGCACACGCGAGGCCGTTGTGACCGGCGCCAACGACGATCGCGTCGTACGCCTCACCCATCGGCCCAACCTAACAGCCGATGTGACGGACATAGGGGGGCGGATTGTCTCTCGCTACGACCGCCCAAGGGAGCCGCGAGATCGAAGCCGAAGATTGCGGTCCTCTTCCTGTCTTGTTCCTCGGCCTCTTGGTGATCAAGTTGTCGGGCGGCGCGGTGTCGGCGGTGCCTCCGCCGGGTGGCGGCAGCAGCACTTCCGCTGCGGCCTTCTGCATGCAGGTCCTACTGGACCTGCTTGTCCTTGCCGGGGCCGCCCTTGAGCTTGTCCTTGCCGGGACCGCCCTTCAGGGTGTCCTTGCCCTTCTGGCCGAGCAGGGTGTCCTTGCCCTTGCCGCCGTTCAGGGTGTCCTTGCCCGAGCCGCCGCAGAGCGTGTCGTTTCCAGCGAGGCCGGAGAGCTTGTCGTTCCCGCCCAGGCCGACCATCACGTCCTTGCCGGAGGTTCCTTTGCGCACGTCGTTGCCGCTCGTGCCGACGATGGTCGCGGGGTTGCCCTTGCAGGTGGGCGGGGTGGTTGAGGGCAGGGTCCCTGGGTGGTGGCATTGGTCGGGCACCGGTCCTGGGTCTCATCGCCGAAGCCGTCGCGGTCGGAATCCGGCTCGACGTTCGCCGCGATGAGGATCCGCTACTCGGACAACAGGCCGGTGGTCGTCTGCGTCGAGCCTTTCGGGGGTTCGGTTGGGCTGAGGAAATACCTGACCTGGTCCCCGGCCGGCTGGCCTGGCACTCCCAGCAGGCAGGGCTGCCGGTGCGAGCATCCCGAGGATGTCGCCGACCTGCACTGGGAGACGAGTCGCGAACGTGCTCACGACGCCCCCCACGAAGATCTCCGGGCGGGTCGAATCCACGTAGATGAACTGGTTGGGGGCGGCCGTTGGTCGCCAGACGAACAGCCTTCCGGTTCCTGGACCGGCGCCCGCGCTATAGCCCTGAAAGCGCCAGCTCGTGATCACCCCGTAAGGGCCCGACGGGACGGCGTAACTCGGGGGCCCGTCGGTGGCCGACTGAATCAGGTAGGCCCCACTGCCGCAGCCCCGGATCGGAGCTCCGGTCTGCCCGAGGCTCACAGCAGCCCCGGCGGTCGATGGAGCGGCCAGTGTCGCGATGCACCGCGCCAGCCATGACCGCGACAATCAGGCGAGTCAGCGGACTACCCCTCTCCACGATCTTCTCCCACATAGTTGCGCTCCCCTCGATGGGCAGATTACCGGGGCGAATCGGTGGCGACCTCGATGTCGCCGGAGCGCTCGTCGTGGTGCCAGCGCAGCCGCAGCTCCCTGCACCGCGCTCGCCACGGACTGCAGCACGACCATGTACATCAGCTGCCGGTAGAGGAAGTTCTGCAGCGGCAGCGCCCAGAGAGCCCAGGGCCGCTCGTGATCCAGATGGAAGGCGTAGGCGCCCAGCGCGAGCGGAAAGCAGGTTGAAGCCGAGCCAGTAGGCGAGCACCGGCGACTGGGTTGAGGAAGAGCACGCTGTAGAGCGCCCAAGACGTCGATCAGCGGCGAGAGCAGCGGAAGGACGATCTGGAGGAGGACCAGGCTGGGCAGGCCGATTGTGCCGATCGGCCCCTCGCCGCGGCGGAGGAAGGCGCGCCGATGCTTCCAGACCGACTGCATCGTGCCGAACGACCAGCGGTAGCGCTGCCGCCAGAGGCCGCCCAGCGAGGCGGGCGTCTCGGTGAACGCCCGGGCGTCCTCGGCATAGACCACCTTCCAACCGCGGCGGCCGAGCGCGATCGTCACGTCGGTGTCCTCTGCGAGCGTGTCGCTCGAGAACCCGCCGACCTCCGCAGGGCGCTCGTCGGAACGCGCCGACGGCGCCCGGGACGGTCGGTATGCAGCCGAGCACGTCGTAGAGGCGGCGGTCCAGGTTGAACGCCGGTCACGTACTCGATGTGCTGCCAGCGGCCGAGCAGGCGGTTCCGGTTCCCGACTTTCGTGTTCCCGGCGACCGCGCCGACGCGCTCATCGGCGAGCGGCCGCACCAGCGAGGTGAGGGACTGGGGCTCGAAGACGGTGTCGGCATCGACCGCCGCGATCAGCTCGTGCCTGGCGGCGGCGAGACCGGTGTTGAGCGCCGCAGCCTTGCCGCGGTTCGCCTCCCGGATAACGCGGACCCGGGAGAGGCCGAGGCCGTCGACGAGCTCGCCGGTGCCGTCGGTAGAACCATCGTCGATGACCACCACCTCGAACTCCGGGTAGTCGGATGCGGCAAGCGAGCGGACCGCCTTCTCGATCCCGGCCGCCTCGTTGTAGGCCGGGACCAGGACAGACACCGGCAGCTGGAAATCCTCGGACTGGAGGCTGTTTGCGCATTCTCGCCAGGTGTATGCGGCCGAGGCCGACCACGGCGATCGCTCTCAGGATCGCGAGGACGCAATGCAGGGATCATGAGCGCGGCGATCAGGTCCGTGAGCAGGCGGGCCACTGTCAGCGAGGCGATCAGCATCTTTCCGCGGATTTGCTGGCCGCTGGACGCGGGCGGATCCACCTGGCTCCGGTCCGGCGCCGAGGAGCTTGTTCAGGCTCACGAACTTGAATCCCCGCGCGCGCAGGTCGGGCACCAGACGCTCCAGGGCCGCCACGGTCTCCGAGCGGTCGCCTCCCGCCGTCGTGCATCAGGATCACTCCGCCGCGCTTGCTCCGCGGGGTCGCGTTGCGGACGATCTCGGCGACGCCGGGGCGCCGCCAATCCTCCGAGTCGTAGTTCGTGAGCGCGATCACGTAGCCCTGTTGCGCGATGTCCGCATAGCTCCGTTCGTGCTGTGGATCGACCTCGTCCGGGGTGGCGGAGTACGGAGGTCTGACGAGGCGCGGCCGAACCCCGCGGCGCCCGAGATCGCGCTCTGGGTCATCGAGACCTGGAGGTCCCTGCTTATTCCGGCCGAGCCGAGATCGGCATGGGTGAAGGTGTGGTTGCCGATCTCGAAGCCATCCCGGTGGAGGTCGGCGATCACACCCGGGTTCTCGACGACGTGCTCCCCGACGGCGAAGAAGGTCGCCGGCACGCCCAGTCGCCTGAGCGTGTCTGCGATCTTCGGGGTCCAGTCGGGGTCGGGCCCGTCGTCGAAGGTGAGGGCGACGCGCTTTCCGATCCGCTCCTGGCGTGGGACCAGCCTGCCGTTGGGGCCGGCGACCCACAGGGCCGCGTTCGATTCCAGCGCCCTGGCCCGGTTGGCGGTCGTGGGCGGCGGCGTTCCGCCCCGCCGGCGCCGTGCACCGTGAGTCCCTCCGCGAGCAGCAGCGCGAACAGCGTGCCGACGAACAGGCAGAGCAGAGCCAGTGGGCGGGCGGCCGCTCGATCTTGCGTGCGAGTCGGCGCCCGCGTTCGCTTCGCGGTCGGCGGAGTCTGGCGCGCTGGACCGTCATGCGGGCTCCCGCTAGGGCAGCTGGCCGGGGACTCCGCTGCCGCTGGGCAGATTCCCAGGTGAGTCGGTCGGCACCCCGGTCGTCGTGGTCGTGCCGTCGCTCGTCGACGGCGGCGTGCTCGAGGTGCTCGGCGATTGAACGGGCTGTGGCGCGGTGGCCTTCGGATTTGACTCTTGCGAACGGGTCGTGCCGCTGCCGCTGCCGCTGCCGGTGCCACTGCCACTGCCGGTGCCACTGGCGGTGCCGCTGCCGGCCGGCGATCGGGAGGCGGTCCTTACCGCCCGAGCGGACTGATGGGATTGAGCAGGCGCCGGGGCCGGGGGGTGCTGGGTCGTGGACCTGGCCTCGGACGGGCGCGTCGAGTGGGAGCCGGGCAAGCCGGGCAGCAATTCGAATCCGCCCCAGACCCCAAGGGCAAGCGCGATCAGCCATGCAGCGAGCAGCGCCAAGAAGGCCGCGCTGGCAGCCTTCAGCAGACGGTGGCGAAAGGCCCCGTTCGCGGCGAAGATCGCTTCGTTCGCATGTTGCCCCGTGTGTTGATCCATACGGTCTCCTCGGACCTCGGGCGGAAGCACCCCTTCTGGTTTGGTTAGCGCCCCCCGCCCGCATGAGGATACGCCGGGTGACCCACTCGACCGAAAGTGGCGTTGCGTCCTGCGCCCGGTAGCGCTCAAGAGCGAGGAGGCCGATCGCCTGCTTGCCGGGATGCCGAAGGAGCGCCAGATGGCGTCGTGGCATCTTCGCCCCCGGCAGGATGCACAACGGGGTCGACCGCCGCGCGTTCCACAAGCGAGGAGCCCCCTTTCGGGGGCTCCTCTTCTCGTCTTCGGTGATCCTTTTGCTCACCTTGACGGGAGTAGCGGGGGCGGGATTCGAACCCGCGACCTTCGGGTTATGAGCCCGACGAGCTACCAGACTGCTCCACCCCGCGTCGGTGACGACATTTTATCGCGCCTTCCGGGGTTGAGGGGAAGAGATTGACCGCCGCAATCATCCAGGTAGCGGATGGAGCGAATTGCGCATCCCGCAGTAGCATGCGGCGCCGTGGGCGAGGGCGATCAGACAGCCGACGAGACGATGCGAGTCGGCGTGATCGACATCGGCAGCAACTCAACCCGGATGCTGATCGGCGACGTCGTAGACGGCCGGGTGGACGAGGTCGAGCGCCGCACCTCCGTCACCAACCTCGGCCGCGGCGTCGACCACGCCAACTGCCTCTCCTCGGATGCGATCGAGGACGTCTGCACCGCGGTCGCCGACTATCGCGCCCGCTACCAAGAGCTAGGCGCCGAGCGGGTGATGGCGATCGCGACCAGCGCGGTGCGCGACGCCAGCAACGGCGACGCGTTCATCGCCGAGCTCCGTGAGCGCTTTGACCTCCACGCCCGGCTCCTGACCGGCAAGGAGGAGGCCCACCTCACCTACCTGGGGGCGACTGCCCACCGCGCCGGCGAGGGAAGCACCCTGGTCTTCGACATCGGGGGCGGCTCCACCGAGCTGATCGTCGGCACCGGCAAGGAGGTCGGCTTCCACGCCTCGCTGCAGGCCGGCACCGTCCGCCATTCCGAGCGCCACCTGATCTCGGACCCCCCCGATACCCACCAGCTCGAGGACCTCGCCGCGGATGTCCGCAACCTGGTCGAGGAGGCGGTCGCCGCCGACGCGTGGGGGCACGCCGCCCACTCGATCGCCGTCGCCGGCACGCCCACCTCGCTCGCCGCGATCGACCAGGAGCTCGACCCCTACGACTCCAGCCGCGTCCATGGCTACCGGCTGGGAATGCGGGCGGTCCAGCGGATGCTCTCTCGGCTCGCCTCGATGCCGCTCGCCGAGCGGCTCCGGGTGCCCGGGCTCCACCCCGGCCGCGCCCCGACGATCGTCGCCGGCACCGTCATCCTCGCGCAGGTGATGCGCGCCTTCGGGGTCAGCGAGGTCGAGGTCTCCGAAAGGGACATCCTCCACGGCTCGGCGCTCGCCGCTGCAATGGCACCCGCCTGACTCAACGGTTGGCCATAACTTCACCAATTTGCGCGTTCCCCCAAGTTTTGGGTATTGCCTTTTACATCATTTTGTGCAGATACTTTCTCGGTCGGGAGAGTGTGTGCTGGGCCGGACGCCCGGCGTCTCCCTCCCGGCTCATAGGTTCCAGGCGTTTGCCGTAACAGGCGCCTCCCGTCGCCTGGAATCGCAACATACCCCCCAAGTACGGCCCCTGAGACGTACCCCTGCCCGTCCTGACGGGGCCGATTTCAAAGACCGGCCGCCATGGAAGGCGGTCGGTCTGCGTCTGGGGTCGGTTGCCGGCGGACCAGTCGCCGCCGGCGACACCTACGCCGGCAACGGGGTCGCCGGCTCCGGCACCTGCTCGGCCACCCGGTTGAAGGCGAGGCGGGCGAGCACCCCCGCGGCGATCGCCGCCACCCCCGCCATCACCAGGGCGGCGCGCGGGTCGATCGCCTCGGAGAGCCAGCCCGCGAGCGGGCCGCCGATCGGGGTCGAGCCGAGGAAGACGATCGAGTAGAGCGCCATCACCCGGCCGCGCATGCTCGGCTCCGATGCCGAGCTGGAGGGCGGAGTTGATGCTCGCCGCCAGGGTGACGCTGGCGGCGCCGAGCGGCGCCAGCACGACCAGCTCGAGCGCAAGCGTGGGAGCGCCGGCCGCGAGCAGCGAGAGGGCGCCGAAGCCGATCGCCGCGCCGGCCAGGAGCAGCGGGGTGACCTTGCCGCGGGCGCCGTTCGCCAGGGCGCCGACCACCGCGCCGACCCCCATCGCGCGAGACCAGCGCCGCGTAGGCGCCGGGGCCGCCGTCGAAGGTGAAGCGGGCAAGCAGCGGCAGGATCGCCTGGAAGTTGAAGCCGAGGGTGCCGACGATCGCCATCAGTCCGAGCGGGATCCAGAGCTCGGGGTCGGAGCGGACATAGCGAAGGCCGGCCCGAATCGCCCCCGGCTCGCGCGGGGACGATCTCGGTCGGCCCGCAGCTCCTCGGTGTCCATCCCGCGGAGGCAGATGATCATTACCCCGAAGCTGGCGGCGTTCAGCGCGAAGCAGGGCTCGACCCCGACGGTGGCGATCAGGACGCCGGCGAGCGCCGGGCCGACGATCCGGGCCGAATGGACGAGGACGCTGTTGAGGCTGACCGCGTTGACGACCCGCTCGCCGCCGACCATCTCCATCACGAACGCCTGGCGGGTCGGGTAGTCGACGGCGTTGACACAGCCGCGGACGAAGACGAGGGCGAAGACCATCCACGGGACCAGGTCCCCGTTGAGCGCCAGGGCGAGCATCGCCAGCGGCGCGATCATGTGGAGGCCCTGGGTGAGCAAGCAGCAGACGCCGCTTCGGCACCCGGTCGGCGATCAGCCCGCCCCAGGCGCCGAAGAGGAGCATCGGCAGGAACTGGAGCGCGGTGGTCAGGCCGACGGCGACGCCGCTGCCGGTCAGGGTGAGGATCACCCAGATCTCCGCCACCGTCTGCATCCAGTTGCCGGAGAGCGAGACCAGCTGGCCGGTGAAGTAGCGGCGGTAGTTGGGGATCCGGAGGCTGGCGAAGGAGCGGCCGAGGGCTTCGGTCACCGGCGCTCACCCCTCCGCGCACGAGGCTCCGCGGCGGGGTCCTGCTCGAGCATCCGCTCGAGCACCTCGGCGGCGCGCTCGAGCGCCGCCAGGTCCTCCGGGGGGAGATCGCGAAATCGGTGTCGCCAGGTAGGCGGTCTTCCGCGGCCCGCAGCCTTCGCAGCAGCGCCCGGCCCTCGGTGGCTGACGCTGAGGATCGAGCAGCGGCCGTCCTCGGGGTCGCGGACGCGCTCGACCAGGCCGGCTCGCTCCAGGTGGCCGAGGATCCGGGTGGCGGTGGGGCGCTTGATCCGCTCGCGCTCGGCGAGCTCGCTGGGCGCGAGCGGGCCGTGGCGCTCGATCGTCGCCAGGGCCGCGGTCTGCGAGGGGCCGAGGTCGCTGCCCGCCTCCTGGCGCAGCCGCCGGGCGGTGCGCGATGATCGCGAGCCGCAGGCGCGGCGCCAGCTCCTCTTCGAGGCCTATGGTGGATGTGGGGGCGCGTGGCAAAGTAGTTATCCTCGCTAATTAGCGTAGCGAATCAGTCCCCGCGCGTAAAGGCCGGCAGCGAGATAATGCGCGTGCGATGTCGCAGGAGAATGTCGAGCTGATTCCGCGCCTGGATGGTGGTCTGGTTCGCCGAGGGCAAGATCGCAAGGCGTCAGGTCTTCTGGACCAGGGACGAGGCCCTGGAAGCCGCTGGATTGTCGGAGTAGGCGATGCGTGATCTCGTCACGATCGGCGTTTGTTTCGCGACAGAGCGGTGTCTAACCTGACCGGTGATGGAACGCTCCGTTTGGACGGATCAGCGTCTGGGCGATCGATTCGATGAGATCGGTCGCCGCTTCGACCGCGTGGACAAGGACGCAGCGGAGCTCCGCGGTGAGATGCGCGAGGGGTTTGCGCAAGTGCGCGGGGAAATCAATGACCTTCGGATCGAAGTTCGGACCGTCATGTACCGGGTTGGCGGCGGCGTCATGGTTGGGTTGATCGGCGTGATCGCAGCGATCCTCGCCCGCGGCGCCTGACCGCGGGCGTCAGCCTCCTACTAGCGGTGGAGGACGCCCTCCTTGGCGAAGCCGGCCAGCCGGGGCTCGGTGATCGCGACGCCGTCGAGGGCCTCGTCGATCGCCTCGAGCACGTCCGCCGATAGCTCCACCCCGGAGGCGTCGGCGTTCGAGTGAACCTGCTCGGGACGGGTGGCGCCGGTGATCGCCGAGGCAACCTCGTCGCGGCGCAGCACCCAGGCGAGCGCCATGTGCGCCATCGAGAGACCGGCGCCCTCGGCGATCGGCACCAGTCGCTGGACCGCCTCCAGCACCCGGTCGTCCAGGTAGCGGCGGATCGAGATGCTCATCTCCTCGCTGGTAGCGCGCGAGTCCTCGGGCGGCGGCTCGCCGGGCTTGTACTTGCCGGTGAGCACGCCCTGGCCGAGCGGCGACCAGACGATCTGCGAGATCCCGTTCTCGGCACAGAGGGGGAAGACCTCGGCCTCGGGCGCCCGCCAGATCATGTTGTACTGGGGCTGCGAGGAGACGAACTTCTTCGCGCCGGGGACCTCGAGCCCGGCGCGGATCTGCTCCGGGGTCCACTCCGAGAAGCCGATCTCGCGCACCTTGCCCGCCGCGGCGACCTCGGTCAGCGCCTCCATCGTCTCCTCGATCGGCGTCTCGGGGTCGAAGCGGTGGCACTGGTAGAGGTCGACGTAGTCGGTCTGGAGGCGCTCCAGCGAGAGGTCTAGCTGCTTGTGGATCTGCTCCCGGGAGAGGCCTCGGTCGCTCTCCGACATCGGAAAGTAGACCTTGGTGGCGAGCACGTATGAGTCGCGCTTGAAGTCCTGGAAGATCTCCCCCCAAGCGGTCTCGGCTGCGCCGGCGCCATAGACGTTGGATGTGTCGAAGAAGTTGATCCCGGCCTCGAAGGCCGCCCGGGTGCATGCCTCGGTCTGGTCGCGCTCGACCCCGTGCCCGTAGGTGAGCCAGGAGCCGAGCGAGATCTCCGAGACCTCGATCTCCGAATCCCCTAGCTTGCGGTACCGCATCCCGCGAGCCTACCCGGGGCGGACCGCTGTCAATCGCCTCGAGGACGGCCTGTCTATCGGGACGTGGGTGAGCAGCCGGATTCGCTGAGACCACCGCTCGCAGTGTCTCCCGCTCCACCGACCCCCATCGGCTCCGACCAAGCGCTCGCTCGAAACCGAGCGCACGTCCTCGGACTTGACGAAGCTCGGCTTGGCCACCCCTCCCTCGGGCGGCTCGATCCGGACGTGCAGGGGTTGGCCCTTGTCCACGCTTGTCAGCGGAGCGACGATGACGAGGCCGGCGGGCCCGCTGTTGAACTTGTCCACCGAAACGATCGTGCCGGGCGCTCGCCCGCCTGCTCGCGGCCGCGCACTGGATTCAGGTCGAGCTTCCAGACCTCGCCCTGACGAGCGGGCATCTAGCCGTCGGAGCTGAGGTCGTCGGCCAGCGTCCCCTCCCAGAGCGAGCGCTCGCGGATCTCCTCGCGCCACCGCTCGGGATCGTCGCGGAGGCGGGCGAAGGCGGCGTTGGCGACGTCGAGGAACCGTTCGCGCTCGAGCAGGTCGACCGCCTCCGCCAGGAGGTCAGCGGTCGCCTCGCCGCTCTGCTCACGCAGCCGCCGAAGCTTCTGGACCGTTCCTCGATGCGCTCTCACATTTCCCGTTGCCATGCGCAGAGTGTATACGGAGTTGTATACAGAACTGTGGAGCGTGTGACGATTAGCCCGGCGGGCGCGAGACATCGCGCTGCGACTAGCGCCGGGCGGGCCGGATCAACCGCCGCGGGCGGCGGTGACCAGCTCGGGCGGCGGGGTGATCTCCTTCGCGAGCTCGAAGGTGTCGCCGGCAACCGAGACGCTGATCGGGCCGACGCTGGGGTCCCCGGTCGGAGTTATGGCGAAGTCGCCGACGATCCCCTGGTCGACCTTCGTCTGCAGGAGCGCGGTGATGACGTCCGCGCGCTCCGCGCTGGGGGCGATCGCCGAGAGCAGGACCTCGGCTGCCTGGTCGGCGTAGGGTGCGTAGAGCTCAACCGGGGCGCCCCCGATCTGGGTCGTGAGCTGATCGACGAAGGCCTTGCCCGGGCCGGTGAGGCTGTCGGGGGTGCGCCCGGGGACGGAGACGAACATTCCCGCCGAGGGCGGGCCGGTGTCGTCGATGGTCGCCTGCTGGGCGAAGCCGTCGGGGGCGAGCAGCTTCACCCTGCCGTTGTTCGGCCCCAGCACCTTCACCTTGTCGCGGATGATCTGGGGGCCGTTCTGCTCCAGCAGGCCGGCGAGGACGACGCCGTCGGCGCCGGCGTCCTTCACCTTCTGCATCAGCGCGGCGTAGTCGGTCGCATCGGGGTCCCACGACTCGTAGCCGGCGACCTGGAGGCCGAGCGCCCTCGCCGCCCCCTGGAAGGTCGCCGCCTGGCCCTCGCTGGTCGGATCGTCGGCGGCGAAGAGGATGTAGGGCTTCCTCACCCCCTGGTCGCGGGCGAAGGAGGCGAGGCCGGCGCCCTGGAAGGCGTCGTTGGGGACCACCCGGGCGTAGTTGCGGGTGCCCGACGGGTAGAGGGAGTCGGGCTGGCCGGGCTCGCAGCCGCTGGCGGGCTCGGTCAGGCAGATCAGGGTGTTGCCGGGCGAGACCATCGCCACCCCGCCGTCGGGCGCCTCGTTCAGGATCGGGATGATCTCCGCGGCGCAGCCGGAGTTGTAGGTGCCGATCACCCCGATCACGTCGGCGTTGTTGGCGTAGTTGTGCGGCGTTGTCGCGGCAGCGTGTCGGCGTCCCACTCGCCGGTCTCGGCGATCGAGTCGTCGCAGACCTGGTAGGCGATCCGGGTCTGGCCGGCCTGCCAGCTCTGGTTCTCCAGCTCCAGGCGGATCGCCTCGACCATCTGCGCGGAGCGCTCGGCCGAGTCGCCCTGCATCGGCAGATCGGAGGCGATCAGCGCGTTCGGCTCGCCCTCGCCGCCGTACTCGACCTCCTCGCAGGCGGAGGAGGGGAGCGCCTCGATGTGGGCGAACTCGCCCTCGCCCTCATCATCGTCGTCGCCGCCGCGGGTGATCAGGATGATCGTCACCAGGACGATGGCGGCGGCGATCAGAACTCCGGCGATGCGGCGGGGAGAGGTCACGAGGCGGGGGTGACCCTATCGCGGGCCGCCCCCGGAACGTCCGTAGTTCTCCCTCAACTCCAGCCGGCGGCCCAGGCCTCCTGATCGACCTTGTTCTCGAGGCGCGCGATCTTGCCGTCTCTCAGCTCCCAGACGTGCTCGAACGTGGCGTCGAGGTGGCGACCTCGATGTCGCCGGAGCGCTCGGCGTGGCTCCAGCGAAGGCGGGCGCCCTGGGCGGCGCTGGCGATCGACTGGATCACCACCAGGTACATCAGCTGGCGATAGACGAACTGCTGCAGGGGCAGCGCCCAGAGGACCCGCAGCGACTCGCCGTCGAGGCGGAAGGCGTAGACCGCCATCGCCAGCATCAACAGGTTGAAGCTGCCCCAGTAGATGAGCACGGGCGCGGGGTCGAGGAAGAGCAGCCCATAGAGGGCGATGAGATCGATCAGCGGGGCCAGAAGGGGCAGGACGATCTGGAAGGCGATCAGGTAGGGCAACCCGACTCGGCCGATCGAGCCGCCGCTCGGGCGAAGGATCGCCGCCCGGTGCTTCCAGACCGACTGCATGGTCCCGAACGACCAGCGGTAGCGCTGGCGCCAAAGCGCCGCCAGCGTCGCCGGCGTCTCGGTGAAGCCGCGCGCCTCCTCGACGTAGGCCACCTTCCAGCCCGAGCGGCCGAGCGCAATCGTCAGGTCGGTGTCCTCGGCGAGCGTGTCGGGGGAGAACCCGCCAACCGCTTCCACGGCGGCGCGGCGAAAGGCGCCGATCGCGCCGGGAACGGTCGGCATGCAATGGAGCACGTCGTAGAGGCGACGGTCGAGGTTGAAGCCGGTGACGTAGTCGATGTGCTGCCAGCGCCCCAGCATCCCCCGGCGGTTTCCGACCTTGGCGTTGCCGGCGACCGCGCCGACA
This sequence comes from uncultured Solirubrobacterales bacterium, assembly GCA_963780305.1. GTDB lineage: Bacteria > Actinomycetota > Thermoleophilia > Solirubrobacterales > 70-9 > CAVVYV01. The sequence goes on from CAWABN010000021.1 coordinate 22,364, forward strand.
TCGGGCTCGGCCAGGGGGCGAACGAGGCGGCGGACGGTGCCGGGCTCGAAGACGGTGTCGGCGTCGACGGCGACGATGATCTCGTGCCGGGCGCAGGCGAGGCCCAGGTTGAGCGCCTCGGCCTTGCCGCGGTTGGCCTCGCGGATCACCTTCACGTCGGCCAGCCCCAGCCGCTCGACGATCTCGCCGGTGCCGTCGCTGGAGCCGTCGTCGACGACGATCACCTCGAACTCGGGGTAGTCGGAGCCCGCCAGCGAGCGGACGGCGGCCTCGATCCCGGCGGCCTCGTTGTAGGCGGGGACCACGATCGAGACGGCCGGGGTGAAGCCGGCCGGGCGGGCGGATGCGCCGCCAGCGACGCGCCTGCCGGCGCGCGAGGACGACGACCACGAACGCCCGCAGCACCGCCAGCGCCGCGATCGGGACCAGCATCGCCGTCAGCAGGCCGGCGATCGCCCCCGCGATCGCCAGCGTCAGCAGCGAGCAGATCGCCGCGCAACGACTCGCCCTCGGAGGCACTCGGTTCGAGCTCGCCGCGAGGGGCGCCGAGCATCCGCGAGATCGAGACGAACTCGAAGCCTCGGGCCCGCAGCGCGGGCACCAGCCGCTCGACCGCCTTCAGCGTCTGCGAGCGGTCGCCGCCGCCGTCGTGCATGAGCACGATCCCGCCGCGCTCGCCGCGCGGAGTCGAGTTGCGCACGATCTCGGCGGCGCCCGGTCGACGCCAGTCCTCGGAGTCGAGGTCGGAGAGCGCGACGAGGTAGCCGCGCTTTGCGATCGACCGGAAGTCGTCCTCCTCGCTCCGGCCAACCTGCGTCCGGAGTCGCCGAATAGGGTGGCCGAACCAGCCGCGGGCGGATCCCCGCCGCGCCGGCGATCGCGGACTCGGTCAGCGAGAGCTGCAGGTTGCGCTCCCAATCCGCGCCGCCGACGAGGTCGGAGTGGTTGAAGGTGTGGTTACCGATCTCGAAGCCGTCCTCGTGCAACTCGCGAACGACCTCCGGGTGGCGCACGACGCGCTCGCCGACCACGAAGAAGGTGGCCGGGACACCGAGCCGCTTCAGCGTCTCGGCGATGCGCGGGGTCCACTTCGAGTCGGGGCCGTCGTCGAAGCTGAGCGCGACCCGCCGGGTCGCCGCGAGGGGCTCGCCCACCAGCTTCCCGCGATCGAGCCCGAGCACCGTCTCGCCCTCGTCCAGCACCGCCGGCCCGGTCGCCGCGCTACCCGCGGCGCTGTCGCCGGTCCGATGCGCGGTCAGCCCGTGGGCAAGCAGCAGCAGGAGCACCGCAGATAGGACCAGCGCCAGCAGGGCCCAATGCGCGGGCGGGCGCTCGATCCGGCGCCCGAGGGCGCGGGCAGCCTCGCTTCGCCGCCTGCGGCGCCGCGCGGTCTCGATCGCCACCCCTCGCCTCCCCCCAGGTCTACTTCAGCCGGCGAAGGGTCTGGCCGTCATTGCCGGGCGCTTCGCTGTCCGGCGTGTCGCCGGGACTGCCGGTGGCGTCGTCCACCGCCGCGATGCCGCCGGTCGTGGCGGTGGAGGTAGCCGGCGTGGGCTTGATCACGCGGGCGCGGCGGCCGTCCCGCGGGAATGCCGCCGGTAGGGCTCTGGGAGCTGACCGCGGCCCGGCGCCGCTCCCTGGCGCTGACCGCGTCGCCTGAACCGGTTGATCAGGCCCGGAAGCCTTCGCGCTCGGTGACGCCATCGCCGGCCTCGGTGGCGCGATCGCCGCCATCGAAGGACAGGTTGGGGCGCGGCAGCGAGTCGAAGCCGCCGAGGGCGCCAAACGCAAGCGCCGCCACCCAGGCCGCGATAAGCACGGCAGCCGCCGAGAGCAGGGCTCGCATCACGCGGGGCCGGCTTCGCCCCTTGGCCGCAAACACCTGGGAACTCATATTTGCTTCCTCCGAAGCGATGCGAACCCCCCGTCGAGACCATCCGGAGGGGCTTCGACGACTTCAACCGTTCTCCTCCGGGTAAGGTCAACGGGACCGCATGAGCCCCGACGCTCACCCGCCCAGCCTCTGGCTCGACCCGGCGCCCGAGCCCGGGCCGCCGCTCGAGGGCGAGCTCGAGTGCGACTGCGCGGTGATCGGCGCCGGCTACACCGGCCTCTCGGCGGCGCTGGCGCTGGCCGAGGCGGGCGCCGACGTGGTCGTGCTCGAGCGCGACTACGCCGGCTTCGGCGCCAGCGGCCGCAACGCCGGCCACCTCACCCCGACGGTCGGCAAGGACCTCCCCACCCTGCTCCGCCTCTACGGCCGCGAGCGCGGCGGGGCGCTGGTGCGGCTGGCCGAGGAGGCGGTGGAGCGGGTCGAGGCCACGATCGCCGACCGCGGCATCGACTGCGACTACGAGCCCTCGGGCAACGTCCTCGCCGGGATCCACCCCGGCCACGCGCCGATCCTCGAGAAGGCGGCCAGGGCCGCCGGCGAGCTCGGCGGCGCGATGCGGCTGCTCTCGGCCGAGGAGCTCGAGCGAGCGCGGCCTGCCCGCCTTCGTCTCCTGCGGCTACCTCGAGGAGAAGGGCGGGATCCTCGATCCCGGCAAGTACGCCCGCGGCCTCCGCGAGGCGGCGGTCGGGGCGGGGGCGAAGCTGTTCGAGGACACCCGGGTGAGCGCGATCACCGAGGGCGCCGGGACCTCGCCGGACGGGGTCAGGATCGAGACCCCGCGCGGGCGGGTGAGCGCCGAGCGCTGCGTCCTCGCCACCAACGCCTACACCCCGGAGCTCGGGCTCCTGCAAAGCCACGTCGTCCCGCTGCGGGTCTCGCTCTTCGCCACCGAGCCGCTCTCGGACGAGCAGCGCGAGCGGGTCGGCTGGCCCGGACGCGAGGGCATCTACACCGCCCACGAGGTGCTGGAGAGCTTCCGGCTCACCGCCGACGATCGCATCGTCGGCGGCTCGCGCTTCATCGCCTACTCCTTCGGCAGCCGCGTCCCGCCCGACGACGATCCCGAGGTCGCCGCCGGGCTCGAGCGGATGTTCCGCGCCCGCTTCCCCGAGCTCTCCGACGTCGCGGTCGAGCGCTGCTGGTCGGGCCCGATCGCGATCTCGCTCGACTTCCTCCCCTCGATCGGCCGCACCGGCAAGGGAGAGAACATCTACTACGCGATCGGCTGCGCCGGCCACGGCGTCGCGATGATGAGCCACCTCGGCACCCAGCTCGCCGGCATGGTCCTCCGCGGCGAGCCCGGCCCCGCCGCGCTCACCACCCGCCGCC
>CAWABN010000022.1:0-15524 GCA_963780305.1 uncultured Solirubrobacterales bacterium
TCGCAGCAGCTCTGCTTTCCGTCGGGACGACGCACGCTCAGATAGCCAAAGCGCTCCTTCATCACCCGTCCAAGCCCCTGGATCGACCTTTCGAGACTCGGACCGAGCCCGATTCTGTGCAAAGCGCCCGGCGATCCTCGATCGCCGCCAGCTCATGCGCGTCGGCCCACACGCTCGGATCGCCCGGCGACTGTTCGGCCCGCTCCTGAAAGCGGGCCTGCATCTCTTCATACTCGTCGGCGAGATCCTCGAGCACAGCATCATGCTGAAACCGTCGCAGGCTGCGCGCGTACAGGTCAGCCAGCCGCTCCTCGTCTCCAGGCTCACGCCAGAGGTTTGCCGCGGTGCTGTACGTCGGTTGGAACGCGCTTTCGAGCGGCAGCAGCGCTCCATCGGCGATCTCCAGATCCTCGGAGATGATCCCGGCACGGAGCGCGTCGTCGATGTCGTGGTTGATGTAGGCGACCCGGTCCACCACCTTCACCACCCTCCCCTCGAGAGTGGCGGGCTTCTCGGGCCCGGTGTGGCGGAGGATCCCGTCCCGCACCTGCTCGGTCAGATTGAGCCCGTGCCCATCGCCCTCCAGCCGCTCGACCACCCGGAGCGAATGCTCGTTGTGGCGAAAGCGCCTCCCGTGCTCGCGCAGGGCCTCATCCAGCACCTCCTCACCGATGTGGCCGAAGGGTGGATGGCCGAGGTCGTGGCCGAGCCCGATCGCCTCGGTCAGGTCCTCGTTCAGGGCCAGCGCCCTCGCCACCGTGCGGGAGATGAAGCATGCTTCCAGCGTGTGCGTGAGCCGGGTCCGGTAGTGATCGCCCTCGGGCGCGACGAACACCTGCGTCTTGTGCTTGAGGCGCCGGAACGCCTTCGAGTGGACGATCCGGTCGCGGTCGCGCTGGAACGGCGTCCGCACCGGGCTGTCGGGCTCCGGCTCGCGGCGATCCGCCGGGTAGGAGGGAGTCGCCGGCTCCCAGAGGTACTCGGCCTCCCAGGAGCGGACTCGGTCCTCGAACGTGGCGACGCGCGTGCTCACCCCCCGATGTTCTCAGTCGCGGCGGCCCGCAGGCGGGCACCCCCGCAGAAACGTTTCGAAATAGGCTTCCCTTCCGTGGCTGACACCGCCCTGATCACGGGCGCCTCATCGGGCATCGGGGAGCACTTTGCGCGACAGCTCGCGCACCGCGGCTACGAGCTGATCCTGGTCGCACGGCGCGCGGACCGTCTCAAGAAGCTGGCCGACGAGCTGGCGGTGAAGGCCCAGGTCGTCACCTGCGATCTCGGAGCGGACGCCGACCAGCTGCCCGGGCAGGTCTCGTCCATCGGCGCCGAGGTCGACCTCCTGGTCAACAACGCCGGCTTCGGCCTCCGCGGCCGCTTTGCCGAGCTTCCCGCCGAGCGCCAGGCGGAGCTCGTCCGGGTCAACTGCGAGGCCGTCGTCATCCTCACCCGGGCCTTCGTCCCGGCGATGATCGAGCGCGGCCGCGGCGGCGTGATCACCGTCGCCTCCACCGCCGGGATGCAGCCGCTGCCCTACGAGGCCACCTACGGCGCCAGCAAGGCGTTCGCCCTCAACCTCACCGAGGCCCTCCACATGGAGCTCCGCGGCACCGGGGTGAAGGCGCTCGCCGTCAACCCCGGCCCGGTGCCGACCGAGTGGCAGGAGGTCGCGGGCTACGAGGAAGCGGGCGGCGAGATGATGCCGGGCGCGATCGAGGCGGAGCAGGTTGTCGAGGAGGCACTGCGCGCCTACGACGCCGACAAGCGCTCGATCGTCCCCGGCCGCTTCTTTCGCAACTTCATGCGCGCCAACAACGCGACTCCCCGCGGGATCCGGGTGCGGGTCGCCGAACGCCTCTACCGCCCGAAGCCCTAGGCCGCGGCGCGCAGGCGCACATGGGCGTGGTGCTCGAGGGTCTCGCTGACAGCGCGATCCGACTGGGCGGCCACCGCCCGCTCGGCCACCGGCGCCTCCGCCAGCGGCCGCGCCAGGGCCTCGACCATGAACCGGTGGGCCTCCTCGGAGAGAGGGAACCCGTCGCCCTCGCAACTCGCGCAGACCACTCCCCCCGCGGCGCCGGAGAAGGCGGTGATGTGGTCGGCCTCGGCGCAGCGGGCGCAGCTCGCCAGCTCCGGCGAGAAGCCGGCGGCCAGCGCCAGCTTCAGGCGGAAGGCGAGCGCCGCGCCGGGAGCGCTGGAGAGGGCCGGATCGACATCGAGCAGCGCCAGGTAGTTGCAGAGCAGGTTGTAGGCGGCCTGGTTCGCCTCCTCGGAGTTGAGCAGCCGGAGGACCGCATCGCAGCCGCGACCGGCAGCCATCAGGGCCGGTCCGTCGCTGCGCAGCCGCGGATGCCCGTTGATGGTCGAGGCGCCGGTCACCGTGCAGAGATCGCCCCGCCCCTCGTACAGCACCAGGTTGAGCCGGAAGAACGGCTCCAGCCGCCCGCCGAAGCGCGACTTCGGCCGCCGGGACCCCTTCGCGATCGCTCCGATCCGCCCCCGGGTCGCCGAGTAGAGATGGACGACCCGATCGGCCTCGCCATAGCGGATGCTGCGCAGCACCACCGCCTCGGTCTTGAAAGATCCGGACACGAGCCAAACGTTGCCGCAGCGCCCGGACGGCAGTCCGCTGTTCGCGGTAGTTGGGGCGCCGCCGCGAACCGGTGGTAATCGCGGTCGGATCGCGGTAGCTTGACCTCGATGACCGACGGTGAGCACCGTGTTCACGAGGGCCATTCACACGAGCACGGTCCGGACTGCGGCCACACCGCCGTGCGCCACGACGGACATGTGGACTACCTGCACGATGGGCACCTGCATCACCCGCACGAGGACCACGTGGACGAGCACGTGGTCGAAGCCAGTGAGGCGAACCCCGAGGACTGCACCCCGGAGCATGCCTGCGGCGAACACGAGGCCGGGCACACCCACGGGCCCGGGATGCGGCCATGAGGCGGTGCCGCACGGCGACCACGTCGACTACCTGGTCGCCGACCACCTGCACCATCCCCACGGCGATCACTGCGACGACCACGGGCGGCTCCAAGCGGCGTAGCGGCCGCGACTGGTGCTTGCCTAGCCGCTGACTAGGGCGAAGGCCTCACGGGCTTGCCTGCCGGACTGCGTCGCGGATCGCGGCGGCAGTGACCGTGGCGGCGGCGGCACCGACCTGCATCGAGCCGAACGGGCGGAGCTCGCCGGAGCCGGAGGCGAGGCAGAAGGCGACGTCGCCGTCGACCGGGGTGAAGGTCGGATCGACGGCGCGGGCGATCCCGGCGGTGGCGGCGCGGGCGACCATGCCGCAGTCGCGCTTCGAGAGCGCGGCGTCGGTGCAGATGCAGACCAGGGTGGTGTTCCCCTCGGGTGCCTTGAACTCGGGCGCCCGCTCCATCGCCACCAGCGCCTCGGCGCCGCGCACCATCCTCCCCTCGTCGTCCCGGGGGCCCGCCAGCACCGAGCCGTCCTCGTCGATCACATCGCCGGCGGCGTTGACGGCCGCGATCGCCGCAACCGTCTCCCCCGCCCCGGTCCGGACGGCCGCGTAGCCGACGCCGCCGGCGCTGCCCCGCTCCCGGCCCAGCACCTTGGCCACGGTGGCACCCGAGCCGACACCGACCGCGCCGCGCTGCGGTACCCCGCCGCCCGCCGCCTCGCAGGCCGCGTAGCCCTCCTTCGGCCCTGGGCGCACCTTCGGATCGCGTCCGACCAGGTCGTAGATCACCGCGGTCGGGACGAGCGGGACGCGGCCCCCGGGGGTCCAGTAGCCGAGCCCCTTCCTCTCCAGCCAGAGCGAGACCCCGTCCGCCGCCGCTAGGCCGAAGGCGCTGCCGCCGGTGAGCAGGACGGCGGTCGCCTCCTCCGAGTTCGAGAGCGGGTTGAGGCTGTCGGTCTCTCGGGTTCCCGGCGCCCCTCCCTGCACCCAAACCCCGCCCCGCGTGCCGGGCGGGGGAATGATCACGGTACAGCCGGTATGCCCCTCGGGATCGGACCAGTGGCCGACCGAGAATCCCTCGGGCAGGGGAGGTGGCTCGCTCACGCTCCGGCCGGCTGTTTCGCTGGCTTCTTCGCTCGCCGGCGCCTCGGGCGGCGCCGCAGCCGCTGCTGGCAGCCACCGGGGCAGAAGTAGGTCGAGCGCCCCGAGACGATGATCCGCCGGATCACGCCGTCGCCGCGGAGGCAGGCCTCGCCCTCCCGATTGTGGACCAGGAACTCGTCCTGCATCGAGCCCCGCTCCCCGCGCGCGTCGCGATAGTCGTCGATGCTGGCGCCCCGATGCTCGAGCGCGAACTCGAGCGCCTCGACGATTCCCTCGACCAGCCGCTCTGCGTGCTCGCGCTTCATCGAGCCCGCCGGCGATAGCGGGTGGAGCTCCGCGCGCCAGAGCGCCTCGTCTGCGTAGATGTTGCCAATCCCGGCAACCGCCGACTGGGTCAGGAGGAACGACTTCAGCGGCGCCGTCCGTCCCGCTGCCAGCTCCAGCAGCCTCTCCGGGGTGAGGTCGGCGGAGAGCGGCTCGACCCCGAGGCGCTCGGCGAAGTAGCTCTCCAGGGCGTCGCCCTGGTCGAGGACCACCGCCTGGCCAAAGCGGCGGAGGTCGGTGAAGACCAGCTCGCGGCCGTCGTCGAGCTCGAACCGGGCGCGGGCGTACTTGAGCTCGGGGGTCGCCTCGTACAGGCGGGGGCCCCCAAGCGGCTCGACCTCCATCAGGTCGGCGACCGCTCCCTCGTCGGCCTCGCGAAGGAGCAGGTTCCCGGTCATCCGCAGGTGGATCGCCAGGGTTCGGCCGCCGTCGAGCCTGATCAGCAGGTATTTCCCTCGCCGCTCGACCGCTTCGACCCGCCTCCCGCTCACGGCCCGCTCCACCGACTTCGGCGGCTCCGGCCGGGTGAGGCGCTCGTCGAGGACCGAGGCGTGCTCGATCCGACGCCCGACCAGCTCGGGCTCGAGCTGGCGGCGAATCGTCTCAACCTCGGGCAGCTCCGGCATCCCGACCAGGCTAGCCGGGGAGCGGCCCCATCAGGCGGGCGCGCTACCTGCAGGGACTGATCACGCGGCGGCTCCGGCTCCGCGCGCCCTTGCCTAGCGCATCTTGGCGTGGGCGCGCGGGTGGGCCTTGAAGTAGATCTCCTTCAGCTCCTCCCCCGATAGGTGGGTGTAGAGCTGGGTGGTCGAGAGGTCGGCGTGCCCGAGCATCTCCTGGACCGAGCGAAGGTCGCAACCGCCGGCCAGCAGGTGGGTGGCGAAGGAGTGGCGCAGGGTGTGCGGGCTCATCTTTCCCTTCAGACCCGCCGAGTTGGCGTGGCGAAGGACAATCTTGTAGAGGCCCTGGCGGGTCAGCGGGCCGCCGCGGAAGTTGAGGAAGAGCTTCGACTCGTCCGCCAAGCGCACAAGCCGCGGGCGACCGGAGCGAAGGTAGGCGCGAACGGCGGCGATCGCCTTCGCCCCGACCGGCACCACGCGCTCCTTCGAGCCCTTCCCCTGAGCCCGGAGCACACCGTGCTCCAGGTCCACGTCGCGGACCTCGAGCGAGATCGCCTCGGTGGCCCGAAGCCCCGACGCATACATCACCTCGAGCAGGGCGCGGTCGCGGATCGCGGTCGGCTCGCCGCCGCGGGGCTGCGCGAGCAGCTTCTGGACCTCGGCGTAGCTGAGCACCTCCGGCAGCTTCTTCCCCCGCCGCGGCGCCTCCAGCCGGGCCGCCGGGTCGTCCTCGACCACCTCCTCGCGTCGCAGGTGGCGGTAGAAGGAACGAAGGCAGGCGGCCTTCCGGTGGACGGTCGCGGTTGAGCAGGGGGCGCGGCCGTTGCCCTGGGCGAGCTCGGCGAGGAAGTCGGAGAGGTCGGCCCCGGTGGCCGCCGTCGCCTCGCGGTCGCGCCCGGCGAGAAAGACCCCGAATTGGAGGAGGTCGGTGCGGTAGGCGGCGAGGGTGTTGCGGGAAAGCCCCCGCTCGAACTCGAGGTGAGCGAGGAAATCGAGGACCAGCGCCTCGAAGCGGGGCGAGGGATGAGCCTCTTCGGGCGCGCGCTTCGGGGCCATTGTGGCCATACGGAGTACTTCCGCGAGTCGGGCGCCGTCCCTGCATCCGGCGGGCGGGCCACCCGCAAGGACGAGGCGCACGGGGCCCCGCCGCCGCGCGCCCTAGAGCATCTGCTTGAGGGTCAGCAGCCCGACCAGCGACTTTGCGTCCTCGCACTGCCGGATCGCCTCATCGAGCTCGCTCAGCGGAAACTCGACGATCTCGATCCGCTCGTCGGAGTCGGCCTCGGCCTTGGTGTCGTAGAGCTCCGTCGCCAGGAAGAGGTGGACCCGCTCGTTGGCGAAGCCGGGGCTCGTGTAGAAGCTCTTCAGCTGGCGCCAGTCCCCCGCCGACATGCCGATCTCCTCCGCGAGCTCCCGCTGCGCGCACTCCAGCGGGGTCTCCCCCGCGACGTCGAGCTTCCCCGCCGGCAACTCAAGCAGCGCCGGCTCCTCGACCGCCTCGCGCGGCTGCCGGACCATGTAGAGCACCTGATTGTCGTGGGCGACCATGCAGACGGCGCCGGGGTGGACGACCACCTGGCGGATGTCCTTGCTGCCGTCCGGGTACTGGAACCGGTCCATTCGCACCGAGGCGATCGGCCCGCGGTAGACGAGCTTGCCCCCGATCCGCTTCAGCTCGCCGCCCTCGCTCATCCAGTCCCCTTAGTCCTGGAGGCCTCCTCGACGATCGCCTCGCAGATCCCGAGCATCTCGACGATCGCAGCGCCGCTCACCCGCTCCTCGGGGGTGTGGTTGGCCTCGGTTCCATTGGCGAGCAGCACGCACTCGAATCCCGAGGCAAGCAGGGCATTGGCGTCGCTGCCGCCACCGGTCGCCACCAGCGCCGCCTCATGGCCCCGCCTGCGGAGCGCCTCCGATGCGATCCGGACCGGCTCGGCCGACGAATCGAGGCGGTAGCCGCGAAACATCTCGCTCACCTGGACGTCGACGTCGCAGTCCTGCTCGCCGGCGGCCCAGGTGCAAGCATCGACCATCTCCCCCACCACCGCAGCTGCGCGCTCGCCGTCGATGCTGCGCGCCTCCCCCAGCAGGTTGCAGTGGCCGGCGACCACGTTCGAAGCCGTCCCCCCTTCGATCACGCCAATGTTGGCGGTCGTCTCCTCGTCGAGGCGGCCCAGCTTCATCCCGACGATCGCCGCGGCCGCCGCGGCGATCGCGTTGTGGCCATCCTCGGGGTTGATCCCTGAGTGGGCCTCCTGCCCGCTGAAGGCTGCGCGCAGCCGCTTATGGGTCGGAGCGGCGACGATCACCTCCCCGATCGGCGTCGCGTGGTCGAGCGCGTACCCGTAGGCGGAGCGAAGAGCCGAGACGTTCAGCTCCTTCGCCCCGCGCAGCCCGTCCTCCTCGGCGACGGTGAAGATCAGCTCCAACCCGACCGGCGGGGGCGCCGTCACGTGGCGAGCGGCGAGCTCGATCAGCACAGTGACCGCCGCCTTGTTGTCGGCACCGAGGATGGTCTCGCCGCGGCTGCGGTAGACGCCGTTCTCCTCGACCACCTCGATGCTGCCCTGGTGAGGGACGGTGTCCAGGTGGGCGAAGAACGATAGCCAGCCCTCGCCGCTTCCCGGAACCCGGGCGATCAGGTTGCCCGCGCCAGCGCGCGCCGCCTCAGCCGACCCATCCTCGCTCACTTCCACCCGCAGCTCCCTGAGCTCGGCGAGGACGTCGTCGGCGACCACCCGCTCCTCCCCGGTGGGACTGGCGATCTCGCAGAGGCGGACGAAGCGGTCGAGCATTCGCTGATCCTCCGCAGTCACAGCGCGACAGGCTATTCGCCCCGGGGCTGAGTGCTAACCCTGGCGGCGGGCCGGAGACTCGTCCGGCGTCTTCCGCTCGACCGTCGGCTCTCCGGCCTCCTCTCTCGGGCGCCGGCTGCTTATCGCCGCGGTCGGCAGCGCGCCTCGCGGCGGCCCCGACGAAGTCGCGGAAGAGCGGCTCGGGGCGGGTCGGCCGCGAGTTGAACTCCGGGTGGAACTGCGAGGCGACGAAGAACGGGTGGTCGGGAAGCTCGATCACCTCGACCAGGCGATCGTCCGGCGAGGTGCCGCCGGCGACCAGGCCCTCGTCCTCGAGCCGCCGCCGGAGCATGTTGTTGACCTCGTAGCGGTGACGGTGGCGCTTGTAGATCACGGCCTCGCCGAATATCTCCCGCGCCCGGGTTCCCTCGTGGAGCTTCACCGGGTCGGCTCCCAGGCGCATCGTGCCGCCGAGATCGGAGACCTCCTTCTGCTCGGGCAAGAGGTCGACCACGGGATAGGGGGTCTCGGGATCGAACTCGGCCGAGTTGGCCCCGTCCATCCCGCAGACGTGGCGGGCGAACTCGACCACCGCGATCTGCATCCCCAGACAGATGCCGAGGAAGGGGATCCCCTTCTCGCGGGCGATCCTCGCCGCCTCGACCTTGCCCTCGATGCCACGCTCGCCGAAGCCGCCCGGGATCAGGATCCCGTCGGCTCCCTCGAGCTGCTCATCGTCGACCTCCTCGGCGGAGACGAGCACGGTCTCGACCTCCACCCCGTGCTTCCAGCCGCCATGGGTGAGCGCCTCGATCACAGACTTGTAGGCGTCCTGGAGCTGCACGTACTTTCCGACGAGCGCGATCCGGACCTTGTTGCCCCTCGATTCGTCGGCGCGGCGGCAGAGCTCCTCCCACTCCGAGAGGTCGGGCGCCTCCGCCTCGACCCCGAAGTGATCGAGGACGAGGTCGTCGAGCCCTTCGGCCCGGAAGACGAGCGGCACCTTGTAGGTGTTGTCGACGTCGCGGGCCGAGACCACGGCTTCCTCGGGGAGGCTGGCGAAGAGCGCGATCTTGCGGCGGATCTCGCGGTCGAGCCCCTGCTCGGCTCGGCAGAGGAGCGCGTGCGGCTGGATCCCGATCCTGCGCAGCTCGTTGACCGAGTGCTGGGTCGGCTTCGTCTTCATCTCGCCGGCGTGGCCCACATAGGGGACCAGGGTGAGGTGGATGAACATGCATCGCTTCGGACCGAGGTCGGTGTAGAGCTGGCGGATCGCCTCGAGGAAGGGCAGCGATTCGATGTCGCCGACGGTGCCTCCGATCTCGGTGATCACGAAGTCGACCGCCTGGGACTCGGCGACGATCAGGATCCGGTTCTTGATCTCGTCGGTGATGTGGGGGATCACCTGGACGGTGGCGCCGAGGTAGTCGCCGCGGCGCTCGCGCCGGATCACCGAGTTGTAGACGGCGCCCGCGGTGACGTTGGAGGCGCGCGAGGTGTTCTCGTCGGTGAAGCGCTCGTAGTGGCCGAGGTCGAGGTCGGTCTCGGCGCCGTCCTCGGTGACGAAGACCTCGCCGTGCTGGAAGGGGCTCATCGTCCCCGGGTCGACGTTGATGTACGGGTCGAACTTCTGCAGCTGGACCCGGAAGCCGCGGCTGACGAGGAGGCGACCGATGGAGGCGGAGGCGATCCCCTTGCCGAGAGAGGACACCACTCCCCCGGTTACGAAGAGGAATCGGGTGTCGCCGGGCCGTGGAGAGCTCAATTGACTCTGCCGAGCGAGTCTAGTCGCTGGCGGAGCGGAACCCGCTCGATTGCGGCAGAGATCGACCGAAACTCCCCGAAGATCGCACGCGCGCGGGGAGGAGTTCCGAGCCGGGCTAGGCCGCCTCCAGCAGCTCTCGGGCGTGGCGGCTGGCGGTCTCGTCGCCCCGATCGCCGCCGAGCATCCGGACGATCTCGGCGACCAGCTCGTCCCCGTCCACGCGTTCGACCTCGGCGGTCGTCTGGCCGCCGCTGACCCTCTTCTCGATCCGGAAGTGCGCGCCGGCGACCGAGGCGACTTGGGGCAGGTGGGTGATGCAGAGCACCTGCCGCTCCTCACCGAGCGCCCGCAGCCGCTCCCCCACCGCGCGCGCGGTGTTGCCGCCGATCCCCGCGTCGATCTCATCGAACACGTAGGTGGCAGCGCCGCCGCGGGCTCCCTGCCCGGCGAGCGCCAGCATCACCCGTGAGAGCTCGCCGCCCGAGGCGGCGTCGCGAAGCGGCGAGACCGGCATCCCCGGATTGGTCGCGACCCGGAACTCCACCCTCTCCTGGCCGTGTGGCCCAAAGCCCTCCGGATGCGGCTCGAGGTTGACCTCGAGCTTCGCGCCCTCCATCGCCAGCTGGCCGAGCTCCTCCGCCACCCGCTTCTGCAGCCTCCGCGCCGCCTTCGCTCGCACCTCGCTCAGCTGCGCGGCGAGCTCGGTCCGGCGCCGGGCGGCCTTGACGTGGGCGCGCTCGAGCTCCTCGGTCCGCTCGCCGGCCCCCTCGATCCCCTCGATCTCGGCGCGGCAGTGTTCGGCGTGGGCAAGCACCGACTCGATCGAGCCGCCGTGCTTTCGCTTCAGGCGATCGATGGCGTCGAGGCGCTCCTCGACCTGCTGCAGGCGGCCCGGCTCGGCCTCGATCCCATCGGCGTAGGCGCGAAGCTCCGCCGCCAGCTCACGCAGCTCGACGGTGAGCGCCCTGGTCCGTTCCCCGAGCTTGTCGAGCCCGGGGTCGATCCCGTCCTGAGCGGCGAGCGCAGCCTCGGCGAGCGCAATCGCCTCCGCGCCGCCGCCCTCCTCGCCGGAACCCGCGACTGCACCGAGCGCCTCGGAGGCCGCGCCGCGCAGGACCTCGGCGTGGCGGAGGCGCTCCCGCTCGGGGGCGAGCTCGGCCTCCTCGGCGGGATCGAGTTTGGAGTCCTCGATCTCCTCCAGCTCGTAGCGGAGGATGTCGAGATCGCGCTCCCTGGCCCCCTCGCGCTCGTGGATCGCCACCAGCTCCCGCGCCAGGCGGATCACCTCGGCGTGGGCGTCACGGTAACCGCGGCGGCGATCGAGGTGCTCCACGCCGGCGAAGCCGTCGAGGGTCTCGAGCTGGGCGCTCGAGAGGGTGAGCTTGCGATGCTCGTGCTGGCCGTAGAAGGCGAGCAGGCGGCCGCCGATCGCCTGCAGCTCCGGCGCCGAGGCCGTCCGGCCCTGAACGAAGGCGCTGGTCCGGCCGGAGGCCGACACCCGGCGCCCGAGGACGAGCTCGCCGGCGTCCTCCGGGAGCCGCGCGGCGATCTCGGCCAGGTCGGGATCGTCGAGCATCCCCTCGGGCAGCTCGAACACTCCCTCGACGTAGGCCTCCTCGGCGCCCGGACGGACGATCTGCGGCCTGGCCTTCCCGCCCATGATCAGATCGAACGAGTGGGCGAGGATCGTCTTCCCGGCTCCGGTCTCGCCGGTGATCGCGTTCAACCCCGGGCCGAGGCGAAGCTCGGCGCGCTCGATCAGCAGCAGATTCTCGATCCGAAGCTCAAGCAGCATCGGCCACCCGTTCTAACGACGGGTGCCGACGGATTCGCCCCGCACCAGCTTGATCGTGCGGCGGGCGACTGAGCTCAGGCGGCGGCCGGCTCCCCTTCGGCTCCCTCCGAGATCGCCTCCTGGGGCGGTCCCTCGGTGACGAGGTCGCGCTCCCGGGTGAGGAAGAGGCCGAACACAGCGCCGGCGAAGGCGATGATCGCTCCGATCAGAAGGATCTCGTTGAAGGCGCCGACGAAGGCCTCCCGGGCGGCATCGACCGCCTGCGGCCCGCCCTGAGCCGCGGCCCCGGGGCCCGCCGAGGCGATCCCCTCGGCGGCGTCGCTCGGTGCGGTGTCGGGGAGCCGGGAGCGCGATCTCGCTCTGGAAGACCGCCCCTAGCCCGGCGATCCCGGTTGCGATCCCGACCTGGCGGAAGGTGTTGTTGATCCCCGACGCCATCCCCGCCTTCGCCGGAGCCACGACCCCGACCGCGGTCGAGCCGATCGCGGGATTGACCATCCCGATCCCGATCCCGGCGACGAGGAAGCCGGCAAGCAGCGCCGTCCACTCCGAGTCGACCGACAGCCCGCGCATCAGCAGCAAGCCCGACGCCGATCAGGCCCAGGCCGAGCCCGAAGAAGATCCGTGGCCGGGATCCGGGTCAGCAGCCGTCCCGCGACCGGGGCGACGAAGAACGAGAGCAAGCGTGATCGGGAGGAAGCGGACGCCCGCCTCGAGCGGCGTCGAAGCCGAGCACGCTCCTGCATGTAGATCGTGATGTAGAGGAACATCGCGAACATCCCCGAGTGAGAGGGCGAAGGAGACCAGCGAGACCCCGACGAACGCCGGCTTGCGGAACAGGCACAGCTCGAGCATCGGATGGCTCGAGCGCATCTGGATCGCGAGGAAGGCGAGCCATCAGCGCCGCGGCGCCGATCAGCGAAGCCTCGATCTGGAAGCTTGACCAGCCTTCGGCGATTCCCTCGCACGAGCCCGAAGACGAGCAGGAAGAGCGAGGCCGAGAAGGTGGCGACCCCGGGCCAGTCCACCGGCTCCGCGTCAGGCGCCCGCGGACTCGGCCAGCTTGTTCAGGGTGAGCGCGATCGCCGCGATCCCGATCGGGACGTTGACGAAGAAGATCCACTCCCAGCCGAGGCCGTCGGTGAGCACGCCGCCCACCAGGGGGCCGATCGCGACCGCGCCGCCGATCGTCGCGCCCCAGATCCCGAACGCGGTGGCCCGCTCGGGGCCTGGAACTCCTGGGCGATCAGGGCCAGGGTGGTGGCGAACATGCGCCGCGCCGCCGATCCCCTGGACCGCGCGGGCGAGGTTGAGCATGGTCGGGTCGGTGGCGAGCCCGCAAGCGAGCGAGGCGACGGTGAAGATCGCGAAGCCCGATCGTGAAGACCCGCCGCCGGCCGAGCCGGTCGCCGAGCGAGCCGGCGGTCAGCAGCAGCGACGGCGAGCGTGAGCGCAGTAGGCGTCGACCACCCACTGCAGGTCGCTGAAGCTGGCGTCGAGGTCGCGTCTGGATCTCGGGCAGCGCGACGTTGACGATGGTGATGTCCAGGAGCAGCATGAACATCGCCACGCAGGTCGCCAGCAGGGTCCACCACTTCCGGGCCATCAACCGTCTCCGTTCGCGGGGGTGGAATTGATCGACAGATGATCGCAAGTCGCCTGATCCCGGCCGGCCCGTGGCCGCCTGAATTCGGCGGAACGGCTCGCCTACTGCGCCAGGCGGCCGAACTTCTCGCGGATCCGGTGGTAGAAGTTCGCGCCCGGGAGCTGGGCCAGGCAGCCGACCCGTCTCGGAAGCGGATCTCGACCTCCTCACCCGGCTCGAGCTCCCCGCGTCGCCTCGCCGTCGAGCGAGATCTCGACCGGCTCGCGACCGGCGGCGTTCCCGACATGCAGCGCGTCCCTCGGCGCGACCACCAGAGCCCGCGTGGTGAGCGTGTGCGGGGCGATGAAGCTGACCACGTAGCCCTTCACGCCCCAGGCGAGGATCGGCCCGCCGTTCGCGAGGTTGTAGCCCGTGGATCCCGCGGGAGTGGCGGCGACGAGGCCGTCGCAGCGCACGTGCCCCACCTCCTCGTCTGCGATCCGGTAGGAGAGCTCGGCGACCCGGCCCTCGGGACGGCGCAGAAAGGAGACGTCGTTGAGCGCGACCGGCGGCCGCATCGCCCATCTCGGCCTCCAGTCCGGGCAGGGACATCACCTCGAAGTCACCGGTGAACGCTCGCCGCAGCCCGTCCTCGAGCTCCTCGCGCTCGGCCGCCGCCAGGAAGCCGACGGTGCCGAAGTTGATGCCGAACACCGGCACTCCCGTGCCGGCGTAGTGGCGGAGCGCGTAGAGGATGCTGCCGTCGCCGCCGAGGACCAGGCAGACTTCGGGGCGCTCTCGGGCAGCTCGTCGACCTGCCGAGATCGGTCGCCGCCTCTCCGTGCTTCGCGTGCTCGTCGGGCGACGCGACCAGCTCGACGCCGAGTCTCGTCGGCGCGACCCTGGCCGCCTCGGCGACCGCCTCGGAGGCGGCGTCGGGATGGGTGTGGGTGACGAGGCGACCGCTGTCTTCACGGCTCCACCTCGCGGATCGCGGCCTCGAGGTCGACCGCGTTGCCGCCAGCGCGCGCACCAGATGAAGGTCTCGCGGTTGCCCTTCGGCCCGGGCAGCCCGGAGGAGGCGAAGCCGCGGACCACCAGCCCCGCGGCACTCGCGGCGGCGGCGACCGCCCGCAGCGCGTCGCGCCGCGTCTTCGGGGTCCCGGACCACCCCGCC
The DNA here is from genome assembly GCA_963780305.1 of uncultured Solirubrobacterales bacterium. Classification (GTDB taxonomy): domain Bacteria; phylum Actinomycetota; class Thermoleophilia; order Solirubrobacterales; family 70-9; genus CAVVYV01. The sequence continues at coordinate 14,095 of CAWABN010000022.1, forward strand.
GCTGCCTAACTCGCTCGGGGCCGAGCTCGAACTGCGGCTTGACCATCGCCAGCAGGTCGAGGTCCTCGGCGCCGACCGCGACGATTGGGCCGAGCAGCTTCGCGAGCGAGATGAAGGAGACGTCGACCGTGATCAGCCCCGGGCGCCAGGGGAGCACGGCCGGGTCGAGATTGCGCGCGTTGACGCGCTCCATCACGGTCACCCGCGCGATCCTGGCGAAGGCGCCAGTCGAGCTGGCCGTAGCCGACGTCGAGCGCGATCACCGCTGCGGCGCCGCGCTCGCAGCAGGCAGTCGGTGAATCCGCCGGTCGAGGCGCCGACGTCGAGGCAGCGGCGCCCCTCGACCTCAACCGGCAGCGCCCGAGCGCGTTGGCGAGCTTGATTCCCCCGCGCGAGACGAACTCGCGGCCGCCCGCGACCACGAGCTCGGCGTCCTCGGGCAGCAGCTGGCCGGGCTTCGAGACCTCGGGGCCGTCGCGGCCGAGGCGCACCCGCCCGGCGCGCACCGACGGCGGCGGCGGCCGAGCGCGAGGCGGCCAGGCCGCGCTCGGCGAGCAGGGTGTCGGCGCGGCTGCGGCTCACGGGCGAAACGTAGCCGCTCCTATGCGAGCTCAGCGGGGCTTCGCTGCGCGGCTACTGTGATCGCCCTCACACACGGATCGCACATACGTTCGTACCCTGAATCGAGCCATGACTGCCTCACGAGCGATACCGATCCAAGTCCACGGCGCCCTCGAGGTGGTCGCCGCGCCCCTGCTGATCGTCGCGCCCTTCGCGCTCGGCTTCAGCTACCTGGCCGGCGCTCTCAGCATTGCGCTCGGCGTGGTCCTGATCGGCCTGGCCCTCTCCATCTACGGCGATCCCCAGCGGGGCAACCGCATCCCGCTGACCGCGCACGCCGGTTTCGACTACACGCTTGCCGCGATCACGATCGCAGTCGGCACTGCGGCAGGAATCGCCGCGGGACCTCGTGGCAACAGTCTTCATGGTCGGGTTCGGCTCCGCGCATCTGGCGCTGACCGCTTCAACGCGGTTCACCCGCCCGCTCGGGGCTTAACCGACTACCTCCCACAGACAAAGCAGCACACATATCTCTCCTCCCTGTAGTACCCCAGGAACGGCCCGCTTCGGCGGGTCGTTTCTTTTGCGCGGTTTGCAGGGATTTCGTCAGACGCGAGGGCGGCCTCGGGGTGCTCCGAGGGCGCAATGCGCCACGAAATGCGCCACGTCAGACACCTACGCTGCATCCTCGGCGGCCTCGATCGCCTCCTCGGCGGGGCCGCCGCAGGTAGGCGTCCATCCGCTCGCGCACCTCGTCGTGAGACCGGGCAGCAGGTGCCCGTAGGTGTCGAAGGTCGTCTGGATCTTCGAGTGGCCCATGAACGTCCTGGACCGCCTTCGGGTTGGCGCCGGAGTCGATCAGCAGCGAG